>CAWIGC010000017.1:0-17192 GCA_963835555.1 uncultured Solibacteraceae bacterium | reverse complement strand
ACGGCAGGAATTCGCCGGGCAGGTCCACCGTGCGCGAAACCGTCCGGGACACCACCGGCGCCAGGCCGCTGGTCTGCGCCATCGCGGCCAGAACACAGAGGAGCAGCACGAGCGTTTATTGCGCTTCATAATATCGGCTCTCGGGATCCATGGGATTCAGCGATGGCGAAGCTGACCGGCGCCCGCCCCTGCAGAATGGCGTAAATCGAAGGCAGGATCGTCAGCGTGGCGAACGTGGAGACGATCAGGCCGCCGATCACGGCGCGGCCCAGCGGCGCCGATTGCGCTCCGCCCTCGCCCAACCCGATCGCCATGGGCATCATGCCGCAGATCATCGCCGCCGCCGTCATCAGGATCGCGCGCAGGCGGCTGCCGGCGCCCTCGCGCGCGGCGTCCAGCAGCGGCCGGCCCTCGTGCCGCGCAGCGCTCGGCGAAGGTGACCAGCAGAATCGAGTTCGCCACCGCGATGCCGATCGCCATGATCGCGCCCATGAACGATTGAATGTTCAGCGTGGTGCCGGTGACCAGCAGCATCAGCAGCACGCCGCACAGCACCGCCGGCACGGTCAGCACGATCGCCAGCGCCAGCCGCACCGATTGGAAATTCGCCGCCAGCAGCAGAAAGATCACCACCACGGCCAGCAGCAGGCCGGTCGCGCAGCCCGGTGATGGTCTGCTCCAGCGGCGGGATCTCGCCGCGCATCACGACCGTCACGCCTCGCGGCGGCGCGCCCGCCCCGGCCAGCGCCCGGCTCGACTCGCAGCGCCGCCTCGCCCAGCGTGATGCCGTGAATATTGGCCGTGAGGCTGACCACGCGCTGCCCGTTGTAGCGCTCGATCAGCCCGGCATGGTGCCCAGTCTTCAGCGTGGCGATGTCGTCGAGCAGCGGCTTCGGTGCCGCGCCGCTGGGCATCACCGGCAGGCTGCCCACCTGCCTCCACGCTCTGCATGCGGTTCTGCGGCATCTCCACCTGGATCTGGAACGCGTTGCCGGAATTCGGATCGCGCCAGTAGTTCGGCTCGGTGAAGCGCGAAGACGAAGTGGCCGGCACCACCGAGCGCACCACGTCCGCCATGGTCAGCCCGAACTGGCCGGCGCGCTCGCGGTCGATGTTGATATCCAGCGTGGGATAGTTCAGCTCCTGCGCGAACTGCAGGTCGCGCAGGAAGCCCAGCTTCGCCAGCTGCGGCCCGCACCTTCTGCGCGTACGCGTAATCGTCCGCGAGGCTGACGCCCTGCACCGCCACTTCGATGGGCGTGGGCGAGCCGAAGCTCATCACCTGGGTGACGATGTCGCCGGCTTCGAAGGAAATCTGCGCACTCCGGGCAGTTCGCGCCGCAGGCTCGGCCGCAGGCGCTCGCGCAGAGCCTCGCCGCGCGGCGCGTCGGGCTTCAGCGCCACCTGGATGATGGCCTCCTGCGGTCCGCTGGTGAACAGGTGGATCAGGTCCACCGGGTAGCTGGAAGGCATGCACGCCCATGAAATCGCTGGTGATCGCGACGTTGTCCGGCCCGGCATCGCTGCTGGATGATGTCGAGCGCGCGCAGCACGATGCGTTCGGTCTCCTCGATGCGCGTGCCGGCGGGCGCGCGCAGGCGGATGCGCAGCAGCGGTGCGTTGGCATCCGGGAACATCTCCGTGCCCATGCGCGGCAGCAGCACGTACAGCAGTACCGAACGCGCTCGCCAGATAGACCGATACCAAGCGGCCAGCGGAACCGCAGCACCACGTTCAGATAGCCGCTCGTAGAACGAGCGCAGCCGTCCGAACAGCCCTTCCCGCTCTTCGCCGCGATGCGCCTCCCGCATCAGCCACGTCGAGAACACCGGCACCAGGGTGCTGGAAAGCAGGTACGACGCGATCATGCGAAAACGCCACGGCCAGCGACAGCGGCACGAACAGCTGCCGGCCCACGCCGACCATGAAGAACGAGGGCACGAACACCGCCAGGATGCAGAACATGGAAAGCAGGCGCGCCATGGCCGTGCGGCTGCACGCTTCCACCACCGCGCGCGCCCGCGAGACGCCGGGCAGCATCTGCGTGTGGATGTTCTCGATTTCCACCGTGGCCTCGTCCACCAGCACGCCCACCGCCAGCGCCAGCCCGCCGAGCGTCATGATGTTGATGGTCTGGCCGGTGGCCCACAGCAGAATCACCGCGCTCAGCAGCGCGAACGGGATGTTCAGCATCACGATCAGCGCGCTGCGCCAGTCGCGCAGGAAGATCAGCACCATCAGGCCGGTGAGCACCGCGCCCAGCAGGCCTTCCAGTAACCAGGCCGCGCAGGGAGTTGGTGACGTACGGCGATTGGTCGAATTCCAGGCTGACGTCGACGTCTTCGGGCACGGCTTTCTTGAAATCCGGAATCGCCGCCTTCACCGCGTTGATCACCGCCAGCGTGGAGGCGTCGGCGCGCTTGGTGACCGGGATGTAGACGGTGCGCTTGCCGTTGACGTGGGCGTAGGCGGTGACGATGTCGGTGCCGTTCTCGATGGTGCCGATGTCGCGCAGATACACGGTCGGCGCCGGAGACCGGCCGGATGGGCGTGCTCAGCAGCTCGGCCAGGTTCGCCGCCGAGCGCGGCGTTGGTGCGGGCGATGCGGTCGAGTTCGCCGGTCCACATGTTGCCCGAGGGCATCACCAGCGTGGACTTGTTGACGGCCGCGATGGCCTCTTCGGGCGAGATGCGGTACTGCCGCAGCTTGTCGGGATCGAGCGTGATGACGATGGTCCGCTGGTTCCCGCCGAAGGGCGGCGGCGCGGAAACGCCGGGCAGGGTCGCGAACAGCGGCCGCACGCGGTTGAGCGCGAAATCCTGCATTTCGCCCTGTGTGCGGGTGGGGCTGCTGAAGACCAGTTGGCCCACCGCCACGCTGCCGGCGTCGAAGCGCGTGATGAACGGCGGCACCGTTCCCGGCGGCATGAAGGAGCGCGCGCGGTTCACGTAGCCCACGGTCTCCGCCATGGCCTGCGCTCATGTCGGTGCCTTCGTGGAAGACCAGCTTCATGAGCGCCGCGCCCTGAATGCTCTTGCTCTCCACGTGATCGATGCCGGTGATGTAGAGGAAGTGATACTCGTAGTAGTACGTGAGGTAGCCTTCCATCTGCGCCGGGTCCATGCCGCCGTAGGGCTGCGCCACGTAGATCGCGGGATCGCCCACCTTGGGGAAGATGTCGACCGGCATGCGCTGCACCGCCAGCAAGGCGAAGAGCGCCAGGGCGACCAGCGCCACCACCACTGTGACGGGCCGCCGCAGAGCCGCAGACATACGCATGTCTCACTTGACTCGGCCTCCGCCAGGAACGGCTGGATGTCGCCCCGGGCGGTCGCGATTTCCAGCAGCGCGCGCCAGACGTTCAACCGCGCCAGAGCGTCGTCGATCTGCGCCTGCACGAGCAGCCGCTGCGCCTGCGCGACGTCGTCGATCGGGGCCAACCCGGACTGGTACCGCGCCGTGGCCTGTTCCAGGGCGGTGCGGGCCGAGGAGACCTCGACCGGCGTATTCGCCGCCACGCGCCGCGCGCCCGTCAGCTTCGCCTGCGCGGCATTGAATTGCGCTTGCAGGCCGGCGGCAATCACCTGGTATTGCGCCTGCCCGGCGCGAATGTTCGCCGCGTGCATGGCTTCCTGCTCCCGAATCGCAAACCGGTCCATAACCGGGAACGCAACGGTCAGCCCGATACCGAAGTTCTGGATAGTCGGCGCCAACCCGTTCAGCCCGCCGAGCCGTCCGCCGTCGTTGAGCATGCCGGTCCCGCGCGCGGCGGCCAGGCCCTGCACGGAGAATTGCGGATAATACGTCCGTTCGATCGCCTTGAGTTCGGATTGTCGCCTGCGCGATCGCGGCGTTCTGCTCGATCGCGACCGGGTTTTGCGCAGTCTCCAGGGGAGGCTCCGGGCGATCCCGCGGCAGTTGCCCGGCCAACTTGCCGGGGCTCACATTCAACTGAGACAGGTCGAGCCCCACGAATTGCGCCACGCGTCGATCGAGCGACGTCGATGGCTTGCTCGGCCTGTGCGACTTGGGTCTGCGCTGCCGCCAGCTCCGCCCGCACCCTGGATTCGTCCGCGCCCGGCCGCAGTTCAGCGGCCACCAGCGCGTGAATGCTCTTCAGAAGAATCTGCCAGCTATCTACCGAGGCGCGGGCTGCCTGCGCGGTCTGCTGGGCCGCGATCACGGTCAGGAACGCATCCGCCGTAGCAACTGAAACGTCGTACCGTGTGCGGTTCATGGCCGCCTGGGCCAGATTGCGGGCGGCTGTCGCCGCAGCGACGTTGGCGGCGCGCAAACCAAAATCGAACGGCTGCCAGGTGACCAGGAGTCCCACGCCGCTATCCCACACCGAACCCAAGTTGTTGGCCGGAACGCCATCCACGCCCGGGATGACGCCTTGAGGCAGCAGCATTCCGTAGAAGGTGTTCCGCGTGGCGCGATTGACCTGCGCCAGGCCGTCCACCCGCGGCAGATATGCGGTTTGCGCCAGGCGGATCGCGGCCGCGGCCGCATTCATTTGTTCCTGCGTTACCCGGATCGAGGGATAGTTCCGCAATGCGTCCCCGACTGCCCGGCCGATGGTCATTTCCCCGGGAGGCGTGGATTGCTGCGCGGCCAAAGTTCCCACCGCCAGGACCATCGCTCCGGCGCATGTTGCCCGGCTAATCGCCTTCGATAAGTTCATGAAACAGTTCCCGCACTTTGCTTTTGGCAGCGGCCAGAGCCCTGCGGCCCAACGGGGTCGCCCGGTACAGACGGCGGAGCGACTTGCCGTTCCGCTCGGTGGTCGAGCGCAGATAGCCTTTCTTTTCCAAACCCTGGAGCAGGGGATAGAGGCTGCCCGGACTGATCCGATACCCGTGGCGCGCCAGTTCCTCGATCATGCCCAGGCCGAAGATCGGCTCTTCGGTGGCGTGATGCAGCACGTGAAGCCGGATCAGCCCGGAATACAGGTCGCGGTCGGCCGCGGAGTTTCTCTCTCTGAGTTCGATTTCGACATCCGATTACGAATGTTGTTAGTCTATGGTTCCGGGGGCGAACTTGTCAAGGTGGAGGTTCAGTATTTGTGGAGGTTCAGTATTGCGGCAGGGTCAGTTCGTCGGTGAGGTCGGCCGCGAAGGACCGGTCGGCTACCCAGGGAATGCGCAGAAGGTTCATCACCTGGTTGCGGCCGCCGGTCCGCAGATGTGGCGCCCTCTCCACGAGTGTCGGTTGGAATCCGTAATGTGCCAGCCAGTACGCCAGGGTGGGTCCGGCGATGCCCGCGCCCGAGATGAGAATCCTCATGGTTTTCAGTTTGCACGTTTCTTCCCGGAAATGCGTCATCACGACCGGGGAGGCGCCGAATGAAGGTGGTTGCGGCTTGTTTTGGTGTGTTTGTGCTTTCTTCTGCGCAGTCTTTCGATGTGGCATCCTTCACGCGAATTCCACCCGGCACGCGCCACGGGGGCACCACGCGCGAGGTCACTCCCACGAGCCTGACTATCCGCAACGCCACGCTCGGCAACAGTATTCTCTGGGCTTTCGGGTACGAGAATTTTCGGGTAGTCGGGCCCAACTGGCGCGATTTTCCCACCGACGCGGTATACAACATCGCCGCCAAGACCGGCAATCCCGTCTCCGACGCCGAAATCAAACAGATGTTCCAGAACCTGCTGCGGGCGCGGCTCGGTCTCGCGTTCCATCTGGTAACCAGAACCCTCCCCGTCTACGCTCTGGTAGTGGATCGCGGCGGGCCTAAATTTCAAAAGTCCTCTACCGCGGGAGACCAGTCGATGAAATCCGCCGGTATGTATTCCACCAGGTTCGAGCGCATCTCCATGGCTCAGTTCGTCCTGACCATGGACCCTCCGTGGACCTCGCGCCATGTAGTGGACGAAACCGGGCTGCCCGGCATTTACGATTTCACCCTCAACCTCGCGCCCTACGTCCTCGACCCTCAAACCGGCAAGGCGATTGTCGATGCCCGCGGAGCCATTGACGAAGAGAGCGCCCTGATTCAGGCGCTCCCTAAACAGCTCGGACTCCGCTTGGAGCGTAAATCAGCGTCCCTCGAAGTCATGGTCATCGACCACGTAGAAAAAGACCCTACGGCCAACGAGTGAGGCGTGATGTGGCGAGCACTCGCGGGAGATCTGCGCTTTCCTACCGGCGGACGGGGTGTTTCATCGCGGCCTGCGGCTTCAGCAGGGCCTGAAATTGTGCTTGCGGCAGAGTCAATGACATCGTCACTGCCGTGCCGGACGCACTGGCCGTGATCGCCTTGCCGACCAACGCCGCGTTGGGATTGTTGCTGCCCTGAAGCTGCAGCATGTTGGCCATAAGCTGAATCAGGCCGGCCAGGTTGGTGGCGTCCTGCGCGTTATCCGCCTGCGCTACGGCATTGAAGGCGACATTGGCGCCGAACTTCACTCCCCCGCTGGCGCTCTGGATCTGGCTGACGATGTTCAGTTGCGCCTTGGCGTCGGTACTCAGACCGGGGGCCACCAGCGCATTCGGCCCAATCAGCGTCGAGACCGGAACCGTGGTTACGAACCACGCGTCCTGAGCGGCGCTGAGAGTCTTGATTTGCGAAAGCACCGGCGCGGGCAGTGCCTGCGGGGCCGATTGGCGATCGATCGCGGCCTTGACGCTGGCCAGATCGCCGGCCACCGCCAGGGTTGAGCTGAGGAAGGCGACGGCGCCCATTTGCTTGGGATCCTCGAGAAGCGGAACCCCCTTATAGGTCTCGCTGGTCGCGCCCCCCGTTACGGCGGCGGTGGTGATGGCCGATACATTAAACGTGCCCGTGGCCATGGCCAAGCCGGTGTGCGAACCCTTCACGCCATTGGACGCCGTCAGCACCTCGGTTACGTCCTTGGTGGGGTCGAAACCCAACTTGGTGGTAGCCACCGTGAAGTTGGAATTTCCCACAAACTGGCTGAGCACATATTGGCCGAACGGGCTGTTCTCGGCAGTTAGCACGTTGATCCCGGCAATGACTGTCGCGTCCGGCATCACGAGGTTCAGTAGATTCTGGTTGGCGGCAGGGAGCGTGCCGGCAAATAAGGTGACTAGCGTCGCGGTGGTGAGGATTCGTGCCTTCATATCAATCAGGACGGAGGTTCTACTCCATTATTAGCGCTCCGGGCGGCCGACCGGGATCTGCTCCTTGATTTCAATGCCAAAGCCTTCCAGGGCAACGATTTTGCGCGGGTGATTGGTGAGCAGCCGGATGGTATGCAGCCCCAGGTCGGAGAGAATCTGGGCGCCGATGCCGTGCTCGTGCTGCAACTGCCGCTGCCCGGCCTCCCCTTTGTAATGCATGAAATCCCGCCCGTGCGATACCATGCGGCGGTTGCCATCCGGACCCGTTTGGGTGCGAAATCCGGGACCGCTTTCGTGCATATAGACCAGGACGCCGCGGCCTTCTTCCGCGATGGCGCGCAGGGAATCGCGCACCATGCGGCCACAGTCGCAGCTTACCGAGCCGAAGACATCGCCGTAGATACACCGTGAATGCATGCGGACCAGCACGCCTTCCTGCCCCGCGACGTCGCCGCGCACCAGGGCCATGTGATGTTCCGGGTCGATATCGCTGGTATAGGCAATGGTGCGGAAGTCGCCGAATTCGGTTTCGATGCAGCCCTCGGCGGCGCGATGCAGGAAGCGCTCCGTCTTGAGCCGGTAGCGGATGAGGTCTGCCACCGAGATCATTTTGAGGTTGTGACGCGCGCAGAATTCCAGCAATTGCGGCACCCGCGCCATGGTGCCGTCGTCGTTCATGACTTCGCAGATCACACCCGCCGGCGCCAGGCCCGCCAGGCGCGCCAGGTCCACTCCGGCTTCGGTTTGCCCGGCGCGCACCAGTACGCCGCCTTCGCGCGCGCGCAGCGGAAAGATGTGCCCGGGACGCGCCAGGTCGGCCGGCCGGCAGTTGGAATCGATGGTCTGCAGAATGGTGCGCGTACGGTCCGCCGCCGAAATGCCCGTTGTGACGCCGTCTCTGGCATCGATCGATTCGCAGAATGCCGTGCCGAAGTTGGACGTGTTGGTGGGACTCATCAGCGGCAGCCGCAGATAGTCGCAACGTTCCGGCGTAAGTGTGAGGCAGATCAGGCCACGCCCGTGCGTAGCCATGAAGTTGATGATTTCCGGCGTGACCTTTTCAGCGGCGATGGTCAGGTCACCCTCGTTCTCGCGGTCCTCATCGTCGACGACCACCAGCATGCGGCCCGCGCGAATCTCATCAATCCCTTCGGGCACGGAGACAAACGACATGGTTCCATTGTACCGGGCATGGGCTGCCGTATTGCGTTCATCCGTGCCGCCTTCGTAGTCGCCTGTCCGGACACCTCCGGGACCCCAACGCGATCGCCGATAGGCACAAGGGCGGAAATACCAGGAACTTCATGCGGCTGGAATCGATTGTATAGCGCACTAAGTTAAGATGAGAGTTTGGACAGGATTTGCATTTTGAGATCCAACAATGTCGCCATTGCTCCGGCTCCTGCCACCTTTGTCCGCACTGGATCTCACCGGGATTATCGATATCCTGGTGGTGTCGTTCCTTTTATATCAATGCCTGATGGTGGTCCGCGGCACCCGCGCAGGCCCCATTCTGGTAGGTATCCTGGTGATGGTGCTGCTGTACCGCCTGGCCCTGCGGGTCGGGTTGGAGGCGCTGAGCTGGCTGCTGTCTTCTATTGTTCCCTACATCGGACTGGCGGTGATCGTCCTGTTTCAGTCGGAGATCCGGCGCACCCTGGCGCGCATCGGACGGAAACGCTGGATGGGACTGATTGCCGGAGGCTTCCACGCGCCGGAATCGGTCAGCGAAATCATGCTGGCGGTGGAGCAACTGTCGGCGGAAAAAATCGGCGCGCTCATCGTCCTGGAGCGCGACATCGGGCTGCGGACCTTCATTGAGAGCGGCGTCCGGCTGGAAGCGCGCCTCTCGCGCGACCTGCTGATTTCCATTTTTCAGCCCGGTCTGCCGCTGCATGACGGCGCGGTTATCGTTCAAAAAGAGCGTCTGTCCGCCGCCGGGTGTTTTCTACCCTTGACGACGAACCGTGAACTTTCGCTGAAGCTGGGAACGCGGCATCGCGCCGCCATCGGCATCACCGAAGAGACCGACTGCCTTTCCCTGGTGGTAAGCGAAGAGACCGGACGGGTTTCCGTGGCGGCTTTTGGCGAACTGGTGCAGGGGCTGTCCGGCGCCGAAGTGGTAGACCGCATCAATCGCCACTTCGGAGTACAGCGCGCCGCCGGCGTGCCGATCGACGAGTTTCCGGCCGATATCCCGCTGGCGCACGATCATCCTCCGCAGGAACCGCGGTCGGAAAGGGCCAAATAACCATGCTCCGTCCGCTTCGCTGGCTGCTGAAACTGGTTTCGCATAACTTTGGCTGGAAGCTGCTGTCGCTGGCTATGGCGGTGATGCTCTGGGTGTTGGTGGCCAGCGAACCGGAGCTGTCCACGTTCACCTCTGTGCAACTGGAATACAAGAACCTGCCCGACGATCTGGAGATCTCCTCCGAGCCGGTTCCCACCGTTTCCCTGGAATTGCGCGGTTCCTCCGGCGTGTTGAGCGCCCTGACCGACAGAGGCACGCGCCCGGCGGTGATTCTGGACATGTCGAACGTGTTCACCGGTGAGCGTACCTTCACCGTAGACAGCGGCAGTGTGAAGCTGCCGCACGGCGTACGGCTGGTGCGCGCTCAGCCTTCGCAGGTGCGCTTCGAGTTTGAGCGCCGCATGACGCGCCAGGTTCCCGGTAGTGGTCCGGTTCAACGGGGATGGAGCGGACGGGTATATCGTCGCGGACAAGCAGGTGGAACCAGCGACGCTGACAGTGGTAGGTCCCGCCAGCCACGTGGCGCGCATCAGCGCGGCCAACACCGATCCGGTGGACGTATCCGGCGTGGTGGGAACCTCCCAGTTTCGCTCCAATGCGTACGTAAACGACCCGTACTTGCGTTTTCAGTCTTCCCCGCGGGTTACAGTTACAGTGACGATGAGAAAGCGGTAATGGCCAAACAACTATTCGGTACGGACGGAATTCGCGGAGTCGCGGGAGAGTACCCGCTGGATCCGCAGACGATCTACGCCTTCGGTGTAGCGTTGGGGGAGGATGCCCAAGCGCATCACCGGGACCCCGAGATTCTAATCGGCACGGATACGCGCGAATCCGCGGCGTGGATAGCGGAACTGGTAGCCGGCGGCCTCGCCAGCCGCGGCGTGCGCGTTCGTTATGCCGGAGTGATTACGACGCCCGGCGTAGCCTGGTTGACGCGCTCGGGCGATTTTGTAGCCGGTGTAATGATTTCGGCGTCGCACAACCCATACCAGGACAACGGACTCAAGCTCTTTGCGCACTCCGGGTTCAAACTCCCCGACGAGGAGGAGCACACCATCGAGCAGGAGATCCTGCGGTTGCGCGGCACGGGGGTGACGCCCGTACCGGCAGCCCTTCAGGTGGATGAGACCCTGGACCGCCAGTACCTGGAGTTCTTACTCTCCACCACCACCGTCCGTCTGGACGGAGTGAAACTGGTGCTGGACTGCGGCAACGGCGCATCGTACCGGCTCGGTCCCGGGCTGTTCCAGCGGCTCGGTGCGGATGTCGTGACGATCTGCGCCGAACCCGACGGGCGCAACATCAATGCGGGCTGCGGCGCCATGCACCTGGGACTGCTGCAAAAAGCCGTGGTGGAGCAGGGCGCCGGTTATGGCGTGGCCTTTGACGGCGATGCCGACCGCGCCATCTTTGTGGCGCGCAGCGGCAAGGTGGTGGATGGCGATGGCGTACTGCTGGCCGCCGCGCGCGATCTGAAGTCAGCCGGGCGGTTGACCCGGGAGACCGTGGTCTCCACGGTCATGTCCAACCTGGGACTGGAACAGGTGCTGGCGCGCGATGGCATAAAAATGGTCCGGACCTCGGTGGGCGACAAATATGTTCTGGAAGAGATGCTGCGGCTGGGCGCGGTACTGGGCGGGGAACAGTCCGGTCATGTAATTTTTCGGGAGTATGCCACCACCGGAGACGGCCTGCTGACGGCCGTCCGCGTGTTCGAAATCGCGCGACGGTCCGGTATGGGGCTGGACGAACTGACCTCTGACCTGCGCGTCTATCCGCAGAAACTGGTGAACGTGCGGATACGGGAAAGGAAGGGCCTGCTGGAGACTCCGGCGGTGGCCCATGAGATTCACAAGGCCGAAACCTCCCTGGCGGGAACCGGCCGCGTACTGGTGCGTTTTTCCGGCACCGAACCGCTGGCGCGGGTCATGGTGGAAGCCGAGGACGCCGGCCAAGTGGAACATTTCGTCAATCGCATTGCCGATGCGATTCGCAACGCCGCAGTCGCATAGGCGGACGCTTTGTAGGATAAATTACATTCGCTGGCAAAGGATGGTCGGGAATATACTGTAACCAGGCTGCAACTTGCGGCCATGAACCTGCGTCTTTACAAGCGTAGGGCTTTTGCGAGTGGTTTCGCGGGACACTAGGTTTCCCGCGAGCCAGACCGGCGGGCGTTATCCTCCGAGCGCCCGCCGGCTTTTTGTTTCTTAGACCCGCCGTAACACCATTGCCGAGTTCTTGCTTCCGAAGGCGATGCAGTTGCAGACTGCATGCTCGATATCCAGCTTGCGCGGCGTGTTCTGGATGTAGTCCAGATCGCAGTCGGGGTCCGGCTCGTCTACATTCAGGGTGGGATGCGCGACGCCGTCGCGCATGGCTAGCAGGGTGGCCGCCACGCCGGCCGCTCCACAAGCGCCTTGCGGATGGCCGATCAGGCTCTTGATCGCGGATCCGGGCAGTTTGTAGGCATGGCCGTCGAAGGCCAGTTTCACGGCGCGCGTTTCGATGCGGTCATTCAGTTCCGTCGAGGTTCCGTGGTAGCTGATGTACTGCACGTCGCCCGGCGCTACGCCCGCTTCATCCAACGCCATACCGATCGCGCGCGCCGGCTCTTCGCCGCATTCCTCCAGGCGCACGCGATGGAAGGCTTCACAGGTGGAACCGTAGCCCGCGACTTCACCGTAGATGTGCGCGCCGCGGGCTTTGGCGTGTTCCATTTCTTCCATCACGAAAAACCAGGAACCCTCGGCGATCACGAAGCCGTCGCGGTCCTTCGAAAAGGGACGCGAGGCCCGCTGCGGTTCGTGATTCCACCGCGTGCTCATGATGCGCATCAACTGAAAGCCGCGCAGGATCAGCGGCGCCAGCGGCGAATCCACCCCGCCCGCAATCATCATATTCAGCGAGCCGCGCTGGATATGATGAAACGCATAGCCCATGGCGTCAGTGGAAGAAGTGCAGCCCGTGGAAATAATGTGGCTCAGTCCGCGAAACCCGAAGCGCATGGAAACTTCGCTGGCCAGCGTGCCGATGGTCCCGGTAGGGATGGTGTACACGCTGCACTGCTTGATATGGCCGCCATAGTAGAGCCGGTACTGCTCTTCGGTGAAGTCCTGGCTGCCGCCCCCGGAGCCGACGATGACGCCGACCTGGCGCAGTTCGTCCCGGTTCATGCTTTTCCAATCGACGGCGGCGTCTTCCAGGGCTTCGGCCACGCTGGCCGCGGCCAGTGGAACGGCGCGCGAGACGTGCGGCCGGTCTTTGATCTCCACGTATTTCTTTTCGTCGAACTCGTCCGGCACTTCGCCCGCCACTTGCACGACGAAGCCCGACGGATCGAAGCGTGTGATTCGTCTCACACCGCTCACGCCGTCCCGGGTGGCCTGCCAAAAGCGTTCACGCCCGATACCATTCGGGCTGACCGCACCGATTCCTGTGATCACGACACGACGCATGAATTTACTTTTGCCTTTAGTCTTCTCGCCAGTATAGGCTGAATCTTATGACTGCTGCTATGGAGAGCCGGCCGCCGGGAAGGACCGCGGCTTTTCTCGCTGGTCTTCAGGGTGGCATGGTTGGGATACTGTGCATGCTGGCGTGGCTGGGAGTGAGTGCTTCCTGGCTGCGTCGCAGTTTCTGGACTTCGGAGGATCTCCTGGCCACCGCGTTTTATGGCGATGCGGCCGTTCAGCGCGGTTTTGTTCCCGGCTCCGTCTCCGGGGCGGCGATCTACATCCTGATTTACGCCGCCTTGGGCGGCCTGTTCGCCGTGCTGTTCCAGACTCAGGAGAGGCAGGTGCGTGTGCTGTTGCTGAGTTTGGCATTCAGCATGGGATGGTATTACCTTTCGTTTCACGTCCTCTACCGGAGCGTTCTGCCGCTGGTTTACCTTCTTCATGCGGAGCGTCCCATGGTGCTGGGCCACCTGGTGTACGGCACGTTTCTCTCGCGATTTCAGAACTACCAGCGAGAATAGTACGGCTCTCCGAGGGTCGCCGGCCGGCGGTCGCCTTCTGGCTGAGCCGGGACCTTGGTGAAGCGATCGCACTTCCTAGGCCAGTTCCAATTCGATCTTCTTGGCAGCCGGATCGAGTTTGACAATGCGGAAGCTGCGGATCTGGCCGGCGCGCGCGGGTTCGCGCTTGGAGCCTCCGCCGCCCTCTCCGCCCTTCCATTTGGACTGCAGCATGGTGCTGAGGGAGGAAAGATCCACCTTGGCCGCTGCCGCCTTCTCTTCCTGTTCGGGCGCATCGGAGCCCAGCCGGCAAATCGCCTGAATACCTTCTCCGAGCTCCACGCGGGCTCTCCCGCCGGAGGCGTCGATGGTGCGGCCGGTGACCACATCGCCTTCCTTGTGTTCGGCGATGTACTCATCCAGGCTGGTGGGCACCAACTGCTTCATACCCAACCGCAGCCGGCGCTTTTCCAGATCGCATTCCAGCACCAGGGTCTTGACCACCTGGCCGACTCTCAGCACGTCCGACGGCGCGTTGATCCGCTTTTCGGCGCTGATATCACCCACGTGGATCATGCCCTCCACGCCTTCGGCCACCTGTACGAACGCCCCGAACTTGGTGAGGCTGGTGACCGCGCCCTCGGCGAGGGCGCCTTGCGGGAATTTCTGCGGCACTTCGGCCCACGGGTCGCCCAATGCCTGTTTGAGCCCCAGAGAGATGCGGCGATCGGCCTGGTTGACCCCCAGGATCACCACGTCCACCGTATCGCCCGCTTTCACCACGTCGGAAGGCTTGCGCACCTTCTTCGACCATGACATTTCCGAGAGGTGAATGAGCCCTTCGATGCCCTTTTCCAGTTCCACAAAGGCCCCGAACTCGGCCACTCGCGTCACCGTGCCGGTCGCCCGCTCGCCCTGTTTGTATTTTTCGCCGGCCTGTTCCCAGGGATGCGGCAGCAGTTGCTTCATGCCCAGGGAGATGCGTCGCTTGGCGGGATCCACCTTGAGAATCTTGACCTGTAACTCCTGGCCCACGGTAAGTACGTCCGCCGGCTTGTTCACGCGGCCCCAGGAGATATCCGCAACGTGCAGCAGCGCGTCCACGCCGCCGATATCCACGAAGGCGCCGTAATCCGTCAGACTGCGGACCGTCCCGGTGACGGTCTCGCCCTCCTTCACTTCGGAGTAGCGCTTCTCTTTGGCCGACCGTTCTTCTTCTTCCAGGATGGCGCGGCGGTCCACCACCACGTCTTCATCGGCCACATCCAGCTTGATGATGCGGCAGCGGATCTCCTGGCCGATGAGTTTTTCCATCTCGGCCGCGTCCTTGGCTCCGCTGCGCGAGGCGGGCATGAAGGCACGCACTCCCACGTCCACGCTCACGCCGCCCTTCACCACGGCACTGACCACGCCCGCGATGGCTGCTTTCTCGGCGAAGGCCTTTTCCAGCGACGACCAGTCCTTGGGCCGCTCCACCTTGATCTTCGACAGCTCGTAATAGCCGTCTTCCCCGCGGCCTTTGATGGAAACCACCACCTTGTCGCCGGGCTTGATCTCTTCCCCGGCCTTCTGGAACTCGGCCAGGGGAATGGTGCCTTCGATCTTGTAGCCGATGTCGAGGAAGACCTGCTCACCGGTCACAGCGACTACGGTGCCTTCCAGGCCTTTGACGCCTTCCTTTTCGGCTTTGTGAGAATGAGACTGTTCGTATTGCGACAGAATGTCGCCGAAAGACTCGTTGGGCTCGTTTTTGGTTTGGGAACCAGGGCCGATATCCCGGTCCTGATCCAGAATACTTGGGTTGGGCATGAGACGTTCCTTCTCATTGTGGCATAATCCCGACTGAGATATTACAGGTGCCATTTTTCAAGCTTCCCGGCTGGATGCGCATGGTCCGTCCGCAGGACTTCGTCTGGCTGTTTCTCTTCGGCGTGCTGATCGCGCGTCCTTTGTATGGCGACGCCTACGAGTTGGCGCCGCTGATCGCGCTGGGCCTCATGCAGATCGCCGAACCGAGGATCCCTGCCCTACAGACTACGCGCGGACGTGTGGCGGGAATCGTTCTCAAGCTCTTGCTGATCTGGCCTCTGCTGGCATTCACCGGAACCGTGGGAAGCCGCTACTGGGTGCTGCTGCTGCTGCCGGTGGTCTCCGCCGCCACCATTTCAGGCGTAGGCTGGACGCTGTTCTGGGTGCTCCTGGTGGCTGGCTTTTACCTTTCTTTCCTCCTGTTCCCGCAGGCGAACTGGAATCAGTGGATCGACCTGGCGCTGGAACGCGTCGTTTTTCTCGCCATGGTGGGCACGCTGACGAACATGCTGGCGGAGGATTTGCGCATTCAATCCGCCCAGCATCAGCGCACCGCCGAGGAACTGGCGCGCGTCGTCGCCCAACTCCGGGAGGCCGAAGATGCCATGCGCCGATCCGACCGCCTGGCGGCGCTGGGACAACTCTCCGCCGGATTGGCTCACGAACTGCGCAATCCGCTGGGGACCATCAAAGCGTCTTCCGAGATGCTGGCGCGCAGCGTGAGTGCCGAAAATGATGTGGCGCGGGAAGTCTCGGGCTTCATCAATTCCGAGGTGGACCGCTGCAACGCCCTGATCACGCGGTTCCTGCAATTCGCCCGTCCGGTGCAACTGGAGCGCGACAAAGAAGTGGATTTGGCGAAGGTGCTGGATCAGGCCATCGCGCTGGTGGAGCGGGAGGTTTCGGGAGTTTCCATCTACCGGAACTACGAACCGGAAATGCGGCCCTTTCCGTTCGACGCCGGGTTGATGGAGCGCGTCTTCTATAATCTGGTGCTGAATGCCGCGCAGGCCACCAGCGCCGGCGGCGCGGTCACGGTGAAAACGCGTTCCTCGGCCGGAACCGCGGAAGTCTCGGTGATCGATCGCGGCGCGGGCATCGAGGGGAAAAACCTCAACAGCATTTTCAATCCGTTCTTCACCACCAAAGCGGCCGGGGTTGGCCTGGGGCTGGCCATCGTTTCTAAAATTGTGGATGAACACGGGGGTAAAATAACGGTGGAAAGCGAGCCTGGAAAGGGCAGTATTTTCCGCGTGCTGCTGCCGATGGACTTGATGGCTTCGGAGAGTTCCCAATGAGACAAGAGTTTTTTCATCGCGGAGACGCGGAGCCGCGGAGGAAGACGCAGAGAAAAAATGGAGCAGCACAAACTGAACTATTCCCCAACCCCCAACCCCTATCCCCAGCCCCCTTCTTCCTCTGCGTCTCCGCGCCTCCGCGTTGAGCTGTGCTCATGAAGAGACGCATCCTGGTGGTTGAAGACGAAGAGAAGCTCCGGCGGGTGCTGGAGTTGCAACTGGCCTCCGCGGGGTTCGACGTGGACAAGTCCGGCACCGCCGAAGAGGGGCTCAAACTGGTGGACCGCGCCGACCTGGTGCTGAGCGATCTGAGGCTGCCGAATATGGATGGCCTGCAATTGCTCGGCCTGATCCGCCGCCAGAATGCGCAGGTGCCGGTAATCATGATGACAGCGTTCGGCAGCGTGGAAACGGCGGTGGAGGCCATGAAAGCCGGCGCGACCGACTTCCTGCTCAAGCCGTTTTCGCTGGACCATCTGATGCAGGTGGTGAACAAGGCGCTGGAGGTGCGGGCGCTGCGGGAAGAGAATCGCGCATTGAAAGAAGAGCTGGGCCGCCGCTACGAATTCGACAACATCATTGGCCGCAGCCAGCCCATGCAGGAAATTTTCGCTACCATCGAGCGGGTCGCCCCCACGCGGGCCACCGTGCTGCTGGCGGGCGAGAGCGGTGTGGGCAAAGACCTGATCGCGCGCGCTATTCACTTCCGCTCCCCGCGCAAGGACCATCCGCTGGTGAAAATCAACTGCTCCGCCATTCCCGAAAACCTGATGGAGAGCGAACTAA
>CAWIGC010000016.1:0-511996 GCA_963835555.1 uncultured Solibacteraceae bacterium | reverse complement strand
TTATGCTGGAGCACCTGGACCAGGGCTGCCCGACATGGATGGCCTGGACGTGCTGCAATTCGCCCACTCCAGCTCGCCGGGTCTGAAAGTGATCGCCACCTCGGGTTGCCTGCCCGAATCGGTACTGAGGCTGGCCGCGCATTTTGGAGCCGCGACCCTGCAAAAACCGGTGACGGGAGTCTGCCTGGTGGAGACCGTGCGAGACCTTCTGGCGAATTGAGAGTGTCGCAGCGGCCGCATCCGTGTATACTCATGGAAACCCGGAGGGGATACACATGAGATATCTGGCAGCCCTTCTGCTTGCTCCCGCTCTGTACGCCCAAGAGCCAACTATCAACCAGATTCGGTCCGCCGCCATGCAGTCTATCGAGCTGCTGCAAAAAGGCTCCGCGGGATTTTACAAAGCGCAGGACTGTTATTCCTGCCACCATGCCGGACTCCCGGCGCGGGCGCTGGAACTGGCCCGGGAACGGGGCTTGCCGGTTGACGAGGCAGCAGCCCGCGCGGTGCTGGTTAAGGCGCTTTCCTACAGCCCGGACCTTACCTCCATCGACCGCGTGGTGCAGTCCATCATGATCATCGACCCGGCGACCAGCGAGGGATCCGCGTTGATCACGGCGGCGGCAGCGGGAGTGAAGCCCAGTCTGACCACGGCAGTGCAGGCTCGCCTGATTGCCAGACAACAGCGCGCGGACGGCTACTGGCTGACCGATGATGAACGTCCCCCGCAGGGCCATAGCAAGTTCACCGCTACCGCGGAGGCCGCTCGCGCGATGCTTCTTTATATGCCGGAGGAACTGCGCAAGGAAGCCGCAGCCCGCGCCGAGCGCGCCAAAGCGTGGCTCTTGCACGCCCAGCCGGCAACCACCGAGGACTACACCTTCCGGCTTCAGGGGCTCGCCTGGACTGGCGCAAGCGCGGCTGAACGAGCCAAAGCCGTTCGCGAACTTCGGGCATTGCAACGTCCGGATGGCGGCTGGGCGCAACTGCCGCGGAGGGAGTCCGACGCTTATGCCACGGGCGAAGCGCTGGTAGCGCTGGCCGAAGCCGGCAATGTGCCGCCCACCGACCCGGGCTGGCGCAAGGGTGTGCGGTACCTGCTTTCGACGCGGAACCCCGATGGTTCGTGGCGCGTGGCCACTCGCATGGTTACTCCCGTGCAGGTGAGCCCGCCATATTTCGAAACCGGATTTCCGTTCGGCCACGACCAGTTCATCTCGTCGGCGGGCACGTCTTATGCCGTCATGGCGCTGCTGCTGGCGTTGCCCAAGGTGGAGAAGCCGGCGCCCGCGCCGGGTCTTGCGGAGTTGGAGCCGCAAGGCGTCCAACCCTGGATGCGAACGGCGCTGTTCGGCACGGCGAAGGAGTTCCAGTCGCTGCTCGATCATGGAATGGACCTCGCGAGCCACACCGAGGGCGGCACCACGCTGCTGATGATGGCCGCGCCCGATGCAGTGAAGATGAAAATGCTGCTGGACCGCGGCGTGGACGTAAACGCGAAAGCCAAGAGCGGTTTCACGGCCCTGATGGTGGCCTCTTTGTATCGCGGCTCTTTTGACGCCGTGCAGTTGCTGCTTGCCAGGGGCGCGAAGGCGGCGCCGGGCACGGGGGTGATGTTCAACGCATCGCCGCTGCTGCTGGCGGTGTTCGCCGGTGAGCCGGCCACGCTGCAGTTGCTCCACTCCAAGGGCGCGGATGCCAACCGGAGGATGCTGCTGCTGGGGGCGTTCCCGGCTTCGCCGCTGGCGCAAGCGGTGGCGATGGGCGAACCGGAGGTGATCCGGGCCCTGATTGCCGCGGGCGCCGACGTCAGGGAGCATGATCCCGACGGCACCAGTCTGCTGCAAATGGCCGCGATGACCAACCATGTGGAAGCGGCAGAGGCACTGATTGCCGCAGGCGCGCCTTTGAACGATGCCGACAAACATGGTTACACGCCGCTGCTGTACGCTTCCACGGTGGATTTCGGCGACGATCGCATGGTGAATCTGCTGCTGAAAGCCGGCGCCGACCCGAAGCTTCGCACCAAGGCGGGAGAGACGCCGCTTTCGCAGGCGAAGCGGTACCACTACGCGCAGATTGAGGCGGCGCTCGAAAAGGCCGGCGCGCGCGAATAACGGCTTCCGGGCAACGGCGCTAGAATTGAGATCGCCATGTCTCAGACTTTCGCCGTGGGCCTGCTGGCGCTGCAGGCCGCGATGGGCTTCGCGGCCGCGGAAACCCGGACCGTCACTCTGGAGGGCGCCGCTGCCGAACAGAAGTGGCCGCTGCAGGAACTGAATGCCGGGCTGCCTGCCGATTGGTCCGGCTTCGACTACCTGGTGCTGGAATTCCGCGCGTCTTCGCCGCAGCGATTCCAATTGCGGCTGTACACCGCCGACGGCAACCGCAATGCCGGGATCGATCCGTTCCCCGGCGCATGGATCCGCGCGGCCTTGCCACTTTCGATCTTCACGCAACAATCGCGTTCGGGCAGCGATATGGCCTCGGTTTCGAACCGCTCGCGGCCATCCTATTACCTGAACCTGAACGGGCCGTACGGGCCGCTGACACGGGTGCAAGCGATCGGCATCGCGATGCAGATTCCGCTGGGCAAACCCACGTTCGAGCTACGCTCGGTGCGCCTGACGAAGGAATCGCCGGGCGATGCGGTGCTGGAGCCCAAGCCCCTGGTGGACGAACTGGGACAGTGGATTCACGCCGAGCATCGCACGCTGGACGAAGTGAAGCGGGAATGGGCGCGGGAGGATCAAAGCCTGCGCGCGGGCGATTTCGGGTATTGCCGGTACGGCGGATTCGCCGCCACCAAGGCCAAGGCCACGGGCTTCTTCCGGGTGGAAAAAGTGGATGGCAAGTGGTGGTTCGTGGATCCCGACGGGCACCTGTTTTATTCCACCGGCGTGGACTGCGTGCGTTCGGAGATGGGGACGCGCACCGAAGGCCGCGATGGCGTATACACCGCGTTGCCTCCCGCCGAATTGCG
Organism: uncultured Solibacteraceae bacterium; assembly: GCA_963835555.1. Lineage (GTDB taxonomy): Bacteria > Acidobacteriota > Terriglobia > Bryobacterales > Bryobacteraceae > Sulfopaludibacter. The sequence goes on along the minus strand of CAWIGC010000016.1, from coordinate 509,013 downwards.
GCAGGGCGCCATGGTTTCCTTTTACACCTGGAACCTGCTGCGGCGTTTTGGCGCGGAGTGGAAAAACAAATGGGCGGACCTGGCGGCGCGGCGCATGTCGGCATGGGGCATTAACACCGTGGCCAACTGGTCCGACCCGGCGATGTTCGAACATCGGAAAGCTTACGTGGTGCAACTGAGCGGCCTGGGGATGGACGCAGGCTGGCTGGGCCTGCCGGATGTGTACGCCACCGAATGGGCCGGGCGCGTGGATGCCGCGGTGGCGCGGCAGTGCGATCCACGCAAAGAAGACCCCTGGCTGTTGGGTTATTTCATGGCTAACGAGCCGCCGTGGCCGGGCCGCGAACAGTTGATCACGGACATGATCCTGAAGGCTCCCGAAACGGCCACGCAACGCGAGTTGAAAGCCTGGCTGGCCGATGGGGACACTGTCGAGAGGCGCAAGGGCTTCATCGAGCACGCATTCGAAAAGTATGTGGATGTGATTGCCGGCGCCATGCGCAAGCACGACTCCAATCATCTGAACCTGGGAATGCGGTTTGCGGGGGACCCTTCGCCTGCCATGATTCAAGCAAGCAAGAGGTTCGACGTATACAGCCTGAACGCTTACGACTATGCTCCCAATCCGGCGCGATTGCAGCGGATCTACGATGCGACCGGCCTGCCGATGCTGATCGGCGAGTTCCACATCGGCACACCCGGGCGCGGCATGGCTCCCGGTTTGCGGCAGGCGCGCAGCGAGGCGGAGCGCGGGGTGGCCTACCGCTATTACGTGGAAAATGCGGCCGCGTTTCCGGCCATGATCGGCACGCACTGGTTCGAGTGGCTGGACGAACCGGTAACCGGACGCATGGACGGTGAGAACTATAACATCGGCATGATAGACGTGACGGACATCCCGTACGCCGGACTTCTGGACGGCGTGGTGGGCGCGCACCGGCGGCTGTTCGAGGTGCATTCCGGCAAAGCGACGCCCAGCGCCCGGAAGCCGGAAGCACAATAGCGGTATCCTACAAGCTTCCCTATGCCTGTATCCGTGAAAAATCAAATCGTTCTGGTGGTGGGCGCGTCGAGCGGCATTGGACGCGCCACCGCCACTTTATTCGCCCGTGAAGGCGCGCGCGTCACCGCGTCCGCCCGCCGTCAGGATCGCCTCGACGGCCTACAGAAGGAGTACCCGGCGATCGAGGTGATGGCCGCCGACGCGGCAAAGGCCGCCGATATGGAAAAGCTGGCGCAGCACGTGCTGGCGCAACACGGGAAGATCGACATCCTGATCTATTCCGCCGGCACCAATATTCCGGACCGGTCGCTGAAGCGCCTGAATGTGGAGTTGTGGGACATGATGGTGTCGGTCAACCTGAACAGCGCGTACTACATTACGCGCGCGGTGCTGCCGGCGATGCGCGAGAAGCGCGCGGGCCATTTGATCTACGTTTCCTCGATCTCCGGGATCGTGCCGGACGTATCGGGCGCCTCGTATCAGGCCGCCAAGCGCGGGCTGCTGGGGCTGGCGCACGCCATTCGCGTGGAAGAAAAAGAGAACGGCATTCGCACGTGCGTGATTTGCCCGGGGCTGGTGGAGACGGAGATTCTGGAGCGACGCCCGGTGAAGACGGCGCCGGAGGTGCTAGCCAAGGCCCTCCAGCCGGAGGATGTCGCCGAGGCCGCTCTGGCCGTGGCACAACTCCCCGCGCGGGCCGCAGTCCCCGAGATGCAACTCCTCCCCACCTACCTGTAAGGGCGGGGCTTCCGGGGGCGGGGGTTCCGGGGCAGGAGTGCGGAACGAAGCCAATTTCGGGGTTTCGTGTTTATTTTCGGTGGGTTCCGAGGGAGTTTGGAGACGCTTCAGCTCCGCCATCGCTTCGGTGTGGGACTTCTGGAGCGCCTGGATGTGGCGGTGCAGGTGACGGAAGGTGGCGCCGGCTTTGGAGAAGGCTTCGCCGAGTTGGACACCGGCGGCCTGATCGCAGAGGCGGGTCTGGTAGACCCAGAGCTGGTCTTCGACGCGGTGGTAGCGGCGGAGGAGCCACTGGTTGCGGATCACCTGATCGACCAGGAAACGCTGCTCGATGGTGGCGGGGGCAAATTCCGCGAAGCAATCGGCCTGGAGTTGAGCGAACTCTTCGGGGGACTCGCCGATGACGATCTGCGAAGCGGCGTCGAGACCGGACTTGAGGGCGCCGTTGACAGGCGGCACAGTGCGAGTGGTTATCGGATTCGAATTTTGCGCGATGCGCCGGATGGCCCGGCGTTCTTGACGGGTGGACATTTTGCGGGTTTCCTTCCCATGCTTACGCTAGCAGGGCGGCGGGCTGGAGTCTGAAATTGGCGGGTGTAAATGATTGAGGGGACGGGTGCGATTGTTGGGGAAGCGGTGTCACCGGGGGCCAGGGGCCGGGGGTCAGGGGCCGGGGATTTGTGGCTCGCTGCGCTCGCTGGGGGGTGGGGGATGCGGACGAACATCGCGATTGACGATAAGCTTATGCGGGACACGCTCCGCGCAACGGGCCTGAAGACTAAGCGCGAAGCCTTGGACGAGGCGCTGCGGACCCTGCTCCGCCTGAGGAAACAAGCCGGGATCCGCCGGCTCCGCGGCAAACTGGACTGAGTGACGGTCTGACAGGCGAGAGGTTCTCGCTCTTGCGCAGTGGAGGATCATTTTGGGCAGCTTCGCGGGGGCCAGAGTGCGGGAATGAATTTCATCGCCGCTGCAGCAACCGCGCGAACCAGTTCCTCGCGCGCGGATGCTCGAAACCTTCGAGCATCCAGATTTGAAAGGGAAATTTCGCGACCGAGGTGAGAGCGTGTTTGCCGTCCGGATGGATGCTGAACCCAGACAGTCCAGCGGATGCAGGCGGGAGATCCAAGGCCGCCACGAGCGTTTCGGCTCCGGTCGCTACACTCAGCTCGTAAAGCTGCCACTCCCGGCCCGGGTCTGTCACGTTGTGAAAAATGCCGTAAACCTGGCGGCCATCCTTCGAGAAATCGTAGACCATGAGCCGGCGGGAGGACAGCATGCGTCTGGACTTGCCGTCGGGCGAGATCAGGCAGAGACTGTTCCCCGCACGATACAGAATCCAGTCCCCGGCCGGCGACCATCGCGTCGGGCCGTCTGCGTCCGCCAGGATCACGGGACGGGCGCCCGGCAGAGCGCGAATCTTCGCCAGCTTCGACTGGCCTTCTCCCTGGCGATCATACGAGAGCCACTGCCCATCGGGCGACCACGCTTCTCCATTTATGCTGTGGGCCTCGTCCAGCAGGATGGCATGGCCGCCCGCCGCGTTCGCGAGCCTCAGCCTGTCTGTATAGTCACTATCCACAAAGGCGAACCGTGTCCCGTCCGGCGACCAGCGTGCTGCCTTGAGATCGTAGCTGGTATCGACCAGCCGGCGCGAGAAGCCACCAGCGGAGGCCTCCTGGTCCATCACCGCCGCACCCACGTCGGCCTTACCTTGCGCAGAGAACAAAAAGTGCGTGCCCGAGGGCGCCCAATCGGGTGACATGTTGGTCGCTCCGTTCTCGACGAGCACGTGCACGGCGCCGTCTGTGAGCCCGATTTCGACGATGTTCCATTCGTACTCCGCGGCCGAGTAGACGATCTTCCTCCCATCCGGCGACACCGAGGAGCCCTGGATTGTGAAACCCGCGGAATAGATGGTCTGCCGGCTGCCATCCGCGACAGCCAGCCGGATCAATGAGTCAGTTGCACTGTTGCGCGCCACCAGGATACTGCGGCCGTCCGGGAACCAGCTCGCGCCCCACACACCACCGCCGGTTCCGTTTTCTGATCCGGTGTAGAGCTTTCTGGGCTTACCGGACGGATAGGAAAAAAGCCAAACCGTCCCGTTGTCAAATGCGAGATGGGAGCCATCGGGCGAGAAATACATGCTGGTGGCAGGCATGGTGGGCGCAAGCGGACCCGGCCAGAACTCCTTCACCGTTCCGCCATGGAGGGGCGCGAGCCAAAGCTTGCCATCGCGCGCCAACGCCAGCGTTTTGCCATCGGGGTGAATAGCGGCTGCCTGGACATGTTCCAGCACCAACTGCCCGTCGCCTCCAGATGCCGGGATATCCCAAAGGCCGCCACCGGCCAGGTAATAGATGGATTCACCGTCGGGAGACCAGATTGGGGCAGAACAATCCTTAGGCGATCTGGTGAGTTGTGCCGCCTGGTGGGCCCCGGGGCCGCGCGCGAAGATCTGTTGGACTCCATGAACCCTGGCCGAATAAGCGATGGTGTTTCCATCCGGCGACCATGCCGGGGTGCGCTCCTCGGTCTCTCCCAGTGCAACTCGGGTGAACTGGTACTGCGAGAGATCCGGACCGGACCCCGGCGCCGGCAGCCGTGCAAGAATGACTCCGGCGATCAGGCATACGAGGGCACCGGCAGGGAGCAGCAGGAGACGCAGACGCTGCCGCCTGCGCCGCACGTCAGGGGTCAGCGCCGCCTCCGCCGCACTGGTGCTTTGTGAGAGACGCTCGCGAATCTGCTTCAGTTCGCGATAGAGGTCCCGCGTCGAGTCATAGCGCTCAGCAGGATCCTTTGCCAGCAGCCGTTCGATTACCCACCGCAGCGGCGCCGGCACGCCGGCGGGCAGCGGCTCCGCCTCTTCACGGATGATGGCCGTCATGGTCTCCGCGGCGCTAGGGCGCTCGAAGGCCCGCTTGCCCGACGTCATCTGGTATAGGACCAGGCCGAATGAGAATTGGTCCGACTGGAAGGTAAGATTCTGTTCCCCGCGCGCCTGCTCGGGCGACATATAACTGACGGTGCCCACCGTCGTGCCGGGGTCGGTGATGGCCACGGTCAGAGTGGACCCATCCGCAGCAGGCTGCGTGTTCACCGCCAATTTGGCCAGGCCAAAATCAAGAATCTTCACCCGCCCCTCACGCGTGACCAGGATGTTGCCGGCTTCAGATCGCGGTGGACGATTCCAGCCGCATGAGCCGCAGCCATTCCGTCAGCCATCTGCACCGCCATATCGAGCAGTTTGAGAGGATTTTCTACGTGCCCGAGCGGTGAGCCCTCAATCAATTCCATCACCAGATAGTCTGGCCCGACGTCGTAGAGCTGGCAGATATTAGGATGATTCAGGGAGCCTACGGCGCGCGCCTCGCGCTCGAATCGCTCCGAATATTTCGCCTCCGAGACTTTAATGGCGACAAGGCGGTCGAGACGCCGGTCGCGGGCCTTATATACCTCCCCCATTCCGCCCGCCCCGATGGGCGCGACGATCTCATAGGGCCCAAGCCGATTTCCGGGAGCTAAGGACATCGTGCGTTGAACGATTGTACCGCGTGACAGCGCGGCCACCGATTGAGGATGGCTTGCCGGAATTGAGATCCTCCGGCGTCGACTTGACGTATCACGCCCACACCTCCGATCTGCCGGGGGCGCCGGCGCCCTCGCCGATTCCGTACACGCGTCCCCCAAGCGTGGTTTTCACAGAGCAAAATCCGATACGGCGGCTGTGTCAATGCCGGATGGGGTTAGTGGAATAAGCGGCGGAAGTCTTCGTCGATCTCGTGGCGGACGGCGCGGCGCTTTCTTAGCTTCGCCACGAAATCGCACAGGGTTCCGGTGACGAGGCTGATGACGAGGACAAGGAGCGCGAGTCCGAGTGCGATGTTGGTGACTGTCAGCCAGAACGTTCTTGGATCACGTATCACGTTGTCTCATAACCCAATCTGCCACGCTTGGTATAGCACGTAGCACATCGGCGTGCATGGCGCCTCCGATGGTGGCGCAATCGGCGGCTTCAACCGCCACCATGGTAACGCGGGCCGGGACAGCGAGGCCCAATTTTCTTGCCACGGAGAGTACCTCGCAGATGCCGGCGCCATGGGGCGAACCCGCGGGCGCCGAAGGGAAGTCCTCCTCGCGCAGGATGTGAATGGTTCCCGGGGGGGCGGCGCCGGTCTGTATGGTATCCAGGATGACCAGCCGCGATGTGCCCAGCAGGCAGTCGATGAGGTTGAAGCCGGCTTCGGAAGAAACCAGCACTTCGACCGCGTCGCCGAGGCGGCGCTGCACCTCCCGCGCCGCCAAGATGCCGAACGCGTCGTCCGCGAGGATCTGGTTTCCCAGGCCCAAGACGCGGACGCGCGGTCTAACTGCGGTGCACGGTTCCATCGGCATCGCGCCTCAGCGTGTGACGCACACCGCCGCCGGGGTCGCACACGCAGACCAGCAGGGGCATGCTGCCGGGCAGAGAGTGAGTGGCGCATCCCAGGCACGGGTCATACGCGCGGAAGGCCATCTCCACCATGTTCAGAATGCCGTCGTCCACGTGAGAGGCCGAGACCAGGCCGCGCGCCGCCTTCTCCACGCCCATGGCGATTCGGGCGGCGTTGTTCTGCGTGGCGACGATCAGGTTGCATTTTACGATCAGGCCGTGTTCGTCGGTCTGGTAGTGGTGGATCAGCGTGCCGCGCGGCGCCTCGACGACGCCGATTCCTTCGCTGGGGACGGCGGTCGGCAGATTGCGCACGTGGGGATCGGTGATTTCAGGATCGTCCGCCAGTTGCTTCATGCGTTCGGCGGCGTAAAGCAGTTCGATGACGCGCGCCCAGTGGTTGGCCAGCGTAGTGGTGCGACGGGCTTTCCGCAGAACTCCGAAGAACTCCAGGTAAGCCTCCTGGGCGAGCGGCGTGGCCATGCCTTCGGCGGCGTTCAGCCGCGCCAGCGGAGCCACGCAATAGACGCCGCTTTCCGGGCCTTCGGTGAAGCCCTGCCAGCCGAGCGCCTTGAGGTAACAGAATTTCATGTAGCTCCAGGGCTCGGTGTGCTCGGCGATGATACTGCGCGTAATTGGCGGGGTCGAATCTGGCCCACTCGTGGCCGTCGGGCGCCACCACGCGGAGCGCGCCGTCATAGAAGTTCACGCGATTCTGTTCGTCCACCATGCCCATGTAGTAGGTGCGGTGGGTGAACAGATCGGACCGGATCAGGTCCACGTATTCCGGGTTTGCCAGGACCACCTTCTCGAAGACGTCCAGGGTGAACCGCGCAAACTCCACGGCTTCGGCGGCCACCTGGCGGAACTGCGCCGCGTCCTCCGTGGTGAGCGCCTTGGCCACGCCGCCCGGCAGGCCGAACACCGGGTGCACGGCCTTGCCCGCGGCGAGCGCGATCAAGTCGCGCAGCTTGCGCCGCATGGCGATCACTTTTTGTCCGGTCTCGACTCCGACCTTGGCGATGACGCCGAGGACGTTGCGCTCCGCGGCCGGCGCCTTGGGTCCGACAATGAAATCCGGACCGCCCAGGAAATAGAAGTGCAGCGCGTGGTCCTCCACCATGAACGCGCTGTAGACCAGTTCGCGGATTTTGCGGGCGGCGGGCGGCGGGTCACCTGGTAGAGGCGGTCGAGCGCTTTGGTGGACGCCATGTGATGCGCCGTGGGGCAGACGCCGCAGATGCGCGAGGTGATCTGCGGCATGTCCTCGGCCGGACGCCCCTGCGCGAACTTCTCGAAGCCGCGCAGTTCGGGCACCTGGAAGTAGGCGCGATCCACCTCGCCGTGCGTCGTTCAGGAAGATCTCGATCTTGCCGTGGCCTTCCAGGCGGGTGACGGGATCGATGGTGATTCTGCGGTAGTGTTCCATATGGCTCACTCCATCTGCTTTCGCTCGCAGGAAGGAAGACGGGAAGGCTGTAGCGATAGAATGTGCCGACCGGGTCCGGCAATGCCGTCGAGAATGCGGTCGATTTCGCCTCGGCTCATTGCCGCCGAGGATGGAGGCGATGGCAGAGAGCGCCTTGCCGCCGATATCGCGCACGCGGCTGGTGGGTCCGAAGCAGCCGGTGCAGGGCATGTTGCCGGAGATGCAGCGCGCGCCGCAGCCGGCGCGCGTGGCCGGACCCAGGCAGGGCACGCCCTGCGCCAGGATGCAGATGCTCGGGATCGAGCAGGCGGTCCTGCACGCGATGGAAGCGATCCAGCTTCAGATCGGGCGCGTGGGTATCGCTGGCGCGGGCACTCGTCGCACATGGCGCGGTCCGGCGCCAGCACCGTGCCCGGCTCCGGCAGTGGCTCGCCGAGCAGCGTGCGGAAGGCGTCCGCGACGATGTTCGGGGGTCGGCGGGCAGCCGGGCACGTAGTAGTCCACTGGAATGGCGCGTCCAGAGGGAAGACGGTGTCGAACAGTTTGGGCAGCGTCAGGGTGTGGCCGTTGTCGCGGGATTCGCGCTGGGGGCGAGCGCCGTTCGCCGTAGACTTCGTCGCAGGATGCCGCTGCGCGTCGGTCGAGGTTGGCCAGTCCGGGGATGCCGCCCAATTGCGCGCACGCGCCGAAGGCCACCACCAGCTGCGATTTGCGCCGCAGCAGCCGCGCCATCTCCACCTGTTCGGCTGGTGCGCACGGCGCCGTTGATGAAGGCTGATGGCGATGGCGCCATCGGGCATGGCCTCGACATCCTTCTCTTTGAAATCCAGCGCCACCGGCCAGAAGACGATGTCCACGGCGTCGACGACGTTCAGGATCTCCTCGGCCAGATCCAGCACGGCCTCCTCGCAGCCGCCGCAGGAGGCGCACCAGTAGAACGCAACCTTGGGTTTCATGCGACCTCCATCAGGTGAGCGCGCTCTTCCTCGGTTTTGTGCAGCGGGCCCAGGGCACGCAGCTTCTCCACCATCTCGTTGATCACGACGCGCACCCGCTCGCCCTCGGCGGCCGAGATCCACTCCAGGCGCAGGCGCTCCTCTTCGATGCCCATCTGCTTGAGCAGGCGCTGCAGCAGGCGGAAGCGGCGCAGCGCCTTGTAGTTGCCCTCCTGATAATGGCAATCGCCGGGATGGCAGCCGCCGATGAGCACGCCGTCGGCGCCCTTGGCGAAGGCTCCAGCACGAACTGCGGGTCCACGCGGCCGGAGCACATCACGCGGACCACGCGCGCGTTGGGCGCGTACTTGATGCGCGAGGTGCCGGCCAGGTCGGCGGCCAGGTAGGTGCACCAGTTGCAGAAGAAGGCCACGATTCTCGGTTCAAAGTCTTCAGGCATTGCTTAGCATCCCTTCGATCTCCTCGAAAATCTCGTCGTCCTCAAACAGGTTCTGCCGGATGGAGCCGGAAGGACACGCGGCCACGCAGGTGCCGCAGCCTTTGCAGAGCACCTCGTTGATGCGGGACTTCCGTCTCGCTCGATGAACGAAATGGCGTGATACGGGCACATGGAGATGCAGGTCTTGCAGCCGGAGCAGATCTCCTCCACGACGTGGGCGGTGTTGGGCTCCAGTTTCGACGTAGCCCGCGTCGATCAGCGCCAGCGCTTCGGCCGCGGCGGCGCCGGCCTGCGCCACGGTGTCGGGGATGTCCTTGGGGCCCTGGCAGCAGCCGGCCAGGAAGACGCCGTCGGTGAAGGTGTTCACCGGCGCCAGTTTGGGATGCCGCTCCAGGAAGAAGCCTTCGCTGGAGCAGGAGATGTTGAACAGGCGGCGGACTTCCTGCGCGTCGGCGCGCGGCTCCAGGCCGGTGGCCAGCACCACCATGTCCACCGGAATGCGCCGCACGAAGCCGGCCAGCGTGTCTTCCACGCGGATGACCAGCTTGCCCTCCTCGGTAGGGTCCAGCACCCAGTCGGTCACCTCGGCCACCCTGCCGCGGATGAAGTGCACGCGCTCGTTGAGCAGCTTCTGGTAGAACTCCTCGAAGCCCTTGCCGGGCGTGCGCATGTCGATGTAGAAGTTGAAGACCTCGGCGCCGGTGTGCTCCTTGATCAGGTGCGCCAGCTTCAGCGAGTACATGCAGCAGACGCGCGAGCACCAGCGATTGCGTGTTCTCGTCGCGCGAGCCGACGCAGTGCACGATGCCCACGGTCTGCGGGCTTGCCGGCCGTCGCGCAGCACCACTTCGCCGCCGGTAGGGCCGGAGGCGTTCACCAGGCGCTCCACTTCGAGCGCGGTGTAGACGTTGGGATATTTGCCGTAGCCGTAGTACGGGACGCGGCGCGGCATCGAAGGTCTGGAAGCCGGTGGCCAGGATGATGGTGCCGACCTCGATCTGTTCCTCGCCTCGGCTTCCGCTGCGAGATCGATGGCGTGGCGCTCGCCGCAGGCCTCGATGCAGGTCTTCTTGCACTTGCCGGACTTGAACTGGATGCAGGTTTCCGGATCGATCACCGGCACCTGCGGCACGGCCTGCGGGAACGGAATGTAGATCGGCTTGCGCTTGCCGAGCCCGAGGTTGAACTCGTCGGGGACCTTGGCCTGCTTGTAGACGCAGGCCTCCAGGCACTCCAGGCAGCCGGCGCAGAGGTCCTCGTCGACGTAGCGCGGGCGGCGCAGTCACGTTGACCTTGTAGTTGCCCACGTAGCCGTCCACCTGGGTGACCTCGGAGTAGGTCCAGAGCGTGATGTTGGGATGGCTTCGGACGGCGGACATCTTGGGCGTCAGGATGCAGGCGGCGCAGTCCAGCGTGGGGAAGGTCTTGTCGAACTTGGCCATGTGGCCGCCGATGGTGGGCTCGCGCTCCACCAGGTAGACGTGCTTGCCGGCGTTGGCCAGGGTGAGCGCCGCGTGGATGCCGGCGATGCCGCCGCCCACCACCAGCACGTCGGGATGGATGGGCACGCGTCCGCGTTCCAGCGGCTCGTGGAAGGCGACCCGGCGCACGGCGGCGCGCACCAGGTCCTTGGCCTTTTCGGGTGGCCTGCGCGCTGATTTTCGTGCACCCAGGAGTCCTGCTCGCGGATGTTGACCATGTGGAAGTAGTACGGATTCAGGCCGCCCACTTTCAGCGGCGGTGCGGAACGTGTGCTCGTGCAGGTGCGGCGAGCAGGAGGCCACCACGATGCGGTTCAAGTGCGTGCTCGCGGATGTCCTGCCGGATCAGGTCCTGGCCGGGGTCGGAGCACATGTACTTGTAGTCGCGCGAGACGCACCACGTCGGGCAGCGTGGCGGCGTACTCGGCGAGCGCCTTGCACGTCCACGGTGGCGGCGATGTTGGTGCCGCAGTGGCAGGTATAGACGCCGATGCGAACCGCGCCTTTGCGGATCAGACATAGGCTTCCTCCTCCACGGCAGCCTTGGGAAACCACTGGTCGATGAGTCTTGCGTCCGGAGATGGCACGGCGCAGACCCAGCGCTTGCGAGCATCGCCTCCCAGCGCCCAGCCCAGGATCTGGGTGAAATAGAGAATCGGCATGTCCAGCCGCTCTCCGCTGTGCCGGCGGATCTCGGCCTGGTAGGCATCCAGGTTGTACTGGCACAGCGGGCAGACGGTGACGATGGCCTGCGCGCCTTTGCGCGCCGCTTCCTTCAGCAGGATGTAGTTCAGGCGCACGCCGACCGTGGGTGGTGCCGGTGAGCGATCCGCCGCAGCACTTGGTCTTCAGCGAATAATCGACGGTGGGCACGCCCACGGCCGCGCAGCAGTTCGTCCATGCGCATCGGGTCGTGCGTCGCGGTCCGCTTCGCCGTAGGGCCGCACCATCTGGCAGCCGTAGTAGCAGGCGACTCTTGCCGCCGCGCCAGTGGCGCGACCATCTTGTCGCGGATGCGAGCGGGTCCCACATCGGTGATAGAGCACCTCCAGCGGGTGGCGCACGCGCACGGACTGGAGCACCTTCAGGTCTGCCGTTGCCGAGCGAGGCGCCCACCTGGCGGCCGATCTGCGGATAGCGCTGCGGCATAGTCCTGCGTCTTGCGGAGCACCAGGTAGCAGGCGCTGCAAGGCGCCAGCAGTTCGCGGTGTTTCGCCTGATGCGCCAGCGCCAGGTTCCTGGCCGACAGCGAGAACGCCGCGCCCTCGTCGATGGACATGTACGAAGTGGCGCCGCAGCAGTTCCAGTCGTCGAGTTCCTCCAGCGGCAGATCCAGCAGGCGGAACAGCGTGAGCAGGCTCTCTTCATAAGCGACGCCCGTGCCTTTCAGGGAGCAGCCGGGAAAGTAGCCGTAAGTGGCGGGCATCACGCCACCTCCCGCGGAGCGATATGCCGCGCGGCAGGCTGGCGACATCGCGAATCCGCTCGCGGCGCAGCGACAGGCGGCCGGTCCGCAACAGATCCCAGCCCGTTCGCCACATGCCGAAGAGGATCAGGGGATTGCGACGCGCAGCGCCATGCGCAGCACCAGCCAGAATTCGGAGTTGCGTCCCCGGCGGCGGACCATCTTGTAGAATTCCTGGGCCAGCACGGGCATCGGGAAGCGCGCCGGATACAGCCGCGATCTGGATGGCCTCCCGCTTCAGGCTGTACATGACATCGGTGATGTGGATTTGACGGGGGCAGTGGACGCTGCAGGAGTAACAGGAAGCGCAGAGCCAGATGGTTTTGCAGCCCAGCGCGTCCTGGCGAAAGCCTTCCCGGACGAGGGCAATGATGCGGCGCGGGCTGAAATCCATGTAAATGGAGAGCGGGCAGGTGCCCGAGCACGCGCCGCACTGGAGGCAGGAAAACACGCCCTCGCAGCCGGGACGCTCACTAAACGGCGGGCCCAATCCGGGTCTGCCTCGCGTTGAAACTTCAGTTCGCGTTGCATCGCTCCTCACTTGCCGCCGGGTTTTCCGTTGCTGATACTGGCAATCGGACTGGCCGGCTTCCCGCACCAGGCATCGCTTCTTGAGGTAGATACCGCATTGCAGACAGATTTCCTCGGGGTTGGCGCTGTAGTGGACGATCCCCTTGGTCAGGCGCTCCAGAAATGCGGTGGTTTGCCGCAGTTCGTCCGATCCAGGTTTCCGAACATCTCGGCGAGCTTCCGGTCCTTGGCCGTTTCGTATCGCTTGAGGACGGAACGTCCGGCGGCGGCCAGGGACAGATCGCTGCTGCGGCGGTCGGCGCGTCCTTCGGTGCGGCGCAGGTATTTCCGCCGCACCAGGCGATCCACGGCTTTGCTGGCGGCGGCGTTGCTGACGCCCAGAAATGCGGCGACGTCGCCGACGTTGTGCGCTTCGGTGAGATCCAGGAGCTTCAGAACCTTTAATTGGGAAAGCGTCAATTGCTTGCCGGCGATTTCCGAGAGAAGCTTCTGCTCCATCACGCCGCTCACCGCGGACACGAACAGGTGCGCGCTTCCGAGCAGTTCATTGACCAGTTGTTGTCGAGAGTGACCGTCCATGGATTCCTCCCCGGTGGGGCTGAGAAGGAACCATGGTAACGAAGATACCGCCCAGGAGCTTTGGGTCTTCCTCTGCGGGTGGACAACCGGGCGGGCCGGCATATCACCTCCCAACCTACCGATGCGAGGCGTGGTCTTCCATCAGGACACGCCCAAGTTGCCGGCGCGTGCTCTGGAGGCGCTGTCCGATGACATCGGCCAGCCTTTCGAGGAAGGCCCGGGCGAAATACGGATTGGCATCGAAGGCCGAGCGAAGGTCCGCTACATCGAAGGCGGACGCCTCCACCGGTTCGAGGGCGCGGGCGCGAAACTGTTTTTTCAGTCCGAGTACGGCGGACCAGCCCAGTTCATCGCCGGCATGAAGGGTATCGATGAGGACGGGCAGTCCGGCGGAGTTACATTCGAGCGCAACCCGGCCGGACAGCAGGACATAGAAACGCGGAGCTTCGTCCTCTTCGTGGAAGATGATTTCGTCTTTGACAAAGGAGACCAGGGTTCCCACCGCCGTAAGCTTTTCCAGGTGCTTCGGCTGGAAGTGGTCAAAGAAGGGACACCGGTCCAGGACCGGCATTTCGGCCTTCATAAGGGACCTCCTTCGAGGCGTGCCTTGCGGCTCCCCAAACCCATGAAACACCAAACCGGAGAAATAGTCAATAACGTTAATGTTTAACTTGGCTATATATCTGGCACGTTCCCGGAACTGTGCGATTACACGCTCTGGCGCACATGGTGAAAGCAATGCTGGTGGCCCCCGGCCTGCTCATTGAACCCGCGGGAGTTCAGAAAATGACGACAGAGACGCTTTTGATCGTGGTAGTGGCGGTGGCCGTCGTGATCATCGCGGTTTTGGCATATACCTTGTTGCGGAGGCAGCGTTCGCGGCGGCTGCGTTCCCATTTCGGGCCGGAGTACGAGCGCACGTTCCGCCAGTACGGTGAATCGGGAAAGGCGGAAGCGGCGCTGGAAGCCCGGCAGAAGCGCATGGAGAAAATGCAGGTTCATCCGCTGAGCGATCAGGAGCACGACCGTTTCGCCGACCTCTGGCATGGCGTGCAATCGCGCTTCGTGGACGATCCGCGGGCTTCCATTCGGGAAGCCGATCAACTGGTGGCAGACGTGATGAAGGCCCGGGGGTACCCGATGAGCGAATTCGACCGGCGCGCGGAGGACATTTCGGTGGACTATCCGCATGTGGTGAGCAACTATCGCGCGGCGCACGATATCGCACTGGCCGACGAGAACGGGAAGGCTTCTACGGAAGATTTGCGCAACGCCGTTGTATGCTACCGGAAACTGTTTGAAGAATTGCTGGAAGGGCATGTCGCCCACAGGAGGTAAACCAATGGAACGAACGACAATGGAAGAACACATCACGACAGCAGATTTGGTGAATGCGCGGACACCGCAGGAGGAAGAGGGGATAGGGCCGCTGCTGCCGCAGGATTTTGTGCAGGACCTGCGGTCGCGCTGGGACCGGATTCAGACCGGATTCGTGGATGAGCCCCGGAGTGCGGTGCAGCAGGCGGACGAACTGGTAGCGCAGGCGATCAAGCGTCTGGCGGAAAACTTTGCTGCGGCGCGCAGCGGGCTGGAAGAACAGTGGGACCGCGGAGACAACGTGTCCACCGAGGATCTCCGGGTGGCTCTGAAGAAGTACCGCACGTTTTTTCAGCGACTGCTGGCGGTCTAGCGGGAAAGGACAGGCCGGGAGGCCTGTCCTACGCCGGGTTAATGCAGAGCGGACGGCTGCTGTTCTCCCGGCTTGGGACGCCGCATCAGGAAAGGCAGCGGGGACAGACAAGCGACAATCAGCGACATGATCCAGAAGCTGTTCTCGAAGCTCAGGGTGTTCGCTTGGGCCAGCACCGTCCGGTAGGCCAGCGCAAGCGCCTTGTGCGCAGCCGTTACCGGATCGTAACCCTGAGATATGAATACGCCTTTGAGCCCGTTGATCCAGTTCTCGAAATTCGGATCGCCGTGGCTGGTGTGCGAGGCGAAGTTCGATTGGTGAATCTGATTCTGCCGCGCCAGAAATGTGCCCAATAGCGAGGTTCCAATACTGCCTCCGAGGTTCCGGGCAAAGTTCGACAAGCCTGAGACCTGATTGTTTTTCTCGCGCGGCACTCCCACGTAATTCAGGGTGCTGATGGGGATGAAAATCAGCGGCATAAACAGCACCTGCGTCATACGGAGAATCACGATGGTTCGAAAGTCGATCTGCAGATTCACGATGGTGAGGCGGTGGAGCGTGATGGCGGTGCCGAGGAAGCCGATGGAAATCAGCAGGCGCGGATCGATTTTGGTGGCGGTGATGCGTCCGGCAATGGGCATCATGAGCATGAGCACGAAGCCGGCGGGCGAGAGCGCCATGCCGGCGCGTTCCGCGGTGTAGCCCAGGCTGGTCTGCAGGAACTCGGGAATCAGGACCGTGGAGCCGAACAGCACCATTCCCAGGATGAAGGAAAAGAAGACGGCGGTGCCGAAGTTGCGGTTCTTCAGCAGACGCACGTCCACAATGGGGTCGGGGTGGAACCACTCCCATAGGAAAAATGCGAACAGTGTCGGCAGCCCCGACGCTGAACATGGTGCGGATGAGCGGGGAGGAGAACCAATCGTCTTCCTGGCCTTTATCGAGGACGATCTGGAAACAGGCCACGCCCAGAACGATCAGGGCCAAGCCGATGTAATCGACGCGGATTCCGGAGCGGCGCTCGCCCTTCAGCCAGGGCGGATCTTCCACCATGCGCGAGGTCAGGAACAGCGAGAGCGCGCCGATGGGCAGGTTGATGAAAAAGATCCAGTGCCAGTTGAAGTTGTCGGTGATCCAGCCGCCGAGGGTGGGGCCGATGGCGGGCGCCACGACCACGGCCATTCCATAAAGCGCGAAGGCGATGCCGCGCTTTTCCACGGAAAACGAGTCGGCCAGAATGGCCTGCTCGGACGGTTGCAATCCGCCGCCGCCGGCGCCCTGGAGGATGCGGGCCACAATCAGGAACGGCAGGCTGGGCGCAATACCGCACAGGAACGAACAGACCGTGAACAGGGCGACGCACATCATGTAAAAGCGCTTGCGCCCGATCACCGTGGAGAGCCAGCCGGAAACCGGCAGGACGATGGCGGCGGAGACCAGGTAGCTGGTGAGGACCCAGGTGGCCTCATCATAGGTCGCGCCGAGCGAGCCGGCAATGTGCGGCAGGGAAACGTTGGCGATGGAGGAATCCAGCACTTCCATGAACGTGGCCAGCGTGACGGTCAGCGCAATCAGGTAAGGATTGTGCGCGGGTTTCCACGCTTCGTGCTGTGGTGTGGTTCCGCCATGACTTCACCTTGCAATGCGGACATCGGCTTCCACGCTCATTCCGGCGCGCAGACGGTCGAGCCCCTGCTGGTTGGGCTGGAAGCGCAATCGCACCGGGATGCGCTGCACCACTTTCACGTAATTGCCGGTGGCATTTTCCGGCGGCAGCACGCTGCTGACGGCGCCGGTGCCGGCTCCGATGTTCTCCACGGTGGCCTGGAAATCCTGGCCGGTCGCGTCCACGTGAATGGTGGCCGGCTGGCCGGGCTGAATTCGGGCAAGCTGGGTCTCCTTGAAATTGGCGGTGACCCACAGGTTGCCGGTCTCGGCGATCATGAGCAACTGCTGTCCCGCGGCCGCATGGGCGCCGACCTCGGCCGAGCGCTTCATGACGATGCCGTCCACCGGGCGCCACGATCGCGCGTGTAGCTGAGCTTGAGCCGGGCCTGTTCCAACTGCGCTTGGGCGCTTTGCTCACTGGCCTGCAAAGAGCGCACCGAGGCCTGCCGCATGGCCACCTGCTGCGGGGCATTCTGGCGGTACTGCGTGAGGCGGGTTGCGGCCTCATCCACCTGCGCGCGCCGCTGGTCCACCACACGCTCCGCCGATTCCACAGCCGACCGGGTAGCGGCCACGTTGGCAGCCTGGGCTTTGGAGGCGGCTTCCACCTGGTCATACTCCTGGCGCGACACCTCTTCATTGGCGATCAGGATTTTGTAGCGCGCCAGGTCGGCCTGCGCTTTGGCGTTGTTGGCTTGGGCTTCGACCAGACGCGACTCGGCGGCATCGCGATCGTGCCCGGCCGCGGCCAGCGCCGCCCTGGCGGTGGCTACACCGGCTTCGGAGTTGGAGATGTTGGCGGTGTTCTCGACTTGCGTGATGGGCACGTTGGGCTGCTGCGCGGTGACCTGGCTGCGGGCCTGGCCGAGCGCCGCCTGGACCTGGTCCAGCGCCACCTGGAAATCGCGCGGATCGAAATCCACCAGCGGGTCGCCCGCGTGGACGAACTGATTATTCTCGACGTATACCTTCTGGATGGCGCCTTCGACGCGAGAGCTGATCGGGTCCAGGTGCATTTCGACCTGGGCATCGTCGGTGGATTCGAAATCGCGCGACGTGCAGCCAGTACAGCACGGCGGCGGTCGCCGCGATCAAGCAGCACGACGAAGAAGATGAGGAAGGCGCGACGCCGGCCTCGCGGACGGACGGCGGGGGGCGGCAGTGCGGGCGGCTGCTGGCGCGGCGCCGGGGGCGTGCCGGAGGTTTCCAGGTTCTGCGCGGGGTTCATGGATGGCTCACTTTCAGCAGGCCGGGCAGCGCGGACTCGGCTTCCCCCATGGCTCGCGAGAGGGTCAAACGCGCCAGGTCCAGGGCGAAGGTGCTGGAAACCGAATCGCTCTCGGCGGAGGCCACCTGTTCCTGCGCCTGCACGACCTCCACGGTGGTGGCGACTCCCAGGTTGAAACGGTCGCGGGCTTCGCGCAGGGTTTCGGCGGCATAGGCGCGATTGCTCTGCGCCAGTTGAATCTGTCCCAACGCGGTTTCCAGTTCAATCAGCGAGGTGCGGACTTCCTGTTCCACCTGGCCCCGCTGGTCGGCCAGTTCGGCCTGGCGCTGGTGCAGGGTGGCTTCGGCCTGTTGAATATCGCCTTTCACGCGGCCGCCCAGCCAGATGGGCACATTGACGGAACCGGTAACGGAAAAGACGCCGTGCGCGTGGATGGGGTTGGCCCCCAGCACGCCGTAGTCGCCGCATCGAAGGAGACCGATGGCAGGCGCTCGGCATGGGCGGCGGCAACCTCGCGCTCGGCGGCGCGCACCTGGGCTTCGGCGGCGCGCAGGTCCGAACGATTCTCGAAGGCGCGCTGGATGGACAGGCCGCGCTTCGGGCACAGGGACGGCGGCGGAGGAGAGCGGCTCGCCGAGGGTGAAATCGCGATCGAGCGGCAGGCCGATCGCCGCGGGCCAGGGCGAGCTTCTGTTTGCGGAAGTCCGATTCCAGGGCATTGAGCCGCTGCTTCTGGGTTTCGCAGTTCCACCAGGGTGCGCATCACGTCGATGCGCGAATTGGTGCCTGCGGTCTTGCGGATCTGCGGCCTGGTCTGCCACGGCTTGCGCATTGGCTACCTGGGCGCGCTGCGATTCAATGCGCGCGGCGGTGGCGATGGCCTGCAGGTAGCTGCCGGCTACGGCCAGCACCACCAGTTCGCGCGCGTCTTTGGAAGAGAGTGCGGCAGCGCGCTCCAATTTCGCGCGTGGCCTGATAGTTGCGGCGACTCACCGGATCGTAGACCTGCTGGCGCACCGCTCCCTGGGCTTGCGAATAACTGAACGGACCGACCACGGACGGAATCGAGAAGTTCAGCCCGGGCGGAAGGTTGAATTTGAATCCATAGGCCGCCAGGTTGACCTGCGCCACGGTTTCCGAGGCGTTGGCCGAAATATTGGGCAGCAGGGCGCTCAATGCCTGGAGGCGTTGCGCCGCCATTCCGCTACTGGAGTTGGCGGCGGTGATGGCTCCCAGGTTGGTTTGCAGGCCGCGCTTCACGGCGTCCGCCAGCGACAGGGTGAACGGGCCCGGCGGGAGGTGCGGCGCCGGGAACGCTGCCGCGGAGATTGCCGCCTACCTGCACGGAACTGCCGATGGTATCCACGCCGGCGGGAGTGGCGTTCTGTTCGCACGGCTACCGAGCCCGCCCCATTGATGCGGCCGGATTGCGGCAGGGCGAGCGGGCGGGGGCCGGCTCCTGGGGCGGGCGCCGGGAGCTGGCCGAAGGATGCCGATGCCGCGGCTGTGAAGAACCATACCAGGCGCGCCGCAACGCCGCGACAGGTGAACACACTCACAAGCTAGCATATACATGCACGAATGTATATAATTGCGGGTGATGAGGGATACGCCCCAGGCAGGGCGGCGGTCTGCCACCGCGCGCCGCGCCGCGGCAGCTTCGCCTGCCAATAAGCATCAGCAACGAACCGCCGCCACGCGCCGCGCCCTCCTGCAATCCGCCCGCCGCATCATCGCCCGCGATGGCTTCGAGGCTTGCCGGATCGAGGACATCGCCGCCTCGACGGGCCACACGCGCGGGGCCTTTTACGCCCACTTTCCCCAACAAAGAGGACCTGTTCTTCGCCATCTTCGAACAGGAGGCCCGGCGGCGCGTCGAGAAGATCCGAAAGGTTCTGGAAAGCCGCACAACCAGCCTGGACCGGCTGGCGGCGCTGCGCGAGTTCTATGTAGACAGGGTCAGCGACCGGCAGTGGGCCATGCTGCTGTTGGAATTCAAACTGTTCGCTCTGCGCCATCCGCGCCTGAGGCCGAAACTGGCGGCTACGCACCGGCGCCTGCGCGCTTCCCTGCGCCTGGAAAACGTGGACCAGACCTGCGACGAGCCGAAAAAGGCGGCCCTGGAGGCGATTCTCAGCGGTCTTTCCCTGGAGCACGCCTATGACCCCGTACGGATCTCCAAAGAGCAGGCCACTGCAATTCTCGGGTCGCTATTCGACACCCTGGTTCCCGGCACGTGCCGGTAGCACGGACCCGAAGATGCGGCCACCGCCGCTACGCCGCGGCCTCACCGGCAGTGTCCGTGGACGCGTCGGAGAATTGCGCGGATTCGGTGGACCCTTGCATCGCCGCGGTGGCGGAACGGCCGCCTGCGGCGACGCACCGGCGCCTGCGCGCTTCCCTGCGTCTGGAAAACGTGGACCAGACTCGTGACGAGCCCAAGAAGGCGGCCCTGGAGGCGATTCTCAGCGGTCTTTCCCTGGAGCACGCGTACGACCCCGTACGGATCTCCAAACAGCAGGCCACCGCAATTCTCGGGTCGCTATTCGACACCCTGGTTCCCGGCACGTGCCGGTAGCACGGGCCCGGCGATGCGGCCACCGCCGCTACGCCGCGGCCTCACCGGCAGTGTCCGTGGACGCGTCGGAGAATTGCGCGGATTCGGTGGACCCTTGCATCGCCGCGGTGGCGGAACGGCCGCCGGTGACGGTGTTCTGCACCGCGTCGAAGTAGCCGGTCCCGACGAACCGCTGGTGGCGTATGGCGGAATAGCCGCTGGCGGCGGCGAGGGCAAACTCCCGTTCCTGGAGGCCGGCATAGGCGCGTCATTCCGGTTTGCGCATAGTCTCTGGCGAGTTCGAACATGCCGGTATTGAGCGAGTGAAATCCGGCCAGGGTGACGAACTGGTATTTGTATCCCAGGTCCGCCAGTTTCCTTTGGAAGCCGGCAATTTCGTGGGGCGGCAGGAGTTTGTTCCAGTG
This sequence comes from uncultured Solibacteraceae bacterium, assembly GCA_963835555.1. Classification (GTDB taxonomy): domain Bacteria; phylum Acidobacteriota; class Terriglobia; order Bryobacterales; family Bryobacteraceae; genus Sulfopaludibacter. The sequence goes on along the minus strand of CAWIGC010000016.1, from coordinate 488,386 downwards.
AAACGAAGGCGAACAATTGTAGGCCAGCAGTTTGCCGGGGTAACGGGCGTGAACGGCGCGGGCGAATCTGCGCGCCTGTTCGATATCGGGCTCGGAAGTTTCGCACCAAAGGACATCCGCGAAGGGAGCATAGGCCAGCGCGCGCACGATGGCGGCATCGATTCCGCCGCGGTAATGGAAGTAGCCTTCTTCGGTGCGGCCGCCGGTGAGAAACGGCTCGTCGCGTGCGTCGATATCGCTCAGGAGCAGGCGCGCGGCGTCGGCGTCGGTGCGGGCGACAAGGAGGGTGGGCACGCCCAGGACATCGGCCGCCAGTCGCGCGGCGATGAGCTTCTGGATGAATTCACAGACCGGCACCACCACTTTGCCGCCGAGGTGCCCGCACTTCTTGGCGGAGGAGAGCTGGTCTTCGAAGTGAACCGCGGCGGCGCCGGCCTCGATCATGGCCTTGGTCAACTCGAAGGCATTGAGCAGCCCGCCGAAACCGGCCTCGCCGTCCGCCACGATCGGGGCCAGCCAGTGGGTGCCGGAAGCGCCCTCGATGCGGGAAACCTGGTCGGCGCGCAGTAACGCATTATTGATGGCGCGCACCAGCGCCGGCACGCTGTTGGACGGGTACAGGCTCTGGTCCGGGTACATTTGCCCGGAGAGGTTGGCGTCTCCGGCGACCTGCCAGCCGCTCACATAGATGGCCTTCAATCCGGCCTGTACCTGCTGCACGGCCTGGTTTCCGGTGAGTGCACCGAGGCTCTGCACGTAGCCTTCGCCGTGCAGGAGTTCCCATAGGCGCTCGGCCCCCAGCCTGGCGAGCGTATATTCGATGCGGACCGAGGGCCGCAGGCGGTCCACTTGCTCTTCCCCGTATGGCCGCACGATCCCGTTCCATCGCGTTTGCGTTTTCATGTAAATCCCCTCGCAGTTAGTGAACAGCATCGCGCCCGTTCCGGCAAGCATGCCTGAACGGTTCGGACGGGTGTCCGAATCGGCCGGGCACACGGGCGTTGCTCGCGATGTTTGCGCTACGATCACTCGGCAGGAAGGGAATTATCTGTGATTGCCACACAACGTGAACCGGTTCGCATTACGGGGAGTGCAACCGGATTCGAAGAACGTGTTCTAACCCCTGAAGCGGCGCGGTTCCTGGTGAAATTGTCCGGCCGGTTTGAGGCGCGCCGGCGGCGTTTGCTGGAGGCGAGGCGCGCTCGCCAGGAGCAGATCGATGCCGGGGAATTGCCGGAGTTTCCGGCGGAGACCGCCGAGATCCGCGAGGCGCCGTGGAGAGTCGCGCCGCCGCCCGCGGACCTGATGGACCGGCGGGTCGAGATCACCGGGCCGACCGACCGGAAGATGATCATCAATGCACTGAATTCGGGGGCCAGGGTGTTCATGGCCGATTTCGAGGACTCCAACTCTCCCACGTGGCGGAACATCCTGGAAGGCCAGGCGAACCTGTGCGACGCGGTAAACGAGACGATTCAATATACCAGTCCGGAGGGCAAGAAGTACCAGGTCTGCGAGGCACCCGCGGTGCTGATGGTGCGGCCTCGCGGGTGGCATCTCACGGAAAAGCACTTCCTGGTGGAGGGCCAGCCGATTTCCGCGTCGCTCTTCGATTTCGGATTGTACTTCTTTCACAATGCGCGCCGGCTGATCCGCAATGGCACGGGCCCATACTTTTACCTGCCGAAACTGGAGAGCCGTCACGAGGCGGCCCTGTGGAACGACGTCTTCTGTTTTGCGCAGGATGAACTGGGAATTTCGCGCGGCACCATTCGCGCCACGGTACTGATCGAGACCATTTTGGCGGCGTTCGAAATGGATGAGATTCTTTGGGAATTGCGCGAGCATTCGGCGGGGTTGAACTGCGGACGGTGGGATTACATTTTCAGCTACATCAAGAAATTCCGGAACCATGCAGGCAGCGTGTTGCCGGACCGGTCCAAGGTGACGATGACCACGCACTTCCTGGCCTCTTATGTGGAGCGCCTGATCGCCACGTGCCACCGGCGGGGCATCCACGCCATGGGCGGCATGGCCGCGCAGATCCCGGTGAAGAACGATCCGCAAGTGAACGCTGCGGCGATGGCTCGCGTGCGCGACGATAAACTGCGCGAGGTGTGGGCGGGACACGACGGAACCTGGGTGGCGCATCCGGGATTAGTGCCGCTGGCCAAATGCGTTTTCGACACGTACATGAAGTTCCCGAACCAGTTGGACCGGATGCCGGCGTCGAGCGTGACGGCGCAGGACCTGCTTTGTCCACCGCGCGGAAGCATCACTCAGGCGGGCCTGGCGTTGAACGTGGAGGTGGGGCTGCAATACCTGGGGGCGTGGCTGGGGGGCAATGGCTGCGTGCCCATCTACAATCTGATGGAGGATGCCGCCACGGCCGAAATCTGCCGCGCGCAGGTGTGGCAATGGCTGCGGCACGGGAGCGTGCTGGAGGACGGCCGCACGGTGGATTCGGATCTGGTGGCTTGGGTAGTTGACCAGACCGTGGGGACGCTCCGCAAGAAGATTCCGGAGAAACACCTGGATAGCGCTGTGAAACTCTACGAAGAGTTGATCGAGAATCCGGAGTTTCCCGAGTTTCTGACGCTGCGGGCGTATCACCATCTGGATTGAATCTGGACAAGCGCCAAACCGGCGGCGCATACTTCGGTCATGGGGCCCGAGTGGGACTCCGCCGCGCTGATTGAGCGCTTGCGGGACGATCTGGGCCATCGCCGGATCGAGCAGGGTATCGATGCGTTGCGGCGGGCACGGCCGCTGCTCGACGCGTTGAGCGTGCGTCCGGGCTGCGGGACGGTGGCCGGCCTGGTGGCTCAATGGGTGGATGCCGGGTTCGATGAGCCTGCCCTGCTCCGCGGGATGGTTGAGAAGTTTCCCAAGGAGCAGAGGGCGGTGCTGCCGGTGGCGGACTATTTGCATCTGCGCATGGCCGAAGCAGTTCTGGCCATGGGGGACGAGGATTTCGGAGTGGCAACCCGGTGCCTGGCGCAGGTGCTATCGTTCGAAAACGACATTCCAGACACCGAACTGCTGGCGATTGCGAATTTCTGGCTGGGCCGGTGCTATCGAAGGACGGGCCGTTACGGCGAGGCGTTGAAATATATCCAAGAAGGGGAAACCCTGGCGCTGGCATGCGGCTATCCGCAAATGGCGGCGGTGATGCAAGTCACGCGCAGTTGGCTGGCCTTTCAACGGGGAAAGCTGCAGGAAGCGCAAGAGCTGCTGCGCCGGGCGGAGGACGCGCTGAACCCGACCGGGGATCACCTGAATCGCGGGAACATTCAATCCGCATACGGCCGCATCGCGCGCCGCCAGGGCAAACATGAACAGGCTCTGGAGTATTTCGAACGGGCCATTGCGGAATACCGGAACGGCGGCGGAAGCCATCTGCAACTGGCCCGGGCGCTGCTGAACCTGGCGTTCGTGGAGCGCCTGATTGCGCTGGATACGCAGCGCAATCTGGACCTGGCGGCGAGTTCGCGGCGCACCGCCGCCGCCGGGCCGCCGGAGTGGGTTCGCGAGCAGAGGGCGCGCATCGAGACCTTTCGCTGTTCGGCCTCGGGACACCTGGCAGAAGCGTACGAGACGTACACGCAATTCAAGAATCACCGCGGAATTGCCGGGGTTCACATCAACCGCGGCTTTCTCTATCTGGATTCCGGAGACCTGGAGTGCGCCGCTTCGGAAGCCGCCGAGGCTTTCGCTCAGGGCGCCGAAAAGCAGGACCTAATTGTGATGGCCCGTGCGCGGACGCTGCAATGCATCGTGGAACAGACCGCAATCGAGGAACAAGTGGGCGATGGCGCGGCGCATCGCGATGCGGCCGAGCTGTTTGCGCGGGAAGCCGTGACCTTCGCGGCGCGAACCGAAAACCGGCGCCTTCTGGCACGTGCGTACGTCTGGCAGGGTCTTACGTTCACCGGCTCACCGGCCGATCCGGATGCCGCGCGGCGGTGCTATGAACAGGCCGTGGGACTGCTTCAGGTGGAAGGGGCGGAGCGGCAATACACGTGGGAGGATCTGGAATCGCTGAAGACGCGCCTGCTGCGCGCGCGCCCCGTGGATTCGGTGCTGCGCGCGTGGAGCGCCGGCATCGTCGAGAACACGACGTTCCAACAGATGACCGAAGAGTTCGCGCGCATCGTGATCCCCAAAATATGGGAGCGCGAAGGCCGCAAGATCTCGAAAGTGGCCGAGAAACTCTCGATCTCTCCCAAGAAAGTGCGGCGCATTCTTCACTCCGCGGGCGTGAGCGGGACGGGACCTTCCGCCGGATAGACGGGCCCGAGGCCTAGGCTACGGCGGCGGCGCCGGCTTGGGACTTCAGGGCGTCAGCCTTATCGGTGGCTTCCCAGGTGAAGGTCGGTTCCGACCGGCCAAAGTGGCCGAAGGCGGCGGTCTTGCGATAAATCGGGCGGCGCAGGTTCAGGGTTTCGATGATGCCGCGGGGGGTGAGCGAGAAATTCTCCCGGACCAGTTCGGTGAAGCGCTCGTCGGGGATCAGGCCGGTACCGAATGTATTGACGGTGACCGAAACGGGCTCGGCCACGCCGATGGCATAGGCGAGTTGCACTTCGCAGCGGTTGGCCAGTTTCGACGCCACGATGTTCTTGGCGATATAGCGCGCCATGTAGCAGGCCGAGCGGTCCACCTTCGTCGGATCCTTGCCGGAGAAAGCGCCGCCGCCGTGCCGGCCCATGCCGCCGTAAGTATCGACGATGATCTTGCGGCCGGTCAGCCCGGTATCGCCGTGGGGTCCGCCGACCACGAAACGGCCGGTGGGGTTGATGTGGAACTTGGTGGCCGAATCGATCATATTGCCCGGGACCACCGGATCGATGATGTGCTTCTTGACTTCGCGGCGCAACTCTTCGGTGGAGACCTCGGGGCCGTGCTGGGTGGAGATGACCACGGCTTCGATGCGGACGGGAGTGGTGCCGACGTACTCGACGCTGACCTGGCTCTTGCCATCGGGACGCAGAAAATCGAGCACGCCCTCGCGGCGAATGGTGGAAAGCTGCTGGCACAATTTGTGCGCCATCATGATGGGCAGCGGCATCAGTTCGGGCGTTTCATTGCAGGCGTAGCCGAACATGAGGCCCTGGTCGCCGGCGCCGCCGGTATCGACGCCCATCGAAATATCGGGCGACTGCGACTGGATCAGATTGTGAACGCCGCAGGTATTGGCATCGAAGCCGAAGGTGGCATCGTTGTATCCGACGTATTCGATGGTGCCCCGCGCGATGCGCGGCACGTCCACGTAGGTGGTGGTAGTAATTTCGCCGGCCACGATGCAGGTTCCGGTGGTGACCAGAACCTCGCAGGCCACGCGGCCCGTGGGATCGGCGGCCAGTACGGCGTCCAGTACAGCGTCCGAAATCTGGTCCGCGATCTTATCGGGATGACCTTCGGTGACGGATTCCGAAGTAAAAAGATGTCTTTGATTCTCTGCCAAGCGTTGCCTCCTGGGGGCTATTTCAATTCAATGTAACACTCTAGTAACGGTAATGATCGGGCTTGTACGGACCTTCCACCGGAACGCCCAGATAGTCGGCCTGTTTCTGAGAAAGGGTGGTCAGCTTCACGCCGATTTTCTCCAGGTGCAGGCGCGCGACTTCCTCGTCGAGCTTCTTGGGAAGGGTGTAAACACCGGGCTTGTAGGTGTCGCGATGGGCCCAGAGGTCCAGTTGGGCCAGGGTCTGGTTGCTGAAGCTGTTGCTCATTACGAAACTGGGATGGCCGGTAGCGCATCCCAGGTTCACGAGGCGTCCTTCGGCCAGCACGAAGATGCTGCGGCCTTCCTCGATGGTATACATGTCCACCTGCGGCTTGATGTTGGTGCGTTTGGCGCCGGAGGCGTTCAGGCGGTCCATCTGGATCTCGTTATCGAAGTGTCCGATGTTGCACACAATGGCCTGGTCCTTCATGCGCTGCATATGTTCCAGGGTAATGATATCGGTGTTGCCGGTGCAGGTGACGTAGATATCGCCGCGGCCCAGGGTGTCCTCGATGGTAGTGACTTCGAAGCCTTCCATGGCGGCCTGGAGCGCATTGATGGGGTCGATTTCGGTGACGATGACGCGCGCGCCCATGCCGCGCAGGGAGTGCGCCGAGCCTTTACCCACGTCACCGTATCCGCAGACGACGGCGATTTTGCCGGCGACCATGACGTCGGTGGCGCGCTTGATGCCGTCGGCGAGAGATTCGCGGCAGCCGTACAGGTTGTCGAATTTCGATTTCGTCACCGAGTCGTTGACATTGACGGCGGGCACCAGCAGGGCTCCGGCTTCATGCATCTTATACAGACGGTGGACGCCGGTGGTGGTCTCTTCGGAAACGCCGCGCCACTCCTTGACGACCTGGTGCCAGTGGGCCGGATTCTCGGTGTGGATCTGCTTCAGCAGGTCCTTGATGACCTTTTCTTCGTGGCCGCCGGACGGACTGTTGACCCAGTCGCTGCCGTTTTCCAGTTCGTAGCCTTTATGGATGAGCAGGGTGGCATCGCCGCCGTCATCGACGATGAGCTGCGGTCCGGCGCCGCCGGGATGGCTGAGGGCCTGACTGGTGCACCACCAATAGTCTTCCAGCGTCTCGCCCTTCCAGGCAAAAACGGGAATGCCGGCGGCGGCGATGGCCGCGGCGGCGTGATCCTGGGTGGAGAAAATGTTGCAACTGGCCCAGCGGACGCTAGCTCCCAAGTCTGCCAGGGTTTCGATCAGCACCGCTGTCTGGATGGTCATGTGCAGCGAACCGGTGATGCGCACGCCGGCCAGCGGTTTGCTCTTGGCGTACTTACGGCGGATGGCCATGAGGCCCGGCATCTCGAATTCGGCGATGGAGATTTCCTTGCGGCCCCAATCGGCCAAAGAGAGGTCGGCTACCTTGAAGTCGGTCTGATTCAGAGTGGCAGTGCCCACGTGTTTGTCTCCTCCAGATAATATCGTATCAATAAATCTTGATGTGTTGATATTATAATATTTCAGAAGATGGCGTCAATCCTGAAATCTCTGCGCCTGGCGGCCGATCCCAACCGGCTGCGCCTGCTGCTGCTACTGGAGCGGGAAGAACTGAGCGTGGCGGAGATCCAGGAAATTCTGGCGAAGGGCCAGAGCCAGATTTCCACGCACCTGGCGCAGCTCAAGCAGGCCGGGCTGGTAGACGACCGGCGGACCGGGAAGAACGCGTTCTACCGGCTGACGGCGCGGCCGGCGCTGATGGAGCTGTTGAAACAGGCGGAGGCCGAAATTCCCGAGGCCGAAGAGGACCGGCGGGCGCTGCGGCTGGTGTTGCGCAAGCGGCAGGACAAGATGCGGCGCTACTTCGACGAGCTGGCCGGAAAGTTCGGACGGCAGTACGTACCGGGCCGCTCGTGGAAAGGGATCGCGGAAGCGCTGCTCAAGCTGATGCCGCCGCTGGTGATCGCGGACCTGGGCGCGGGGGAAGGCACCATCTCGCAACTGATGGCGCAGCGGGCGAAGAAGGTGATTGCCGTGGACAATTCCGAGAAGATGGTGGAGTTCGGGAGCGAACTGGCGCGCACGCACGGCATCGGGAATCTGGAGTACCGGCTGGGCGATATCGAAGATGTGCCGATTCGTACAGGCACGGTGGATCTGGCGTTTTTGAGCCAGGCGCTGCACCACGCTTCGCACCCGGAGCGGGCGCTGGCGGAAGCGTGGCGCATCCTCAAGCCCGGGGGGCGAGTCACGATTCTGGACCTGAACCGGCACCACTTCGAGGAAGCTCGCGAGATGTACGCCGATTTGTGGCTGGGATTCACGGAGCTGGAGATGGAGCGCTTCCTGAAGGGCGCCGGATTCAAGAACGCGGAGACGGCGGTGGTGTACAAGGAAGCGGACCCGCCGTACTTCGAGACGCTGTTGGGGACGGGGGAGAAGTAGCTACCCCGGGTGGCTGCGTCCAGAAATCCGCCCTAACCCTCGACCCAGCGGGATTCGCTCCATTCCATTTCCCATGCCTCCCAATGTCCGTCCCATCGGAACTCGGCCCATGTTTCGAAATCCATGCGAATATCGCAGCGGGGGATCGATGGAACTCCCAACAATTCCTCGTACTTCGCGACGAGCGCATTCCTGAGCATCGCTTGTGCCCGAAACCAGTCTTCCTGATCCGTCCCTACGGGGCAGCCATGGTCCAGCCATAATTGATATGCAACTGTGGCTATTTCGCTTTCAGTTGGCCTAACGGTTGCGGCAGTGTTCACGGATTCACCTCCGACGCTGCTCTCAGCCACCAGCCTGGCTGCATCACTTGAGGCTGCTTGCAGCAAACCCGAGGGCTTGCCCTGAGTCGCGCAGCGATTGAGCTTGAGGCTTCCTCGATCAATCTGGGGATGGTTCATGACCGCCAACCGCGGACTTGCACGCCACCACTCAAAGGCCAGAGAGATTATCGGACCTTGAGCCTGAAGGAATTATGTAGCGGGTCTTTCCCAAATGCAAGAGGAGCGAGGCTTCCACAAACCGCGTTGAGGCTCTGAATGTACGTGTTATCGCAACTGCTTTTCCCCTAGCGCTGTGCTAATAATCGTCCGATTCGGCAAAGTTCGCATTGCGCACGCAGGTTTTGCGTCCTGGCTCCGGTCAGGTTCATTGAACTGGCCGCCTCAATGGCTGCAGATGCCTGATCGCGCGGCTCCGTTGTGGACCCTCTCGTGCAAGGTCCGGGTAGCCCGGGCGGGCGAAGGGACGGCCATAAAGATATCACGGGCCAGCACGGAGGCGTTCCAGGAGATCCTCGAACAATGAGAGGCCAAGTCCGCTCGGGCATTGCGAAACCGTGACGGCATTGCCATCGAAAAGAGCGCGAAATCGAATGGATGGAATTCGGCGCGCGTAGTGGTTCGCCGGCCCTCCTGCACGCGATGAAAGCGCCTGTCGTCATCGTGTGCAAAACTTGATGGCACTCCGCCCGCATGGTGGTCATGACGGAGCGGGCAGCTCCGACACGGCAGCAAAACCTGCACTTTCCTCAACATGATTCGCATTCGCGTAGCCTGGCGGTGTCGTGAACAGCGCTGGTAGACCCGCGCACTGCGGAAATCTTCCACAATGTTTTTGCCTGCAGGGGTTCTCGATCGCCTTTCGTTGACGACCCACAGATGGCTCCACCCGTGCAATAGGAAGGGAGTCGCAACAAACGTGCGATGAAAGGAGTAAAAGGACATGAAATCAGTGATTTTAGCCGGTTTAGCCCTCACAACGTCGCTACTGGCAGTCGATAAGGAACCCGCCAATCGATTGCGCGAGGCTGCGGCCGTCTTCTCGGAAGTGATGGCCACACCAGACAAAGGTATTCCGCAGGACCTACTTGAGAAGGCGCACTGTATCGTGATTGTGCCAAGTCTCAAGACGGCGGCATTCCTGGTTGGCGGCAAATACGGCAAAGGGTACCTGTCGTGCCGCAAGCAGAGCGGCTCCGGCTGGTCGGCGCCGGGCACCGTTCGCATTGAGGGCGGCAGCGTTGGCTTTCAAATTGGCGGTTCTACGACGGACCTGATCATGCTGGTGATGTCGGAACGCGGAGCGGATAAACTGCTTTCGAGTAAGTTCACTCTGGGCGCCGAGGGCTCAGTTGCCGCCGGTCCGGTGGGGCGCACCGCGACGGCTCAAACCGATGCGCAAATGCACGCGGAGATCCTCTCGTGGTCGCGGTCCCAAGGGCTGTTTGCCGGCTTGGCTTTGGAAGGAGCGACGCTGAGGCAGGACCTGGATGACAACGCCACCCTATACGGAACAAAACTGGAGAACCGGGAGATCGTGACCGGTGGGAGGCCTGCTCCCAAATCGGCCGCGCGCCTGATGGCTCTCCTCAACAAACACTCGGCGCGAGAGCGCTAGGCGAGTGGAACGAGATAGCGAGGACCAAAAATGAAGATAATCAGTGCGTTCCTGACGGTGTGTGGACTTGTGGCGGCACAGGCGCAGCAAGCTCCGAACCCGGTTCAGCAGCCAACCGAGAATGCCGCCAGGATGGCTGCCGGCGCCGATCCGATCTACCGGGTAACGGTAACGGCGCGAACCGCCAAGGCAATCAACTACCAGCACCGCAGCGGTGCGACAAAGATCGATTTCCGCGGCACTGAACTGCTGCCGGACGCCCGCGGCGAGGCCAAAGTGGAGAGCAAGCAGGGCTACATCGAGATCGAGGTGGAATTCGACGGGCTGCAGCCGGCAACCAAAATGGCGCCGAATACCTGACCTATGTGCTGTGGGCGATCACCCCCGAAGGCCGCACGGCCAACCTGGGCGAATCCTTCTGAACGGAACGAAGAGCAAGCTGGACGTAACCACCGAGCTGCAGGTGTTTGGCTTGGTGGTCACGGCGGAACCGTACTATGCGGTCACGCGGCCCAGCGATCTGGTTGTGATGGAAAACGTGGTGCGCGCGGACACGAAAGGGAAGATCGAGGAGATCGACGCCAAGTACGAACTGTTGCAGCGGGGCCAATATCAGCGTTTGGCAAATCCGCTGGCGCTGAAGATCGATCAGAAGCTGCCGCTGGAACTCTACGAAGCGCGCAACGCCGTGCAGATCGCGCGGGCCGTGGGCGCGGACCGGTTTGCCGCCGAGACCTTTCAAAAGGCCGAGAAGAGCCTGGCTCAGGCAGAGGCCTACCAGGCAGAGCAAAGCGGGAAAGAAGCCGGTGACGATGACCGCCCGGGAAGCGGTGCAGATGGCGGAAGACTCACGGGCAATCGCGGTCAAACGTCAGGAGGAAGAGGCACTGACGGCGGAGCGGCAGCAGTCGGTGGAGCGCGAAGCACGCGCGGAGAGCGAACGGGTTGCCGCCCAGTCCGAGACGGATCGCGTCACTCGCGATGCCGAAGCGGCGCGGATCAAGGCGCAGGCGGAGTCTGAGCGCGTGACACGCGAAAGAGATGCGCAAGCGTTGGCCGCCAGGGCTGAAGCGGACCGTCTGAAGCTCGAGAGCGATGCGCGCATCGCCGGCGCCGCAGCCGAAGCGGATCGTTTGAAACTGGAGAACGAGCGCGCGCGTCTGCCGCGGCGTCAGAAGCAGATCGTCTGAAGCGCGATAACGACGCGCGCATGGCTGCCGCCGCCACCGAAGCGGATCGTTTGAAACTGGAGAACGAGGCGCGCGCGGCTGCCGCGGCGTCAGAAGCAGATCGTCTGAGGCGGGAAAATGAGGCGCAAAGAGCGGCTAGCCAAGCCGAACTCGATAGCGCGGCCAGGCAGAAGGCGCAATTGGAGGCAGAGAAGGCAGAACTGCGAGTCCAGCTGCTGAACCAGTTCAACGCCGTTCTTCAGACCCGCGATACCGCGCGTGGCCTGATCGTGAACATGTCGGATGTTCTCTTCGACACGGGCAAGTATTCGTTACGGCCGGTGGCGCGGGAGAAACTGGCCAAGGTGGCCGGCATCGTCTCCGGGCATCCGGGTCTGAGGCTGGAAGTGGAAGGTCACACCGACAGCGTCGGCGGCGATGAGTACAACCAGCGGCTTGTCCGAACAACGCGGCACCGCCGTGCGCGACTACCTGACGCAGCAGGGGATGGCGGCGAGTTCGGTCACGGCGAAGGGCTTTGGCGAGACTCAGCCGGTTGCCTCCAATGACAACGCGAGCGGCCGGCAACAGAACCGGCGTGTGGAACTGGTGATCTCCGGTGAGGTGATCGGCACACCGATCACGGCGAAGTAATCGGAAGGTGGCGCGGTTTGGGGACCCGTACGTAGCGCGGCAGGATTTGTGGGGAGAGATTGCGCGCGAACTCTCCACCAGCGTGGTCTCGAGTCGGCTGGCTCATCGCTTTAGCCTGCCGGCACGAGGCCCGCTCTCAATTTCCCGTGGGCTTGCTCACGCGATCGATGATGAGAATTTCGATGGCTGCCTTCTGCCGCTCCAGCTTCAGGCCTAAGCTCTGGAGCGCGCCGAAGGCGTCGATATCTCCCGGTTCGGGCCGGTTGCCGCTTATGGACGAGGGCGTCGCGGTCAGATTGTAATCGTACGTGCCGGTCAGCCCGGTCCGGTCCACGACCGGCCGGTCGTCAACCAGATTTCCGAGTTGGTCCACCAGGGCGTCCAGGCCGCAGTTCACGAACGACTCCACATAATTTCTGCGGTCCTTTGCCACCTGCACGTGAAAAGAGCATCGATCACCGGATGCATTCGGCTTCAGGCCGGGCGACTGCTTGCCGGTAGTAAGAGCGTACACGGGCATATCCCTTTTTTCGCGATGGGCTTGCAGGTGAAATCGTTCCGCGAGCAACGCCTGGAGCATGCGGCGCACGACATCAGGCTTAGCAGGCGCATCGCCCGGGGTGCGTGCGTCGATGTCATAGTAGACTTCGCGGAGGTCCTGTCCCTGCCGGACCACAGGTTCCAGAGAGATCTGGAAATTCTTCAGGCGATAGGCTTCCATAACGAGGAGAAAAACGCTGTAGCCCTCCATCTTCACCCGCGTGCCGGAGATCGAAAGCACCATCATGCGCGTGAGCGGCCCTTCGTGAGGGCGAATGGATGCCACTTCAAAGCTTTGGGAGTGGGCGAGCGAAGCCAACAGAAGGACGCACAGTGACCGTGACATTTGAGTCTCATTGTAATGCCGGGAGCGATTTGGCGAACCGAACACGCCATGACTTGGCGCGAGGTTTGCTACACTCCGGACAAAGGAGCCCACGATGCGGCTCGTGTCGCTAGCAGCACTGTTCGTTCTCACCGCGTTTGGCGCGGGCGATACAGGCGCCGTTTCCGAAGCTGCCCGCCGCGTGGAGGCGCAGGCCGCGAAACTGCCGCCCTCACTGGGCGCGGGTTTCCGCGCGCTGGCAGCCAGGGCTTTGCGAGAACGTTATCCGGACCTGGCAAAGAAAATGAGAGCGGGCACGGAGCAGGATTTCCGGAAGCCTGCACCTGCTAATCCGGCCTTTGACCAGGCGACCGGAAAGCGGATTCTCGACATCCGCGCGCGCATGTCCGCCCTGCGCGGCCTCCCGGCGGATGCCGACCGTGCGCGGCTGGCCATTCAGCTTGCTGCCGATGTCCGCGCCCTTCCCGCCTGCCCGGAAAGGATTGGACTGGCTTTACTTCTCTGTTCCGCTTCGAGCGAAGGCGACCTTGGCGACGCGGCTCTCTCGGCGGTAGCCGGCGCCATCGTGGAGACGAATCGCTACGCCCCGTCCGAGGGCGCCTACCTCGAACTGGCCGCCTTGATCCGAAGCAAGCACATCCCGATTCCGGCCGGCGCCAACCGTCTGGCGCTCGAAGCCGCGGATGCCGTGCTCGCGCTGCGCGAGGCGGTGGTGCAGGAGAACGACTTCACGCTTACCGGCCTCGACGGCAAGTCCTATTCCCTCTCCGCGATGCGCGGTAAGGTCGTTCTGGTGAACTTCTGGGCCACATCGTGCCCACCCTGCCGCAAGGAAATGCCTGACATGGAGAAGCTTTACCTCTCGCTGAACAAGAAAGGCTTCACCGTTTTCGCCATTTCCCACGAACCGCGCGAGACCGTCGCGCCGTTCATCCGGAAGCAAGGCTACAGCTTCCCCGTTTTGATCGATCCGGACGGCAAGACCTCCGCCGCATTCCTGGTCGAAGGCCTCCCCGACAGCTTCCTCTTCAACCGGGAAGGCAAGCTGGTGGCGCACGCCAAGGAAATGCTCACCGGGCGGCAGTTCCTGGAAATGCTGAAAACCGCCGGGCTGTAGTGCTGCCAACGCCGGCAACTTCGCGGCGCAAGCCGACATAGTTTAGATCCTCGTCATTTATCGCACTTTGAACTTATTGCTGAGTGCCGCCAGTCTATCCTGCATCGAGGGCTCCTGCTTTGGGGGTTTGGGCTTGTGCGGCGCGGGGGCGGGAGCGAGGGCCTTCATGGAAAGGGCGATGCGCTTGGCTTTCGCGTCGGCATTGAGCACGTGGACTTTGACGATCTGGCCTACCTTCACCACTTCATTCGCATCCTTTATGTAGCGATTGGAGAGCTCGCTGATGTGGACGAGGCCGTCCTGGTGAACGCCGACATCGACGAAGGCTCCGAAGCGGGTGACGTTGGTGACTACTCCTTCGAGGGTCATGCCGGGCTTGAGGTCGGCGATTTCTCTGATGTCTTCCCGCCAGTGAGGCGCCACGAATTTTTCGCGCGGGTCGCGTCCAGGTTTGCGGAGTTCCTCGCGGATATCGCCCAGGGTGTACATGCCGACGGTTTCGGTGGCGAAACCTTCGAGCTTGATCTTTTCCACCAGTTCCGGCGTGGCGACCAGATCGTGGACGGCGACGTTCAGGGATGCGGCGATGCGCTCGACGACCGGGTAGGATTCGGGATGGACGGCGGTGGCATCGAGCGGATTTTCGCCGCCGCGGATGCGCAAAAAGCCGGCTGCCTGTTCAAAGGTTTTCGGCCCGAATCCGGGCACGGCTTTTAGCGCCACGCGAGAGCGGAAGCGGCCCTTCTCGTTACGGAACTCGACGATCTTCTGGGCCGTGCGTTCGTTGATGCCGGCGACGTAGCGGAGGAGCGCCCAGGACGCGGTGTTGAGATCGACGCCCACGCGGTTCACGCAGGATTCGACGGTGGCTTCGAGGCTCTGCTTGAGGCGGCGCTGGTCCACATCGTGCTGATACTGGCCCACCCCGATGCTCTTGGGATCGACCTTCACGAGTTCCGAAAGCGGGTCCTGCAAGCGCCGGGCGATGGAGATGGCGCCGCGGATGGTGAGGTCGAGATCGGGAAATTCCTGGCGAGCGATGTCACTGGCGGAATAGACGGAGGCGCCGGATTCGCTGACCGAGACGCTGAAGATATTCGCAAGGCCGGCCTGGCGCAGGAGGTCCTGCACCAGGGCCGCCGTTTCGCGCGAGGCCGTGCCGTTGCCAATGGCGATGGCCTGCACGTTGTGGCGGGCCACCAGGGAGGCGAGCGTTTTCAAGGCGCCGGCCGCATCGTTACGGGGTTCGAAGGGATAGATGACGCTGTTTTCCAGAAACTTGCCGGTGTCGTCCACCACGGCGATCTTGCAGCCGGTGCGAATGCCGGGGTCGATGGCCAGCACCGTGAGCATGCCGGCGGGAGGGGAAAGGAGCAGGTTCTCCAGGTTCTCGCGGAACACCTTGATGGCCTCTTCGTCGGAGCGGTCTTTCAGTTCGAGGCGCACTTCGGTCTGGATGGAGGGGTTGAGCAGACGGTCGTAGGAATCTTCCACCGCCAGTTCCAGATGCTCCACCCACTCGCCGGGTTCGCGGATGACGCGCGAGCGCAGCAGGGCGAGGGGCTTCTCTTTTTCGAGTTCGATTTCGAAGGCGAGGATGCCCTCCTTGGCGCCGCGGCGGATGGCGAGCATGCGGTGGGACGGGATCTTCGACGCCGGTTCGGCATACTGCGCGTACATCTGAAATTTGCCTTCGGGATCGGCGACTCCCTCGATGGCGCGGCTGGCCACGGTGCCTTCGGCGAGCATCATGGTGCGTACCGATTTGCGAAATTCGGCATTCTCGCTGATCCATTCGGCGATGATGTGGCGCGCGCCTTCGAGCGCATCGCGGGATGAAGCGACACCCTTCTCTTCGCTGATGAAACCGGCGGCGAATTCGGCCAGCGGCGGACCGGGCTGCTGGTCCCAGAGGAACCGGGCCAACGGCTCGAGGCCCTTATCGCGGGCGATGGAGGCCTTGGTGCGGCGCTTGGGTTTGAACGGCAGATACAGGTCTTCCAGTTCGGTTTTTTCCAACGCGGCTTCGATCCGGGCCTTCAATTCCGGCGTCAGCTTACCCTGTTCTTCAATGGAGGCCAGGACGGTTTCGCGACGGTCCTCCAATTCGCGAAAATATTCCAGTTTCTCCTGCGTATCGCGAATCTGAACTTCATCGAGGTTGCCGGTGGCCTCTTTGCGGTAGCGGGCGATGAAGGGGACAGTGCCGCCTTCATCCAGCAGTTCGATGGTGGCGACCAGACTCTTGAGGGAGATGTTCAGTTGTTGGGAAATATGCAGCAGTACGTGAGAAGGAAGGGTCTTGGGTTGAGTCATCCGGTTAGAACTTCATGATGCCACGAAACGCCGGGGCGCGGCCTCAAGTTTTGTTATGAAGTTCCGGTTTGTGCGGCACCGTCCTGCCGCGCTGCGGCACAGGCCCGGCTTTCCGGATTTTGCCGGTGATCCACGTGCGAACAACTTTCGGGTTACGTCCTCTGTCCATAAGAGACTGGCCGGCGGCCCCAGACATAACTCCAGCGTTTGGAGCGGCGGTGCATCCCTCGCGACTGCGAATCCTTCGACAGAACCGTAGGCAGTTCAGGCGGTGGTTGCCGGCTCCACCGTGAGTTTCACCGGTTCTTCGATCAGCTTCGGGGTTTTGCCCGTGGTCAGAACCATCAGGGCGAAGCGGCCAGGCTTCGCTTCGGGTGGTATTTTGAACGTGATTGACGTGGCGGTCTGCTCGACGATCGCGACTTTAATGTCCACGATTCCGTCTGTCAGATATAGGGCCGCCACATTCGCCCGGTCCAGGTTGTTACCCTGAATGACCAGCACATCGCCGACCCGGCCCACGCCCGGTTCCACGGACGTGGCCATCGGCGTTCCGCCTTGAGCTTGCGGGAATGCAGGCAAGGCAAGCGCAATGAGAAGCGGAATCGATAATGCAGATAATCGCATCTCGATACCCTCCATCTCTATGCTAGACCCGGGGCCGCAGCCATGCAATAGCTGATTCCGGCTGCTAACGGCAGCGATCCAGCAGACGCTCCACTATGGTCAGCCGGCGGCGCAATTCGTCGCGAAAGACGCGATGATCGGTGTGGCGAACCTCCACCATCAGTTTGGTGCGTGTCGATTCCAGCAACTCGGTCAGGACTGCGAACTCCTCGTTGTCCAGATTGAGACGCTCATGAATCGTTGTGCTCATGAGAACCTCCTTTGTACAGACACTCGATGCCGCCAGGGCCGGCGAACGCCCGTCCGCTGCGCCGTCCCCCAACTCCCGGATGCGGGTCACCTGCTCTTCGATGTCCTGCAACTCCAGTTCAATCAATTCGTGCCAGACGATTCTGTCCTCGCGGACCTTCCCCAGTCCCGGATCTCCCCGGGATTCCCGCTCCGCATCCAGACCGTCGAGGCGGGATTTTTCGTCCGCCAGCCGTCTCCGGACCGGCCCCATACCATCTTCCGCGGAGTTTGAAATTCCACGGCGGCGAGGCCGTTGCGGGATTCGCACGCGGGAGAGAAGCGTGTGGATAAGACCGGCAAGCGGCGCCAGTAGGATTCGCCGGACGACCGACTGATCCGCCTTTGACTCCAGAATCGGCATGGCGTCACCCGCCTCTATGGCAGCCCGGATCAAATATAGGGCAAGTGCATCCTAAAATGCAATGGCCCCAGGCCGGCGAGGCCGGCGGCTTAACGGCTCGCCTCCGGCAGTCGCGGTATAAAGTAGTGCGCCTGAAGGAAGGCGACAATATCCGTCAACTGGCGCACGGTCATGGTTTCGGTATACTCCGGCATCCGGGAATGGCCGCCGCGAACGACCTGCTCCCTGGGAAAGGGAGCCAGTTCGTACGACGGATAGATGATCGCGGTCACGAGGTAGGCATTGCTCAACCGGGTATCCACCATGCCTCCCAGGACGACGGGAACGGGCGGCTGAACCGAGGGCCGTGGCAGGTCCACGCCGGACACTTCATGACAGGAGTTACACCCCAGGGCCAGAAACGCCGTTTTGCCTCTTTCGATATTGCCATCCGCAGGCAGCCGGAATGCCGAAGGCGAAGTGCGTCCGGATCCGCAGGCTGCGCCGGCGACCAACAGCAGGACGACGGCAAGTTGTTTCGAACGATAGGCCATACTTCACCTCCCGAATCGGAACCTTCCGTCTCGATTTTAGCCCGAAACCGGGCAAATGCGGCCTTTAAATCGGATGGCCGATTCAGTCCCCGACAAATGCGGCCGCGCTGCAGGCTCCGGCCAGCGCCAGGGCCGCGGCGATCCACGCCGTGACGCGGAATCCAGCCAGGAAGGCGTCGTCGATGGATTGACGCCCTTGCGGGTCGGAGGTTTCCGCGGCAGCCAGTCTGGAGCGCTGGCGGGCGATCTGGCTGCGCACGGGGGCAGGCACGTGGCGGAGTTCCAGTTGTTTGTTCAGCGCGGCGTTAAAGACGCCGTTCAGAACCAGACCGAGAACCGCGACGGCGAGCAGTCCGGCGACGCGCGAAACGGCATTGTTGATGCCGGAAGCGACGCCGGCACGGTCCCTCGGGATTGCCCCCATGACCGCGGTGGTGAGCGGCGCCACGCTGATGGCCATGCCGAAACCAAGTACCACGACGGCAGGAAAGAAAGTAGTCCAGTAAGATCCGCCGATGCCGGGTCTGGCAAGCAGGGCGAAACCACCGGCGGCAACCAGGGGGCCGAGAATCAGCGGACGGCGGGCGCCATAGCGCCGCAAGAGTCCGCCGGACCAGCGCGACAGGAGGAACATCAAAACGATGAACGGGAGCAGGGCCCCGCCCGCTTGGGTTGGGCTGTAGCCCTGCACCTGGATCAGGTTGAGCGGCAAAAAGAACAGGATGCCGCTCAGCCCGGCATACAAAAGGAGCGTCAGCAGATTGGCGCCGGAGAAAGTACGGGAGCGGAAGAGAGCCAGAGGAACCATGGGCGCCGGCGAACGCTTTTCGACGACGAAGAACGCGATGAGGGCCAACCCGCCGGGCACCGCCGCTACGGGGGCGGATTCAATGGTGGCGTACGTAATACCGCCCAACGCCATAGCGGCCAGCAGCGCGCCCATCCAATCGAGCCGCCGGGCAGGATTTTGGCTTCCGCATTCCGGCAGGCGCCAGAGAATCAGCAGGACGACGGCGGCGATCGGCAGATTGATATAGAACACCCAGCGCCACGAAGCATGTTGGACGAACCATCCGCCCAGTACCGGGCCGATGGCCGCGGTGATGGAGGTGAAGCCCGACCAGGCGCCGATCGCGCGGCCGCGTTCCTCCGGCGGAAAGGAGACGCTGATCAGAGCGAGACTACCCGGCACCAACAGCGCACCGCCGATTCCCTGCAGGCCGCGCGCGGCGACGAGTTGCGCAATGCCCGGCGAAACGCCGCACCAGGCCGAACCGAGGGAGAAGACAAGGATGCCGGCGCCGAACACGCGGCGCTGGCCGTAGAGGTCACCCAGCGAGCCGCCGGTGAGCATCAGGGCCGAAAGGCAAAGAGCATACGATTCAATGACCCACTGGACCTGAGAAATGGACGCCTGCAAAGCCGACTGCAGAGCGGGCAGCGCGACATTCACGACCGAGCCATCGATAAAGGCCATGCTCGACCCGAGAATGGCGGCCGCGAGCACCCACCGGCGGCGGAGCACCCGGTTCCGCCCGGCGGGGCCCGACAATATTACGGCTTCGTCACAAGGCGGTCTGGCGATGTTTCCCATCAGCAGCGTTCCGTCCGATAGCTTAACGCGGGCGACCCTAACACTTTCGTGGGATCTGCGCCCACTCCGACAGAGGGACTAAAAAGACATTCCATCTCGTGATGATTCCGGACTTCATCTGCTTCATAGTGTGATGTATCGAGACCAGAGGAGATGCTTATGATGGCGACCATGTCCAGGACGATAGTGAGGTTCCCGCCGGTTGCGGCGGGTCCAGAAAACGAAATCATCGGCGCGCACAGAGGGTTGCGCGACGTAATGCAGGCGGCCGGCATGGTGGCGCCCACGGACGCGGCCGTTATGATTCACGGGGAAACGGGCACCGGGAAAGAGGTGCTGGCCCGGGCGATTCACGCGCAGAGCCCGCGGAGAGGCGGCGCGTACGTCAAAGTAAACTGCGCGGCGATTCCCGGGGCACTGTTCGAGAGCGAACTGTTCGGCCATGAGCGCGGCGCATTCACCGGCGCATTCACGCAGACCACGGGGCGATTTCAGCAGGCCGACCGCGGCACCTTGTTTCTGGACGAGATCGGGGAGTTGCCGCTCGAGTTGCAGCCAAAACTGCTACGCGTCCTGCAGGAACGGGAATTCGAGAGAATCGGCAGCACCCGCACGATTAAGGTTGACGTGCGAATTATCGCGGCCACAAATCTGGACTTGGCTCAGATGGTCCGCGAACGGCGGTTCCGCGCGGATCTGTACTACCGGCTGAACGTTTTTCCGATTTCGATGCCGCCGCTGCGCGACCGTGCGGAAGATATTCCGCAGTTGGTGTGGCACTTCGTACGGCGCTTTAGCGGACGCATGAACAAATACATCGAGGCGATCCCCGACGAAGTAATGGAACTGCTGCAAAGGCACAACTGGCCGGGGAACATCCGTGAATTGCAGAACCTCATTGAGCGGTCCGTAATCCTGTCAACGGGGCCGGTGCTGCGCCCGCGTCTGGAAGAGCTAAAAACGCTGTCAAAGGCCGCTCCGAGTTCATCCGCGCGCACGCTGGCGGACGCGGAGCGGGAGCATATTGTCGAGACGATCCGGCAGAGCGGGGGCGTAGTGGGAGGACGCAGCGGCGCGGCGGCGCGGCTGGGCGTGGCGAGGACAACGCTGCTCTACCGCATGCGCAAACTCGGGATCACGCCGGTGCAGCAATAAGAAACGCGCCGCGCCGGCGGCAACAGCTTCGCCCTATGGGTATTCGGCGGGCACCTGCATGGGACTCAACGCATAACGCGAGTGCAGATAGGCCACGATATCGGTGAGTTGCTGTACGGTCATGCGGGCGGCGTATTCCGGCATGCGCGGCTGTCCGGCGGGGGAAGCGCCGGCGCCGGGGTAGCGCCCGGCATGATAGACGGGATTAATGATGGCGGTGACCAGGTAGCCGTCGTTGGGCACCGCCATCACCGAGCCTCCCAGAGCGACCGTTTGGATCCTGGGCCGTGGGAGATTGGATCCGCGCACCTCGTGGCAGGTATTGCACCCGAATTCCACAAACGCCGCTTTGCCGCGTTGCGGATCGCCATTAACGGCCAGGCGAAAGCCCTTGGCCGGATCGCGCGACGTGCCGCATGCCAGGCTGGCTGCCGCCAGCGCCGCGATCAACGAGACTTTCGTCGAAAGCCACACGTTGCACCTCCCTCTAACGCACCGCCACCTGCGCGATATCCTCGTAACTGGGCTGACGGTGCAGATACACGTAAACGCCGAAGAATATCACTCCCAGCAGGCCCAGCACCGACATCAGAAGGAGGATCAGGTCGGCACTGCGAATGGAAGCGAAGGCTTCATGCGTCTCCTGAGCGGCAAGCACCACCCAGTTGAGCTTGGGGTAATCGTCCTTGAGGCCGGTATCGGCGAAACCGATGACTTGCCGGCCGGAACTCAGGGTCTCCACAATATAGCCGGTCTGCCGGCCGGACACGGTGCCGAGCGCGTCGCGGATGGCCGCAAACTCGTCCGACTTCATCTTTGCGGTGGCGGAAACACCGGGGGCCGCCACTACCATGCCATCGTCTTTGACGAGCATCTGGCGGCCGGTGTTTCCGAGTTGGAGCTGGCGAACGATGGGGAAGAACGTGGACACATCGATTAGGGCATTCAGCGTGCCGACAAAGCGGTTGGTGCCTTCCTCCAGGATCGGCATACCGATGCCGATGTAGCTGGACTTGGTCACGTCGTCATAAAGGATGTCGGTAATGCTGACCGCTCCCCTACCCTCGGCGTAAATGTCCTGCCAGTACTGTTCGTCGGCCTGGAAGTAGTTCATGGTTTTGTGAGTGGAAGCGGCGACCGCGCCACGGGCATCGGTCACGGTAACGCGCAACAGCAGGGGATCGTACTGCAAGTGCTTGCGCAGGAACTGGGAGGCCGGCGCGGAAAGGATTTCGGCAACGAGCGGGTCGGCGGCGGCGGTCTTCCAGGTTTTATCGATCTTCGCGGCTGCGGAAGCAATCTCCGCATCGCTCCTGGCCTGGTACTTCCTGTTGGCGGCCGCGACGGCATCCATGACAACGCCGGAGATGGTCAGGTTGCGGACCTCGGTGACGCGTTCGTGGATGAAGTTGGCCACCTGGGCGGCGCTCAACTGGGCAACGGTTTTGAAGTGGGCGCCCGCGTTCCGCTCCAGGGCCCGATCGGTCTGCGCCAGGCTAAACAGGGCCGCGCAACAGATCGGAATGATGATGAGCAACATCGCGATGAGGAGCTTCGAGGCGGGAATGCGAATCTCGAATCGTTCTGCAGCAGGCATGGGACCCTCCTGATGAACCGGGATTCCGGCGGCAGGGGCTGCGGCGCGGGAGCCGCGCTGCGTGAGGCCGTGGGGAGGAGCGCCCCAAGCACTCACTCATCTCGCCGGTCAAATGATAACCGAAAAACGGCGCGAAGGGAATGGTTCGACAGTTTTACTGCCGTCCATCGGCACCATCATCTATCTTCTTTTTCGTACCTTAGCGGCCAAACTCAGCGCAAATTGAGGATTGCGGCAAATCCCGGGGGAAAAGCGGCGGAATCAGGTGCCGATTCCCCTCTCGCGGGATATCTATCAGGCTCCGCCGGTCCAAGCCGGAACAATATCGGTTTCATCTACTGGTCCTTGTTGCTGATATCAGCGGCGCCGGAATGAACAACTCCTCTCTGGTGTGAGAAGCCAAGCACCGCTCGCCTTAGTCTCAAATTCAGTCACCCCGTAAGGCCTGAGCCGGATCGACCCGCGAGGCCCGCAGTGCCGGCGCCAGCGCCGCCGCGGCCGAAACTACCGACAGCAGCAGCGTCACCGTCACAAAAGTGGGCGCATCGTAAGGCGAAACGTCGCGGAGTTGCGAGGCCACCAGGCGCATTACGGCCAGACACGCCACCGCTCCCAGCGCCAGCCCCAGCGTCGCCATCGCCAGAGCGCGACGAAACACTTCCCGCAGCACGTTAGCCGGACGCGCGCCGATGGCCAGCCGGATGCCGATCTCCCGGGTCCGCTGCGCCACCGAAAATGCCATCACGCTATAGAGTCCGACGCTGGCCAGGCAGATCGCCAGTAGTCCGAAGGCGCCGAGCAGCATGGCGGCCAGACGCTGCGGCGCTACGGCCGATGCCAGCAGCGCTTCGCCCGTGGTCATGCCGTACAGCGGTACCTGCGGAGCGGCCGCTTCCCACTGCTTGCGCACTGCTGCCATGATTCCTTCGGGTGGCGCGGCCGTGCGCAACAGAAAATTCGCCAGCGGCCGCTGCCATTCGGCCGCCGGAAGATACAGGTACGGCTCGCCGGTTTCCCAGACCGATTCGTAGCGCGAATCGCGCGCCAGCCCGACCACCTGCACTGGCGTGACGCGTCCGGGACGCTCCTGGAACTCGAGCACCCGGCCCAGCGGATTCGCCTCGCCCCAGAGCGTTCGCGCCAGCGTCCGGTTGACGATGGCAATTTTGGGCGCACCCTTGTTATCGCGCGTTTCGATATCGCGGCCAGCCAGGAGGGCAAGCCCCATGGTCCGCAAGTAGTCCGGCCCCACCATATTGAAATTCACCGCGAGCGCGCCTACCCGCCCGGGAGAATGTACCGGACTGAGCGGCATCTCCGCCGCGAAGGTGGCCGATTCGACGCCGTGCACGCCGGCCATCTGCCGCAGCATCTGCCGGTAGAATTCCAGCGCCCGGTCCCCGTCAACCTGCGTGGGAAGGCTGAAGCTCATGGCCAGCAGTCGATCGCTATGGAAACCCAGATCCAGCGAGTAGGCGCGCAGCAGGCTGCGTCCGAACAGGCCGCCCGCCACCAGCAGGATCATACTGAACGCCACCTGAACCACCACCAGCGCGCGCCGCAGCCACGCCTGGCCGGAAGCCGCAGTGGTATTACCCGACTCCTTCAGCGCCGGCAGCACGTCGCGGCGCGTGGCCTGCAACGCGGGCGCCATGCCGAACAGCGCCGACGCGGCCATGGACAGCGCGAAGCAGAACAGCAGCACGCGGCTTTCCACCGTCATCTGCATGGCCAGCCGGATTCCGAAGGCATTGGGGAAGCCCAGCATGAGCTTTTGCAGCCCCTGCGCCACCAACAGTGCGGCCCCGAAGCCCGGCACCGCGAGCAGCAGATTCTCCGTGAGCAACTGGCGCACGATGCGCCCGCGGCCCGCGCCCAGAGCCAACCGGATGGCGATCTCGCGCCTTCGCCCCAGCGCCCGTTCCAGCAGCAGATTCGAAAGGTTGGCGCAGGCCAGCAGGAGCACCAGCCCGGCCGCTCCCGCGAAAATCGCCATCCAGGCGCCGATCGAACCGCGATAGGCGGGCCAGAATTTCGCGTTGCTGGCCGCGAAGACTGCCGTGGTGACGCCGGGTTCCCGGCCCAGAGTCCGCAACTCGGCCTGCGCCCTGGCGAGGGATACGCCGGGGCGCAGCCGTCCGATCACCAGCAGCCACTCCACCTGCTTCTGGTGCAGGATGTCGAGCGCGCGGAACGAGGGCAGCAGCAGCGGAGTGGCACGGACCGGCATCCAGATCTGCGGCGGCTCGCCCCAATTCATGTTGGGACCGTGGAAAGCTCGCGGCACGATTCCGGCCACCACAAAGGGCACATTTTCGAGCGTGACGCTGTGGCCCACCAGCGAAGGGTCGGCATGGAAGCGCGCGCGCCACAGGTCTTCGCCGAGCATGACTACAGTGTCATCGTCCTCGCGCAGGACCCGGCCGGCTAGCGGGGCCAGTTTCATCATGTCGAAGTAGTTGCCGGTCACCGCCTCCACCGGAACCCGTTCGGCGTGACCGTCCACCGCGAGGTTGAATTGCAGCCGCACATAGGCGGAGAGCGATTCGAAGGAGCGTGCGCCCTCGCGCATCTGCCGGTATGTGGGATACGAGGTGGAAAGATACTTCGCAGTCTCCTGATTGAACCGGTACACCGCGGCCAGGCGGTCCGCTTGCGGCACCGGCAGCGGCCGCAGCAGCACTTCATCGATGGCGCTGAAGATGGCCGTGTTCGCGCCCACGCCCAGGGCCAGAGTACAGATGGCCGCGGCGGCGAATCCGGGACTCTTGCGCCAGGTGCGCGCCGCAAAAATCAGATCCTGAAGCAGCATGCGAGTGCTCCCCGGAACAAGAATACTCTATTCGGTCCGTAACGCATCGCATGGCGAAATCGAACTGGCCCGATAGGCGGGGATCAACGATGCGGCCAGCGCTGCGAACGCCAGCGCCGCCGCGGCCGTCAGCGTCACCGCGGGATCGTACGGATTGGCGCCGTACAGTTGACTGCCAAGCACTCGCCCGACCGCGAACGTCATCGGCAGCCCCAGCAGCAAACCAAGAAACAGCAGGCCGAATGCGCCGCGTAACACCAGCCGGACCACGTCGCCGCGGCCGGCGCCCAAAGCCATGCGCACGCCAATCTCGCTCACCCGCCGCCCGGCATTATAAGCGGTAACGCCGTAGAGCCCGATGGATGCTAACACCAGCGAAAGCAGTCCAAAGAACGAAGTAAGTCGCGCGATAAGCCGGGGCTGCGTAAACTGACTGGCCACCTGCTCCCGTAAGGTGCGAATCGAAATGACCGGCAGACCAGGGTCCACGGAAGCCATGGCCCGGCGGATGGCGGCAATGGATGGGCTTGCCCCCGGACTGTTCTTGATGACGATGTCGTGCAGGAAGAGCGAGCCAAGATTCACCTGGGCGTATTCGGCTTGTGCTTCGGGCAGAAAGAAAATCGGGCCATTCTTTTCATCCAGACTGCGTGTTACATAGCGAGCATCCTGGGCCACTCCGATGACTTCGAATTCACGGCTGGCTTCCGGCTTGCGGCCGAAGTGCTTACCGACCGGATCTTCATTCCGGAAAAACTTACGCGCGAATGCCTCACTGACGACGGCTACTTTTCGCGACGTCGCTGTATCTTCCTCTGAGATCCCACGACCTCTGATGATATTGGTTCCTATGACATCGAAGTATCCGGCGGTAACCCGATTCCACGCAGCGGAATTGTCGTCCCTCGCGCCTGGCGCCGGATGGCCATCTACCCAGACACCGGAGCCCCAACCGCCGTTAGGGGGCGAGTACAGACAGAGAGCCACGGAAGCCACGCCCGGGACGCCGGCGATGGAATCGCGGATGCGCCGGTACAGCGGCGAGAGTTGCCCTGCCTGGTAACCGGCTAGCCTGGGATTCATGGTTGCCACCAGGCGCCGGTCCTGTTCGAATCCCAGATTCTGATTCTCGAGACTCTGCAAAGCAGCCGTGAGCAGCCCTGCTGCCGAGAGCAAAACCAAAGAGAGCGCAGTTTGCAGCACCACGAGAGTCTTCCTTGGCAGCAGGCCCGCGCGGGCCGCGGCGCGATTGCCGCCGCGCAGGGCTTCCATGGGATCGACGCGCACGGCCATCCATGCCGGAACCATGCCGAAGGCAACGCCTGTCGCCAGCGAGACCGCACAGGCGAACAGCAGCACCGGCAGGGAGGGCGATGCCTCGATGGGCACGCCCGCGAACCCGGGTAACGCGGGGAAGGCGAATTGGAGAATCAGGCGCGTGCCCGCAAACGCGATCGCGAGTCCCGCTGCGCCGCCAAACAACGAAAGCAGCATGCTTTCGATGAGAGGCTCGCGCACCACACGCGACGCACGCGCCCCCAGAGCCATACTCAACGACGTCTGCCGCCGCCGCTCCATGCCGCGAACCAGCATGAGGTTGGCCACGTTGGCGCAAACGATCAACAGCACAAATCCGGTGACCGCCATCAGGATCTGAAGCCAGTGCCGGTATTGCTCGCGCATGCTGGTGATGCCCGCGCCCCCGGGGCTCAGGAACAGGGTTTGCTCCGGAAACTTCGCGCGATCCCGGGCGTTCATCTCTCCCCAGTGCGCGCCCAACCACTGCCTGAGTCCCACCCGCATTTCGGCTTCGATGGATGCCGGCACCACGCCGGGCCGGATGCGGCCGATCAGGTGCAGCCAGTGGGTGTCGTATTTCTTGAGATCGGCATCGCTCTCGACGAAGGGTTCCGTATTCAGCGGAAGAAACCAATCGGTCGGAGTGCCGCGCAGCGTGTCCCCGAAGAAACCCGGCGGGGCGATTCCCACCACGGTAAAGGGCTTGTCATTGAGGTTGAAAACGCTGCCGATCACCGACGGATCCGATCCATACCTTTCCTGCCACAGACGATGACTCATCACCGCCACCGGCGGAGCGCCGGCTCGATCGTCGCGGTCCGTCAGCGCGCGCCCGGCATACGCGCCGATGCCGAACATGGTGAAGTAATTGCCGGAGACGAACTCGCCGGGAGAGCTTTGGGCGGCCTCGGGACTGCCCGCGCGCCGCACGCCGAACAGCGACTGAATGGACGGAACGGCGGCCAGTTCGGAAAAGCCTTTGGTATGGTCTCGCAAATATTGGTACAAGTCGTAGGAGAACAGGGAGAACCCTTTCTCCTGGCTGTATCCGCCCATGTAGCAGCAGCGGGTTTCCCGTCCCAGGCGATACAACTCGGCGGGCCTGGCCACGGGCAGCGATTTCAGCAGAACGGCATTCACCAGAGTGAAAATCGCAGTGGTCGCGCCGATGCCCAGGGCCAGGGTCGCGACCGTTGCGGCGGTGAACGCCGGGGCCTTTCGCAAACGCCGCAGGGCGTAGCGTGTATCCTGGATCAGGCTTTCCAGAAGCGGCAGACCTTTTTGGTCGCGATAGCTTTCCTTGATCGCTTCCACGCCGCCGAACTGCAAGACCGCCTGGCGGCGCGCCTCCAGGGGCGACAGGCCGGCCCGCAGATTTTCGGCCGTTTGCAGCGCCAGGTGTTCTTCGATTTCCGCGCGCAGCCGCTCCTCGTCCCGTTGCGTTGTCGCCCAAGAAGTCAGTCGCCTGAAGATTCGCCTGAGTGTTCGCATATCCGCTTCCTCTATTGGGTTCCCAACAGGAAGCATGACACGATTCATTTGGGAAAGCAACAGGAGCCGGCTGGCGACGCTACTCGCAGCGCAAGGCGGCCACCGGGTCGATGCGGATGGCGCGGCGCGCCGGCAGATAGCTCGCGGCCAGCGCGACAGCCAGCAGCAGCACGGCCGCGCCGGCGAAGGTAAGCGGATCTCCCGGCGCGACCCCGAACAACTGCGACGCCAGATAGCGCACCAGGTAAGCGCCCGCGGCGGTTCCGGCGGCGATGCCCGCCAGCGCCAGCAGCGAACTCCGCCGCATCACCAGGCGCATCACGTCACTGGCGCGCGCACCCAGCGCCATGCGCAAGCCGATCTCCCGCGTGCGCCGGTTGACGGCTTCGGAGACCACTCCGTAGATGCCCACGGCCGCCAGGCACAGCGCCAGAAAGGCGAACGCCGAGAGCAGCAGCGTCTGCGCGCGCCGCCCAGCGCCCTGGCGCGAAAGCATCTCTTCCATGGTCGCGACGCCGGTGAGGGGCATGTCTTTATCCAGCGACCACACCACCGCGCGCAACCCCTGCGCCAGCGCCAGTGGATCTCCCCTGGTGCGCACCACCACGTGCACTCGCCGGGAAACGAACTGCGACTCGGGAATAAACAGCTCCGTCTCGGGCTTCACTTCGGGGCCCTGCGTGCGCACGGTGTCCACGACTCCGATGATGGTCCACCAGGGCTTGTCGTCGCCCTGACTGAGAGATTGCAGGTGCCTGCCGACCACATCTTCTGTTCCGAAGAAGGTCCGCGCGGCGAGCGCGTTCACCACCACAACCGGTGGGCCTTCCGCGCGTTCCCGGCCGCTGAAGGAACGCCCCCGCAGCAAACGGATTCCCATGGTGTGGAAATACTGCGGGGTCACGCTCACGATGGCGCTGGAGCGTACAGCTCCGGTCCCAACCATGCCCGTCCGGTGAACCGGTTCGCCTTCCAACCGCACGATGCCGCCCAGCGAATAGTTAGTCAGCGGTATGCTGTTCGCCGTAGCGGCCGATTCCACGCCCGGCAGACTGGCCGCGGCATCCAGCAGGGCCTGAATGAACGCGCGCTGCTGCGGCTGGGAAGGATAGCGGGCATTCGGCAGTTGCAGCCGGGCTGTCAAAACCTTTGCCGGGCTGAATCCGGGATCTACGGCCAGCACGCCGGCCAGGCTGCGCAGCAGCAGTCCCGCGCCCAGCAGCAGCACCAGCGCCAGCGCCACCTGGGTAATCACCAGCGCCGGCCGCACCCAGCTTTTGTGCGCGCCTATGGCTCCGGTAGCACCGCTTTTCAGCACCTGGTTCAGTTCCAGCCGCGGAGCCAAACAGGCCGGCGCGAGCCCCATCGCGAGGCCGCCCAGGGTGGCCAGCGCCAGCGCCGCGCCGCCCAGCATCCAGCCCGGCCGAAGGTCGCGGAGCCCGACGATAGGAAGCCCTTGCGCCGTTCGTAAAAGGTGCAGCAAACCCGACCCGGCCAGGAATCCGGCCGCGCCTGCCAGTGCCGAAAGCGCCAGGTTTTCCACGATCAAAAGGCGCGCCAGCCGCAGCCTGCCTGCCCCCAGCGCAGCGCGCAGGCCCAACTCGCGGTGACGCGCCGCGGCCCGGCCCAACTGCAGATTGGCCACATTCACGCAAGCGATCAACAGCAGCAGGCCCACCGCCGCCAGCAGCAGTCCCAGCACCGGGCGGCTCCGGCCGTTCAGCGCCTCCTGCAAAGGCGTTAACCCAACGCGGGTATTCCGGCCGCCCCAGTGCTTCAAAAACTGAACCATTTCCGGCTGTGAACAGAGTGCGGTCAGTTCGCCGAGCCCCTGCCGCGGGGTGAAACCGTCGCGCAACCTGCCAATCGCGCGAAAACCCTCCACCGTGTCCAGGGACCAGTCCGGCTGCGCCGGCTGCGGAGACACCACCAGCAGGTCCGGCCGGTAGCTGCCCGGATAGCCCGGAAAAAGGAAGTCGGGAGGCATGACTCCCAGGATGGTGGCCGGCTTTCCGTCCAGTAGAACCGTGCGTCCGGCTATGGCCGCCTCGGCCGCGAACTTCCGCTGCCACAAATCGTAGGAGAGGATCGCGGAGGCGGTTATGCCGGGCCGGCCGTCGGCATCGGTGAACCCGCGGCCGATCAGCGGCTGCACGCCCAGCACGCGGAGAACATTCGCTGAAACGCTGGCCGAATCCAGGCGTTCGGGAGTTCCCGCGCCGGTGATGGTTGTGGCGCCGTCGTCCCAACCGGCCACGTCCCAGGCACGCGCGCTGCTGCGCCATAGGATCAGCTCTGGTGTCAACACCCCGAAGCCGGCGCGGTTGAGCGCGAACAGGCGGTCCGCGTGAGGATACGGCAGAGGACGCAGGAAAGCCGCGTAGAACATGCCGAAAATGGCCGAATTGGCGCCGATCCCCAGGGCCAGCGAGAGCACGGCCACCGCCGTAAAGCCCGGGCTCTTACGCAGACCCCGTACGGCGTAGCGCGCATCCTGCATCAGACCATTCAACCAGGCGCCCCGGCGCACGTCGCGGCACTGCTCCTTCACCAGTTCCACGCCTCCCAATTCCAGCAGGGCGGCCCGCCGCGCATCCCGCGGAGCCAATCCGAGGCGCTGTTTTTGATCGGTGAGCAGATCCAGGTACCCCCGGAGTTCGGCATCCAGTTGATCTTCCACCTGGCGTCTGCGGAACAGATTGCGCATCAGGCTCACGCGGCACCTCCTATAGATAATCTATACGGAGAATAATCCTCGCCCCTATAGAATGTCAATAGGGCAGGCCGCGGCCTATCCTACGAAGCGCTTCCAGAGCGATTGCCGGGGCAGTTCCACGCCCAGCAGCCTGCGGAACGGCGCGGCCTCTTCCTCCGTCAGCGGCTGGACGCCGCGAATCAGCTCGACCACCTCCACCATCCGGCAGAAGCGATCGATGCAGTGCCAGCAGCGCAACACGTGCTGCTCCATGGTCTCGCGCCCGCGCCAGGTGGTGCGGCCGTCCAGGATGTCCAGGAACACCTTGGCCGGAAGGCAATCCTTGCCGGCGCCGGCAGCGGCCGCCTCACCCACGAGGCGTCCGTTGGACGCCAGCAGGCTGCGATTCCAGGCGTCCACTTTTCCCCGCAGCAGTTCCGCGGCGCGGTCGCGGATCTTCTCCACGGTCTTCGGCGCCATCCGCATCATGGCTCCGGTTTCGGCGGAATCGTAGCGCATGGTCTCGATCCACGCCACTTGTTTCTCCACCAGCGTCAGGGGCTCCAGTGCTCCGGCTACCGTTTCCAGATCGATCGCGATCCCGGGCGCGGCCGCCGGAGTCTCCGCCAGCACCCTTTGCCGCAGTTCGGCGATAAACCAGCGCTCCGGCGCCGGCTCCAGGGATTGGAACATACTGGATTCCGGCTTGCGAATCGCTACCAACACCCGCTCCAGCGCCCCGCTATCGCCGTAATGCGCCAGCAGTTTGCGGATCAGCGGCACGTAATTGGTGAGAAAGTAGACCCAGCCCTCGGGTTTATCGGCGCGGCAATCCTGCATCATCTCGTAACAGGTATAGATCATCTAATACGATAGTAATGGAACAGCGGTCCTCTGCCGGTGTGCGCTGCCGGCACGCTTGCGGGTAGTTGCAGTAGGGAGTAAGCTCCGAAGTAGAGGGCAGCGACTATGAGGGTACTCCTGATTCTTACCTTAAGTTCTCTGCTCGCCGGCGGCGCCATGGCGCAACGCGGCGGCGGAGGTCACGGTGGTGGCGGTGGCGGTGGCGGTTCCCACGGCGGCGGTGGCGGAGGCGGTGGCTTCCGCGGCGGCGGCGGTGGCGGCGGTGGCTTCCGCGGCGGCGGCGGTGGCGGTGGATTCCGCGGCGGCGGCGGCGGGTTCGGTGGCTCTGGCTATCGAGGCGGTGGGGGCGGCGGCTTCGTTGGCAATTTCGGCCGTGGCGGCTTTGTCGGCAATTTCGGACGCGGCTATGGATTCGGTAATCGCGGATACGGTTGGGGCGGCTATGGCGGGTATGGCGGGTATGGCTACGGCTGGGGCGGCTACTCTCCCTATTGGGGCTTAGGCCTTGGCTGGGATCTGGGTTGGCCCGGATATTACGACAGCTACGATTACAGCTCTCCCTACGATTACTCCAGCGGATACAACTACCCGGCGTATCAATCCTCACCCAACGTCAGCGTGATCTACCCTGCGCAAACACAACCCATGACGAACACTGTGTATGTGGAGCGCGCGCAGCCGGTGATCCGCACTTACGATCAATACGGGCAGGAAGTGAATCCGGGCGGCGTCAGCGCGCCCGCTGCCGGTGGCGGCGCTTCTTCAACCGGTTCCCCCCTCTACCTGGTGGCCATGAAGGACGGCATAATTCGCGCCGCGGCAGCCTATTGGGTAAACGGACAGACGCTGCACTATGTGACCCTGGAGCACAGCGAGCAACAGGTGCCCCTGAGCAACGTGGACCGCTCGCTCAGCCAGCAACTAAATCGCGAGCGTCACGTTCAGTTCCAGTTGCCGCAATAAGTGCAAGCGCCGCTCTTACGCGCTCCGGCGTCATCGGCAACTGCAACAGGCGAACTCCCACGGCATCGTAGATGGCGTTGGCAATGGCCGGCGCCATCGCGATGATGGGCGGCTCGCCACCCCCTAAAGCCGGGTTTTCCGGATTGTCCACCAGAAGAATCTCCGTCTTCGGCAGCCACGAGAAGCGTGGAATCTCGTAGCTATCGAAATTCCGGTTGAGCACCTCTCCATCGCGAAACCGAATTTCCTCCGTCAGGGCCGCGCCCAGCCCCATCATCGCGCAGCCTTCCGCCTGCTGCCGCAGGCCATCCGCGTTCATCACCAGCCCCACATCCAGCGCCATCACCACGCGCTTCACCCGCACCGTGCCGGCGCCGCGATTCACCGCCAGTTCTACGATTGTGGCGTTGCAGGCGTTGGAATACATCCCGCAAGCCATCCCCACTCCGCGTCCGGTGGACCCCCGTCCCGCCTGCCATCCGAAGTGCTTCGCGGCGGTCTCCAGCACGCGCCGCATGCGGGCATGGCTCAGATGATTGAGCCGGAACTCCAGCGGATCCATCCCCACTTTGGCGGCCAGCACATCCATGTGCGATTCCCGCGCGAACGTATTGCTGTTCGCCGAAGGACCGCGCCACGGTCCCACACGGAACGGATGCATGTCCGGAGGATTTCCGCCCTGCCACCCGCCCGCCGAGGTCACACGCTTGTGCGGAATATCGTAAAACGGGGCCGCTTCCCTGTCTCCCGCGCCGAATACCTGACCGTCCCAGAGCACGATCTTGTTGCCCGCGAGGCCGGTCCGGATCTTCATCACGGCTGCCGGACGGAAGCGATCCGTAGCGAACTCCTCCGCGCGGCTGTAGACCACCTGTACCGGTTTGCCGGTAATCCTGGCCAGGCGCGCCGCTTCCACTCCCTGATCGGCCTCCGTCTTGCCGCCGAATCCGCCGCCCACGTATCGCGAAATTACGCGCACTTTGCCGGCTGGTATGCCGAGCCCCGCCGCCACCGCGTTCTTCACCTGGAACGGCGCTTGCGAACTGGCCCATACCGTGACTTTGCCGTCCTCGAACTGCGCCGTGGCGGAGTGCGTCTCCATCGGCGAATGCGCCACATAACTGTTCAGGTACGTCTGCTCGACCATGGCGCCGGACAGCCGTTCCCCTTCGGCCAGATCGCCGCTCTGCGCCACCTCACGAGGCGGCGGCGCGTTCTTGACGATGTGGTCGAAGATGCTGCGGTCGTCCGGACCCGCCGGGGCACTATCGAACTGCGCCTTGATCCGGCCCAGGGCCTCCACGGCGATATCGCGGTGTTCGTGCAGCACGGCAATCGTTCCGCCGTCCTTCACCACCTGCACGCCTTTCACCTGCTCCGCCGCCGAAGTGTCCGCCGATTTCAGCTTCGCCCCTGCTGCCGGCGGCCGCAGAAGCACCGCGTGGAGCATGCCGGGCAAGCGCATATCGCCGGCGTATGTCACCGAGCCGCTCACCTTTTCCATGGCGTCTTTGCGTCGCGGAGAAGTTCCGATCACCTGGTAGGCCGACGCTTTCACCGGCACGTTCACCAGGCGCCGCTCAATCCGCTTACCTTCCACCAACTGCCCGTAAGTCAGTTCGCCGATGGCGCCCGCTTTCACGTGCAACTGCTCCACGGGCGTCTTCAGCCGCTCCGAGGCCAGTTGCAGCAGCACGGCCTTGGCCTCCGCTCCCGCCCGGCGGACCACCGGGATCAGCAGCGGCGTCGTCATCGAGCCAAACGTTCCCATGTCGTACGGGCACAGGTCGGTATCGCCCAGCACCACGTCCACGCGATCGAACGGCACGTCCAGTTCTTCCGCCAGGGCCATCGCCAGTTCGGTCATGCAGCCTTGCCCCAGTTCCACCTTGCCGGCCAGACAGGTCACGCGCCCGTCCGCGCCGATCTTCAGATACGCATTCAGGTCCACCGGACCGCTCTGGCGCCCCGGCAGGCGGGCGGGCTCCTGGGCGTTCGCCAGATCCGTGTGGAAGAAGATGAACAGGCCGGCGCCGGCGGCTCCCATCCAGTCACGACGGGTCAGGTCACTCATCACGCACCCGCCTTTACGGTTCCCGCGGCTTCCTGTACGGCGTCCAGAATTCGTCCGTGCGCGCCGCAGCGGCACAGGTTGTCCTCCAGGTGCAGCGCAATCTGCTCGCGCGTCGGATGGGGCGATTGCAACAGCAGCGCATAGGCCGTAAGGATCATGCCCGGCGTGCAGTATCCGCACTGGAACGCGTGATGACTCAGGAAGGCCTGCTGCACCTTGTGCAGCCCGTTGCGGCCAAGCCCTTCGATGGTCATCACGTGCTTGCCCGCCACCGATTTCAACGGAGTCACACAGGCGCGCACCGCCTCCTTTTCCAGGATTACGGTACAGGCGCCGCACAGTCCTTCGCCGCACCCGAATTTCGAACCGGTCAGGCCCATATCGCCGCGCAGTACCCACAGCAACATGCGTTCGTCATCGGCTTTCACCGTGACTGCCTGGCCGTTCAGCGTGAATGAAATTGTCCGTTCCATAGTTACGACCCAAGCTGAATATAACAGATAAACAGTTCTGCAATTCTTATTGCCAAAGGTGTTTCGTGTTAGAGATTCTCGCCGGCCGTGAGACTGGCTTTAACCGGTAGCGTCACCCCTGGGAGTCCGGCAAACCGGGCGCGATCTTCCCGGCGAGGCGGCGAAACAGATCGTCATACTGCCGTTGCGCCGCCACAGGATAATCCGTCAGATTCGTGGCGTCCCGGCTTTCGAAGATACGAAACCGCGAATGCCAGGAGCGGTCATTGGTGACAATGATCGGGCCGATTCCGTCGGGAAACTGATCGGCGGTAATGTCGATGATGTATCCCTGAGCCTCCAGCCACGCGTGCCTCTGATCGTTGTACCGCGCTTGCAGACGACGGCTTCCGCAAACGTAGCGCACATTTTCAAATCCCTCGCCCGTGAGATACCGTCCCAGCAGATTGCTGGCAAACTCGCACATGTCGTTGGGGAATCGCTGGAAGCGCGAGCGCAGCACCTCGGGAACATTGTCGGATTGCTGGATGGCGCGCCGAAATTCGGTCGCCAGCCGCAACAGTTCCCGTTTGATGGCCGATGGCTCGCGTTCTCTCCGCATTCACCCTGATGGTAACAGCAGGACCGTCGCGAACCCAGCCCCGCTACCGCAGCGCGGCCAGTTTCCCGGAGATCTCCGCGCAAAACGCCCGCAACTGCGGAACCAGGGACTTGGCGCGAGCGACGTCCATCCGAAAGACTGGGCCGGAGATGCTGAGCGCGGCGACCACCCGGCCGTCCGGCGTGAGGATGGGGGCGCCGATGCAGCGGCCTTCGATCTCGTTTTCCTGGTTGTCCATGGCCCAACCCTGCTTGCGGACGCGATTGATTTCTTCGATGACCGCCGGCCTGCCGGTGAGGGTTTGGTCCGTCAGGCGGGGAAGCCCTTTCATGCGGATCAGGCGAAGGAATTCCTTTTCGGGCAGTCCGGCGAGAAAGATCTTGCCCAGCGCGGTGGAGTGCAGATGCCGCCGGTTTCCGATCTTGGAAGACATGCGCACAGCTTGCGGGCTTTCCACGGTGTTGATGACGACCACTTCGCCGGCATCCAGAATTCCCAGGTTGACGGTCTCCTTGGTCGCCTCCACGATACGTTCCATGATGGGCTGGGCGACGCGATTCAGGACCTGTTCCATCGATTCGGAGCGTTGCAACTCGAAGAGCTTTTTGGCCATGCGGTAACTGCCGTCGGCGGCGCGGTCCAGATAGCCGCGGCCCTCCAGCGTAGTCAGGATGCGATATACCGTGGCTTTGGGCAGTTCCACCTCGCGCGACAGTTCCGCCAGTCTGAAGCCGGACTCGCGGGATTTGATGGTTTCCAGAATGTCGAGGGTCTTGTGGAGCACGCGGACACCGCCCGCGTCTGCCGTTGTGCCTGTGGTCATCTCGTTTCACATTGTAGTACACGGCGGTTCAGATTTTGCTAATTTCGGTATTGACAGTCCGTTTGTAACGCAATAGACTCAGGGACAGCATACGGTACGGAGCAT
The DNA here is from genome assembly GCA_963835555.1 of uncultured Solibacteraceae bacterium. GTDB lineage: Bacteria > Acidobacteriota > Terriglobia > Bryobacterales > Bryobacteraceae > Sulfopaludibacter. Next base: position 452,014 of record CAWIGC010000016.1, on the reverse strand, counting down.
TTCACATTGTGAACTGGAGTGATCGATGAGCAGCGCCGCTTATCGCCTGAGTGAAAAAGACTGCGTGAGGCGCGGGACGAACCGCGCAAAGGGCCGGACCTGTTCGCTGGCCCCGGGCAACGGCGCCGTCCGGCGCCTGCACTATGGCCGCATCATATTGGATGGCGGCGAGGACGCGCTGGTATTTGCCACCGGCGAACGCGAGACGGGTCTGATCTGCCTGCGCGGCAAGGCCGAAGTGGAGGTGGACGGGCAGCGCTTCGCCGCGACGCCGTACGACGCGGTGTATGCGCCGCGCGGATGCCGGGTGCAGGTGACGCCTGCCGCCGAAGGCTGCGACTTTGCCGAGATTGCGGCTCCGGTGGAGGGCACGTATCCGGTGCAGTTCGTTTCCTTCGCGAAAGTGCGTGAGGATCCCGCGCTGCATTTTCAGGCGGGCGGCGCGAACAACACGCGCGATCTGAATATCGTGATCGGCAAGAATGTGCAGGCGGGCCGGATTCTGGCGGGAGTGACGTTCAGCGAACCGGGCAACTGGACAAGCTGGCCACCGCACGAACATGGCGCCACGCTGGAGGAAGCGTACGTCTACATCGACATGCCCGCGCCCGCGTGGGGCATTCAACTGGTTTATACCAATCCGCAAGATCCGGAACTGGCCGTGGTTGTGCGCGAGGGCGATTGCGTGGTGATGCCGCAGGGGTATCACCCGAACGTGGCGGCGCCGGGGAGCAGTATTGGTTTCCTGTGGATCATGGCGGCGCACCGGGAAGTAGCGGACCGGGAGTTCGGCGTAGTCAACGTGCAGCCGGAATACGCGCAGGGCGGCTCGGGCCTGGAAGCGTCGCGCGGGGGAAAATAACGATGCGGCATCGGCGCGTCGCGCCCCGCTGGGCTTGCGCGGCACTCCTTCTGCTAACCGCGGCGGCTGCCGGCGCGGAGTCGCACATCAAGGTACTGAAGCTGGCGGTGACCAACCCGGGAGGGGAGGCGCGGCAGGCGCAGAACGTGGTGCTGGCGGTGAGCGCGCTGAAGGCGATCGCCAAGGATTTCACGGCGGGGAACGCGATTGTGACCACCAGCAATGCGGCCACGCCGGCGGAGGACGCCGCGGTCCTGGAAACCACGGAATTGCCGTCGCAGGCGGACGACCTGGACGGCGATGGCAAATGGGACGAACTGGCCTTCCAGATCGATTTGAAGCCGCACCAGACGCGCATCGTCACGGTGGCATACGGCGATGCGCCCACCATACAGCGGCTCCGCTCGGTCTATCCCCAACGGACCGATGCGAAGTTTGCCGTGCATTACGAAGGGCCGGGCTGGGAATCCGAGGAAACGGCCTGGCGCATCTACTTCGATAAACGTAACGCCATCGATCTGTTCGGCAAGCGGCGGCCCGGGCTGTACCTGGATCTGTTCGCTTCGCCGGAGTACGTGTATCACCAGGAGAGCCCCTTCGGGCGGGATATCTACGGCATCGGTAAGGCGATTGGAGTGGCCGGGATCGGCGCGCTGGTGGATGGCAAAGTGACCCCTGTGGCGGAGGTGGCGGACCGCAAGTGGCGGGTGGTTGCGGCGGGGCCGGTCCGGGCCATGCTGCTGTTGAATTACACGGGCTGGAAGATCGGCGCGCGCACGGTGGACCTGGAGAGCCGCATTACCCAATGGGCCGGCGAGCACGGATTCGAACATTGCGTGACGGTGAAGAACGGCGAGGGCATCGCGTTCGTCACGGGGGTTCCGATCAAGGCCGGCATGGAAAATCTGGACGCGGCGGTCGCGCCGGCGGGCGTGGTGGCGACGTGGGGGCGGCAGGTAGTGCTCTCCGGGAACAAGGCGCAGCTCACGGATCTGCCGGATGAAAACCTGGGAGTGGGCGTACTGGCTCGGCGCGAAGAAGCGGGCGCGGTGGGCGCGGACGAATCCAACCGTCTGCTGGAACTGCACCTGCGGAACGGAATGGCGCATCTATACGGGGCGGCGATGTGGGACCAGGAAAATACCGAGCGGCTGGTAGTGAACGATGAGAAGCCGGCCGGCCGGATGCATGGCGGAACGCTCACGCTGCCCGCCGCGCGGCCCACCCGCGACAGCTTCGTGACGTATTTGAAGGCCGTCAGCGCACGCATGGAGACTCCCGTGAAAGTGGCCACGCTTTCGGTCACGGCCGCTCCGGAGGGCGCGCCCCCCGATACCCTGCGCCAGGGTGCGGCAAAGCGGAGCTACGGTGAAGCGATCGCGTTGATGGAGCAGGCGGCCCGCCGCACGGCGGAGAAGTTCGAGCCGCTGGTGAAGCAATCCATGCCGGGGACGGTGACGAAATTCCAGGGTACGGGCTTTTTCACGGAGGGCAACGGAGCAACGGGAGAGTGGACTCCCGGCAAAGGCTATTTCTGGACCGGCGCATTCTGGCCCGGCGAATTGTGGAAGCTGTACGGCCAGTCGCACGATTCCCGCTACAGACAGTGGGCGGAGCTGTGGACCTCGCGGATCATGGGAATGCAGGACCAGCAGAACCACGATACCGGCTTCCTGAATCTGTACTCTTCGGTGCTGGGCTATGAGGCGACTCAAGATCCGAAGTACCGCGCCGAAGGGTTGCGCGCCGCGGCCCGCTTGAAGCAACTCTACAACCCACTGACCAACCTGGTGGCCAGTTGGGGACTCAACGGCGACGATACCATCATCGACACCATGATGAATCTGCAGATCTGGTGGTGGGCCGCGCACGAGACCGGCGACCCGGTATGGCTGGACCTGGGCCACCGGCACGCGGTGCGGTCGGCCGAGTGGCTGGTGCGGCCGGACGGGTCGGTGGCGCAATCGGTACACTACAATCCCGGCGATAACCGGCAGACGTTCACGTCCAGCAATAAGACACTGGAGTATCCCAATCATACGCCGGCGGGCCAGGTGGTATTCACGCACACGCACCAGGGATTATCCGCGGACTCGGCGTGGTCGCGCGGGCAGGCGTGGGCGGTGTACGGCTTTGCCGAGGCGGCGAAGGCAACGCATGACGCGGAGCTGCTGGCGGTGGCGGAAAAGACGGCCCGTTACGCGTTGGAGCATCTGCCGGCCGACGGCGTGCCGTGGTACGACTTCTGCGACGAGGGCGTGTTCTTCCGGAATCGCGACAGTTCGGCGGCGGCGATTCTGGCGGGCGGCCTGCTGCGGCTGTCGGAATTAGTGCAGGACCAGGCGCGCGCGGCGCAGTACCGGCGCGACGCGGAAACCATTGTACAGACCCTGATCGACCGGTATCTCGCACCGGTGGGCGGAGATGACCGGACTCCGCCGGGTGTGTTTCGCCATGGAACGGGCACCCGGCCGGTGGACGGAATGTTGACTTACGGGGATTACTACTTACTCGAAACACTGTTGAGACTGCAGGGGCAGAAATAGCACGAAGCCGCGGGCGGAGCGCCAGCAAGACCCGCCGCGGCGCAACCAGGAGGTTACATGTGTAAGAAAGCCGGAGTGTGTTTACTCGCGATCACGCTCTTTCTGATATGCGCGTCAGTGGTGAGCGCGCAGACTACTACGACTCTTTATGGCACCGTGACCGATAAATCCGGAGCCATTGTGCCGGGCGCCGAGGTGACGGCAACGAATGTGGGGACGAACCAGTCGCGGACGGCGCAGACCGGATCGGAAGGACAGTATCGTTTCGATTTCATGCCGGTTGGCGCGTACAGCGTGGAAGTCACGGCCGCCGGGTTCAAGAAATTCGTGCAGACCAACGTGACCCTGACCATCAACGTGAATCTGCGCGTCGATGCGGCGCTGGACGTCGGCACGATCACCGAAGAGATCAATGTGACGGCGGCTCCGCCGCTGGTGAACACGGATAACGCGCAGATCGGGCGCACGGTGGAGAATGCCGAAGTCACAACGCTGCCGATTGTGGGGCGCAACGTATATTCTCTGTTAAATCTGATCCCGGGCGTGCAATCCACGGGCAACAGCATCGTGCTGGGCTTTCCGGAACAGCGCACGATGATCAACGGGGGCGTGGATGGCGGGCTGGGTTCGGTGAACTATTATATGGATGGCGGCACCAACATGACCGGGCTGCGGAACACCGGGAACATCGCCCCGAATCCGGACGCGGTCGAGGAGTTCCGCGTGGTGACCAACAGCTACAGCGCGGAATACGGCCGCTTCGCGGGTGGCGTGATCAACATCATTACGCGGAGCGGAGGCAACCAGTTTCACGGATCGCTGTTCGAATTCTTCCGCAATAACGATTTGAATGCCTACAATTGGGGCGCGATATCGGCTACGCCGCTGCATCGCAATCAGTACGGCGGCAGTATCGGCGGTCCCATTCGCAGAAACAAAACTTTTTTCTTCGGCACATACTCGGGGCTGCGGCAGATCATGAGCTCGTTCCTGAACAGTGCCATTGTGCCGACGTCGCTGGAGCGCTCGGGCGATTTCTCGAAGTCGAAGATCGCGCCCGTGGATGCGCTGAACAGTGCGCCTTTCCCGGGCGCGGTGATTCCCGCGAACCGGCTGGATCCCACGGCGCAGAACATTATGGCGAAGTATGTTCCGGCCGCGAACCTGGCCAACAATTTCTGGCAGGGAACCATACCGAATCCTTACAACACTTCGGAGTATCTGGCGAAGATCGACCACTCTTTCAGCGATGTCAACCGGCTGAGTGGAACCTACTACGAAACCAGCGGGCACAATGCGCAGTCTCCCGGCGGCAACCTGCCCTGGTCCACGCAGAATTTCGACTGGCGCCAGCAGAACGTGAACCTGAGCGACACGTACAGCATCAGCGCCAACATGGTGAATCAGTTCTGGGTGACGTACACACGCAATTTCGGCGGGCGCCTGAGCACGCCGGTGATGTCTTTGGGGGACCTGGGATCGAACTTCGGAGTGCAAGGGCAGCCTTCCCTGCCCTCGATCACCGTGACCGGCTACTTCACGCTGTCACAGGCGATTTCGGGACCGGTGGCGGGCACGAATTTCTATTCCACGCGCAACCAGTTGAGCTATACGCACGGCCGGCACACGCTGAAGTTCGGCGGCGAGCTTTCTCTGGATAAGGATATCCAGCAGACGCTGCTGAACAATTATGGCGTGTTCAGCTTTACGGGCACCAAGACGGCCAACACCAAGCTGGGGTCGCAGTATTCCGGAAATGCGCTGGCGGATTTTGTGCTGGGATTGCCGGTGACGATGAACCAGGATGCGCCGATCACGGCGATGGATAATTTCTGGTCCGCCGGGCTGTTTGTGCAGGACGATTACCGCGTGAGCAACCGGCTGACCCTGAACCTGGGACTGCGGTGGGACCTGCAAACGCCGCCGACCGATCCGTTCGACCGGGAATCGACGTTCGAGTTTGGCGTGCAATCGCGGGTGCTGAAGGGCGCGAACGTACCGACGGGCTTGCTGGTGCCCGGCGATCCGGGAATCGGCCGAGGCATTGTGAGCGCGCAGAAGACCAACTTTTCGCCGCGCATCGGCATCGCGTGGGATCCGTTCGGCGACGGCAAGACTTCCGTTCGGGCCGCGGGCGGCATTTTCTACGGCAGCGTGTCGGGGAACGAGTGGAACTCCACGTCCAACTATCAGCCGTTCTCGGTGCGGGAGCAGTTCAATAATGTGCAGTCACTGACGAATCCGTACGGCTTGCTGCCGGGCGGCGCGAATCCCTTCCCATACAGCTACAATCCGACAAACCCGCAGTTCATTCTGCCGGCGGCGATTTACGGCATCGCGCCCAATTACCGGTGGCCGTACACATACCAGCTCAACTTTTCGTTGCAGCGGGAGGTGGTCAAGGACCTGACTGTGACGGCCGCGTATGTGGGCTCGCTGGGGCACCGGCTGCCCTTCGCCCAAGATCTGAATTATCCGTACTACAACAGCACGGCGACCACCGGCAACGTGAATTCCCGCCGGCCTATCGAGACCAATATTCTGTCCAACATCTACTCCGTGCAGAGCGTGATGCAAACCTCCTACAACGCGCTGCAGGTGACGGTGGACAAGCGCTTCTCGCATCACTTCAGCGTGAAGGGCTACTACACGTACTCCAAGGACCTGGAAGGCGTGCAACTGGATAACAACACGACTAACGGCGGCGCGGAAGATTATCGCAATCTCTCGCTGGAGCGGGGCCGTTCGGATAACGACCGGCGGCAGGCGGCATCGGCATCGGCGATCTGGACCATGGACTACTTCGGCCACGTGAACCCGTTCCTGCGTCACATCATCAACGGCTGGGAGCTTTCGGCCATTATGACTCTGCAGAGCGGAGGTCCGTTCAATATTACGTCGGGCAGCGACATCAACCTGGATGGCACCAATAATGACCGGGCCAACGTGGTGGGCGACTACAAGCTGGATCCGAACCGGTCGCGCAACGACGTGAGCAATGCGTGGTTCAATAAGGCCGCGTTCGCCAAGCCGGCCGCGGGCACGGACGGCAACCTGGGACGCAACGTAGCGGATGCGCCGGGATACCGCAACGTGGACATGGGGATCTTCCGCAACTTCCGGTTCCTCGAGCGAGTTACGCTGCAGGCGCGCGGCGAATTCACGAACTTCTTTAACTTCGTGAATCTCAGCGGGCCGAACGGCACGCTCAGCTCGGCGGCGTTCGGAACCATCCGAACAGCGGGAGCGATGCGCAACGTGCAACTGGGGCTGCGGCTGACATTTTAGGGCGGCGGCCGGCCTGTAAGCCAAACGCAACAGAACTATAGTAGGCTGATGGTTTGACCACGCCGCCTACCCGCGAAAAACTACGCTCGATGCTCGCCCACGGCCGCTGGGACCAGGCAGTAAGCCTGTTACAGCAGATGGAACCATCGGACGCCGCCGAGCTGATGATGGAGCTGCCCTTCGAAGAGCAGCAGACGCTGTTTCGCAAGATCCCCACCGGCTTTGCGGCCAGGCTGGTGGGGGCGTTTCCGTATTATCACGCTTACGTCCTGCTGCACTCCCGCACACCCGAGGAGCTGAACTCCATCGTCGATCAGATGAATGCGGCGGAGCGGCTCCACTTCTTCGATGAGCTGCCCGAAGAGGCCTGGCAGCACCTGATGGACGAGCTGGCGGACAAGGAGAAGGAACCGCTGTCCGCGGCGCCGGTGGAAGAGGCCGCGCCGGTTGCCGCAGCGCCCGCGGAGCCGCCGATCATCGAGGCGCGCGGCATCGAAAAGGTATTCACGCGTCCGGGAGGCGGGCAGGTGCAAGTGATCGCACCCACCGATCTTTCGGTGCATGCCGGCGAGATCGTGGCCCTGCTGGGCCCGTCGGGCTCCGGCAAGTCCACGCTCCTGCGGATTTTGACTGGCCTCACGCAACCTTCCAGCGGCGAAGTCTTCTGGAATGGAAAGCCGCTGCGCGAGAGCTCGCCGCATGTCGCCATCGTTTTTCAGAGTTTCGCGCTATTCCCCTGGCTTACCGTGATCGATAACGTGGAAGCTCCGCTGCTGGCGCGCAGCATGCCGGAGGAAGAGCGCACGCGGCGCGCCACGGCGGCGCTGGCGGCGGTGGGACTTCAGGGATTCGAAACAGCCTATCCCAAGGACCTTTCGGGTGGGATGAAACAGCGCGTGGGATTCGCCCGCGCCCTGGCGGTGGAACCCGAGATCCTTTTCATGGACGAACCATTTTCGGCCCTCGATGTTCTGACTGCCGAGAGCCTGCGCGGCGAACTGCTGGAGCTGTGGATAGGCAAGCGCATTCCCACGCGCAGTATTTTTATCGTGACGCACAATATCGAAGAAGCGGTCCTGCTTGCCGATCGCGTGCTGGTACTGGGGCGGAACCCGGCGCGCATTCGCGCGGATTTCGAGGTGCCGCTGCCGCAGCCGCGCGAACGCACGTCCGCGGATTTCCTGGTGTACGTGGACTATATTTACAAGCTGATTACCCAGCCCGAAGCGAAACCGGGGCCATTGACGGCGCCGAAGGCGCGGTATCCCATGCTGCCGCACGCGCGGCCGGGCAGCATCGCCGGGCTGCTGGAACTTTTGGCGGACCGCGACGGCAAGGAGGATCTGTATCGCATCGCCGACGATTTGCGGATGGAAGTGGACGACCTGCTGCCCATCGTGGACGCGAGCACGCTGTTGGGCTTCGGGGTGGCCGACAAAGGCGATGTGGAGATGACGCCGCAGGGCAAAGAGTTTGCCGAAGCCGACATCGGACGCCGCAAGCACCTGTTCCAGGAAGCGGCCCTGGCGCATGTGGGCCTGTTGCAGCAGATGAAGAGCGCGCTGGAGGCCAAGAAGGACCACACCATGCCGGCGGAGTTCTTCCGCGACATCCTGGACGAGCACTTCTCCGACGCCGAAGTGGACCGCCAGATTGACACCGCGCTCAACTGGGGCCGCTACGGCGACATCCTGCGCTACGATTCCGAGAGCGATAAGCTGATGCTCTACGCTCCTTCCGAAGACACGGACGACACCACCACGATGCGGCAACTGGGATGACGGAACGCCGCGGGCAGGCCACCTCATGGGCACCCTTTGGCGTTCTTCCGAGTAGCGCCGCCTCGCTGCTGAAGGATCTGCCGATCGTCTTCGCCGGGCTGGCGCTGTTCTACGGGCTGATCTCGCTGGCACGCTACTGGACGGGCGCGGTCAACACCAACACGGAGATCGATCTCACGCCGTGGGCGCTGCCGCGGTACGCCCTGTTTTCGGTGGCCCGCCTCACCATCGCCTACCTGGTGAGCCTGCTGGTGACGCTGGTGTACGCCTGGGTAGCCGCGCACAATGCCCGGGCGGAGCGGATCCTCATCCCCATGCTGGATACGCTGCAATCCATCCCGGTGCTGAGCTTTCTGCCCGGCGTAATGGTCTCCATGGTGACCCTGTTCCCGACGCGCCAACTGGGCGTGGAGCTGGGTTCGATCCTGCTGATCTTCACCGGGCAGGTCTGGAACATGACGTTCAGCGTGTATTCCAGTATGAAAAGCATACCGCGCGAGATGAGCGAGGCGGCGCAAATCTACCGCCTGAGCTGGTGGCAGCGCTTCACGCAACTGGAACTGCCCTACTCGGCGATCGGGCTGGTGTGGAATTCGATGATGAGCGTGGCGGGCGGCTGGTTCTTCCTGATGCCGTGCGAAATGTTCGTGCTGGGCAAGCGCGACCTGCGGCTTCCGGGGTTGGGTTCGTATCTGCAAACGGCGGCCAATGCCGGCAATACGGGCGCGATTCTGTGGGGAGTGTTCGCCATGATCCTGGTGATCGTCCTGATGGACCAGTTGATCTGGCGGCCGGTCATCGCCTGGAGCGAGAAGTTCAAGTTCGAGCAGGTGGAATCGGCGCAAGCCCCGCGCTCGCCGATTCTCACCATGCTGCGCCATTCGCGGGTAGTGGCTCGGGTGTCACGCATCACTCTGGACCCCGCGCGGGAAGCCGTCACCCTGTTCTTCGCGCGCCGGGAAGCAGAGCGCGGGCCGGCGCAGAAAGCGGGCGGCGCGCGTAAATGGCTCGGCTGGGCCGTGGGCCTGGCAGCCGTGGGCGGCTTGCTGTATGGCGTGATCGGCATGTTCGTGATGCTCGCGGGCGTCACCGGTTCCGACCTGCGGCACATCTTCATCGGCGCAGGGGCCACGTTTCTACGCGTGGAAGTGACGCTGGTGCTGGCCGCGCTCTGGACCATCCCGGTGGGCGTGTACGTGGGACTGCGGCCGAAGGTCTCGGCAATCGTCCAGCCGCTGGCGCAGATCGCGGCGTCGGTGCCCGCCACGGCGCTGTTTCCGATCGTGCTGCTGATGCTGATCCGGGTGGGCGGCGGAATGGGCATCGCGGCAATTGTCCTGCTCCTGTTGGGAACCCAATGGTATCTGCTGTTCAATGTGATCGCGGGCGCCATGGCCATCCCCACGGATCTGAAGGAAGTCTGCGACATCTATCAGCTCGGCACGGTGCAGCGCTGGCGCAAACTGTTGCTGCCGGGAATTTTTCCGTATCTGCTGACGGGCATGGTGACGGCGTCGGGCGGCGCGTGGAATGCCAGCATTGTGGCGGAGTATTTTCACTTCAATAAAAAGACCATTGCCACCACGGGACTGGGCGCCACCATCAGCGCCGCCACCGACGCGGGTAACTTCCCGCTGCTGCTGGCCGCCACGGTAATGATGGTGGCGATGGTGGTGACGATCAATCGCCTGCTATGGCGCCGGCTATACGGACTGGCGCAAACGCGCTACAAGCTGGAGACGTGAAGCGCCATTGTTCGGGCGATGGTTTTCGGGTAGCTTCAAGGTACCGAAAATAACGAAGCGTGATCGGCCACCCAGTTGGGGAACGTGCCGGCCGGCGCTCCGGTGATTTCCACCACCGTGGATGTCACCAGGGCGGGCTGACCGATCGCGGCGGACCAGCCGCTGAGGAGCATGTCGATGACCAAGGCTGGCATGCGTAACTCCTGCCGCGCTGGAGGACCGGTGAGAACCTATTCGGCGCCGGCATGTCCCTCCTCGCGCAAGGCGCGGACTGCGACGGCCGCAATGTCGCGGTCGTCGATGGGAGCGGTAGGGGCGGCGAGATGCGGGCCAGCGCGCGAACACGCGCGCCCGCAACCGTCAATTGGGAGACAACATGGCGGCCGACTCTGCCGGTGCTTAGAATGTGTACCGCATGGCGAACTCCATCTGGCGGGGGTCCGCGGCGCTAGTGGCCTTGCCAAACGTGCTGGCGGTTCCCAGGCTCAGCGAGTAGCCCGTAAAAACGGTGGTGTTCGTCAGGTTGTAGGACTCCCAACGAATCTGGAGTTTGTGATTCTCGTGAATGGTGAACTCCTTCGCCAGACTCATGTTGATGGCGAACGGACCCGGCCGGCGCAGTTCGTTGCGCGTGCCGCTCTCGCCCGGCAGCGCAAATTGAAATGCGTTGAACGCGGTGTTGGGGTCGGAAAACAGATTCGGTCCACCCTTGCCCGCAATGGCGGAGGCGTTCTTGAATACGCCCGTGCTCACCGGTGAGATCTGGTCCGCGTTGGTCGTGATGTTCCAATCGGTGGCCCAGTTAGAGCCGTCGCCAACTCCGGTCGGCACGGCGCTGCTCCATTGCAGGGTCGGCGTCAGCATCCATCCGCCCACCACCGCATCCAGCACCCGCCCGGCGCCGGAGAGGAACTGCCGGTTCCTGCCCACCGGCACTTGCCAGACCGCAAACGCGTTCACAATGTGGCGCGCGTCGTAGTCGGAAACGGCCCACATTTGCCGCGGGAACCAGATGTTCTGCATCAGCGACCCGTAGGAACCGCCGGCGGTCTCGCCGCCGGAGCCGAGGTCCTCGGATTTGCTGAAGGTGTAATTGAAGTCGAGTGTGAGCGAACTGCTCATGCGCTTGCGAACCGTCCACTGCATGGCGTGGTAGTCGCCCATGCCCACCGAGCTGAAGGTGGACAGCGCGGAGTACTGGGAATTGAACAGCGCATAGGGGCCGTAAATACTGCACGACGGGGAGCAGGCCTGGTCGATCTGGACGAGCGCCGAGGTGTAGTCGGGAGCATAGTTGTTGTAGATGTGATAGGCCTCCTGGGTGGCCGTCAAACCCTTGCCTGCGAGCCCGGGGAAGAGATTCTCCCAGAACGGAATCTTGGCCACGTTGGCGGTGGCCACGTTGTTGTTGCCCTGCGTAGCCAGCAACTGCGCGGCCTGGAAATATGTCTGGCCCGATTTAGGATCGACCAGATTAGTGGGCTCGGCCACGTCGCGGTGAATGAGGGAGCGGCGCGAGAGACGCCCCACATACGAACCCTGCACGAACCAGCCTTTGCCGAATTCCCGGCCGATGCTGAAGTTCATGTTCATGGTGTAGGGAGGTTTCAACTGGTCGTCGATGCTGTTGGTGATGGCGAACAGATTCGGCGCCACCTGCGGGAAACCGGCGGGAGGCGCGGGCGGCAACAACCCGGCCGGAAGGTTGTAAAAGCCGGAGTAGCGCGGGCTGTTCAGCGTGCTCACTACACCCGCGGGGTTGGAGAGAGACGTGGAGAACCCGAGCGCCGATGAGGAGTACGATTGTGCCAGCGGTTGCCCGAACAGGTCGTAGAACATGCCCCAACCGGCACGGATGGAAGTCTTGCCTTCGCCGCCGAAGAGGAATTTGCCGATCCCGTCGTGGGCGCTGGGAGAATAAGCCAACGACAAGCGCGGCGCCAAATTCTTCAAGTGGTTGGGATAGAGATCGCGCCCCTGAGCCGAATTGGAAAGCACGAATTGCACCGGCGTTGCCAGGCTCTGCGGCGCGCCCACCATGGCGAGGCCGTCGCGCTGCGCCAGCCAGTTGCTCAAACCGGGAATTGCCGTGCTCTGCGCGCCGTTGGCTTCGTAAATGGGCGGCATCAGGGAGTGGCGAAGGCCCGCGGTGATAGTGAGGTTGCGCGTGACGCGCCAGGTATCGCTGATGTACCACTCGTATTCCTGGTTCTTGAAATCGCGAATGATGGGTTGACCCGGTCCCAGCGCCGTCCCGGCGGTGGTGTAGTTATAATGCGCGTCCCCTTCGGGCAACAGGCCAAGCACCGCGACCATGGCGTACGTCTCCGAAGTGCGGAAACTGGAGGCGAGATCGGCAGGCTGCAATTCTTTACCCGTGTTCAGCATCCAGGAGGCGTTGCCGTACGCGTCGGAAAAGGTGCCGCCCAGACTGCTGGACTGGTTGGAAATGAACCGGGCGATGGCGCCGAAGTGAATATCGTGCGAGCCGTGAACCCAGGCGAAATCTTCGCTCACAGTGTGCGCCGGAATGATGCGCGCCGAATCCGTAGTGGTGGGATACAGCGTGCTGATGTTCCGGAAGTAGGCATAGTTTCCGTTCAGCACCCCGGTGGTTTCGGCGCCATACCGGGTGAGGCCATAGCGGAATGTACTTACCAGGTTCGGCTTGACCATCGCGGTATAACCGATGGCAATGCCTTTGCTGTTATCGAGTCCCACCGAAGCCGGATCCTGGCCCGGAAATTCGGGCGAGTTGTTATTCCAGTAATTCTGCAACTGGCCGCGGAAGAACACGGTATGCTTACCGGCGTTATCGACCGCCCAATCCAAGCGGGTGATATAGGTGTTCTGCACATTGTGGGCCGGCGAGTTGAACCGGTAGCCAATGATGTTCAGACCGTCCCCCTGCGTATAATCGTTGCCGGCGGGGTACTGTTTGAACAGCGCGAGCGCCGCCGCGCTGGGACCGATGTGCGACTGATCGATGGCCGTAATCTGGGCCGGCGACAAAGTGGCAATGGCGCCGGCGGTGTTCTTGTAGAGTACCTGGCCCTGGTCGAGCGTGGGCGAGGGCACCGAGCGCAGCGCGGAATTGGCGCTGGCGTCGCGGCGTCCTTCGTAGTTGAGGAAGAAGAACAGCTTGTTCTTTTTGACGGGGCCGCCCAGAGATCCGCCGAAGATATTGATCAGCAGCGCGGGCCGGGGTAATCCGGACAGATTGTTGAAGAAATTGTTGGCGGCGGTTTCGGTGCCGCGGCGGTACTCATAAAGCGAGCCATGGAATTGATTGGTGCCGCTCTTGGTGACCAGGGTGATCTGCGCACCGGACGAACGGCCCTCGTCGGCATTGCCGTTGGTGGTGGTGACGCGGAACTCCTGCACCGAATCGATGGTCACGTTCAGGACGCTGGTCATAGCGGAGCGGTTGTTCTCGTTGATGACGTCCGCCCCATCCAGAGTGATGTTGCCCTGGTCGCTCTTGCCGCCATTGACGTTGCCGCTTAAATTTACGCCCGGCTGAAAGGTGAGTAGATTGGCGACGTTGCGCGCGTAGGAGGGCAATTCGACAATCTGGTGGCTTTCAATGGCGTTGCCCAGCGTGGCATCCACGGTGTTGACCTGGGTTGTGCCGGCTTCCACGGAAATGGTTTCGCTGGTGGACCCGACCTTTTCGAACTTCACCGCGATGGTGGCCGGCTGATTCACCAGAATTTCGATATTGTTGACAATCGCGTCCGCAAATCCTGCCGCCTTGGCGCTGATGCGATAATTTCCCGGCGGCACACTGTCAAAGGTGTAACGGCCTTGCGCGTCGGACACAGTGACACGCTGGAGTCCGGTCTGCTGATTGGCAAGAGTGAGTGCTGCGTTTGGAATTACGGCGCCCGATGGATCAGAAACTGTCCCGTTCAACGACGAATTCTGGGCCAGCAGGGCCGCGCAAAAGACCAATATCGCTGCCGCGGCAGCCACAAGTGTTCGCATGAGTGTATCCCCTCGGTAAGCAAGAGTCCTGGCTCAGGCCCGCGAACTTGGAAGGTCTAAGCGTTTCAGGTAGGTTACACGTGGCGCACAGGCACTGTCAACAAAAAACGGCTCAAAAATAAAAGCGAATTTCGAGACACCCTGTAAAATAAACTGTTGATGATCGATCTGAAACTGCTCGCCCAATACGACACACCCACAATCTGCAACACCATCGAGCTATTCGAGATTCGCCCGCGCACCGAAGGCTACATGGACGGGCGCATTCGGGCCTGCTTCCCCGAAATGCCTCCCATGGTGGGGTACGCCGCAACCGCTACTATGCGTTGCGCGCTGCCCAGGCGCGAGGGCGACGTCTATGGTTCGCTGGACCAGCAGGTGGCGCGTTTCTCGGAACTTCCCGGGCCGCCGGTGGTGGTCTACCAGGATCTGGACGATCCCGCCGTGGCCGCAACATTCGGCGAGATCATGTGCACCACCTACCAGTCTTTCGGTGCGGTGGGACTGGTGACCAGCGGAGCGGCGCGGGATCTGGACCAGGTGCGGCGGTTGGGTTTTCCGGCCTTCAGCAACGGCGCCATTTGCTCCCACGGATACAGCCATATCGTGGACCTGCACCGTACCGTCCGGGTGGGCGGCCTGACCGTACAGCCGGGGGATTTGATTCACGCGGACTGCAACGGCGTGACCACGGTTCCGCTGGAAATCGCGTCCGAAGTGGGACAGGTGGCGGCCGAACTGGTGGGCGCGGAAGCGCTGGTGCTGGACTATTTCAAAACGGGCAAGCCCGAGGTGGCCGCGTTCGCCGAAGCGCGCAAGGCCATGATGGACGAGCTTGCCCGGCTATCGCGACGCGTGCGAGGGAAGAAGTAAAACGGCGGTGACAGACGACACGGGGCGATCGTCTGTCCCACTTGCAAAGCGAAGCGCGCGTTGCCAAGGCTATCCGATAGCCAGCGCGCGCTCCTCGGAATTTTCCAGCACGGTGGATTGCAGGGATTCCAGGGCTTCCACCACGCGCTCCACCAGGTCGTCGGTCTGAGCCATGGCGGTGCGGGCGGAATCGATGGCGGTGGCCTGCGTTTGCAGGGACTTTTCGAAGGTCTGGAAATCCTGCGCCACCAGATCCTGGAACTCACTCATCTGCCGGCGCATCTGTTCCAGAGCTTCCTCGATGTGGCTGGTGTCCACCACCGGAGCCGGAGGTTCGGCCTGTTCCAGGCGCTCGAGGCGGCCCAGGGTTTCGGTAAAACGCTGCTCGATTTGGGCGGCCAGTCCGCTGAAGCGAGCTTCGGTTTGCTCTAACATGGCGGCCACGCGGGCTTCCATCTGTTCCAGGCGTCCGGCAACGCGCGCATCGATCTGTTGCACTTCGCCGCGTAGAGCAAAATCGGGCAACACTTCGGGTTCCCGATTGACCGCTTCGGAGACAGCCGTCTGAATATCGGCAACGATTTTCTCACTGGCCTTCATGCGATTGGCCATGCGCACTTCTAGTTGGAGGATTTCGGTGCGCATGGCGGATTCCGCGGTGGCATCGTGGTGGAGCACCTCGCCGGCCAGGCGCTGCGTCTCGGCAAGCGCGTTCTCATGCGCCTGCACGCGAGCCAGAATGCGGGATTCGGCCTGTTCGATGGCGATGAGCAATTGCGCGTCGGCATCGGGATCGCGGCGCGGCGGAACGGGAGTTGCGGCGCGCGCGGCGGAGACGGCCAGCAGCTTCAGTTCGAGCATTACCTTCTGAATGCGCTGGATCCTCGCGGCGGGGTCGGCGGCCATACAGCCGCCCACCAGACGATCGACGGCGGGGCTGCCTGAGGGCGCCATGGCCCCGCGTTCGTCGCCTTCGAACGCACGTTTTCCGGTCAACATCTCGTACACTACGGCGCCGAAGGAAAAGATATCGCTGCGTGCGTCGGCGGGCTGCCCTGCGAGCACCTCGGGGGATTTGTATGACGTCGCTTCGTCAATCGGCGGAGCCGGCATCAGTTCCAGTCCGGTAGCCGTGAGGTTGATGGTTACGGGAGAGACTGCGCCGTGCGCACGCCCGCCCTCGTGAAGCTTCCGCATAGCTTCAGCCAGCATCATGGAATAACGCAGGGCCTCGGCCACCGGAATCCGGCCTTGCGAAAGACATTGAGAAAGCGTTTGAGAGGTCATCGCAGTTGAGGTGGAAGTCATTTTACGTCCTATGTATCGGGAGCAATTCCCCACCCAAGAGTTAATCAGACGCGGGCGATGGAGGCAATAGATCGCTGGGAAGTCGAGTTCTACTAACGTACCGTGCGTACCCTTGAACTTTGGTTAACCAAATAACGCTATCCCAACATGCGTTCGAAAAACAGCAGCGATTGCGCCGCGCATTCCGGCCAACTGAACCGGCGGGCCCGCTCGCGGCCGCGCGCGCCCAGACTGGCCCGCAAAGAGGCGGAAGAAAGCAGGCGCCGCAGGCCCTCGACCAGTTCCCCGGGGCTGCGCGGATCCACCAGCAGGGCGGAGTCTCCGGCAATCTCGGGAAGTGACGAGACGTCCGAGGTGAGCACCGCGACGCCCGCTGCCATGGCCTGCGCCACCGGGAAGCCGAAGCCTTCGTACAGGGAAGGGTAGGCGAACAGCGCCGCGCCGGCGGTGA
Organism: uncultured Solibacteraceae bacterium; assembly: GCA_963835555.1. GTDB lineage: Bacteria > Acidobacteriota > Terriglobia > Bryobacterales > Bryobacteraceae > Sulfopaludibacter. The sequence continues at coordinate 435,173 of CAWIGC010000016.1, read as the reverse complement.
GCGGTGCCAGGTCCGGCTCGGGAACGTAGCCCAGGTAGCGCACACCGCCCAGCAGTTCCCGGGTTTCGGCGGAAGCCCAACCGCGGGGACCGGCCAGAACCAAGTCGAATTCCTCGCGCAGGCTGGCCGGGAGGGCGGCGAAACTCTTCACCAGCGCGTCCACATTCTTACGCGGCTCAATGGTGCCGACGGCGAGCACATACGGCCGTTGCAAACGGTATCCCGTTTTCACGCGATCGATTTCAGCCGGCGCGGTGTCGAAGAACGAGCCGGCGATTCCGGGATAGATCACGGTAATGCGATCGGGCGAAACTCCGAGGGTGCGGACGGTATCGGCTTTGGTGCTCTCCGATATGGCGATGAGGCCGTGGGCTCGCTTCAGCAGTTCCGAATACGTGCGATCGGCGCGCAGGTTGGCGGCGGAATGCAATTCCGGCAGAAGCCAGCAGGTCATATCGTAAGCGGTGGCCGTGAGGCGCGGCCGTCGTGGGGGATGGCGCATCAGGGTGGACGCATGAAACACTTCTGCGCTGCCGGCCAGCCAATCGTAAACCGGCAGTCGCATGTAACTGGAAAGCGCGAGACCGGCCAGGCCCGTGAACGTACGAACCCGCCCGCCCATGGATGCATCGTGATGCAGCGGACCCAGTTCGCCTAGCTCCGGAACCGTGCGGATAGAGCCGGCAGGGGCGATGCGCCGCAGGTGAGCGATCCAGTGATAGAGGTAATTCTTGATGCCGGCGCTGCGCACCAGCAGCGGCAAGGCGTCAATCGCAATACGCATGGGGCTCTTCCTATCCTATGGCAGGACTGGCCGGCCTCACTCATTGCTCCATGCGCCAGGGCGAAACGTTCGACCAGCTCTTCAAAGCCGCGGCGGCGAAATCCGGCCCCTCCTTCGCATGGCAAACGCCGCATGGATTCGGTACCTTCAGTTCTGCCGTGGCGGCCGGAGTGATGAATTTGAACGTGTGGGCGCGGACGTTGATGTCCGCAACGGTCTGCTGGATCTTCGGCATGTGGCAGTTCACACACTCATTGCCCGGGCTTCCGGCGCGATGGTGCGAATGCGCCTCCACAGTGGGCGCGTGCGGTCCGTTGGGCGAGTTCGGTCCGTGGCACTCCAGGCAGAGCACGTTTGCCGGTTTCACCAGGTCGGCGTTGTTCTCCGTGCCGTGGACATCGTGGCAACTGAAGCAGCTCACGCCGTGGATGTACATCTGGCTGGTCACAAAATCGTTGCCCTGCATGCGGTTCTTGTGGGCGGTGCCGTCGGCGAAATGGGTGAAGGATTGCTGCCCCAACTGGTGCTCTTCGAGCTTCCAGAAGTCCTGGAGATTCTTGCCAACCTCGAACCCGACCGGCCAATCGTAATATTTACCGGCAATGGGATTCTTCAGCGGCTGCCCTTGCGAGTGACACTGGATGCAGACGTTGTTGGCCTGCACAAAATCCAGGCGGGCAGGGTTCACGATGTTGGCGCGGGAAGGCTGCGCCGCGTGCGCCGCGCCGGGTCCGTGGCACTTTTCGCAGCCCACATTCCACTCCGTCACCGTTTTCGTCTGGATGTTGTAGTTCACCGAGTGGCACCCGTCACAGAGCGGACCGGTGGGTCGCTGCATGTTGTCGTTGGGATAGAATGCAGTCCACCAGTCGGCGCCGCGCGCAGCCAGATAGGGCCGCCATAGCTGGTGCGTCACATCCCACTGCGCCCCCAGCGGATAGTAATCGTCGCCGCGTTTGGTGAAGTAGCGCTGCTTCCACTTACTGCCATACACAAAAGCGATGTCGTCTTTGGTGAATTTGACCAGCGGATCGGGCTTGGTGAGATCGGGAATAATGGCATCCGGGTGCTGCTTCGGATCGCGCACCACGTTCGCCATCAGGGTTTTGCTCCAACGGTTATAGAGAGCCGGGTGGCACGTCCGGCAAGCCTGGGAACCGGCGTAGCCCTGGGCAGTCTGCGCGAACACGGCGCAGGGCGCCAGGAGGCACAGCGATAACATCACCCTCATCGTGCCTACCAGACTACCGCATCCGGCCCGTTGTATCCTGAATGCCAAGGAGTACCCGATGTTGCGATTGCTGTGCTGTCTGTCCGCCGGTCTGGCGGTCTACGGGGCGACCCCGCTCTTCCAAAGCTCATTCGAGAAATCCAACCAGGGCTGGACCGCCGAGAGCGGGACGGCAACGCCGGATTCCACCGTGCTGCACGGCGTCAATAAATCCCTGCGCCTGGAGGCCGCGAGGCCGGGCGGCGATGCGGTGGTGCGGCTGACGCCGGTCTCGCTGACCATTGGCAAACGCTACGAAATCAGCGGCTGGGTGCGCACCGAGGATCTCACGGTGAAAGACCTGGACCGCTCCCCCATCGCCATCGGCGCCGCCCTCTCCATGGCGTCGATGCCGTGGGATGTGCATTCCGCATCGCTCGGCGGGACGCAGCCGTGGACGCGGCTTTCTCTGAAATTCGTGGCCAGCCGGTCGCAGGACTCCATCCTGCTCACCGCGGGCAGCGGCGGCGCACTGCACGGCAAAGCCTGGTTTGAAGGGGTGAGCCTGGACGAAGTTTCTTCCGCCGGCCAGTGGCCCGCCGCCGATGCCGTGCAGGCGTTCGGCCCCGCGTATCGCTATCCCTCCGGCGGGTGGATCTATCTGCACATCGAAGGTGCGCCCTATGAGCGCGGCTACCAGCACGGCCACCTGATGGCGCGCGAGATTCCGGAATACCTGGAACGCTGTGCCGCCGAACTGGGATCGAAGGAACAGTGGGACCAATACCGCACCACATCCAACGCGCTTTTCCTGCGCGGATTCGATCGCGAAATTCTGGAGGAGATGCGGGGCATCGCCGACGGCGCTTCGGACGCGGGGGCGAAGTGGCGCAACCGGCGGATCGACCTGATGGATATTGTGGTGGCCAACGTTACGGTGGAACTCGGCGAGTTGGAATCCGCCGTCAATACCACGGCCACGGGACTGGAAGGACTCAGCTTCGACAAGCCCGCTTACGCCGCGGATAAAAAGGATTCGCCGCTGGACCACTGCAGCGCTTTCGCCGCCACCGGCCCGGCCACGCGCGACGGCAAAATGGTGATCGGCCACGTCACCTGGTGGCCCCTTACCCTGGCCGAACAGACCAACGTGATGCTCGACATCAAGCCGGCCTCGGGACATCGCGTGCTGATCCAGAGCTACCCGGGCGGCATCGAAAGCGGCACCGACTGGTATCAGAACGATGCCGGCATGGTGCTCACCGAAACCACCATCCGGCAGACGCCCTTCAATGCGCAGGGGACGCCGGTGGCCTTTCGCGCGCGCATGGCCATTCAGTACGGCGGCAATGTGGACGAGGTGGTGCAGCAACTGGGCACGCGCAACAACGGACTGTACACCAACGAATGGCTGATCGGCGATGCCAAGAACAACGAGATCGCCATGTACGAACTGGGGACCGACAAGACCAAGCTGTGGCGCAGTTCCAAAAACGAATGGTTCGGCGGCACCCCGGGCTTCTACTGGGGCAATAACAACGCCAAGGACCTGGGCGTGCGGCTGGAGGATTACATCGATCCGAAGGGCGCTCCTGAGTACATCCCCTACGTGCCGGCGGTTCGCGATCTGGCCTGGCAGAATCTCTACCAGAGCTACAAAGGGAAGATCGACGAGCAGTTCGCCTTCCTGGCGTTCCGCACCGCGCCGCTGGTGAGCGCGAGCACCATGGATGCGAAGATCGCCACGTCCGATATGGCGCAGCGCATGATGGTGTGGGCGGAAATCGGCAAGCCCAATCAAAGGGAGTGGACGCCGTATCGCGGCGGCTATGCCAAGAACGACGGCCTGTATCCTTCGGGCTACGTGCTGCTCAGTGCCGGGGATCGCACGCCCGCGGCAGCGACGCCCAAAGAGAAGCCGGAGAAGAAGGAGCCGCCCAAGACCGCATCGCTGAAAGACCGGTTGTGGAAAGGTTGGGTGCTACCTGCGTCGGAAGCTGATACCTGGTTCGTCGCCGGTTCCGCGGCGTATTACCGGATCCTGGCGTCCGACGACATCGAAAAATCCTTGAACGTGGAACGGGCCGAATATCGCGGCATGAAACTGGGACCGCTGGATGCACAATCGCGCGTGCAGTTGGAACGGGCCAAAGGCGCGCTGTTCCTGGATGAACTGCGCCGCAAGATGGGCGACGGCGCGTTCCTCAAACTGATGACCGATTATTTCGCCGCCAATAGCGCCAGGACCGTCACGGCACAATCCTTTCTGGACAAGGCCGGCGTGCCGTACCGTTTCACGGAGCCGGCCGATGGTCCGGCCTATCTCACCGCCGACATCGGGCGGCGGCTTGCGACCGCGGTCATTGTATACGGTACGGCGCGGGAAGCCGGCGCCAATCGCTATGCGGCCGAGCAGATGCAGTCGCGCTTCCTCGACTGGTACGAAAGCCGCGTACCCGTCTACAAGGATTTCGAGATATCCGACGATCTGCTGCGGCATCGCGACGTGATCTTCGTGGGCCGCCCGGAAGCCAACTCGGCGCTGGCGGCATGGGCCGCGAAGCTTGGGGTGACGTTCGCAGGCGCGAGCTTCCGGATCGATGGCGAAGTCCATGCGTCCGAACGGGAAGCATTGGTGTTCGCCGCCACAAATCCGCTCGACCCCGCCCACATGGTGCTCACCGTGGCCGGCAATGATGCGCTCCGCACGGTGAAGGCCTCGCGGCTGCAGGCGGCAGCCGAGTACGTGCTGCTCGACGACGGAACTCCGGCGCGCAACGGCTTCCTGAGCCGCTAGTGCGGCCTGAATCGGGCCTCCAGCAACCGCTGCCACTCGTCCATACCTTCGCCGGTTTTCGCCGAGACGCGCAGGACGGTCATGCCGGGCCGGACCGCCTGAATGTTGGAGAGCGCCGCGTTCCAATCGAATTCCACCGCGGCGGCAAGATCGATCTTGGTGATCACCGCCACGTCGGCGGTATTAAATATGGTGGGATATTTGAGCGGCTTGTCTTCTCCCTCGGTCACCGAGAGCAGCACCAGACGCGCCTCCTCGCCGAGGTCGTACGAAGACGGGCAAACCAGGTTGCCCACGTTCTCGATGAACAGGAAATCCAACTCCTCCAGGTTCCAGCCTTCCAGCGCTTTGCGGACCATCTCGGCCTCCAGGTGGCACACCGTCCCGGTGACGATCTGCCTGACCGGCGCGTGGCTGCGGCGCAGGCGGACGGCGTCATTTTCGGTTGCCAGGTCGCCCACCAGGGCCGCCACCCGATGGTTCGCCCCCATCAGGGAAAGCGTCTTTTCCAGAAACGCCGTTTTGCCCGATCCGGGACTTGACACCAGACTCACCGCGCACACACCGGCCTGCCGGAACCGCTGGCGCAACTCTCCCGCCAGGATATCGTTCTGCTTGAGAACTTTTCTTCGAACCTCCACCATTCGTGGTTCCGCGTTCATTCGTCAATCTCCAGTCCCACCACTTCCAGTTCCCTGCCCTGCACCACGTCCGTGGCAGGCGTATTACACTCCGCGCAGCAAAAACATTGCAGCGAACGAATGGGCCGCCGGCCGCCGCAGACCGCGCACATCACCATCACCGGCGAATCTTCGATAATCAATTGCGATCCGCGCAGCGGAGTATCTTCCGATGCCAGCCCGTAGGAAAACAGCAGCGCCTCCTTTTCGACTCCGGAAAGTGGACCGAGCCGGAGATAGACCGCGCGCACTTTCGTGGCCCCGTGTTTTTCGGCCTCTTCGCTGGCAGCCTCGATCAGGCTGAGCGCAATGGAGAGCTCATGCATGATGGATGACGCAACCGAATCCCTGCCAGCCGGATTGAACCACTTTGCCGTCCTCCACCAGCACCGGCACCATGCTCTGGCCTCCGGTCAGTTCGCGCAGGCGGGCGAAGGCGGCGCGGTCGGCTTCCACATCGTGCTCCTCGAATTCGCGCCCGCGCCATTCCAGCCACTCGCGCATTTCGCGCGTGTGGGGGCAACTGGCGGCGCCGAACAGTTCAAGCATGGGCGTGTCCGATGGCTTGCAGGTTCTCGCGAATCACGTGATAAAGGGACGCCTGCACCTCCTGGATGCGCGGGATATAGTCGCATGGCACCACCAGGGCATGATCGGCCAGACCGCGCCGGCGAATTTCGCCGCCGTCATAACCGAGCAGCGCCACGGTCAGCAGTTTGCGCTTGCGCGCCTCTTCCAGCGCCATCACGATGTTGCGGGATCCACCGCTGGTCGAGATGCCGATGGCGACATCTTCGGGGCGCGCCTGGGCAATCAGTTGGCGCAGAAAGATGAGTTCAGGGCCCACGTCGTTGGCCACCGCGGTGATATTGGCCGGCTCCATCGAAAGCGAGACCGCGGGGACAGGCTGAAAGCCATCGGGCGGAAGCACACAGTCCAGGGCCCAATCGTTGGCGTCGGTGGCAGATCCGCCGTTGCCGAAGAGAATCAGCTTGCCGCCGCGCGCAACGCGTCCGGCGATGGCAGTGGAAGCGTTCCAAATCTCGCCCGCCATCTCTTCGGCCAGACGCACGCGCAGGCGGGCGTCATCGGCCACCTTCATCAGAATGGAACCGGCCACTTCTTCGATCAGATCGCCGGTGTCCTGTTTCTCGCGGCCCAGAAAGGGGTAGAGGAAGCCGGCATCGCCGGTATCCAGGCCCTGCTCCCGGCGCTCCAGAAACACGTGAACCGTCTCCCAGAGGGTATGGTACAGAATCTCAATCGCCTCCTGGTGAATGAATGGATCGCTCGGTGGGCGGGTCGCAGCGATAGTCGCCCTCCTCGCCGGGAAGCGCCAGCGTCAGAGCGCCGGCGGCATGCGCGTGAGATAGCGCGGCGGCGATTTCCGCGTCGCCCCGGGGAGGAGCGAACCCCATCACGATATCTTCCGGCCGCAGAATGGCCTGGAGCCAGGGACCGAAAGCCGCGGAAAGATCCAGCGCCGGCAGCGCCCGCTTGCCCACAATCACCGGATGCACGAATTCCACCGACACATGCTGCGCATCGGTGGAATAAGGGCCGCGCCCGAAAGCCAGCAAACGTCCGCCGGCCAGGAAGCGTTCGGACATGGCGCGGCAGATTTCGGCCAGGGGCCGCGCCTCGCGTGCGAAGAACTGTTCGCAGATGCGATTCCGTTCCACAAGCCGGGGTGCGGCGCTCGCCGGCAGATTGGCCAGTAGCGACACTAACAGATCCTCGGCAGCGGATCTCCCACCAGCATGTCTACGATGCGCGTGCCACCGTACGGCGTGGACGCGAGCACGGCGCAGGCCGGTTCCGCCCGCACCTCACCGATTTTTCGCGCGCCGCTGCCGCCCGGCGCTTGCTGCAGGGCGTGGAGCGCCGCATCGGCCTGCTCCGCGGCGACGACCGCCAGAAACTGCCCTTCATTGGCGATGTGCAGCGGGTCGAGTCCCAGCAATTCGCAAGCGCCGCGCACCTCGTCGCGTACCGGGATCCGGTCCTCGAGCAGATAAACGCCCAGCCCGGCATCGCGCGCGAACTCGTTCAGCGCGGTGGCCACTCCACCCCGCGTGGGATCGCGCATCCAGCGGACGGCAGGGCCCGCCGCGCGTGCCACCGCCTCCACCATTTCCAGCACCGGACGGGTGTCGGAGCGAAGGTCGGCCTCCAGATCCAGTTCGCCGCGCGCCAGCAGGATCGTAATGCCGTGATCGCCGATAGGGCCGGAGAGCAGCACCGCGTCTCCCGGGCGCGCGGAACGGGCGGAGATTTGAAGTCCGGGAATCGGGCGTCCCACCCCAGCGGTCGTGATGTACATGCCGTCGGCTTTCCCGTGCTCCACGACTTTGGTATCGCCGCCCGCGATGGTCACTCCGGCGGCACGCGCGGCTCGGCCCATGGCGCACACCTCAGCTTGCAGCACGTCGGTAGGCAAGCCGGCTTCCAGCACGAATGTGACCACCAGTGCCTCGGCGTGGGCGCCGGAAACGGCCAAATCGTTCACCGTGCCATTGACGGCCAGCTCCCCGATGGATCCGCCGGGAAAACTCAACGGGCTGACCACGAAGCTATCGGCCGTAATGGCAACACGCGCGCCATCGATACTCACATATGCGGCATCGCCTAAAGGCTCGGAGGGCGAATCGAAGAGCGCCGGAGCAAACAGGCCTTCAATCAGCCGGCGGCTGGCCTTACCTCCCGCGCCGTGCGCCATTTCGATCTGCTGGTCGCGGAAGCGAATCTTGGAGGTGGCGGAGGCCATGCTGATTTACCCATATTGATGATACGCCCCACGGCGCGGCCTTTGGGCCGGTGGAGTGTGCGATAAAATCCGTGAAACTTTTCCGGGCCGGCGGTGATTAAAGAATGAGGATTTGATGCGTATGGCACGCTCATTTCGGAATGGGTCCCTGACCCTGCTGCTGATTTCGCCCCTACTGTGGGCACAGAACAGCCCCACGATCGCCCTGGTAGCCAATGCCGAGGGCGAGGTACCGGCGATCGCCCCCAATACCTGGGTGGAAGTGAAGGGCCAGAATCTGGCGAAGGCTGGAGACTCGCGCACGTGGCAGGCGTCGGATTTCACAGGCGGCCAGATGCCCACTGCGTTGGATGGAGTCAGCGTGACCGTGAACGGCAAAAGCGCTTACGTGTACTACATCAGCCCGGCGCAGATCGATATCCTGACTCCGCCCGACGCCCTGCCGCCTACCGCAGCGGTTCAGGTTACCCGTAATGCCGTGACGAGCGCCGTGTTCACGGTGGCGGCGAAGGCTCTCACGCCCTCCTTCTTCGTATTTAACGGCGGGCCGTACATCGCCGCCACGCACGCCGATAACAGCCTGCTGGGCCCGGCGAGTCTGTATCCCGGTTCCACCACGCCGGCCAAGCCGGGCGAGACGGTGGTGCTGTACGCCAACGGATTCGGTTCCACCACGCCGCCGGTGGTGAGCGGATCCGCGGCACAAACGGGAAGCCTTTCCACCTTGCCCGTCATCACGATCGGAGGAATCGCGGCAGCGGTGCAATTCGCGGGGCTGGTGGCGCCGGGGCAGTTCCAGTTCAACGTAGTGGTTCCGCCGAACGCGCCCAGCGGCGACAACGCGGTGGTGGCTACGTACAACGGGTCGGAAGCCTCTCCGGTGGCGCTCCTCACCGTGCAGGGGGATTCGCCGGCGCCCGCCGCGGTCACCTTTTATGTTGCGCCGAACGGCAACGACCTGTGGAGCGGCCGGCTTTCCGCACCCAACTCCGACAACACCGATGGCCCCATCGCCACCTTCGATCATGCCCGCGCGTTTCTGCAAACCATTAACAAGGCGGGACTCAATCAGGTGAACGTGCAGTTCCGCGGCGGCACTTACTTTCTGCCGTCCACCATCTTGTTCACCGCCGCAGACTCAGGCTCGGCGACAACTCCCATCGTGTACCAGAACTACCCCGGCGAATCGCCCGCCTTCAGCGGCGGCGTACGCGTGCAAAACTGGACCAACACCAGCAGCAACGTCTGGAAGACTACCCTGCCCGCCTCCACGCAGTATTTCGAGAACCTGTTCTATAACGGAGTGCGCCGGCTCCGTCCGCGGCTGGGCGGTTACGTAGGCGCGTTCTACCGGATTGCCAGCACCATCTATCTGAATGCGCCGGCTCCGCCCGCGGCCGCTCCGGATCCGAATTGTTCCGTCTATATTCCCGGCAGCGGGTGGGAATGCTTCGATCGTTTTCAATACAGCCCGGCGGACCCCATCGCGGGCACGTGGAAGAACATGGCGCCGGCGGCGGGCAACCCTTGCGGACAAACGGCCGGCAACCAGGCCATTGCCGGCGATATCGAGGTGCTCGACTTCGAGCAGTTCAGCACCTCGAAACTGCGGGTGAGTTGCGTGGACACGGCGAGACACATCGTCTACATGACTGGGCCCACGGCGATTTCACAAAACAATGCCAGCCAGGGCGGCTTCATCGCGGGAAACCGGTACCTGGTTGACAACGTGCAAGACGCGCTTACGCTGGGCGGGCAGTGGTTTCTGGATCGCTCCACCTCGCCCTGGACACTCACCTACCTGGCCAATAGCGGCGAGAATCCGAATACCGATATGGTGATCCTCCCCCAACTGCCGCAGGTGCTGGCAGCCTCCGGCCTCCAATACGTAACATTTCAGGGACTGACCTTCGAACATGATAATTACACCCTGCCGCCTGCCGGGCACGTGTCATCGGAACTGGAACCGGAGGTCAGCGCGGCGGTATCCTTCCAGAATTCGCAGCACATCACGTTCGATTCCGGAACCGTGACGCAGACTTCCGGCACGGGTCTGGAGGTGATTCCGTGCATCAACGGGACGTCGCCTGCTTATTGCGCGGCCACCAGCCTGGATGCGGTAGTCACCGGCAACGTGATCGAGAACAGCGCCTTCTACGATATCGCCGCCGTGGGAATCCGGATTGGGAATCCGTTTCAAATGGCGGACACCGATGCCAACGTGCCGCAGTTGACCACGGTCCAGAACAACGTGGTGGAGGGCTACGGGCGCATCGTCCCGGCGGCCTTCGGCATCGGCCAGGGCATGGGACACGACAACCTGTACACGCATAATGACGTCTACGACGGCTACCATTGCGCCATCTCGACATCCCAAAGCATTCCGGAGACGGCCATGCCGGGCGGCATCGGCAATGCCAACAACGTTATTTCCTTCAATCACGTCTATAACCTGTTACAGGGGATTATGAACGACGGCGGATCGATCCGTATCGATGGAGGAAACTCCGTCTTCACGGCCGCGGGCAACAAGATTCTGAACAACAAGATCCACGACGTCACCGATGCCTCCATCCTGGATTCCAACGGCTATGGCGGGAACGGAATTTACCTGGATAACTATACCGGCCTGGTGGATGTGGAGAACAACCTTGTATATCGCGTGTCCGGCTTCGACGTGTATACTCCGCACGGCGCGCCGGCGCCTAACCAGGCCAATATCGTCAGGAACAACATACTGGCATACGGACGGCTGGGACTGGTGACCGTCGGCTTCCCGTATGGCAACGGCATTCCTTCCGCCATTCCCCAGGAATTTGTAATTAGTAACAACCTGATGTATTTCGACAGGAGTAACTCGTCCATGCCGAAGTTCTTTGTGCAGGGTGGATGCACTTACAGCGGCGGATTTCCGTACGTGCAATTCCTGCAGTTTAGCAGCAATCTCTACTGGCGCACGGACGGCGCATTCGCCAGCGAGAACAAGGCGTTTTACGTGCAGCCGAACCCGGGTAGCGGGCCCCAGGCGCCCTGCAGCAACAACCTGACCGACTACACCTTCTATACGTTCTCGGCATGGCAACAGAAGCTGGGAGAGGACGCCCAAAGCGCTGTGCAGAATCCGGGCTTTGCTAACCCCGCCTACCCCGCGGACGATTATTCGCTGCCCAAGGGCTCGCCGGGCTATGGGTTCGTGGTATTTGACGCCAGCCAGGCAGGGCGCTCCAATCCCGTAATTCGCCCGCCCGCGGTGGCCGCCACGTTCCCCACAAAGCGATTCAATCCGGCGACGGACTATTAGGCCGGCTAACTCACAAATGAACGTAACCCAGCAGCATCAACAGAATCACAATCACAAGAATAGTCCCAAGCCCGCCGCTTGGGTAATAACCCCAACCACGGCTATAAGGCCACGCCGGAACCGCTGCGAAGAGCAGAATAATAAGTATGATCAGTAATATCATGCACTCCTCCTTTTCTCCTGGAACGGGTTACATCCTGCTAATGCGGATATAGCGTGCGATGTCCGGCAGGTTCGTAATCACCCCCAAAGTCACGGCCGTTCCCACTACGGCGCCGAACAGGGCGGCAAATCGGCGAAAAGTCATGCTCCCCTCTCCTTCGCGTAGGTACAGTGCAATTTCGCAGCCAAGTTCGTGGATGTGAGGGAACACGCGGTTGCACTGGCATAATGGGATTTGGCCTTCCATTCCCTGTCCCGACTCTGTGTGCTGGCCGCCTGCGCCGCCGTTACCGCGCAGGCCGTGGAACTGCACATTCAGTTCAATGCCCTGGAGCGAATGCTCGCGGAGACCGTCTTTACACAGGACGGACGCCGCTATGTGCACGGCGATAAGAACAATAAGTGTAACTTTGCCTACCTGGAAAAACCCAAGGTGCGCGGCGACGGCGGGCGCCTGGCCATCCGCGCCCGCTTTACGGGACGTTCCGCACTGAATACCTTCGGCGTCTGCGTGGGATTGGGTGACGCATTCGACGCGGTAATTACCGCGACCCCGGCCTTTCGTGACGGCAACATCGTATTGACCAAAGTGACGGCAGCCAGCGACGGCAAGTCCGGTCTCTACATTCGCCGCGTGTGCGCCGCGCTTTCCTCCAGCCTGGGACGCGATTTCCGCTATCCCATCTCCACGCAGTTTCAGAAGTCACTCGAAGACGCCACCATCCTGCCGCATTATCCGCGGGAGTTACGCAATTTCGACGTGACCGCCATCCGGGTTACCGATGACGCGCTGGTGCTGGTAGTGGATTTCATGTTGACCGTCAAGTAGTCACTTCCAGGGCCGTTCCCAGCCGCGCCACCAGCCGGTATTCTCCAGGTTGAGGGCATCCCAGCAAAGGTCCAGCGCATGACGGTCGCGCCGCAGCACGGCGGTGCGCGTGACTTCCGACGGCACGGTCACCAGTTGCGCGAAACGGTCGAAGACGCGGCCCCGGGCGCTTTCGGGCACGCGCGTGAGCAGATGCCAGAGCGTGAGGGCGTCGCGCGGGCGCGCCGCGCCCAGAATGGCGGAGAGCGCCGCTGCGTCGCCGGATTCCCAGGCGGCCAGATCGCCGCGGAATTGCGGCGGAGACGTCCGCGTAAAACGGAACGCCGGGCCCCTGCCGCTTGCGCGTGACGCATTCCGCCCCGGCGGGAATGAAGGATTCCCGGTCGTCATACTGGAACGCCACCCAGCCCATTTCCACGTGAAGCAGCCCATTGCCCAGGGTGTCCACGTTGAGCGTGTATTCGCAGCCCAAATCCACGGCGCGGGCCGATGGCGTCTCCACCACGAATTCGCGCGGAGGCGCCCAGATGAAGGCGTGCAGCCGGCCGCGCTGCAACGTCACCTTGCGGCCCGAGGACGCGCGCAGTTCCGAATCGGGTCCGAGATCGATCCTGCCGACGTCGCTCGATTCCAGCGTCAGTTGCGAAGACCCGGCTGTGCGCAGCAACTGGCCGGCGCCCAGCGCGGTCGCGACCGTGACCTGCCTGCCCCCCAGGCTGGCGGCGCCTTCCAGTTCCGAAACCTGCCACGCCGTGGTGCGCGCGGCCGGAATGGCGGTAAGCAACAGGCCCGCCGCGGCGGCCACGGCTGCGGCAACGGCGGCCCATGCCACGCGCGGACGCGGGCGCATCGCCCCGGCGATGTCACCCCGGTGGCGGTACCGCAAGGGCGCGAGCGTCCGCTCCAGGCGCTGCGATCTCCGGGTCGGGCGGTCCGGAACGGTCCCACAGATAGTCTTCGTTCATGGCTTCCCTCCCAGCAATGCGCGCAGCATCTTCATGCCGCGGCAGAGGTTGACCCGCACCGATTCCGGCGTGAGTCCGGTCTGCCGCGCGATTTCCGGCCCGGTGAGGCCTTCCACCAGGCGCAGCACCAGGGTTTCGCGATAGGCTTCCGGCAGACCGCGGATCAGGTCCAGCACCTGGCACGCCTCCACGCTCGGCGTTGGACCGGCCGCAATGCCCGCCGGCTTCTTCCAGCGGTTCGTTCTGCTTGCGATTCCGGAAGTAATCGATGGCGCGGTTGCGGGCGATGGCCCCCAGCCATCCGCGAAATGCTGCGGCGGTCCGCAGGCCGCGGAGTTGCCGCATCGCCGACAAAAACACTTCCTGCACCAGGTCTTCCGCATCCCCCGGAGGCACGCGCACCAGCAGGATGCCGTGCACCATCCGGGCATAGCGCACGTAGAGCTCGCCGAAAGCCGCGCGATTCCCGTTGGCGGCGTCGCGAATCAGGGCATCGTCTTCGACGGGCTCTACGCTCACCATCATGCTGCCTACCTCAGCATAGCTTCCACGTCGGAAGCAGCGAACGGGTGCATGTTTTCCTTGAAGCGGGTCGCGGTCCACGCCGCCGGGCCCGGCGCTCACCAGGGTATTGGTGAACTGCTCGCCGTTGCGGCCCACCAGTTGGATCACCCACTTCCCTTCCCGCGGCCACTGCTGCGTGACAGCGAACATCCCCACTCCGGAGAGCGGTCTAATCTTGAGCGGAATCTCGCGCCGCTCCCCGTTGACCATGCCGATGGCCGTGGCGGTGACTGTGGCGGTTGCCGGATCGTGACAGCCCCAGGCCTTAACAGTGAGGACGGCGCCCGCCTTGAGCGCTTCCGGGCTGGCTTCGGGATTCCCCAGTTGCAGGTAGAACCCGCCGGCGAAAAGGTGTCCGGCCAGCGCCAGGGGCGCCAGCAGTTTCAGTTTGAACAACATCGTTTTCCCTCCCGCCGGTAAGACGCGAACTTTGGCGGGAGTGTTAACGATACACGCTACTCCAGTTTGTAGATCGCCAGGCCGGTGAGCACCTTGGGGTAGAAATCGGTGGACTTCTGGGGCATCACGCCGCCCGCGAAGGAAGTGCCGGCCACCTGCTCGATCGATGTCGGCTTGAGCAGAAAGGCGATCTGCGCCGTCCCCTGCCGCGCTTCCTCTACCGCGGCGTCCAGTCCGCGCATGTAGCGCAGATGCTTTTCGTCGCGCACCGCCTCTTCGCCGATACCCAGCGCCTTGCCCAGCAGCCGCTCGTGCAGAATCCGGACATCCAGTTCGCCGCGCGCCGCGCGATCTTCCAGCAGATAGAGGCGCTGGCCCGATGGCCGCGCCGATGATGGTGCGGTCGCCGCATTCCGCCCACGCGGCTTTCAGGCGATCCAGCGAAGCGATCTCTTCCACCTGGAAATCCTGCGCCGCATTCGGTGCAGGAAGTCCGCGGTCGATACATGCCGCTCACCAGGCGGTGCGTAGCCAGAATCTTCAGGCCCGGCGAGTGCATGTTGATGAAGGTCATCATTACGCGGTCCGCGCCGGGCAGGCCGGGATTCTCGTCGCGAAAGGCCAGGGCGGTCTCGTAGCGGTGGTGGCCGTCGGCGATCACCAGCTTTTTGTCCGCCATCAATTGCTGGAATGGCGCCCGCCGCCGGGAATCTTCCAGACGCGGTGGATCACGCCGTACTCGTCGGTGACCTCGGCCAGGGGCGGCGGTGGCGGCAGCCTGGTCCAGCAGCGCATCGATGGCGCCTGTCGGGGTCGGGATACAGCATGAAGAGCTGGCCGAAGTGGGCGTGGGTGTGGCGCAGCAACTCCAGCCGGTCCTTCTTCGGACCGCTCAGCGTCTGCTCGTGACGGTGGACAATCCTGGCGGAGTAGTCCTCCACCGCGCCCAGCGCGATGAAGCCTTTGCGCACCATGCGCTCGCCGGTATCGGGCACGGTGAATTCCTGGAAGTAGGGGAACACCGCGGCGTCTTCCTCGCGGGCCAGGATGCCGGACGCGATCCACTGGTTCAGGAAGGCTGCCGCCCGCGTGTAGACGTTATCGGTGGAACTGTCTTCTCCCGCGCGCGGTCCCAGCACGACGCGGACCAGATTGTACGGAGACTTCGCCAGATATTGCGCCTGCATGGCCGGCGAAATCTTGTCGTACGGCTGGGTCACCAGATCGCTCAGGGGACCGGCTCTTGCGGTGTAGCGGTACGGTTGGAAAGGGTAAATTTTAGCCAATTTCCAGAATACCAAAGGAGCGTAGCGAGCCAGGCTCGGTTTGCAGCCGCCCGCCTTCAGATCAGGTCGGCGAGGCCGGTGCGATAAACACCGGCCAGTTCGATGAACGGATTCGGCTTCACCCGGATGGAAGCTTGCGGAGGCCGCGGCTTCACTTCGTTCTGCCGGATGGCGCCGTTGGGCTGGTTCAGGATCACCGGAATCGGATCCGGCAGGCGCTTGATAGTGCCGGTCTTGGCTTCGCCGATGTCCACGTTGTACACATCCAGAATGCGGCCCAGATCGCGCTGCAAGCTTGTCCGCGCGCGCTGCAACTGGTTGAGCGCATCCACTTCGGACAGGCGCCGCGTGGTATCGTCCCGCTGGGCGATAACCACGTCCAGGATGGTGGCGGTGCCCAGCTCGTATTTGCGGCGGGTGCCGGCCAGCGTCTGCGTCGGACAGCTTGCGGGCGGCCACGGCGGTATCGTACGCCGCGCGCGAATTGCGCTGCGAAGTCCAATCGTTCATCACCGCCAGCTTGATGTTGTTGTGCAGTTGCTTGTCCTGAATCTGCTGCTGGCGGTACTGCAGTTCGTTGGTGATCTGGTCGGCCTGGTTGGCGCGATTCTTGATCGGCACCGTCAACTGGAGCTGGAAATTGTAGTTCGGGAAATTGCGCGAGAAGATCTGGCCCAGCGCCGTGCCGTACCCGCCGATGATGATCGACGAGACGTCCTGCGGACCCAGCGGGCGATAGCCCACGATGTTGTTTCCGGCCCCGTACACGGGGACCTGCACGTTGGGATTGAGCGTGCCGCCCTGGCCGGCATTGGACATTTGCGCCGAAAACTGGAGCGACGGCAGCAGGTTGTTCTTGGTGCCCAGCAAATCCAGCCGGGCGTTTTCCAGGGCGATCTGGTTCTGTTCGATCTCCGGCCGGTGGGCGATGGCTTCGGTCACCAGGTCCTGGATGGGAATCACCGGTTCCTGGGCCGGCACATCGACGTGGTCGGTGGGGACCACGCGGGCCAGCGCAATGGTGGTGTCATCCAGGCCGTTGCGGGTCAGCACACTCTTCAGAATCATCTCCTGCTGCAGCAACTGCGATTCGCGCTGCACCACGTCCTGCTGGGCCGCCTTCATATCGGCTTCGGACTGGATGATGTCGATGGGCGCCAGGGCGCCCAGTTCGGCGCGCTTCTTGGTGTCTTCATAAAGCTGCGTGTCCAGCCGCAGGGTCTCCTGGCTGACCTTGAGTTCGTCATTGAAGGTGACCAGATCGTAATAGAGATTCACCACGTTGGCGACGGTGGCGATCACCTGGTTCTCAAAGCTCAGATCGTTGGATCGCAGGTTGTTCTTGGCTTTGTGGTATGCGCGTTTGTTGACTGCCAGGCCGAACCCGTTGAGCAGGTTCTGAGTGATGCTTAACGAAAGGCTCCCGGTACTGATGGGATTGAACAGCGCGGTGGTGGCATTCTGGTTGTACCCAAAGACGCTGCTCAGACCCAGGGACACCGTGGTGCCGGTCCAGAATCCCTGCTGCACGCCGTAGGTGAGGTTCTTGTATTGCTGCACCAGGAAACGGCGTTCCGGTGAACTGCGTGGATGTCTCGATATTGGTGGTGTGATTGAATCCGCCCGCCAGATAGAAGTACGGTTCCGTATTGGGAATGGAGGAGCCGGCGAATTGCACATTCAAGCCGCTCAACACACCGCCGGTCCCGCCGGCAGTACTGGTCGCCCCCGCCGAATTCACCTGGCTGGCCCCGGACAATACGCCCAGCGACGCCGAAGAGGGCCCCTGGGAGAGGTTGGTGGATACGTTGCGCAGCAACTGGCCGGCGCTGGCGCGCTGCAGATCGGCGAGCGCCAGTTTCGGATCGTAGCGGGCCGATTCGATATCGAGGTTGTTCTCCAGGGCCAGCGCGATGGCATCGCGCAGCGAGAGGTAAATGACGCCGGCGCGGATCAACTTTTCCAGCCGTGGAGAATCTTCAAAACTCACCCGGGCTACCGCATGCGGGCGATAGTTCCGGGTCAGTGCATTAACAATTCCACCGCCGTCATCCACGGTGACGGACTGAGTCTGCGCGAAAACCGGCAGAGCGAGGGTCCCGGAGAGCAGGACTGCGATCACTGACTTGGCACGGTGCATAACTGATTTAGACTCCAAAAGGTTATTATGGCGGCAAATGTTCTTAGAAAGGTACGCATTTGTCGCGCGGCGAGTTCGGAGATTCTGGGAATCCATGGGCGAAGAGACTACGAATACAGACGCGCGAGACGAAGAAATATTAGCCGCCCGGAGCCGGGCTGTGCGAAGCGGGCGCGACTCACCTGTAAGTGATTGATTCCAGGCTTACGGCTGGAGGCACAACCCGGCGGAATTTGGCTTACACGGCGAGTCAGCCTTCGTCGCGAAGGGTGGTCACCGGGTCTACCCGGGCCGCGCGGCTGGCCGGCGCCAGCCCGGCGAACAGGCCGATCAGCGTCATGGCGGCGCAGGCAATGGCCAGCGCGAGCGGGTCCAGCGGGGATACTTCGAACAACAGGTTCTTCATGACCCGGGTCACGGCGAACGCTCCCATCAGGCCCAACCCCAGCCCCATCGCCACCATGCCGAGCGCGTTGCGCAACACGCGCGAGACCACATCGGCGCTCCGTGCGCCCAACGCCATGCGAATGCCGATCTCCCGGCGCTGCTGTGCCACCAGGTGCGCCACCACGCCATATAGCCCGATGGCCGCAAGCAGCACCGAAAGCGCCGCGAAGATGCCGATGAGCCAGGCCGGCCGGCTGGCGCGCGTTAGCGTGCTGTCCCGGACCTGCTCCATGGTGGCGATATCTCCCAACGGCAGGCTGGCGTCGATCTCCCGGATGGCCTCGCGAATGGCCGGCATCGCCGCCGCGGCCTCCGTTCGCGTCCGCACCAGCAGTTTGATCTGCGGGCTTGGCGCCTGGGCCAGGGGCACATACACCACCGGAGGATCGGGAGATCCGGGCGATGCCACGCGCTCGCTGCGGATCACGCCGGCGATCTCCATCTCGGGCAGGAACACGCGTTTCTCGGTGTAGCCGGGGCAGCTTACCCGGACCTTCTTGCCGATTGGATTCTTATAGCCGGCTACGTCCGCCAGGCGCGCGGCCAGGGCCTGGTTGATAACCAACACGCGGGTGGCTCCCTCTATGTCGGCGGCGGTAATGCCGCGGCCGGCGAGCACGGGTATCCCCAAGGTCCGGAAATATCCGGGGTCCACGCGCTTGAACCGGACCCTCACCAGCTTTTCGACTCCCGGAACCTGCATGGCCTCGCCGTTGGAAATCCACTGCAGAGGCAGAGTGGTGGCCATACCGGCCTGCGCCACTCCCGGGGCGGCCTGCACGCGCCCGGCCGCCGCCTGATAAAACAATGCTGCCTGTTGCGGCGTCCGGTACGCGCCCACCGGAAGGTCCAGCGACATGGTCATCACGTGGTCGGTGCGAATGCCGGTATCCAGCGCCTGCAGTTTGAGCAGGCTGCGCAGCAGCAGCACAGCGCCGGAAACCAGTACCAGCGAGAGCGCGACTTCTGCCACCACGATGACCCGGCGCATCCGCGAATGCGCGCCCGAAGAACCCCGGGCCGACCCGTTCAATCCCTGCGCCAGGTTCCCGAATGCCATCCGCAGGGCGGGCAGTGTGCCGGCCAGCAGGGCGACTCCCAACGCCACCGCCCCGGCGAAGGCGAGCACCCGGAAGTCCAGCGTAACGGAAGCGGTAAAGGGTATCGAATCCGCCAGAATCGGCTTGGCGACGCGGAGGAGCAGTGCGGCCACAGCCACCCCGGCCAAGCCTCCCAGCAGGCACAATACCAGGCTCTCGGTGAACAACTGCCGGACCAGGCGTCCGCGGCCGGCGCCCAGCGCGGCCCTGCACGGCCAGTTCCCTGCGGCGCGTGGCGCCTTTGGCCAGCAGCAGATTCGCCACGTTGGCGCAGGCGATCAGCAGCACCAGGGTAACGGCCCCGAACGCCACCGTCATCGAGCGCTGCAAGCCGTCACCCACCAGCAGGCGCGTCAGGGGTTCCACCGCGATCGTGGCTTCGCGCTCCTCTTTGGGCGCGCCCTCCGTCATCGCCGCGTGGATGGCGGCCATGCGTTCCCGTGCCTGCGTCAGGGTGACGCCCTCGCGTAGCCGCCCGTAGACGGAAAGCCATTTCACATCGCGCGTGGCGAGTTGGTCGGAAGTGAAAATCAGCGGCTTCCAGAAACGGGTCTCGTCGCGGTCGAAGGCCCCCGGCGCCAGAACGCCGATCACCTGGTAGGGCGCGCCATCGAGGATGGGCCGGCGGTTCAGGATGCCCGGATCGCCGCCGAAATAGTTTTGCCAGGCCGCGTGACTCAGCACGATCACGCGAGCGGCGCCCGGCCGGGCATCGTCCGGCGTGAAAGTGCGGCCGAGTTGCGTACGCGCGGTGAACACCTGGAAGTACCCGGCCGTCACTTCCTTGCCCGGCAGGCGGACCGGATCGCCATTGCCATTGAGATCTGCCGAGCCCGACTGCTCCGCCGAGAGCGCGGCAAATACCGTGGCAAGGCGCTGCCAGTCCAGAAAGTCCGGAGCGCTGGTAGCGTTGACTACCCCCGGCCGCGGAGCTTCCCAGACGCCCACGATGCGATCCGGCGCGGCGAACGGAAGCGGCTTGAGCAGTACCGCGTCCACCACGCTGAACATCCCTACGTTGGCTCCAATACCGAGCGCCAGCACGCCCACTACCAGCGCGGAGAACGCGGGCGCGCGCCGCACCGCGGCCACTCCGTAGGAGAAATCTCTCCACAGTGTTTCGATCCACGGAAACCCGCGGCGGTCGCGATGCTCTTCCTTCATTTGTTCGATTCCTCCGAAACTCAAACGCGCGGCCCGGCGGGCCTCTTCAGGCGAAAGCCCGCGCGCCAGAGCGTCTCGCTGTGCCAGTTCCAGGTGCGCCAGAATCTCGCTTTCCAATTCGGCGTCCAGCCGCCGTTTGCGGAGCAACGCCGACAGGCGCTCCACCGCCCGTCGTGCGGTCATGACGAAGCCTGCAGAAACCGGGCCACCAAAGCCGTGGCCTTCTCCCATTTGGCCACTTCGACGTGAAGCTGTTTGCGCCCGGCATCGGTCAGGGAGTAGAACTTCACCTTGCGGTTGGTTTCCGAAATTCCCCAGTTCGTGGCAATCCAGCCTTCCTGCTGCAGGCGGATCAGCGCGGGGTAGACCGAACCCTGGCTCAACTGCATATCGTCGCCCGAGACCTGCTCGATGCGGCGGGCAATGGCATATCCGTGCAGCGTGCCGAGGGTCTCCAGAGTTTTCAGGATCAGGAGATCCAGGGTTCCATAAGGCACTTCGTTTTGCTGTTTCGACATGTCGGCTTCCGACAGCTTGATCATGCGCCCACCCCGGCTTCCATGTCAAGCCGGACCGCATGGAAACGTGACCGGCGTTAGAGTAGTCAAAGGAGCAGTATGCGAAAGGCTTGGCTGGCGCTTGTGTTGCTGGTGTTTACCGCCTCGGCCGCAAATATCAAGCTTTACTTGAAGGATGGCGGCTATCAGATTGTAAGAGAATACAAAGTGGAAACCGATCGCGTCCACTTCTACAGCGTCGAACGGGAGGAATGGGAAGACATTCCGCTGGACCTGGTCGATTTGAAGCGCACCGAAAGCGAAGCGGCGGCGCACAAACAGGTACTGGAGCACAATGCTAAGGTACTGTCCGACGAGGAGGCCGTCGCCCGCGCAGCCGCAAAGGAGACTTCGCGCATTCCCCAGGGTCCCGGCGTGTATTGGCTGGACGGCGACAAGACCGTCACCATGAAAGCTGCCGAGGGCACGGTCCGCACCGACAAGCGGCGTCAGATTCTAAAGGCGCTGTCCCCCATCCCGGCGATTACCGGAAAGGGCACCCTGGAAATCGACGGCCTTCACTCGCAGAACGTTTTTCACAACCCGGAGCAGGAATTTTACATCCAGCTTTCCGAGACCCAGCGTTTCGGCATCTGCAAACTGACCCCCAAGGGCGCCGTGCGCATCGTGGAAAACCTGACCTATATCCCAGTCACCAAAGACGTGGAAGAAGCGCCGCTCATCATCGATATCTTCCGGCAGCAAATGGCGCCGGACGGCCTTTACAAGATCTGGCCCAAGGAAAAACTGGCGCCGGGCGAATACGCCGTCATTGAGTACACGGCAGGCAAACTCAATATCCAGGTTTGGGATTTTGCCATCCAGTGACCGCCAAAATATCTCTTGACTAGTGTACCAGTATAATAGTACATTCCTGGTGTGCCGGTCTGGATTTGTTTTTTCGACGACCTGCGACACACCCTGACCCTGCTGCGCCGGGATCGCGGCGTGTCGGGTTTGATTGTTCTGGTGCTGGCGTTAGGCATCGGCGGCACCACCGCGATCTTCACGCTGCTGAAAGCGGCATTCTTGGATCCCCTGCCCTACCGCGACTCCGGGCGGCTGGTCACAGTAATGGAAAATACCGGCTGGATCCCCAATGTCTCCGAGTTCCTGGAAATCCGCAAGCGCACCCGCACCCTGGAACAACTCGCGTTTGCCGGGCACCTGGACATGCAACTCACGGGACCCGGCGAACCGGCGCGCGTGTTCGTGGCGCGCGTCACGGCGTCGTTCTTGAGGCTGCTGGGTGTCAGTCCGCCGCTCGGCCGGAATTTTCTGGAGGAAGAGAATCAACCGGGACAAGCGCCCGCTGTGATTCTCACGGATGCATTCTGGCGCTCGCACATGGCAGCCGACCCCGGAGTAGTCGGCCGCACGCTGCGGCTGGATGGCCGGCCCGCCACCGTTGTAGGCGTGCTTCCGGCCGGCTTTCAGTTCGACTATCCCTCGCTGCGGATCCCCGAACCGGTGGACATCTACGTCTCGTATCCCATCGAACCCTCCTGGGGCATGGGACCGGGCGCCGGGCATGGCGACCCGGTGCGCGTAATCGGCCGCCTGAAGAATGGCGTCACCCTGGCGCAGGCTCGCGACGATTTGCGCGGCGTGGCACGGGCGCTCACCAGCGAATATCCCGGTTCCTTTCGCAATCCGCAGCACAATCCGAGCCTCTTTTTGTTTTTGCTTTTGCCGCTTCGCGAAGCCATTGTGGGCACGCAACGCTCGCTGCTCTGGCTGCTTCTGGGCGGGGTCGCGGCACTCTTACTGATCGCCTGCGCCAACGCCGCGCAGCTTCTGCTGGCGCGCGGACTCCGCCGGGAGCGGGAGGTCGCCATCCGCGCGGCGTTGGGGGCGACGCGACTCCGCCTGGTCCGCCAGTTTTTTTTCGAAGGGCTGGTCCTGGCCTGCTGCGGCGGAGCGGCGGGGCTTCTGGCGGCCGTTTGGATGGCGCGCCTGCTGGTGCAATGGCTGCCGGTGCGCAGTCCCCTGCTGGCATCCGCGCATCTGGATGGCCGGACGGCCGCGTTCACGCTGGCGGTCTCTCTATTCGCGGCGCTGCTATTCGCCATCGTGCCGGCCGTCAAGTGCACGCGATGGACTCCCGGGCCCAGCCTTAGCTCCCGGGACACCGCCGGCGAAGGCAACCGCTGGCGTCACCTGATGATTGCCACCGAGGCGGCCCTTTCCGTCTTTCTGCTCTGCGGCGCGGGGCTCGTGGCGCAGAATCTCTACGCGCTCGTCGCCACTCCCATGGGGTTCGATCCCCAAGGCGTGCTGGCCCTGCGGCTGAAACTCCCGCAGGGGGTGCAACGCGAGATCGAGCCCAACGCAGGCGTGGTCTTTCAACAGTACCTGGACCGCATCGAAGCCATCCCCGGAGTGGATGCGGCAGCCTTGGTAACGGGCCCGCCCCTGCGCCCGGCGCGCGGCGGGAATTCCGAGATCCGCGGCATTACCGAAGCCAACGGAGAGCTGAAGAGCGTCATCGCGTGGAACCACCTGGTGAGCCCGGATTATTTTCGGACGCTGCGCATCCCCCTGCTGGCCGGGAGAACGTTCCGCCGCGACGATGCCGGCCGGCAGGTGACGGTAGCCATCGTGAACGAGGAATTCGCGCGCCGCTTTGGCCTCGGCGTTGACGTAGTAGGCAAGCAACTGGACGATGGGCCGGACCCGCCGATCGCCATCGTCGGCATGGCCGCGAATGTGCGCACGCGCGGACTGCAGACTGCGCCGTTTCCGGAAGTATATCTCTCGTCGCTGCAACTTTCGTGGGCCAACGTGTATTTCGTGGTGCGGTCGGCTCTGCCGCCGGGGCAACTGCTGAAACAGGTGAAGGCGGCCATCCGCGGCGCCGGCCCCGAACAGGCCGTATATGGCGTTCAGACCATGGAAGAGGTGATTGCGGACTCGGTTGCCGGGCCGCGCTTCGACACCTTCGTGATCGCTGCGTTCGCCCTGCTGGCCATGCTCATGGCCGCGGCCGGAATGTACAGCGTGATCTCGTGCGTGGTGACGCAGAGGACCGCCGAAATCGCCATCCGCATGGCGCTGGGCGCGGCGCGTGGCGATATCGTCAGGGCCGTGCTGGGGACTACCGGTCTTTGGGTAGCAGCAGGCCTGGCCTGCGGACTTGGCATGGGATTGGCGGCGAGCCACACCATTCGGTCGCTGACCAACGCGGAAGCTGCCGCATCCCCGGCCATATATGGGACGGTGATGCTGCTGTTTCTGGCAGTGGCTCTGGCGGCGGCGTGGGTGCCGGCGCGGCGGGCGAGCCGGCTGGATCCGGCGGTGGCCCTGCGAGGAGAATAAGACATGCCTCCGGGCCCGTCAACAAAACCGCCGGCGCGCCCTGTGAAGCAACGCGGCCAAACCGAAAGCGAGCAAAGCCATCGAAGCCGGCTCCGGCGCGTTCGCAGGCGATGCAAGCGACCAGGTACTGGACGGACCGAAATCGGCTGGAGCGGGATTCTCCACGCTCCACGAGCCATTAGAGTTGGAGACGAAGCTCCAGCCATCACCCGAAATACTCACGTCCGCGGCGCCGGGTAATACGGAAGGCAGGGTTCCCGAGACTGCCAGGCCGGACGAATTCCTGCCGATCGTGAAGCCGGGATTACCCAAGATGCTCGACGAATAGGTGAAGAATTGGAAATTGTCGACACCGAAAGAGTCGCCCAGGCTATAGCCCGTAATCAGCGCGAGTGTGCCGGCGCCGTAGCCCACGCAGTCCGTGCAAGTTCCGGAAAAACTGAAAACTTCAAGAGCGATAGTGGCCGATGCGGGCTTCCCGGTAGCGACTCCGAGGGCGATCAGCGTTGCGGCCAAGGTCAGCGACTTGAAATGTCCAGTCATCTATCCAATCTCCGTTGGTCCAATTACAATATCACGCCCAACTTGCCAAGCGTGACCCGTGTGGCATACGCTGTGAACACGGATGCAAACCAATCGAAGGGAAATGATGGCGGCAGCTCTGGGGCTGGCCGCGGCGGCGCAGGCGAGGGGCGCGGACGATCCTGTGGCCGTTCCTGGCAAGCGGCCGATGATTCTGCATAACGACCGGCCGGAAGACCTGGAAACGCCGGTCAAGGACCTCCAGTCTTACCTCACCCCGGTGGATGCCTTTTTCGTGCGGCAACACATTCCCCGGCCGGGTCCGATCGATACCGAAGCGTACCGGCTCACGCTCAATGGCATGGTCGTCCAAGCCGCTCCAGGTTTCGCTGGCCGACCTGCGCAAGCTGCCGCAATTCACGGTTACAGCCACCCTGGAATGCACCGGCAACGGGCGCGGATTCTTCACGCCCAAGGTTCCCGGCATTCAATGGGCACGCGGAGCGGTGGGCAACGCCGAGTGGAGAGGGCCGCGTATGAGCGATGTACTGAAACTGGCGGGCGCCGACCCCAAGGCGGGCTTTATCGAACTCGACGGCGCGGACAAGGGTGTGCTGTCCACGCCCGATTTCATCCGCTCCATGCCCATGAAGAAGGTGATGCATCCGGCTACGCTGCTGGCGCTCGAGCATGAATGGCGAATCGCCGCAGATTCACGGCTTCCCGGCGCGGCTGGTGGTTCCCGGTTGGGACGGCACGAGCTGGGTCAAGTGGGTGACGCGTATTTCGGTGACGGCCGAAGAGGGCAAGGGCTTCTTCATGAATCCGGGCTACCGCTATCCCAAGTACGCCCTGACGCCGGGCACACCGGCGCGCCCCGCGGAGCTGGAAGTGATCGAAGGCATGCCGGTGAAATCCACCATCACGGCGCCCGAGGATCAGGGCAAGGCGGCCATGGGAACGGTGGCCATCCGCGGCTTCGCCTGGGCCGGCGAAGAGGCCATCGAGCGCGTCGAGATCTCCACCGATGGCGGCAGCAAATGGCACGATGCCGTACTCGCATCGCCGAAACTACCTTTTGCCTGGCGCCTGTTCCATCTGGATTGGAAGCCCGCCCAACCGGGCTATTACACCATCCTTTCGCGCGCCACCGATTCGGCGGGGCGCGTGCAGCCGTTCGTGCCGGCGTGGAATCCATCCGGGTATCTGTGGAACGGCATCGACCGCGTGGGGGTGACGATCGCATGATTGCGAAACTGTTGTGCATCGCGGCGGCGGCGGCAGCCTTGGGACTGGCGGCGGACCAGGCCACACTCGACCGCGGACAGAAGGAAGAGCGAACCGTTTGCCTGCCCTGCCATAGCCTGCGTCTGATTCACTCGCAGCGTCTCTCGCGCGCCACCTGGAGCAAGGAACTCGACAAGATGGGCGGCTGGGGCATCAAGTATACCGATCGCGATGCGCTGCTGGAATTCCTGGTAGCGAACTACGGCGACGATAAGCCGATGGTTCCGGACGGCATGTCTCTGGACGGCACGAAGAAGAAATAGGCCGCAGGTGTGGCGCGCAGTCATGGCCGCGTGGGGTTTCGCAGGCGCCCTGCTCGCCGCGCAGAGCGTCGAGGGCCACGTGGTCAACGCCACGACGGGCGCGGATATTCCCGCGGCGTCCGTCTTTATCCGGCCTGTTGCGGAGAATCCCAAGGGTCGTCACAGAGCTACCAGCGACGCGGAGGGGCGATTCCGGATCGAGGGTCTGGAGCCCGGCACGTACGGTATTTTCTACCAGGCTGATGGTTACTGGACGGACCCCGCGCAGCAGGACCCCGAGCGGCAACGCAAATTCCAGGTGACCGCGGGAAGCGATACAGTCCACCTGGAATTGAAACTGCAACCGCTTCCGAAGATCGCCGGAAGGGTGACCGATGCCCTCGGCAACCCGGTCCCCAACGCCACCGTATGGATCCTCGGTGATAAGTCGGGGTGTAATGGACTCCAGTGTTACCCCATTCTGAAAGAGGTGAAGGCGGGCGAGAAGGGAGAGTACCAGATCGGCGATGTGGATGCGCCGTACCCCGCGTGGCTGGTGTCCGCGGCGGCAGTTCAACAGCCCGGCTGGGTGCAGACTTTTTATCCCGACGCCACCGACCCCCAACTGGCCGCGAGAATTCCGGCGGACTCCCGGCAGCGAGCACTGGAATCTGGATATCCGGCTGGCGAAGGCTCCGGTGCACCGGATTCGCGGCAAACTGGTGGACCCGGGAGGCCGTCCCGTGCCCGGCGCGCAGGTGGCCATTTACAACGGCTTGGGTCCCCACCTGCAACAGACCAGCGGGAGCGACGGCGCATTCGAATTCGGACCGGTCGGCGATGGCGCATGGCGGCTGTGGGCGAAACTGGATCGTGGCGGCGTCAAGCTGTGGACCGGCCAATCCGTGGAGGTCAAAGATCATGACTTGGATGCAGTGGAACTGCCGCTCGCGGCGCCGTTTGCGCTTCCGGGAAGAATCGTTTTTGAGCGGCCCGAAGGAGCACCGTTCCCGGCCGATCTGCCGAACGTGATCTTCACCTATAATGCGGGCGCGTTCGGCGGCGAAACCACCATTCCCCTCCGGCCGATCGGCCACCCGGAAGAGAGCGGCGCGTTCACGGTGCAGCTTTACCCGGGGCCGTACCGGGTGGACATTCTGGATTCGCCCGCAGGCCCCTATTATCTCGATTCGGTCCGGCTCGGCGATGTGGACGCTTCCGCAACGACGCCCTTCCCATTCTCTCCGGCGCGCAACCGTTGACCGTCACTTATAAGTACGGCGGCGGGTCGGTGCAAGGCACCATCGAAGGCTGCGTCGGGGGCGGCATTGCGCTGATTCCGGTGGACCGCGCGCTACGCGGTCCGGCGCTGGTGCGGACCACGCAGTGCGGGTCGAACGGGCAGTTCACGTTCGCAGCGGTTCGTCCAGGAGAATATTACGGCGTCCTCGTCACTGGCATGGGCCCGTTGGATGAAAGCGTGCTAAGCCGGGCCGCCAAAATCACCGTGCGTAATAACGAACACACCACAGCCGAGATTCGGCCAGCACACTGATCTTCACCGTTTCCACGGCGCCAGGTGAACGCCGGCGGGCATGCGGGCGTGGGCCAGATCCAGATCGTCGTTCCCCAGAGGTATGATAATCACCGCGGCGGCGGCACCGGAAGGCGTCAGAGTGAGGCGGACGGCCTTGCCGGCAAACGCCAGTGCAAACGTAGTGTCGGCGAGCGAGTGGAGCGCTTCCGCGCGGGCGGCAGTGTCGCAGGTGATGAGCGCTTCGCGAATCACGCCATCGCCCGAAGCGTATGTCAGAACGCCTACCACTCCGGGAGCCTTCAGGCGCTTGTCCGCCGTTTCGTCATTGGAAACTTCCAGGCCTACGTAGCGCTCGGTCTGCTCCGGGTCGGTGATGGAAAAACGCAGCAGCGGCGCATAGGTGTCGAAGAAGTGTTTGCCGGAATCCAGCCGGTAGACGCTCCACCAGGGGATTTCCTGCGTGCGGTCGAACACCAGAAGGGCGTCATCGATTGCGGCGGCGTCCTGGCCCGTCAGCGTCACCCCGTAGAGCGGCTTTTCCCTGAGATTCACGCCGAGCGGCCAGGCTTCCACGGAGATTTTCGGGTCGTCGCCCTCATCGCCGATCACGTTGTGTTCGGAGTGGGTCTTGCGGAGAATCAGGCGGCGCTCGCCGCTGATTTGCACCAGTTCGAACGCGACATTGGCGATGTCTACGGTATCCTGGCCATCGCTATTGCGGCCGTATTGCAGGGTGGACGCGGATAGCGTCTGGAACGGTTCGTGGGCGGGCTCATAGATGCCGGTGAAGGTCACGTTCATGCCGCCGCAGGCGCGGTTATCGGAAGCGGCCAGGGAGTGGTTCACCAAAGTCAGCCGCACTTTGCAATCGCCCTGCGGCGACTGGAACGAGAGGTGATTGCCGGAGGGAACAGCCTCGCCTTCGACGCTGCCATCGTGCGTGGAATTCAGCCCGTGCCAGAACGCGTCGCCGCCGATGTGCAAACGGCGGCCGTCCGGCGTGAGCGCGATCTGCAAATGATTGTCGAAATACTTCCAGTCGCCGGCCCACGCGGCGAGCGGCGGGTTGCGGTCGAACGGAACCGAGAGGTCCACGCGCGCCGCGGGAACCCAGCCGACCGCGTCGGTAGACTGCCAGACGCACGCGAACCCGTTGTGCACCTTACTCACCAGCACCTCCGTGCCCGGCGCCGGACCATCGGCTTGCTTGCAGGCGGCGCCTTTCTGCGGGCATCCCGGCGTCGAATCCTGGTACAGCGAAACGGGGCCGTCGCCGGCGATGCGCGCCGGGCGCATCTCGTTTTGATCGTCGGCAAAGAGGCCATTGCGGCACCAGTTCTCGTTCTGCGCGTAAAGACCGGAGAGCAGCGGGAGCAGGAGCAGAAGCATACGCATCCGTTCAGGGTAGCTCTTTTTGCGATACTGCCAGAAGGAGTGCCGCAATGTTCGAGAGGTATACCGAAGATGCGCGGAAATCCGTTTTCTACGCCCGCCACGAAGCCATCGCCGCGCCGGAATCCGCACCCTGTTCAAGGAGATGGGACTCACGTTGGACCTGCTGCGCGAGGAAGCCACCGGTACAGCCGAACGCAAAGCCCGCAAAGCCGCGATAACGCGGCAACAGGAATTTGCCGCGCTGCTGGGCCCTGTGGTCGGCCGGGAAGTAGAACTGGCGCGCATGATGGAAATTATGGGGCGCCGTCACAGGAATTGGGTGGCGCTCGCCGGCGAGACAGGGGTGGGCAAGACCGCGCTGTTGGAAGGGCTGGCACAACGACTGGAGGAAGGCGCGGCACACAATTTCCTGGGCGGGCGGCGTGTCCTGCTGACGAAAGCGGCATACCTCGAAGGCAGCAGAGGAAGCGATTCTCGCCGCAGTTGTGTTGTCACGCCGGTTTCTTTCGCGGCGCGTTTTGCCCGACCGCGCGCTCGATCTGCTGGACGATGCCTGCACCGGTGCGCGCCTGAAGGGGAAGCAGGAATTGGGCGCAGAAGACGTGGAAGCGGCGCTTCAGGCTCGCCGCGGCTAATCCACCGGTGCGTTGTAGCCGGTGCGCCAGTGCGCGCTCAGCTTGGGCAGGCCCCGCGGCGGCACCAGGCGCACCTGAATATGGTGGTACTTCCCGTCGCGCACCTGATTCTGCGGAGAATAGCCGATCACGTAGCGATTGCGCAGTTCGATGCCGATCATCTTGGCGATATTCGGCAGCTCTACCGCATTCGCTTCGAAGAGCCGCCCCCCGGTCCGTTCGGAGATTTGCGACAGCAAGCCGGGACCGCCCGCTTCCTCCGGAGTCGAGCCCCCGCCAAATACGCCGATGGAGTAAATCAACACGTCGCTCTCCACCACCACTTGATTCACCTCCTTAGGAGTGTAGCGGCTGTTGTTATCGCCGCCATCGGAGATGATCAGGAGGGCCTTCTTGTTCTTCTTGGAATGCTTCATTTCCTGCAACGCCAGCAGAATCGCGTCCAATAGCGAGGTGGAGCCATGCGAACGGGAAAAGGTGAGCTGGCTTTCGATGCTCCCGGTATCGGAGGTCAGGTGCACTTCGAGACGGGGGCTGCTATCGAATTCCACCAGGAAATATTCGTCCTCCGGATCGCTCAGGCGGAAGAACTCCCGCGCCGCCATGCGCGAGCGCTGCAACTTCTCCCTCATGCTGCCGCTGGTATCGAACACCAGCCCGACCGCCACTGGTTCATCGTCCATGGCGAAACTGGTGATGGGCTGCTCGACCTTGTCTTCATAGACGCGGAAGTTCTCCTTCTCCAGGCCGGAGACCGGACGATTGAGCGGATCGTTCACCGCAACCGGAACCAGAATCAGGGTGCTGTTCACCCGGATGTCGGCCATCGGCAGAGTGTCTTCTTTGGACGGAGGCTTGGGACGCGGCGTCAGGGTGACTTGCCCTGGCAGCCAGAGAGCCACAGCCAGGAGGAGCGCGCCGGTCCGATGCAGATTCATCAGCTTCCCTGAACGTATTGTAATCGGGGCCTGGCACAAAACGAAAGCGGCGCCGTGAAAGCGGCGCCGCTCGTCATTCTCCGAGATGTACGAAAGTCAGTGGGCCTTGATCATGCTCAGGGTCACCAGTTCCGGCCGCGTAGCCGCAAGGTCTCCGGCGTGCGCCTTGGGGGCCGGGAAGCGGTATGCGTAGCTGTCCGACCCGTCCCACATCTGGCTCAGGGAGCACGCCCCGGCGGTGCAGGTGAAAGCCAGCTTGGGGTCGCCGGCATCCCGCCACACTTTAGGGGGGTCCGTCTTCACCTGGCCCAGCAATACCACGGAGGCATTGGCCCCGGTGTTGCGAACATACAACATCTCGGTCGCCGAGTTCCGGGACACCCGGATCTCGTAAGAACCGGGGGCCATCAATTTGCCGGCCGCGCGGAAAGCCATCGGGATTTCCGCTTTGTAGGTTTGTGCCGAAGCAGTTCCAGCAGCAACCACCAGCGCAGCCGCCGCGATCGTCATACGCATCGTCGAGCTTTTCATCGTCGTGTCCTCCTGCGGGCTGCCCTATCCGGGTCCCGACTTACGGGTGCTGGTAAGGCACCCCACCTGCCAAAACGCAACTCATTGAATCTTCAAGAAATCCATCCCGAATTGCCCTCGAAAACGAACCGTATGGTTCAGGGCCGTGAACCCGCCGGTTCACGCGGAGCGGAGGGCGCAGCGTTCCATCGACGGGGAGCCAACGCAGAAAAGGCGGCGCCGCAGAAGCGGCGCCGCCTTTCATGCTCCAGAATGTCAGAAGTGTCAGTTAGTGGGCTCTGATCATGCTCAGGGTCACCAGTTCCGTTCGGGCCACCAGATCTCCCGCCGGGGGTTTGGGCGAGCCGAAAACGTATTCGGAGACGTCGGACCCATCCCACAGGGCGCTCAGATGGCACGCACCGTCGATGCAGGCGAAGCCGACTTTGGGGTTACCGCCCTGCCGCCACTCTTTGGGCGGGTCCGCCTTGGCCTTGACCACCAGTATTACCGCGCCAGGTGCCTCGGTGTTGCGAACAAACACCAACTCGGTCGCCGAGTTTCGGGCCACCCGGATCTCGTAGGAGCCCGGGGTCATCAGTTTGCCGGCCGCGCGGAAAGCCATCGGGATTTCCGCTTTGTAGGTTTGTGCCGAAGCAGTTCCAGCAGCAACCACCAGCGCAGCCGCCGCGATCATCATACGCATCGTTGAGCTTTTCATCGTCGTGTCCTCCTGCGGGCTGCCCTATCCGGGTCCCGACTTACGGGCGCTAGTAAGGCATCCCGCCTGCCAAAGTGCAACTGATTGAAACTTAAAGAAATCCATCCCGAATTGCCCGCGAAAACAAACCGCATGGTTCAGGGCCGTGAACCCGCCGGTTCATAATGCCCGAGACCTGCTAAACTGGCACCCGATCATGCCGTCGCCGCAAGACACGCTGCTGCAGGCCTGCGCCCTGCTGTTTCACTTTCGCGCCCTGGCGCGTTCGCAGGATGAAGCCCAGCGGATCCTTTGGGAAGAGCAGATCATAAGGCTGATCGGCGATCTGGTGCCGTGTTCCGGCGGGGCCGTGGTGCTGGGCGTTGCCAAGGAGGAAGTTCCCGCGGACTGTGTGGCCGTTCCGCTGTACATTCGCGACGAGATTCGGGGACTGCTGGCGGTCTGGTTCGGACCCGAAGAGACCGACCGCCTGGCCAGCCATCGCGAGACCTTGAGCGCCATCGCCACGCTGGCGTCTTCGGCACTCGAAAACGTCCACGACGTCGAGAGCCTGCGCATCGAGAACCGGCTGTTGCGGGACCGGCTGGATACCGTCGATACCGGCATGCTGGGAGAAAGCGCCGCCATCGGAAATCTGCAGCGTATGATCGGCCGCGTGGCGCCGCGGGACACCTCGGTGCTGGTGATGGGCGAAAGCGGCACCGGCAAGGAACTGGTGGCGCAAGCCCTGCACCGCCTCAGCCCGCGGGCGGAGAAGCCCTTTGTGGCCATCAACTGCGCAGCCCTGACTGACACGTTACTGGAGAGCGAGTTGTTCGGTCACGAGCGGGGCGCTTTCACCGGAGCAGTGGCGCAGAAGAAGGGCAAGCTCGAGATGGCGGAAGGCGGCACCGTATTCCTGGACGAAATCGGCGAACTGGCCCCGCTGCTGCAAGCCAAGCTGCTGCGTGTGCTGCAAGAGCGCGAGTTCGAACGCGTGGGCGGCACGCGCACCATGAAACTGAACGTGCGCGTCGTGGCCGCCACCAATCGCGACCTGGCGGCCGAAGTGCGTCGCGGCGCTTTTCGTGAAGACCTGTATCACCGTTTGAACGTGGTGGCCCTGCGAGTGCCGCCGCTACGCGAACGGCCGGGCGATGTGATGCCGCTGGCGCGCTATTTCCTGGAGCGCTGCGCCGCGCGCTGCCGCCGCCGCGTGGCCGGCATCTCGCCTGAGGCCGAACGATACCTGACGGCCTACGGCTGGCCTGGCAATGTGCGCGAACTGGAAAATGCCATCGAGCGCGCCGTGGTGCTGGGGCAGTCCGAACTGGTGCTGCCGGAGGATCTGCCGGAGACGATCCTGGACGCCGCCGCGGCCGCAGCCGTGCCCGGCGCTTTGCAGACCTCGGTGACCCAGACCAAGCGCGAGTTGATTCTGGCCGCCTTTCGCGAATGCGGCGGCGACCACAACCGCGCCGCGGCCCGCCTCAAGATCCACCCCAACTCTCTCCGCCGCCTGCTCCGCATGTTGAATCTCCGGGAGAGTCTGTAGCTCCAATCCGATTCAGTCAGGCAGCGACATCCTGGGGCTGTTGCCCGGTACCTATTGGCGGAGTGTGATGAACTGCAGCTCTGAAAGGCATCCCATGCAAGCCAGACCGGCTTTTGATCTCTGGGTTATGTCCCGCCTGAAATGAAGTGACGAAAACGCAATCTATATCCCCGAAGTCGAGCATCGCGGCCTGTACCTGTTGGCGGCCGATTTAAACAAGGCCCTGGCGAGTGGTGCAAGCCCGGAGGAGATCGACGGCAAGGTGCGCGCGCTGTTGGCTGAAGTGGAGGATCACTTCACCCACGAAGAGCGCACGATGCGCGCGGCGAAGTATGCCATGTTCGGCTGGCACAAAGGTCTGCACGACAGTCTGCCGCGTAGCCGCTCTACTGCCGGGTGGCGACGATGAAGGTCCGGCCTTCTCCCAATTGCCCGCTCATACCCAGGTCTCCCGCGTCATAGCAGAAAATCTCGCCGAACCCGGCCTGTTCCAGCGCGCTGGAAATTTCCTTCCCGGTGTAGCAGCGCTCGTGAATAGTCACGTCGGCGCGCTGCCAGGCTCCGGCAATCAGGCGGAACATGGTGATGGTGCAGCGGGCCTTGCGGCTGCGGAAATCGAAGCCCGAACCGGTGATGGTGAGCACGTGATCGTCGCGCACCAGGGCGAAGGATTGTCCCCAGTTGGTCCGGTAGGCGTCTTCCAGCAGCATGTCGAAGGCGAACAGCCCGCCCGGTTTCAGAGCCGCGGCCACGCGCCGGAACACGGCCTGCAGATCCTTCAACGCCAGAATATGGTTGAGGGAATCGAAGGTAGAGACCGCCGCGTCGAAGCTCTCCGGCAGTTGGAACGTAGTGGCATCGGCCACGTGAAAGACGCCGGAGGGCTGGTTTTCCCGTGCGTACTCGATCATCACCGGGGAGCAATCGATGCCCGTAACCCGGTGGCCGCGCGCCACCAGCATTCCAGCCAGATAGCCTGTGCCGCAGCAGACGTCCAGAACCGAAGCGTGCTCCGGGAGGCGCGCCAGCCAGACGCGCTCCAGGATGGGAAACGCCAGGCTGTGGAACTCCTCGTTCCAGTAGCGATCGTAAAACCAGGCGAAATCATCGTAGGCAGCCATGGCTTCGCCCAGCATGGCATACTAATGGTTTCATGACAAAACCAGTGAGTTGGTGGTTGCTCAGTGCCCTGTGCGTGGCGTTGGCGGGTTGCTCGTCGAGCGAGCCCGCAAAGAAAGCGGAGGTTGCCAAAAACGAAACCGCGCCGGACCTTTTCAACGTGAATTTCGATACCTCGAAGGGCACCGTGATTGTGGAAGTGCATCGCGATTGGGCGCCCAATGGCGTCGACCATTTTTATACGCTGGTGAAGACGGGCTTCTACGATGGGAATCGCTTCTTTCGCGTAGTGCGCAATTTTGTCACGCAGTTTGGCATCAATGGCGATCCCAAAACCAATGACCTTTGGGCCAACGCGCCGATACCGGACGACCGCGTGCGGCAGAGCAACGTGCGCGGCATGCTGACCTACGCCGCCACCGGGGCGCCCAATTCGCGGAGCACGCAACTGTTTTTCAACTTGAGAAATAATTCCATGCTGGACGACAAGGGCTTTGCCCCGATCGGGCGGGTGACGCAAGGTATGGAAGTGGTGGACAGTTTCTACGACAGCTACGGTGACATGCCGCCCAGTGGCCAGGGCCCCGATCCGACACAAATCGGGACACAAGGAAATCAATACCTGGAAGCACATTTTCCTCGTTTAGATTTCGTTAAAAAGGCTACGATTCAGTGATATATTGTAGGAGACCCTGCCCCGAGACGAAGGGGACCAGGAAGTTACCAATACAGGGTCAAATTGAAACGACGCGGCCCGGCGGGCACTAAAAACCCCGCCGGGTTTTTTTATTTACGCGTTGGGAAGCACCAGTACTTTACCGGGCGCACCGGACTCCAGCATGCGGTATGCGTCGGCGGCGCGGTCGAGAGGAAAGCGGCCGGCCACGGGCGCGATCGCCGCGGGCCGCTTGACGGCCAGCGCCAGCGCATTCCCTATCAGGCCGGCGAATTCGCCGGCGCCATCGACCCACCGCGAGCCGTTGTACTTCGTCACGAAGAGGGACCTGGCGAATAGTTGGTGCAGGTCGATTGCGGGCGGCGCACCGGACAACTCGCCGTAAGCGATGAGGCACCCGCGCGGCGCCAGCAGATCCAGGCTGATCCCGCAGGTAGGCGCGCCGATGGGATCGAACACGGCGCCGGCCCCGCGGCCGCCGGTATGCGCCCGCACCGCTTCGCGTACGTCATCCGAAGAGCGATCGATGGCGCACGCAGCCCCGGCCGCGCGAACGTCCTTCACACGCGCCCCGCTGGCAATGCCGATTACATCGGTACCCTGTTCGGCCAGCATGGCCACGAGCATGCGGCCCACGGCTCCGGCCGCGCCCCAGACTACCGCGGTGCGTCCCTGGAGCGGCCAGACGCGGGCCAGGCCGCCGGCAGTGAGGCCCGCGACGGCGACGCATGCGGCGTCCTCGAAACTGAGGCTGCCGGGAATCGGGACTAATAGCGAGGCCGGCGCGGCGAGCAGGGTGGCGCAGGATCCCAGAATGGCGCCCCAGCAGACGCGGGTCCCGACGGCAACGGCGGCATCCGCACCGGCTTCGACAACGACGCCCGCGCCCTCTCCGCCGAGCGGGTACGGAAAGGGCAGGCGCACCACGTACGTTCCGGAGCGAATCAACGTCTCGGCATGGTTGAGGCCCGCGGCCTCCACGCGCACGAGCGCCTGTTGCGGCTGCAAGGGCGCAAGCTCTTCGCGGTGGAGTTCGATGACCTCCGGGCCGCCGGGGCGAAGGGCCCGGGCGACGCGACGGGTCACGCGACGGTCTCCTTGGATGCGTGGATCTCCTGCAGGCTCCAGACGCGGATGGGGTCGCGCCGGCGCGCGGCCACGGCTTCGGCGGCGGCGCGCGCGCCGCTCATGGTGGTGATGCAGGGCACGCGGTACATCACCGCGCTGCGGCGGATGGCCTTCTCGTCGAGGAACGCCGGAGCGCCGGTGGTGGTGTAGATGGCCAGTTGGATGGCTGCCGCCTTTCAGCAGATCCACCACGTTGGGCCGGCCTTCGTTCACCTTGAACACCGTCTTGCAGGTCAGGCCGGCGGCGCGCAGGGCGGCGGCGGTGCCGCGCGTGGCCACCAGTTGGAAGCCCAGCTCGGCGAACGTCCGCGCCACCTCCACGGCCTCCGGCTTGTGGTGATCGTTGACGCTGATGAAGACCGTGCCCTTCTCGGGCAGCGGGCTGCCGGCGCTGATCTGCGCCTTCAGGAACGCCTCGCCGAAGTTGATCGCCCACGCCCATCACCTCGCCGGTGGAGCGCATTTCCGGGCCCGAGCGCCGGGTCCACGCCGGGGAATTTGTTGAACGGGAAGACCGGCGACTTCACGAAGATCCTGCGGCACGGGCAGCACGCCGCGAGTGCGGCCGCCGGTGAGGTCGGCGTAGTCCTTCAGCTTGCGGCCCCACATCAGGCCCACCGCGATCTTGGGCAGCGGCACGCCGGTCGCCTTGCTGACGTAGGGCACGGTGCGCGAGGCGCGCGGATTCACTTCCAGCACGTAGACCGTGCCGTTCTGGATGGCGTACTGCACGTTCATCAGGCCGATGACGTTCAGCGCCCTGGCCAGCCGCACGGTGTAGTCTTCGATGGTGCGCAGTGCGTCTCGGCGGACAGCGATTGCGGCGGCAGCACGCAGGAGCTGTCGCCGGAATGCACGCCGGCCTCCTCGATGTGCTCCATGATGCCGGCGATCAGCACATCGTCGCCGTCGGCCAGCGCGTCCACGTCCACTTCGGTGGCGTCTTCCAGGAAGCGGTCGACCAGCACCGGGCGCTCCTGCGAGAAGGTGACGGCCTCGCGCATGTACTGCCGCACCATCTCCTCGTCGTAGGCGATCACCATGGCGCGGCCGCCCAGCACGTAGCTGGGCCGCACCAGCACCGGGTAGCCGATGCGCCGGGCGACGGCGCAGGCCTCTTCCACGCTGGTGGCGGTGCCGTTGGCGGGGCAGGGAATGCCGCAGGTCGTCGAGCAGCTTGCCGAACAGCTTGCGGTCCTCGGCCAGGTCGATATTGGCCGGGTCGGTGCCGATGATGGGCACGCCCAGCCGCTTCAGCGGCAGCGCCAGGTTGAGCGGCGTCTGCCCGCCGAACTGCACGATCACGCCGTCGGGCTTCTCGGTATCGCAGATGTTGAGGACGTTTTCCAGCGTGAGCGGCTCGAAGTAGAGGCGGTCGCTGGTGTCGTAGTCGGTGGAGACGGTCTCGGGGTTGCAGTTGACCATGATCGATTCGACGCCCATCTCCTGCAGGGCGAACGACGCGTGGCAGCAGCAGTAATCGAACTCGATGCCCTGGCCGATGCGGTTGGGCCCGCTGCCCAGAATCATGACCTTCTTGCGATCGCTCGGGTCGGCCTCGCACGCGCTCTCGTAGCTGGAATAGAGGTACGGCGTGAAGCTTTCGAACTCGGCGGCGCAGGTGTCCACGCGGCTGAAGACGGCGCTGCACGCCCAGTTCCTTGCGGCGCTCGCGCACGGCGATTTCGTCGACGCCCCAGGTCTTGGCCAGCTGCGCGTCGGAGATGCCGTAGCGCTTGGCGGCGCGGAAGAGCTCTTTGCGACGGCGGTCTCGAAGCTGGCTTTGGCGAGCTCGCGCTTCGAAGTCCACCACCTCCTTCATCTGCTCCAGGAACCACGGGTCGATGGCGGTCAGCTCGTGGATCTCCTCCACGCGTGTAGCCGTTGGCGAGGGCGAAGCGGATGTAGTTGAGGCGGTCCGGCGTGGGCGTGATCAGCTTGTTGCGGGATCAGGTTCTTGTCGAACTTCTCGGAGCCGAAGGCCTTGCCGGTTTCCAGGCTGCGCATGCCCTTCCACAGCGCCTCTTTGAAGGTGCGGCCGATGGCCATGACTTCGCCCACCGACTTCATCTGCGTGCCCAGCGTGGGGTCGGCGCCGGGGAATTTCTCGAACGCCCACTTGGGAATTTTGACCACCACGTAATCGATGGTGGGCTCGAAGCAGGCCGGCGTCTTGCGCGTGATGTCGTTGCGGATCTCGTCCAGCCGGTAGCCCACGGCCAGCTTGGCGGCGATCTTGGCGATGGGGAAGCCGGTGGCCTTGGACGCCAGCGCGGAACTGCGCGAAACGCGCGGGTTCATCTCGATGATCACCATGCGGCCGTTGGCGGGTTGATGGCGAACTGCACGTTGGAGCCGCCGGTATCCACGCCGATCTCGCGCAGGCAGCGGATGGCGCCGTCGCGCATCATCTGGTATTCGCGGTCGGTGAGGGTCTGGGCCGGGGCCACCGTGATGGAATCGCCGGTGTGCACGCCCATGGGGTCGAAATTCTCGATGGAGCAGACGATGATGCAGTTGTCGGCGAGGTCGCGCATCACCTCCAGCTCGAATTCCTTCCAGCCGAGCGCGCTCTCTTCGATCAGCACTTCGTGCACCGGGCGAAAGGTCGATGCCCGCGCTCCAGGATTTCGACCAGCTCCTCGCTGGTTGTAGGCGATGCCGCCGCCGGTGCCGCCCAGGGTGAAGCTGGGGCGCAGGATGCACGGGATAGCCGATGCGCTCGGCGAACTCGCAGGCCGCCGGCGACGGTGTTGACCAGCTGCGATTGCGGCGTTTCCAGGCCGATCTTGCGCATGGCGTCCTTGAACAGCAGGCGGTCTTCGGCCTTCTTGATGGCGTCGATCTTGGCGCCGATCAGTTCCACGCCGTACTTGTCCAGCACGCCGGCTTCGGCCAGTTCCACGGAGAGGTTCAGGCCGGTCTGGCCGCCCACGGTGGAGAGCAGCGCGTCGGGCCGTTCGCGGCGGATGATCTCTTCCAGGTACGGGCAGGGTGAGCGGCTCGACGTAGGTTCGGTCGGCCAGGTCGGGATCGGTCATGATGGTGGCCGGGTTGGAATTGACCAGGATGACTTCGTAACCGTCGGCGCGCAGGGCCTTGGCGGCCTGGGTGCCGGAGTAATCGAACTCGCAGGCCTGGCCGATGATGATGGGGCCGGAGCCGATGATCAGGATGCGGTGGAGGTCGTTGCGTCGGGGCATCCTATTATCTCTCCCGCTCATGAGTTTCATGAAATCGTCGAACAGGTAGTGCGAATCGTGCGGGCCGGGCGCGGCCTCGGGATGGTACTGCACGCAGAAGACCGGATGGTTGCGGTGGCGGAAGCCTTCCAGCGTCTGGTCGTTCAGGTTCATGTGGGTGATCTCGACTTCGTTGAGGTTGAGCGAATCGGGGTCCACCGCGAAGCCGTGGTTGTGCGAGGTGATCTCCACCTTGTTGGTGACCTCGTTGCGCACCGGATGGTTGGCGCCGCGATGGCCGAACTTCAGCTTGTAGGTCTTGCCGCCCAGGGCCAGGCCGAGCAACTGGTGGCCCAGGCAGATGCCGAAGATGGGCTTCTTGCCGATCAGCTTGCGGATGTTGCCGACCTGCGTCTGCGAGCGGTTCGGGATCGCCGGGGCCGTTGGAGAGGAAGATGCCGTCGGGATTGAGCGCCAGCACGTCTTCGGCGCGAGGTGAGCGCGGGGACCACGGTGACGCGGCAGCCGACCTGCACCAGGCGGCGCAGAATGTTGTGCTTGATGCCGAAATCGTAGGCCACCACGTGATAGCTGCGGCTGCGGGCGGCGCCCGACCAGGTCGGAGGGCGAGCAGGGCTCCACGGGCTTGATCCACTCGTAGCGCTCGGGGGTGGAGACGCGGCTGGCCAGATCGAGGCCGGCCATGGTGGGGATGGAGCGGGCCTTTTCGACCAGCTGCGCGGGCATCGGTTTCCAGTGGAGGAGAGCACGCCGCGCATGACGCCGCGGGTGCGCAGGTGGCGGACCAGGGCGCGGGTATCGAGGTCGGCGACCACGGGAATGCCGGCGCGGGCGAGGAAAGCTGTTGGCCTCGGCATCGCGAGCGCCAGTTGCTGGCGATGGCGCGAAAACTCGCGGACCACCAGGCCTTCGATGTAGGGGCGGCCGGATTCGTTATCGGCTGGCGCTGGTTCCGTAATTGCCGATTTGGGGGTTGGTGAGGATGACGATCTGGCCGGAATAGGACGGATCGGTGAAGACTTCCTGGTAGCCGGTGAGGGCGGTATTGAAGACGACCTCGCCGGACCGCTCGGCGGGCGCACCAAAACTCCTGCCCTCGAAGACGGTGCCGTCTTCCAGGGCGAGGATTGCAGAGTTCAATTTAGGCTGTTCCTCCCAGGGAGTGGATAACTTTCAGTTTAGCAGGTGAAGCGGCTTTTCGGGCTGCGCTTCAGACCCGTTTCCAGCGCGCCGCCCAGCCTGCCGCGGCGCCCAATCCGGCGCTGGCCACGAGCACGCCGGTGTGCCATACCGTGAGGTGCGGCACCAGCACCAGGGGACAGTGCAATTCCAGGGTGGTCAGGCCAACCAGTCCCGACAGCGCCCCGATGGTGGCTCCGGTGGAGACGGGCGCGACGATATACCCCTTCCGCACGGCCAGCCAGACCAGCGCGGCGGTAGCGACGGCGCAGCTCATCCCCATTTTGAAACAGCCCATGCCCTGCTGCACGAACTGGCCGAGGGCGTAATCGGAGAAGAGCGTCAGAAAAACTAATTCCGTGGCGCCGAACGCCAGGCCAAAAACCACCAGCCCGCGTACGGTGCGCGCGCCGGGCCGCATGCCGCCGGCGAGGGCGAATGCCGCCAGCCCGAGGAGGGCGGCCAGCACGGCGAAAATCACCAGCCCTTGCATGAGAGTCAGCGCCGGTATGCCATAAAAGCCCTTTAGCCACGCGGCGCCGCCCGCAAGCGCTGCGGCGATGGATAGAAACAGGAACGCGAAGGCCTGTGGCGGCGCCAACGGTTTGACCGGGGCCAGTTGTGCCGGAATCAGCGCCTGCGCGCGTCCCAGGGCTGCCGGTTCGACTGTGTATTCGACGTTATCGCCCAGTAACCCCGCCAGTGCCTGGCAACTGGCGCAGGTTGCCAGGTGTGTGCGCGCCTCCTGCGACAGTTCGCCGCCACCGAACAACATGGCGTCCATTTGCCGGCAGTTCATCCGGGCACCCCCGCGCTGAGCAGCGTCCGAAGTTTTTCGTAGGCACGGTGGGCTTTCTGTTTTACCGAACCCACGCTCGACTGAGTCACGCGCGCCGTTTCCTCCAGGCTCAATCCCGAAATTTTGAGTAAAGAGACGACTTCGCGCTGGCTCTCGGGCAGGCTGCCGAGCAGGTGCCGGAGATCGGGCGCCGCGGTCCTTGCAGGGGGCGCCGGGGCCGCGGGTTCGGGGATTCCTTGCAGATCGGACTCGCGCCGTTCGAACTCGCGTTTGCGGTAGCCATCGATGCGCACGTGCCGGGCGACGGCATAGAGCCAGGGCAGCACCGGCTCACCCGGCCGGTAGGTATGGCGCGATTTGTGAATCCGCAGCCAGACGTCCTGGAGCAGGTCATCGGCGTGCCGCCGGTCCGCGGTATGGACGGCGAGGTAGCGGTGCAGCGCCGGGCTGACGCACTCAATCAGCCGGTTGGCCGCCTCGCGGTCGCCGTTTTGATAAGCCTCCATTAACGTTTCCAACTGAGCAGGTGGGAACGGCTCCATCGTGGCGTAGAACCATTATCCAACACCCCCTGCATGTTAAGGTTCGCTCCGGCCACTTGTAAAGTTACGGAGGCCGTAACTCTCCGCGGTCCCGATGCGAATACAATGGCGGGAGCGGTTATGAGAATCCACCTTTTGAGCTTCGCGTTTTTGGGTATCCT
Source organism: uncultured Solibacteraceae bacterium (assembly GCA_963835555.1). Taxonomy (GTDB): domain Bacteria; phylum Acidobacteriota; class Terriglobia; order Bryobacterales; family Bryobacteraceae; genus Sulfopaludibacter. Next base: position 392,575 of record CAWIGC010000016.1, on the reverse strand, counting down.
GGCCCCGGTTGCGGCGGCGGCGAGTTTTCCGGCTCCGCCTCCTCCGACGCCCGGCGTGCCTGCCGCCGGGATGCAGACGGCCGTTTTCGCGGGCGGATGTTTCTGGGGCGTAGAGGGCGTTTTCGAACACGTGAAGGGAGTAACCAAAGCGGTTGCGGGGTATTCCGGCGGGGAAGCCAAGACCGCTCACTACGAAATCGTAGAGCAGGGAGACACCGGCCATGCTGAATCGGTGCAGGTGACCTACGACCCGTCCAAGGTCTCTTACGGCCAGCTTCTGGAGGTGTTCTTTGCGGTGGCGCACGACCCCACGGAGAAGAATCGACAGGGTCCGGACGCCGGTCCGCAGTATCGCTCGGTGATTTTCTATTCCGCCGAGCAGCAAAAACAAACGGCCGAAGCTTATATCCGTGAGATTAATGCGGCGAAGGTGTTCCGCGCTCCTATTGCGACCGAAGTGGTCCCCTTGCGGGCGTTTTACCCCGCCGAGGCCTACCACCAGAAATTCCTGCAACGGAATCCGGACTATCCTTATATCGTTTACAACGATCTGCCCAAGCTGGCGCAACTCAAGAAGCAATTTCCGGAGCTGAACAAGTAGGCAGGTGGGGGCCAGGGGCCAGGGGCCAGGGGCCGGGGGGTTGTGGCTCGCTTCGCTCGCCGGGAATCAAAAACGAAGCCAATTGTGGGGTTTGATCTTTGGTTTCAGTTGGTTCCGGGGGAGTCTCCAGCGTGTCGAGGGCTTCGATGGCCTCTTTGTGGGCCTTTTCGGCGGCATTGACCTGGCGGTGGAGCCTCTGGAAGATGGTGGCTGCTTTGGAGTAGGCCTCGCCGAGTTCGACGCCCGTTTTTTGCTCGCAGAGGCGGGACTGGTAAACCCACAGTTGGGCTTCGACGCGGTGGTAGCGGCGGAGGAGCCATTCACTGCGGATGAGCTTATCGACCTGGAAGCGCTGCTCGGGAGTGGCGGGGGCGAATTGCCCGATGTATTCGGCCTGGAGTTCGGCGAACTCCTGGGGGACTCGCCCGGGACGATTTGCGACTGGGCGTCGAGTCCGGATTTGAGAACGCGGTAGACAGGCGACGAACTGCGATCGCCTGTCCCACGGGATTGCGGAGCGTTGCGGCGGTTGGCGCGGCGTTGTTTGCGGGTGGACATGGGCAGATTTCCTTCTCACGCTCACGGTAGCAGCGCGGTAGGATGGACTCCGAAATTCAGGTTTGTAACCGATTGAATTCAGGGGTGAGATTGTCCGAGCAGGGTCGTGACCGGCAGGACTGCGTTATTTTCCTCTAGAAAAACTCTACAACTGCGTAATTCTCCGCTATATAATTAGATATTCGGATCATAAACCCTGCAAAACTGTAATGTAGGTAATGGCAACCGGCGTGCATCTCCAGGCCGGAAGGCTACCCGGATTATTGATTCCGTTAGGAGCGATTTTATTCATGAAGAAGTGCGCATTTCGCGCCGGGGCCGCGCTGGCTCTGGTTACAACCCTGTTCTTGGTCACCGCACACGCCGATGATCGACCGGTGAAAAAGAACAAGGATTTTGTCCCGGTCGCGCAGGCCGGTGCGTTTCCGATGGTGACCACGGGCGTCATCGTCAAAATCAAGGGCGCCGCCATTGGTCAAGACGGCACTCTGGTGGCCCGGTTCACGATTACCGATTCGCAGGGCATGGGCCTGGATGTGAAGGGCGTGCAGACTCCAGGGACGGAGAGTTTCTCCTGGGTAGCCGCGTATATTCCGAACGGCCAGTCGCAATACACTGCCTACACGACGGTAGTAGATAAGGCCCTCAACACCAACCCGTCGCAAATCCAGGCGGGGACCGATTCGGGCGGCAGCTACGTGCTGATCGACGCTGCCAGCGGCACCTGGGATTATACCTTTGGGACCAAACTGCCGACCACCGCGGACCGCACGGCGACGCACAGCGTGGGCACGCAAGTATCGCGGAATCTGGCAGCCTTCGGGTATCCGACCGCCTTTACTTCCAACGATGTATACACCTTCGTGCCGGACGGTTCGCCGGTGGTGAACACCCGCGACGTAGTCAACGAAGCGGCATGCAATGGCTGCCACGATCCGATTAGCGCTCACGGCGGAGCCCGGAAATTGATGTCCTATTGCGTTCTCTGCCACACCCCGCAGAGCACCAATCCCGACACCTTGAACACCGTGGATATGAAGGTATTCATCCACAAGATCCACATGGGTTCCAGCCTGCCGAGCGTGGTAGCCGGCGGGACGTACACGATCGTTCACCGCGGCGCGGTAGTGGACTACTCCGATATCGTATTCCCGCAGGATGCGCGCAATTGCACCACATGCCACGCCAGCGGACCCAAGCAGGCGGACAACTGGAAGACCAAGCCCAGCCGGGCGGTTTGCGGCTCGTGCCACGACGATGTGAACTTCGCCACCGGCCAGGGCCACATCAACCTGGTGCAGGCGAACGACAATCAGTGCGGACAATGCCATGCCCCGAAGGGCGTGCAGGATTTCGACCCCGCCATCCCGAACGCTCACGTGATTCCGAACTATTCCACGTCGCTTCCCGGCCTGGTCCTGCAGGTTCAGAAAGTGGATAATGCCACCCCCGGCGTCTCTCCGACGGTTACCTTCAAGGTGACGGACAAAACCGGGAACCCGGTAGACATCAGCAAAATCACCCAGATCCGTATGGTCCTGGCCGGTCCGAACACCGACTACGGTACGGGCGCCGCGGGTATCCGCGTGAGTGAAGATCCCAGCAAAACGCCGGGTGCGGGCGGAGTTTACTCCTACACCATGACCAACAAGATTCCGGCGGGCGCTACCGGCTCCTACACCGTTTCCCTGGAAGCTCGCAATACGGTTACGGTGATGCCCAACACCACGGCAGCGCAAACCGCCAGCGATAACGCTGTGCCGGTGGAATACTACTTCACGGTAGACAACAGCAAGGTAATTCCGCGCCGCACTGTGGTCGCCACCGCAAAGTGCGCCGCCTGCCACAAAGATCTGACAATTGTACACGGCGGGACGCGCGGCAATACGCAGGAATGCGGCATCTGCCATAATCCGACCCTGGTGGACGGCACCTCCAAGCAGAGCGTTAGTTTCGCCACGCAGATTCACAGCATTCACCGTGGGGCCGATCTGGCGAATCCATACATTCTGGGCACTACGAATTACCAGAGCGTGCTGTTCCCGGGCGACTTGCGCGATTGCGCCACCTGCCACGTGAACAATTCCTACCAGGTTGACAACGTGACCACCACGGTCGCGGTGGCCAGCCCGGGCGGATTCACCCCGACCACGCCGCCGATTTCGGCCGCCTGCCAGGGTTGCCACGACGACAAATCCACGGCTTCCCACGCCTTGTCCAACACGACTTCGCTGGGCGAAGCCTGTCTGACCTGCCACGGCAACAACGCTGAGTTTTCAGTAGATTCCGTGCATGCCCGCCAGAAGTAAGTAAGCTCCCTACGCACGGGCAGGCCGTCATCCACGCGGATGGCGGCCTGCCTCCCTTCCGTCCGTTCTCCTTCACTTCACCGGAACGATATAGCCTCTGCGGGCCCGGACGATGGCTTTCGGATTGGCTTTGGCGGCATCGCCGGCCAGTTCCACGCGAATGGTGCGCGGCTTGCCGGGTTTGTCCTGCGGCAGCGCGTAATAAAGGCTATAGCGTGTGCGGATGCGATGCATCATCTCCTGGAACGCCTGGCCGGGATCGTCCGATTTGATGGCATCGCCGCCGGTCTTTTGTGCAATCCCCTTCATGCCGGCCTGCAGGAGCAGGCGTTGCGGGCCCATGATGGTGGCGATGGTATTGACGGTCTGATACTTGGGATTGGCGATGATCAGACCGCTCAGAATAGCGTCAGCCTCCCAAAAATTGCGCACCACGGTATCTTCCCGCCTGGTGCGGGTGCCCATGTTGTCGGTAACGATCAGGACGGCTCGCCGGCGTTCGGTGCGAGTCTCGGCTTTCAGGCGGAGGGCGGCATCGTCCACGGCCTTCTGAATCAGGGTTCCGCCGCCGAAGCGCTGCCGGGTCAGGGTATCTTGCAGGGTGTGGGCCACGGCGTCGAGATCTTCGGTGAACGGAGCCAATTCCCAACTGCGCGAATTGAAGGCCATGACGCAGACGCGGTCGCCGGGGCGCAGTTCCTGAAGACCCTGACGCGCGGCGCCGGCTACGGCACTGACCACGGCCCTCATGCTGCCGCTCACGTCGAACAGCAGAATGAGGTCGAGCGGTTGTTCGCCGGCAGAAAAGTTCACGATGGGTTGAGGTTTTCCCTCGTCGAGCACGCGGAAGTCCGCGCGGGAGAGACCGGTCAGCAGGCGTCCGTCCGAGGAGGTGACTTCGGTATCCACGTGGACCAGGGAAACACCGGCATGGAAGGTGACATCCTGAGCCTGCGATGCCAGGCAGCAAGCCAGAATTGCCAACAAGGTTCGCATTGACTTATGGGCTTAGATTGCGGCCCACGGGTTTGCGTTACGTAGCTTTGCAGCCCTACGCTACTGCACCAGTTCGGCGGTCTGGGGAGCGTCCTGTTTGTGCTTGCACTCCGGGTTGGGGCATTGCCACACCGCACCGGCCTTCAGCCACTTTTCCACCATGTAGGGGCTGCTGCACTCGGGGCACTTCTCCGCGATGGGCTTGCCCCAGGCTACGAATTTGCATTCGGGCCAGCGCGCGCAGCCATAGAAGGTCTTACCTTTCCTGCTGCGCCGCTCCACCACTTCGCCTTCGGTACATTCCGGACACTTCACGCCGATGGTTTTCTGCTTAACGTATTTGCAGGTAGGGTAATTGCTGCAAGCGGTGAATTCGCCGAAGCGGCCCGACTTCAGCACCAGGTTGTTGCCGCAGGTGGGACACTTTTCGTCCAACGGCTGGTCGGGCTTTTTCTGCGCGCCGCCAATCTGCTTGGTGGTCTTGCATTCGGGGTAACCGGAGCACGCGAAGAACGTGCCGAACCGCCCCTTCTTCAGCACCATGGGACGCCCGCAATTCTCGCAGTATTCCTCTTCGCCCTGCTCGCTCAGGTCCACTTTATCAACGTCGGGCAGGTCTACGGTAAGTTCGCGCGTATAGGTGCAGAGTTCGTCCTTCCTCCGCCAGGAGAGCTTGACGCCTTCGAAGGTCTCCTGCAACTCCACCGCATAGAAGTCGCTCATCCGGGCGTAGCGCGCCAGGATTTTCGCCAGGCGCACCTGAACGATGGCGTAGTCCTTTTGCAGGTGTTGGGCGATGGCCTGATTCTGCTGTTCCAGGCGGTCGCGGACGTTCCGGGGAAGCCGGAAATCCGGATGGTGGATGAATTTGCTGTCGGGCCCCCAGGAGATCTCCACGCCCGGATGCTCCTCCCAGCTTTTCCACGTGCGGATCTTCTCCAGGCGGGCCTGGATATCCTTCATTAAGCGGTCGTGCCGGACGGCGATTTCCTTCTCGAGTTTTTCGATATCGCCTTCGGCATTTCTGGGAGAAAAATCGGGATAGCCGGTGCACGCGAAGAAACTGCCGTGCTTGCCCCACTTGATGACCAGGGGCTTGCCGCACTTCTCGCAGGTCAAGTCGGTGGGCTTCTCCATCCGCTTGATGTCAACCATGTGCTCTTCGGCGTGCTTCAAATCCTTGTCGAAGCGATCGTAGAACTCGCTCATGGCCTGACGCCAGTCGCGGGTTCCCTCTTCGATTTCGTCGAGTTCTTCTTCCATCTGGGCCGTGTACTTCACGTCGAAGATGTCGTCGAAGCTCTCCAGAAGCAGGTCGGTCACCACCATGCCGAGTTCGGTGGGAGTAAAGCGCCCGCCTTCCTTCTTTACGTACTCGCGCTCCTGAATGGTGGACAGGATGGACGCGTAGGTGGACGGACGGCCCACCCCGTCGGCTTCCAACCGCTTCACCAGGGTGGCTTCGTTGTAGCGCGGGGGCGGCTCTGTGAAATGCTGTTCCGGCCGGAGGATCTTGAGGTGCAACAGTTCGCCCTCCTCGACCTTCGGAAGACGGTGCTTCTCCTCCTCGTCTTCCTCATCGATCTGATCCTTGCCTTCTTCGTAGACTTTAAGGAAGCCTTCAAACTTGCGCACCGAACCGGTGGCGCGGAAGGTATAGTTCAGGCCGTTGTTGCCCTGGGCGGAGACGTCGATAGTCGTCTGGTCGTACAGTGCAGGCATCATCTGGCACGCCACGAAGCGGTTCCAGATCAGACGGTACACTTTCATTTCGTCTTCGGCCAGGTACTTTTCCACGACCTCGGGGGCATAGGCCATGGAGGTGGGGCGGATGGCTTCGTGCGCGTCCTGCGCGCCCTTCTTCGATTTGAAAACGTTGGGAGCGTCCGGCAAAAACTCCCGGCCGTACCGTTCCTCGATAAAATGGCGTGCGTCGGCGACGGCGTCATCGGAGACACGCGTCGAATCGGAACGCATGTAGGTGATCAGACCGACGGATTCGGCGCCGATGTCCACACCTTCATACAGGCGCTGCGCCAGCATCATGGTGCGCTTCACGCTGAAGCGCAGCTTGCGGGACGATTCCTGCTGCAACGTGGACGTGATAAACGGAGCCACCGGATTGCGTTTCTTTTCTCGCGTCGCAACACTGTTGACGGTGTAGCTCGCGCCTTCGAGCGCGGCGAGAATTTCGTTGGACGCCTGCTGCGACCCGACCTCGGCCGTCTGGTCGCCGATACGCATTAAGCGCGCCGAGAGCACCGGCGCCTTCTTCGCGTTCAGGTCCGCATCGAGCGTCCAGTATTCCTTGGGAAGGAAGGCGCGGATCTCGCGCTCGCGTTCCACAATCAGGCGCAGGGCCACGGTCTGGACGCGTCCGGCGGAAAGCCCGCGGCGCACCTTGTCCCACAGCAGCGGCGAGATCTTGTAGCCCACCAGGCGGTCCAACACGCGGCGCGCCTGCTGCGCATCCACCAGGGACACGTTCACCTGTCCGGGCTTTTCGAAGGCTTTCTCAATGGCCTTCTTGGTGATTTCGTTGAACATCACCCGGAAAATGTGCGGGCCGCCTTTCTTCTGCAGTTCTTCCTGCAGGTGATAGCAGATGGCCTCGCCCTCGCGGTCCGGGTCAGCCGCGAGATAAATGTTTTCGACACCTTTGGCGGCAGTTTTGAGCTCGCTGATGAGCTTCTTCTTGCCCTCGATGACTTCGTAGCGCGGTTCGAAACCGTGCTCGATATCTACCGCCAGGTCCTTCTTGGGAAGGTCCTTGATATGACCGAGGGAAGCTTTAACTACGAACTGCTTGCCCAGGTATTTGTTGATGGTTTTCGCCTTAGTAGGCGATTCCACGATTACCAGAGCCTTTGGCATATTTTCTTTTCGGAATGATGGCAGATTACCCAGTGACGTTACCACACTTTAACAAAATTCTTTCCCGGCAGTTGTTTGACCAGTCCCAGCATCTCCAGTTCAAAGAGCGCGGCAATGAGCTCCGATGGCGAAATATCTTCCACCTTTTCAAGTAGATCGTCTAAGTGTATGGCGTTATCCACCTGCAGGGCGACGAGGGCCTGACGTGCGGTTACACTCAATTCCGGCGCCGGTTCACTTAATAAGGATGCCTGCTCTCCATCGGAGGATGCAGAGTCACCCAGGAGGCGTTTGCGGCTCCTGTCTATTAGATGACGGCGGGATTCAGGCGGCAGTTCGACAATCACGTCGTTCCAGTCCTGCACCAGCCGGGCGCCTTGCTTAATCAACAGGTTGGGTCCCCAACTCAATTTCGAAGTGATGTTCCCGGGCACGGCAAAGACTTCGCGGCCCTGATCCATGGCCAGTTTGGCCGTGATGGCCGATCCGCTGTACTGCGCGCCCTCCGCCACCAGGACGCCGAGGCTCATACCCACTGATGATGCGATTGCGAATCGGAAAGTTTTGCGGAAACGCGGTGGCGCCCATGGGGAACTCCGAAACAATCAAGCCGCGGGCCGCGATCTCCGCCGCCAGCTTTTTGTTCTCCGCGGGATAGACTACGTCCGCACCGCAGCCCAGCACCGCCACGGTATCGCCGCCCGCCGCAAGCGTGCCGCGATGGGCCGCCGTATCCACGCCGCGCGCCATGCCGCTGACGATGGTGAGTCCGGCATGCGCCAGGTCGCCCGACAGGCGCTCGGCCACAGCCAGGCCGTAGGGCGTGGGATGCCGGGTTCCCACCACACCGAGCATCAAGGTCTGCAGCAGTTCCACCCGCCCTCGCACGAACAGTAACACCGGCGGGTCGAAAATCTCTCGCAGCGGCTGGGGATAGCGCGGATCGCCGATGGTCACCAGCTCAGCGCCGGCATCCAGCATTTTTTGCTGCTGGGCCGCGGCGTCCTCGAAGGAACAGCCGCTGGCGATGGATTGCGCCACCGCGCCGCTCAGGCCTGCGCCTTCCAGTTCCGTGCGGGCAGCACGAAAGATGGCCTGCGGGGTCCGAAAGCGGTCCAGCAGTTTTCCCGACGTTCTGGTACCCAGACCCGGGATCAATTTGAGAGCCAGCCAGTAAAGTTCTTCTTCCCGGCTAAGAACGGAAGAAACCATGGGGGGAGACAACCTGAAGCTTCACGCTATCAGGGTCTGGCTGTTTCGCGCAAGTGGCGTAACTTTTCGTTTGCGCGAAAGTGGCCAGGTCCGTGGCCGCATGAAAGGGTTCTTCTTGTAACCTGAATGACGCACATTTCGGGGGGCGTTCGACGGAACTGGAGTGCGGAGCCGACTTTGTGGTTGGCCCCCTCCTACCTGCAAGATCAGCATCGGCTCCCGCTTAAGAAAGCGCCGCGCCACGCGCTACACTCACTTCATGAAAGCGACGGATTGGGAGTTCAGGCACAGGGCGCTGCTCTTCGGACTGATCTTCGGCTTGACATTTCCACTATACGCGCTGGATCGCCACAATGCCGGGGTTGCCATTGCCAATTGGATTGGCCCCGCGCTGCGGATGAACCCACATCTCGTGTCTCGCTTCCTGTTCTTTATCGGCGCCTCTTTGCTCGCTACCGCCGCGTTTCTTCGCACGTGGGCCTCTTCATACCTGCGTGCGGAGGTTGTGTACGCAGCCGGCGTGAGAACGGAGTCGCTGGTGGCCGATGGGCCCTACCGGAGGGTCCGGAATCCTCTGTATCTGGGCAACGCGATGATTGCCGCCAGCTTAGGCGTCATGATGAACCGAATCGGGTTCCCGGTGGCAATGCTGGCGACGGTGGTCTTCTGTTACCGGCTCATCCTGCGGGAAGAGGCCGAGCTCGGCACGATCCAAGCCACGCCGTACGAGGCCTACCGTCACTCGGTGCCGCGACTTTGGCCCTCCCTGTGGCCGCGCATCCCTTCGGCCGGAGGGCAGCCCAGGTGGGCCGAGGGATTCAAAGCGGAATCCTGGTGCTGGGGCTTCGCCGCAGCGGTGCTGGCTTTCGCCGGCACCTTGAGCCTCGCGGCGTTCTACGCAATCCTCGCGGCCAGCGTTGTTTGGCTCTGGGTTTCGTCGGCCATCCGTGGCAGAGTTGGCGAAGCCAAGTAGGCCAGATGCCACTTCTGCGTGAAATCGCTCTTCCTGTAGCTGAACTTGCGGCGTGCGATTTCGGTTCATTCGCCAGTTCCAGGCCCGCGCTTCCCGGCGCAAGGCCTTGCGATCGGAGGTCCGCCGTGTGCCGAGACATTGCCGAGTGAACAGGCCGATTTCGATTTCCGCTTGGTTGAGCCAAAGACCTCGCCTGCCATTTCGGCCGTGCAGGTCGCAGAACTAGCGCCAGCGGAACAGTTTCAACGCGACCGCGAAGCAGACCACCAGCCATGCGGCAAGGACGCCGATCTGCGGCGCGACCTGGGCCAGGCCGGCGCCTTGCAGCATGTTGGCGCGCAGAGCGTCGATGATGGCGGTGAGGGGCAGCGCCTTGATGAGGGGCTGGACCGCATCCGGAAATCGCTGGGCGGAGAAGAAGACGCCGGAGACGATCCACATGGGCATCATGACGCAGTTCATGAGGCCGGAGGCGGCCTCGATGGTCCGGACGCGCGAGGCGATCAGCAGTCCCAGCGCGCTGAAGGACAGCGACGCGAGCACGCACAGCAGAGCCAGATCGGCGATGGCGCCGCGCACGGGAACGCCGAACGCCAGCCAGCCGAAGCCCAGCACGGCGGCGACCTCCACCACCAGCAGCACCAGGCGCGAGAGCACGAACGAGAGCAGGTAATAGTGCCGCGGCATGGGCGTGGCCACCAGGCGCTTGATGAGCTTCTTGCGGCGCGCGTCCACGATGGCGAAGCCCATACCCCAGATGGCGCTGCCCATCAGGTTCATGCCCAGCAGGCCGGGAACCAGAAAATCGATATAGCGCGAGCCGGGTTCGCGGAGCAGCCGGTCGCTGGAGCCAACCGGGTCGATGCGGCCGGCGGCGCGCTGGATGGCGCGGTCGGCCAGCATGCGGGCGGTGCGCCCTTCGGGATTGGTGTCGTCGTACCGGTAAACCACGGTGCCGCCCGGGGCCGGGCTCCGCCAGCAGCGCCACTTTGCCGTTGCGCAGGGCGTCGGCGCCGGCGGCAGGCGCGTGAGTTGCTCGCACGTCCAGCAGCTTTTCCGTGCGCAGCGAGTGCGGTCAGTTCGGGCGTGACGGCGGCGATCTTCAGCACTTCGGGCGGGCGGTTGCGGAACGCGATTCCCAGGCCGGCGGCCAGCAGGATCGGGAAGACAAAGACCCAGAAAAGCGCTTCCGGCTCGCGCAGGAATTCGCGGAAGCGCACCAGCGTGAGTTGTACCAGGGGTGATGTTCACTCATCGCGCAAATGCCGTCCCGTCAGGGTGACGAAGACGTCCTCCAGGGTGGCGGAATGGGTGCGCAGTTCGGTCAGCGGAACCGACTGGCGGCCCAGCTCGGCCAGCAGCGCGGGCACGGCGCGATGCAGTTCGGTGACCTGCATGCTGCACGCTGCCGTTCTCGGCGCGGACGTCGCGGACGCCCTCGATGGCGGCGAGCGCGGCGAGGTCCAGCGGGTGAGCGGCGCTGCCGGCGGAGAACTCCACCATGTGCTCGACGCCGATGGAGGCGATCAACTCGCGCGGCGTGCCGAGCGCGATCATCTTGCCGTGATCCATGATGGCCACGCGGTCGCAGAGGCGCTCGGCTTCGTCCATGTAGTGGGTGGTGAGCAGGATGGTGCGGCCGGAGTGCTTTGAAGCGCTCGATCAGGTCCCACAGCTGGCGGCGGGCCTGCGGGTCGAGGCCGGTGGTGGGCTCGTCGAGGAACAGGAAATCGGGATCGCCGACCAGGGCGCAGGCCAGGGCCAGGCGCTGTTTCTGTCCGCCGGAGAGGTCTGCCGACGCGCGAGTTCCGCTTCTCTTCGAGCTGCACCAGGGCGATCACCTCATGGGGCGCGGGTCCCTTGCGGAAGAAGCTGCGGAACAGGCGGACGGTCTCGAGGACCGTGAGCTTTTCGGAGAGCTGCGTCTCCTGAAGCTGGATGCCGAGGCGCTGGCGCAACTCGCGCGGCGTCGGAGTTCCAGCGCAGGCCGAGCAGTTCCACCTCGCCGGAATCGGCGCGCGGTCAGGCCCTCGCAGATCTCGATGGTGGTGGTCTTGCCGGCGCCGTTGGGACCGAGCAGGCCGAAGCACTCGCCGCGCGAGCACTTCCAGATCGAGGCCGTCCACCGCGACGACGTCCTTGTATTCCTTGCGAAGATTGCGCACGCGCAACGCGGCATCGGGCATCAAACCCAGTATACGCAGGGACAGGCCAGGAGGCCCGTCCTACACAGACTTGCGGGGTTTCCCGCAATGGTGATAGCGTGAGCATTAACGATCCCAAGGTACTTTTTCAAAGGAGCCCCCACAACAATGCCACTAGTATCGATGCGTCAGCTTCTGGATGAAGCAGCAAAAGGCGGATATGGCGTTGGCGCGTTCAACGTCAACAACATGGAACAGATTCAGTCGATCATGGAAGCGGCCCGCGAAACCAAGTCGCCGGTGATCGTCCAGGCGAGCCGCGGCGCGCGCGCCTATTCCCAGGATCGTTTCCTGTATCACCTGATGATCGCCGCCACCGAAGTCTATCCGGAGATTCCCGACGGTGCTGCACCTGGACCACGGCAACAGCGTGGAGACCTGCAAGTGCGCCATCGACATGGGCTTCACCAGCGTGATGATGGATGGCTCGCTGATGGCCGACGGCAAGACGCCGTCGAGTTTCGAGTACAACGTGGAGGTGACGCGCGAAGTAGTGGAACTGGCGCACGCCAAGGGCGTGACGGTGGAAGGCGAGATCGGCTGCCTGGGCGGCATTGAAGACGGCCACGGCGCGGGCTGGACGGTCTGAGCCACCTGACCGATCCGGAGCAGGCGGTGGAGTTCGTGAAGCAGACCGGCCTGGATGCCCTGGCGATCGCCATCGGCACCAGCCACGGCGCCTACAAGTTCAGCAGCAAGCCCACCGGCGAGACGCTGAAGATGGAGCGGCTGATCGAGATCCACAAGCGCGCTGCCCAAACGTCCACCTGGTGATGCACGGCTCTTCCAGCGTGCCGAAGGACCTGCAGGACATCATCAATCAGTACGGCGGCAAGCTGAAGCCCACCTGGGGCGTGCCGGTGGAAGAGATCCAGCTCGGCATCAAGAACGGCGTGCGCAAGATCAACGTGGATACCGACAACCGCCTGGCCATCACCGGCGCCATCCGCAAGGTGTTCGTGGAGAAGCCGGAGGAGTTCGATCCGCGCGGCTACATGAAGCCGGCGCGCGAAGCCATGAAGAAAGTCGTGGCGCTGCGCATGACCCAGTTCGGCCAGGCCGGCCACGCCGGCGACTACAAGCCGATCCCGCTGGCGGAGATGGCCAAGCGGTACGAAACGGTCGCGGTGTAACTCTCCCACGGTTCACAAATCGGACTCCCTGGTCTAAAATACGGCCAGGGAGGTACCTTCCCATGTGGGCCGTTTATACGTTCCTCGGTTATCTGGCTCTCGCCCTGCTGGCGCCGGTTGCCTGGGCTTCCTGGCGCGTCTGGCGCAGGGCGAGTAAGTTCCGTCACTTGACCTGCCCCGCACTCCGCGCTCCGGCTTTAGTGCAGTTGGACCCCTGGTATGCCGTGCGCATGCACGCACTGGGGAATGACGAACTCCGCATCGTCAATTGCGCTCGCAGGCAGGAGTGTCCGGATTGCGGCGAGCAGTGCCTGTCACAGATCGGGTCCGCGGCGTAAGACGGGGTCCGGAAACGCATGCCGAAAAATTGCGATACTCTCATTTGACGGCATGATCCCGACAACGACAATGCGCCGGGCGAAGATTTCGACCCGGCTAGGCGAATCGCGGCTGGAGGCGCTGCTGGAATCGGCGGAGCTGCTCCACGCCTCCCTGCGGGTGGAAGATCTTCTGCGGCACCTGATGCGCACGGTGATGGGGCGCCTGCTGGTGGGGCGCGCGGCGATCGCGATCCGCAAAGACGGAGAGATGCGCGTGGCCCTGGTGCGCGGGATTCCCACGCTGGCGGTGGACCAGATTTTTCTGGAAGAGACGGCGCAACAGGCGGGCATCGAACGCATCCTGCCGATTGGCGACGGGGCCAATCCCGTTGGCCTGCTGGGCATCGGCAAGGCGATGCGCGGCGAGCTGGACGAGGAAGAGCACAACTTTTTACATGCGCTGCTGGGGCTGGCTGCCAGCGGCATTCAGAATGCGCAGTCGCACGACGAGGCGGTGCGGCTGAACCATTCGCTGGATCAGAAGATCCAGGAACTGCGGGCGCTGCTCGAAATGGTGCGCGGTCTGGCCTCGAACCTGGAGCCGGAAGGGATTGCGCAACTGCTGGCGCTGACGCTGGCGGGGCGGTGGGCGCTGCGCAAATACGGCGTGGCGGCGTGGCGCGAGGGGCATCCGCTGACACTGCGGCAGCGCGGCCTGGACCTGACGGCACTGCTGGCAGCCAAGGAGACTCTGGCCGGATTCCCCGATGCCCACCTGGCGCGGGAGGATCTGCACGGCCTGCCCGCGGGTTCGGTACTTTTTCCGATGCGCTCGGGCGACGAGGTGAGCGGCGTCGTGGTATGCGGACCGCGTCCCGCGGATAAGCCGTTTCTGGAAAGCGACCTGGAGTTCGGCGCGGGACTGGTGGCGCAAGCCGCGGTGGCATTCAACAACGCCTGGTATTTCCGCGAGACGCTGGTGGCGCAGCAACTGGAAAAAGAGCTGGCCATGGCGGCTTCCATCCAGCAGACGCTGTTTCCGGCATCGCTGCCGGAGTTGCAGCAGACGGCCATTGCGGCGCGCAACCGGCAGGCGAAGCAGGTGGGCGGCGACTACTACGATGTGATCCCGCTGACCGTTTCCAGTCCGGCGCAGCCGCATCTGCTGTGCGTGGTGGACATCTCGGGAAAGGGCATTTTCGCCTCGATCCTGATGGGCAACATTCAGGCCACGCTGCGCGCGCTGCTGCATGGCGATTCGCAACTGGGGCTGCTGGCGGGCCGCACCAACGACCTGCTTTATGCCAGCACGCCGGGGAACCGCTATGCCACGGCCTTTCTGGCATTCTATGAGCCGGTTACGGGCGGCTTCCACTGGGTGAACTGCGGGCATTGCGACGGCATCATTCTGCACGCCGGCGGCGAAGTGACGCGCCTGGCGTGCACCGGCCTGGCGCTGGGCCAGTTTCCGCGCCAAAGCTACCAGGAAGAAACGTGCTCGCTGGCGCCCGGCGACATTCTGGCCCTGTATTCCGACGGCGTGAGCGAAGCCAATAACCTGGCCGAGGACGAGTTCGGGACCGACCGGCTGATCGACGCGATGCGGCGCTATGCGGGCGAGAATCCCACGGCCATTGTGGATGCGGTATTTCGCGAACTGGACCAGTTCGTGGGCGAGGCTCCGCAGTTCGACGACATTACGCTGATGATTGTGAAACGCGCCGGCCCGGGAGCAGCGCCATGATCGATACCCTGGTAGACCGGGTTCTGCGGCGGCGTCCGGAGTCTCGCGCGGCGCGCATCGGATGGGCCGTATTCCTGATCGTGGGCCCTTTGGCATACGTGGGCGGCTCGGTGCTGGAGCGGAAAGGGGCTGGGGATGTAGCGGCGGTCTCGGTGGACCGTGAAGGGGTGATCGCGACAGCGCAACAGTTTGCGGCCGGCCGTGGACTGGAGACGACCAACTGGAGCGCGTACGCCACGATCGAGCCGGTAGAGGATCTGCTGGGCTACTACCGGATACACACGGAAGCGGCCGGAGTGACGGCGCGAACCCTGAGCCCTCCGGTGGAAGCGCGGGTCATCCTGATCTCGCCGCGTGGGGACCGGGCGCGGATATTTCTGGACCAGGGCGGGCATGTATTTTCATTCGATTTCACGCATGTTAAGGCTCTCACCGAAGGTGGGCCGGTACCGGACCAACGGGCCCTGGCGATTGCACAGGATTCGGCGGAGAGAATTCCGAACCTCACCAGCATCCTGACCCTGAACAGGCCCAAGACCGAAACACTGGATAAGACCGGGAAGGGTTGCCGCGGTTTCACCTGGAACGTAACCGCGCCTTCGCTGCCGGGGCTGTCCTTCGAAATCGAGGACGCGGTATGCGGCACCCTGGTGGTCAAACAGCGGGTTACCTCCACGGTGGCAGACGCGTATGCGGCGGCGCATTGGGGGCGCGCCCGGCGGCCGTTGAAGGTGCTGCAGGGGATCTACTTCCTGTACATGACGCTGGTCATTATTTATAGCGTCTACCGCTACGCGCGGCGGAGCCTGGAGCGGGAGGTATCGCACGCACGCACCATACTGCTGGCCCTGGTTGTGGGCGGCGCGATGATGACGAGTTTTCTGATCGGGATTGATGAATACGTGTGGGGGCTGATCAACGCGGGGCAAGGAATCATCTGGTATCCGCTGGTAGTGGTGGCGCTCAGTTTTCTGGTGGCGGGACTGGGGGTGGCCGTAGCGTATGGCGCGGGCGAAGGCGATTTGCGGGAGTTGTACCCGGGCAAGATGACTTCGCTGGACGCGCTGTTTCGCGGAAAACTGTTCAGCCGGAACGTGGGCCGCTCGGCGCTGTTCGGCGTGGCCTACGCCGCCTGGATGCTGCTGGCCGAAGGCGTGGCGGACTCCGCTTTAGGTTCCGGTTCCGCTAAATTTGCAACGGAACTGATGAAACTGCCGTTGTTCCGTGCCCCGGTGCTGGCCATATTCACGGGACAGGTGGTGTTGGTGACGCTGATTGCGGCGTCCGGACTGCTGCTGCCGCTGGCTTTTCTGGGGCGGCGGGTGCAGCGGCCCCGGCTGCGCACCGGGCTGATGGTGCTGTTCGCGGCGCTGGGCTGTTCGGCCAATGCCGTCAAATACGGCGAACTGAAGAGCGCGGTAGTCGGGATTGCGATGCTCACGGCGACCATGCTGGGCGCCTTTTTCGGAATGGATCTGCTGGCGGTGATTTTCGGACTGGGCGCGTTCGAAGTAGCGACCTCGATGGCCCGGGTGATGGCGCTGTCTCCTTCATGGCTGCAAATGGGGGCGGCGGTAGGCGCCATCGGGCTCGCCTTCCTGGGTCTGGAAGCGTGGGCGGCGCTGCAGGGGCGGGAGTACCGCGAGGAGGAGGTGCGGCCGGCCTACGCGGGAAACATCGCCGAGCGACAGAAGATGCAGGCGGAACTGGCCGCAGCGCGGGAGGCGCAATTGCACCTGCTTCCCAAGGCGGCGCCGGAAGTTCAGGGCCTTTTCATTCAGGCGGAATGCGTGCCGGCGCGCATTGTGGGCGGCGATTTCTACGATTTTTATCCGCTGGACCATAACCGCCTGGGAATCTTCATTGCCGAGGGCGGGAACCGCGGCATCGGTTCGGCGTTGAGCATCGCCCTGGCCAAGGGTTTTCTGATGCACACGGTGAGCCGCAACCTTTCGCCGAAGGAAGTCATCGAACGCCTGGTATCGACTCTGGGCCGTCTGCTGGAAGGGGCCGGCGGGGGCGCCGCCACGCTGGTGGCGTATGCGGTGATCGACACGGCCGCCGGCACGGTTCGCTACGCGCGCACGGGGGATTATCCGCGGGTGGCGGTTCCCGGCGCGCTGAGTTCGGAACAGCGACTGGAGCTTCCGGGCAGCGGGACGGTTCTGTACGAAGGGACCATTAATCTGCGCACCGGGGACACGGTACTGCTGTTCACGGACGGGATCGCGCGGCGGGTCCGCACTACGGGGCCGTCGGCGGCGGATAACATTTTGAAAGCGCTGGCGAAGAAGCGCCGCGAGCACGAACTGGAAGACGACCTGACGGCGGTGGTGGTGCGGGTGACGCGAGTGGGCGCGCTGATGGAGATTGTGGCGTGAGGCGCTGGGCGGTGTGGGGCGCGGTGGCCGCCGCGGGCGTGGCTTCGCTGGCATACCTGACGCCGCGCGCGCATCCGGCGGTCCGCTGGCGAGTGTACCGCAACGGCGAACAGAGCCAGGTGCGATCGCGTGAAATCTCCGCGGCATTCGGGGTGGATACGCAAGGATGGGCTGCCACAGTCGCTGGCCACAACGACAGCCGTGCCAGTTACTTCAGGGAGCAGCATCCGGAGATGGCGGAGGCACGCCGATTTTCCCCATTCGAGGCCAGGGTGGCGCTGAAAGCACCCGCCGGGGCGGGGCGCGTTCTGGTGTCATTATCCACCGCCGGCGATGTGAATAGCTGGCAGTGGACGGGATATCCCAAAGCGGGCGCGACGGACCCGGCGGTGGCGCACGCGCTGGCTGCCGGCGCGCTGGATCAATTGCTCGGCAAAGAGGCCGGGGCGTTCCATCCGCTGGCGGACCGGGCTCCGAACGGCGACACCCGAAGCTATGCCTTCGAGCGCACGGATCCCTTGAATGAACGCTTCGAAGCGACCATCGACGGCGGCCGGCTGGTGAAGGCGGAACTGACTGCGACCTATCCGCACGATGTGGATGAGGCGCTGAGCGCGCGGAAAAAGTATCTGAACTGGCTGCAGGGCGCGGTGGGAGTCGGGATCTATTTCGTGGGGACTGTCCTGGCGGCTGTGCGTGTATGTTTTCTGGGCGGTCCGGCGGGTGGTGAGGCATCGCTTCGTGCTGGCGTTCAGTGCGACCTCGATTCTGTGGGGGGCGGTGTACTGGTCCAACTGGATGGGCTACGACGAGCGTTACTCTTCGGTGGCGAACAACGACTCCTTCCTGGAGAATTTTGTGGGAGCGCTGGTGGTTCAGGTCTTGCTGGTGCTGCTGCTGATCGTGCTGGCGGGCGCCAGCGACGCGATCGGTACGCCCGGGAAGCTGGTGACGCTGCGGAGCGTATTCAGCGCATCGATCCTGAACCGGCCGGCGGGAGCCTCGGTGCTGGCGGGTCTTTTGTGCGGTCCGCTGCTGGCGGCGCTGCCGCTGGCGGTATCGTGGCTGCACGTGGCGGGTTCGCAGCAGACCGGCGACAGGGACACCGGCCTGATTTTCGCGGCGCATCCCGGGGTGCAGGCGCTGGACGTAATGGTGGACCTGGCGCTGTTGGGTCTGTTCGGCTTCGGCACGGCATTTCTGGGCCGGCATGTGCGCAGGAAGTGGCTGGTCACGGTGTTGTTCACGGTTCCGGGCATTCTACTGCTGGCCACCACGGCTGTGCCTACGGAGACGGCGCCCGCCGCGTTTCTGCTGAGCGGAGCGCTGCTGTTCCTGGCCTATCGCCAGCTCTTTCTGCGGCTGGATCTGCTGGCGGTGCTCAGCGCGGGGTGGTGCGCGCGCGTATTATGGAACGGCTCGGCGCTGATGCTGCAACCGGCGGCTTCGCTGCGCTCTTCGGGAACGGAGGCGTGCCTGTTTCTGGCGGCATGCGCGGGGTGCGCCGCCCTGGTTGCGTGGCGTGGGGGGGAACTGCTGGTGGAAGACGGTGCGGCGCCGGCGGTGGTGACTTCGCAGCGCGAATCGCTGATGAAGGAATTCTCCATTGCGCACCGGGTGCAGCAACAGATGCTGCCGAGCCATCCGCCGGAGATCCCCTCGTGCAGCGTTTCGGCGTCATGCCACCCGGCGCAGGAGGTGGGCGGCGACCTTTTCGATTTTCTGCAGCTTCCCGACGGGCGCTGGTCGATTGGAGTGGGCGATGTTTCCGGGAAGGGCGTTCATGCCGCGCTGTACATGACGCTCACCAAAGGCCTGCTGGTAGCCACCACGCAGGACAGCAGCGACCTGCTGGAGATTGTCGGGAACGTCAACGGACACGTGCATGCCGCGACGGAGAAAAAGACTTTCGTGACGCTGGCGATGGGCGCATTCGATCCGGAGACGCTGTGGTTCGACCATGTGCGCGCGGGGCACAACCCCATTGTGTGGCGCAGCCCGGCGCAAGGCGAGACATCGCTGCTGAATGCGCCGGGGCTGGGACTGGGCATCGTATCCGACCGGCTGTTTCGCCGCTCTCTGAAGCTGAACCGCCTGCAGTTGAGCCCCGGCGACGCGCTGGTATTCTATTCCGACGGCGTGACCGAGGCCATGAACGCGGAGCAGGAGCAGTTCGGCGAAGATCGCCTGATGCGCGCGGTGGAAGAAGCGGACGGCCTGGAAGCAGGAGCGGTGCGGGAAGGGATCTTGCAGGGGGTCCGGGAGTTTCTGGACGGCGTTGCCCCCCAGGACGATATGACGATTGTGGTGCTGCGGGTACACTAAGCTAATAACAAAGAGCGATATGGCGACTTCATTCACGATTCAACGCTCCACGCAGGACGAGCTGACGATTTTGTCTCTGGCGGGTTTTCTGGATGCTCACACGGCGCCGGAATTCGAAACTGCGGTCGAGCAGGAGATCGATGGCGGGCACCGCAAACTGATTGTGGACTGCCAGGGTCTCACCTATATCTCTTCCGCGGGGCTGGGCGTTTTCATGAGCTTTCTGGAAGAACTGCGCGAAAGCGGGGGCGATATCAAGATTTGCGGACCATCTCCAAAAGTGCTGCAGGTTTTCGAAATTTTGGGTTTCCCGGCGATTTTCGATATGCTGCCGGACGTGCCGGCGGCAGTCCGGCGGTATGCCGAATGCCCGGTTAAAGGAGGGGAATGATGCCATCGCTGGAACGCACATTTATTCTGCAAGTGCCGTCCTCTACCGAGAATCTCGCCATGATTCGCGATTTTGTGACCAGCATCGCCGAGCAGGCGGGGCTCACGCCCGGAGAGGTGGCGGATATGGAACTCGCGGTGGACGAAGCCTGCGCCAACGTGATGGAGCACGCCTACGGCCGCGATCTGACCAAGGAAGTTTCGGTCCGCGCCACGCTGGATGGAGATGCCGTAGAGATCGACGTCATCGACACCGGGCAGGGTTTCGACCCGACGGCGGTAGAGCAACTGGAACTGGAGAAGCTGATCTCCAGCCGGCGTTCCGGCGGACTCGGCATGCGCCTGATGAAGACGCTGATGGACGAGGTGCATTACGAAATGATTCCGGGCAAGAAGAACGAACTGCGGATGATCAAGCGGCTGCGCAAGAAGTGACTTGCGCGGCGACGCCTATATACCGAAGTAAACAGCGCCGCATTCACCAATAGCGGATTTCCCCGCCCTTGACCATTCGACTATCCTTAACGTCATCATGACGTTGGAAAGAAACCGGCGATGGGTTTCGAAAGACCGCCTGACGGAAGTCACGCTCTTTCTGGCCGGTTTTCTGGCGGTAGCTCCGCAAGTACACAATGCGCGGTTCGGCGCGGGATTCGAAACTTTCGCGGTGGCCCACAACCTGGCGCAACACGGGCAATATGCCAACCCGTTCGGAATGGCGACCGGGCCGAGCGCGCTGCTGCCGCCGTTATATCCCATCTTTCTGGCGCTGCTGATGAAGATGTTCGAGCATGCCGCCGATTTCGCCACGGCGCTGACGCTCTGCCACATGGCGGCGCACGGACTGCAGACGGCGCTGCTGCCGCGCCTCTCCGAGCTGTTCTTTCGCGACCGGCTGCCGGGCATCTGCGCCGCTTTCGTAGTGATTCTGTTCCCGGTGTTCTATTTCTTTCCTCATTCGGAGAGCATCTTCTGCCCGATCGGGCTGATGCTGTTTTGCCTGGCCACGGACCGGCGGCTGGCTCGCGGAGGCGCCGGCGGCGCGATATTTACGGGACTGTTCGCCGGTTTATTGGTGCTGCTGAACCCTGCCTGCGTGATTGTGTGCGTGTTATGGCTGGCCTACCTGATGTGGAGGAATCGCGTGGCCTACAGCCGGCGTTCCGCGGTGCTGATTGCCCTGGCGTTTGTGGCGACCCTGACGCCCTGGACATGGCGGAATTACCAACAGTTCCATAGCATTTTCTTCGTACGCGACAATCTCGGGCTGGAACTCTACATTTCCAACAACGATCTGGCCCAGCCGGATATCGTGCGCAATTTTCCCACCGGGATGCGCAACTTTCACCCGGGCAGCTCGCGGGCAGAGCTGATGGCGGTCCGCGACATGGGCGAAGTGGAATACACACACCAGCGGTTGCGCGCCGCACTGGGATGGATTCGCAGCCATCCGCGCCGGTTCCTTGCGCTGACGCTCCTGCGCATGGAATCCTTCTGGTTTCCGGATGGCGAAGGCTTTACTCCGGTTCACGGATACGCGGTCGCCTTCCTCAGCGTGGCAGGCTTCACGGGGATTGTCCTGATGGTGCGGCGGCACGTTCCGATTGCGGCTTTTCTGGCGGCGGTGCTGGCGCTGTTTCCGCTGCTCTACTATTTCGTGCAGGTGGACGCGCGCTACCGGACGCCAATTCTATGGCTCTCCCTGCTGAGCACGGGGTACGTGATCTCGGCAGTGGTAGTGGCGATACTCCCGGAGCCGGCGGCGCGGCTTGAAACGACGATTCCGCAACTACATCTGCTGGACTAAGGTTCGCGGTCAACGCGGAAGTGAATTTACAAGCCGGCTGAACTGATCTCGATTTGTGCCATCCCACCCCGCGCGGGGGTAAAATAGGCAGAGTTTCCGTTCTACTTCAACTGAAAAGGCCGAAAGGAAGGTGACTGGTGAGTTCAAAGAAAGATTCCCAGCTCCCCGCTGAGCCAAAAAGCCGGTTTTCGCGCCGCGGATTCATTCGCGGAGTGGGCATCGGAGGCGGAGCGCTGGGCACGGGACTGCTGGAAAAGGAGGCAGCCGCCGCACCACCCGCAGCCGGCGTGGTTGGACCCGGGGCTGTACCGATTACACTCAACATCAACGGCAAACCGGTCAACGTGTCAGTCGAACCGGCGGTGACGCTGAGCGATGCGTTACGCGATTATCTGGACATGACCGGTTCCAAGCGGGTCTGCGATCGCGGCACCTGCGGCGCGTGCACGGTGATGATGAACGGCAAGTCGGTCTACAGTTGCACGGTACTGGCCATCGATGCGCAGGGGAAGA
Source organism: uncultured Solibacteraceae bacterium (assembly GCA_963835555.1). GTDB lineage: Bacteria > Acidobacteriota > Terriglobia > Bryobacterales > Bryobacteraceae > Sulfopaludibacter. The sequence goes on along the minus strand of CAWIGC010000016.1, from coordinate 370,235 downwards.
AAATCGAAACCATCGAAGGGCTGGGCGGACCGGAAAAGATGCATCCCATCTCGCAGGCGTTCTGGGATAACGATGCGCAGCAGTGCGGTTACTGCACGCCCGGGTTTGTAATGGCGTGCAAAGGGTTTCTGGAAGAGCATCCCAACCCCAGTCTGGAGGACGTGAAACACGGACTGGGCGGCAATCTGTGCCGCTGCGGAACCTACATGGGAGTCCGCAAAGCCGTGCTGGAAGCCGCCGCGGCAATGAAGGGAGCGAAGAAAAATGGCTGATACACCCGACTATAGCTGGCCACCGATGGAGCGCCGCAAGGCGATGGGCAAGTCCATCAAGCGGCTGGACGGGCCGGCGAAATCCACGGGCCGCGCCAAGTACACCTCGGATTTGAAGCCGAGAGACATGCTGTATGCCGTGTATGTGCACAGCCCCCATGCGCACGCGCGAGTCACCAGTGTAGACACCAGCGACGCCGAAAAATCCGCCGGGGTGAAGGCGGTACACGTGTCCGCCCCCGCCGGCACGGAAGTGCAGTGGCAGGGCTGGGAGATTGCCGCCGTGGCCGCCACCACCGAGCACGCCGCCCGGGTGGCTGCCGGAAGGGTGCGGGTGGAATACGAAGTGCTGCCGCACCTGGTCAAAGACGACGACCTGAGCAAAGCCACCGGCCGCACCAAGCAGGGCGGCGAGAAAGTGGTGGGCGACCCGGACGAAACCTTCAAAAATGCGGAAGTAGTGTCCGAGGGTAAGTACGGGATCCCGATCGCCAACCACTGCTGCCTGGAGCCGCACGGCGCGGTGATTCAATGGCAGGGCGATAAGGTATACGCCTGGCCTTCGACGCAGGACGTCACCACATGGGCCACGCAGCTTTCGCCCAATATCAAAGTAGACGCCACCAATATCAAAGTGAAGATGGACTACATTGGCGGCGGTTTCGGCAGCAAGTTCGGTCCGGACGCCTGGGGCGAAGTGGCCGCGCGCCTTTCCCAGAAGGCCGGCGGCCGGCCGGTGAAGCTCTTTCTGGAACGGGATGCCGAGTTGATGATTGCGGGGAACCGTCCGCCGGCGTACGGCAAGATCCGGATTGCCGGGAAAAAGGATGGCACGATCACCGGTTGGCAGAGCGACACATGGTCCACCGGGAACATGCCGCTACCGTACATCATCGACCAGATCCCGAATATGCGGATCAAGCACGATACGGTTTCGATCAACTCCGGGCCTTCGCGGGCCTGGCGCGCGCCGAACAATCAGCAGCTTTGCTACCTGACCTGCAGCGCGGTGGATGATTTTGCGGCGAAGGTGGCGATGGACCCGATCGAGGTCTTCAAGAAAGCCGTGGAGTACGCGCCGAAAGCGCGCGTGGATCTGTACAAGTATCAACTCGATAAAGCCGCGGAACTGGCGGACTGGAAGAAGCAGTGGAAGCCGCGCGGCGCCGGCAGCGGCACTGTAAAGCGCGGGCTGGGTGTGGCCATCAACGCGTGGGGCGGAGCGGGACACAACAGCAACTGCCGCACCACCATCAATCCGGACGGCTCGGTGCTGGTGGAGATCGGGACCCAGGATCTGGGCACTGGCACGCGGACCATCATCACGCAGGTGGCGGCCGAAACGCTGGGGCTGCCGATGGGCAAGGTCAAGCTGGTCGATCGGCTCGAACGATCTGCCGCCCGACGCGGCCTCGGGCGGTTCGAGCACGGTAGGCGGCGTTACGGTTTCGACGCGCCGCTCCAGCGTCAACGCGCTGGCCAAGCTTTTCGAAGCGGCGGCGCCGGCTCTGAGCGCCCAACCCGCGGACCTGGAGGCCGTGGACGGGCATATCCGCGTAAAAGGCAGTCCCAACAAATCGATCACCTGGGAGGCAGCCTGCAAGAAGATCGGCCCCGGCAAGATTTCGGAAATGGGCAACTTCAATCGCCGTCAACCGGCTCCCGGGATGAACGACCAGGGGGTGGGCGGCGTGCAGATCGCCGATGTCTCGGTAGATACGGAGACGGGGCTGGTGACGATCAACCACTACACCGCGGTGCAGGATTGCGGCCTGATCGTGAATCCGCGGCTGGCGGAGAGCCAGATCTACGGAGCGATCATCATGGGCATCTCGACGGCGCTGTACGAAGAGCGGTTTTTCGACCAGCAGACCGGCAGGTATCTGAACGCGGACATGGAATTTTACAAACTGGCGGGAATCGGGGACATCGGCGACATCAAAGTGCACCTGGACATCCGGCCGGAGAACGATAAGCGCGGCGTGATCGGACTCGGCGAACCGCCGGCGGTGGCGATCTGCGCGGCCATCGGGAACGCGGTGACCAACGCCATTGGAATTCGCGTCCCACACATTCCCATGACACCCAGTCACGTGCTCGATGCACTGGAAGGGAGGATCGCATAATGCAGCCCTTCGAATATGCTAATCCCGCGAGCGTTCAGGAAGCCGTCGCGCTACTGAGCCCGCACTGGGGCCAGGCCGACGTACTGGCCGGCGGCACGGACCTGATCAGTTGCATGAAGGAACACCTGCACACGCCCAAGCGCGTGGTGAACATCAAGAGTATCCAGGAACTCGGGGGTATTCAGAAGACGGCGGCGGGGCTTCGGATCGGGGCTCTGGTCACGATGGACGAACTGGCTGCCAGCGCGGACGCCAAGGGCGAGTATAAATCGCTGGCCGAGGCCGCGGGCGGGGTTCCCAGCCCGCAGATCCGCCACATGGGGACGGTGGGCGGCGACCTGTGCCAGCGTCCGCGCTGCTGGTATTACCGCAACGGCATGGGCCTGCTGGCCATGAAGGATGGCAAGTCGCTCGTGCCCGAGGGCGAAAACCGGTATCACGCCATCTTCGGGACGGGGCCGGCTTACTTTGTGAGTGCCTCGAGTCTGGGGCCGGCGCTGGTGGCGTTGAACGCCAAGGTGAAGCTGGTGGGTCCCAAGGGCGCTCGCGAGGTGCCGGTGGCGGCGTTCTTCGTGACGCCGAAAGACGAAGCATCGCGCGAGATCGCTCTGCAACCGAACGAGATTCTCACCGAGATTCTGGTGCCGGCGGGCGCGACCCACTCCGCCACATACGAGGTGCGGCAGAAAGAGGCGCTGGACTGGCCTCTGGCCGCGGCGTCGGTGGCCTTAACAATGAAGGGCGCTACGGTGGGTTCGGCACGCATCGTGCTGGGGCACGTGGCGGCAACCCCGTGGCATGCCGCGGCGGCAGAGAGGCTTTTGGTGGGCAAAACCATTAATGCCGCGAACGCCGAAGCGGCCGGAAAGGCAGCCGTGGCCGATGCCAAGCCGCTCAGCCAGAACGCGTACAAGGTGACTCTGGCCAAGACGGCAGTGAAGCGCGCGCTGCTGGATGCGGTAAAGAAGGCGTGACTATGGAAAGCCTGAGACAACAGAAAGCCAGCATGAATCGCTGCGAGAAGCTGCGCTGGAAGGGCATGTTCATCGAAGCCGATCGCGACCCGAACTCGCCGCCCGGCATCCACGGCCCGTTCTGGTGCCAGCACACGTATAAGCCCTTCGGTCCGGACGGGCAGGTGGTGGACGAATTCGAGTGCTGCGCCGCCCGCTCCTGCTACGAGCAACTGTAAGACAGAGGCATCGACAAGGGGGACAGACGCATTTTATTAGTGCGCCTGTCCCCTTTTCCGTATAATTAACCAGGAATGAGACTCGCGGTGCTTGGACTGGGGTTCATGGGCAGCACGCATGTGGCGGCGCTGCGCGGGCTGCCCGCTGTGGAATTGGTAGCGGTGTACAGCGGCGACGAGAAGAAGCTGGCGGGCGACCTTACCGGTGTCCGGGGCAACCTGGGCACGGGGGGCGAATGCATGGACTTCTCCCACGTTCGCAAATACACCGACCTGGAGGCGGTGCTGGCCGACTCCAGACTGGATGCCGTGGACGTTTGCCTGCCCACCTATTTGCACGATTCGGTGGCGGTGGATGCACTGCGCGCCGGCAAGCATGTATTGGTGGAAAAGCCCATGGCGCTGGACCCTTACGGCGTGGACCGCATGATCCATGCCGCGCGGCGCTACCAGCGCGTGCTCATGACAGCGCAGGTGCTGCGCTTCTTCCCGGAGTACATGGCCCTGCGCGAAGTGATCGCCAACGGCAAACTGGGCCGCTGCCGTTTCGCCTCATTCCGCCGCAGTTGCGCCGCGCCGGCCTGGGGCGGATGGCTGCAGGAAGCCGAGCAGAGCGGCGGAGGCGTGTTCGACCTGCTGATTCACGACGTGGACATGTGCCTCCACTTGTTCGGCAAGCCGAAGGCCGTGTGTGCGTCCGGGTATTGCGAACCCGCGCTGGGAGTCGATTGCATGGACGCCCAACTCTTCTATGCGGACGGCGTCGCCGCAGTCTCGGGCGGCTGGCACAATTCCGGCGATTTTCCCTTTCGCATGGAATACTGTGTCACGCTGGACGGGGGTACGGTCGAGTACAGTTCCCTGGGACGGCCGCCGGTGCTGTACAGCGCCATGGGCGGCTCGCAGCCGCTGGAGCTGGCGGCACAGGATGGATACGCCGGAGAGATCGCCTACTTCGCCGAATGCTGCGACAACGATCAGGCGCCGGAGCGCTGCCCGCCGGCGGAATCGGCGGACGCCGTGAAAGTGATGCGTTTATTGCTGGAATCGCGAAATCGCATGGGAGCGAAAATGTTATGCAGTCTTTGAAGCCGCTGGAAGCGGGAGTGATGTTCTGGGCCGGGCGCGACGCCCTGGCGGATGTGTGCAGCCTGGGGGTGCGATGCGGGCAACTGGGGCTGCCGGGCGGCATGGAGTTGAGCGAGGCTGCCGCCGCGCAGTGGAAAGAGTCGCTGGACTCCGCGGGCTTCACCGTGGTCACGGTGTTTGCCGCGTATGACGGCGAGAGCTACGCCGACATCCCCACGGTGCAGGCGACGGTGGGATTCATTCCGCCCGCGACCCGCGCGGAACGCGAAGCGCGCACCCTGGCGGTAAGCGATTTCGCGGCCAGGCTGGGGGTGAAGAGCATCGCCTGCCACGTCGGATTCGTGCCGGAAGACACTTCCCATCCCGATTACGCCGCCGTTCGCGATCTGGTTCGCCGCATCTGCGACCATGCCGCCGGTCACGGCCAGACGTTCGCCCTGGAGACCGGACAGGAGCGCGCCGAGGTGCTAATGCGGTTTCTGGCGGACTGCGACCGGCCCAATCTGGGGATCAATTTCGACCCCGCCAACCTGATTCTCTATGGCACGGGCGAGCCCATCGCGGCTCTTCGCGTGCTGGCCCCGCACGTGCTTTCGGTGCATGCCAAGGATGGCGATTGGCCGCCGAAAGAGACACCCGGAGCGCTGGGCAGCGAGCGCGCATTGGGCCACGGCGCGGTGGGCATCGACCGTTTTGTACGCACCCTGGCGGATTTGGGCTTCCGCGGCACCCTGAACGTGGAGCGCGAGGGCGCGGCGCCCGGCGAGTGGCTGCAGGATGTAGGCGCGGCCGTCCGGTTGCTGACCGAACTGGCCGCTTAGAGTCACTCCATTTCGAATGAAATGTAGAGCAGGGCGCCGTCGCGTTCGACAAAAAGAGCCACGGCATCCCCTTCCTTCATTTTGTCGATCGAGGTGCGCAAGCCGTCCACTCCTTCGACCGCGCTGCCATTGATTTCGTGAATCACGTCGCCCACTTCCAAACCGGTGGGAATCGTCCTGGCTCCCGGCGATTTGGCCGCGACTACTACTCCATAGGCGCCGCGCAGTTCGGGGAACATCGCGGCAGTGTCCTTATCGATCTCGAGCCCGATGATGCCCAGACGGGGGATGCGGTTCTTTTCCGGGTCGATCAGGTCCGCCATTTTGTCGGAACCGTGGGATTCCTCTTTTCCCTGAATGTCCACCGACACGGTATCTCCGCCGCGCATCAGTTCCAGTTTCACGGGCGTGCCGGAGTCATGCATGAGCAGGGCGGAGGTAAACATAGGCAAATTCTTCACCGCCCGCCCATCGATGGACAGTACGATGTCGTTGAGTTTGACGCCGGCCGATTCCGCCGGGCCCTCGGGCTTCACATCCGAAATGATGACGCCTCCGATGCGCGGCAGGTTCAGCGCCGATGCCAGAGTCGGGGTCAGCGTCTGCACGCCCACACCGATCAATTTCCGGTGAACATGGCCGTACTTGCGTAACTGCCCGGCTACGAAGGTAATCATCGGGCTGGGGATAGCGAAGCCGATTCCCTCGCTACCCCCGGATTCCGTGAGGATAAAGGTATCGAGCCCCACCACCTCACCAGATGTATTGACCAGGGGTCCGCCGCTATCGCCGGGGTTGATGGAGGCATCCGTCTGAATATAAACGAACGGACTGTCCGGATCGGGTTGGCGGGCCACCGAACTGACCACCCCCATGCTGACCGAGTTGCTCAATCCCTGGCGGCAGCCGAAGGCGAAGACCACCTGGCCCTGGCGCAGTTTCTCGTAATCGGCGAACGGCAAGGCCGGCAATCCCTTGCCGGGGATCTTGATCAGCGCCAGATCCAGTTCCTTGAACACACCCACCAGCATGGCATCCATGGCAGGCGCGAAGGGTTGGGCCAGGGCGCGGTTGATGGTTTCGTCCGGCTTATTCCTGCCGGGGTCGGGCTGCCCCACCAGGGTCACGCGAATGCTCTGGGCGTCGGCGACCACGTGGGCGTTGGTCACAATGTAGCCCGATGGATCGATGATGACGCCCGAGCCCAGGCTCTGCTGCCTGCCGAACACCACACCGGTCCGGCCATCTCCACTGTCGGTCTGCGAACTGTACCGGGTTACCGAGATCTGTACTACGCTGGGCGCGACGCGCGCCGAAAGGGCCTGCACAGACTCGCTGAACCGATCCAATGGATTCCCGGCCACCGGGGCCTGAGCGTGCGCCGGCAGCGCAAACCCCAGTACGCCGAGCCAGACTGCTCCGATTGACTGCGCGTTCATACTTGTTAGATGCAACGGAAGGGCCAGTTGGTACCAGACCATTAATGGCTATTTTGGATATTGACGCCGAATCAGTCTTCGGGGATGGCGAAGCGATCGCCGGTATCGGCGACCCACTGTTTGAGGCGCGCGATCATCTTTCGCCGTTCCGGGCGGTAGCGATCGAGCTGGGCCAGATTCATCTCCTCGTAGGGATCCTCATTCAAGTTGAAGTGGAGCCAGGAGTGATTTTCGAAGCAGACATACTTCCAGCCGTCGCGGGTGACGATGCCGCGATAGGGAGTGTTGAGGGTGTCGCCCTGGCCCGTGGGCACGACCATTTGCAGGAAGGCGGAATCCGGATCGGCCCGGCCCGGCGCGCTGCCCACGCGGTGATAGGAAAGGTCGGCGCCCTCCATCCACTCCGGCTTGCGGATGCCGCACAGGCCCAGGGTAGTAGGCGCGATATCGACGTGATTGGAGAGCACGGGCTGGCGGCCGTTCTTCCAGGGCGGATAGCGCGGCACGCCGCCGGAGACGATGAAGGGCGTGCGGATGGATTCCTCGTAGGGGCAGACTTTGCGCAACATGCCGTGGGAGCCGTGCATATCGCCGTGATCGGCGAAGAACAGGACGTGGGTATCGGCCAGCAGCCCGGTCTGCTCCAGAGTTTCGATGACACGCCCGTAATTCCAATCGAGATTTTCGATCATGGCGTAGTAGCCGGCGAGGTCCCGGCGCACCTGGCGTTCGAGGGCGGCGATGTGCGCCACGTCGGGCCGCAGCACCAGCCGCTCGGGATTATAGTTGGCCATGAAGCGGTCTGGGGCCACGTAGGGATCGTGCGGCGGCTGCACGCTGAGCACGGCAAAGAACGGCTTGGCGGGGGCCTGTTTGCGCTCGGCGGCGCGGTCCTGGAGGTAGCGGATCAGCAGGTTGGTAAGCTCGTCGGTCTCGTACCCGGGCAGGCGGTAATGGAAGGCGCTGGAACCGCTGCCTCCATGAACCCAGCAATCCCACTGGCTGTTATTGTTCTCGTAGCCGGTCCAGGTTTCGAAACCGCCGCGGCGCGCGGGGTCTGTGATGAAGAAGGCGGCGCGGCCTTCGCGCTCGTGGAATCCGCCCAGGTGCCACTTGCCGAAATAGGCGGTGCGGTAGCCGTTGGCGTTGAATGCGTCGGCGATAGTCTTCTGACCTTCCGGCAGGGGATACTCGTGGCCCGGCACGCAGTGGTGCGGATAGCGGCTGGTGAGCATGGAACCGCGGAAGGGGCAGCAGAGGGGGAAGCCGGAAAGGTGATTGGTGAAGGTGACGCCGTTGACCGCCGCGCGGTCCAGATTGGGCGTGCGGGCATTTGGGTCGCCGTTCGAGGCTATTGCCTGGGCGCGGAACTGGTCGCCGAGAATCCAGAGCACGTTGGGGCGCGGATTGCGTGGGGGCTCTTCGATGCGATGGCCGGCGGGCTGTCCGGCATACTGCTGCGCCGCGGCCGGCCCGAGCGCCGCCGCCTGCAGGAAGGTTCTGCGATCCATGTCCCAGTGTAGCTCCGGGGAGGGCGTGTTCTTCATCACGGAGACACGGAGAACACGGAGGAAGCACGGAGGAATGACGCAGAGAAGTTAAAACGGATATTTGACTTCCGCGGCGCCTTCCGAGGGATTGCAGGGGTAGATGGCGGGGGTGACGGCGAACTGTTTTTGGTAGGCGGCGGCGATGGCGTTTTCGAAGGCAGGGACGGCATCGGGACGCAGCATGGTGACGGTGCAGCCTCCGAAGCCTCCGCCGGTCATGCGGGAGCCGAAGACGCCTTCGAGCTTCAGGGCGGTGTCCACGAGGAAATCGAGCTCGGCGCAACTGACTTCGTAATCGTGCTGGAGGCTGCGGTGGGATTGCACCATGAGGGCGCCCATGGCGGAGAGGTCGCCGCGGCTGCTGGCTTCGACGAACTGGCCCACGCGGGCGATTTCTGTGACCACATGGCGTCCGCGGCGGGCGATGAGATCGGGCAGGGCGGCGGCGACGGTGGCGAACTGGGCGGGGGTGACGTCGCGGAGGCTCTGGGCTTGCGGGAACTTCTGCCGCACGCCGGCGACGGCGGCGGCGCATTCCTGCACGCGGTCCTTATATGCCGAACCGGCGAGGGCGTGCTTCACCATGGTGTTGACGGCCACGAAGGTGATTTCGACGGGCAGGGTCACGTAGCGGTGGCCCAGGCTGCGGCAATCGATTTCGACGGCCGAATGTTTCCGGCCGAAGACGGAGATGTACTGGTCCATGATGCCGCAGGGCATGCCGACGTAATTGCGCTCGGCGCGCTGGCAGAGCTTCGCCAGTTCGAGGGGATCGAGCGGGCGGCCGGCCAGAAAGGCCAGGGCGGAAGAGACTTCCAGGGCGGCGGAAGAGCTGAGGCCGGAACCTTCGGGCACGGTGCTGCGGATCAGCAGATTGGCCGGCTGGAGCGGGAAGCCGGCGGCGCAGAGTTCGCGCGCCACGCCGATGGGGTAGTCTGTCCACTGGTGCGAGGGCTCCAGGCCGGCGACGGCGGCGAGATCCCATTCCAGCAATTCGTTGCGCTGTTCGGAGTAGATGCGCAGCTTGCCGCCGGCATTGGGCGCGACGCCGACGAAGGTGGCCAGGTCCAGGGCGACCGGCAGGACAAAGCCCATGTTGTAATCGGTGTGCTCGCCGATCAGGTTGGTGCGTCCCGGCGCGCGGAACACGCGCAGCCCTTCGGCCGAGCCGAAGCGTTCACGGAATAGTTCGATCATGATTTTTTGCGCGATGCCCGACGTGCCATGAGCAGGAGGAAGGCCCCGAAGCCCAGCATGGAAAGTCCCGAATAGAGGTTGACGTTCACGTCCGTCAACGGCGCGCGCATATCCGGCGCGAAGATGCCCAGCCCGACCAGGATGACGCCGAGCAGGGTGAAGAACCAGCCTGAAGGTACTCTGAGATCCCACATATTATGCGAACCAAATATTCAGGAAAATCACCAGGGCCGAGACGAAGATAGCCAGCGGGGCGGGGCGCTGATACCACTTGGCGCTGGCGTCATGCGGCACCTTCGTGAGGCCGTACACTAAACCTTCCAATTCCGTTTCCGGACGGGGAGCGCTCATCATGCTCACCAGAACGGTCACAACGAAACAGACACCGAAAGCGAAGATGGCGATCCAGAAATTCTGCGCCATCACGGAGGGAAATGTGTGCAGGGTACCGAACACGCCGCCTTTCCCCTCGGCCACGGTGAAGCCCCACGTGGCTGCCGCCGCGGCGGTGCCGCTCAGGAGGCCGGAGAATGCGCCGTGCGCGGTGGTGCGCTTCCAGAACATGCCCAGCAGGAAGGTGGCGAACAGCGGCGCATTCACGAAGCCGAAGACAAACTGCAGCAGATCCATGATGTTGTTGTACTGCCTGGCCACGTAGGCGGCGCCGATGGAGAGGGCCACTCCGACGATGGTGGTCATGCGGCCGACCGTCAGGTAGTGGCTATCGGCGGCGTGCTTGTTGATGTAGCTCTGGTAGATGTCGTAAGTGAAGACGGTATTGAACGCCGTGACGTTGCCCGCCATGCCGGACATGAAGGACGCCATGAGACCGGTGAGCCCGACGCCCAACAGGCCGGAGGGATAGAAGCGGGCCATCAGGGTGGTGAGCACCTGGTCGTAATCCGGGACGACGCCGCCGGCCTTGAGGGGCAGGTCATAGAGGTGCGCGCCATCGGCTCCGGTCATCTTCGCCAGCGCCACAGCGGCGATGCCGGGCAGAATCACCACGAAGGGCAGGAACATTTTGGGGATGGTGCCGAGCAGGGGCGTACGGCGCGCGGCGGACATGGAATCTGCCGCCATGGCGCGCTGGACCACCAGGAAGTTGGTACACCAGTAGCCGAAGCGAGAGCACGAAGCCGAGTCCGGCGACCATGCCGAACATTTCCACGCCCATGGGATTCTGGCTGGCGTCTGCCCATGTATCTCCAGGAATGGGTCATGTTTGCCGGCAGGCGCGAGACGATGCCCTGCCATCCGCCGGCTTTCTGGCAGGAGAGGATGGCCAGCGGGGCGAACCCGGCCACGATCAGGAAGAACTGCAGGACCTCATTGTAGATCGCGCTGGTGAGGCCGCCCATGTAGGTATAAACGAGTACGATGGCGGCGGTGGCCAGCACCGACGTGCTGAAATCCCAGCCCAACACCAGGTGCAGCAGCAGACCCAGGGCGTACATGGAGATGCCGGAGGAGAAGATGGTCATCACGGCAAAGGTGAAGGCGTTGAAGCCGCGGGTCTTTTCATCGAAGCGCAGTTTGAGGTATTCGGGGACGGAGCGCGCCTTGCTGCCGTAATAGAACGGCATCATGAAGATGCCCATGAAGAGCATGGCGGGGATGGCGCCGACCCAGTAGAAGTGGGCCGTCATGATGCCATACTTGGCGCCGGAGGCCGCCATGCCGATCAGTTCCTGCGCGCCGAGATTGGCCGCGATGAAGGCCAGGCTGGTGATCCAGACGGGGACGGAGCGGCCCGAGAGCAGAAAGTCGCCACTGGTGGAAACCTTTTTACGCAGCATCCAACCGATGCCGATCACAAAGGCGAAGTAGGTGGCCAGTATGACGTAGTCGACGGCAGCGAGATTCATAGGGATTTCAGACTAAGAACACCTGAGTCTATCATAGGGCGTTCGGGGTTGATTCGACGAAGGCGGACGGGTGCACTTACTCGTACTTGAGGGCGGCCAGGGGATCGACGCGGGTGGCGCGGCGCGCGGGAAACCAACTGGCGAGCATGGCGATGGCGATCCAGGCGAGGCTGGCGGTGGCGAATGCGAGGGGATCGAAGGGACTGAGTCCGTAGAGGAAGCCGCGTAGCAGACGCACGGCCGCGGCGCTGAGTAGCAGCCCCGCCGCGATGCCCAGGGCGGTGAGGCGCAGACCTTGGGCGAGGACCATCCAGTGGACATCGGCGGGGGCGGCGCCTACGGCCATGCGGACTCCGATTTCGCGGGTGCGCTGGGAGACCGAATGGGCCACGACGCCGTAGACTCCGATGGCGGCCAATACGATGGCGAGCAGGCCGAGCGCGCCCAGCACGCCTGCCTGCCATTTGACTTCCCAGAGGGACTTGCCCACGGTGTCTTCCAGGCTCTCGACTTCGAAGAGGCGCAGATGGGGGCCGCCGCTTTGGGCGACTTCGAGGAGCGGCTTGGCCCAGAGATACGGATTGCCGGCGGTGCGGATGACCAGGCTGAAGTGGCCGTTGCCGGGGTCTTGCAGGCGGGAGAGGTAAAGAGCGGGTCCGGGGCATCGTCGAAGCTGCCGTCCGCGATATCGCGCGCCACCCCGACTACCTGGCCAATCTTCCTTTGCGATGTCTTGCACCCGACCCACAGCGGCTTGCCGAGAGCGTCTCCGTTGGGCCACCAGCGGCGGGCCATGGTTTGGTTGACGATGACCTCGGGCTGATCGTGCAGCGAGCCTACGGACAAGAATGTGCGGCCTTGCAGAATGGGAATGCGCATCATGTCGAAATAATTCGGCTCGACCACGTTGCCGCCAATGGGATCCGGTTTGGCCAGGGCGGAAGCAGCGGCGCACATGTTATCGCTTCCGAATACCTGCCAGGCCAGCGTGGCATCCTGCACGCCGGGAATGGCGCGGGCGCGCTCCAGCAGACCGGTGAGGGTATGTTGGGCCTCCTCGGGCGGAGTGTCTTTGGATGCCCAGACGCTGACGTAGAGGCGGTGATCGGTGGCGAAACCCGGGCCGATATCCTGCACGCGCAGGAGCGCCCGCAGCAGGAGCGCGGTGGCAATCAGGAGCGTGAGGGAGAGCGCGACCTGGGCCACGGTGTAGAACTCGCGCTGGCGGGAGCGGGCGCTGCTGCCTTCGCCTTTCAGCGCCGCATTCAGGCCGGTGCGTCCGGCGGCGAATGCCTGGGGCAGGCTGAAGAGAATCGCGCTGGCGATTCCGGCCGCGCCGAGCAGCAGGGCGACGCGCCAATCGACGGCGAAACGGAGGCCCTGGTACATCTCCACCGGCACGGAGGGCAACGCGATCTCCAGGGCGCGGCCGGTCCAGTATCCGGCGATCAGGCCGAGGAGGACGCCGCCGGCTGACAGCAGCAGGGCTTCGACGAGAGTCTCGCGGAACAGGCGGGCGCGGCTGGCGCCGAGTGACTGGCGCAATGCCAACTCGTGCTGCCGCACGGCCGCGCGGGAAAGCAAAAGGTTGGCGACATTGACGCAGGCGATCAGAAGAACCATGGCGCACACCGCGCTCATCAGGGCGATGACGGGCATGAAGACTTTGCTGCCGTTACGCCACAGGAAGCCTTTGGCCTGGTAGACGCGCACTGGATGGTCGGGATCCAGACGCGCGCCCACTACCTGCAATTCCGCGCGTGCCTGTTCGAAGGTCACGCCGGGCGCGAGGCGGGCGACCAGATTCACGCGCAAGGGACTGGCGGAGGAGAGCAGCGTGAATGCGGGAACCCAAAGGTCCTGAAAGACCGGAGGCAGGGCGCCGTGGAACGCGGGCGGGGCGACTCCGGCGATGCGGTACGTGCGGTCGAACAGGCGAATGGGCTTGCCGATGGCATCGGGGCTGCCGTTGAGGCGCTGCTTCCAGAGGCGATCGCTGATCACCACGGGCGGATCGCCTCCGGCTGAGTCGTCGGCAGGCGTGAACCAGTTGCCGATGGTGGTTCCGGGGCGGAGAACCTGGGCGTAATTGGAGGAGACGATCTCTACGGCGACGTTGAAGCTGACCCGGCCGAGTTCCGCATCGGCCGCGGCGACGAGTTGTGTGGCGGCTTGCAGGGTGCGGAAATTATTGTGCAGGCTTTGGAACTCGGGCCAGGTGCAGAAAACCGCGCCGCGGCGCATCACCTGCACGATGCGGTCGGGTTCGGGCACGGGGAGGCGGCGGAAATAGACGCTATCGAGGAAGCTGAAGAGTGTCGCGTTGACGCCCATGGCGAGCGCGAGGCAGAGCATGGCCGTGAGCGCGTAGCCGGGATTGCGGCGGAGGGTGCGGAGGGCGTAGTGGAAATCCTGGCCGAGACCCGGCATCATGCGGCGCGAAGGAGAAAGGCGGACGGCGGCGCAACTGAGGGCCTGTCCCCAATACCAGGCGCGGCCTCCACCGCGGGCGGTGAAGGATTCGCGCAGGTCGCCGGCTACGGCATCGGCATCGCGCCCGCCCACCAGCCAGCGCACCAGGCGCTCGGCGGCGCGGGGAGGCAGGTCAGGCACGCCCATCCTCCTTGTTCAGGCGGATGCCGCGCCACATGTTCTGGAGCATGGTGCGCGATTCGGCCAGCGCCTCCATGCCTTTGGGCAGTACGCGGAAATAGCGTTTGGAGCGGCCGCCGCGCTGCGGGGTGGGGTCGGCAAACCAGGAGTGGACGAGGCCCTTGGATTCCAGGCGGTCGAGCGTGGCGTAGAGTGCGCCGACGGTAACCGGACGGCCGGCGCGTTCGGCAATCTCCTGGCGGATGGGCACGCCGTAGGCCCCATCGCCGAGGCGGAGAACGGCCAGGAGAACGATCTGTTCGAATTCACCGAGATACGCGGCGGGCATTTGTTCTAGATCATAGATCAAATGCGCCGGAATGGCAAGGGCTCACCCGCCCTGCGAGTCCACCTTGCCGGTTCCGGCGAGGTCCTCGATCTTGGTTCCGACGCAGTCCACGCGCTGGGGCAGCGTGGCTCGCATATTCACCTGGTCCTCAGTCGCCTTATAGGGTTCGGCGACGGATGCGGCGGAAACGGAGGCGCACTCGATGACGCCGCGGAGCCAGTCCTCGAGTCGCGCGGCTGCCGGTTCCAGGTCCGGCCGGTGCAGTACGCGGCAGCACTCGCGGGGCGAGATGGTTTCGATGAAGGTGCCGGCGCTGTTCTCGCAAACCGCCACTCGTGCCGGCAGGAACGCCGCGAAACGAATGTCGGCCGCCAGCAGCGGCGCGTACAGTTCCGTAAAGCACAGGGTCAGGGACATCGCCGCCGCGGGTTCGGCGCAGGCACCGGCCGCGCCCGTCCGCAACAGCGAACTCATGTCGGTGATGGCCAGAACAGTGCCGCCGGCCTGTTTGGTGGCCATCCGCAGGCGGGTTTCGGTGGCATGAAACCCGTGAGTGGATCGAATCTGCAGCATGTGCGTTACCTCGCAATGTGGGTCTGCTGAAGACAGGCGGCAACGGCGTGAGCCATATCCATGGTCCCCGCCGCGCCACCCATGTCGTACGTTCTGGGCGCGCCGCGGGAAATCACTTCGGAGACCGCACGCTCGATCTCCCGCGCCAGGTCCAGTTCCCCGAGCCATTCCAGCATCATCCCGGCGGCCAGAATCGCGGCCAGCGGATTGATGCGGTACTGCCCGGCATATTTCGGCGCCGACCCATGGGTCGGCTCGAAGACGGCGTATGTCTCGCCGATATTGCCGCTACAGGCGAACCCCATGCCGCCCACCATCTGGGCGCAGAGGTCCGAGAGAATGTCGCCGAACAGATTGGTGGTGACGATCACGTCGTAATTCAAGGGATTCTTGAGCAGCCACATACCCATGGCGTCCACGTTGGCGGTATCGAATTCGATTCGCGGATAGCGGGCGGCCACCTCTTTCGCGGCCTCCAGAAATACGCCGCAGGTGGCGCGCAGCACATTGGCTTTGTGCACCGCGGTGACCTTGCGGCGCCCGTGGCTGGCGGCATACTGGAAGGCTGCCTCGACGATGCGGCGGGAAGCGCGGTGGGTGACGCTGCGGATAGAAATGGCCGCATCGTCGGGCAGTTTCGCCATGGCGGGGACGGCGCGGAACTCCTCGGGGATGGTGGGGAACTCGACGCCGATGTACATGCCCTCGGTGTTCTCGCGGAACACCACCAGATCAATCTTTTCGCGGTAGTTGAGTGGATTGCCGGGAAAGGCGCGGCAGGGGCGCAGGCAGACGTAGAGGTCCAGCATCTGCCGCATTCTGACGATGGGACTGCGATAGGTGAGCCCGCGGTGATGCAGTTCGGGCGCCAGTTCGCGCACCGCATCGCCGGCCGGCTTGGAGGTAATGGCGCCGAAGAAAGCGCAGTCCGTTTGCCGGAGCAACTCCAACGTCCGGGCCGGAAGGGCATCGCCTTCGCGGCGCCAACACTCCCACCCGATATCGCCCGGCAGGTAGTCCGCCTCGAAGCCGGCCGCATCGAGTACCACGCGGGCCGCTTCACACACCTCCGTACCGATTCCGTCACCCGGCAGCCAGGCAATGCGGTATTTGCGCATGGGTCTTTTACTCTCCTCTTTATGCGGCATATTTCTGCTTGAGATAAGCAATCAATCCGCCGGCCGTAATGAGTTCGACGGCACGCGGATCCAGCCTGGCAGCCGCGATGGCGCGATCCTGAGTCACGTTGCGAATTGCACCCGCGGACAGATCCAGTTCCAGTTCGTCGCCGGCCGCGCACTCCAGGGCGGCGTCCGGCGCGATCACCGCGGGCAGCCCCAGATTGATGCAATTCCGATAGAAGATGCGGGCGAACGAGCCGGCGATGACCGCGCCGATACCCGCGAACTTCAGGGCCGCGGCGGCCTGTTCGCGGCTGGAGCCACAACCGAAATTCCGGCGCGCCACCAGGATGTCGCCCGGATGGATGGCCGCTCGCAACTCCGGATACGAGAGTTCGAAGAGATGCTGCGCGGTCAGTTCCCGGTCGGTAATATTCAGATACCGGCCGGGATAAATGATGTCCGTATCGATGTTGTCGCCCAGGACCGCGCGCACGGCGCCGCGCAACTTCAGGCTTCCACCAGACATGGTTCGCTCTCCTTTACGATGGCCCCGGGATGCTCGAGCCTTCCGGCCACGGCAGACGCCGCCACGACCGCCGGGCTGGCCAGGTACACACGCGAATCCTTGCTGCCCATGCGTCCCAGGAAGTTCCGGTTGGTGGAGGAGACACAGGCTTCGCCCGCCGCCAGAATTCCCTGGTGTACGCCCACGCAGGGACCGCAACCGGGCGGAGCGATGATGCCGCCGGCCGCCACCAGCGTCTCGAGGTAGCCCAGGTGCATGGCATCGCGGTAAATCTGCTGCGAGGCCGGAATCACGATCAGGCGGGTGCGCGGATGGACGTTGCGGCCGGACAGAATGCGGGCGGCGATGGCCAGGTCTTCCAGACGCCCGTTGGTACAGGAACCCAGAACCGCCTGATGGACCGGGAGATCGCCCAGGGCGGAAAGCGGCACCACATTATCGACGGCGTGGGGACAGGCGATCTGCGGCTCCCAGATGTCTTCGCCGGCATCGATGTGGAGCACGCGCTCGTAGCGCGCGCCGGCGTCGGGGGCGATCTGCTCCAGCGGTCCCGGAGTGCGGGGGCGCAGCCAGTCCAGCAGGGTATCGTCCACGGGCGTGAACGCCACCTTGGCGCCCATCTCCATGGAGAGGTTGGCCAGCACCATGCGCGATGCCACGGTCATGCGCCGGATGGCTGCTCCATCGAACTCCACGGCGCGGTAATCTGCGCCGGCGGCCCCCAGCCTGCCGATGATGTACAGGATCAGGTCTTTGGCGGAGATCCAGGGACGGAATGCGCCCTCCACCTGAATGCGCAGGGTAGCCGGGACCTTGAACCACAGGGTGCCCTCGGTCCAGACCCCGGCCATTTCGGTGGCGCCGATGCCGGTGGCGAAGGCTCCGAAGGCGCCGTGCGTGGTGGTGTGGGAGTCCGTGCCCACCAGCACCATGCCGGGCCGGACATGGCCGTTCTCGGGCAACACCTGGTGGCAGATGCCGCCGCGTCCCACGTCATAGAAGTGCCGGATTCCCTGCGCGGCGACAAACTCGCGCACGGCCTGGTGGGTGGTCGCGGTTCGCTCGGACTCGGCGGGGACGCGGTGATCGAAGATGATGACGATCTTCGACGGCGTCCCATACCTTCGGCCGGCCGATTTCGAGGAAGCTCTTGCGGACCAGGTCGGCGTTTTCGTGGCTCATGGCCAGGTCCACGCGGGCCACCACCACTTCGTCGGGGGCCACACTCTCGCGGCCCGACGCCCGCGCCAGAATTTTTTCCGCCAGCGTCATACCCATGGGAACCTCCTATTTCGCAGCGACCGTGTCCGGCAGATACTGGCGCTCCAGCGCGCGATACTCCGGCAGCCCGACAGCGCGGGTATAGTCCATAAAACCGGAGAGGCGCTGCGTTTCCCCCGCGAGAATGCCACTGGGCGAAGCCTGCAGGGCCGTGAAGAAATCCATGAGCGCCTTATGGACGACCAGGATGGAAGCCACCGGGATGCTGACTCGCGCCACGCCCATGGCGGCGAGGGCGGGAATGGGAATCAGTTCGGTCTTCACGCCGGTGACCGCATCCATCAGATTCACCGAAAGCAGCCCGCGGATGTCGCGCACGGCGCGTTCGATATCCGCGCGTGTGCCGATGCCATCGAGGAACACCATGTCGGCGCCCGCATCCAGGTAGAGGTTGGCGCGGAAGATGGCCTCCCGCAAGCCCAGGACGGCGACGGCATCGGTGCGTGCATTGATGACGATATCGGCGCCGCAGGCGCGCCCGCGTATCGACCATGGCGCGCACCTTGCCCGCCATCTCTTCAGCAGGAATCACCTGCTTGCCTTCCATGTGCCCGCACCGCTTGGGGAATACCTGGTCTTCGATATTGACGCCGGCCACGCCCATCTCGATGAGCCGTTCGGTGATGGCGGCCGCATTGATGGCGTTGCCGCCGCCGGTATCGATATCGGCCATCACGGGAATCGATACCGCCCGCACGATGTGCCCGGTGATGTCCAGGATATCTTTCATATCCACCAGCCCGACGTCGGGCTTACCGAGAAGGCTCCCGGCAACGCCGAAGCCGCTGATCTGTATCGCCCGAAACCCCGTGGTTTCGACGATTTTGGCGCTCAGCGCGTCATGACACCCCGGCACCACCAGGGCTTTCCGCTGCTCCAGGGCGGAGCGCAGAATCGAAGCTCGCTCGTTCATCGATTTACCTATGTCCGATCTTAATTTTCTGTTTTACCGAGACTCAACACGATCTTGCGTACCGTTTCTTCGGAAACGGCCGGCAGAAAGGTGACCCGGCAACTGCACGTGCCGTCTTTTCCGGGCGCACTGGCGCTGTAGGCGTTGGAGTCCTCACTTTTGGCGGAGCTCTTGTCCTGATAGAAAATGCGGCTGGCGGAGTTCTCGAACAGTTTCTCCCTGGCGATGTTCAGCAGTCTCTGCTGAGAGTCGGAGAGCGGCTTAAACGCCTGTCCGGCTTGGCTGGTAACCACCGCGATAGCCGTGGTGGGTTCATGGAAAACGGCGGCGCCGCTGCTGTCTCCCCACAGTACCCAATCCGGTGGAACGGCGATCTGGCAGGAACCATGGGAGTCTTTGACCACTTGCCAACCGGCGGGGACGGTTTGCGCCGCGAGGGGCGTTCCGCACAAGAGAATCAAGGTGAGAACCAGGCATTCTCTCATGCCTGGAGTCTAGCGCCAGCCGAGGTCGAGGGCAAGCCCTTTCGAGAGCCCTTTCGAGAGCCTTTTTCCAGAGCCTCTTCCAGAGTCGATGCGAGCCTTTTCGGGGGCCGGCTGGTCCGTGCGCGGGTACCCACGCCCAGAGCTTGTTCCACAGGCTACCTGCTGGACAAAAACCCAACAATTGGCCTAACCGAAAGACAATTCGATCGTTCTATAATCAGACACTCTATGGGAACAGAGAAAACGAAGGCCGACCTCCTGCCCGGCACGCTGGACATGCTCGTTCTCCAGATACTGATTCGGGGCCACTTACACGGGTATGCCATAGCGCAACTCATCCAGCAATTGTCCGACGACCTGCTGCGCGTCGAAGAAGGTTCGCTTTACCCGGCGCTGCAACGGCTGGAACTGAATGGCTGGATCGAAGGCGAGTGGGGACTTTCAGCCAATAACCGGCGCGCTCGTTTCTATAAGCTCACTCCGGACGGCCGTAAGCATCTGACCCAGGAGTCCGCCCGTTACCGCCAGGCCACCGGAGCGGTAGCGCGCATTATGGGGTTTGCCTGATCGAGCGGAGCACCCATGCAAATCAGTTCCCGGTGGAAGCGTTGGCGACGCCGTTTATGGTATTGGCTGCACCACAGCGAGAGGCAGCGTCTGCTGTGGGAAGAGATGGAATTCCATGTCGAGTCGATGGCTCAAGATTTGATTGCGGAAGGCATGTCCGCTATCGAAGCACTCGCCGCGGCGCGCCGGAAGTTTGGCAATATGACACAAAAATCGGAAGAGGCTCGCTTCACCTGGATCGCGCGCTGGATGGCCGACTTGACCCAGGATTTACGCCACGCGTTTCGCGGCATGCGGCGCGATGTTGGATTTACGGCGTTTACGATTCTCATCGCCGGCCTCGGCATCGGAGCCAGTTCCACGGTCTTCAGCGTGGTCAATGCGCTGCTGCTGCGCCCGCTCCCGTTTCGCGATCCAGGGCAACTGGTCTATATAACCAACGGCGACGAATTCACGTCCACCCAAACCGAACACTATTCGGACCTCCGCGATTTGAACCGGTCGTTCTCCGATCTGGCTGGTTGGAACGCGTTCTACCGCGCGGGCGACAGCGAACTGACGGGAATCGGCGAATCCGAGCGTCTCACCAGCATTGCCGTTACTGGGAACTTCTTCGGATTGCTGGGTGTGCAACCGGCGATCGGAAGATCGTTCACCACAGAGGAGTGCCAGGGGAAGTACTCCGCTCCGCCGGCCGTGCTGTTGAACTACAACTTCTGGCGGCGGCGGTTTGCATCGGACCCCGGCGTGGTGGGCCGGAAGCTGATATTGAACAACCAGCCCGCGACGGTTGTTGGCGTGATGCCCGCGTCCTTCGATTTCGCGAGCGTCTTTGCTCCCGGCACGCCGGTCGATATCTTCGTTCCATGGCCTCTGAACGATAAAACAAAACCTTCGGGAAACACGATGAAGGTGCTCGGAAGACTCAAGCCCGGCGCGACGGTGCAGGGCGCTCAGGCTGAGTTAACGGTGCTGGGGAAACAACTGGTGAGCCGGCATCCGGAGCGGAACCCCATCGTTCCCATGCTAGCCCCGCTGGCGCAACATGTGAGCGGAGGAGTGAGGCCGACTCTGTTCGTACTGGCCTGCGCGGTCGGTGTCGTGATGCTGATTGTGTGCGCGAATCTTTCGAATTTGCAATTGGCGAGGTTAGGCACGCGCCAAAAGGAAATGGCGATGCGGGCGGCGTTAGGAGCGGGCCGTTCGCGGCTGCTGCGGCAGACGCTGACGGAAAGCGTGGCACTCTCGTGTTGCGGTGCGGCGCTGGGACTGGTCCTCGCAGTGGCCGGTACCCGCGAGTTGGCGCACCTGCAAGCATTCAACCTTCCTTTGCTCGAAAGCGTCCGGATCGATGGGAGCGCGCTCCTTTTCACCTTGTTGGCGGCGGTGGCTTCCGGCGTTCTCTTTGGCCTGCTGCCGGCATTACGGGTCACGGCGGTCTCTCTGCGTGAAGGCATGCAGGATGCCGGCCGCGGTTCGAGCGTCGGCAAGCGGCATGCCTGGGTCCGCGATGGACTGGTGGTTTCCGAACTCGCTTTCGCCTGCATCCTGCTGGTCGGCGCGGGGCTGCTGATTCGGAGCTTTCTCCGCGTCCTCGACGTGACCCTGGGATTTCAACCGGAGCGAGCGGCCGCGCTGAGGATTGACCCGAGTTTCCGGATCTCCAGTTTCGCGCAGCAGAACTCCTTTATCGACGGTGTGCTAAACCGCGCCCGCTCTGTTCCCGGCATTGTGGCGGCCGGGATTACCGACGTCCTGCCGCTGCGCGACGACCGGTCGTGGGCTGTCCCGGCTGTAGGACAGGTTTACGGGAAGAGCCACCCGCCGCCAGAGCCGTTCATTCGCGTTGTGAGCGACGGGTATTTCGAGGCGGCAGGAATTCCGTTGCGGTTGGGTAGAGAGTTCACGGAGAGGGATCGCGCATCCAGCGAACGCGTTGTGTTGGTGAATGAGACGCTGGCCCGGACGTTGTGGCCGGGTCAGAACCCGCTAGGCCAGAGGATCGCGACGGATGGGGGACGGCAGGTGGTGGGCGTTGTCGCCGACGTCCGTCATACATCTCTGGAAACCACGGGCGGGCCGGAAATGTATCTGCCGATGCGGCAAACCGGGGACTACGCGGCCATGCAACTGGTGGTGCGAACCGCGCTTCCACCGGACACTCTGGCGGCAGGAATTCGAACGGCGCTGCGGCCAATCGACCCCAATCTGCCGGTCCGCGAGTTTGTAACGTTCCAGGATCTGGTCGACAGGGCGGTTTCCCCGCGGCGGTTTCTGGTGCTGTTGCTCACGGGATTCGCGGCTTTCGCATTGGTACTCGCGTCGCTGGGCATCTACGCCGTCATTTCCTATTCGGTGAGTCAGCGGGTGCAGGAGATTGGAATTCGGATGGCCCTGGGGGCGTCCGCGCACGATGTGCAGAAGCGCATTCTGCTCCGGACGCTGGAGTTGACCGCCTTCGGGCTTGCTTTGGGAATGGCGGCGTCGCGAGTTCTGGCGACCGCACTGGGAAGCTTGTTGTTCGGGGTAACATCCGGCGATCCGCTTACATTTCTGGCCGGGGGAGCGCTGCTGGCCGCCGTCGCAGCCCTTGCCGGGTATGTTCCCGCCTGGAGAGCATCGCGCATCGATCCGATGGTGGCATTGCGAGCGAACTGAAGGAGACGCTGAGTACCGTGCCCAGGCTACTTCCGGTAGTATCCGGCGCGCGCCAGCACCCTCCATTCGCGCGGACGCAGGGGGGCGCCCGGAGCCAGAGCCACGTTTACGCGGCAAAACGTTCCGGGTGGCTTGTCTTGCGCGGGACGGTAGCCGATGGTGTACCGGCTGCGCAGGCTGTCGATCACCTGCGCCAGACGCTCATCCACACCCTTGCCACGCATGCCCGCGGCGAAACCGCCGGTCAGCTCGGCATACTTGTGCGCATCCCCGGGAGGGTATTTCTTCCGGTACGGCCTTTCGCCTGCGATGATCATCTCAGCCCAGATGGCGCCCAGCCGGTCTTTCAACAGGAGCGGCATCACCACCGCGCCGGATTCGTGCAACTTGCGAATGGCTTCCTCTTCGGTGTGCGGCGGCTCGCCCCCCAGGCCCTCATCGTGACCCCGGAGGTTGAAGCTCGCCGGCACGTTGGGCAGGTCATCGGTCAGCCACAAGATGACCCGGCGGCTGGACGGGTTGGCCGATTTCTCGAGTTGCGCAGCGGCCTGGTAGACGGCCTCATTAAAGAACGCGGCATCGTCCGACTTCATGGCCGCGGCCCGCGCAATTGCGGCGGCGGTCCTGGCGCGGCCGCGGGTAAAGCTGTCCACCAGACGCGCGGACGCCGCATAGGCCATGACGGCGACTTCGTCCTCGGGCTTGAGGTGGTCGAGGGCCGACTGCGCGCAGATGGCCAGACGGCGCAGCACGCCGCGCACGCTGTCGGTAAGATCGAAGAGCAGGACGACCGAGAGCGGCAACTGGTCCCTCCCGAAGAAGGAGATTTTCTGCGGCGCACCGTCTTCGGAAAGCTCGAAATCCCTGGCTTGCAGTTGCCCCATGGAGGTGTTGGTTTTGTTGTGGATCACCTGGACATCGAGCAGCACCAGGTCGGAGGTGGCGCGGAAGACGGGAGTGGCGTCCTGGCCCCCGGCAGCGGCGGCGAGAAGGGTGGCGCAGGCCGCAAAGCATCCCCGCATAGGATCATGTTACCGAAAGGCGTTCACCGGCCGGGCGAACTGAAGACATCCCTACCCCAGATTGCAGTACCGCAGGTCAGTTGGCAATCGGGAGTTTCTCCACGTGGTCGACGACCACTACCTTGCCGGGGCCTTTTTTGGCGTTCAGCTTTAAGCCAAGCTGATCCTGGACGGCTCGGGTGAGGGGCGGGCCGGTGGGTCCGGTGTCGGGCAGATCGGCGATCTGGTCCCGCCGGCCGGCCATTTCCAGTTGCAACGCCATATCGATGCCCCATTTCAAATCGAAGTCGTAGTTCCCCTGGAGGCCGGTGGCGTCGATTACCGGGCGGCCCAGGTAGAACGACAGCGTCCTCGCGATCTCGGGCAGGGAGACGTGGAACGCGGTCCAGCGATAGTGGTCGTTCGCTCCGGCCAAGCCGCCTTGACCGGCCGGAAAGGCGGGGTAGCCGTCCGCGCCCATGGTGAACTTCGGAAACTCCCACGGATATTGCTCCGCCTGCGCGGCATCGGGCGGCGATGGCTTCATCTTCCAACCCTTGTCCCCTACCACGAGTTCAAAGACAGGCATTTCCTTCTGCTCGTAGTGGAATGCGAAGTGGAAACGCTCCACCAGCAGATTTTGCAGCATTTGCCGGAACTGCGCTTTGGTTGCGCCCGCAGGCACCTTGGCGTTGAAGTCGAACGGGGCCTGGCAGCAGCTCTCGCGGGGAGAAAACTGGTACGCCTCGAAGCCGTACGCGTAGGAGATTACGAATGCGAGGGGCACGTTCGAGCATTTCCAGAGCCCAGGGCTCGCGGTGCCGGGACCGCCGCCGCAGACTCTGGCTTGCGCATCCGGTGAAGGCACTTTGACGGAGGCTACTTCGAATGACGGGGAGTCCGCCGCCTGACCGAGGGCGCTTGCCGCGGCCAGGACCAGGCAACCTACGATCCGAATCCGCGGTCTCATGATATTTCCTGCCTCTGGGGTAATGATAACGCCAGCAATCAAATATCTGAGACGATTCCTCCCGCCCATTGACTAGTAAGTAAATAAACCAAGAGAATGTCCTTCTTCTACAGGCAGACGATTGCCTAAGTGTCGTCTGCCTTGCGGGGTACACTCATCTTCAGATGCCTCGCTGGATAAACCTGGCCAATTTCCTGACCCTGATTCGCCTGCTGCTGGCGCCGTTTGTCATTCAGGCCATGCTCTCCGGCCACCCTATGCTGGCTCTGGCGTTGTTCGGGGCTGCCGCCGTCACCGACATTCTGGATGGCGCCGCGGCGCGCCGCCTCCACCTGGCCACTTCGACCGGCGCGTATTTCGACCCGATCGCCGATAAACTGCTGCTCAGCTCCGTATTTGTGGCGCTGGCCGCCATCCGCACCGTTCCCTGGTGGCTGGTAGCGCTGGTTTTGGGCCGCGACGTATACATCCTGGCGGCGGCCGGAGTATTCCTCCTGTTCACGAATATTCGCAAGTTTCCGCCCAGCGTCTGGGGTAAACTTTCGACCTTCGTGCAGATTCTCACGGTGGTGGTGTGGATGACGCGCAACTGGCTGGAAATTTCGTTCCTGGATGGCCTCGGCGCGGCAATGGTCTGGATTTGCGCAGCTTGCACCCTTTGGAGCGGTCTGCATTACACCTGGCGGGGAATTCAGATCGCACGGACCGATTGACGCCCGTGGCGCTCGGGAGTAGTCTAAAATTGAGACGGGATTCCGATGACTCGCTACACGGCCGCAAGACACTATCTTTGGTTCGGTATCGCCGCCGTTGTTTTCGCGGGATTCTCGACTTGGCGCGCGCTGTCCGCTGCCCTGGTATTCATTCCGGCGGTGCTCTTCGTCCTGATCGCCGCGGCTCTGTTCGCGATGGCGTTCCGCCCGGCCGTGGAGGTTCACGAAGGGTATCTTTCGATAGGGCGGCGCATTATTCCCTGGATGGATATTCGCCGGCTGGACCGCACCGGCTGGGTTTCCCCACTGATTGTCCGGATTACCCTTTTTGACGATTCCCGGCTGATCCTGGTGTACCCGGGGGATCTGGATTCCTGCAACAGCCTGCTGCGCCACCTGCGGCGGTTGTCGCGCGACGCCCTGGTCGACGGCATCCCCTACCGCCAGTATTGGGGTGAAGTGCTGGCCAACGGCGGCGAACGCAAACAGCCTCCCACGCCGCGCTACCGCGTGCTTCGTCCCGAAGACGAAGCCGAGGTGGAACGCCTGTATCAGCGGCTCAAGACGGTGGGCAATCTCGATCAGAAGAAATCCACGGATGAGAAGTAGTTGGTGGTCCGGCCCTCTCGTTTGAAAATTCCCCTTTTGACCCTTGCGCTGGTGCTGTTGCTTACCGTGTCGGCTCGTGGTGTGTGGCTGCCGTGGATCGGCGAAGCCCTGGTGCGCAACGATGGACCCGGCAAAGCGGACATTGCCGTGGTGCTGGCCGGCGATACCGCGGGCGGGCGCATCTTAAGGGCGGCCCAAATGGTGCAGGCCGGGGATGTGCCGGCGGCACTGGTCGATGGGCCTATGGGAGCCTACGGAAACCGGGAGTCCGACCTGGCCATCGCTTACATTGTGCGCGAGGGGTATCCGAAAGACTGGTTCATTCCTTTGCCCATGAACGCTCATTCCACCGCGGAGGAAGCGGTGCAAGTGGCCACCGAACTGGAGCGACGCCATGTGGCCAGTTTCGCCCTGGTCACCAGCGAATTCCACACCGCGCGGGCGGGACGGACGTTTCGGGCCGTCCTGCGGCAGCGCGGCGACCGGCTGGCCATGCGGGTAGTGGGCACGCCGGACGACTTTTTCCGGCCGGCCGCCTGGTGGCAAGACCGCGAGGGCCGCAAGGCCACCCTGCTGGAGTGGACCAAGACCGTGGCCGCGGTCTTCGGAATGTAAATCATGTGGGAATCGCTCGCCACCGTTCGCAAATACCTCTGGCGCTACCGCTGGGGCATGGCCGCGGGCACCGCCTGCCTGGTGGTGAAAGACCTGGCCCAGGCGTTCCAGCCGCTCATGATCGGGCGCGCCGTGGACGCGCTGGCCGGGGCGCACAACCACCTCTTTGTGCGATTCGCCGGCTACCTGGTGGGCCTGGCACTGCTTAAAGGCGTGTTCCAGTTCGGAATGCGCGTGATCATTATCGGCATTTCCCGAGATATCGAATACGATCTGCGCAACGATCTGTTCGCGCACCTGGTCACGCTGGCGCCGGAATATTACGGGCGCACCCGCACGGGGGACGTGATGGCCCGGGCCACCAACGATCTCAACGCGGTCCGCATGATGCTTGGCCCCGGCGTCATGTACTGCGCGGAAACCAGCCTTACGTTCATTCTGGCCGTGGCCATCATGGTATCGGTGGACTGGCACCTGGCCTTCTACGCGCTTCTGCCGGCGCCGCTGGTATCGCTGGCGGTGATCTTTTTCGGCCGCCGGATCCACACCCGCTTCGAAGCCATTCAGGCCATGTTTTCGGATATTTCCAGCCGGGTGCAGGAGAATCTCTCGGGGGTCCGGATGATCCGCGCGTTCGTTCAGGAAAAGGCCGAGTTGCGCCGCTTCGAAGAGCTGAACCGCGAATTCATCGGGCAGAATCTGCGCCTGGTGCTGATCCAGGGAGTTTTCCAGCCACTGCTGGAAGTGCTGATCGGCTTCACCTTCCTGGTGGTTTTGTGGATGGGCGGGCACGATGTGCTGGCGCACCGCATCTCTATCGGCAGCTTCATCATGTTCAATACGTACATGGGCATGCTGGTGTGGCCCATGATTGCGCTGGGCTGGGTGGTGAACCTGATGCAGCGCGGCAGCGCGTCGCTGGACCGCATCAACCAGATTCTGCACGAAAAGCCATCCATCGGTCCGCCGCCCTCACCGGTATCCATGGCGCATGCCCGCGGCGAAATAGAATATCGCGGCGTGGCGATGGAGTACGGCAGCGGGCGCGCGCTGGATGGCGTGGACCTGCGCATCCCGGCCGGCGCCACCATCGCCATTGTGGGCCACACCGGCAGCGGCAAGAGCACGCTGGTCAGCCTGGCCCCGCGCCTGTTCGACCCCACTCAGGGGTCGGTCCTGATCGATGGCACGGACCTTCGCCAGGCCGATCCCGCGGAAATCCGCCGGCTGATCGGTTTTGTGCCGCAGGAGACATTCCTGTTCAGCGCCACGATTGCCGAAAACATCGCCTTCGGCGTGGAACGGGCCACGGACGAACAGGTGCGCCGCGCGGCGGAAATCGCGGGCCTGGCCGGGGACATCGAAGATTTCCCGCAAGGCTACCAGACCATGGTCGGCGAGCGCGGGCATCACGCTTTCGGGAGGCCAGAAGCAGCGCACCGCTATCGCCCGTGCCATTCTGCGCGATCCCCGCATCCTGATTCTGGACGATGCGCTTTCCAGCGTCGATACGCTCACCGAAGAGCGCATCCTGACGCATCTGGCCGGCGTGATGCGCGGGCGGACCGTGATCCTCATATCCCACCGCGTCTCCACGGTTCGCCAGGCCGACCGCATTATCGTGCTGGAGAAAGGCCGCATCGTGGAACAAGGCACGCATGCCGAACTGGTGAATGGCGGAGGCTACTACGCCGACCTGGCCCAAAAGCAAACGCTGGAAGAAGAACTGGAAGCCATCTGAGATCCCGGCACCGCTAACCTCCGTACAACCCTTACGCGATATCTCTTGTTCACCTTGCCGGGGCCATCGCTGACTGTCAGCATAATAGATTGACGATCCACAGCTTCATGCTTGCCGACCTGGAAGGCAGTCTGCTGGCCGTTTGCCTGTTTCCCCTGTTCGTCGTCCTGCCGGGCTTCGCCGTGGCATGGCTCACGGATGTATTCGAGTTCCGCCGGCGCACGCTGGCCTTCCAGTGCGCTCTCAGCGTCCCGCTGTCCATTGCGATCTGCCCCATCGTGACGTACTTCGCCGGCCGTTTCGGGGCCCCGGCGGCAGTGTGGGGAGTCTACGGCGTGTCCTGGGCGTACTCGCTGTTCGTAGCCGCCCGCCACTTCCGAGGCGGGATGGCGCTTCCGCCCAAAGCGCGGGTGGTGCTTCCGATTTTGCTGGGATGGACAGCGCTGGCGGTGTTCTCGCTGATCGATCTGCAGATGGGCGATCGCGCCTGGTTTCCCTCCGCGGCATTCGATTTTGCGCTGCGCACGCAGTTCATCCAATCCATCGGCAACACCGGCATTCCGCCCGCCAATCCGTTTTTTCTGCCGGGCCAGGCGGCGCCGCTCCGCTATCACTACTTCTGGCTCCTGCTGTGCAACCTGGTGAACCGGGCCGGCAGCCCCATCGTAGGCGCGCGCCATGCGTGGATGGCCGGCGCGGTGTGGTGCGGCATCGGCCTCATGTCCGTGGTCGCACTATATTTTCGCCTGTTTTTTTACCGGGGACCGGCCAGCTTTCCTCGCCGGGCCATCACCGGGATACTACTGCTCGGCGTCGGCGGCCTGGATATCCTGCCCACCGCCCTGCTTTGGGCTTTGCAGTTAGCAGGCAAGCACGCGGTGCTGCCGAGCATGGAATGGTGGAACGAGCAGGTGGACGGTTTCGTATACAGCACCCTTTGGGAGAGTCACTATGTATCCGGATTGATCGCCTGCCTGATGGCATTACTGCTGCTCTGGCATGCTCCCCGGCGTTCCGGGTCCGGCCTTCGCCCAGCCTATGTGGTGCTTGCGGGCCTGGCCCTGGCTTCGGCCGGCGGGGCGGCTATCTATGTGGCTTTCGTGTTCAGCGTCTTCCTTGGCGTGTGGGCCATCGCGGCTCTGGCGCAAGGCCGGCGGCAGGATGCCGCCGCCGTGGCCGGTGCGGGAGTGTTGGCGCTGGCGCTGATTCTCCCCTATGCCGTCTCACTCCGCGGTGCAGCAGCGGGCGGACCGATATTCCAGGCCTGGGTGCGGCCGTTTTACCCCCTGGATGCCATGTACATGGCGCAATCCGTGGGGCGCGCCTGGGTTCTTGCGGTGGCTAATGCGCTGGTACTGCCGTTGAACTATTTCCTGGAACTCGGGCTTTTTTTCGCCACCGGCGCGATGTGGTGGAAGAAACACCGCGCCAGCGGCCAGCGCCTGACGAGGGCGGAAGCGGCCACGGCCCTGATGGTGGCGACCAGCGTGATCATTTGCACCTTTCTGCGATCTTCAGTGATCGGCAACAACGACCTGGGGTGGCGCGGCTTCCTGATCGCGCAGTTCGGATTGCTGCTCTGGGCCGTGGACGTACTGTGCGACCGCGACACCGCATCGCGGCGCGATTACCGCCGTCTGACCGCTCTGCTGGTGCTAGGCGTTGCGGGTTCGGTTTATGAAGCCGGCATCAACCGCTTCTATCCGCTGCTGGCCGATGGAGGAACGGTCCATACGGTCGCCTGGATCGCCACAGACCGCCAGGCCGGCAAGCGCACCTACGCCACGCGGGAAGCCGGCGAATGGGCCGAGGCCGCTACGCCGCGCAATGGCGTGGTGCAGTTCAATCCCCACATACCGATCCAGGCCACGGCCGCTTTTCTTTATGACGGGCGGCGCACGATTGCCGGCAGCGATAACTGCCTGAGCGCGTTCGGCGGAGATCCGGCTCTCTGCGCACCGATTCTGCGCACGCTCGATGGCGTTTTTTTGGCCGGCGGCCAGACCGGGCAGGCTTTCGACGGCGCCTGCCGTGCCCTCCCGATCGATATCATCGCGGTGGAGGACACGGACCCGGTCTGGCAGGATCGCTCGAGTTGGGTGTGGAGCCGCCGGCCGGACTTCGCGAACCCGTACGTCCGGATGTTCCGCTGCCGGCCCTTCTGACAGGGTTGGGGGCTCCGCAGCTTGCGCCGGCCGCCAGTTCCGTCCTATGCTCGTTTCGTGACCCTTTCCAGACGCACTGTACTTACCGCTATGTCCGCGGCCGCCGCGGCACAGGCCCAGCGAAACCGCCCGCCCAATTGGAAACCCAGGCTCGGCGTCCTGATGCAGTACTCCGATTCCAACCTTGATTTCGTCAAGGCCGAAGGATTCACCAGCGCCCAACTCCGCATCAATCCGGACCAGGTGGACGATGCCGCCATCGGTTCCATCAAAAACAAGATCGCCCAAAGCGGCATCTACATCTCCGCGCTGGCCGTGGACGGCAACCACATCGACCCGGACCCCGCCAAACGCGCCCGGCAGAACGAGTACACGGTGAAGTGCCTGGACCTCTGCGGCAAGCTCGGGATCCCCAATATCGGCGGCCAGAGCGGCACCATTCCGACGATGCCCCTGCAGCAGCAGGTGGACGAAATCGTCAAGGTCTACAACGACAAATATTTTGCCGCCTGCGAGAGGAACAAAGTGCGCATCCTGTGGGAGCCTTACGCCGGCGGACCCAATATCGCCACCGGACCGGTAGGTTGGGAAGCCCTCTTCAAAGCCTTTGGGAACAGCCCGCACGTGGGCCTGCAGTTCGACCCTTCGCACCTGGTATGGCAGTTCATGGACCCGGTGGCGGCGGCTCGCGAGTTCGCCGACAAGATCTATGACGTGCATCTGAAGGATACGGAAATTCTGTGGCACGTGGTGCGGCGCGCCGGCATCCAGCCGGTGAACCGCGAGCGGTGGTGGCGGTTCCGGGTGCCCGGTTACGGGTCGGTGGACTGGAAGGGCTTCTTCAGCGTGCTGGCCGAAAACGGCTACACCGGAGCCATGAACATCGAAAACGAAGACCAGTTTTATTACCCGGCTTACGAAGGCGCAAACTTCACCGAGCAGTACAAGCGGGGCTTCCGCGTGGCGCACGAGTTCCTGAAAACGCTGGTGCCGCCGGTAGTGGCGTAGCTACCTTTCGTTGTTCGCGAGGGCTGTCACATCGCCGGCCGGAGGCTGCGTGAGCCGGCCGGACGCAATCGTTAAGGATTCGCCGGGGCCCAGTGCGCGGGTGTTCGTCACTTTGCCGTCGAGGGCGTTCCACCGCACCAGTTGGTCCGGTTCGCCGATGCCATACAGCACCGCGCCGGACGGGTCCGCAATCAGACTGCTGAAATGAAACTCGGGCGCGATGGGGCCGGCGAGTCGTCCGGTGGCGGGGTCCACACTCCAGGCGCCGCCGGGAAGGCCTGAACACTGGCGGCTGCTCTTGTTTGTGTTGCCGAAGGATTCGAAGAGGAAGAGTCTGCCTGCGGCCGCGACCAGGTGTTTGACTACCGGCAGGCGCGGACCGCAGGCAGCGTCTTCGTTAAAGGGGGCAACGGGAGTTCCGGCGCCCAGGGATTCCGCCCCGGGTGGCACGATCCAGAGCAGGCCGGGATCGTCTGGCCGGGAAACATAAAGGAAGAAGCGGTCGCCGGACCAGGCTCCCTGCGAATACCAGTTGCCGCTGCCGTCTTGCGGGGGCAGATTGGAAGGGACGAGTTCGCGAGTGGAGTGCGGATCGGTGCGATCGGCCATTTTCAGCACCGGGTTCAGAAAGCTCTTCAGTTGAAAGCACCAGCGCCCATCGGGGGAGGCGATGCAGGGGCCGAAACCGTCGCCGCTCTGGCGCGAGGGGATGTCTTCCTCCAGTTTCGAGGTCGCCGGGTCGAAGGTGTAATGCTTGCAGCATGGGGCGCCGGAGGCGTAACCCTGGACTTGCAACTTGGCGCCGTCCGCAGTCGCGGAAAGGCGTTCTACATGGAAATCGAAATGAATGCGGGCAACGGTGGCAAGGGTGGCCGCGTCCAGAACTTCGCCGGTGCCGGAACGGCGCGCGACGAATACGAAATCGTGGGATGGTTGCGACCAGAGACTCAGTGCTTCAATCAGCAAGGTGAGGAAGAAAAGCGCCGGGATTAGCCGCTTCATAGGGTCAGAACTCCGTGCCACTTACAATATCAGATTCGGGCTGAAGCGTGAGCTATCTGACAGGTGAACCTGGGATCTCTACCGACGTCAAAAATGCGCGAACCTCAGCTTTCGGACCGTTCAATCACGGATGGGCAAAGATATCGTGCCGCGTCAGAAGGTGAGTAACAGGCAGAACCCCGGAATAAGTCCTGAGTAAGTCCGGCCGTAGTCAGCGATGCTCTCGAAAGTGTGTTACACCGGAGCACATATGCTCGCCAACGCATTCGCCGGGAAGGCCACGCAACCCAGCGAGGCCGAACTGGCCGAAGTTTTGGGACCGGCCAAGGCAGTCTGGGACCAGCTTCTGGCGGAACTCGCGCGTGACTGCAACCTAACCGCGAAGGAGTGGAACTCCTATTCACGGAAGGCCGGATGGACGCTCCGGCTCAAGCACGGCGAGCGCAACATTGTCTATCTTTCGCCCGGCGACGGTTACTTTATGGCATCGTTCGCACTGGGCGACAAGGCCATGCGGGCAGCCCGGGCAAGCAAACTGCCGCAGCCGGTGATCGAGATCATCGACCGCGCCAAACGCTATGCCGAAGGAACGGCGGTGCGGCTGGATATTCGCACGCCGCGGCAGATCGCCCCGGTCAAAAAGCTGGCGGCGATAAAGCTGGATAACTGACCGCGGGTATCCGTTGAATCGAAATCCCGCCCAGCCGCGCCCGCAGGTGGACGGTGTGCCCGGCGCCGCCTGCGAACTTCTGCCCTACCAGCCAGGGGCTGCGATGCGTGCCATCGTAATCCGTGAAGATGCCGCCGAACCGGCACTGCGCGTCAATGGCGTACGTCTCGGGGTCCGGCAATTGCACCACGATATCGCCCGTCCGGATGGTGGCATCGATGTCGCCCGCCACGCCGGCCACGACTACATCGCCCAGACCATGGCGGATCACCAGCTTCGCGTTGCGCGGCGC
The DNA here is from genome assembly GCA_963835555.1 of uncultured Solibacteraceae bacterium. Taxonomy (GTDB): domain Bacteria; phylum Acidobacteriota; class Terriglobia; order Bryobacterales; family Bryobacteraceae; genus Sulfopaludibacter. Next base: position 336,827 of record CAWIGC010000016.1, on the reverse strand, counting down.
TTTGATCCGATAGTCCAGATTGAAATCGCCGAGGCCCCAGATAGCGCGCGCCAGCCGGTTGCGCCCGGGAAACTGCGTGGAGATCTCGACGTCACCATTGCCGGTCTTCTTCGCCGTTACCTGAATCCTGTTGAGGTAGGCCTTGCCCTGTTCCTGTTCCTGCGGCGTATTATTCCGGTAGGCGGTGCGCGTCACCGTGATTTCGACGCGCGGCTCATCCCAGCCCTCGACATTCAGTTCCCCGTAGGCGTTATCCACCCGGATGACGCCGCCGGCGAAGTCGATCCGGTCCGTGGACACCACCTGGAGGGGCCGCTCGGGCGCTTTCCCGGCGGCCAGAAAACCAGCGCACGCAAGCATCACCGCGACTCTCTGTACCATGCCTCCATCCTACTCCGACTTTTCGGCGAATCGCTTGAAGAAGCTGTCGTTGTTCCAGTGCGGGCGGTCCGGCGCGTCGGCCACGCGCTCCAGCAGGCTCAAAATGATGCGGTCGAACTGTGCCGCGGCGGCGGCATCCACGGGCTGGTTCAGATCGTCCGCCGGCTTGTGATAGATGTTTTTCACCCACTCGCGCCGGATATTCTCGTCGGGCGACCCCGGCTCGTATCCGAACTTGAACGCCAGCGACGGCACACCCCGCCGGATGAAGCTGTACTGATCGCTGCGAATGAAGCGATTCTGCTCCGGCTCCTGATCCACCTGCACCGCCACCCCATATGCGGCGGCGGCGGCGCGCACGGTCTCGCCGAGCGACGATTCCGCCAACCCTTGCACCTCGATCACCTTCAGAGCGTACAGCGGCAGGAACATATCCAGGTTGATATCGGCCACAATCTGCCCGGCAGGCACGGTGGGATGCGCCGCAAAGTAACGCGACCCCAGTTCGCCCTTCTCCTCCGCCGCCACGGTGAGAAACACAATAGACCGCTTGGGCTTCACGCCCGCCGCCTTCATGAGCCGGGCAATCTCCATCACGCTGGCCACGCCGGAAGCGTCATCCATGGCGCCGTTATAGATGCTGTCGCCGTTCACCGCGCGGCCCGTCCCCATATGGTCCAGGTGCGCCGACATGATCACGTACTCGTTTTTGAGTTTGCGGTCGGTCCCCGGCAGGATCCCCACCACGTTCGACGCCTCCAATTCGCTGTGCTTCACCATCGCCCGGGACCGCAACATGCCCTTCAGCGGGAACCTGGGCAGAGGCTCATTGGCATTGGCCAGTTTTTCAATCTCGTCGAAGGTGTGCCCGGAGTCCGCCAGCAGCTTTTCCGCGCCCGCGCGGGTCACCGTCATCACCACCTGCTGGCCTTGGGTTTCCTGCAGAGCCTTATCCGCCAAAGCCACGGTGGGCTGCGGAGTGAGACCCCGTCCGCCCCCACCGCCCGCGCCTCTGCCGCGGCCCGCGGGCGGAGTCTGGCCGGCAGCGCCGTTGGGCCCGCGCCCGCCGGGAATGGTGGCGATGCCGATGGCTCCGGCGCGCCGCAACGCGGCCCACCGCTCGGCCCCGGAAGAATAATGCGATTTGACGTTGGCGGGCGCCTTCACCGGTCCGCCGGCGTTCACGTATACGGCGATCTTGCCCTTCAGGTCCTGCCCCGCCAGATCGTCGTAGTGGGCCTCGGGAACCTGTAAGCCGTAGCCTACGAATACCATGGGCGCTTCCACTTCGGCGGCCAGGTCGCCGCGCGCGCTCAGGCTGGCCTCCACGCCCATGGCCAGCGGCTGCACCTGTCCGTCACGCACCAGCGCCAGGCTGCTTTCGGCGGGCACCAGTTCCTTCTTATCGAACCGCACCGGCTGCTGGTAACCGCTGGTGCCCATGGGCTTCAGACCGGCGCGTTCGAACTCCGTAGTCACATACGTGACGGCCTGCTGGTAGCCCTCGCTACCGGTATCGCGGCCGGCCAGTTTGTCATCGGCCAGATACTGAATGTGGGCCCACCACAGTTTGCCTTCGGCCGCATAATCCACGGCGGTTCCGGCGGCGTACAAAGCTACGCCGGCCCAGATCAGCAGAAAGGATTTCTTCATAAAAGACTCCTTATAGGAATATCACGGCGCGGCTTGCTCCGTTTCGCAACAAAACCGTAATCAAAGTGAAACCACTGACTTGGTATCCATTTCTATACACACCAGGAAAGGTAGAGGTTTTACTTCAACATGATTCGCGCGTCTCTTGTTGCGTTCTCGCTCATTCTCGCTGCCCTGCCGGGGAGTCTCAGCGCCCAACAGACTCTGGGAGGGATCTCCGGAGTGGTCACCGATTCCACCGGTTCGCTGGCGCCCGGCATTATCGTGGCAGTCAAGAATGTAGACACCAATCTGGAGCTGAAGACCGTCACTTCGAATAACGGCACCTACCAGGTTCTCCACCTGCCGGTGGGCAACTATAGCGTGAGTTTCAGCAAGGACGGTTTCCAGACGGAGACCCACACATCCATCGTGGTGCAGGGCGACCGTGTCAGCACCGTGAATGGAAAACTGGAAGTAGGCGCCGTGGCAACGGCCGTGGAGGTGACCGCCACGCCACTGCTGAACCAGGTGGACACCACCAGCGGCTACGTGCTGGACGCCCAGACCATCAACAACACGCCGCTGGGCACCGGCAGTTTTACGCAACTGGCCATCCTGAGCCCTGGACTGAGCGCCGATTTCATGAATACTTCCGGCTCTAATGCCGGCTTCGGCAATCAGGCCATCTGGGCCAACGGGCAGCGCGATACCAGCAATAGTTTCTCGGTCAACGGCGTCACGGCGGACAACGTGTTCAACGGCAAATCCACGAGCCAGGTGGAATCGTCGCGCTTCACGCTGAATACCGGCCAATCGAGTGCGGCCGGAGGGGATACTCAAACCAACACCTCCGCTTATGACTCGGTGGGCCAGGGTATTGCCACGCCGCCGGTGGAGGCCATGCAGGAACTGCGTGTGAACGCGGCCATGTACGATGCTTCGCAGGGTTCCAAATCGGGCGCGCACATCGAAGCCACCACGCGCTCGGGAACCAACCAGTTTCATGGCGGGGTCTACGAGTATTTGCAGAACACCGCATTCAACGCAGCGGAGTTCTTCCGCAACGCCAGCCCCGCCATTCCCGCGCATGACAAAGTTTCGGCCCTGCACTATAACCGGCCCGGGGGCACCATCGGCGGCCCCATCGTCAAGAACAAGCTTTTCTTCTTCGGCGCGTTCCAGGACATCGAAGATCACGACGCCCTGAACGGCAGCAAGACGGCCAGCGTGCCGCTGCACCTGACCGGTGACCGCAGCGCCCAGGGACTCGCCAACATGATGCAGGCGGATTTCGCCACCACCATTGCGCCCAACCAGATCAACCCCGCCGCCCTGGCGCTGTTTCAGGCCAAGATCGGCAACAGCTACCTGATTCCTACGCCGCAAATCACCAGCCTGGCGCTGGCCTCGCAGGTGGGCTACGACGTGTTCATGCAGGGCCCGGCTACCTTCACCGCGCGGCAGGCGGTGGTGGATCTGGACTACCTGATCGACAGCAAAGACCGGCTGGCGGAAAAGTACATCTACCAGACGGCCCCCTCCAATGCGCCTTTCGGCGGCGGTTCCACCATCGGGTTCCCCAAGGCGGTGAAGACCGGCACGCAGACCGGTTCGCTGGATAACATCGTGATGCTGGCCCCCACACTCACCTGGGAACAGAAGGCCGGAATCAATCGCCAGTACGATTACTCCGCCACCAGCCAGCAAATCAGCGCCACCTCCCTGGGGATCGACGCCTACGGCACGCCGCAGTTCCCCGCCCTGAGTGTCACTTCGTTCACCTGCGGGACGGGCGCTTCGTGCAGCAGTTTTGCCAAGGGCTTCAACGTGGGGCCCAGCGGCAATTTCGCCAACACGGGCTTCTATCAGAACATGGCATCGGGTTCCAGCAATCTCAACTGGCTGAAGGGACGGCACACCATCACCGCCGGGGTCAATTACGAGCACTTCCAGCTCAACATTGTGAACAACACCAACAACACGCCCTCCATATCGTTCGCCACACTTACCTCGCTCCTGACAGGTAACATCAATTCCAACGGTACCAACCTGTTCATCGGCCCGACCAACCGCTACTTCCGCGTGAATCAGGTGGGCGCCTTTATCCAGGACAACTATCGCGTCACCTCCGACCTGACTCTGAACCTGGGTGTGCGCTACGATTACGACGGGCCGTTGACCGAAAAGTACGGGCGGCTTTCCAACTTCCATCCGGACGCCTACCGGTACGACCCGACCAGCGGCGTGGTCAACTCGACGGGCCTGGTGGTGGCCGGCAACAATTCCAGCATCGGCACCAGCGGCGTGAACGATTCCACGCTGAATGGCAGGCAGTGGGGCTTCGGGCCCCGTATCGGCGTCGTCTGGAGTCCTTCGAAACTCAAGAACGTGGTGATCCGCGCGGGATACGGCATGTTCTATGACCGCGGCGAGTACTTCTCGGAACTTTCGCCCAGCGCCGGCGCGGGCGTCAACGGGCCGTTCGGCGTCACCGTCGCGGCTCCGTTTGTGCAGCAGGTGATCGGCACGGCGCAGGGCACTCTTTCGCAGCCGTTCCTGGGCGCCACCATTCCTCCCGTGGTCACCAATCAAACGCTGTTCGCCGGCCTGGTGCCCAACAAGGCGTCCATCATTAATGGCGCCAAGACTTACACGTTCAGCGGCTATGACCCGGCCAACGTTCTGCCTTACACCGAAAACTGGAGCCTGGACATCCAGTGGCAACCGGTCAACAGCGTGCAGTTAAGCCTGGGTTATGTGGGCAATCACGGCCAGCACGAAGTGCTGCCGATCCCCTTCAATCAGCCGGGAATTGCCACGCCGTCGCATCCTATCAACGGCGAGACGACCTCGTACGGCTTCAACGTGATTCCTTCGGTCGAGCCGTATAAGACGTATGACGGAGGTAACACCGACCTCCGCGTGCCGTATGCCGGCTTCAACAATAACTCGGCGTTCTACAAGGCCGAAGGCGTGTCCAACTACAGCGCCCTGCAACTCGGCGTGCGCAAGCGTCTGAGTCACGGCCTGCAGATTACCGCGGCGTATACGTGGTCGCACACACTGGACATGCAGAGCGGGCTGGGGCTGTTCTTCAACGGCAACGACCCGTCCAATCTGCATAACTCCTACGGCACGTCGAGTTATGACCGGACCCACGTGGCCATCTTCCAATACCACTACGACCTGCCGAATGCCGTCAAAGGAAACACGCTGCTGGGCAAGTTCACCAACGGGTGGGCGCTGAACGGAGTGACCGTATACCAAAGCGGCCAGCCCTACGGAGGCATCGATTATTCCGGCGCAGTGGGCGGAATTTACTATGCCAACTTTGTCGAGATCCTGGACCCGGTGATGCCGCTCAAACCGGGAATCAGTCCGAAACAGGCGTTACTGCAAGGCACCACCGGGATCAATGCGGGCAAGCCGATACTGAACGCCAACGATTTTTATGTGCCGCGGATTCCGACCGGGACGCCGGGCATTCCGTGCGCCACGGTGAACGGCGCGCAGACCTGCGATAACTTCGAGACCGCCTTCGGCGCCACTGGCCGCAACACGTTCCGGGGCCCGTTCCAGGAACGTTTCGACCTTTCGGCGGTGAAGGAGACCAACCTCAACGAACGCTTTCTGCTGCGGCTCCAGGTAGATGCTCTGAACCTTTTCAACCAAACCAGCTTCGATGTCCCGAGCAACAGCGCGACGCAGTACAGCGTTACCGGCGGGGTCCCCAGCGTGCGGCCCCTGAGTCCCTTCTTCGGCCTGATCCAGCACACTCTGGGCAGCCCGAGAACACTGCAACTGGGCGTGCACCTGAATTTCTAGGCGGCCATTGCACGCGGCAGCAAGCGGACTTTTCCGTTGACCTCTCTCCAGCGATTGGTAAGCTCAGAGGCTGTAAAATCAGGGTAACTATGTTTCCATTAACAAAAGCCTCTAGGCGATTCTCGGATTCCGAGTAATTCCCAGGTTCAACCTCAATCCCGAGATTGGTACGCGCCTGCTACCAAACTCGTTCAAGAGAATGGAGCCGAGTCCATGGGTGGAATTCCGCGTCGCCGTCAATTCACCGGAGGACATTCGGGCGCTCTATCCAGTGGTTGTTGCGGCATTGCAGGAGACTATCGATGACCGCCGCCCGACTCGCGACGGTAGTCCAACAGCCAAGGCAGCAAGCGCTTAAAGTACCTCCAAGCACAAGGGATGTCGAACCTCCTCAGCCGGAAGCAAGCAAGTCCGGGTTAAAGCGCTTGGGGGAGGGGCAGCATTATAACGCTGGCGGTATAACGCCACCCGTTATAGAATAAGGAACGGAGTGATCGAGAGCTTCGCGGAAAAGCAAACCAGGGCGCTCTTCGAGACCGGCAGATGCCGCCGCTGGAACTCGATCGCCCGGGCAGCAGTGCGTAAACTGGTCCAGATCGATTCGGTTACCTCGCTCGATGAACTGAATGCGCCGCCAGGAAACCGGCTGGAAGCCCTTAAAGGTGACCGGGCGGGATTGCATAGCATCCGCATTAACGACCGATGGCGCATTTGTTTCCGATGGGAGAGTGATGGCGTCTATGATGTGGAGATTGTCGATTACCACTGAAGGGAGGGAGCGAAGGAATGAGCATCATGCGTCCTGAAGGCGGCTGGAAGGTCACCCGCCCGCCGGTTCACCCGGGCGAAATGCTCCGTGAGGAGTTCATGAAACCGCTGGGGATTTCGATCAACGGTTTGGCTCTGGAGCTGCATGTACCGGTGACCCGCATCAGCCAGATCGTCAACGAGCGTCGCGGAATCACTGCCGATACGGCATTGCGCCTGGCGAGGCACTTTGGCACAACCGCGGATTTCTGGATGAACCTACAGAAGGATTACGAATTGCTTCAGGTGCGGCGCAAGTCGTTGAAGGCGATCGAGAGACAGGTCCGGCGGCGGACGGCAGCCTGAGCTACATCCGCGGCGACTGAAGCCGCTAGAATAGGGCCGATGGCGCCCGACGATTCGCTTTGCGGATGGGACCCTACTCCGGGAATCGTGTCCGTATGGGCGGACCACGACGGGTGTGCGACCGTTTGGCGGCGCCTCCCCGAAAGTGGCGAACTGGTGCGGGAGGAGGCACGGTTCCGCCCGTGGGTGCTGCTGGACCGCCTGGAGCATCCGCGAAATCCGGCCGCCGTTACGTGTCGCGAACTCGATGGACCGGGCGCGCTGCGCTACCTGATCTCGGCCGAAGACGGCAGGCCGTTCACCGGCCTGCGCGACCTGGGCAAAGCCTGCGCCCTCGTGCTGGCTCCCGAAGAACAATATCTGGTCGCCACCGGACGCACCTACTTCCGCGGACTCACCTTCGATCAACTCCGCCGCATGCAGTTCGATCTGGAGACCACAGGTCTGGACGCCGCGCGCGATCGCATTTTCCTGATCGCTGTTCGCGATCCTTCCGGGGCGACGGAGTTGCTGGAAGCGGAGGACGAAAGCGATGCGGCGGAAGCAGTGCTGATCCGGCGGCTGGTGGCGAGAATCCAAGCCGCCGACCCGGACGTGATCGAGAACCACAACCTGCACGGCTTCGACCTGCCGTTTCTGCACACGCGTGCCCGCCGCCTGGGAGTACCGCTGGACCTGGGACGAACCGGCCGGGGAGGGCTGCGGCAAAGAGGTGCACGGCGTGGCCCGCGCTTCGTCGCTCCCGGGCGGGAATTGATCGACACACTGGACGCCGTGCTGCGGTATGACTTCGCCACGCGCGATCTGCCGGATCATGGCCTGAAAGCCGTTGCACGCCACCTGGGAATCGCCGGACCGGATCGCGAGCAGATTCCCGGCAGCCAGATCTACGCGGTCTACCAGCGCGATCCGGCGCGGGTGAAGCGGTATGCCGCATCGGATGTCGAAGAAGTGGCCGGCGTAGCGCGGATGCTGGGGGGCGCGGCGTTCGCCCTGGCGCAGATGACACCGCGCCGGTATGAACGCCTGGCGGACGCCGGAGCCGCCACCGGAGTGATCGATCCGCTGCTGGTGCGCGCCTACCTGCACGCCGGCATGGCCCTGCCCGCACACCAACCCGGCGACGGCACGCCGCACAGCGGAGCCGCCCTGCACCTGTTTGCTACCGGGGTGGCCCGACGCATTGTGAAGGCGGATGTCGCCAGCCTGTATCCTTCGCTGATGCGTGCCTTTCGCATTGGGCCGGCACGCGATCATCTGGGCGCTTTGCTGACCTTGGTGGACAGCCTGGTGGAGCGCCGGCTGGCGGCGAAGGCCAGTGCCCGCGCCGCGCCGCCCGGGTCGCCCGAACGGTACACGCAGGAAGCGATGTCGGCGGCGATGAAGTTGGTGGTCAACTCGGCGTACGGGTACCTGGCGGCGGGCGGCGACCTCACGCGCTTCGCCGATGTGCATGCCGCCAACGAAGTGACGCGCCGCGGCCGGGAAACGCTGGAGCTGATGTGCCGGGAACTGGCCGCGCGCGGAGTCACCCTGCTGGAAGCCGATACCGATGGCGTCTACTTCGCCGTCCCCGAGGGCTGGAGCGAGACTGAAGAGCGCCGCGTTGTGGCCGAGGTGGCGGCGCTCTTGCCCCCGCTGGTGCACCTGGAATTCGACGGCCGCTACGCCGCCATGCTCTCCCACGAGCCCAAAAATTATGCGCTCCTGGGCTACGATGGCTCGCTGCTTCTGCGCGGTGTGGCCTTCCGCTCCAGCCGCGCGGAGCCATTCGGCGAGCGATTCCTCCGGCGCGCCATCGCCCGCCTGCTGGCCGGCGACGTGCCGGGCGTCCGCGATGCTTATGTGGCTACGTTGGATGCTCTGCGTTACCGGCAGTTGCCCGCCCGCGATGTTTCCTCCCGCGTACGCCTCACCAAATCGGCAGCCGAATATTTCGCCGCGCGCGACCAGCGCCGGGAGTTGCCGTATGAGGCCCTGCTCTCCGCAGGCCGCACCTCCTGGACTGTGGGCGACCGCATCCGCGTCTACCGCACCAGGAACGGCTGTGCCGTGATTGACGAAGCCGAAACCGGCACGGACAAACGCGATTACGACGTGGAGCACTACGCACGCCTGCTCCGCGAAACCTTCGCCGCCCGCCTGGAGCGCGCCTTCACGCCCGCCGATTACCAGGCCCTGTTTGCCAACCCGGACCAGCTCACGCTCTTCGCGCCGCCGTCCGAAGCCATCCGCACCGTGCTGTTGCCTTGCTCCTGATAAACTTGTAAAAGCACACCGCTTATGACCACACCCCAAGAGCGTAATCAGGCGCTCAAAGACATCCTGGCGCAACGTGTCCTCGTCATCGACGGGGCCATGGGGACCATGATTCACGCCGCGCCGCTGTCCATTGAGACCGATTACCTGGGGCGCGAGAACTGTCCCGAGATCCTCAACGTCACCCGTCCCGATGTGATCCGCGAGATCCACGGCAATATCTTGCGGCGGGCGCGGACATCATCGAAACCAACACCTTCGGCGGGGCGCGCATCGCGCTTTTGGACAACAAACTGGACGACCGCTGCTACGAACTGAACTTCGCTGCCGCCCGCATCGCCCGCGAAATCGCCGACGAATTTTCCACGCCGGACAAGCCCCGCTTTGTGGCGGGCTCCATGGGGCCGACCAATAAAGACGTCAACATCACCGGGTCCACCACGTTCGCGGATATCCGCGCGGACTACTACGAACAGGCCAAGGGGCTAGTGGAAGGCGGCGCCGATTTTCTGCTGATCGAGACCTGCTTCGATACCGGCAGCCTCAAAGCCGGCCTGGTGGCCGTGGAACAACTGGAGCAAGAGATCTGGGCCGCCGGATCCCAGTCATCGCTTCGGTCACCATCGAGCGCACCGGCACCATGCTAGGCGGCCAGCCCATCGACGCGCTGTACGCTTCCATCGGCAATCACGACCTGCTGGCCGTGGGCATGAACTGCGCCACCGGTCCGGACCTGATGACCGACCACATCCGGACGCTCAACGAGATGTCGTCGCTACCGCATCTCCTGCTACCCCAACGCGGGGCTGCCCGATCGAGGACGGCAAATTTCCGCGAGACGCCGGAATCGCTGGCGGCGCAACTGGAGCGTTTCATCGATCGCGGCTGGCTGAATATCGTGGGCGGCTGCTGCGGCACCACGCCGGCGCATATCGCGGCGCATCGCCAAAATGGCGGAGGGCAAGAAGCCGCGCCAGGTTCCGGCGCCCGCGCACAAGGCATATTATTCGGGCATCGAACTGGTGGAGGCGGAAGAGAGCAACCGGCCGCTGATCGTGGGCGAGCGCACCAATGTCATCGGCTCGCGGCTGTTCAAGAACCTGGTCGCCGAAGAGAAGTGGGAAGAGGCCACCGAGATCGCGCGCCGCCAGGTGAAGAACGGCGCCCACATCATCGACGTCTGCCTGCAGAGCACCGACCGCGACGAGATCCATGACATCCCGCTTTTCTACGCGAAGCTGATGCCGCAAGATCAAAGTGCCGGTGATGATCGATACCACCGACGCCGCGGCCCTCGAACTATCCCTGACGTATTGCCATGGGCAAGAGCATCATCAACTCCATCAACCTGGAGGATGGCGAGGAAAAATTCGAGCGCGTCTGCCCCATTGCCCGCCGCTACGGCGCGGCGCTGGTGGTGGGCTCCATCGACGAAGACAAACTGCAGGCGCAGGCTTTCACGCGCGAGCGCAAACTCGCCGTAGCCCAGCGCTCCGTATCAACTCCTGACCGAGAAGTACGGCATTCGCGCCGGAAGACATCATCATCGATCCGCTGGTGTTCCCCTGCGCCACCGGCGACGTCAACTATATCGGCGCGGCCGTGGAGACCATCGAAGGCATCCGCCTGGTGAAAGAGCATATGCCCTTCGTCAAGACGGTGCTCGGCATTTCCAATATCTCGTTCGGACTGCCCGCCTCGGCGCGCGAAGTGGTGAACTCCGTCTTCCTGTATTACTGCACCAAGGCGGGGCTCGACCTTGCCATCGTCAACGCCGAAAAGCTGGAGCGCTTCGCCTCGCTTCCCGAAGAGGAGCGCCGCCTGGCGGAGAACCTGCTGTTCAATTCGCCCGCCGTGGATGCCGCCGACGAGAGCCTGCGCACCGCGCCCGACGACTGGCGCCTGCAGACCGCCGAACAGAAGGCCGCGCTCAACCAGTGGCATATCGCCGCCATCACGGAGCATTTCCGCACAGACCGGGCAAGCGCGTCAAGCAGCACGCCGAAGACCTGCCGCTCGACCAGCGCCTGGCCAACTACATCATCGAAGGCACCAAAGACGGCCTCATCGCCGACCTGGACCGCAAACGCGCCGAGGGCGCCGCGCCGCTCGATATCATCAACGGCCCGCTCATGGCCGGCATGACCGAAGTGGGCCGGCTGTTCAACAACAACGAGCTGATTGTGGCCGAGGTGCTGCAATCCGCCGAAGCCATGAAGGCCGCGGTGAGCCACCTGGAGCAGTTCATGGAGAAGGCCGACACGGCGGCGCGCGGCAAGGTGATCCTGGCCACCGTGAAGGGCGACGTCCACGATATCGGCAAGAACCTGGTGGAGATCATCCTCGCCAACAACGGCTACGACGTGGTCAACCTGGGGATCAAAGTGCCGCCCGACGCGCTGATTCAGGCTTACCGGAAGCACCGGCCCGACGCCATCGGCCTCTCCGGCCTGCTGGTGAAGAGCACGCAGCAGATGGTGATCACGGCGACCGATCTGAAGGCCGCCGGCATGGTGGTGCCGCTGCTGGTGGGCGGCGCCGCGCTGTCCGAAAAATTCACCCGCACCAAGATCGCCCCGGCGTATGCGGAGGCCGTCTGCTACGCCAAAGACGCCATGACCGGGCTCGACCTGATGAACCGCCTGATGGATCCGGCAGGCGCGCGCGGCGGTGCTCGCCGGCCATACAGCCGTAGAAGCGCCCGCCGCGGTGGAGACGCCGGCCGCACCTCTGGCGCCCCTTACCAGCCGGCGCAGCGGCAAGGTCCGCACCGATATTCCGATTCCGGCGGCGCCCTATCTGGAGCGCCGCGTGCGCGACGTGCCGCACCTGGCCGAATTGTGGAGCTACATCAATCCGTACATGCTCTACGGCCGCCACCTGGGCTACAAGGGCAATTTCGAAAAGGCCCTGGCCGAGCACGAAGCCAAAGCGCTGGAACTGTTCCACAACATGGAAGAGGTGAAGCAGGAGGCCGCCCGCTTCATGAAGGTGAAGGCCGTGTGGCAGTTCTTCGAGGCCGAGCGCGACGGCAACGCAGGTCCACCTGTTTGCGCCGGGCGGCGCGTCGCCTATCCATACCTTCCCCTTCGGCCGGCAGCGCCGCGAAGACGGGCTGTGCCTGAGCGATTACATCCTGGACCCCGAAGACGGCCGGCGCGATCACCTGGCCCTGTTCGTGGTGACCGCGGGCGCGTGCATTCGCGAGCGTTCCGAAGAGTGGAAACAGGCCGGCGAATTTTTCAAGGCGCACGCCATCCAGGCGCTGGCCATCGAAACCGCCGAAGGCACGGCCGAGTGGCTGCACCGCCGCATCCGCGAGGATTGGGGCTTCCCCGACCCGCCCACGCTCACCATGCACGACCGCTTCACCTCGCGGTACCGCGGCAAGCGCTATAGCTTCGGCTATCCCGCCTGTCCCAACCTGGACGATCAGCAGGGCATCTGGAAACTGCTGCGCCCCGACGATATCGGCGTGCATCTCACCGAAGGCATGATGATGGAACCCGAAGCCAGCGTCAGCGCCCTGGTGTTCCACCACCCCGATTGCGCCTACTTCACGGCGGAAGAGTAACGGGCGCGGCCCTATTTAATGAGGGTGATTTCCTTGAACCAGAGGTTGTGCTCCCCGCCGTGGTGTTGAATGGCGATATAGCCTTCATCCGGCCGCGGCCCGCGATCGGGTTCGTACTGTCCCTTCTTGGGCGGGACGGGCGCGACGCCGTCGTAATCGGTCACCAGGACTCCGTTCAGATGGACGATGGTGCGCGGTCCGCGCATCTCAATCTCCAGGGTGTTCCACTCGCCGGCGGGCTTATAGGGCCGCGCCTTGGCTTTGGTCATGGAATATAAAACTCCGGTGCAATGGTAATCGTCGCCGGAGTCCTGGATTTGCACCTCGATGCCCTTGTTGATGGCATCGTCTTCCGACTTTGGCGGGGACGGGATTCGAATAAACACGCCGGAGTTCGCCTCCGGCGCCGAAAACTTGTAGACCACGCGCAGGGTTGCGTTGCCGATCTTCGCCGGGGTGTACCAGAAATCGTCTTCCGGGGCATCCGGCACGGTGACCATCAGGCCGTCCTGAATCACGAAGCCGGGCTTTTGGTTTGCCGGCACACCCTCGTGCCGGGGCATGCGCTGCCACCCGGTGAAATCCTTACCGTTGAAAAGCTGTTTCTCGGCCGGCCAGGCGGGAGACGCCGCAAGCGCGAGAAATGCAAGCCACTTCATCATGTCGATGCTCCTCACGCCCATACTACAACGAGGACGTGATGCCGGAGGTGAGAGACTTCCCGGCGGCTCAAGCGGTAGGATGGATCGCGAGGCAGGTGCCATGCAGATTACCCAGAACGAAAAGGCAGCGCGATTCCGGGCGCTTCACGACGGCCCCGGCGCATTCCTCATTCCGAATCCATGGGACGTCGGATCCGCCCGCCTGCTGGCCGGACTTGGCTTCCAGGCATTGGCCACGTCGAGCGCCGCCTCGGCTTCCGCGCTTGGGAAAGCGCGATGGCGAATTGACGCGAGACGAGGCGCTGGCGCATGCGCGCGCAATCGTCGACTCGACGGATTTGCCGGTTTCCGCGGATCTGGAAAGGGGATTCGGCAACGAGCCGCGGGTGGTCGCGGAGACGGTCCGTCTGGCGGCCGAAGCAGGTCTGGTGGGATGCACGATCGAGGATTCGACCGGCAACCACGACAAACCTCTCTACGATTTTGAGCTGGCGGTGGAGCGGATTGCGGCGGCCGCGGAAGCCGCCCACGCGCTCCCGTTTCCGTTTCTGTTGACGGCCCGGGCGCACAATCTGCTCTACCCCAACCCGAGCCTGGACGACACGATCGCTCGTCTTCAGGCGTTCGAAAAAGCGGGAGCGGATGTGCTCTTCGCCCCTGGACTGCCCGACCTCGCCGCGGTGCGCGCCGCCTGTGCCGCGGTCCGCAAGCCCTTCAACTTCATGGTGGGCATACCGGGGAAATCATTTTCCGTGGGCGAACTGGCGGCCGCCGGAGTGAAGCGCATCAGCCTTGCGACCTCACTCTATCGCGCGGCGATGACCGGTTTTCTCGACGCGGTACGCGAGGTGAAAGACACCGGCACGTTCCATTTCCTCGACAGGTGCGTGAGTACGGCGGAGCTGAACAAGACGATGCGGACATGACCGTCGATCCAAGGACGCCTACCGCCGCTGAAACACCTGGGTGGTGTGGGTTTTGGCTCCGCTGGGCACGCTGGCGTCGGCTTCGGAGGTGAGCGTTTTGCCATCGCCGGAGAGCGTCATTCTACCCGCCGAAGTCGGCCGGTTCGCGCCCTGCAGCATCACCAGGTATTGCGAAGGTCCGAAGCGCGAGACTTTCGCGGTGCCGATCTTTTGGCCGTTGGGACCCTTGACGTCGGCTTCGGTACCGTCCAGGCGCGCGGCGAAGCGCAGCGAGATTTCCTGCTTCTGGTTGACGGTCACGGAGTATTCGAATTCCAGCATGTCGCCGGATTGCGTGATCCGTAACGTGAGCGGCCGCGATCCACGCTCCTGCCCGGCCACCTGCTGGCTCTGGAGCAGCCACGTCCCCGCGATGGGTTCGGCGGCCGAAGCGGGTAGCAGCGCGCACAGCAGCAGGGCGGCGACTTTCATGATTGGTTGCATGATACCATCGCCCGGAGCGCGCCCAGGAGTTCCGGACGTGGAGTGGACGCCAGGGCGAGCGCCACAAATCCCGTCATGTTGGCCACCGCAAAACTGACGCCGTGCAGGTTGCGCTCCTTCGGCACCCCCGGTATCGGGCGCGGGTAAGGGGAGGCCAGAAAGCCGCCGTCGCGCTCGCGGAAGCATTCGCGCGGGCAGGTTTCATCGGCCTCGACGCCGATCACTCCCGCAAGACTGCCGGGCAGCATGACGGCCGCGCTGACCACAACGCCGTTATCGCGCACAGCCTCTTCCAGCGAAATGCGATGCTCCGGATTTTGCGTGCCGAGGCTGAGATTGATCACGTCCATGCGCTGATCGCGGCACCATTCCAGCGCGCGGAGAATTACGCCGATTTGCGCCGAAAGCCGCCGGTCAAACACCTTGACGGCGAACAGGCCGGCATCGGGTACTCTTTCGCGGATGGCGCCGGCCACGGCGGTACCGTGACCGAGGCGGTCCACGGCGTCCGTGCCGGTGAAGTCCATAGCGCCGGAGATCGCGCCCACGTGCGGATGGCCGGCATGGATGCCGCTATCGATGATGGCGATCTTCATGAGCCCAGCGTGACCACCTGGTGAGCGATCCGCGCCAGCGAGGCGCGGTGAGTAATGACGATGGCGGTGCGGCCCGCCAGCGCCGACGAAAGCGTCTCGGCAATCGCGCGCTCGTTCTCTTCATCCAAGGCGGAGGTGGGCTCGTCCAGCACCAGCACTTTCGGGTCGGCCAGCAGGGCGCGGGCCAGGGCGATTCGCTGGCGCTCCCCGGCGGAAAAAGTCTGCCCGCGCTCGGCCACCACGGTGTCGTACCCTTCGGGCAGGCTCTCGATGCGTTGATGGATGGCAGCCGCGCGCGCGGCGGCGGCGATCTCCTCGGCCGTCGCTTCCGGCCGCACGTACGCGATGTTTTCGCGCACGGTGGCGTGAAACAGGTACGGCGCCTGGTCCAGCAGCATCACCTGGCGCCGGACGTCTTCGAGCCGCAGGTCGCGCAGGTCGCGGCCGTCCAGCGTGATGCTGCCCAGGTCCGGATCGTAAAAGCGGACCAGCAGATCGGCCAGCGTGGACTTCCCCGCCCCGCTGGGGCCGACGATGGCGCAGATGGTTCCGGCCTCGACGCGGAACGAAAGCTGGTCGAAGACGCGGTGGCCGTTGTATCCGAACGAAATGGCGTCGCAGACCATTTCGCCGCGCTCCGCCCGGCAGGCCGTCGCGCCGGGGCGCTCCACCACGTCGCTGGGCGTATCGAACAGTTCGAACACGCGGGCCAGCGAGACGCCGCCGGAGACCAGGTTGGTGTACAGGCTCATGAGATTCTGCACCGGCGAAAGCAGGCGCGCGTGATACGCCATCAGAGCCACCAGAGAACCGGTGGTGAGCTGGCCTTCGATCACCAGCCGGCCGCCATACAGGAACAGCGCGGCCGTGCAGAGCGTGAGCAGCGTGCCGGGCACGGCGCCGGAAAGGAACGCCACCAGTTGCATGCTGAGCAGAGCTTCCAGGAAGCTTTCGTTGCGAGCGCGGAACCGCGCCACCTCGCGCTTCTCCGCGTTGGCCGTCACCACCAACCGGTATCCCAGCAGCGTCTCCAGCAGGAAGCTGCCGATATCCGCTCCGCGCTCGCGCACCAGTTTCACGCGCCCGGCCAGGCGCCGCTGATAATAACGCAGGGTCCAGACGCTGAAGGGCAGCACGATCAGGCTGAGCAGAAACAGCCGGACATTGAGCGACGCCATGATGGCGGCACTGCCTACCAGGAAGACGACGTTGGAGAGCACGCTCAACAGCGTATCCGCCGAGATGCGCTGGACCTCGGAAATATCGTTGTTGATGCGCGAGACCACATCGCCCAGTTTGGCCTTGGCCCAGAAACGCGGCGAGAGGGATTGCAGATGGCCGTATAGCGCCACCCGCATATCGAACAGCACCAGCGCCGAAACGCGCACATACTGGTAGCTGGAGAGGATGTTCAGGGCGAAGCTGCCCGCCGTGGCGCCCACCATCATGAGGCTGACCTTCAGCAGGGCCTGAAAGTCGCGGCGCAGCAGGGCCTCATCGATGAGGAGCTTGGAAATGTAGGGCTGGGCGAGGCCGAAGGAGGTGGCGGCAACGCCCGTCAACAGGATCCACACCATACGCCAGCGGTACGGTGTGAGGTAACGCGCAGCCCGGCGGTAACCCGCCAGCAGAGTGCGTGTATCGGTCATGAGCACCTGGACCGGCCAGGAGGCCTACGGCAGTACCACCATGGAGCCCGTCATGTCGTGGCCCAGGTCCCAGACGGCTTCCCGCTGGAACGAAACGGCGTCGTAGACTTCAATCTCGAAGCCCGCGCCGTAGATATAGAGCTTCTTACCGTTGGCGGAGAGGCCGAAGCTGTAGCGCGAACGGCAAGGCACTTCAGAGGTCCGGGCGAGTTTGGTGGTCACCAGGTCAAGGCCCCAGAACTCGCAGCGCCGGTTGCCGCCGGTGCCGTTTTGAGTGACGGTAAATCCCATCTTCTTATCCGGCGCGACGAAGAGCCCGCCCAGGGAAGCCGGCGAGGGGCCGATGGGCGTGAAATCGAACTTCCTGGTGTTCAGGTCGAACCGCGCCAGCCCGAAAACGCGATTGTGCACGATGGGGTCGGAATAGTTAAACAGGGAGACGCGCTGCCCCGGTTCGCTGAGCGCCTCCTGCATGCCGCCCAGGCCGAGATTCTCCATGGGTTGACCCTCCGGCATTTGCAGATCGATCTTTTCCACGACACTGAAATCGGCGGAGTTCAGCACCGTGACCTGTTGACCGAACTGGTACAGGTATTTGCCGTCGGGCGAGACTTCGAAGCCGCCGCCGAACCGTCCGCCGCCACCACCTCGGCCGCCCGCGGTCTCGGTGGGTTCGTCCACGGTCTTCACGATCTTCTGCTGTGCCAGGTCGATGATGGTGTATTTGGGCTTGCCGATAACGTAGCGGTCGGCCTGTTTGGTGATCTCGGTGGTGGACGTGTAGAGCACCTTACCTTGCGGGTCGGGTGCGCCGCCGTTCACGCGAAAGCGGTGGGTGGCATCATCGAGCACGAAGTGGTTGGTCACTTTGCGGGTGGCCACGTCGATCACTTCGAAGCCGTTGTGGTCGTTGGTGCTGACGTAGATGGTCTTCTTATCGGGCGAAAGCCGAAGGCTTCTCGGCAGCCCGGTAACCATCTTGATCTCGTCGACGACCTTGCCTTGAGCGTCGTCGATGACCAGGACCGAATCGGGATAAGCGCCGCAGAAAATGATACCGCCGCGGCACAGGGCGCAGGAAAGGGCCAGCAGCGCGATCAGTGATCTCATATGTCTATGGAAATACCAGGTCGAGATTACGCCAGTCCTTAGTTGCCGAGTTGCACTTACTCGCCCAATCCGGGTAGTTATTCAAATGGTCGGGAACCTGGGCCGGCCAGAAACAGGTCACGTAACAATCGTAGATATCGCGCTCCACGGGCTGGCAGAGGCCGGCGGTGCCGCCCGCGGAATCCACTTCCCAGCCGGGCGAAAACGCCAGGGCGCATCCCATGGGCACATGGGGCCGCTGCGCGGGGTTTACGGGCCCCTGCAAGGCGACCACGTCTTCCTGTTTCGCAGCGGCCATCGCATCCAACCGATGGGCCTTGCGGTTCACGGCTCGCAGGTGTTTCATAATGCCTTCCTTTCCGCGAATTTCTCCAGAAAGCCGGGGTTTTGGGCGCTGATGGCACCGTAAATGCGCAGACAGGTATCGGTCCAATCCCGAATCCAATCGCAATAATGCAGGTTCGGGTGGCCGGTATCGCCGTAGCGCACAAACGCTTCGTGGTGACATCCGCCGGCGCACAAAGGACGGGCCCAGCAGGTGTGACAATCGTATTTACTGTTGATGTTACCGCGAGTGAGAAAGTCGGCCTGCTTCTCGCGGTCCACGCCGGTTTTGATGTTACCCAGCGAGTGTATGTCGGAATCGACAAAACGGTGGCAGGGAGCGATATCGCCGGAAGGGCCCACGCCCATCAGGCCGAGTCCGGCGCCACACGGGTGCGATTTGTTGACGCCCTGGTACAGCTCTGCAATCGTGTCGCTGACATTGGAAAAGCCGTGCATTTCGCCTCGCAGGGCAAATTCCAGATATTCGTCCGCCAGCACGTGGAACTGTTCCAGCACGCCATCCATGCCGCGCTCGCCGATGGAGTAAAGGCGGTTCGGCGCGGTGGTTACCGGGGCGAAGCCGACTTCATGAAAGCCCAGATCCTGCTTGAGGTGGCGGAAGATGCGGACCACGTCGGTGACGCCGCTGGTCAGGGTCACGCGCGCCGTGATGGGCCGCGTCCGGTGACCTTCGATGAGCGCGCGCACACGCGGCGCGATAATGTCGTAACTGCCCTTGCCGCCGGCAAAGACGCGGAGCTTATCGTGCAGGTCGGCGGGACCGTCCATGCTCACCGTAACGCCGATGCGATGCTGCGAGAGGAACTGGATGATGGCCGGAGTCAGCAGGGTGGCGTTGGTGGTAAGGCTGAAATCCACGGTGCGCCCCTGCGCGGCGGCCTGCTCACTGGCATAAGTCACCACCTGCTGAAGCAGGGGGAAGTTCATGAGCGTCTCGCCGCCGAAGAAGGTGATGTGGACGGCGCGGCGGCCGGCGGACTGCGCCAGCAGAAAATCGACCGATGCTTTGGCCGTTTCCAGGTCCATGAACTTGGGTTTGCCTTCCGGCGTGGCGACTTTGTCCTCGCCGAATTCGTAGCAATACTCGCAGGAAAGGTTGCACTGGTTGGTCAGATTCATGACCAGCGATTGCAGTGGAAAATCGGCCGGAGGCGCCTCCAGCGGCTCGCGCATTGCATCCTGCGAGACGATGACGCGCATTTGGTACAACTCGGAAAGCAGTTCTTCGGAGTGGCGCGACAGCAGCGCCTCGTGAGTCGCCTCGCCCGCCGAAAGCTCGCTGAGTACGCCGGCCACGGCATCATCCATCTCGAAGATCGCGCCGGCCGGCACCAGGTACAGGAACTGGCGTCCGCCCGCTTCGAACCGGTGAAATTCGCCCAGCTTATAAGTGGGCGTCAGCGCAGCCATCATCGGTTCACCTCCGGCTGGTCCCAGCGGATGTAAGTGGGGACAGTAACTACCAGGTAAGAGCGGCCGGTAAGCGGCTTGCCGTCTTTGTCTTTTTCGTTTCTCGCGGTAGCCACGGCCCACACGTCGCCGTAGTTGTTGCGCATAAACTTACGCGCCGGGTTGGGTCCATCGGAATTCGGCGTGAAGAGGCCGCTATCATCGAGCTTTCCTACGAATTCCTTGTCATCGTCGCCGAAAGAGGCGTAGAACTCTTCCACCGACCAGTTGACGGCGATGGGTCCCAGGGCGAAGTCGTCGCTGGTGTGCGGCTTGCCGTCCGCGCCGCGATTATAGGCAACGGCCTCCAGTTGCTGATAGCCGCGGGGGTGCGACGATTTGGCATCGCCGCCAAGGCGCGCGAGGGAGGCTTCGGGCAGCACCTTGATGTAATCGATTTTGTCGTACACGGCCAGCGCGTCTTCCAGTACGGCGTTGTGGAGAGCTATGTCGCGCTTACCCGGCACCGCATCGGAGGCCACGTCCACCAGGGCCACGATCTCCGAAGCGTTATGCGAAGCGATGGATTTGACGGTGACGCCGGTACCGAAGTCGAGGTCGGCCGCCGCTACCTGTGCAGGCAAATTGGAGCCGAGGACGCGCACCTTCTCGCCTTGCACACCCGTCTTGAGCGAATAGCGATCCAGAGACAGCAGCGCCGGCTCCGGGGTGGCGCGGCGCAGTTTGACGTCGAAGCCGAACTCCTGATACTCGCCCCAGAACCAGCGGCCTTCGGCCCAGGTCTGGTCAGGCGAAATCCAGAGAGTCTCGCGGGCGGCGCCGGCGAGATCGCCGGGCGCGGCATTGGCGGCGGGTGTGCCGCTGGAGCGTCCGCGCCAGGAATACCCGGCATAGACCAGGCCCGCTCCAGTACGCACGAGGGCGGGGCCTCCACTTACCGGCGTCAGTCTGGTGGTGGTGGTGAATTCATCTTCCGCCGCGCCCTGCGCGATGGTCATTTCACCGATATACTTCCCTTTGCCCGGAACATGCGCGGTGACGAGCCACTTGCCGGTAATGCGCGGAGCCCGCATGCGGGCCCGCCACGTGCCCCATTCCGGCGTATGCAGCGGATATGCTTTGGCCAGATAATCGAGCGTGGCATCCAGGGAAACAGGCTCGGCGGGAGTGGCCGCTCCGCCCCTGCCCCCGCGACCGCCGCCCGCAGCAGCAGCGCCGCCGGCGAAAGGTCCGCGCCGGAAAGCTGCTTCGGCCTGCTGGTAGAGCGCGGCGTGCATATCGGCGAGCAACGACCATTCCTCGCGCGGCCTGTGCCATTGAAACACCCGGCCCAGCGCATGGCAGTTCATACAGGTAGAGCGGACGCTTTCATTGGGGATGACCTCATCCTGAATGCGATGCTCCGCCATGTACATGACCGGCTTGGCCTCTTCCGGAGCCAGCCCATGATAGTTGCTGAGGTATTTGAGAATGGCCTTGGCGTCCGCCGGTTCGAGTTTCACGCCGTTCAAGCGGACCATGCGCTTGATGGCTTCCTCCCACCCCTCGGGAGTGGTGCGAATCCAGGAGATCCGGCTCAGATTACCCTTGGCATCTTTGGTGTGGCAGCCGGAACAACGGCTGATGGTGAGAGTGTCGGTTACCGGGATGCCTTCTTCGGTGGGCTCCGCGGGCGTACCGCGGCCACCCTGCCCGTTCCCCCCGCCACCCCGACGGCCTTGCGCTACCAGAGCAGGCGCAACGCTGAGTACACAGACAACAGCCGCGATCAAGCCCCTCGTCATTGATGAATATTAAAGGCTGAGGGCCGTTTTAGTCAAGTGGGGTGTCACCCGCGTGTCACCGGTGACCAGGGAGCAGCAGGCCGGCACAGGGTAACATGATTTTGGGAATGGCATCCGATTTGACCAGCGTAGCCGCTTCGTGTTGTGCCCATTTGTTACACGACTGCAGTGTGCAACTCACGCACGGGACGCGGCCGCGCGTGCCCGCGGTGCTGGTGAGCCAGGGAACACAGTTGCTGATGTGCGATGTATTCGAAAAACCGGATCTATTTCGCGGGCTCCCGGGAATCGACCGCCGCGTGGTGGCTTGGGGAGCGGGCGAGGAGACAGTGGAATTGCCCCATGCGGCGGTGCTGGTCTCTGAAGCGGAGTTGGTGGCGCGGCTGCAAGGGGAGTGGCACGATTCCCCGGACGCCGCATGGACAGTGTATGGCTCGCGGCCTTTGCCGGAAGGCGTGGAGGAGCGCCATTGCGGGTCGCGCCAGGCGTGGGCGATGGCCGCGGATTTCGCCGGCTCGGCCTGCTGGGTGGAATCGTTGGAGAGCGGATGGTTGTTTCTGATTCCGGGCTGGCTGATCGCGGTGGGAGGGACGCCGGACGAACTGCTGGCGCAGAGCCGCCTGGTGGCGGGACAGGTGCGCCAGTTACGGGGCGAGGCAACGGCATTCCCCGCGTATCCGCGAATTGCCGACCCGCTGTGCGGACCGGGCTGGCTGGCATGCGGCAGCGCGGCGATGGCGTTCGACCCGATCTGCGGCGACGGCACCGGGAATGCGGTGCGCGAGGCGATTCTGGCGTCGGCGGTGATTCGGGCGGCCAGCCGCGGAGAGGCGGTGGAAGGGCTGCTGGCGCATTACCGGGCGCGATTGATTGCGGGCTTCCGCCGGCACCTGGAACTGGCGCTCGCGTTCTATCGCCGGGGGAGCAGCGGCGCGTGGTGGAAGCAGGAAATTGCGGCGATGGAGCAGGGCGCGGCATGGTGCGCCGGCGAACTGGCGCGGGGGCCGGGGTTTCGCTACCGGCTGGAGGGGTTCGAACTTAGGGCCAACACGGAGTAAGCAGTGGCGGCGTCGCTCATGAAGCGGCCGGCATCGCTCTTGGGATCGCGTTGTTTATTCATGGAGGTGGAGAGCCACGCTCCGGAGGCGTCCTGATGGCGCTCCAGCCAGACAAGGCCTTTGGCAATCTGCGCCTTCGCGGGCATTCCCGACTGCTGCAAGGCGACCACCATCAGGCCGGTGCCATAGCCGTCGCTGCCGGCGTCCATGGGCGTGCCGTCGCGGCGTTTCCAGTCCTTCATGACCAGCGAAGATTCGCTCCAGCCTCCATCGTCGCGCTGCTTGGAGGTAATCTCGGCGAGGATGGATTGGCGCTGCTCCGCGGTCAGCAGATCCGGCAGTTTCCCGGCGGCCCAAAGCGCGACGGCGCGATTCAAAGTGGATTGCTTGTCCTGTTCGCGCTGTAGATATTCCGCCAGGAGGGCCACGCCGGGCTGGTCTTCGCGCGCGTAGCCCGCGGCCAGGGCTCCGAGGGTGGCGCCCCAAAAGGCCGAATCGTCGGCTTCCCAAGGCTCGTTATGGAAGTTGAGCCAGGTCCAGGAGCCGCGCTTGTCGCCGTCCTTCAGTTGGAGCGCCCACATGTTGCGCAGTGCGTCTTTGGCGGCGGGCTCTCCGTATCGGGCGAGTACGAGCGCGTTCAGCACGGCTTCAGTGCCGCGCGATTCGGCCGATTTGGGCGCGCCGTTTTTGGCATCGTTGTAGAAGGGCAACACCTGGTCCCAAAGGGAAACGCGCTTTTCCATGTTGTCCAGAAATTTGCGTTCACTGGCGCTGATGCCGTGCTCGCCAACGCCGGTGCGTAATGCGGGCCGGCCCAGGGCATACGGCAAGCTGGTGTGGCACGAGACGCAGAAGGTATCGTGATCGCGAGCCGCCGGCGCCCAGGCAGACCACCAATCCATGCGGCCATCCAGATAGGCGGCTGCAGCTTTGGGGTCCCAGGATTTGGCATCGGCCGCCTGCGCGGGGAGAGCGCAGCCGAACGCCATAACGAAAAGAACGGTCTTCCTCATGCGCCCCTCCTTTTATCGAAGTGTAGCTGGTTTGGCGGCTCCATAGAAGAGCCCGTTGAAGAGCAGCTTGAATGTGGCGTGCGGTTCGCCGCGGAATGTGACCTCCGGCCCCATCACGAACACCTTGCCTTCGCCGCTTGTGGCTTCCACCACGGCGGTGGCGCCGTCCAGCATCTGCTGACCCTGCGCCCAGCCGCTATCGAGCGTCTCTTTGCCGGAGAACCAGGCCACCGGATTTTCGCCCTTGGCCCTGGCATCGGCGGGCAAACGGAAGACGGGGCTGTTGTCGAAGAACATATCGACGGTGTCCGGCATGCCGTAGGCCAGCGGATTGGTGTTGTCGATTTTGGCGCGCATGAGCGATCCGGGAATGTAGAACTTGTCGCGGGGCACCCCGGCGAGTTGGTTGGTGAGGGGCACTCCCAACAGTTCCGCCATGCTGGTGGAACTGCCCACCGTAACCACCGCGCCGCCGGACTGGACGAACTGTTTGATCTGCGGGATGGTCTTGGCTTCTGTGATGCTGCCGAGCCAGCCGCGATACTCTTCGGGCACGCTTTGCGGGTCTACGGCTGCGCCGCCCCTGCCGCCGCGGCCCCCTCTGCCTCCGCGCATGGCGCCATCCTGAAACACCAGCACATCGAAACTGCTCTTCAGATTGCCGGCGTCGAGCGTCTGCGGGTATACCACTTCGAAGGGAAATTCGTATTGCTCGAAGAGCCAGCGCGTCCAGCCGGAAGGCATGGAGCCGCCGTACTGATCGTAGAGGCCGATGCGGACGCGCGGGATCCGGTAGGCGTCGCCGGACGGCGCTTTGGCCACTCCGTAGACCGCTACGCCGAGTTCGCCCGCGCCTTTCTGCAACACCGGCAGCACACCACTGGACGCAGGCACCCAAATGGCGCCGGTGCCCAGATCTTCGCCAGCCTGCGCGGAACCCTTCAGCCAATACACTTCGGCGTTGGCCTTGAGGAGCCGGTTCACCAGCGTAAAGGAGGAGTTGCTCCGGTGGCTGATCAGATATCCCGCGGGATTGGCGGGGCCGGTGACGCTGCGCGGCAGGGGCTTCTGCACGCCCTTCAGTTTGGTGAAGGGGCCGCCAAAGCCGTCGAGGACGCGATCGTACTGTACGCCCATCTGCATGGCCAGGGTCCAACCGGCGATATCGTAGGGCGGGATGGGCGGGCCGCCGGGGAAAAGGTCGTCGCGGGGATGGTCCTGGGGCTCGAACATGTCGCGGACCATGGGGCGGAAGGCCTGCGCGGTCTTGACGATGTAGGAGCCCGCAGGGTAGTGGTTGCCGGCCACATCGAACGCGGCGGAGGCTTGCAGCACGGTGATGCCGCTCTTGAGCAGCGAGTTGACGAAGCGCGTGGCGGTGGGGAAATCGGGCTGGCTGGAGGGCATGATGTAGCCGCGGGGGTCGCGCATTTGAGGATCGTGCAGCACCTTTTCGTAGAGCGCCGCGGAGACACCGCGCGCGCCGCGTCCACCGCCGGGCGCATCGCCGGCGACGGCTTCTGTCTGGCGGCGGCCCGCGTCTCCGGCGGCCTGGTGCAAGGCTTCGATGCGCTTGGGGGTGATGGTCCAATAATCCTTGCTGCCGCGCTCGATGGAGTTCATGCCCATGCGCCAGATGTTGTAGAGCAGGGTTTCGCGATTGCGCGAACCGTAATCCAGCATGGCGCGATTGGTCTCCATGAGGTAGTCGATGGTGCGGCGGAAGTGCCAGGTCTGCGGCGCGATAGGCAGCGGCAGATCGCTGATGTACAACTGCTTCTCTGGAATGAGCGGGATCTCCATGGGGGTGGGGTTGCCGATGATTTCGGTGAGGATGGCGATGGTGTTGTGGTAGGTGGTGGTGTTGCGCATGCCGCCGTTCCACCAGCCGTCGTAATTGGCCTGCGTGCGCATGCCGCTGCCGCCCATGCCGCGCTCGACGAGGCGCGTGTGCATGGCGGTGCCGACGGATTGGATGCCCAGCGTCACCAGCGGATCGAGGTTGTGATTGACGGGATCGCGGAACGGCGGGATGAAGATGACTTCGCCGGCGGGTCCCGACTGGTGGTGGTTATACATGAGCTGCGGGTTCCACTCGATGAAAAGCTGGCGGTTCTGGTTGGTGGTCTCCGCCATGTTGGAGGTGAGGGAGTCGCGGTTGTCGTCGTGCCCGATGTACTTGTTGTAAAGGCGGGGCAGGCCGTTCATGGTGCGCTTCGTCTCGTCCTTTTCGCGCATGTACCAGTTGGCCACCAGTTCCATGCCGTCGGGATTGGCGGGGACGCAGAGCAGAATGTCGTCGTGGAGCAAACGGAGGGTTTCGGGATCGTTGCGGGAGAGCATCTGGTAGACCGTCTCCAGGAGTTGCTGCGAACCGGCGACTTCGGTGGCGTGAAGACCGCCATCGATCCAGACCACGGCTTTGCCTTCGCGCGCCAGAGCATGGGCCTGGTCGGAAGAGATGCCCTCGGCGGCCGCGAGTTTCTGCGAGATTTCCTGGTAGCGGGCAAGGTTCTTCTGATTCTCGGGCGAGGTGACGATGGCCATCCACTGATGGCGGCCCTCCGCGGTGAGGCCCATGTCGGTGAGCTTCAGGCGATCGGATTCGCCGGCGAGCTTCTTCCAATAAGCTTCGAGCTGGGTGTAATTGACCAGGCGGTAATCGTCGCCGACATTGAATCCGAACTGCTCCTTGGGGGTGGTGATGTGGCGCGGGGTCTGCGCGGTCAAGGTCAGGGCGGCGAGTAGAAGGACCGATAGTTTCATGTGGGCTCCAGTTACGGCGTAGTTGATCGTGGAGAGCGAGCACATCAATTCGTTGCTGGGCGCGATTATACAGGAAGTGGCGGGCAGACGATATTTGGAGCCGCAGATCAATCGGAAGGAACGCCGCTAGCGGTACCTTCGCAAGAGCGAGCGCTGCGGCACGGACGACTAACGTTCAGAAGCCCGTTAAATGGCTGGTTCGCTCACTCATGAGCCATGTGATTACTAGATGAAAGAAATGGTCAAGTCGACCAAATTAGCTCACCGCCATTGCTGGAACGGACTAAAGTTGCGTACTCCGCCGATCTGATCAATAAACCAAATGGGTCGGTTTTGGCGGCCATTTGGCGCTGGTCGCGAGCACCCATGCCCGGATAGTGACCGAAATCAGGCCGTTCTGAGGCGGTTCGTAGTCCAAAAGGGCGGGGTTTCTACGATGTTCTTTCATCTAGGAGAGAATCACGCCGAGTCCAATGTTTACAGCTCTGTTCGGGAGCGAATTGGCTCCATCTCGCGAAGGTAGGGCTAGAATAGTTCGGAGTTCCATGAATGCACTTCTTCAGCGCGGGATCGAACTGTTCAACCGGGAGGAGTTTTTCGAGTGCCATGAAGTTCTGGAAGAGCTTTGGACTCCGGAACGCGGGCCGTATCGTTTGTTCTTGCAGGCGGTGATTCACATGGCGGTGGCCTGCTATCACTGCCAGCGGGGCAATTCCAGGGGAGCGGAAGGACAGTTCGTCAAGGGCCTGCGGAAACTGGACGCTTATCTTCCGGTGTGTCAAGGGATCGATACCCGGCGTCTAAGTAAGGAGGCGCGGGCGGTGCTGGAGCGGGTGAGGGCCGGCGCGCCGGTGACGGAATTTCCAAAGATTCACGGCGGAGGCGAAGGATGAGATGGCTGACGATTCTGTGGGCCGCGGCGCTATTGGCGCAGACGGGGGACTATCCCGCGGACAAAGAGAACGTTGTTTTCAAAACGCAGATCGGCAAACAGATCGACAAAAGCGATGTGCAGTGCGGAGAATATTTCTGGAGGTCCGAGAAAGCCGATAAGAAGGGCGTGCCCACGGTGTATTACTTTTATGGCGATCCTTCATACGGCAAGAATAAGCTGGGGCTGTACCACCAGAGCCTATACAGGGTAACCGTCAATCCGGAGAAAGATCCACCCACCGTGCAGGTGGTTCGCGATGGCGAAGGCAACCTGAAGGAAGTCCGGGTGCGAATGACCGGGGCCCAACTGAAAGTCTCGAAGGCGTGTTTCTCCGAGTGATCTCAGGCGGCCTTAGACCAATCGGCAATGAACCGGTCACAGGGGCAAAATTCGCGCGCGAGCAGCTCACCGGTCATCGCCAGGCACGGCTTGCTGCCGGTGGCTCCATGCTGCGATTCCAGGTGGCCGCAGGCCGCGCACACCAGTTCCGGAGAGTGCTCCGGCTTCTGGGCAGTACGTGATGGCATTGCGCAATATCCTTTACTACTACTAACGACGTAGCAAATAAAGGAAAGGTTGCTCACTGCACCGGCGGCTCGAAGTAGGTCTGCGCCAGTTCGGGCTTTTCGCGGATGGCTTTGCGCCAGTAGGAGCGGGCTTCATCCTCCTGTCCCATGGCCATCAGCACGTGTCCCAGATTCAACAGGGCTTCGGCAAATTGCGGATTCTCGTTTAGTGCTTGTTGATACAGATTGACGGCATCTTCGGTCTGTCCGCGCTTCTGGCAGATGAGGGCGGCGTTGTAGAACAGCTCGGGGCTGCGCTCGCCCAGGTCCAGCAGTTTGCGATGCAGTTCGTAGGCCTCGTCGTAGTTCTGCTCTTCCATGGCGAGTGCGGCCAAGCCGCGGACGGCGTCGGAGGAATCGGGACGCAGCACCAGGGTCTCCTGGAAATAGCGTTTGGCCAGGTCGGGCTTGCTGCTCCGCGCGAAGGCGATGCCGGCGTTCAGGCAGGCCTCGGGCCATTCGGGGCGCTTGGCCAGGCACTCCTGGAAGTCCGTGGCGCTGGCCGCATAATCGCCGCGCAGCAGCCGCAGATAGCCCAGGCGGAAGAGGGCGTCGCTGAATTCGGGAGCATCTTCGGGAATCTTGGCATAGAGCTTCTCGGCCCAGTTGCGCTCGTTCTGCTGTTCCAGCACCAGGGCCAGGTTCCACATAACGCCGGCCTGGCGAGGGTCCACCTCCAAAGCTTTTTCGTAACAGCCCCGGGCCGCCGAGAGGTCCGAGAGTTCCTGGTGGGCCACACCGAGATTGAGCTGCGCCTGCGCCGATTGCGGGTTCAACACCGTGGCCTGCTGGTAGGCCTGCGCGGCCTTCTGGAAATTGCCCATTTTGTGATAGGCCACTCCCAGATTGAACCAGTTCTCAAACCGGTCGGGCACCATTTCCGAAAGGTTGCGGCAGAAACGCGCCGCGCTGAGGTAATCGCCGTCGGCGAAGGCCAGGGTGGCCATGGCCTCCATCGCCACGGTGGAATCGGGCTGAAGTTCGGTAAGCATGGCGGCATAGCGGCGCACGGATTCATGATCTTTACGTTCCAGGAACATGGCCACCAGGTTGGAGAGCGCCTCTTCGCACCGCGGATTGCGCGCCAGCACCTTACGGTACACCTCGACGGCTTCGTTGGGCCGTCCGGTCTGCTGCAGGCTCACAGCCTTGCCGAAGAGCGCCTGTTCGTGCTCGGGGAACAGCCGGAGATATTTGTCCAGCGGCTCCATGGCTTTCTCGGGACTGCCGGTGTGGATCAGCGAAATGCCAAGCCCGAGGAGCGCATCGGCCCGCGTGGCATCCACTTCGGCGGCGCGCCGGAAAGCGTCGGCGGCCTCTTTCCAGTTCTTCAGGTTGCCCTGACACACCGCCAGGTTGAAGTGGGCGGTGCGGTGCTGGGGCTCGAGTTCCACCAGTTGCGCGTAGGTCGAGGCGGCCGAATCGTAATCGCGCATTTCGTAGTGGATATGTCCCAGGGCGGAGTAGAGCGAGGCATCGTGCTCGCCAGCCTCGATGGCTTTGGTCAGCATTTTGGCGGCGCTTTCGCGCTTGCCCTCAAGGTGGAGAGAGACGGCTTTGGATAAGGTCCGGCTGCCCACGCGCTTAGGGCTTTTGGCATCATCGATCGATGTTATCCCCAGTGGCATGGAGACCACGTTAATTGATTCATTTGTCACGAATTCCATCTTTCCCTCCTGCTGACTTTGGTCACTCGATTCTGAAGTTCTGCTGCGGTTGCGGCGAGTGCGGCTTCCTGCGTGCGCTCCGGCAAGGGTTGCGGCTGCGGAGTCGGCGTCGGTATCTGATCGGGCCATAAATCGGCGCTGGCGCGCGATCCATCGCCCAGCGTATTGGCAACATAGGCACAAATGCGGCCAAGGAAATCTTCGTTCTTAGAGATTTTCATCCAGTAGAGCCGGGCACGCTCGCCGGCTTCGCTGAAGAAGCCGACGCCGCCGGCCACCAGCGTGTCGTCGATCCAGGTATCCACCAGTTGGCCATCGACGGAGGTGAGCAGCTTGTTGCCGCGGACGTCCACTTCCACCTGCATGGGCCTGCTGTTGTGGACCATGACGTTCAAAGGAATCTCTACCGGCCGGCCTTTCCTGCCGGCGACTACCGGATAGTGCACCATGGCGATGACGGGGCGCAAGCCCGGCTCGATCACCTTCAATTTCATGGCGTAGTAGTTGTTTGTGTTGGTGGCGCGCACGGCCCAACCCATGCCCTTACTTTCGATCTGGCCGAAGAACTCGAGGTGATAATTCTTATATCCGAGCGACGGGTGGAACAGCGCCAGTTGGCCGGTCTGCACATAGCCATCGGGGTGGCGCGACCAGCCGGGAGCCCACTGTTTGGTGGCGGTGCCCCAGGCTTCCATGCCGGTCCGGAAGCTATCGGTCATGGTGGCGGCGGCACGGTCGGAGATTGCCGCACGGATGCGGGCCATTGCGCCGCGGGGCGGCGCGGACGCGCGCGTACCGCCGGCCAGGGGCGAAACGGCGGTAGGCGACAGAGGCCGTGACGGCGAATTCGACGCCATGTCGCCAAACGAGATATCGCGGTTCACCGCGGGCGTCTGGTTGCCAATCTGGAGCGCACCCATTCCAAACCAAAGCACGGCTCCCAGCAGCAGGCAGGCGGCCAGTGCCCTGATGGCATACCGTACCGCCGCATTGCCCGCCTTTTTTCGGGCCACTTCCGGCAGGCGGAAGATGGCGGTGAAAGCCGGGTGGTCTTGGGTGGGCTTCTGCGGCGCGGCCTCTTCGGTGCGCTCGAGGATGATGTGCAGGCCCATCGCGGGAAGAATGGGCTGGTTCACCGGCGCGCACCAGGCCATCCTGCCAGTGGGGGCGCCGGGGGAGCGCTGGCAATGGAAATCCAGAGCCACGAAACCGCGCGCGACTATCCTGGCGGCGGCGGGCTCGGACCGGTACGGCGCCGGCGGCACGACGAAGAGCGTGGGCAACGGCTCCACGCCTGCGGAATGCGCGGCCGCGGCAGGGCGGGACGGGTGCACGCCTGGCAGGATCGCCACGCTGCTGTCATCGATCCCGGGGGCCTTGGTTTGCGGCTGCGCCAACTCGGGCAGTTGCAATTCCAGAGTCGCAGAGAGCGGCGCCGGCCGGCACGCGCCGCAGGACGGCATGGTTTCTACCGGTTCGGCCGGAAGACCGGGGGCATGACCGGCCAAATGCGCGGCGGGCTTCATCTGCCGGTGCACGAAAACCGGCATCTCGATAGCGCCGGCGCCGCAGGCCGGCAGCAACACCGGTTCGCAGCGCGGAAACACCATGCACGCGACCGGCTCGGCCGCCAGACCGTATGCAGCCGGCGCAACTGGCGCGGAAGCCGCCGCGGCCCCTGCTGCCAGGAGTTCGTGCCCATCCGGCAGGTTCGGCTCGGGCAGCTCGTCATAAGCGGGCAGCGCGGCCGTCGCGGTCATGGGCCAGACTCTCATGGAGACCGGCTCAGCGGTGAGAGGCGGTTTGAGGCGGAGGCTGACAGGCATCCACGGATCGGCCACCGAGAAGGTGTGGATGCCCGGGAGCCTGGCCTCGGGGACGCCGATGCTTTCCGGAACGGAGATGGAGAGTACTTCGATGCAGACGGGCTCGGCGGACAGATTCGGCATCCACTCGCTGCAGGCGTGAGGGACAGGGACGGGATCGAGGCAGACATCCGCCGGAGACACTTGGAATTTCGGCAGCAGGGGCCGAGTGGAGGCAGGGTTCGCGGCGCTCGGAGCGGGGGCAGCGGAGACCGCTTCGGGGGCGGATACCGGCGTCCAGCGCTCGCCCACTCGCGGCTGTTGCGTGGACGCGAGGCCGGGCTCGAACGGCTCCACGTGGAATTTCGGAAGCCAGGGCTGAACCGTTCCGGCTTCGGCCGCTTCGGGTGCCGGCAAAGCACGCACCGGTTGGGCGCCGGGAGCCGGGGTCCAACGGGTGCGCGGTTTGGAGACGGGCAAAAGCTCCAGCGAAGGCTCGAAAGGCTCAACTTGGAATTTTGGAAGCGAGGGTCCGGTAGCGGCACTGCCGGCATCGCCGGACGCCGGCACTGCGTAGACCGAGTCTACCGCCGGCGTGGCATTCCAGCGGTTGCGGTTTTGCGGCACCGGGACCGGCGCGAGATACGGTTCGGCAGCGGCAATCCGGAGATCCGGCAACCGTAGATGGGCCGGGGCGGCTGTCACGGCGATGGCCGCGGGCGAGGCATACGCCGGAGTCACAGGTGCAGTGGAGACCTGTAAGGCGCGGCCATACTCCGCCCGCGATAACAGGGGCTGTACGGGGCGAGGGGCGAAAACAGGCGCAATTGCGGTAGCAGCGGCGGCCACAGGCTGTGCCGATGCCACGGCGAAAACCATCCGTTCGACCGCTTCCGGCTGAAGCGGCATCGGACGGGTCGCTGCGGACGGTTGACCAGACTCCGCCCGCAATAAGAAGACGGGCGCAAGTGCGGCAGCAGCGGCGGCCAGAGGGTGTGCCGATGCCACGGCGAAAACCATCCGTTCGACTGCTTCCGGCCGAAGCGGCATCGGGCGGGTCGCCGGGAGCGGCACGAATTCTGTCTCGCCCGGGGCTGGCAGGCCGGTTGCGGCATGGATGGCCAGAGGCGGGATGCGCACGTCGCTTCGATATTCCGCGGGAGAAGCCTCAGTTCCGGCCGGAACCGTATCGGCCGGTTTGGGGTCCGCCAGAGAACAGGGCGCGTCGCCGAGCAGTGGGGTAATCGAAAACGGAAGGGTGCGGCGATAAACAAATGGCTCGAATTCGTGTGCGAATTGCCAATCAATTCCAATGGATTTTTCGTTTCCGGATTGAATTAAAAAACCGGACACAAATCCGGCGGGCGGCGCGGGAGGAGGCTCCGGTGCACCGATCTTCGTCAGCGCCTTACCGAGCCTGTCCCTATACTGTTTGCGGTGCGCCGAGCTGCAGAACTCGTCGTCGCGAATCAGTCGAAAAGGCCCGATCTCTTTTCCACAAAAAAGGCAGCCCAACCGTTAATCCTCAAACAAATACTATCGGTACCAGGACCATTATAGGCGGATAACAAGTGAAATTATGCCGGTTTAATGTGGGAAAATTACCATAGATTTGGTTAAGAGCCGGCTGGTAACTATGGTTAATCCACCCCGCCGCAGTGTGTGCGAAACTGAATCTGTTGACGAGAACGATCCTGCTTTTTTTGTGCGGCTTGAGCGCTTCGGCGCAGCGCCGGCCGATGACCCCCGAGGACCTGTGGTTGTGGCGTCAGGTGGAGAGTCCGCGCATCGGTGCCGACGGCCAGGGGGTTGTTTATGTCGAAAAATGGAGTGACCGGACCCGCAATGATCTTTACGCCAATCTGCAATTTATCGATAGCAAGGGCAGGCAGCAGCGCGCGTTGACCGAAGGGTATTTCCATGACCGGATGCCGCGGTGGTCGCCCGATGGAACGCGGGTAGCATTTCTGTCTGACCGTTCGGGAAAGGTGCAGATTCACTCCCTCGCTCTGGCTCCGGGTTCGCCCGCGGTACAAGTGACGCGCGGCGAATTGGAACCACTCACGCTGGCGTGGTCGCCCGGCGGGGAGTCGCTGGCTTTCACCGCTCGCGTGGCCCCGGAAGCGGTGAAAGCGCCATGGGCGCCGCCTTCGATCCTGCCACTGCTGCTTCCGCGCCCGCTGGGTCCGGTGCAGATTTTCGTGGCGCCGGCGCAGGGCGGTACGCCGGTGCGCTTGACAGACGGCGAGTTGGATTACACCGGCGAACCGGCATGGATGCCCGATGGCCGTTCGCTGGTCTGCGCCGCGGGCGGGCAGATCTTCGATATTCGGATAGCGGACCATGCCGTGCGCGAACTGACAAGCAACCGGCTGACCAATAGTGAGCCGCTGCCCTCGCCGGACGGCAGCAAAATCGCATGGATCGCCGCGGACGTGAAACCGCAGAATTACGTGGTGCGCCGGCTATGGGTGATGAATGCCGGCGGCGGGCGCGCGCGGATGCTGTCGGGCGCGCTGGATCGCGACGTCATGCATCCGCAATGGAGCAACGATTCGCGCACCGTGTATTTCCTGGCTGACGACCGGGGATCGACGCACCTGTACGCCGGGCGCAACGACGGCACGGCGCGGCAGGTCACCACACGAGTGGAGCGCCTGCGTGATTTTTCCCTGGCCGATAACGGGCGCGCCGTGACAGTGCGCTCCACCGCGACCGAAGGCGGCAACGTAATCACCTTCAGCGCCGATCTTCCAGGTGGGGTGGTGACGCTGGCGGAGCCTAACGATCGCCTGATGGCCGACCGGAATCTGGGCGACGTGGAGGAGATTCACTATGACTCGGACGGCAAGAGCATACAGGGCTGGCTGGTGAAGCCTCCGCATTTCGATGCCGCCAGGAAGTATCCCCTGCTGCTGGATATTCGCGATGCGCCGCGCGCCATGTATGGCGTGGAGTTCCAACTGCGCGCGCAGATTTTCGCGTCGGCAGGCTACGTGGTTCTGTGCATCAACCCGCGCGGTACTCCGGGATACGGCGAAGAGTTCGGGCACCTGCTGCGCACGCGATTTCCGGGCGACGATGCGGACGACCTGCTGCGCGGCGTCGAGTTCGTCCTAAATAAAGGATACGTAGATCCGAAGCGGGTGGCGATGGCGGGCGGCCTGGTGGCGGCGTGGCTGTTGGGCCACAGCGACCGGTTCACCGCGGCGGTGGCGCATCATGCGATCGTAGACTGGGCCGCGGATGTGGCGCTGCATCCTGACGGCGCGCGGCACGCGGCGGAATGGATGGGCGCGATGCCCTGGGACGATCCGGAGCAGTACATGAAACGATCGCCGCTGTTTTTCGCCAGTAGCTTCAAGACGCCGACGCTGGTAATCGCGGGCGACCCGGATCCGGAAAGCGAGCAGCTCTTCTTCGCCCTGCGCCAGCGCAAAGTCGAGTCGGCGCTGGCAAGAATCGCTGGGGACAAACCTGCCGCCCGCGTCCTGGAGTTGGAAGCAACGCTGGGATGGCTGGGAAGATAGAATTGGATTGACTATGCTAAAGCGCGTCTACATCGACAACTTTCGTTGTCTGGTGAACTTCGAGCTCCAATTGGGCCGCCAGCAACTCATCATGGGCCTGAACGGGAGCGGCAAGTCCACGCTACCGCACGCGCTGGCAAAGCCTCTCGCAACAGACATTCGAACTCGATGTGGATCTGGGTTCAAAATATCGATTCAGGCTGGAAGTCGATGTGTGGGGATCGCCTCCCAAGGCAAAAATCAAGCGCGAATTGGTCCTGTGCGATCGCAAACCCGTGTTCGACTTCCTGGAGGGAGAGGTTCATCTCTTCAACGATAACTTCGAAGATACGGTTCAGTACCCCTTCGACTGGTTCCGGTCGGCGCTTGCAACGGTTCAAGCCCGGCCGGAGAACCGCAAACTTATGAAGTTCAAGAATTGGATGGAGAACCTGCATTGCCTGTCCTTGAACCCGTGGAATATGTCTGACGTCGCGGAGCGGGAGGAAGCGCAACCCAAGCCGGACATGTCGAACTTTGCATCCTGTGTATCGGTATATGAGTCAGGAGCGGGCTGCTTCGGCTTCAAAGCTCCAGGAACAACTGCGCAAGATCATACCCGGGCTGGAGTCCTTTAATCTGCGCTCCAAGGGAGCCAGCGCCCGAGCCGTGGTTCTGGATTTCGCCAGCAACGGGGACGACCGCAAGAAATACTCTATAGCGTTTAACGAGCTCTCCGACGGCCAGCGGGTGTTGATCTGCCTCTACGCACTGTTGAATTTCGTCGTCGAACCGGGGTCCTGCGTATTTTTGGACGAGCCCGAGAACTATGTCGCCATCCCAGAGATTCAACCATGGCTCATGGAATTACAGGACCGTCTTGACGATGGCGGACAAGCGATCCTGATCTCCCACCACCCCGAAATGCTCAACTATCTGGCGCCGGAACTTGGGCTGGTATTTGAGCGTACAGGGGCCGGACCAGCGCGAGTTCGAACTTACCACTCCGAATCTTCTCTTTCGCCGGCAGAACAGATGGCGCGAGGCTGGTGATCGGTGACGGGGAGCGTTGCGAATATTGTGCTCCTTGTTGAGGACAGGCGGACCGAAACTCTGCTTCGGCGGTATCTCCAGCGACTCGGCCACGAATATCGTACTATTCGCACCGTGCCGGTTCCGGGTGGTAGAGGATCCGGAGAGCAGTTCGTCCGTGAACCTAAAAAGAGCAGTTAGATTGGGGCATCGGCAAGCCGACCAGCGTGTCCGATGATCTTGCCACCGAGAAAGTGACGGAACGCGGCGCTGAGAATCAGCTTCCACCGATCATCTTGCGTCAACTGCTCCGCACTCGTTTTAATTCGCTTTAGAAACCCGCTCACCTTGGTCAGAATTTCCGCGATCTGCGAGGCCTTCGCGTGCGTGCTCGTGATCTCCACCGTGGTCTGATTGCCGTGGCGAGTTTGTCGGGCGATGCCGTGCAAGGCCAATGGCCGAGAAGTGATGGCCTCGGCGTGTTTGTCCGGAATTCCCAGACGCATGAAGATGGTCCACCAGTTGTAGACCAAGGCGATGATTCGCCCCATAATCTGGCAGCGCTTCCGATCCTGTGTCGTGAACCCTGCCCACCCCCACTGGTTTTTCAACTCGTCAAAGTTATTCTCCGCGTCGCCCCGGTCCCGGTAGTGTTGTGCAACGGCTCGCACCTCATCCGGCAGCGATGTCACTAGCACGGCGTACTCATACTGCACTCCCTGGTGAGTCAACTCCGGTAAGTCCAAGGTCAACTGTTTGGCGGCTTTTCGCCCGCGCTTCTTCTTGCCGGCAGTTTCTACTTCCGGTGCCGGCTTAGTCTTCAAGGGCCGCCGCAGCACCACCACACGCCGCTCTTTGCTCCAGCCACTCAACCGCAATACGTCCGCTCTCCCCTGCCATTGTTGCCCCGCCTCCTCCCATTCCTCTTTCCCGAAGATCTGTCCGATCAGCTTCTTCACGTTGGCGCTCTGCTTGAGTTTGAACAGGTATTCAAGATCTCGCTCCTCGGCTCCCACCATGGCTTTCTCCGATCCCCAATGGCTATCCCCGCGCAAAAACACCGGCCGGTCCTGCACCTTCAACCCGTCCAGAAATGCCCACAGTTCTGGTTGCGCATACAACGGAGCCGTCTGATTCCCTGCCTGCACCTCCATATCCAACACCATCCGAATGTTCGCCGCGAAGTAACTGTGATAGGCATGCGACGGACGTCCTGGCTTGGTCGGGTTGTATCCCACCTTGGCGTCTTGCTGATGTCCGTACAACGGCTTCACGGTGGTGTCCACATCTAATATCCAGGGCTCCTGCAGCAGCGGCTCGTAGCTGGCCTTCAAATGCTCTTTCATCCACCGGGCGCTGGCGTCTTCGTCCAGGGCCTTCATCGCCCGCCGCACCGAGTCCTCGCTCGCGACCTTGGTCATTCCCAGTAATTCCGGATTGACGCCGTCTCCCCGGATCGCATTGATGTGGGCGTACCGCCAATGACCGGCGAGCACCGACAGCAGCAGAGTTCCCAGCACATTCCGCTTCTCCGGCGCATTCGCACTGGTGTAGTGCAGCGGACAATCCTCTACCCACTTGTCGAACAGGCCGCTGGTCTTCAGAAACTCGATGAAGAATGGCATCAGACCCAGGCTGCTCACCGTGGCTTCCGGCGACCACTTCACATAAACCTTGCCCGCGAAGGTGTCCAGGCTGGTAACCGTTTCCGCCGCCTGGTTTTCTGCACTTTTGACCTCACCCAGCGGGTGAGCCTGAATCCCCTGCTCTTCCTTGCTCATGTTGAACAATCATAACCATTTCTCTGTTCAAGCCATGAGGGCGACCGCCGTTTTTAGGGTGAACGGTACGCTGCCGAGGTGCGAGCACTGCAAACCGCACACACAAAGGCATGCCTGATTGTGTCCATTGACGCGGATACAAAGACAACGGCCGAGCGCAGACAGCAACTGGAGCGTGCGCTTCACGATGCGGAGCAACCCGCGCGGGAAGCGCGCGAAGGCATAGTGACTCTGGTTCCGAAGAGAAACGTGGAGACGTGGATTCTCTGTTTGAACTCGGCCGCAGTCGACGAAATTACGGACTATCGCCACGATTCGCGTGTCGATCCGAGCTAGATTCGATCCGCCGCGCAAGCGCTGTACGCCTGGACGCGGCCGAACGCTCCGGTCCCGGACATTTGCGTCGCATCCCTGAGGGAGTCACTTCCCGAATTCGATAGAATTCCGCGGTAGTCCCCCGTCCTACTTCTTATAGACCACCCCGCCCTTCATGACGAAGCTCACCTTCTGCACTGCGGCGATGTCCTCCAGCGGATTGCCGGGGACGGCGATGATGTCCGCGAAATAGCCGGCCTTCAGGTTGCCGGTCTGGCCCTGCCATCCCAGCAACTTCGCGCCGTGCAAGGTGCCGGCCTGAATGGCCGCCAGCGGGGTCATACCGAATTTCACCATCAGGACGAACTCGCGCGCCTGTGTGCCGTGCGGAAACGGCCCCACGTCCGAGCCCACCGCAAAAGGCACTCCCGCCGCCAGTTGCTTCTTAAATTCCTGCGCGTGGTAGCCCACCAGCACCTTTTCCCGCTCGGCTTGCTCTTTTGTGGGCGCGTGGTCGGCGAAGAACTCGGAGATGGTGAACGTGGGAACAGCGAAGATTTGTTTTTCGCGCATGATGCGCATGGTCTCATCGCTCAACTGGTCGGCGTGATCGATCGAGACAACCCCCGCCCGCGCGGCGTACAGCGT
Organism: uncultured Solibacteraceae bacterium; assembly: GCA_963835555.1. Classification (GTDB taxonomy): domain Bacteria; phylum Acidobacteriota; class Terriglobia; order Bryobacterales; family Bryobacteraceae; genus Sulfopaludibacter. The sequence goes on along the minus strand of CAWIGC010000016.1, from coordinate 297,978 downwards.
ACCCGGCTCACCGGTGGCATGCACCGCCACGTGTTTACCCACGCGAGCCGCTTCCTGCACGGCAGCGCGCAATTCCGCCTCAGTGTATTGAAACGGAGTGTCGAACTGGCCGTCGCGAAAGGAATCCCGGCCGGTCTCGTAGATCTTGGTGAAGTCGGCGCCTTCCTTATACTGTTGCCGGATCACTTTCACCAACTCCAGGGCATCGTTGGCGTAGTCGGCATTGGAAAGGACGTGCTGCGCCGGGTTGAAACGGTTGGCGTCCTCATGCCCGCCCAGAATGTCCACCGCATTGCCGCTGACGCGCAGACGCGGCCCCGGAAACATGCCTTTATCGATGGCATTGCGGACGGCGGTATCGGCCGAACCGGCGCCCTCGGTCCCCATATCGCGCTCGGCGGTGAAGCCGGCCAGCAGGTCGTCCCGGGCCGCCGCCACGGCGATCAGGGTGCGCTGCGGAACGGACTCCTGCACCGTCTGCAGGTCTTCCGCGCCGGGATGCAGGAACAGGTGAGTGTGGGAATCGATCAGGCCGGGCATCAGCGTGCGATCGCCCAGGTCGATGGTCTCGGCGCCCGCGGGATGGTTCACCTGCGTGCCCACCGCCACGATGCGCTCGTTCTCTACCAGCACCTCGGCGGGAGCCAGGATTTTGCCGGTTTCGACATCCAGCAGGCGCGCCGCGTGTAGCACGATAGCGCGCGATTGGCCGAACGCGGAGGGCCCCGAAAACAGGGCCGCCAGCGCGGCAATGCAGATTGTGCGTTTCACTTTTTCTTAGCCGTCTTCTTCAGTTCCGCGTCGAGCACGTTCTTCATCGGCTCCAGTTCCAGCGATCCGTTGTACCGCTGGCCATCGATGAAGATGGTGGGGGTGCCTTCCACGCCCGCTTTGTCGCCATCCTGCTGGTCGCGTTCCACGGTTTTGCGCGTGGAGATCGAATCCAGGTCTGCCGTGAAGCGCTTCATGTCCAGTCCGATGCGGCCGGCCATCGCCATCAGAGCAGGCCGGGCCAGGTTAGTCCGGTTGGCGAACAGGATGTCGTGCATCTCCCAGAACTTGCCCTGCTGATTGGCGGCAATGGCCGCCTGCGCGGCCAGCAGCGCCTGCCCGTGCGAATCCAGCGGATACTGCTTGAAGATCAGCTTCACCTGAGTGGGGTAAGTGCGCATGACCGCGTCGAGTTGCTTGATCGCCTTGGCGCAGTACGGGCACTGAAAATCGCTGAACTCCACCAGCGTGATTTGCGCATTCGCCGGACCCTTCACCGGGGCGCCGGCCACGGGAATCGCCACCGCCGTGTCCAGCAGCTTCGGGGGCGCCGGCGGATGGCCCCAGCGCGACGCGGAGGCCGCTGCCAGCGCGGCGTTTTCATCCTTGCCCTGGCGGAGCGCGCCGATCACCTCGTTGCTCCAGCCCTTGCTCCATCCGCAGCCCGGATCCTTCACGCGGCACTCGGCCATCTTCATGTCGCATCCGCAATTGCAGTTGTGGTTGCGAATCAGGCGCAGCGCCGTATTGACCTTGGCGGGGGACAGGCCACTGAAATCGAGCCCAGGCAGGTTGGTCATGGTCTGCCATTCCTGGGCTACCAGCACCGCTCCGCCCGCCAGCAACAGGCATGCGACTACCCAGCGACCCCTCATCGGGAAAATTTGCATGATCATATTGTAAAAGGTCAGCGCCTTGGCTGCTGCGGCCACACCGTAAAATCGCGCATGGCCATCCGCGCGGGCTTGCCGTTCATGGCAGCCAGCGCGTCGGCCAGTTCCAGCAACTGGCCGCGGGAAAGCTCCAGAGAGTGCTCGTCGGGCTGATATTTCGTGCCCACCGGATAATCCTTGTAGGGCGTGGACGATTCCTCGATGTGCGTGCCCAGCACGTGCGCCACGATTTTCCCGCGGGTGAACTCCACCAGACGCGCGGTGCTGCGCACGAATTCCGGAAAATCGCGCACATACAGCCGGCCCGGATAGAGGCTGTCGCCGGTGAGCAGGATGCCGGTCTGCCGGTCATAGAACGCGAGGCTCAGGGCATCGTGGCCGGGAATCGGGATCACGTCGAGCACGCGCTCGCCCAGGTCGATCTGGCCGGCGCTCTCGGGCCATTTGGCGATTCCGAAGAATTCGCGCGTACCGTCCACGGTGAGCGGCACCATGGTTACGTGGGGCAAAGCGCGGAAGCCCGCGTCGCCGGCCACATGGTCGCCATGCGAATGGGAGTGCGCCACAATCAGCGGAATTCCGGATCGCCCTTTCGCCGCCGCCCAATTGGACACGGTCTCGGTCACCACGCGCGCCGCATCGCTTTTGCCCGCGCCGGTGTCTTCCAGCAGGACTTTCTCCTTGCCGAAGATCAGGTACAGAAACGGCTTCTCGTAGTTGGTGCAGCCCGATTCGCGCAGGATATAGAAATCTTCGTTGTAGGGCTGGACCTGCCACTCCGGCACGGCGCTGCAATCGGGGCCGCCGGTAATCCACTTTGCCGCCAAAGTCCCTGGCCGGACCCCGGCGCCATCGGGTTGCGGCGCCTGGGCCAGTGAGGCGCAGGTGAGGGCGCAGCTCACCACGGAGCCACGAAGAACACGGAGGAAGACACGGAAGGGGGTTAGGGATGGGGGTTGGGGATAGGGAATGCTGCGGCCCTTCGGGCCGGGCTTCCAGAGATCACACCCCGACCCGATCACTTCGGCGGACCCAGGGGACTCGGTTTGCAGCCTTCGGTCTCCGAGGTGTAACTGATGGCCGTGGCCTTCCACCCCTCCTCGGTTTTCAGCATCAGGAAGGAATCCACGCCGCAATGATTGAAGGTTCCGTTGGCGTGAAAATCGTACTCCGCCCAGACCATGGCGATGTTGCCGCGCACCAGCACTTGCGGATTCCAGATGCGCTCCAGAAGCTGCGATTTGTTGGCCGCGATAGACGACGCGAAATCGTCCCGCGATACCGTTACCGCCGCCCGGCCGGTGCGCGCCCCGATCAGTTTCGCATCGGGCGTCATGCCGCCTTTGATCATGGAGGCATCGTGCGCGGCCATGCCGTTGAAGACCTGCTGTACCGCCGCCAGAATCGCCTTTTCTTCCTCGTTCCCGGCGGCGGTCAGGGTGTAACCGGCAAGCAAAAGCAAAATCAAAACACGCATCAGTTCTTCTTATGACTCAGACGGCTGCAGGCTTCGTCCGCCTTGGTAGGATCGACGGCATCGTTGCCTTCCTGGATCATGGCAATTTTGCCTTGCATATCGACCACAAACGTGGTGCGGTTAGCGATACCCATCGCCGGATTCAGCACCCCGTACAGTTCGGCAACCTTGCGGTCGTGATCGCTCAACATGGGAAACTCCGCTCCGAGTTCCTTGGACCAGTGCGAGAGCGTCGCGATAAAATCCGTGCTGATCGCCAGCACCTGCGAATCGTTAGCTGTAAATTTTCCGATACCAGACTGGTATCCCGAAAGTTCCTTGGTTCAACCACCGGTAAACGCGGCCGGGAAAAACGCCACGATCACGTTTTTTTTGCCGCGAAAATCCGACAGCTTGATGTCTTTCCCGCTGGTGTTCATGCGGGCGGAAATGGTGAAATCGGGCGCCATATCGCCTTCTTTCAAGGTCAATTTGGATGGCGCGGGAGCCTGCGCAAACGCCGGCGCAAGGCTGCATGCCAGCGCCACCAGTCCAAGTGTCTTCATCGTATGTTTCCCCTCCAACATGGCCGGAGAGTACCACGCCCGCGCTGAGCATGTGCAAGCGCGCTATATTCAGATTTCACACGAAAGGAGTAACTTCTCATGTACATTAACCAAACCCGCGAGCGTCTGGCCCGGGGCGAGACGGTATTCGGGTGCGGACTCCAGGTCTACCGTTCCGCGGAAATTCCCCGCGCCTTCGCCGCCGCCGGCTTCGACTATGTCTTTATCGACATGGAGCACGGCGCCTATGACCTGGAAACGGTGCAGGACATGATCGCCGCCTGCAACATGGCCGGCATTACCCCGATCGTGCGCGTGGCCGAACTGCTGTATTCGCTGGTGGCGCGGTTGCTGGATGCGGGCGCGCTGGGCATCATTCTGCCGCGCGTGGAAGACCCCAAACTGCTGGCCGAAGCCATGAGCTGGATGCGTTTCCCGCCGGTGGGTAAGCGCGGCTACGGCGTCAACCCCACCATGGTCAGCTACGAAGGCCATACCTTCGCCGAGATTATCGAACACCAGAATCGCAATACCGTCTCGGTAGTGCAGTTCGAAACCCGCGTGGCCATGGAGCGCGCCGATGACCTGCTCTCCGTGCCGGGCGTGGATATCGCCATGGTGGGACCGGCCGACCTTTCCATCTCCCTGGGCGTGCCCGGCGATTTCGATAACCCGCTCATGATTTCCACCATCGGCGCGCTTATCGAAAAGTGCAACCGCCACGGCGTGGTGCCCGGCATCCAGACCCGCAGCGTAGCCATGGCCAAAGCCTGGGCGGAACGCGGGATGCGATTCGTAGGCGCCGGAGCCGAGCACGGACTGCTGCTGGAAAAGGCCAGGGAAGCCGTCTCCCAGCTCAACCAGGTCCGGATCGCCGCCACTACCCGTTAGGAGTGAACCATGCCGGCATTTCCCCTGGGCCTGAACACCTATTGCCTGCGCGCCATGCGCTGGCCGGACCGTAAACTCCTGGAATACACCGCCGGCCTCAAGCTGGACGCCATATTCCTGCAGGATTCGGTGGACCCCGGCACCAACGATCCGGCTCACTGGAAAGAGGTAAAGGAGCAGGCAGCCGCGCTCGGCCTGCACCTGGAGACGGGCAATGGCGCCTCGCTGCCGCGCACGCCGGATCGCTTCGACGCCTCCGTGAAGATCCTGACCGACGCCATTCGCCGCAGCGCCGGCATGGGCTCGAAACTGGTCCGCACCCTGATCGCCAGCGACCGCGCGGCGCTGCCTCCCGGGCCCGTGGAACAGCATATCGAGACCATGATCAAGCTGTTTCGCGCGGTGCGTTCGCAGGCCATGGACGCGGGCGTGAAGTTCGCCCTGGAGAATCACAAGGACCTGTTATGCTGGCAGACCCGGCAGGTGATTGAAGGCGCCGGCACGGAGATCGTGGGGTCGTACCTGGATACCGGCAATCCGGTGTTTGTCATGGAAGACCCCATGGAGACGGTAGAGACGCTCGGTCCGGTGGCCGTGACCTTCCACCTGCGCGATTCGGTGGTGTACGAAACGCGCAACGGCATCGCCGTGCAGTGGGTGCCCTTGGGCGACGGCGTGGTGGATTTCAAGCGCATCGTGGCGCGCGCCAAAGAGATTATGCCGCCGGTGTGTGTGTACATCAAACCCATCACCGGCCGGCCGCCCGAGATACTGCGCACCTTGGAGACGGATTTCTGGAAGAAGTGGCCGGACAAGCGCGCCGAATCCTTCGCCCGTTTCCTGGCGCTGGCCAAAAGCGGCCATCCCTACGAGCGCGAGATGGTGATTGAGGACGTGCCCGGCCGCTCGAACTTGCCGGAATTCGCCCAGGCACTCCAATTCCAGCAGCGCGACCACATGGAGCGCAGCGTGGAATACGGCAAAAAGACGCTCGATCTGGGCGTGAAGTGGCGGGCATAGGCGCGAACTTGAGAATCAAATCGCAGGATTCCAGGACCATACGCGAGACGGGATTGTCCGGAAACGCCCGATTCCGGTCTCGCCGCGGCGTCTTTTTGGCTCTTTCCCGCCGCCTTTTACGCTTTCCCCAGTAGAGGAAGAGAGGAGCGATTTCAGTTCCTCGCACGGGAAAACAGGATGGCTGCCAAAAGCATGTTCGAATACCCCGGCATTGACCTTGTGGAGGATCTGCGGCTCCTGCTGCGGGCAGTTGGCGATCGGTTGATCGCCGAGCTTGCCCTCGAGGACAGAATCGGCCGGCGCGCGGCCAGGCATCCGCACGATCCGGCGGTTCTCAAGGAATGGAACGACTCCCTCAGAATTGTAAATGCGCTGGCCGCGCAGTACGCCGATATCAGGATGCGGTACCGCGAGGCGGAAGAGCGGAAAATGCACTCCGAGCCGTGCAACGTTTTGGGCGGCGTCCTTATGGCTCCGCCGGCCGTTCGGCTTTATCGAGCACCAGAAAGGTAACATCCGCCTGGGCGGACTGCAGTTTCAGGCCGAGTTGCTCCGACAAGGCGGACGGAACTGCGGCTTCGACCCGCCCTTCCCTTCCACCAGCGCATACACGGCGCCGGCCGGGTCTCCCGGTGAACCTTCAGTTTGAAGCGGTCGGCCAGCAGACCGCGCAACATGGCCATCATCCGGGCGTGATCCGCGGGACAGGGAGACTTCGCCGATACGGCGAAAAGCTCCGAGTCCATCCATCCGGAGACGCCCTTCAGTTCGTAGTCGCTGCCCGCGCGGTAAGGCTGTCCGGCCCCACGCGATAACCGCCGGCGCGCGCGCCCGGCGGGGCGGCCTTCACTATCGCCACGTCAAAACCAGGCGCATCTTGTGCACGCACCGCCAATGTGCTGCCCAAACAGACCAGCAGCGTCCAGGAAGCGATTGGCATCATGGCCTCCTTCCCAACAGCGCCTTACAGTGTAACCGGATTGGGCGTACGATTGGTCAAGCTTCCGGTGTCTGCCCCGCCAGCCGGTGCGCGATCAGGTGGTAAACGACCGGATTGAATACCAAGCCTATGTGCGTGGCGGATACCTCGAAATCGAATTTGGGATTTCCCGTCATGCAGACCTGCCAGTCCACGATGCCGTCGGTGCGCGTGTAGACCGCGGTCTGGTCGATGGATTTCGGCAGGCGGGTGGTGAGGGATTCCAGAAAGCGGCAGGTGCAGGCGCCCGTATAGCAATCGGGCAGAACGCCCTTGCCGTGGCGATCCAGGATCTGCCCGCGGACCAGTTCGGCGGCGCGGAGTATGGAGGGATGCACGGAGACGCCACGAAATGGCGAGCCGAGCGTGATCACCGACGCCACTTTGTCAGGCATCTGCGACGCCGCCGCGCGCGCCAGTACGCCGCCCAGGCTGTGGCCCAGAAGGTGGACCTTCCGTTTTGTCGCCTTATGAGCCTTCAGAATGGTCTGGCTGAGCCGGTTCTTGATCAGCAGGTTGGGGCATTCGGCATTCAATCCGATGCCGGAATCGTAGGGCTGGTATCCCACCCGCTGGAGCCAGGCGCGGATCTCGGCCAGATAAAAACCCGTGGCCATGAAGCCCGGGATCACCACTACGGCCGAGCCGTCACCCTTGGGGATGCCAAAGCCCCAATAGACCGGGGAGACGCGGAGGTACACCATCTCCACGCCGACCATCAACTCCTGCCAGATGGGTAGCGATACGGCTGAGTAATCTCGTCGAACGTCGTGGCGGCGAGTGGGCATCCGTCTCAGTTTACCCCAGGGTAAGATATCGCGCTCACCGGCTGGCCAGTTTATTCAGGCCATCGATGTATGCGCGCGCGCTGGCTTCGATCACGTCCGTGGAAGCGCTCCGGCCCATCACCTTGCGGCCGCCTTCCTCCAGTTGGACGGTGACCTCGCCCAAGGCTTCGGCGCCGCTGGTTACGGCGCGAATCTCGTACCGTTCCAGACGGGCCGCGGTGCGGGTGACCATGGCGATGGCTTTACAAACGGCATCCACCGGTCCATCGCCGATAGCGGCGCCTTCGCACAACTCGCCGGCTACGCGCAGCCGCACGGTGGCGGTGGGAATGGCGGAAGTCCCGCTATAAATGTGCAGATACTCCAGGCGGAAGGTCTCCGGCACCGGGTGGATTTCGTCCTGCAGAATGGCTACCAGATCTTCGTCGAACACTTCCTGTTTCTTGTCGGCCACGGTGAGGAAGCGGTGGTAGGCCTGGTTCAGTTCTTCCTGGTTCAGCGTGTATCCCAGTTTCTGCAGGCGGTCGCGCAGGCCACGCCGGCCGGTGCGCGCCGTCAGCACCACGCGGCTTTCCCCGATGCCGACATCTTCGGGACGCATGATTTCGTAGGTGTCGCGCTGCTTCAGGAAGCCATCCACGTGAATGCCGGAGCTGTGCGAAAAAGCATTCTCGCCGACGACCGCTTTATTGGGCGGGACCTTGATGCCTAACAGGCTGGAGACCAGCCGGCTGGTACGGTAGAACTCGCGAGCGTCGATGCCCGTGTCCACACCGAAGTAGTCGCGGCGGGTGCGCAGGGCCATCACCACCTCTTCCAGCGCGGCATTGCCGGCGCGCTCGCCGATTCCGTTGATGGTGCCTTCCACCTGGCGGGCGCCGTTGCTCACGCCGGAAAGGGTATTAGCGACGGCCAGGCCCAGGTCATCATGGCAATGCACACTAATAGTGGCGCGCTCGATGCCGGGCACGCCTTCGCGAAGCGAGCGGATCAGACGGCCGTACTGCTCGGGCACGGTGTAGCCCGTGGTATCGGGGATATTCACGACGGTGGCGCCGGCATCGATGACTGCGGCGATCATTTCGAGCAGATACGCCGGATCGGCGCGGCCGGCGTCTTCGGCATAGAACTCCACGTCGTCGGCAAACTGGCGGGCCAGTTTTACGGCATCGATGGCCATCTGGAGAATCTTGCGCCTCTTTTCTTCCAGGGTCAGGCCATAGCGTTCGTCTTGAAATTTACCGAGAATGTGGATATCGGAAGCCCCGATCCCGGTGTGGATGCGGGGCCTTTTGGCCTTGGCGAGCGCCTTGCCGCAGGCTTCGATGTCGCTCGCAATAGCGCGCGACAAGGCGCAGATGGCCGGCCCTGCGATTTCGCGGGCGATCGATTGGACCGCTTCGGCATCCTCCGGGGAGGATGCCGGATAGCCGGCCTCGATCACATCGACATTCAGTTGCGCCAGTTGGCGGGCGATCAGCAGTTTTTCGCGGCGCCCCAGCCGGGTGCCGGCAGCCTGTTCGCCATCGCGCAAGGTGGTGTCGAAGACAAAGACTTTTTCAGACATTCACCTCTTATCGTAAGGCACGCCTCCCGGCCCTGCCGGAACTACACGGCAGCCACAGCTACCTTTTTGGCGGGCCTGGCGGGGTGCTTCTTCGCCGGCGCCTTTGCCTTCGCCTTCGACGGAGGGGCGCTTTCCTTAGCGGCGGCACGTGCCGGTTTGGCGGCGACATCCAGCAGGGCTTTCTGGGCGGCCACAAAAGCGTCAACGGTCTGCCGCGTCAAATCCGCTACGGTGGACGGGGGGAGCGGATTCATCACTTCTATGGCGCGGCGGGCCGTGGCCACGGTCATGGCCATCTGCTGGGCCGCTACGTCGAGCAGTTTCTTCTGGGCATCGATGAAAGCCTCGGCGCCTTCCCGCGCCATTTCGGCGAGTTCCGTGTTCCGGGCTTCGCTGGGGTGGCCATTGCCTTTTCCGGTGGCATTGGCGGTCTCTTCGGCAATGGCATCCAGGAACTTCTTCTGACTGCGCACGAAGTTCTCCACGCTCTCGCGGGCTAACTCTGCCAGGTCTTTGCCCGAAAATCGTGCGCCGGATTTGCCGGCATCCACCCAGTCATCGGCCTGCTTGGCCGCAATGGTGAGGAAATGCTGTTGCATGCCGATGAAGGTTTCGACGCCGCGGCGCACCAGCCCGGTAATGGCGCTCAGCGGCGCGATGGCTTCCACGCGCTCCTGCACTCCGTTCATGAGGATTTCGTTCTGCCGCTCGGCCAGGTGCAGAAGAACACGCTGCGAGGCAATGAAATTCGACAGACCCTCGCCCGCGACCTCGGTCAGAGCCGAGGCCGGCAGAGAGCGAGCGGCCTCAAACCGTCCCTTGACGGTCTTGAATGTGCTGGCGTTTTGCCGCATCACCAGGTCCAGCAGGACCTTCTGGGTGGCAAAGAAACTCTCCGTGCCCTGTCGGGCCCACTCCGACAACATGGCAACGGGGTTGGCATTGGGTTTATGGGCTTCGGATTCCGTCTTGTGCTTCACGGGCATCGCTGACTCCTTTTGCTGCAATGCAGCATCTACAAATACTATAGATCTTCAGGCCTTTTTATGTCAATATAAAAAGAGATACCGCAATGCAGCAACCCGTGACCATCCGGAAATACCCGAATCGCCGCATGTACGACACGGCGTCGCGCCGCTACGTCAACCTGGATGACCTGGCGGAAATGATCCGGCAGGGTACCGACATCCGGGTGGTGGATGCCCGGTCGGGGGAAGACCTGACGCGCGTCATCCTCACACAGATCATCGTGGAGGATGCCAAAGGCCAGCCCAACGGGTTGCCGCTGGAACTGCTGCGGCAGTTGATCCGGGCCAGCGACCGCGCCGGGCAGGAATTCCTGATGTGGTATCTCAAAAGCGCGTTCGAGACGTACCAGAAGGTGCAGCAGACGGCACTCTCGCCGATTGAGATGGTGAAGAGTTTCCTGGGCGGCCAGGGGAATTCGGGCGCCGAAGAGGAACTGGAGCGGCTGCGGCGGCGCGTGGCCGAACTGGAGGCCCTGGTGGAAAAGCCGACGCGGCGGCGCGGCAAGAGCGGCAAGGATGTTCCCTCTCGCTGATTCCGGTTCGCTGGCGCAGCTTGTGCCGGTGGAGAGCCTTGTGCCGGACGAGCATGCCCGGTGGCGCCCGCTGGTGCGCGATGCGCTCGAATTTGTCTTCACGCATCTTTCCGCGGACCGCCTGGCGGAAAAGGTGGCCGAACAGTTGGCTATGCCCGCCGGCTCTCCGCCGGAACAACGGCTGCTGCGGCTGATTTCGCGCATGCCGGGCCTGCAAAAACTGGGGCAGGTGCTGGCGCGCAACCGGCGCCTTTCCCCTTCCCTGCGCCACGCCCTGGAAGAGTTGGAAAACGGCATGAGCGACGCGCAGCCCGCGGAGATTCGCGCCATCGTCGAAGAGGAGTTGGGCAGCCGGCTGGCGCACTATGGAGTGGAGATGGCGCCCGGGATCCTCAAAGAAGGTAGCGCCGCGGCCATTCTCCCGTTCACCTGGCGCAACACCGGGGGAGACCGCGAGCGCGGGGTGTTCAAGGTGATGAAGCCGTACGTGCCCGCGTGTTTCGGCGAGGACATGACCCTGCTGCAGCAACTGGGCGAGTTTCTGGCTTCGCCCGAGCGCGGTTACGACTTCGCCGTCCGGGACCTGCGGGAGATGATCTCTGAAGTCCGCCTGCTGCTGGAACACGAACTGGAGTTCACCCGCGAACAGGCCACCCTGGTCGAGGCGGCGCGCGGCTACCGCTCCAGCATCGGTATCCGCGTGCCGCGCCTGATCGCGCCGCTTTGCACCAGCCGGGTGACCGCCATGAGCGAAGAGAACGGGGTCAAAGTCACCGATGCTTGCCGCAGGTCGCCCATCCGGCGGCAGCGCATCGCCGGACAACTGATCGAAGCGCTGCTCGCCGTGCCCTTGCTGTCGCGCGCCGATTCGGCGGTGTTCCACGCCGATCCGCACGCCGGCAATCTGCTCTACGACGAGCCCAATCGGGAACTGGTGATTCTGGATTGGGCACTGTCTGAGCGGCTGAGTCTGGAAACACGGCGGGAGCTGGTGCTGCTGGCCCTGATGATGATTCTGCGGCATCCCGGCGGAGTCACGCAGGCGGCGCTGGCACTGGCGCGTCCCGGGGACCGGCGTCTGGTTCCGCGCCAGGTGGATCTTTTCTTTGCATCGCTACCGCAAGATCGCCGCCCGGGAGTGCTGGACGCCATGCGGTTGTTGGACCAGATGGCGGTGGAGGGCGTGCGCTTTCCCGCACCGCTGTTCCTCTTCCGCAAGATCGTGTTCACGCTGGACGGCGTGCTGCACGATGTCAACGAATCCCCCGTGCGCATCGACGAAGTAATCGCCCGCGAGTATCTCACCCGGTGGGCCGCCAGTTTCGGCCTGTTCCATGCTCCCCTCACCTTCCAGGACCTGGCCGGCAGCCTGAAACGTGTCGTATTCGGAAACGCTGGTAAATAGCCATAACTTCGGGTATGATCGCCTCATTAGTTCGCGCGCGGACTCCCGCCGTGGCTGCCCGCCAATAACCACGCTTTTTTGGAGGTGCTTTCGTGCACAATGCTCTCCCTAAATTCTTACTGACGGCCTCCGTCGCCCTCCTGCTCCTGGCAGGCACGGCATCTGGCCAGCAGACCGACATTACGCGTTTCGACGCTTACGTGGGTTACGGGTTCCTGAACAGCCCGCATATCGGACTCTTTGAAAACGGCGTTGCCATGCAGATAGGTTACCGGCCCAAGAGATGGTACTCCGTGGGCTTCGATTACACTGTGGCCAAAGGCAACCTGATACTGACGCCCGACCTTCTGCCAACTAACCTCCAACAGCAGTTGGGGGCTCAACTGGGCCAGCTTGCGACGGCCGGCCTGATCCCGCCCAACTACCATTTAGCCGTATCCACAGACTCCCTGACCCAGACTTTCGCCGTGGGTCCGCAGTTGGCGTATCGCGGGATGACCCACGCCACACTCTTTTTCCGCCCGCTGTTTGCCGGGGCCATTCACGAAGCCGCCACACCGCATCCGGGGGACCCGATCGCCACCGGCGTGGCCAAAGAACTGGCGCCTCGCGGCGTGAAGACCGACACCGCTCCCTTCGTGGGTTTCGGGGGCGGCTTCGATATCATCATTACCAGGAATTTTTCGATACGTACCCAGGCGGACCTGGTCTACGATCACCTGTTCAATGACTTGCTGAGAGACGGCCGCTTCACCGTACGGTTCTCCGTGGGACCGGCATTCAACTTCGGCCCCAAACTGGCACGTTAGTTCACGGGCCTAGTCGAAATCGATGTCGCGCTTGGGAGGAGCCGTATCGGGATTCTCTTTGGCGCGCTTAAAGAGTTCATCGAACTTCTTCTCGAGAACCTTGCCGTGCGACTTCTCTGCCTCGAACTGCTTCTGGAAGAGTTGCTCCCGGCGGGCGCCCTCGCCTTTGAGCTTGGCCACTTCGGCCGCAAGGTCTTCGATCGCAGGCGGCTTTTCGGGAACAGTGTGGGCAATCACCGCACGCGTTTCCGGATCCACCTTGAGAATCGTCTTGCAGCACGGGCACTCCACGTCGAACATACCTTTTGCCATGCACCTATGGTAAGCCGGAGCGGCCGTTCCGCGGAAAAGGGTCTGCGGCACGTGGAAAGTTACCACAGACCCGGAGGAGACGCTGTGAAGGTGTTTATGGTTAGCTGGTAGGGTTTCGGCGAGGTGACTGACTAGGTGGGCCAACGCATGGTGGATTGAGCGTCTCTCCCCGGGTCTGTGCAATCTTAGTCACGCCTTGTATCAAGCAATCTCCGGACCAAAGTCGATCGCCAATAAAATCAATCGCCTGATCGGAAAGAAAGTGGCAGTGTCAGCAGAATTGACGGATCTGTGTCTACCATTTTTGCACCTCGCGTGTCGTTTCCGGACAGCAGGCGGATGGTATAGTGCGGTAATGACTCCGCAAGCCGCGGCTGTAATGGAACTGTTCCGCTCCACCGGGGCGTACCTGCAAGGGCATTTTCGATTGACCAGCGGTTTGCACAGCGCCGAGTATCTGCAGTGCGCGCTGGTGCTGCAGCATCCTTCCGCCGCCGAAAACCTGGGCCGCCAGCTAGCCGCCCAGGTGCGATCCCTCACAGCGGAGCCCATCGGCGTGGTGGTATCGCCGGCCCTCGGCGGCCTGATCATCGGCCACGAGGTGGCGCGCGCGCTGGGTACTCGCTTCCTGTTTACCGAACGCGACCCGGAGACGCGCAAAATGTCCCTGCGGCGCGGCTTCAGCGTCACGCCTGGGGAGACGGCGGTGGTTATTGAGGACGTGATCACCACCGGCGGCAGCACCCTGGACGTGGTGGAAGTGCTTCAAGCGCTGGGCGCCCGGGTAGCGGCGGCCGGTTCCATCATCGATCGTTCGGGCGGACACGCCGACGTCGGTGTCCCGCGCGTGGCGCTGGCCACCATGCAGGTGGCGGCGCATTACCCGGACCGGTGTCCGCTGTGCGCCTCGGGCCTCCCCGTAGTGAAGCCCGGCTCCCGCCCCGCCTGATGCGCCGCATCAAAATCACCGTGGCCTATGACGGCGGCCCCTTTCATGGCTGGCAGGTGCAACCCGCTCTGCCCACCATCCAGGGATTGCTGGAAGACATTCTGAGCGCCATCGAGGGCGTTCCGGTGCATGTGTACGGTTCGGGTAGAACGGACGCCGGAGTGCACGCTTTGGGACAGGTGGCGGCGTTCACACTCGTAAATCCAATTCCAGTGGAAAATCTCCGGCGGGCCATCAATCGCCTTCTGCCGCCGGCCGTACGGGTCCTGTCCGCGCAAGAAGTGGATGCCGGATTTCATCCGCGCTTCCAGGCCAAGGCGAAGACCTACGAATACCGCATCTTTCGGGAAGAGGTGTGCAGCCCGTTCGAGTGGCCGTATGTACACCACTATCCGTACCGCCTGGATGAGAATCGCATGATGAAACTGGCGCGCGCCTTTCAGGGGGAGCACGATTTTACGGCGTTCGCCGCGGCGGACGATCGCGATGCCGAAGGCAAATCCAAGGTACGGACCGTGTTTTCTTCCGAACTTTGCCGCAGCGGACCGCATCTGATTTATCGTGTGCGCGGCAGCGGATTTCTAAAACACATGGTGCGCAATCTCATTGGCACACTCATCGAGGCCGGCAAAGGCAATATCGCCGATCTGGATGTGCTGCCGGCCAAAAGCGGTCCCACGGCGCCGGCCAAGGGTTTGTTCCTGCTGCATGTCGAGTACGAGAGTTGAGGTTGGATGAAGGCGGACGCCATTCTGGAACTCCTGCGGGCGCAGGCTGACCCGGCCAATGTGGCCGGCATGGCCCGGTTCGGCATCAGCACCCAAGGCACCCTGGGCGTACCGGTAAAGAGTCTGCGCGCGCTGGCCCGCCGGATCGGGAAAGACCACGAACTGGCCCTGGCGCTTTGGGAATCCGGCGTCCACGAGGCGCGGATCCTGGCCACGATTATCGACGAACCGGCGCGCGTCACCGCCGCGCAGATGAATCGCTGGGCTCGCGATTTCGATTCCTGGGATGTGTGCGACCAGGCCTGCCAGAATCTGTTCCGGTACACTCCGCGGGCGTTCACTCAGGCGGCGCGGTGGGCGCGCGCCCGTCCCGAATTCGTCCGCCGCGCCGGATTTTCGCTGATGGCGGGGCTCGCCGTGAAATCGAAAGATGCCGCCGATGCGCAGTTCGAAGCGTTCTTTCCGCTCATCGCGGCAGCGTCGTCCGATCCGCGCAACTTTGTGAAGAAGTCGGTGAACTGGGCGCTCCGCGCAATCGCGAAGCGGAATCCGCGCCTGCGCAGGCTGGCGATCGGGACGGCCGAAAAGTGTCAACGCCGAGTCCGGGTACGTTGAGCTTTGGGGGACGAGGAGCCCGGCCGTTCGGCCCCTTTGAATACGTCATCCGGAATGGAAACGGCCGTTTTCATACTTTTAGTATGGGCGCTGCGCACACAGTCGCGCCGGCGCCATCTTTGATATCCTGAAACTCAAGCCTCCAACTATGCACATTAAAAAGCAACGCTTACTGACTCCGGGCCCGACCCCTCTGTATCCTCCCGCGCTCCACGCCATGATGGCGTCGGACATGCATCACCGCACCGAGGATTTTCGCAAAGCGTACCGCTCGTGTCTGGCGGATCTGAAAGAGGTCATGGGGACCGCTGGCGACGTGCTGATGTTCTGCTCCTCGGGAACCGGCGTGATGGATGCTACCGTCTCCAACCTGTTTTCCCGGGGCGACAAAGTCATCGTATGCGTGGCCGGAAAATTCGGCGAACGGTGGGCGGAGATTGCCAAGGCGTACGGTCTGGACGCCAACGTCATCACGGTGCCCTACGGACAGGTGGTGACTCCCGCGCAGGTACAGGAAGCCCTGGATAAGGAACCCGCCACCAAGGGCGTTTTTATTCAGGCATCGGAGACCTCCACCGGCGCCGCGCATGACATCCGCGCCATGGCGGCCGCCATTTCGAAAACCCCCGCGATCTTCGTTGTCGATGCCATCACCGGCCTCGGCACCATGCCGCTCGATATCGATGGCTGGGGCCTCGACGTGGTCATCGGCGGTTCGCAAAAGGCCTTCATGATTCCGCCGGGCCTGGCGTTTGTTTCCCTAAGCCCCAAGGCCTGGAAGCTTGCCGAGACGTCCACCCTGCCGCACTTCTACTTCAATTTCAAAAAGGAAAAGAAGAGCGGCGATGCCGGCGAATCCAGTTGGACCCCCTCGACCGCCCTGATTCTGGCCATGGCCGAAGCGCTGCGCTACGTCAAGTCCATCGGAATGGGCAAGCTGGTGGAGAACGCCCAACTGCTGGCCGAAGCCACGCGCGCCGCGGTGCAGAGGCTGGGGCTGGAGCTGTTCGCCGCAAGTTCGCCGGGCTCTTCGGTGACCGCCGTGAAGGCGCCCGCGGGCATGGATTCCGGTATCATCGTCAAGGAATTCCGCAATCGCTTCGGGGCCATCATCGCCAACGGCCAGGGCTCGATGAAGGGACAGATTTTCCGCATTGCGCATCTGGGCTACTTCGATTTTGCCGACCTGTTCGCCGTCGTCGCCGGGCTGGAAATCATCCTCAATGCCAATGGCTACAAGGTGGCCTATGGGACCGGCGTCGCCGCCGTGCAGGAACTATACGAACGCGTCGCGGTGCAACCGCAAGCTGTGAACGCGTAACGGAACGCCATGAATATCCTGATCGCCGAGCCTCTCGCTCCGGCCGGAGTCGAATTGTTTCAAGCCCAGGCCGGCTGGAAGACCATCGTCTCGAATCCCAAGGAATTCGCCCAACATCTGGCCGAAGCCGACGCCCTGCTGGTACGCAGCGCCGTGCAGGTGGATCGTGAACTGCTGGCGAAAGCCCCGCGCCTGCGCATCGTGGGACGCGCCGGCGTGGGCGTGGACAACGTGGACCTGGACGCCGCCACCGCCGCCGGCGTCCTGGTAATGAATACGCCCGGCGGCAACGCCATCTCCGTGGCCGAACACACCCTCGCCCTGATGCTGGCCATGGCGCGCCACATTCCGCAGGCCAGCGCCTCCACGCGCGCCGGCAAGTGGGAAAAGAAGAAGTTCATGGGCAACGAACTGCGCGGCAAAACACTCGGCATCGTGGGGCTGGGCAGCATCGGGCGCGAGGTGGTGAAGCGCGCCCAGAGCTTCGAAATGCGCGTGGTGGCCCACGACCCGTACGTGACCAGCCAGATCGCGCAGGACATGAACGTGGAACTGATGGACCTGCCCACCCTCTACGCGCAGAGCGACTACATCACGCTTCACGTCGCCGCCACCGAAGAAACCAAGGGCATGCTCTCCGAGGCTGCCTTCGCGCAAATGAAGGATGGCGTGCGCATTGTCAACTGCGCCCGCGGGGAACTGGTGGACGAGCAGGCGCTCTGCCGTGCCATGCAGACCGGCAAGGTGGCGGACGCCTCCCTGGACGTGTTCGCCAGCGAACCGGTAAAGGCTGACAACCCGCTCTTCGCCTCCGACAACGTGTTGGCCACGCCCCATATCGGCGGTTCCACCGAAGAGGCTCAGGAGATCGTGGGCGTGCGCATCGCCGAGCAGGTGGTGGAATACCTGAAGAATGGCGTAGCCATCAACGCGGTCAATATGCCGGCCGTCTCGCCGGAGCAGTATCGCGCCCTGGGCCCCTACTTGACGCTCGCGGAGCGCCTGGGCAATTTTGCGTCGTACATCTCCTCCGGCCATCCCAAGCGTGTGCGGCTGACTTACTTCGGCAAGATCGCCGGCAACAACACTACGCTGCTCCGCAATGCCGCGCTGGCCGGAGTATTGAGCCGCTCCACGGAATACAAGGCGAACCTGGTCAACGCCATGCAGATCGCCGGACAGCGCGGCTGGGACATCGCCGAGGCCCACGAAAAGCGCGTCGTTCACAGCGATTCCATTCGCCTGGAATTGGAAACCGACACCGGAATCACCAGTGTGGAAGGCGCGGTGGTGATGGAGAAGCCGCGGCTCACTCAGGTGGACGGCATTTTCTGCGAAGCCACGCTGGCGGGCTTCGTGATCTTCACCAAGAATCAGGATGTCCCCGGCGTGATCGGTCACGTGGGAACCGTGCTCGGCCGGAACAGCATCAATATCGCCAATTTTTCGCTCGGACGGCGCGAAGGTCCCAGCGGTCCGGGCGAGCCTCTGGAAGCCGTTGCCGTGGTCTCCACCGACGGCCTGGTTCCCGAGTCCGTGCTGGCGCAACTGCGCGAAAACCCCGCCGTCAAGTTCGCGCGCTCGGTGGAGTTCAAACAGTAGACGCGGCGCGAATCCGCTACAGTAGGAATCGTGGAACGTCTTCGCGCGGAGGAGATCGCCGGCGGTGAGTGGGCAGCGTGGTACGCCCTCAGCCCCGCCGAGCGGTTCCTGGAATCGATGAAGCTGTGGGAGACCTATCTCGCGCTCGGAGGATCACTTGAGCCGGAGCCCGATACTCAAAGCCCTTTCTTCGATCCGGAAGAGTGGCGCGCGAACGCTGCTCATGGGCGGCCAGGCGTGCGTATTCTACGGCGCGGCGGAGTTTAGCCGGGATGTGGACCGCTGGTTCTGGCGGACGCCGAAAACCTGGGCAGGCTACGGTCGGCTCTCGGCGAACTCGATGCGGACGTAATTGCCGTCCCGGATTTCGATGCTCAGCGCCTGCTGCGGGGGCATGCCGTCCATTTCCGCTGTCGCCGGGAGGATGTCGCAGGGCTGCGAATCGACGTGATGTCATCGCTGCGCGGTGCCGACGGATTTGAGGAGTTGTGGGCACGGCGAACTATCCTGGAAGTGGCGGGTGAACCAGTCGATCTGCTCGCAGTTGAGGATTTGGTGCGCGCCAAGAAGACGCAGCGCGATAAGGATTGGCCGATGATCCGGCGGCTGGTGGAGCAGAGCTATTTCGAGCATTCCGGCCGCCCAACCGACGATCTGGTTCGGTTCTGGCTGCGCGAGTTGCGGACACCCGAGTTGCTGGTCGATGTCTCTAACGCCCATCGCGAAGCGGCGCGCACGGCGGCGGCATCGCGCCGGGCTGTTCAATACGCGATATTGCGGCGGGTAGACGACCTCGCGGTGGCGGGGCGCCTCTGAAACGGGAACTGGAGGAACTAAGGCTGGGCCGCGCAAAAAAGGGAGACACCGGAATCTGACCTCCCCATGTGCTAAATTTTTAGCATGCGGAGAACTATCCTGGCGCTGGCCCTCCTCACTGCCGCCTGCGTCCACAAGCCAGTCTTCGACACCTACCGCCTCCGCGGCCCGGTACTGGTTCCGCCCGGCGTCCCCGGGCCGGATGTCGTCCAGCGCACCCTGGTGAGCGACATCGCTCCGGGCCCGGGCTCCTGCGCCGCGGAAGCCCCCATGCTCCAACTTCGTAGGAAACGCCTCGTCCTCACCGTGGACCGCGACTCCCTCCTCCAGCAGAAGCAGCCGGGATGGCTCGGCAATTGGACCATGCAGGCCGAAGCCCACGGCTGCATCGCTCAGGGCGAAGGCCTCCGGCTGGCGAACCTGATCGCGGACTCCGTGCCCCTGGAATCGCAAATCGCCTTCCGCCTGCTGCACGCCAACGATGTGCAAAGCGGTTACGTCGAACTCGGCGCCGAGAACCGGCTGGAAGTGCGCAGCCCGATCGGCGCCGGCACTCTCGATATTGCCGCTGTCACCGGCAGCGGCGCCCAACTCACGGTCGATGTGAAAGCGCCCGCCCTCACGGGATTCGAGATCGCCTGGTACGCCCTCCGGCCCAATGCCGGACGCAGCGGCTTCCATTTCGAGCCACTCTATGCCGACCGCACCACCCGCAACGGCGCCGAGCACCTGGTCTCCCCCGCGGTGAATTATTTTCAATTTCCTCCGCAGGCAGCCTTCTACCGCCTCTTCTATAAGACGGACGATAACGGCGTCACCGCCATCGTCATCTCCGGCACGACGCGCGAAGATCTCGACCGCCGCACCAAAGCGATGGGCGCCGATGCTTCCACGTGCCAACAGTCCGGCGGACTCTGCGTCGTCCTGCCGCAGCGCGTCGGCGTGAATCCATTCCTGGTCGTGACCGTAAATGAAAAGGAGGTCACCGTCCCTTTGGGCGGCACCGTCCGCAGCGCCATACAAGCGGCCGGCCGGCATCCCGAGACCGTGCTCGCCACCCTCACCGTGTCCCGGCCCTATTCCGGGCAGCTTCGCTCCGTGGAATTCGACCGTGCCGGTCCGGCGATCCTCAATCTCAAGCTGGGCGGCGGCGAACATCTGGCGTGGTAAGTGCCTTTGGTTTTTCCGCCGCATGCTAGCCTGTAGGACTATGCGAAAATTCCTGGCGGCGGCCCTGGCGTGCAGTGTCCTGCCGGTCTATGGTTGGGGTCCCGAGGGACACAACCTGGTGGCGCGCATCGCCCTCGCCCAACTCACTCCGGCCGCGCAAGCCAAGGTGAGAGAAATCCTGGGACCGGACCAGACCCTGGTTTCGATTTCCAGTTGGGCCGACCAGGTACGCCGGCAGCGCCCCAACAGCGGCCCCTGGCACTACATCGATATTCCCATCGATCAGCCCCACATGGACCTGGCGCGCGATTGCCCCAAAGACGATTGCGTTGTGGCGCAGATCGCCATCCAGCGCGCCCTCATGATAAACTCCGCGGCCACCGCCGAACAGCGTAAGGAAGCGCTGATGTTCGTGGTCCATTTCGTGGGCGACATGCACCAGCCGCTCCACTGCTCCGACAACAAAGACAAGGGCGGCAACGATGTCCACGTGGTGTTGTTCGACCGGCCCGGCAATCTGCACAGCACCTGGGACAGCGGTCTGCTCGGCCGCATGGGCAAAGAGGACGACCTGTTTCCGGCCATGCTGAAGGAAGCGCAAAAGCGCCGCAGGAATTGGTCCAAGGGCACCGTGGCGGATTGGGCCGAGGAATCGCACAAGGCAGCGCAGACCGTTGTGTACGGCAAACTGCCGCCCGAGCCGAAGGGCACGCCCGAGCCGCTGGGTGCGGCCTATGAAGCCGCCGCCGACCCGCTGATTCGTGTGCAGATCGAAAAAGCCGGCGACCGCCTGGCGCGCGTTCTGAACGATACTCTGAAATAGCTCCCGGAACTACCCGCCTATAGGTTGCAGCGCCCAGTCCTGGCCCACCAGGTCGTGACCATAGCTGTGGTGCGGCTCCTCTTTCACCAGTTGAAAGCCCTGGCGTTCGTAAATGCGGCGGGCGGCGTGAAGATTTTTGTTGGTCCACAGCGTCAACTTCCGGTAGCCGCATTGGCGGGCGAAGAGGAATGCACTCGGCCACCAGGCGCTGGCCGATGCCATGGCCGCGGGCCCAGGGTTCCACCAGCAGCAGGCGCAGCTTGGCCACCCGGGCTGACTGCCGGACCAGGAAAACGCAGCCGGCGATGGCGCCGCGCATATCGGCAATCCAGCAGGCTTCGCGGCGGGCATCGAACTTCTTCAGGAACTCAGCGACAATGCCCGCCACCAGCCATTCGAAAGTCTCGTCCCAGTGATACTCCTGGGCGTACAGCGCGCCGTGGCGATGGATCACCCAGCCCATGTCGCCCGGGCGGGGCGGCCGCAGTACGAAGGGAGCCTCCGCGGCTGCCGCCGGCGCCAGCAACTCCTCGATGGTCTCCATGGCCTCCACCAGGCGCGCCTGTTCCGGCGGCGTCAGGAACGCCAGCATGGCATTGACCTCCCGGGTGGATTGTCTGTCGAGAGGGCGGAAGGCGGCTCGTCCGGCGCCGGTGAGCCGCAGGTGCGACTGGCGGGCGTCGGCTTTCGAGCGCTGGCGGGTGAGGAGCTTGCGCTTTTCGAAGCCCGCCAGGATGCGGCTGAGGTATCCGGCATCCAGGTCGAGTTCCCGGGCCAGCTCGCCGGCGGTTACCTGCGGCTTCTGCGCGAGTTCGTACAGAACGCGCGCCTGGGCCAGCGAGAAAGGGCTTTCCGAGAGGTGTTCCCGAAGCACCCCGATGCGGCGGGTGTAAAAACGGTTGAATTCCCGTACGGAGGCAATGGCATCCATAGTTGCCATCGTCAACTAAATTGCTTGCCAAAGTCAAGCGTAAGACAGGCCTCCTGGCCTGTCTCTTGACATGCGGACAGGCCGGGAGGCCCGTCCTACGGCAGCCGGGATTCGCCCATCAGGTATTCGTCGATGCCGCGGGCCGCTTTGCGCCCTTCGGCGATGGCCCAGACCACCAGCGATTGGCCCCGCCGCATGTCTCCCGCGGCGAACACGCCCGGGACGCTCGACATGTGGTTGGCATCGGTCGCCACGTTGCCGCGGCCATCCAGATTGACGTGCAGTTGCTCCAGCAACCCGTGCTTCAACGGCCCCAGGAAACCCATCGCCAGCAGCACCAGGTCGGCATCCAGGGTGAATTCGGTGCCGGGCTGCGGAGCGAACTTCGGCGCCGGGCCCACGCGGATGGCGTGCAACTGCCGGACATTGCCCTTCTCGTCGCCGGTGAACTTCACCGTACTGACGCTCCAATCGCGCGCGCCGCCCTCTTCGTGCGAGCTTTCCACGCGCAGTTGCAGCGGCCACAACGGCCACGGTGTGGAGGCCGAGCGATCCTCCGGCGGCTTGGGAAGCAATTCGAACTGCGTGACCGAAAGCGCCCCCTGCCGGTGGCTGGTGCCCAGGCAATCCGCGCCGGTATCGCCGCCGCCGATGATCACCACGCGCTTGCCCGTGGCCAGAATCTGGCCGGCCACCGCATCGCCTTCGCACACGCGATTCTGCTGCGGCAGAAACTCCATGGCGAAGTGGATGCCCTTAAGCTCGCGCCCCGGCACTTTCAGGTCGCGCGGGTGCTCGGCGCCTCCCGCCAGCAGAATCGCATCGAACTTGCGCCGCAGTTCGTCGGCGGAAATCGATACGCCCACGTGCGCGTTGGTCTGGAAGGTCACCCCTTCGCCGCGCATCTGCTCCAGGCGCCGGTCGATGAGCTGCTTTTCCATTTTGAAATTGGGGATGCCGTAGCGCAGCAGGCCGCCGATGCGGTCGTTTTTCTCGAATACCGTGACGTCGTGGCCGGCGCGCGCCAGTTGCTGCGCGGCGGCCAGCCCCGCCGGTCCCGACCCTACCACGGCCACACGCCGCCCGGTCTTGTTGGCGGCGGGCTCGGGCTTGATGAAGCCCTCGGTGAAGGCCCGGTCGATGATGGTCTTTTCGATCTGCTTGATGGTGACCGGAGGCTCGTTGATGCCCAGCACGCAGGAGGCTTCGCACGGCGCGGGGCAGATGCGGCCGGTGAATTCAGGAAAATTATTGGTGGCGTGCAACTGGCGCACGGCATCCCGCCACTCACCGCGCCACACCAGGTCGTTCCAGTCCGGAATCAGGTTGGTCAGCGGACATCCGTTATGGCAGAACGGCACCCCGCAATCCATGCAGCGGGCCGCCTGGTTGGTGAGGCTGGCATGGGGAAAGGGCTGGTAGATTTCGAACCAGTCTTTGACGCGTTCGGCCGGCGGACGCCGCTGGGGAAGCTCGCGGGCGTATTCGAGAAAGCCGGTAGTCTTGGCCATTTAGTGGACCCCCGTGGTTTCCAAAGCGCCGGCCGGCCGGGGAATACCCAGCACCCGGCGGTACTCGCGCGGAAACACCTTCACAAACTTTTCGCGCATGGCGTCCCAGTTTTCCAGCACCCACTGCCCGCGCGGGCTGGCGGTGGCTTCCACATGCCTGGCGATCAGGGAGCGTAGCAGGGCGTAATCGTCCGGCGGCACCGGTTCCAGGTCCACGTCGCCGTGGTTGCAGCGCTTGTCCGCGAAATCTCCCTTTTCGTCCAGCACGTAGGCAATGCCGCCGCTCATGCCGGCGGCGAAGTTGCGGCCGCACTTGCCCAGCACGACCACCAGGCCGTTGGTCATGTATTCGCAGCCGTGGTCGCCCAGGCCTTCCACCACCGCCGTCGCGCCCGAATTCCGCACGGCGAACCGCTCGCCGGCCATGCCATTGAAGAATGCCTCGCCGCTGGTGGCGCCATAGAGGGCCACGTTGCCGATCAGGATATTCTCTTCGGGTAAAAAGGTGGAGGTGCGCGGCGGATACACCACGATACGCCCGCCGGAGAGGCCTTTGCCCACATAGTCGTTGGCGTCGCCTTCCAGTTCGAGCGTCGCTCCCCTGGCCAGGAACGCGCCGAAGCTCTGGCCGGCGGACCCTGTGAAGCTGCAATGGATGGTGTCGTCCGGCAGGCCCGCAGAGCCGTGTTTGCGCACGATTTCGCCGGACATCATGGCGCCCACGGTGCGATGGATGTTGCGAATGGGCAGCTTGATTTCGACTGGCGTGCCGTTCTCAATAGCCTCGCGGGCGTAGTCGATCAGCTTGTAGTCGAGGGCTTCGGAGAGCCCGTGGTCCTGCGCCTGCACGCAGCGGCGGGCCACGCGGCTGGGCACTTGCGGACGGTAAAGAATCGTGGAGAGGTCGAGGCCCTTGGCCTTCCAGTGGTCCACCGCGTGGCGCGCGTCCAGCATATCCACGCGGCCCACCATTTCGTCGAAGGTGCGGAAGCCCATCTGGGCCATGTACTGCCGCACCTGCTCCGCGATGAAGAAGAAGAAATTGATCACCTGCTCCGGAGTGCCCTGGAACTTGGCGCGCAACACCGGATCCTGGGTGGCGATGCCCACCGGGCAGGTGTTGAGATGGCACTTGCGCATCATGATGCAGCCCATGGCGATGAGCGGCGCGGTGGAAAAGCCGAACTCCTCAGCGCCCAGCAGCGCGGCGATGGTGACGTCGCGGCCGGTCTGCAGTTTGCCGTCGGTCTGCACGCGGATACGCCCGCGCAAATCGTTCAACACCAGCACCTGGTGCGTCTCCGCCAGCCCCAGTTCCCACGGCACGCCGGCATGCTTGATGCTGCTGAGCGGCGAAGCCCCGGTGCCGCCGGTATCGCCCGAGATCAGGACTACGTCGGCATGCGCCTTGGCCACGCCCGCGGCCACGGTACCGACGCCGACTTCCGCCACCAGCTTCACCGAAATCCGCGCCTTGGGGTTGACGTTTTTCAGGTCGTAGATGAGCTGGGCGAGATCCTCGATGGAATAAATATCGTGGTGCGGCGGCGGCGAAATCAGGCCCACCCCGGGAATGGAATGGCGCACGCGCGCAATGGTAGCATCCACTTTGTGTCCAGGGAGTTGTCCACCCTCGCCGGGCTTGGCGCCCTGGGCCATCTTGATCTGCAACTCGTCGGCATTCACCAGGTAATTGGTAGTGACGCCGAAGCGGCCCGAGGCCACCTGCTTGATGGCGCTGCGCCGCGGCGTGCCGAAGCGCGCCTCGTCTTCCCCGCCCTCGCCGGTATTGGATTTGCCACCCATCGAATTCATGGCGATGGCCAGCGTTTCGTGGGCCTCTTTGGAGATGGAGCCGAAAGACATGGCGCCGGTGGCGAAGCGCTTCACGATTTCGCGCGCCGGCTCGACTTCCTCGATCGGCGCCGGCTCCTCAGCCCTGCCGATCTCGAGCAGCCCGCGCAGGGTGCAGAGCTGCCGCTCCTGCTTATCGATCAGATCGGTGTACTCCTGGAACGTCTGGGCGCTTTCCGACCGCACCGCGTGCTGCAGTTTGGCGATGGTCTGCGGATTGTAGAGGTGATACTCGCCGCGCGCGCGGTATTGGTAGTTGCCGCCCTACGGCCAGTTCGGTATCGGACTCGGTGACCGGATGAAAAGCGTACCGGTGCTTTTGGATGGCCTCCTGCGCCAGCACGTCCAGACCCACGCCGTCAACCCGCGAAACCGTGCCGGTGAAATACTTGTCCACCACCTGCTTGTTCAGTCCGATGGCTTCGAACACCTGCGCCCCGCGATAGCGTCTGCAAGGTGGAGATGCCCATCTTGGAGAACGTCTTCAGCAGTCCCTTGTTGATGGACTTGATGAAATTGGCAGCGCCTTGCCGTCGGGCCCACGGTTTCCAGCGCCAGGTACGGATTCACCGCGCTGGCGCCATACCCGATCAGCAGCGCGAAGTGCATCACCTCGCGCGGCTCGCCGGATTCGATGATCAGCGCCACCTGCGTGCGCGTCTCTTCGCGCACCAGGTGATTGTGCACCGCAGCCAGGGCCAGCAGGCTGGGAATGGGCGCGTACTCTTCGTCCAGTCCGCGGTCGGAAAGAATCAGCAGCGTGTAGCCGGATTGAATGGCCAGCGAGGCGCGGCGGCACAGTTGCGTCAGCGCGCGCTCCAGGCCCTTGGCGCCTTCTTCCACGGCGAAGAGCATGGGCAGCGTGGTGGCCAGAAAATCGCCCTGCGAGACGCGGCGGAGCTTTTCCAGATCGCGATTGGTGAGGATGGGATGCGGCAGCTTCAGCGTGTGGCAGTGCTGCGGCGTCTCGGCCAGAATGTTGCGCTCGGTGCCGATGTAGCTGGTGAGCGACATCACCATCTCTTCGCGAATCGGGTCGATGGGCGGGTTGGTCACCTGCGCGAAGAGCTGCTTGAAATAATTGAACAGCGGCTGCGGCTTATCGGAGAGACAGGCCAGCGGCGTATCGGTGCCCATGGAACCCACCGGCTCCTCGCCCTTCTGCGCCATCGGGCGCCAGCACGATGCGCACGTCCTCATCGGTGTAGCCGAAAGCGCGCTGGCGCGCCAGCAGGGTGGCCGAATCGGCGGCATGCTCGCGCGGCGGATCGGCCAGCTGATCCAGCGTGATCTGATTTTCCTTGATCCAAAGCTGGTACGGATTGCGGCCGTACAGCGACGCGCTTCAGCTCCCGGTCGGAAACAATGCGCCCTTCCACGGTATCCACCAGCAGCATCTTGCCGGGCTGCAGGCGCCCCTTCAGCTTGACGTCTTCCGGCTTCACCGGCAGCACACCGGTTTCCGAGGCCATGATCAGCAGATCGTCTTTCGTGACCAGGTAGCGCGCCGGGCGCAGGCCGTTGCGATCCAGCGTGGCGCCGATCGAGCGCCCGTCGGTGAAGGCGATGGCGGCCGGTCCGTCCCACGGCTCCATCAGCGAGGCGTGGTATTCGTAGAACGCGCGCTTCTGCGGATTCATGTGCTGGTTCTTCGACCAGGCTTCGGGAATCAGCATGGCCATGGCGTGAGGGATGCCGCGGCCCGGACATGCACCAGCAGTTCCAGCGCATTGTCGAAGGCCGCCGAATCGCTGCCGTTGGGCTGGATGACGGGAAACAGCTTCTTGATATCGTCGCCGAACAGAGGCGAAGCCAGAATCGCTCTGGCGGGCGTGCATCCAGTTCACGTTGCCGCGCAGCGTATTGATTTCGCCGTTGTGCGCGATGAAGCGGAAAGGGTGGGCAAGCTGCCAGGTGGGAAACGTGTTGGTGGAAAATCGCTGATGCACCAGGCACAGCGCGCTCACCACTTCCGGATCGCTCAGTTCGGGATAGAAATTGGCGATCTGCGGCGCCAGCAGCAGGCCCTTATAAACGATCGTGCGGGCCGAGAGCGAGGGAATGTAGAAGAAGCTCTTATCGGAAATGGACGATGCGCCGATCTCGCTTTCGGCGCGTTTGCGCACGATGTAAAGCTTGCGCTCCAGGTCATCTTCGTGCATGCCCTTGGCGCGGGCAATGAATATCTGTTGGATGTAAGGCTGCGAACCGCGCGCCACGCGGCCGATGGCGGTGCCCTCGATGGGCGTATCGCGCCAGCCCAACATGCTGAGCCCTTCCTCGCGCACGATCCGCTCGATCACGCCCTCGCATTGCAGGCGCGCATGGCGCTCCACGGGAAGGAACGTCATACCCACGCCGTATTCTCCCGGCTGCGGCAGGGTGAAACCCAGCTTGGCGCATTCGCGGACGAAAAACCGGTGCGGAATCTGGATCAGCACGCCGGCGCCATCGCCGGTCTCCGGATCGCAACCGCACGCGCCGCGATGGGTCAGGTTGATCAGCACCTGAATGCCCTTCAGGATAATGTCGTGCGATTTCTGACCCTTAATGTTGGCGACAAAGCCGATGCCGCAGGCATCATGCTCGTTTCGCGGGTCGTAGAGACCCTGCGCTTCGGGTAATCCGCTGCTCACAACAGAGTGGTTCATAGTTGTTCTCTTGGAAATCCGCTGCACAGCGAGGGTAATGCGGCCGCGGTTTCGGTGCTGATCGGCGGTTGCCTTGAAAAATAGTGTACCAGCGTCATTACTATTAGGCAATAGGGAAATATTATCTCTTCACTATTAGACCCTCTTATGCTACAGTGGCTCCGTGGGTTTCCAGGAACTTAAGCTTTTCAGAGAGATAGCAAGCACCAAGAGCATGAGCAGGGGGGCAGCCCATTGCGGAGTGAGCCAGTCGGCAGCCAGCCAGCACGTCCAGGAGGTGGAACGGCGCCTGGGACTGCCCCTGTTCGATCGCAGCAAACGGCCCCTGGAATTGACCCAGGCAGGAAAACTCTATGCCGACTTCTGCCGCGACGTACTGCACCGGGAAGAGGAATTCTCCCTCGCCCTGGAATCGCTCAAAGGCGAGATCGCGGGCACGGTGCGGGTAGCCTCCATTTACTCCATCGGCCTGAGCGAAATGAGCCGCCTGCAGGACGAATTCTCGGTGCGGTACCCGGCATCGAACCTGGCGGTGGAATACATGCGTCCGGACAAGATCTACGACTCCGTTCTAAACGATTCCGCGGATCTGGGCCTGGTCAGCTACCCCGTTTCCACCCGCGACATCGCCGCCATTCCCTGGCGCGATGAGGAAATGCAACTCGCAGTGGCGCCTTCGCACCCGCTGGCCGCCCGCGACGAGGTCTATCCCGCGGACCTGAACGGGCAGGACTTCATCGCGTTCGATGAGGACCTTTCCATCCGCCGCGAGCTGGACCGCTTCCTGCGCGCCCAGGGAATCGAGATCCACGCGGTGATGCACTTTGACAACATCGGTATGATCAAAGAGGCGGTCGCGCTGGGCTCCGGCATCAGCATTCTGCCCGCGCGCACCATGCAGGCGGAAATCGCGCAGGGCCGCCTGGTGGCGGTGCCGCTGCACGCGCCGGAGCTGGTGCGTCCGGTGGGCGTGGTGCATCGCAAGCGCAAGAAGTTCAATCGCGCCACGCAGGCATTTCTGGAGTTGTTGGGATCGCGATAACGGCCATGCAGAATCGCACCGAACCCAAAACACCCGGGCAGTGGATCCGCTACATCGTGGTAGCGGCGATCGCGCTTTTTCTGGTTTGGTGGATGCTGCGGCTGTACGTTCTTTGATGTGGCTCCCGCTCGTTCTACCATAGAATGGTGCGGGTTCTTCTGCTGGTCCTGATGGCTTTCGCGGCTCCCGCGCGGGCACAGAAAACGCTGGTCGATGAAGGCTACGATCATTTCTACAATCTAGAGTACGAACCCGCCATGGCCGATTTCCAAAAGGCCATCGCCCAGAACCCCAACGATCCCGAACTGTACAACCACCTGGCGCAGACCATCGTGTTCCAGGAGATGTTCCGCAATGGCGCGCTGGAAAGCGAACTGGTTTCGGGGACAAACTCCTTCCTGCGCCGTCCCAAGCTGAATCCGACGCCGGAAACCGAGAAGCACTTCCTGACTGAACTGGGCAAGGCAATGTCGCTGGCCGACGCCCGCCTGAAGAGCCGTCCCAACGATACGGCAGCCATGTACTCGCTCGGCATCTCCTACGGGCTGCGCTCGAACTATTATTGGGTGGTCAAAAAGTCGTGGCGCGATTCGCTGCGGGATGCCACCGCCGCGCGCCGGCTGCACAATCGTATCAGCGAACTGGAACCCAAAAACGTGGATGCGACCCTGGTGCAGGGACTCCACGATTACATCATCGGCAGCCTGCCGTGGCAGTGGCGGATGTTCGGTTTCTTAGTGGGCATCCACGGCGATAAGGAGCAGGGCATTCGCATCGTGCAAAACGTCGCCAAAAACGGCGATAAGAACAAAGTTGACGCCGAGCTTTTCCTGTGTGCCCTGTATCGCCGCGAAAATCAGGCCGCCCGCGCGGTGCCCCTGGTACAGGACCTCATCCGGCGATTTCCACGCAATTACCTGTTGCGCCTCGAACTATCCCAGATGTACAGCATGTCCAACGACAAGACGCATGCCCTGCAAGCGGTGGACGAAGTCGCCAACCTGAAGACCAGTCACGCTCCGGGATACGATCGTGTGCCCTGGGAGAAGATTTATTTTCAGGAAGGCACCATACAGTTCTGGTATCGCGATCTGGACCAGGCCCTGGAGAACATGAAGAAAGTCACCGCCGCCTCGGCGTCCGATGATGTGGACCTCAACAGCGGGGCTTTCGCCTGGCTGCGCATGGGCCAGATTTACGATATGACGCGCCGCCGCCCGGAGGCTTTGGACGCCTATCGAAAAGCCATCGCGTACGCTCCGGATGCGGAGGCCTCGCAGGAGTGCAGGAAATACCTCAGCACACCGTACCGGCGCTAACGCAAGCCGTCTACTGGGGAGCGGTTACCCCGTCGTCGATCGTCAATTTCACCGGCTGTTCGATGTATTTGGCTTCCTTGCCTGAAGTTAACACCATCAGCGTCATCCGTCCCACAGCCTTGGCGGGCACTTTGAATTTGATGGAAGTAGCGGTCTGTTCGGTAACTTCGACCTGGATATCGTTCTTGCCGTCGGTAAGAAAGACTTTGGAAACCAACTCCTTTTGCAGATTTTCGCCGGCGATTGCGATTACATCGCCTTTCTTCCCGCTCATCGGATCTACAGACGTCATCCTAGGCATCGCCTGTTGCGCGTAAGCCACGAAGCTCGCAGCCACGAGAATCGAAACCATAAAAGACAGTTTCATCTGAAATCACACCCTTCGACTTCAATGCTATGTCCATTACGCCGCAAATACAAGCACGGTGTTGAGAAATACGACTGGAAGAACCGACTCCGGTGCGATAACCGATTGAACCATACCGGTGGTTAACGGTATGATGCTCGCTATGGCTGCCTTGGCAGGCTCAGCGAGCCTGATATCCGGGCGGGAACCGGGCTGGATTTACAAACGATCCTGGGACCTGCCCCTGATCATCTTCAGCGCGGTTCTCGTTCCTTTTCCTTTTTTGATTGCGTGGCTTGCCCAGGTTTCCGGCTGGATGAAACCGCAGCAGGCAATTGACCTGATCAATATTGCGGTGGCTACCCTGGTGGGCGGTCCCCACCTGTTTTCCACCATCACCTTTACTTTTCTGGATCCAAAATTCCGGGCCCGTTACCGCTGGTACAGCAATCTGGCGTTCGTGTTGCCGGTTTTGGTAGTGTGCCTGGGGGTTTATCACTACGAAATTCTCATCACGTTTTTTTTCAGTTGGGCATCCCTGCACGTTCTGCATCAGGTGATTTACCTATCCGACTGCTATCGCGCCCGCAGTCGTGCGAAGCCGGATCCCCAATGGTCACGACTGGTGGATTACGGTTTGATCCTCACGGCGTTGTACCCGTTGGGCATTTACAAGCTCTCCCTCCGCCAGTTTTACGTCGGTGGAGTAGTGCTTCCCTACCCGGACTGGCTGCGCGCCATCCCACTGGCTCAAATGGCCGGAGTGGTTTTCGCGTTCTTTTTGACGGTCTGGGTGGGCAAGACCATCCTGGAATTCCGGCAGGGACGCGCCAGCGTGCCCAAGACCCTGCTCATCGGCATCACCACGCTGGTTTCCTTCCTCCTGCCGATGGGTTCGAACCTGGACGTGCTGTTCCAGGGCTATAATACCTGGCACTCGTTCCAATATCTGTTTCTGTTGTGGCTGATCAATAAGTTGCGCGACCAGCGCGGTGAGATTTCCAACGGCTTTGTGCGGCGTCTGGTGCGGCGCGACAGTATGGGGGCCTACTACCTTTGTTTTCTCGCCGCCACCGGTTTCATGGTGATCCTCACCCTGATTGTTCGTTCGCTAACAAACCTCTCGCCGGATCGTAGCTACTTTGTGGTGGTGCTCAGCGTTTTGCTGATGCATTACTATTTCGATCATTTTTTATTCGCTCACCCGCAGATGATTGAGTAAAATGGTTGCGGAGCGCGTCTGCGATGCAGGTGCTGGTCCACCTATTTTGATCCAACATTATCAAAATAGGGAGTCCGACTCGATCACAACGCGCTGGTGAGCAAGCTCCTGGCATGGCGCCTCATGGCTGTGCAAGGGAGAAGCCTAAAGGCGCTCGGGGGACGCCCACCCCGTTTACAAACGTGGGTCAATAACGGGGGTCGGCACGGCCGAGCGGTGCGCTCCACACCATCCCGGATTTCCTGATAACCGGGCTCGGTAGTACTCTAGTAACTATAGGTAGTACTGGTGATTGGCCGGGCGCTAACAACAGTTAATATCTCCTTTAATTTCTTCAGATTTTGGTACTAACTTGCCGAAGTTAACATTGCGAAAGTATGTAAGATCGGGTGTAATCGCCTTAGGAGATATAGATGGCCCAGTACCTGAATAATTTTGCGCGGGAAGAGGATGGACAAGACCTGATCGAATACACGCTCCTGATGACGTTCATCGCCATCGCCTGCCTGGCTTTGGTCGGTAGCGGCCGTAACGCCATCAACCAGATCTGGATTACGTCCAACTCCGATCTCACTAGCGCAAACACCATCGCGGGAAGCTAATAGCGCTTCCGCGGGGTCTCGGATTCCGGCCTTCATTGGGGGTAAAATATTTCTTTACCTCGCACAACTCAATGAAGAACCTGGCGTTATTGGTCCTATTTCCCTTCCTGTGCGCGGCTGCGGAAGCGCCGCCTGTGGATGCTGTAATCGAACTGGCTCGCGGCGTGCCCGGTGAATTCGCGGCCGGCGCATTGATTCGTCTCGCGTCCCTGAATTCCCTTGACAATAAACGCCGCACGGAACTGCTGGAGCAGGCATTCCAGCGCGCATCCGAAGCGCAGGAGCCGCTCAAACGCGAGGCCGTCACTCTCAAGATTCCCGGCGCGGCCGGATTTCTCAATCGTGCCTTTTCGCAGGATCTGGACGGGCTATCGCTGCGCCTGCGGGCGATCGAGGCGATGGAACCACTGGACCCGGCCAAGGCCCGGGCGCTGTTTCAACAGATACCGCCGGTACAGGTTCCCAAGCTGACCTGCGCCGGCTTCATGGCGTATAACGTGGCCGGTTATTACCAGGCGCTCGCCCGTCTGGCGCCTCCACGCCAGGTTTTGGAACAGGTGGGCGCGCTCCGGTCGCCGGTCGAAGTCGCGCTCGCGGCAAAGGCGATTATCGGTGCGGCCAGGGATAGCGACTTCCAGGCGCAGGTGACTGCCTTCACGCAGGCGCTTGCCCGGATTTCCGGAGACGACCGTTCTTTTACCTTCGTCCGCGACGCGGGGCCGCAGATCCTCCAACTGGTGGAGGAATGCCGGCGCCGCAAGATCTCGCCGCTGCCGTTGCTGGAGAGCTACCGGGTTTACCTGGTACACAACCAGCAGACCGCACGCTGCGCCGACGACGATGTGATGAACCCTTCTGGAGAACAGAAGATCGCCCTGGATACCGGCGCGCCGATGATCGGCGGTGAAGGTGTGGCCTTTTTCAACACCAAGCTGCGGGTCTCTCCCATCCAGCCGATTCAGGAACAGGAAACCACGCCCACCGGTTTGGAGGGCGTTGCCGAGGGACTTCGCGCCTGTCAGGACACGTTGTGCCAGGCGCTCGCCGAGGGATATAAAAACCTGATCTTCGATCCCCAAACCCAGGCGCCGTACCCTGCCGCGCGGAAAGCCACCCCCGAGTGGCAGGAACAACTACGCAAGTTTCTGGCCACCCTGGCCGGCTCCCATGCGACCTCCGCGGTCACTCCGGCCCAATATTTCCGTCTGGTGAGTTCGCTCTACGCCGATACGTTGAGCCTGGTTCCACCCGGTCCCGTGCAGGAAGAGGTGGTGGCAGCCATGCAGGCGTTCGTGGAAACCAGCGACTTTCAGAAAGCCAATCGTATCGAGTGGTTTCTGCCGGTCAATATCCTGATCGGACGGATGGCCCTGGACCCCCTGGGTATCGGTCGCTTTGCGAGCCATCTGCGCCAGTCCAAAAATCCCGGTGATTGCCCTCTATGCGGCGCTTGAGGCAGCGGCGCCCCGCTCGCCGGGTGAGATCATGGCCCTGCAGTAAAGACCGCCGGTAGCCCTCGATCTGTACGATACCGCACCGCCAGACCCCGGTATGCACCGTGAATCACCGTGTAACCCGTTGAGCCCTCCCTTTCAGAAGCATATATATAAGCCATCCAAGAGGGGGCCGTTATCTTTACGCTGCCTACCGCTGATCGTATTCGCACGCTGGTCAGAAATGTAAGAAGATAACCAGAAAGAGGGGGGAGACCCATGTTCAGGTCTTTACAAGTCATCGTTGCCGCCGCCGTACTCACAAGCTGGGCGAGTGCCCAAAACGCCACCGGGACGTTAGACGGTCGCGTCACCGACGCATCCAACGCCGCGGTTCCAAACGCAAGCGTAACGGTCGAAAATCAGGCCACCAACGTCCACTGGACGCAGGTAACCAATGCCGAAGGCCGCTTCTATCAAAGGTACCTGCAACCGGGTACTTACCGGGTGTCGGTAGAGAAGCCGGGCTTTCAGAAATACATCCAAAGCAATATTCTGCTGGACGTGGAACAGACGGTGACTCTCCCCATAGCGCTGAAGCTGGGCGATGTCTCCACCACGGTGCAGGTGGAAGCCAGCGCGGCGCAATTGTCCACGGAAACTTCCACGTTGACCACGACGGTCAGCAGCAACGCGATTCTGGATTTGCCATTAAACGGGAACCGGAGCCCGATGTCCCTGGTGACGCTGGTGCCTGGAGTGATTCCGAGCGCCGGGTCGAACAGTCCGTGGATCAGCGGCGGCAGGAACGATTATAACGATGTCACCATCGACGGCACATCGGTGATTGTGCCCGAGAACAACGTGAGCCACCTGCAGATCGGATACGTACCGAACGAAGACAGCGTACAGGAAATGTCCATTGTGACCAATTCGCTGGCGCCCGAGTACGGCCGGACGGGCGGCGGCACCATCAACATCGCCACGCGCAGCGGCACCAACGACTATCACGGCAGCCTGTTCGAGTACTTCCAGAACGACATTTTGAACGCCAATAGCTGGGGAAACAACCGCAACGGTCTGCCCAAAGGGATTGTCCGCTATAACCAGTTCGGCGGCACATTCGGCGGGCCGGTCCGGATTCCCAAGGTGTATAACGGCTCGAACAAGACGTTCTTTTTCGTCAGCGAACAGAGCGTCCGCACCCCCAGCGCCAGAACCTATACCGGCAGCGTGCCCACCGATGCGATGCGGCAGGGCATCTTCACCGGCATGACCAATGGCGCCGGCGGCGGGGTCGGGCGCGCCGATCGCGCTTTACGATCCGGCGACAAGCGGTCCGAGCGCCGCCTGCCCGTCCTCTCAACCCAACTGCTTCCGCCAGCCGTTCCCCAACAATGTGGTCCCGCAGAACCGCTTCGACCCTGTGGCCATGAAGCTCATGAAATACTGGCCGGAGCCGAACTGTGCCAGTTGCATCACCAACCCCGCGCTGCAAACAGGCAACTGGAAAGTACAGGGCGTGGCGAACAATCCTTACGATCAGATCGATAGCCGGGTGGACCAATATTTCTCCGAAAAATTCCGCATGTTCGGACGGTTTTCCAACCAGAGCGGCAACAGCTCGGATTTCAACGGCTACGGCAATCCGGGGACTTCGGCCGGAACCGGGCCGGTGAACTTCTACAATCGCAACGCGACCATCAATGCGATTTATAACTTCACACCCACCACCATCTTCAATGTGAACTACGGGTTTGCGCGCGACAGTTCGTACCGCTTCCCATTCTCCGAAGGAACGACGCCTTCCTCTCTGGGCTTTCCGTCGATTATCAACAGCGTGGTGGACAACTTCGAATTTCCCCAGATCAGTGCGGGTGGAAATACTTCAGGGTATAACCTGGGCCAGAGTTCCTACACCACGTTGAAGGATGTTCCCTACTCGCACATCCTGCGTGCCGATCTGACCAAGGTTCTGAACAAACATACGCTGAAGATGGGCGCCACAGTCGAGAAGCTGTTCGTCAACTTCACTCAGTACGGCAGCCCGGACGGCCAATACGCCTTCGGTAGCGCCTTTACCCAGCAGAATACCTCTCTCGGCACATCCACCACCCAGGGCAACGGCTTCGCCACGTTCCTCCTGGGCCTGCCGAATAACAACGGCAACGACATTCAGTACAGCTTTTCGGCCGCGACGTCGAGCTGGTACGCCGGCGGCTATTTCCAGGACGACTGGAAAGTCAGTAACAAGCTGACCCTGAACCTGGGCGTCCGCTACGACGTGGATGTGCCGCGCACCGAGCGATACAACCGGCTCAGCTATTTCGACATCACGGCGGCGTCGCCGCTGCAGGGCCAGGTGGCGTCCAGCGCGGTCTGTCCCAATTGCGGGAATCTGAAGGGGGATATGCGATTCGTGGGAACGCCGGGCGCCCTTTACGGACGGCACCAGACACCCACGGACATGAACAACTGGGCTCCGCGCATCGGCTTCGCCTATCATCCCTTCAACAACACGGTGATTCGCGGCGCATACGGCATTTTGTATGCACCCTCGATGCTACAGGCAGCCGGCACGTCGGGGACCTCGGGAACGGAAGGATTCACCGGCGGCACGGCTCTCAACACTACCTTGGACAGCGGGCAATCGTTTGTAGCCAGCCTGAGCAATCCGTTTCCGAACGGCTTGATTCGTCCGCTGGGGCCGCAGCAGGGACCGATTAGCGGCACCCTCACCGACATCGGCGGCACCGTGCAGGACAGCTACTTCAACGATTACGTAAATCCCATGATCCAGCAGTGGAATTTCACGGTGCAGCAACAGGTAAAATCCAGTTGGCTGGTGCAGGCCGGATACCTGGGCAGCAAGGGGCAGCACCTGCCGGACGGGGAAAGCAGCACGGCCTACAATCAGTTGCCGGCATCGGACCTGGCATTGGGCAATTCGCTGCTGGCCCAGGTGCCCAATCCGTTCTACGGGATCATCCAAAACCCCACGTCGATTTACGCCAGCCCCAAAATCCAGGCGAATTACCTGCTCTCCGCGAATCCGCAGTACCAGGGCGTAAACGCGTTCCGTAAGCCCATGGCGAATTCCAACTACCAGTCGGGCATTTTCTCGGTTCAGCATCGCTATAAGAGCGGCCTCACCATGCTGGCGAGCTACACCATTGCCAAACTGCTGGATGACGCTTCGCAGGTGGTGACCTACATCGGGCAGGCCGGCTCGAAGCAGGATTCGTATTGCCGGAAATGCGAGAAGTCCGTCTCTTCGCAGGATGTGCCGCAGCGATTCGTGGTGAGTACCACGTACGAATTACCCGTCGGCAGGCACAGGGCATACCTGAGCACCATGCCTAAGGCTGCCGATTTCCTGTTGGGCGGCTGGCAGATGAACGGCATCCTGACTTTCCAGAAAGGTATTCCCATCGCCATCGCCAACGGGGGCAATACGACAGGCCTGAACAGTCCCGGTATCCGGCCCACCGATAATGGCCAGAACCCGGCTCGTAGCGGCGCCATCGGCAATCGATTGAACGAATACTTCGTGCAGTCGGATTTCACGCAGACACCAAATTTCGCCTTCGGGAATGTTGGCCGTTTCCTGCCTAACGTGCGCGGACCGGGAGTGCACAACCTGGACTTCTCGCTGTTCAAGGGCTTCCAGGCTACCGAAAAGCTGAACTTCCAGTTCCGCGCGGCGGCCTTCAACTTGACCAACTCGCCTACGTGGAACGGCCCGGGAAACAATGTAGCCGCTCCGGCGACGTTCGGCATCATCACCAGCGCGAACGGGAACCGGACGGTGCAGTTGGCGTTGAAGATGACTTTCTAGCAGGCGCCGGTGGCGTGCCTACAGCACGTCGGCGAAGCCGCGCTTCATGTAGCGGAAGAACAGGCCGCCAATGACGAAGGCCGCGGTGGCGTAGATGGCCAGCATGGCCAAATCCTCGAATCGGGGCCAATTCGATGTGAGAAGCAGTCCGCGGTAGGCGCGGACGGCGAAAAACATGGGATTGGCCTTCAGAAAGGGCCGGACCGGCTCCGGAAAATTGGCTTCCGGAAAGAATATGGGGGTGAACCAGAACCAAAACGTCAGCAGCACGCTGAGAACCTGCGCGGTATCGCGCAAAAACACGTGTAAACTGGCCACAATCCAGCCAAGCCCGATGGCCAGAAGTCCGATCAGGAACGTGTACACCGGCAGAACGACCAGAAAGATACTGATCTGGTTCCGGGTAACGGCGTACGCGAGATCATCAAAGCCAAGGCCAGACCGTGGCTCACCAGGGAGGACAGGAAGACCGAAACGGGCACAATCTCCGCCGGAAATACGGTCTTGGTGATGAGGTTCGACTGTTCCAGCAGGCTGGAGGCGGAACGCTGGACGGTATCGCTGAACAGCAGCCAGGGCAGCATACCGGCAAAGATGAACAACGCGTAGGGAATACCCTGGGGCGACGGTGCCTTGAGGCAGACGCCGAAGACGAACCACCAGCTCAGCAGCAGCACCAGGGGATGAATCAGGCCCCAGATCCACCCCATGGCGGACCCTACGAATCGCTGCTGGAAATCGCGGCGGACCAATTGGAACAGCAGGCTTCGCCGCTGCACCATATTCCGCAGAAACAGCGTTCCGGGGACTCGCCTAGGCACAATATTTTCCGATAATACCAATTCTTTCAATAGTTTGCAAGCGGCAGTATTTGCTTGACAACAGCGTGTCCGGGCTGTTACAGTTTCAGTTTCGCCATAGAGTTGTTCTGAAATAGCCCCCTCCAGGCTCTGGGGACGAGAGTCTGGCCGGAGAAGACTATGAAGCAAGAATACTTCGTTGTAGTGCTTGCGCACTCGTTGCGCGGAAGACTCCGCCGAATTCATATTCCGCATACGGCTGTGTATGCCGTGCTCGCATTAGCTCTTCTGGGTTGTTTTTCGGCGCTGGGGTTTGTGGCCAGTTATGCCCGCATGGCGCTGAAGGTGGCCAACTACAATGCGCTGAAGCGCGAAGCCGACAGTCTGCGCAACCGGTACCAGAAGCTGCAGAAGGTAGTCAACCAGACCAACGACCAACTCGCCACCCTGGAAGTGTATGCCAAGGAAGTAACCCTGGCGTACGGCATCAAGCAGAAACTGGAAGGCCCGTCGGATATCGCTTCGGAAGGCAAACTGGTGCCGTCTTTTGCCGAAAGCCTGGAGGATTACAACTTTCTGCGTACCACCAAGGTGCTTTCGCTGCCGAGGCACCGCTCGCGAGGCCTGCTGGCGCCCATCGACTCCCAGCCGAATCTCTGGCCTGTGGAAGGCCGCCTGCTCGGAGCATTCGGACGCCGCACGGATCCCTTCTCCGGTGAGGGCGCGATGCACATGGGCGTGGATATCGGAGCACCCACGGGAACTCCGGTGCGCGCGACCGCCGATGGCGTGGTGGTGTACGCCCAAATGGAAAGCGGCTACGGCAAGCTGATTCGCGTGGATCACGGCAACGGGATCCAGACCTACTACGCGCACCTCTCGCAGTTTTATGTGAACGTGGGACAGGATGTGCACCGGGGCGAGGTGATCGGAGCAGTGGGCAGTACCGGGCGCGTGACGGCTCCCCATTTGCATTACGAAGTGCGCCGCGCCGGGGCGCCCATGAATCCGGCCCATTTTCTGGCCGGCGCGCCGTTCTACCAGGCCACGGTAGTGCACACCGACCCCTTCCTGAATCCGTAAATCTTTCCCCGCCGGACAATTTGCCCGGTGTGCCACAATTGCCTATATATGCGTGCACTCCTAGCCGCGCTTGCCCTGGCGGCATGCGCCTGCGGACCTTCCATTGAGGCCGGCACTACTCCCGAATATACCTACCAGGTGGTCCACACCTATCCTCACGATCGCAATGCGTTTACGGAGGGACTGTTTTACCTCAACGGATACCTGTACGAGGGGACCGGCGAAGAGTGCTGTTCAGACATCCGCAAGGTGAAACTGGAAACCGGCGAGGTAGTGCAGAAGCGCAGCCTTCCGAATTATTTCGGCGAGGGCATCATCGCCTGGAAGGATCGTCTGCTGGAGCTCACCTGGCAGACGGAGGTTGGTTTCATCTATAACCTGGACACCTTCGCGCCGGAAAAGGAGTTCCACTACTCCGGGGAAGGCTGGTCTTTTACGACCGACGGCAAGCGCCTCTTCGTGGACGACGGCACGCCGCAGATCCGCATCTGGGATCCGGAAACCTTGCAGGAGACCGGGCGGATCAACGTGACCGACCAGGGGCAGCCGATCAATCGTTCGCCGAACTGGTGTGGCGACCCGGGCGGCCGGTGCCTGAACGAAATGGAATGGGTGAAAGGCGAGATCTACGCCAACATCTGGATGACCGAGAAAATTGTGCGCATCGATCCGGCCAGCGGCAAAGTGGTGGGTTGGATCGATTGTACGGGCCTGCTGGTGCCGCAGGACAGGATCGATGAGGGGCAGCAACAGACGGACGTGCTGAACGGCATCGCTTACGATGCCAAAGGCGACCGCCTGTTCGTGACCGGAAAGCGCTGGCCCAAGCTGTTCGAGATCAAGCTAATTAAAAAGACAGCGAACCAATAGGAACGAGAAACGCGGAGCCTTACCGCCCTGGAAAGCGGACCAACACGGCCCGCACGGACTGCTTCTGCTCTTCGGTCAAAGATCGACCGGCAATGAGCGCATCGAAAGCCTGATCGGGAGCTTGACCTTCCTGAACGCGTACGAGGTAGGTCATGATCGCGAAATCGGTGATTCCCAGTTTTCGCAGCTTCGACACTTCGCCGGTTGGGTCCTGGAGGAATTCCCGGATCGGGCGCTTCGATTTGCCGCCCATCGGCGTCACTGCACCGCCATCCAGGTTTCCATCACAGTGCTTCGATTTTACTGCGCCGGTCCGGCGGCGAACAGCATTCTTTCGACCAATAAGGTCTAACTTTCGGCTACGGGACTGGCGCAGTCGGAACGGTTGGCGGATGATAATTGGGGAGATGGCGATCGGAAAGAGATTCCGCCCCGATATGCTTGTGACTCGTCTTCTGGAGGCGGGGAGAGGGCGTATTCTGGCGGCTGCCCTCATCACCACTGCCGCGGTCGCTCTGGCGGACTGGCGGGTTGGGAACTTATCGCTGGGCGGGCTGTATCTGATTCCCATGCTGCTGGCGGCAACCATTCTGTCGCCGCGCGCCATCGTTCTCTACGCCATCTTGTGCGCCGCGCTGAAATGCGCCTTCGACGACTCTCATTTCCTGGTTGAGTATGCCGTCCGGTTCTTCGGCTCGTTGTTCAGCTACGTCATCTCCGGCTTGTTTGTGGTGGAAGTGATTCGAAACCGCGAAATGGCGCTGCGGCACCTCGGTCAGATTACGCACGAACAGCGCCTGCGCAACGTAGCGCAGGAAAGGCTCAAGACCTTCGTGGAGAGCAGCCCGGCGGCCATTCTCACGCTGAACTCCGAAGGCATTGTGATTGCCGCGAACCATGCCGCGCATGTCCTGTTCGGGCTGGGAGCGGAGCAGACGCTGGAAGGCCGTTCCGTCAAGCCGTACATGCCCGTCCTCACCGACGCTCTGCGGATTGGGGCCGGACGCGAAGCACTGCGCACCGCTGCGCAGGCGCAGGGGCGGAAGGAAAACGGCACTATTTTTCTCTCGGACGTTTGGTTCTCTACGTACGCCACGCGCGAAGGCACACAACTGGCG
Source organism: uncultured Solibacteraceae bacterium (assembly GCA_963835555.1). GTDB lineage: Bacteria > Acidobacteriota > Terriglobia > Bryobacterales > Bryobacteraceae > Sulfopaludibacter. The sequence continues at coordinate 256,316 of CAWIGC010000016.1, read as the reverse complement.
GCCATCGTAGTGGACTCTTCCGAGGAAATGCGCAACCGCGAAGAACTGCAGGTGCAGCAATTGACCGCGAACAGCCGCCTGGTGGTGGCGGCGGTGCTGCACGAAATCCGGAACTTCTGCGGTGCGATTTCGGTGGTGTACTCCAACCTCAAAGAGCGGAGCGCACCGTGCCGCGTGGAAGAGATACAGGGCCTGGAGACGCTGGTAAAGGGCTTGGGCCGGGTGGCCTCGCTGGAGTTGTACGGGAAAGGACAAAGCGCCATAGAGGAAGTGCCTTTGCAGCAGGTGCTGGACGATCTCCGAATTGTGATCGAGCCGAACTGGTCGGAGATTGACGGGTCTGTGAGCTGGAACGTGCCAGACTCGAGCATCCGCGTCCTGGCGGACCGCTATGGTCTGATGCAGGTGTTCATGAACCTGGCCCAGAACAGTCACCGGGCGGTGCAAACCGGCGCCGTCCGCAGTCTCACCATCACGGTGGCGCCGAATGGGAAGCGCGTGCTGGTTACGTTTCGCGATACGGGATGCGGCATTGCGGACCCGGGCCATTTGTTTCAGCCGTTCCAACCGGGCGCCGATGTCACCGGCCTCGGTCTGTTCATCTCGCGCGTCATCCTGCGCAATTACGGCGGCGAACTGCGCTACGCTCCGGTGGAGCAGGGCTGCTCATTTGTTGTCGATCTTCCGTACGCTGGTATGGTGAAAGCGAGTGTGTGAGGCGGTGGCCCGGACGATTCAGCTTCTGGTGGTTGACGACCATGCCATGTTCCGTGACGCGATTTCCGAAAAGCTCGGAAAGGAGCCGGACATGGCGGTGGCCGGCTCGTGCGGGTCTGCCTCGGAAGCCCTGGAGTTCATCCGGGCAGGCACCCAACTGGCCGTCATTCTGCTGGATTTCGATTTGGGATCGGGACGCGTGATCGAATTCGTTCACGAAGTAAAGAACGAGGGGTTTAGCGGCCAGATTCTGGTGGTCACGGCGGGGGTCAGCGGGCGGGAAGCGGTGGAACTGATCCAGGCGGGCGTCCATGGAATTCTGCACAAGCACAATACGCAGGAAACTCTGTGCGCGGTGATCCGGCAGGTGGCCGCCGGCGAAGTGTTTCTGGAGAAGACCTACCTGGCGTCCGTATTCCACGATCTGGATCGGACGCGCCTGAGCGATGAACCGCAGCTCACGGATAGGGATAAGGCGGTGCTTCGCCTGCTGTTTCAGGGTTTGGCCAACAAGGAGATTGCGTCGCACCTGCAAGTATCGGAGGGTACGATCAAGTCCGCCATCAGCCAGTTGTTTCAGAAACTGGGGGTGCGGACGCGGGCGCAATTGGTGAAGATCGCGCTGGAACAGTACAGCGATCAGCTATAGCGCGCTTACTCCCGGTCCGCGATCAGAAACCGCTGCGGCTTGCCGGCGGCCTGCGCGATTTCCTCCGCGGCCAGGTAGCCGCTGCGCACCGCGCCCTCCATGGTGGCGGGCCAGCCGGTGCGGGTCCAATCGCCGGCCAGCACCACGTTGGGAAGCGTGGCCCGCGGAGTGGGACGGAGCGATTCGGTTTCCGGGGCGGCCGAAAAAGTGGCGCGCTGCTCTTTGATGACGTGCGCCTTCACCAGTTTCGCCTCCTTCACACGGGGGAAGTACAGGCGCAGGTCGCCGATAGCGATTTCGATGATCTCGTTGCGCGAAAGGTCGGTCAGGTCGCGCGAGGCGCTCACCACCAGTTGCAGGTATCGTCCGCCTTCCTTGTTGAACATCCACTGCATGGTGCGGTCCAGCAGAGTCGCGTGCGGCAGCGTGGTGACTTCCCGGTCGAACCACAGGTGCACTCCGGTAATGGGGGAATGATCGAACTTGGGCGCGGGCAGGCCGACCGCCTCCAGCCGCTCGAAGGGCAGCGCGCAAATCAGGTAATCGGCATTGAGCCGCTCTCCGGCCACAACAAATCCCGCCTCGTCGATACGCTCCACCGGAGCGCGAAAATGAATCCGGACGTTGCCCAGCCGCTTCCAGGATTCGCACCCGTACAACTCGCCCAGGGGCACGTTCGGCACGCCCATTTCGTAACCATCGGCGCGGGCCAGGAAGCCCAGCCAGAACACCTGGAAACCATGGCGGGCCGCCATCCGGTCCAGGTCTTCATTGACGGCGCTCACCAGCACCTGACGCCAGAAGCGGTCGATGGCGTGCGGCGTCTGGCGCTTCTGCAGGAGCCAGTCCAACATGCTGATGCGGTCCAGGTCTTTGCGGCGATTGTGCTCGCGCCGCATGGCCATGAGCGCCTTGGCGATTCCCATCTTATCGGCGCGGCCCAGGCAGTGCATCTTGAGAAACGAGCCGAGAAAATGCAGGGGCGCGGGCAAGCGGCCGCGGCTGAGCACGGAAATCCGGCCGCCCGGCTCCAGGAAATAATACTCCTTGTAGAATTTGATACGATCGCGGACACCCAACCTGCCATAGAAGTCCAGCAGGTTGACGCAGCAGCGCAGCAGAATATGCTGGCAATTATCGATGGTCTCGGCGGCTTCCCCGCCGGCGGTTGGGAGGGCGTAGGAAGTGGCGCGGCCGCCCAGAAACGCACGCGATTCAAACAACTCCACGTCAAATCCGGCTCCGCCCAGAGCGGCGGCAGCGGAAAGTCCAGCCAATCCTCCGCCGGCAATGAGGACTTTACTCATTTACGAGTAGTATCCCATGTGGCAATCCGCGCGGTAGTCATTTGCTGGTTAGACGCCACAGGCCCGTTTTGGTAAGTCTGTTGAAAATGGGTTACTGCCGGTGCCAGGTCATGTCTACGCGAATCGGAATCTCGTTCTTGGTGGGGATGGACAGGAGCGACGGAGGTTCGATCTTGAAATCCGTGAGGGTGGCCGGAATGGTCCCGGTGATGTGCGCCTCGTTACCTTGGGTAGTGTGCTGGAAGGGCGCCTGTTTGAACTGCGCGGTCTGGCCGGCGAACTGAATCTCCAGGTCGGCATGGATGGTCTGCTCGGTGGCGGCGCTTTCCGGCAGGTGCAGCCGCACCGTGACCATGGGGTATTGTCCGCCGCGCGCCACCTGAATCATGTGCAGGTCGCGGTTGCTATCGCCGGAATCGAAGGATTTCACCGGCACGGCGATCAGGAAATCGCATTGCCCGGCATGGCAAACTCCCTTTCCGCGCGCCGCGTGGCTTACGCCGTCGATCTGGTGCAGAGGGTGCGAGACGTGGTAGGTGAGGGTGCTCTTATCGAGGACCCACTGCGTGTCCGGGGGAGCGGACCAGGAAGGCGCCAGCAGCAAAAACGCGACTAGGATGTTCTTACTCATGCGGCTCCTCAGAATTTGATGGATACCGAAAGAATCGCCAACCCGTACGCGATGCCGGTAGCAACCGCCACCGGCGCATGGGCTTTGGCAATGCCATGCACTTTTTCGCCGCGATTGCGCTGGTCATAGGCGAGCGCGCCCAGAACGGGCGTCAGAATCATGCCGGTGCCATGCACCCAGGCGAGCGCCCGGTGCAGGCGAATGGGGCCGCGAACGGGAGTCCCGTGGATCTTCGGCGCGAAAATGGCGAAGGAGGCGGTGGTCAGATAGAGACCCGCGGTGACTCCGCCCAGAGCCGCGTGCAGCTCACGTCCGGAAGACGTGCTGTGCCTGCCGCCGGCGCCGGCGGACGTAATCAGCGTGGCGATCAGCGGCGCGGTGGTGATCAAACCCAGGCGCTGATGCGTCCGCAGCATGTGCGAGCGCCGGTCCAGCCGAGCCTGCTCCTGCGCGCTTCCCTGCACCTGGTCGGGCGTGAACCCCAGGTCGCCGAGCGTGGGCTCCGCGGTAGCGCCGGTGGCCGGCAGCGCCAGGTCCACGGTCTGTTTGACGCCGGCCGCCAAGGTGACTTTCGCGGAAATGCTGCCGAATCCCTCCGCCTGGGCGGACACTTCATAATTTCCCGGTGGAAGGTTGGGCGCGGTGTATGCGCCGGCAGGGCTGGTCTGAACTTCCGTCACCTGGCCTGTGTCGGCGTTCTTTATCGACACCCTCGCACTCGAAACCACCGCTCCAGCCGGCGAACTGACCGTGCCGGAGAGCACCGCGCCCGTGGTTTGGCCACGCACCGGCGCCGGATACAGTGTGGCACACGACAGAACCAGGAGCGCGAGAAATATCTTCGCAAGTTTCGGTTTCATCTCAACGGTTTCCCGGTTGCAAGCATATCACCACTGGCTGGCGCGCCAGAAAGAGCCCCGCGCCGCGCCGAAAAATCCAGCCTGCGACAAATTGCCGCCCTGCACCGGCGGAAAGGGCGGCGGTTTTACAACTTCTTTACTCCTTCCCCACGACCTGCAGAATTGCAGATCGTACTATCGACTCATGACGCTCACTCAGACGAACACCAATCCGGTTCCGGAATATCGGGACGAGCACCTGTCGATCGATTTTGAGAACGGCGTGGTCAAGGTAGATTCCGCCACCGCCACCTTCACGCGCAAACAGTACGAACTGCTGTGCATGCTGGTAGAGCACGCGGGCCAGGTGATTCCGCGCGAGACGCTGCTGCAGAACGTGTGGGGCTACAGCACCGAAATCCGCACGCGCACACTGGACGTCCACCTGAGCCACTTGCGGAAGAAACTGGCGCCGTATGGCGATCGGTACATCGAGCGGGTATTCCGCGTGGGTTGCCGTTTCCAGCCGGGGCGCGAAGTGGCCCGAAGCGCGGTGCAGTAAGTCAGCCCAACAGGCCTTGAATGGTTTCGATGCTGTCCGCCTCTTCCGCGCGCTTATCGTGACGCCAGCGCGCCATGCGGGGGAAGCGGACGGCAATGCCGGAACGGTGCCGGCCGGAGCGCTGGATGCCCTCGAAAGCCAGCTCGAAAACCAGCTCGGGTTTGACGGCGTGCACCGGACCGAATTTTTCGATGGTGTTGCGGCGCACGAAGGCATCCACCTCCCGGATCTCCTGGTCGCTCAAGCCGGAATAGGCTTTGGCGAACGGCACCAGCTTTCCCTGATCCCAGATTCCGAAGGTGTAGTCGGTAAACAGGCTGGCGCGCCGCCCGCTGCCGGCCTGCGCATAGATCAACACGGCGTCCACCGAATACGGTTCGATCTTCCACTTCCACCAGTCTCCGCGCCGCCGCCCCACGCGATAGGGAGAACCGCGCCGCTTCAACATGAAGCCTTCGACTTTGCGTTCCCGCGAGTGCTCGCGCAGGTTGGCGAGTTGCTCCCACGAGGCGGCCTCCACCAGGGGCGAAAGCACCAGGGCGCTGCCAGCCGGCGCGACGCCTTGCAACTCGGCGCGCCGCCACTCCAGGGGACGTTCGCGCACATCTTCGCCGCGTAGTTCCAAGCAGGTCGAAGCCCATCAGCACCACCGGCACCTCGGACAGGATTTTGTGGCCCAACACTTTGCGGCCGATGCGGCGCTGCATCTGGGCGAAAGGCAGGGGCGCGCCGTTCTTCCACGGCAGAATCTCGCCGTCCATTACGGTGCCGTCCGGCAGCAGCGAGCCGAGCGCCTCCAGTTCCGGAAAGCGATCGGTGATCAACTCCTCGCCGCGCGACCACACATAGGTGCGGCCGCCGCGGCGAATCAACTGGCTGCGGATGCCGTCCCACTTCCACTCCACCTGCCATTCCCGGACATCGCCCAGATCCGCGACGGCGCCTTCCAGAGGATAGGCAAGGAAGAACGGATAGGGCCGGCTGGCATCGGTATCGCGCACGTCGGGCGCGATGAGCCCGCGCCAGAAATCGGGCGTGGCCTGCCACTCGCCCATGAGCCGGTGCGCGATGACTTCCGCGGAAAGGCCGCTGACCTCGGCGATGGCGCGCACTACCAGGCTCTGCGAGACGCCCACGCGAAATTCGCCGGTGATGAGCTTGTTCCAGACGAAGCGCTGGCCCTCGTCCATCTCGCGCCACGCGGCGGCCAGCGAGTCGCGGCGCACGGCATCGCCGGCATCGCGCAGGGGCAGCAGGCGCTCCTCCACCCAATAATGCAACGGCAATGCGACGATGTAGCGGCCGGGCGGCAGGAGCAGCGCGATGGTCTCGGCGAAATCGCCGACCGCCTGATAGCATTCGCCGAACAGCCACTCCGGCACGCCCGCCTCTTCGATGGCCCACTGCGCCAGTTTGCGCGATTCCAGCAGGCGCTTGGGACGGCGGCCGATCAGGAAGTTGACGGCCCACGCCGCGTCCTCCGGCGGGCGCGGCGGAGAGGTAGCGCGTGAGAGCCGCGACCTTGGCGTTGGTCTTGGTGGTCTCGTCGAGCGCGGCGTAGAGTTCGGCGAAGGCTCTCATTCGCGGCGCCTCCTTCGGCTCGAAGTCGAGTCTCCACGGAGAGGGCGCGGCGGCCGTGCTCCTCCAGCCAGCGCACCAGCGGAGCGCGATAGCCGTGAGTCACCCACACGGTCTCGGCGGCAGTCTCTTCGATGGCGCGGAGCAGCGCCGGCCAATCGGCGTGATCGGACATCACGAAGCCCCGATCCAGCGAACGGCGCCGGCGCGTGCCGCGGATGCGCATCCATCCGGAGACGAGAGCCGTGGAGGAATCCGGGTAGCGGTCCCTCACGGTGGGCGGAGTCAGGAGCAGCGCACCTGAGACGAGCCGGGTGGTTTCGGGTAGCGCAATTCCCTGCCCCCGGTAGATGGCGTTGTACCGTTCGATAGACGGGTGCGCGGCGATGGGGCCGATGGATGCGTCCAATCCGGACAGCACTCGTTGGGCCTTTCCCAGTGGATAGGCGAACAGCACGCTGGTTTTGCCGGCAGCGCGATTGGTGCGCCACCAGGAATTGATGGCGGCCAGCGTCGCGGCTTCATCGGGCCAGCGAAAGATGGGCAGCGCGAAGGTGGATTCGGTGACGAAGGTGTGACAGCGCAGGGGCTCGAACGGCGCGCAGGTGGGGTCGGGCGCAAGTTTGTAATCGCCCGAGACCACCCAGACTTCTCCCTGCCGCTCCAGGCGTACCTGCGCGGACCCGAGGATGTGGCCGGCGGGATGCAGCGACACAGTGACTCCACCGATTGCCAGTGACTCACCATACGGCAGCGATTGAATTACGGCATCCGGTCCCATGCGGGCGCGCAGAGGGGTCTGGCCGGGCGCGGCGGTGAGGTAGTGGCGGGAGCCTGGAAGTGCGTGATCGGAGTGCGCGTGAGTGATGACGGCGCGGTCTACCGGCAGCCACGGATCGATATAGAAATCGCCCGCGGAGCAATACAGGCCGGGCTCGCGCAGTTCCAGCAGCGGCACGATTTTATTGTAGGCGAGGGCCGCGCGGCGCGCCGGGAGTCCCTGATACCTTGAGACAATGAACATTCCGGAAACCTACGATTACCTGATTCGCGCGCGCCGGGACTTATGGGCCACGCTGGCGGGCGTACCCGATGAAGCCTTGTCCCGCCCCTTGTTGGATGGTGCGCGGTTCCATTGCATTAAAGACCTGGTGTTTCATATTCCGGATGTGGAGGACGGTTGGATCAACGGGGACATCCGGCGAGGGCGGTTGGTACAGAACGACATTCCGAAGTTGAGGGACGGCGGTGCCGATTTCAGCGGATTCGCGCTCGCAATGCTGCTGGATTATTGGCGGATGGTGGAACGGAGCACGCTGGATTACCTCCCCACGCTGACCGGCGACGCCCTGCAGCGGCGAGTGCAGGTGGAAGACTGGCCGGAAAAAGTGCTCACAGTGGATGGCCTGCTGTGGCATGTGATGATTCACGAGATGCGGCACACCGCTCAGATCGCCATGCTACTGCGGATGCAGGGCATCAAGCCGCCTTCTCTGGACCTGCTGTTCTACCTGCCGTGACACCTGGCGACCGGATATAATCTCTGCCTATGCGCGCATCGACAAACTACTGGATGTTATTGGCCGGGCTTATCTATCTTGCCGCTGGAGTTTTGGCATTTCGAAAAGAGATCCGTGCGGCCCGCGGCTGGGACAAGCTGATCGCCTGGGGCTGCGTCTTCATCGCCGTTCCGCTCGCCATATTCGCGCCCGAGCATCTCCACGGCCCCGAGTTTGTCCAGAGCGTGGTCCCAAGGTGGATGCCGGCGCGCTGGTTCTGGCCGTATTTTGTGGGATGCGCCCTGCTTGCAGCAGCTACCAGTCTTACCGTAAGGAAGTTCGTACGCCTGTCGTCCGCTCTGCTCGGTTTGATGTTTTTTCTGTTCGTCTGCATGATTTATGCGCCGTCCGCGCTCGCGCACTTCAAAAATCGATTCGCGTGGACCATCCTGCTGAGAGACCTCTCATTTGCCGGAGGCGCATGGGCACTCGCCGGACTGTACAATCGTGCCTCGTTTCCACGGTTGTCAAGATGGATGATTCTATTTGGCCGCCTCGTGATAGGGATTGCCGCGATCTTTTTTGCCGTACAGCATTTCCTTCATCCCGCGTTCGCGCCCGGCGTTCCCCTGGAAAAGACGACGCCCCCATGGGTTCCATTTCCGAGCGTGTGGGGGTACCTGGCGGGGACCATCCTACTGGCCGGCGGAACCGGCCTGGTCCTGAACAAACAGTCCCGGATAGCCGCCGCGTGGATTGGCGCACTGATGACTGCGGTCACGCTGTTCCTATATGTGCCTGTTTTGGTGCTGGCGTACCGCGGATCCATGACAGACATCAATGAAGGGTTAAATTATGTCGCGGACACCTTGCTGTTCGCCGGAGCGGGGCTCGCCCTGGCATCGGCATTGCCGCGCGATCTGTCAAGGAAATGAGCCGGCGGGGTGTATTTCTCGATTTGAACGGGACACTGGTCGAACCGCTGAAGCAGGAGCGGCTGGAGGAACTGACTTTGATTCCCGGCGTCGCGGCGGCGATCGCAAGACTTACCGCCGCCGATTTCGTTTGCCCGGTGGTGACGGTGCAGAGCCGCATCGCAAAGGGGCTGTTTTCCATGGCGGACTTCCAGACCTGGTTCGCGACCTTCGCGGCAGGGCTGGAGGCACAGGGCGCGCTGGTTACCGGCCCGTATGTATGTCCGCATCGCTACGGCGAGCCGTGCCCCTGCAAGAAACCGAATGTCCTGCTCTACCAGCGTGCGGCAAGCGAGCATGGACTCACGCCGGCAAACTGCTTTGTGATTGGCGATTCTCCCGATGACGTCCGCGCAGCGCGGCGCCTGGGAGCGCGCGGGTGTCTCGTTCGCACGGGTTGGGCGAGCGACCCGCGTGTCGTCGAAAGTGCGGTTCAGGATGCAAGTATGGTGGTGGACTCGTTTGCCCAGGCGGTAGATTGGATATTGGGTGAGATAGGGCGCTGACAGGCTCCGGCGAGTGGGCGACACGATTCCGCTGTAGGGGAGGCACGGGGAAGGAGCAGGCATTTCGTGTCACTATGAATGAGGTAACTCCGCCATGATTGAACTGAAAGAGGCCGTTCAGATCGCCAAAGAAAAAGCGGCTCTGCGCAGGAATCCGACAATCTGCCCGAAAGGCTAGCTTTCTCAGAGAGGTTTTGTTGGCTAGCCTGAGAGGATGCGGGAACATGAGTGGACGAGGGTTCTGGGATGGCCTGGATACAAGGTCTATCGGATGGAGATCGACGAGCGGGGCAAGGATCTGAAGCTGTGGGTGAGGCGGAAGAAGACCGGGTTACAGCTGATTTGTTCGGGATGTGGGCAGCATGTGGCAGCCAGCCTGATCCACGAGGTGTGCGAGCGGGAAGTGCGCGACCTGCCCTGCTTTGAGTACCGGACGACGGTGGTGGTGGAGACGTACCGGGTGAAGTGCCCGCGCTGTGGGATACGGGCCGAGAAGGTGGCTCAGTTGCCGAGTAAGGCGCCTTACAGCAAGCGCTTCGAGGAAGCCGTGGGACAAGCTTGTGAGAGTGCGGCGGCACGTCAAGTGGCGCGACGGATGGGGCTGGCGGCGAGCACGGTCCGTGCCATCGATCTGCGCTGTTTGGAGCGATGGGACGCGAAACGGCGTCAGCCACCGCTACGCCAGATGGGGGTGGATGAAATCTACCGAGGGAAGAAGGGGAAGTTTCTCACGGTGGTGTGCAATCTGGGGACCGGTGAGCCGCTGTGGTTCGGCCGCGAGCGGAAGAAGGAAACGCTGGATGATTTCTTTCGTAGCCAGTTGGTCAGCCGGCAGCGGAAACGAATTGAGGCGGCGTGTGTAGACATGTGGGAGCCGTTCCGGTTGAGCATCGAGCAATGGGCGCCGCAGTGCAGGATCGTCTACGACAAGTTCCATATCATGCAACACGCCAACGACGCCATTGATGAGGTACGGAAGGCGGAGTTCTTCCGGCAAGGGCCCAAGAAGCGGGGTCTCATCAAAGGGAAGAAATGGTTGCTGCTGAGTCGCTGGAAGAACCTGACGCAGGAACACCGTGGGGATTTGAACCGGTTGTTCCAACTGAACCGGCGGGTTTTCAAAGCCTACCTTCTGAAAGAAAGCTTAGAGAGGCTGTGGAATTACAGCTACCGAGGGGCGATGCTCAACTACCTGAACAAATGGATGGGGCAGCTGAAATGGCAACGGCTGGCTCCGTTCGAAAAACTCGCAGCGACCCTCCTGAAGCACGTGGCTGGCATCGCCAATTATTGCGAGACTAAGGTTCGCTTTGGCGTAGTCGAGGCGGTCAACGGGAACATTCGCATGCTGATCAACCGGGGCCGCGGGTATCAGAACCTTCGCTACCTGTTGCTGAAGGCCAAGCGCATGGCGGTGACCAACCTCGAATTCATCACCGTACACACTGTCAGGAAAGCCGCCTAAAATGAGCCATCCGTCGGATTCTCGTTCAGTGCCGAAAAAGCGAAGGATATGCTGGAGCAAGCGCCGATCAACCTCGAGGAGATCGAGAGAGACTCCTATAAGGGACGCGATGTCTGGAGCATTACGCTTAGCCTACCGCCCGTTCAGAACACCGGGCGTGGTTTTGCTTTTGTCGTAGAACCGCTTCAGTACAAGCGCTTTCTTATCGATGTCGAAACCGGCGAGCTTGTGGCGATGAAGCTGCGCGAAGTAGCCTCGCGATGATTCCGGCGGGAACCGGCCTCGCCTTGGACCTTCGCGCCGGGCTTCCGGTCGATACAAATCTTCTGGTGCTCTTCGCGGTTGGCACAGTCAACCGAAACCGCATCGAGACTTTCAAAAGAGCGGAAGTCAGTAACCTCACCGATCTCGGCGGCACGGAAAGGCCTACTACCAGCATCTTGGTTTGGTCGATGCCGCGATCGGGGCGGTGGCCCGGACTCAGAAGTGTGCTGTCCTTACCGATGATCTCGACCTGTACCTGCGGTTGAGCCACGACCGGGTGCAGGTTTTCAACTTTACACACTTACGAGCGCAGGCCTGGGGGCTCTGACCCGGCAAGACCGGCCGAGTCACTTCACCATGGCGTCGATGGTAGCTTGCGCGATGGGATGATAGCCCGGCCGGGCCTTCTTGTAAATTTCCAAGGCGCGCTGCCGGCCTTCGGGGGTTTTCATCAACTCCGCGTAGAGAGGCTTTAGGAACTTCCTCCGGCCCACCGAAATCAGAAACTGCTCGACTTTGGCCGTGGCCGGGTGGTAGTTCCGCTGTACGGCCATTTGCAGCCACTGCGCCAGAATCTCCGAATTCCCCGATTCGGTGAAGTGGAACGCGCGATCCAATTCCGCCAGGTCGGGATCCTGGCGGGTGCGCAGAAAATGGAGCCACTGCTGCGTGCTCCAGCCGGCGCGGTCGGGCGAATCGATGCGATCGAAGGCATCCGACTGAGGCTCGGCCGCCCCGGCGGGAATTCCCGGTTGCGCGATCCACTCGTCTACCGGAACATCGGTTACCAGGTTCGCGCGCAAGTACTCCAGGAACTGCGCGGTAGTAATACTTTGAAAGGCGAAGTGGTCGAAGTATGCCTGCAGAAATGCGTCGAACCGCTCCCGGCCCACGGACTGCTCGATAGTGCGCAGCAGCAGGGCGCCTTTTTCGTAGGGCACCAGGGTGCAGCCTTCGTCGGGGTCGCGGCCATTGAGATCGATGTGCAGCACGCGGTCGCGTTCCGGCAATCCGGCCATCTCGCGATCCAGTTCGCGGCGCCCCAGCACGGCTTCCATTTCGGCGCGCGCCTTGCCGTACACCTTCTCCAGAATGCGCCGCTCCAGATAGACGGTGAAGCCTTCATTGAGCCAGAAGTCGCTCCACGTGGCGTTAGTGACCAGGTTGCCCGACCAGGAGTGCGCCAGTTCATGCGCCACCAGCGAAACCAGGCTGCGGTCACCGGCAAGGATGGTCGGCGTCGTGAAAGTCAGCCGGGGATTCTCCATGCCGCCGAACGGAAAACTGGGAGGCAGCACCAGCAGATCGTAGCGGCCCCAACGATAGGGTCCGTACATGGATTCGACGGCGGCGATCATGGCTTCGGTATCGGCGAATTCGTGCGCCGCGGCGTCCAGCAGGGAGGGCTCGGCATACACGCCCGAGCGCGCGCCGAGTTCGCGAAACGCCAGGTCGCCCACGGCCAGGGCAATCAGGTACGAGGGCACCGGCTGCTCCATGCGGAACTGGCCGTCCTCGCCGGCGGCTCCCATCACCGCGCGGAGCCCTTCGGGCGTTTGAATCTTTGCCGTGAAGGTCACGCGCACGCCGGGGGTGTCCTGCAGAGGGATCCAACTGCGCGCGTGGATGGCCTGCGACTGGGTATATAAGAAGGGATACTGCTTGCCGGCGGTCTGGGGCGCGTCCAGCCATTGCAATCCGGACGCCTCCGGCGAGGTGGAATAATGCACCCGAACCCGGTCGGTATCGGCGGCCTGCACGATGCGCAGGGGGGCGCCCAGGACCGGATCGGCCGGCCCGAGTTCGAATGAATCGGCGAGTTCCACCGAGTGTATGTCCAGTCCGCGGGTATCCAGAAGCAGGTCGCCCGCGGAGAGCGTATCAAAATGAATTTCGACGGAGCCTTCCAGGACCTTCCGGTCGAAATCGACGTTCAAATCCAAATCGAGATGGCGCACCCGGACTTGGCCGGGACGGGAGTAGGAGTGGACATCCATAGGTTCATGGTAGAATCAATTCGTTCCCACCTCCTAGTTTCTAACGTGAAGGTTTATTCGATTAGCACACTTGTATGCAGAAGAAAGTTCTGGCAGTTGTAAGCGACCTTTTCTTTTCCGTCAAGTTGACGGACGCAGCGAAGCGCTCGGGGCTGTCCCTGGAGTTCGTAAAAGAACCGAAGGAAGTGCTCGACAAGGCCCAGGAAAAGCCCTCGCTCATTATATTCGACCTGAACCTGGAATCCGCCCAACCTCTAAAGCTGATTGCCAAGTTGAAAGGGAAAAGCGAGACCAAGGGAATCAGCTTGATCGGTTATCTTTCCCACATACAAGGTGAATTAAAGCAGCAGGCGCAGGAGGCCGGCTGCGATATGGTACTGGCGCGCAGCGCATTTTCTCAGAACCTGCCCCAGATCTTCAAGCGGCATTCGGGAATCGGATAAGCTTGAGTAATGAACCGGCGACACTTTCTGGCGGGCACGGCGGGCGCAGCCTGTCTGGCCCAAGCCGCTGACCCGGATTCGGCGGCCCCGGACTACCAACGGCCCGTTTTCAACCTGCACAAGACGGTCCCGGCTCCCGTAAAGATCGCGTCCATCGATCTGCTCCAGGTCGGGAAAAGTTACTTTGTGCGCACGCGGTCCACCGACGGCGCCGAAGGCGTCATCCTGACTAAAGATATGGAGGACTTCATCTCCATCCTGCAGCGCCGCGTGATTCCGCATTTTCTGGGCAAAGACGCGCGCGATGTAGAAACCCTTGTAGACGATGTATATATCGCCAATTACAAGCTGTCCGGCCAGGCTTTGTGGTGTCCGGTGGCCTATGTGGAGCAGAGCCTTTTCGACCTGATGGGCAAGGCCGCAAAGAAGCCGGCGGGCGAGTTAATGGGCGGCGTTCTGCGCAAAGAGATTCCGGTGTACCTTTCGGGATCCGGCCGCGATACCACGGCGGAGGAAGAGGTGGACGTCTACGTAAAGGGCGTCGAGTTCACCGGAGCCAAAGCGGTGAAGTTCAAAATCGGCGGCCGCATGAGCGACAATAAGGACGCCTATCTGGGACGCACGGACAAAATCCTGGAACTGGCCGCGCAGAAACTGGCGCCGAAGGTGACCCTGATGGCCGATGCCAACGGCTCGTACGGCGCCGCCAAAGCCATCGAGATCGGGAAGCGCCTGCAGGAGATGAAATACCTGTGGTTCGAGGAGCCCTGCCCCTGGGAAGAACTCAGCGAGACTAAGAAGGTCGCCGCCGCCCTCTCCATGAAGATTGCCTTTGGCGAGCAGGATTCCAGCCTGTGGCTGTTCCAGTGGATGATCGAAAACAAAGTCATGTCGGTGGTGCAGCCGGACCTGAATTATAACGGAGGCTTCACCCGCGCCGCCCGGGTTGCCCGCATGGCGCGGCAGCGGAACTTGTGGATCTGCCCCCACAATACGCAGACCGGGGCGGCTTCGGTCAACATCCTGCAATTCGCCGCGACGACGCCTAACATCGGCCCCTACATGGAATACGTGTGGCGCGCGCCGCAGAAAAAGGCATCCTGGTTCAGTCCCAATTTCGAGATCCGCAACGGGGTGATTCCGGTCCCCACCGGTCCTGGACTAGGCCTGGAGTTCGACCCAGACTATTTGAAGAAGGCCACCCTCATCAAGGCATAGAATTAAGATTTCCAGATCTACTACCCTTGCGCCGGTCTGCTCCCTGTGATAGCTGTTGTGTGGAAGGAGCGATCAACGCCATGCGCTGTACGCTGCTGATTTGTCTTTTAGCAACTGCCCCCCTCTTCACCGGATGTGGAAAAGAAGCTCACCGGGAAGCAGTGGCACTCTACCAGGTTCTGGAACATAACCAACCTTCTTACAACAGCTCCAACGGCATGGAGCGAGATCTGGTGGCCAGCACCCGAACCTGGACTGAGACCATCATGACCAATGGCGCCGGACACGGCTCCGAACTCATGCAAAGCGCCGGCGTCGCGAAGGAATTGGCGGGGTCGGCCGACCTGATCAGCACCCGTTTGGGCGAATTGCGGAAGGCGTTGTACGATCAGGAAATAAAGAAAGAGGAATTGCAGACGGTTCGCACCACACTCAACGCCCAGATTTCGAAACGCCAGAACTTCCTGCGGGAGATTCGCACGGTGCTGCAAGACACGGCCACACAGTTCGAGGGACTGGGCCAAAGCCGCGCCTACAAGGGCGATACCTATCCGCCGGGGATCGACCGGCTCGCCGCATTGCTGCAAGGTTATCACTCTCCGGAAGATGCGGTGAAACAGGCGGTGGAATCGCTGCAGGCCGACTACGGAATTAGCGTCGCCGGCGGGGGCTCCTAGATTCCAGTAGCGGTTCATTCGCCGAGGACTTTCGAGAGGAACTGACGGAACAGGACTCCGCTGTCATACCGCGCGTACACGGTGGACCAACGGCGTGCGGCCTCCCGGTATCGCGGCTCAAACAGCAGTTTTTCGAGGCTGCGTAGAATCGGTTTTTCCGACGCTTCTTCCACGCGCACACGGGTTCCCGCGCCGCTCTCTTCGAGCGTCGCGGTGGCGAGCTGCTGATCGGCGTTGCCCGGTATTCCCAGCACCGGCGTCCCCGCCGCGATCGCAGGGTAGAAACCTGAGCTTCCTCCGTGAGATACCACAACAGCGGATTCGGCGGCGGTTTCCTGGAGCGGAAGCAGATCGGCTACATACGGAAGATGTCTCCAGGCTTCGTGGTGCCTGCCGGCAGTGGCGACGATCACCGATACAGGCAGCCTGGAAAGGGCCCTGAGAAGGGCTGGAAGCACCCGTAGCGCGCCGGAACTGCCCAGGGTGACAAATATCTTGGGCTTGGAATCGGCTCGCATCTGCTCCCACCAATCGGGACGGACCGTGTCGGGAGTCCACGGACAAATGCCAATATAGAAGTGATTCCGGGGGAGATTCGAAGTTGGGACAAATTCGGGAATATCCGGATAGAGCATGTAATCCGCGTCGGTGTACATGATGCGCAGGTCCGGAGGAAGCGGCGGGATGCCGAATTCTGTTCGCACGCGATTCATCTGACGCGCATGATAGGCAAAGGCCAGGGGCTCAGCCATTTTGTACATCGGACCCAACAACCGCGGAGGAATAATTCGGGTCAGGGGCAGAGCGGGAATAATGGAACGCCGACGGGCGTACGGGCTCCAATACGCATTCATGATCATGGCGTAAGGAACGCCTTCGACACGCGAGCTGATCGGCAGCGATAGGCGCATATCGCCGATTACGAAATCGGGATGGATGCTCCGTATCAGCTTGAGATCCTGATAGACGTATTCGCGGATGACATCCGTCGGAAACGGCGGAGCCCCTTTTGCGATATTCGCCAGGAACTGCTCGCCGGGCATGCTGGCGAGTTGACCTGTAATGAACGGCCTGTTCTTAAGGTACGGAGCAAACGCTTGGGGAGCGAAGAAGTAGATCTCGTACCGGGAAGGATCAACGGAACCGGCGAGCATCAGCGGGCGTATAAAGTGGGCCAAAGTGGCGCCCTCAGCGAGAAAGAGAATACGCTTGCGAAGCATCTGTTAACGCGCCGACTGGACCCTTCAATTATGACAAAGAGTTTCTTGGAATTCCCTCCGCATACAAAACAGCTCTCCACATCGCCTGAACCTTTGCCACGCTGCACAAGCGGACCATTGCCAAGCGGTGCACTATCCGGGACCCATGTCGTGCCGCGCAGCCGCCAGATGACGCGTAATGATCTCGGTGGCCCGCTCGACGCCGTTCTCTGCTCGGATCTTCTCACCGATGGCTGCGGCATTCTGGCGAATCAAGGGGTCCTTAACAGCGGTTGTGATCGCCGCCGCGAGAAGCTCGGCCGTCAGTTCCTTTTGAGGAATAGGGGCCGGGCCGGCGCCCACCGCCGCGACACGACGCGCCCAGAATGGCTGATCACTGAAAAAGGGAATCGTAATATTTGGTACCCCGGCGCGCATTCCCGCGGCTGACGAGCCTGCGCCGCCACTATGAACAACCGCCGCCATCTGGGGAAAAAGCCACTCAAAAGGGACGTCACCGATCGGCAAGAAGTCACCGGCATCGGTTTGCGATGCCAATTGGTCGGAGCGCAACCCAATTATGCCTCGCTGCCCGGACAGCCGCAGCGCCTCCCGAATGATGCGGAGCATCGCTGGTTCATCCAAAGAGCCGAGGCTACCAAAGCCTATATAAACCGGGGCCCGCTCGCCCGACAGAAAATCAATGAGCCGGCGATCTGGATGCCAGGCGGGAGGGTTCCTAAACCAGAAGCCCGTAACATGGACATTCTCATTCCAGTCAGGAGCGCGTGGGACGACGCTCGGGCTGTAGGCGTAGATGACCGGTGAACGTCGCATCCGAGGTAGGGGCCCGTGAAGTGAGACCGGACGTAACCCCAAATGCTCCTGGCGCCACTGGTTTAGCATCGTTCGGAATGGCTGCCACATGAACTGGTGGCAGATCGCGTGGGTGACCCGGTTGAAGGCAGCGCCGAGCTTGGGCTCACCGGGCCAAAAAGGATGAGGAAAAGCTCCGGTCGGGACTAACGTGGGTGTCAGCGCTGTCACGATGGCCGGGATCCTAAGCTTCTCGGCCAAATGAAATCCCTGTGGTGCGGTGTAGTGATAAACGATGGCCTCCGCCTTGTCGCACGCTCTGTCAAAGCTCTCCCAGTACCCCTCCGTCTGTCGCAGTTTGCGTGAGATTGCGCGTATCGCGCGGACATGTTGGACTATGTTCTCGCCTGAAGCGAGCAAAGCCCTGCCCTCTTC
Organism: uncultured Solibacteraceae bacterium; assembly: GCA_963835555.1. Taxonomy (GTDB): domain Bacteria; phylum Acidobacteriota; class Terriglobia; order Bryobacterales; family Bryobacteraceae; genus Sulfopaludibacter. The sequence continues at coordinate 238,540 of CAWIGC010000016.1, read as the reverse complement.
GGAATCTGTCACAAGCTGCCCAGCACCGGCCAGCGGCGACAGTACGAGCCCTGCCTCTTCCACCAGCGGACGGAAGCTGCCAAAGGTTGCAATCCGCACCTCATGGCCAGCTCGGCGTAGGCCCTGCCCGAGAGCCACCATGGGCTGGACGTCTCCTCTGGAGCCGATGGTTAACAAGGTTAGGCGCAATCTCGATTCCTCAAGAGACCGTTTAAGAGAGCAAGCTCCATTAGAACAGCCGATCGGCGCTTGGCGAATATTGTGCAATCAGGATCAACGTGACGTTATAGTTTACCTTGAAGCATAAGGCGGTCAGGGTCTGCGTCAGGTCTGGGCATAAGATTGCAAACCTTGCTCGGATTTGCGAGAAACTGTTCACCCGGCATTGTCGCAAGTTCCCCGCTTGCGAACGGCTTGCTCAGTAAGGGGTGAGAAACGCAAAAGGAGTGCTGGTGCTCCAAACCTTGGGCCCAAAAACAATTTACCCCGGATGATCACAACGATCATCCGGGGGCTTGAATGCAATAGGGTTGACAAACCTTCTGATAACAGCTATTTCCGCCTCCGCAGAATCTTCGCCAGACCGATCAGTCCGGCGCCAGCGGCCATCAAAAGCATCGAGTCGGGTTCAGGGACGGCGGTGATTTGAAAGTCACCCGCCTGGGTGCTCGAAACGGATCCAACGCGAAGGAACGAAAGCTCGATTTGCGCGGGAGTCTCGTTAAGCGAGGTATGGAAATTCCCTCCCCAAGCGCTCATGGCCCCGTTGTTGGGATCCGCAACTGTTCCGCCCGCGAGCGCCGTGATCGTAGTGTTTTCTACATTACCGGTGCCGCTGACGCCGTTATACTGCAGCAAGAACGGCGTATAGCCTGAGATCAGAACGCACGAGTGGCCGACCCCGGCAACCCCGGTACCGGTCGTTTTACATACTCCGTCAGTGCTAACGGCTTGGGGGAGAGTGGTCAGCACGAAGTCCAGCGAACTGGCCACAATTGGTGGTGCGGGGAACACCATGAAATCATTGACATTCACATTTGGAGCGAGCGTCAGATCCCGGATTACGCCGTTGACGCCCGGCCCTAAGCTGCCCCCGCCAGACCAAGTCAAACTGGTTGTGAGGCCGGTACTAATACAGCCGAAACCGGACCCCGCTGCAGGTAGCCAGGTAATGGTCGTCGCCGTGACCGTAACACCGCCTCCGCTGCAGTTTGCTTCACTCAACGTGCCAATGACAGACGCGGAACTTAGGCCGGCGAATGTCAAAAGGCCCGCCAAAAGTCCCACGCATCGTGTTGTTTGTAGAATTCTCATTTCCGTTAGATCCTCCTTAACAGCCAATCCTCTCCCGGGAGCATGAACCGCCACGGCCCTGTCGTATCGGTTTTTGCTGGCTATTGCAAGCTGAGTCGACTCCGAGAGCAGACCTGAAACAGTATAGGGTTATCTAAAGTTAGCAGTCAATTGGGATAACGCCTTTTGCCGCAAGAAGTTAGTATTTTTAGAAACAGACGGTAGTACTATTTTGCGCTTTTGTACGCAGATTCAAGAAAAGCGCGTTGGAATTTGACGCTACAAACTACGAGCGTAAATAGATAAATCAATAAATGTATCAAATATTACTTGACTTCAGATTGCCGAGGCGAGCGAGACGCTGCTGAAATCTTCGATGGTTCCTGGCGATTTCGGTCGACCTATATGTAGCGGCCCGGCGCAAGTATACCGGCCGGATCCATCGTCTGCTTGATAGACTCGAGCAGCTTGGTATAGGCACCGGGAGACGCCATCGACGACATGGAACCGGTGGAGAGGCGATAAGGGTGGTATCCCTTCTCCGCCAGGCGGCTGAGCAGTTCGTGGTGACAGGACATAGCCCGTTCGTCTTCGGCTGGGGTCTCCCGATCATACACGATCGAAATAATGCACGACAGCGTTCGGTCCGTGAGCACCGTGAGCGAAATGGCCGGCTCGAAGCCATGGCGCAGCACGAGGTCAATCGCCAGTTCCGTCACTTGCTGTGCGTGCGAGCCCTGGTTGGGAACCACCGGGCTGCACCAGATCAAGCCGCATCGGTCGCGGTCCGGATCCATCTCAGCGGGCGGCATCATCCGCTTCCGCCAATATGTGCTCGCGAGAGGGTGGTCTGTGGGGATGCCCTTCATGAGGCCATAAACCGGTTTGAGCATCGCCAGTGTACGTTCTAAATTCCAGCCACTGATCCGCTCATAAAGCTTGGCAAAGCGGGAGGCGAGCAACAGCTTCCGGTCATCCAGGAACTCGAGGCGCGACGCCTTGCCAGACAGGGCGTGCCGCAGCAGGCGCCTGGCTTCTTTCACTTGCGTCCTAGTGCCATAGAGCGCCCCCGATCCGTTCCATGCGCCGATCTTCAGTTCGCGCCGGAGTTTCTCCAATAAGGCTCCGGGCAGCGGTGTCAGCCCCTGAGCGTCTTTCCACGGGTATTGGGTGAGCGCCGAGAGCACCTTGTAGTCATTGGCGATGTGCGATGAACTGCGAATGGTTCCGTCCATCCGGAGAGGGCGCAGGGCGTCCACTATCGCGGCCAGCCCGTCTTGCGATTCCACACGGAAGTAATAAGCCTGAAAGTACTCGGGCGCCGGCATCAGCCAGACGGTCATGCGCGTGACGATTCCGAAATTCGATTGTGAAAACAGACCATCCAAAGCCGGCCCCACACCCCAGCGGTACAAAGGCGCAGCCTTGGCCGATGGAAATCGCGCGAAGCCGGTCTCGATCACGCTTCCGTCGGGCAACACCACTTCCAAGCCGCAGCTATTCGCGAAATGATCGCCGTACGGGGTATGGCCAAACCCGCGTTCCACCGCATTACCGATCAAGCTGCAGAGCGGGCTGGCGCCGGTGGCATCGATCCAGAGCCTCGACCCGCGTTCTTTCAAAAGTCGTAGAGTTGTCCCTGCGTGACACCCGGCTCCACTGTGACATAGCCGAGTTCTTCGTTGAAATCGACGATCCGGTTCATCCGTCCGAGGTCGAGCAGGGTACAGCCATCGGAGGCCGGAACGCGCGAACCGTAGCCCCAGTTCTTACCGCTGCTGATCGGGTAGACTGGCACCTGGCAGCGGTTGGCGATCCGCAGACACTCCTGGACCTCGCCGCGGTCTGCGGGCCGCACGATCGCGGGAATCTGCTGATCGGTGACAAAGGTTCCACTCTCTGCGGCGCGCAAGCAAGACGCGTCAGTGATCACATTCTCAGGACCCACGGCCTCGGCCCACTGCGCAACCGCATCGGTGATGAAGCCGCGCACGTCGGATGTCATGCGGCGTGCCCTCCATTGTGGCCTCCGCTGATCGGGTACAGCGGAATTTTGAATTGCCCGGCGATCCGGACGATATCGACGACTTGCTGTCGGGTGGTCACCAAGCAGGCGCCAATCCGGCGCACCAGACTCAGGCAATTTACCAGGTATTTATCGAGGGCAGAACCTCTCAGAACCGCTTCGGCGGGCAGAATGCCGCGCCATTTTTCAAGGGCTCCCTCCAAAGGACCGGCAGTGGTTGGCTGTTGCAGCGTGATCATAGTGTAGTCAAGTAACCAGGGTGAAACAAGCCGTAAGGCATGCTCGGACGCCTGCGGGCAACATCAAGCGTAAGACGACATACGACGACGGTGCCAGGCAATCCCACCAGGAGAGACAGAACGGACCATCCCGCGGCTATACCGAAAATAAGCGAGCCGGCGGATACCAGCGCAGCGCTACTCTTGGGCGCCAGCCAAAGCGGGACCGCCGACCACAGCAACAGGTTCGCTGCGCCCGCCCCGTAAAAATTGAATGCCTGCGGGTACCCGATCAGAGTGCCCAGCGTGGGAATCTGAAGCAAGCAGAGTATCGCCGCCGCGTGAGCCGACAGGATTTTCGACCTGCACAGCAGCAAGGCCAGGGATAAAACAATCAGTGGAAGGGAAAGAAACAGCCAGTGAAAGATGGCGATGTGTCCCAGCAGCCAGCCGGCGAGAAAGGCCAGGACCCCGAACAAGGCAACCAGGTATCGGTTATAACTGGGCGCGTGCAGCATGCGCCGGCAGGCGGGACGGTATAAAACCCGGATAACCGGGCCAGCACCGCCGTAACAGTCGAGTTCGCAGGGGCAAGCCGACGCACCTCCCGCCCGGCCGGATTTCTGATGAGCCGGAGTTCGAGCGATGTTCACTATGCCGTACACGGCAGCGGCACCCGTTCCGTATACTCGCGGGCGGTTACTCTTGCATACACCGGAAACCTGAAGACCGTCGGCCGTGTCCGGCAAATCACCGGAATCCCGCGAATTTCGTCGGAGAGTTGATCAATCCATGGCGCGTACTTGCCGGCGGGGCTGTTTGAGTCAAACCGTAGTATTTCCATTTCGCAACCGTACTGCGGATCGTAGTACGGGGGCAGTTCCGCGCCGTCCCACTGCAAAGACGACCCGCCGATCTTTCGCAGAATCGAAGACGAGGAATGCCGGACCGTGGCCGTGGTGATGCCGAGACATCCACCCAAATTCCTGGCCAGCGCGTAGGTGGCGAGGGCGGTGCGCAGGGCCTCCATGCTGAAGCGGTATTCAGGCGCGATGGCCCATCCACCGACTTCCACATACGAAACCTGGCGGAGCCGGGCGACCCCCAGTTCCGTTTCAACGGCTTGACGCAGTGCCAAACCGCCGTCCGGCCACTGTGCGAGAGCAGAGTTCCGCACCCACAGATCGTCGAAACGGACTGTATTGGCATGGCTACGATAGCGCACGCATCCGCAAACCGACCCGTCGCTATCCACCGACAGAAGGTGCCAACTTTCGTCATCGATACTTAACCGGTGCCGGCCATCCGGGGCAAGGTCGCCCGCGCTGATCGCTCCATCCTGCAGATATTGGCTTCCACGGAGGCGCTGCATCGAGGCTAAGAGTTCTTCGTGGCCAGAGGGGTTGTATTCAAGGTCACCAAAATCGGGCGATATGGGGGTGTTGTCCGGCGCAATCAGCACCAGGCTTGTTCTTCGGGCGTGACTAAGCCGGGTCGTAATCGCGCCGAAGAGGTATGGAAACCTCGCCTGGAGGCCCAAAAACTGGTGATCGGAGGCTTCCAACTCATGTTCTACCTGGGGCACCTTATCTCCTTGATTCCAATCATATACACGGCTCCAAATAGGTAGTCTAGACTGCTAATAGTTATTAACGGTTTACTGCCACCCCCCCCAGGTCTATGACCCAAAACAAGGTAGACCCGTAGAGCCTTTTAGCAAAGGAGCGATTGCTTACTTATTGCGGAGAAGTCCTGAGCTATGCAATCTCAGCGCCAGTCCGCAAAGTGCGCAATATATCTATCGACAGGTAATAAAGAGTACATTAGACATGGTAAAAAATTCACCTAGTGAAATTTTGACCTGTAAGCCTTCTAACTCTACTGCTCCGGTAGGTTTACTACCAAACGTCAATATTGTAATTTTCAATGGATTTGCGATATTCGTAAAGAAAATTACTTTTGGCGAAGTCCAGCTTTTAAGCTGCTTAAATTAATAAACTTAGCCGTGTGCAACCCAAGGGAGAGATGGCCTTCTGTACCCGCTGTAATCTATGTGATGCCCCCGGCACTTTAGCCACTGCGGCTGAAGTGCTTCACGTCCCGTGCAATGTCCGGGAGTTTCAGGAGCAAGTGTTCACCTTGTGGAGGTGTACAGGTTGCGGCTCTTTCCATTGCAAGGAAGACGTGGGACCTTTCCAGGTATTATGCCCAATACCCGCTGAAGGATCAAAAGCCAGGCTTCGGCGAACAAATAGGGTACAACAACCGCCTCCGTCTGCTGAAGCGCCACGGAATCGGCAGATCTCACCGGATTCTGGATTATGGCTGCGGGGCCGGACTTTTCGTCGACTTCCTCCGGCAGAATGGTTTCCATGCCCACGGCTACGACCCTTTCGTTCCGTCGTACCGGGACAAAGAGGTTCTCAAGTCCCCTTACGATGCGGTGGTGTCCTACGATGTGATCGAGCACGATGACGACTGCCGGGATTTCATGCGGCGTATTCCACCACTGGTGCGCCTTGGCGGCGTGGTGGTGATCGGCACACCGAACGCCGATCACGTGCCGGTCGAAAGAAAAGGCGATCCGGCTTTTCACCCTCCCTATCACCGGCATATTCTGTCGGAGCGGATTCTGCTGGCGCTGGGCCGGGAACAGGGACTCGATCCTGTTGCCGTCCGCAGGCGCTCGTTCTACGACAGTCTTGTCCCGACGGTGAACTCACGCTTCCTATGGCGGTATCTGGAAAAGGGCCTTTTGGACGTGGTGCGCGAGGCGCCCAAGACCGGACTGGTGCTTCGTTCCCCCGACCTTTTGTTTCTGGCGTTTTTCGGCTACTTCGTGCCCCTGGGCGATTACCTCATGGTGACATTCCGAAACAGCGGGCAGTACGGCTGGCGCAACTGACGGTTTTTGTTTGTAACCTATTCCCGCGAGAATCGCGCCAGCTCTTCCACCTTCCCCCGCGCCGCGCCCGAATCGATGGAGACCGTGCCGATGGCCATGCCTTCCAGGAATGTCTCGACTTTGCCGGCCGCCACCAGCGCCGCCGCGGCGTTCACCAGCACGATGTCGCGCTGCGGACCGCGCGCGCCGGCCAGCACGGCGCGTGCGATCTGACAATTCCGCTCGCCGCTACCGCCTTCGAGCTCACCGGGTTCGGCACGCCTCACGGCAAAATCGGCAGGCTCCAGGATCCGCTGCTCCACCTGTCCATTGCGGATTTCGAAAGCCAGCGTCGGGCCGGTAGTGGTGATTTCATCCAGCCCGTCCGAGCCGTGAACCACGAAGCCGCGCTGCAGCCCCAGCGCGGCCAGCGCGCCCGCAATCAATTCGGCGGCATGCTCCGAGGGCGCGCCCGCGAGCTGCGCGGTGGCGCCCGCGGGGTTCGTCAGCGGCCCCAGCAGATTGAACACGGTGCGCATCTTCAGATCCACGCGCACCGGATGGGCGTGCTTCATGGCCGTGTGAACCGCGGGCGCGAACAGAAATCCGATGCCCACTTCGCGAATGGCGCGGGCGGCTGGGCCGGGCTGAATGCGGGATCGATGCCCAGCGATTCCAGCAGGTCGGCGCTGCCGCAGCTGGGCTGGTCATGGCGCGGTTGCCGTGCTTGGCCACGTGCACGCCGGCGCCGGCCACCACGAACGCCGCCACGGTGGAGATATTGAATGTGCCGGCGCCGTCGCCGCCTGTGCCGCAGGTATCCAGCAGCGTCTCGCCGTCGTTAAGCCCACATCCACGGGCTCGGCCATCTCGCGCATGGCGCGCGCGAACCCCACCAGTTCGTCCACGGTCTCGCCCTTAATTCGCAGAGCCATCAGAAAGCCGGCGATCTGGGGCTGGCTGGCCTCGCCGCTCAGGATGCTTCGCATGGCCTCCCGGGCGTCGGCCACGGAGAGGTTCTGGCGTTGCGACACGCGTTCCAGGTACGGCAGAGAGCGACATGATTATATTGAAAATTCCGGCTGTTCGCATACTAACACAGCAGATTTTCCATGAAAATTCACGAGTATCAGGCCAAGGCCATTCTGGCCCAATACAACGTTCCTGTGCCGCGCGGCGAGGTGGCGTTCACGGTGGAAGAGGCGGAAGCCGCCGCCAAAAAGCTGGGCGGCAGCGTGGTGGTGAAGGCGCAGATCCACGCCGGCGGCCGCGGCAAAGGCGGCGGCGTCAAGGTGGCGAAAGATGCGGCCGAAGCGCTCGAACTGGCGCGCAAGATTCTGGGCATGACGCTGGTGACGCACCAGACCGGGCCGGAAGGGCGCGTGGTGCAGCGCCTGCTGATCGAAGAGACGCTGCCCATCGAGCGCGAACTGTACCTCGGCATCGTGCTCGACCGCGTGCAGGGCAAGCCGGTCTTCATGGCATCGGCGGCGGGCGGCATGGAAATCGAAGAGGTGGCCGCCAAGACGCCGGAACTGATCCTGAAGGAGACGCTGCAGCCGGGCGTCGGTCTATCGCCTTACCAGGCGCGCAAACTGGCCTTCGGCATCGGCATTCCGGCGGCCAGCGTGAACGGCGCGGCCGCGGCCATGACCGCGCTGGCGAAAGCCTACCAGGCGATGGATGCCTCGCTGGCCGAAATCAATCCGTTCATCCTGACGAAGGACGGCAAGGTGTACGCGCTGGACGCCAAGATCAACTTCGACGACAACGCGCTGTACCGGCACAAGGAACTGCTGGAACTGCGCGACCTGAACGAAGAGGATCCGCTGGAAGTGGAAGCCTCGCGATTCGGCCTGAACTACATCAAGCTGGACGGCACCGTCGGCTGCATGGTGAACGGCGCGGGCCTGGCCATGGCCACCATGGACATCATCAAGTACGCGGGCGGCAGTCCGGCCAATTTCCTGGATGTGGGCGGCGGCGCCAGCGCCGAACAGGTGAAGAACGCGTTCCGCATCCTGCTCACCGACCACCACGTGAAGGCCGTGCTGATCAACATCTTCGGCGGCATTCTGCGCTGCGACACGCTGGCCACCGGCGTGGTGGCGGCGGCGCGCGACCTGAACATACAGGTGCCCATCGTGGTCCGCATGGAAGGCACCAACGTGGAGTTGGGCCGGCAGATTCTGATGGATTCCGGCCTGAATTTCACGGTCGGACAGGACATGCTGGACGCGGCGGAGAAGGTAGTGAAGCTGGCAGCCCAATAGGATAAGGAAGAATGAGCGTACTCGTAGATCAAAATACCCGACTGATCGTGCAGGGATTCACCGGCAGGGAAGGCACGTTCCACGCCCAGCAGTCCATCGCCTACGGCACCAAGGTGGTGGGCGGCGTGGTGCCGGGCAAGGGCGGCACCACGCATCTGGACCTGCCGGTGTTCAACACCGTGGAGCAGGCCGTGAAAGAGACCGGCGCCAATGCCACCGTGATCTTCGTGCCGCCGCCGTTCGCCGCCGACGCCATCATGGAAGCGGCCGACGCCGGACTGCCGCTGGTGGTCTGCATCACCGAAGGCATCCCGACGCTGGACATGGTGAGGGCCTGGGAGTTCCTGAAGGGCAAGAACACGCGCCTGATCGGCCCCAACTGCCCGGGCATCATCTCGCCGGGCAAATGCAAGATCGGCATCATGCCGGGCCACATCCACATGGAAGGCAACGTGGGCGTGGTTTCGCGCTCCGGCACCCTGACCTATGAAGCGGTGGGCCAGTTGACCAAGCTGGGGATCGGCCAATCCACCTGCATCGGCATCGGCGGCGACCCCATCATCGGCACGACATTTCTGGACGCCCTGACGTTGTTCAATGAGGATCCCGGATACGCACGCCATCGTGATGATCGGCGAGATCGGCGGCAACGCCGAAGAGACCGCGGCGGCTTACATCAAAGCCAACGTGAAGAAGCCGGTGGTCGGCTTCGTGGCGGGCCAGACCGCGCCTCCGGGACGCCGCATGGGCCACGCCGGCGCGATCATCGCAGGCGGTTCGGGCAAGGCGTCCGACAAGATCAAGGCCATGGAGGAGGCGGGCATCACCGTCTGCTCGACTCCGGCCGACATAGGAGAGAAAGTTCAAAGCCGTTTATGAGTGTCGAACGCACGTTTTCCATCATCAAGCCCGATGCCGTCGCCGCCGGGCAGGCCGGAGAGATTCTGGCCATGATCCAGAGCGCCGGCTTCAAGATTCTCGGGCTGCGCATGACGCGCCTCACCGAAGCGCAGGCGCAGGGTTTCTACGCCGTGCACAAGGAACGCCCGTTTTTCAGCGGCCTGGTGAAGTTCATGACCGAGGGCCCCATCATCGTGATGGCGCTGGAGCGCGAAGACGCCGTCAAGGGATTGCGCGAAGTGATGGGCGCGACCAACCCGGCCAACGCCGCCGAGGGCACCGTCCGCAAGCGGTTCGCCGCGAACATCGAGCGCAACTGCATTCACGGTTCGGACGCGCCGGAGACGGCCGGGCAGGAACTCCGTTTCTTCTTCAGCACAGCAGATTTACTCTGAGGTGACGGGGGCGGTTGCGGCCGCCCACCTTCAAGCAAAATGGGCATCAAGGTCGGTATCGTTTCGGAAAGCTCGCCGGGCGAGCGACGCGTGGCAATGGTTCCGGGCGCGATCTCCGTCTTGAATAAGAGCGGCGTGGAGTTCCTGATGGAGCCGGGAGCCGGAGCCGAGCGCCGGCTTTCCCGATTCCGAATACGCCGAAAAAGGCGTCCGCCTGGCAGCCGCGCGAAGAAGTGCTGGGCACGGCGGACGTGGTGATGCAGGTGCGCAGTCCGGGAGCCAATCCCGAAGCGGGCGCGGGCGACCTGGCACTGTTCCGGCGGGGCCAGGTGGTGATCGGCTTCGGCGAGCCGCTGACCGCCCTGGATGCCGCCCGCGACCTGGCCGCGCGCGGCGTCACCTTCCTGGCCATGGAATTGATGCCGCGCATCACGCGCGCGCAGAGCATGGACGCGCTCTCTTCCATGGCGACCATCGCCGGCTACAAAGCGGTGCTGATCGCCGCCGATTCCCTGCCCCGCATGTTCCCCATGCTGATGACCGCCGCCGGCACCGTGGCGCCGGCGCGCGTGCTGGTGATCGGCGCCGGCGTTGCCGGCCTGCAGGCCATCGCCACGGCGCGGCGCCTGGGAGCGCGTGGTCAGCGGCTACGATATCCGCGCCGCCGTGAAGGAGCAGATCGAAAGCCTGGGCGCGCGCTTCGTGGTGCTGGATGTGGAGCCCGACGCGGCCGAAGACAAGGGCGGCTACGCCAAGGCCATGAGCGAAGATTTCTACCGGCGCCAGCGCGAGGCCATGGCCGGCGTGCTGGCCGAGCAGAACGTGGTGATCACCACCGCCGCCGTGCCCGGCAAGAAAGCGCCCATCCTGATCACCGCGGAAATGGTGGCGCGCATGGCGCCCGGCTCGCTGATTGTGGATATCGCCGCCGAGCGCGGCGGCAACTGCGAACTGACGCGTCCCGGCGAAGTGGTGGTGGAGCGCGGCGTCAGCATCCACGGGCCGCTGAATCTGCCTTCCACCATTCCGTATCACGCCAGCCAGATGTACGCCAAGAATATCGCCACCTTCCTGAAATACCTGATCAAAGACGGCAAGCTGTCTCTGGACCGCGACGATGAGATCGTCCGCGAAACGCTGGTGACGCACGGGAACGACGTGGTGCATGCCGCGGGTGCGCGAATTGATGGGACTGCCGGCTTTGCAAGCGGTGTAAAGAGGAGCGTTCATGCCTTCGAACCTGGAATTGGGACTTTACGTTTTCATGCTGGCGACCTTCGTCGGGCTGGAGGTGATCCGCAAAGTGTCGCCGCTGCTGCACACGCCGCTGATGTCGCTGACCAACGCGATATCGGCCATCTGCGTGGTGGGCGCGATCCTGATCACCGGCGCAGCGGGCGCCACCACCCTGAGCAAAGTGCTGGGCTTCATCGCCATCACCGGCGCGGTCACCAATATCGTCAGCGGCTTTCTGATTACCGACCGCATGCTGAAGATGTTCAAGCGGCGTCGAGGAAAAGAAATAATGGCGCAATTTGTCCACTACATCTACATCGTCTCGGCGGCGCTGTTCATTCTTTCGCTGAAGTGGATGAACCGTCCGGCCACGGCGCGCCGCGGCGTGTTCGCCGGGCGAGTTCGGCATGCTGCTGGCCATCGCCGGCACCTTCATGGCCTTCGATGTGCACAACTGGGCCTGGATCCTGGCGGCGTTCCTCATCGGCACCGCGGTGGGCATCCCCATCGCCTACATCATGCCGATGACGGCCGTGCCGCAGCGGACCGCCATGTCGCACGCGTGCGGCGCGCTGGCCGCGGCGCTGGTGGGCACGGCCGAATTCTACCAGCGCCAGCCGCACGCCTCCACCGAACTGACCGGGTTCGTGATGGTCGCGCTGATCGTGGAAACCCTGCTGGGCTTCCTCACCTTCACGGGCAGCCTGATGGCCATGGGCAAACTGCAGGAAGTGCTGCCGCAGCGCCCCATCACGTATCCCAGGCAGAACGTCGTCAATTTCCTGTTGTTCGCCATCGCCCTGGGCATAGGCGTCCGGCTGATGCTGGTGCCCACCGATACGTACCTGTTCCCCATCTTCGCCGGCCTCGCGCTGCTGTTCGGCGTGCTGCTGATCATCCCCATCGGCGGCGCCGACATGCCCACGGTGATCGCGCTGTTGAACTCGTACGCCGGCCTTTCCGCCTGCGCCATGGGATTCGCGCTGGATAACAAACTGCTCGTCATCGCCGGCGCGCTGGATGGCTCCTCGGGCCTGATCCTCTCCATCATCATGTGCAAGGCCATGAACCGCTCGTTCACCAACGTGCTGTTCGGCGCGTTCGGCCAGATCCAGGCATCGGCGGTGAAGACCGAGAAGCGCCCCGTGCGCAGCGCCAGCGCCGAAGAGGCCGCCAGCATTCTGGAAGCCGCCGGCAGCGTGATCATCGTCCCCGGCTATGGACTCGCGGTGGCGCAGGCGCAGCACAAAATCCGCGAACTCTTCGATAATCTGACGCGCCGCGGCGTGGACGTGAAATTCGCCATCCACCCGGTGGCCGGCCGCATGCCCGGCCACATGAACGTGCTGCTGGCCGAAGCCGACATCCCGTACGACCGCCTCTACGAGATGGACGACATCAACGGCGAATTTCCCGCAGTGCGATGTGGCGCTGGTGATCGGCGCTAACGACGTCACCAATCCCGCCGCCCGCACCGACAAGGGCAGTCCTATTTACGGCATGCCGATTCTGGACGTGGACAAGGCGCACACGGTGATGGTGATCAAGCGCTCCATGAGTCCCGGCTTCGCCGGCATCGACAACGATCTTTACTACATGGACAAGACGCTGATGCTCTTTGGCGACGCCAAGGCGTTCGTCAGCGAAATTCTGAAAGAACTTCCTGCCAAAGCAGCGGCGTAAGACAGGCCTCCTGGCCTGTCGGCCTCGCTACAATTGAGAAGTCCATGTCTGATGCCACGCGACGCCTTCTCCGAACCACGCCCGCGACCACTCTGGCGGAAATCCCCCTGACGCTTCAGCCGGAAGCCCTGGAAACCGCCGAGGAACTAAAAGCCTTCTATAAGACCGAGATTGAGGATGCCCGCGGAGTCAATCGGACCGGTGAATTGCGCCTCTCCCTGGAGGATGCACACGCAGCCGGCCTTCCCTTCAAAGCCTTCTTTCTGGGCCACCCGGGCGTCGGCAAGACCACCGAACTAACTCGTCTTTTGCTGGAGGTGGAAGACCGTTTCAGGCCTTTGCGCATCAGCGTGACGTCCGAACTGAATCCCGGCGCTCTCCGCTTTTACGACGTTCTTTTGCTGCTTCTCATCCGGCTTGTCCAGGCCGTGAGCGAACCTTCGGTGATCGGCTTTGAAGACACGGATTTGCAAACGATGCTCGACCGGGTCCGGGACCATCTCGCACGGAAATGGACCAAGCACCTTCGGGTCGATAGCGCGGAATTCGGCGCGGGACTCAAGCTTCCTTTCCTTAGTCTGTTAGGCAATATCAAGCAAGGCCGCACTCGCGAACGCGGCGAGGAGGAATATGAATTATCCTTCGTATCCGAACTCGTCGATTTGATGAACGGTGTCATACAGGAGTCGAACCGGCTCCTGGCGAAACATCAAAACGGCCGCCAGTGGGTGTTCGTGCTCGAGGACCTGGAAAAAATAGGCGTCGCTCCATCCGACTTGAAGGCCCTGTTTACGGGCCTTCGGCCCAGCCTGCAAGGACTCGACGGACACTTCATTGTGGTGATCCCGATCTGGCTGAAGTACTCGGAAGATGCCGGCACCATTCTGCCGCAGAACTTCTCGCCATTTGTGCTTCCGGACATCCCGGTTTACGGAAAGGACCACGCTCCAGACAATAAGGTGATCGGCGCGCTGGTGGCGGTGGTAAAGGCTCGCGCGAATGAAGGGCTCTTCGCACCTGGAGTCCTGGAGCGTTTCTGCGTGGCATCGGGAGGCAACCTACGAGATCTTTTCGGGCTCATCCGAAACGCCATGTTATCTGCGCGACTGAGGCATGCAACTGTACTCAACGGGAACGATGCGAAAGGCGCGATCGCAAGCCTCCGCAACGACTACAAGCAGTTTTTAGGTTCCACGGGCGAGGATTCCAGCGACGCACCGCTGAACGAAAAGCTCGATCGATTAGTGGGAATCTACAAACGCGAGGACACCACCGTCGAGGTCCCGGACAGGATCTTGTATCTCTTGCTGAGGCAGCGCTGCGCGCTCCAGTACAATGGCGCCGGCTGGATTGGCGTGCACCCGCTGATCGTAGATCTCCTGATCGAGTTCAGGAAGCTGGAGAAAGGCTCTCCCGGTGGGAGCCTCGATGGCCGATAGCCCTCCCGCAACGCAATTCGACGAGACGGTCACGGGCGTGACATCCCGCATCCGTGAATGGGTTGCGCTGGGAGTGCCGGGCATTGTCTGGATCCGTTACGTCTCCGATACCAGTCGCGATATGGTCCTTGACCGGCTGTCTACAGATCGCCCAATCGAACGAATCCGATTCCATCCACCCGATCCGGCCGCCGGTGCGGAATGGCTGGAAGAGCAATTGAAAGCCGTGCCGGAACTGTCTGTGGTCGCCGTACTTTTCTCGCCCTTGCTGGGTGCGGGCGTGGATGCTCTCCCGGCAGCGTTTCGTTCCCTAAACCTCAGACGGGAGGCGATCACCCGGCTGCCAGTGACTCAACTTTGGTGGATTCCGGCTTCCGTGGCGCCGCGAGCAGAAGCGGAGGGGCCGGATTTGGCGTCGTGGTATCAGGTCAGAATGACGCTTCGGGAGATTGTGTCCGAGTTGGAATCCGAATCGCCACCTTCGATGCGGCACATCTCAGCGGAGAGCCTCAGCCCCGCGGCGATCCAGGGTCTGGAAGACGCCGTCGAGAGGCAACGCAGACTTGTATCGTCGGATGCAGACTCGTACTTGCCACAGCTCGCATCCGCATTAAACAGCCTGGCGAATGGCTATCGCGAAACGCAACGGGTGGAGGAGGCCGAAGCATCCTACAGCGAATCGCTCGCGATTTACCGCCGGCTGGCTGAAGACAACCCCGACATCTACCTGCCCGGTTTGGCGTCGTCCTTGGGTGACTTGGCCACCATGCGCAGCGACCTCGGCCGACACGAGGAGGCGCTGCCACTGGCAGAGGAATCTGTTCGCATCTACCGCCAAGTCGCCGAACAACGCCCTGACGCCTTCCTGCCCGGTTTGGCCTCGTCCCTGAACAATCTGGCCAACATCCTCAGTGAGCTCGGCCGCCACGAGGAGGCCCTCGTCGTTGGCGGAGGAATCCGTCCGCATCTACCGCCAACTTGCGCAGCAACGTCCAGATGCTTTCCTCCCTAATTTGGCGGCATCCCTGAATAATCTGGCCAACAGGCTTAGCGACCTCGGCCGGCACGAGGAGGCCCTCGCGTTGGCAGAGGAGGCCGTCCGTGTTTGCCGCCAACTCGCCGAACAACGCCCCGACTCCTTCCTCTCCGATTTAGCGGCATCCCTGAATAATCTGGCCATCATGCTCAGCGACTCCGGCCGACGCGAGGAGGCCCTCGCCTTGGCAGAGGAAGCCGTCCGCATTCGCCGCCAACTCGCGCAGCAACGTCCAGATGCTTTCCTCCCCAATTTGGCCATGTCCCTAAGTAATCTGGCCACCGTGCTCCGCAACCTCGGCCGCTACGAGGAGGCCCTCGCGATGGCAGAGGAATCCGTCGGCATCGATCGCCAACTCGCCGAACAACGCCCCGACGCCTTCCTGCCCGGTTTGGCCGCGTCCCTGAGTAATCTGGCCAACAGGCTCAGCGACCTCGGCCGCCGCGAGGAGGCCCTCGCGCTGGCAGAGGAAGCCGTCCGCATTCGCCGCCAACTCGCCCGACAACGCCCCGACGCCTTCCTACCTGATTTAGCGGCATCCCTGAATAATCTGGCCAAAATGTTCAGCGACCTCGGCCGCCACGAGGAGGCCCTCGCGCTGGCCGACGATGCCCTCCGCTTCTATCGCCAACTCGCGCAGCAACGCCCAGAGCCTTTCTGCCCGATTTGGCCATGTCCCTGAATAATCTGGCCAGCATGCTCAGCAACCTCGGCCGCCACGAGGAGGCTCTGGCCACGGCCGACGATGCCCTCCGCTTCTACCGCCAACTGGCGCAGCAACGCCCAGCAGCCTTTCTGCCCGATTTGGCTAGGTCCCTGAATAATCTGGCCATCATGCTCAATGCTCTCGGCCGCCACCAGGAGGCGCTCTCAAGGGCTGAGGAAGCCTCCATATCTCGCCGCCAACTGGCCCAACAACGCCCAGACGTCTTCCTGCCCGATTTGGCCCAGTCACTTGCCGTGTCCGGACAGTTACTCGCGGAAACTCGCCCCGCCGAGGCCATGGAGCCGCTGGCGGAGGCTATCCGCCTCCTCACGCCCTTCTTCGCGCGCCGACCCCAAGCCCATGCGGGATTGATGCAGACCATGTGCCGCAATTATCTACAAGTCGCGCAATCAGCCGCGATTTCTCCCGACGCTGCACTTCTCGCTCCCGCGAACGCGATTTTCGAAAAGCTCCACGGCGAAGGCACTCTCGACCCCTGAGTTTGTTTTTTCACTGCCGTCTCTTTTTTGGCTCACAACTCAATCGACCCGTAAACTCAGAGACTTAGCGATTCTGCCCGCAACCTCGATGTTACTCTCAGGACATGGAGGACCGGGCCAAACGGCGGCGTTAGGATTAAATATGATGCAGCGAGCCTTGGTGCTGGGAGCGGGCGGACACGCCGCCGCCGCTTGGGAAATCGGCCTGATTACGGGCCTGGCCGCATCTGGCGTTGACGTCCGCAACGCCGACCTGTTCGTCGGAACCTCGGCCGGAGCCAGAGTCGCGGTGCAGATCACCTCCGGGTTAACGCTCGGAGAGTTGTTCGAGCGACAGATAGACCCGCGCCGCCAGCAAACAGAAGCGCCTCCCGGAGTGGACTGGAATACCCTGCGCAGCGAATTCGCGCTGGCGAAGGAAGGCGGCGGTGGCGAGAAAGCGGTCCTGCGCCGATTCGGCACGCTGGCGCAGACCGGCGCCAAGGGTGCGGCGCCCAAGCGGAGAGACTTCATCGCAGGTCAGCTTCCGGTCCACACCTGGCCAAAGCAGAAACTGCTGATCGCCACCGTGGAAGCCGAGACCGGGGAGCGCCATGTATTCGACCGCGCCAGCGGCATCGACATCATCGACGCCGTGACGGCCAGCGGCGCCGTCGCCGGGATTTGGCCGGCGGTGGAGTTCGCGGGGCGTAACTATTTCGACGGCGGATTCTACTCCACGGACAACGCGGACCTGGCGATAGGCGTCCGAGCGCGTCCTGATCGCCGCGCTGCGGGCGGGTTCCCCTCCCCTGGCTGCGCACTCGCTGGCCGTGGCGGTGGAGCGATTGCGAAACGGCGGCGCGCGCGTGGAAGTGGTCCACCCCGACGAAGCCACGGAAGCAGCATACGCCGCGGTTGGCGGCAACCTGCTGGACCCCGCCGTATGCGAGCCCGCGGCACGGGCAGGGCGGGCGCAGGGCAAGCGCATTGCCGGGCAGATCGCCGGGCTGTGGTATTAGTGCATGATGTAGTCAACCTGCGAAGTGCATGGAGTGTCCAGAATGCCAAATCCGAAATACGCTACGGCTCCAGGCCTTGAGGGTTGAGGGCGCTTGGTCGATGGCGAGCACTTCTTCGACATCGTCACTGACGACATCGTCTACGAAGTCCTCTACGACCTTCCCGGTTGGCCGCGCATTATTCACGGCCGCGCCGATCTGATGGCCAAGTTCAGGGGCTATGGCAAAAACATCGAGCTTCAATCCGCGTGGACTCGCTCGCGGCCTGGAACGTATTGACGGGGCAGGGTCGCTAACAGAGCAGAATCCCGAGAAGATCAAAAACCGGGAAGATAGTCAGCACCCGCTGCGTCATAGTAGAGTAGCCAATGGCGATGATGGTGCGGGAAAGTCCGGAGCGGGAACTGCTGGAAGCCTGCAAACGCGGCGAACGCGACGCCTTCCGCACGCTCTTTGAGACTTACAAGAACAAGGTCTACTCGGTGGCCCTCCGCTTTGCCGGTGAAGAGGCCGCCGCCATGGATATCGCCCAGGACACCTTCGTCAAGCTGTTCTCCTGCATCCGCGACTTCCGCGGCGAATCCGGCTTCGAAACCTGGGTGTATCGCATGGTGGTGAATAGCTGCCTGGATCAGAAGCGCCGCACGCGCCGCCTGGTTCCCCTGGCCGATGAGCTGATGGCCACGCTCCGCGCTTCCGGCGACGTGCTCTCGCAAATGCTACGTGCGGAAATCGGCGATCGTGTGCGCGCCGCCGTGGAAAAGCTGACGCCGGACCTGCGGATCGTCATCGTGCTCCGCTATACCGAAGGGCTGGCGTACGACCGGATCGCCGAGGTTCTGGGCTGCTCCCAGGGCACCGTGGCCTCGCGCCTCAATCGCGCGCACAAGGCGCTGGAACGGCGCTTGGCGCACCTGGCCAAAGGAGGCGCGCATGCCTGAGTGGCTGGAACGCGAACTCACCGCCGGCCTCGCCCCCGTGGAAGCGCCCCACTCCCTGCGCCGGCGCGTCCTGGCGCCGCGGCGCGTGCTGCCGGCACGGCGCGTTTCGGTTTTCCTGATCGCCGCCGCCATGGTGGTGCTCAGCGCGGGCACCGTGTGGCTCTCGGCCCGGCAGCCTGTCCGCGTCAGCAACGCGCGCTGGAGCCCCGCCGCGCGGGCCCCCATCAACGACCACAACTGCGGGCTCTGCCACACGCTGTAAAACCACGTCGGGCCGGGAGGCCGTCTCACTATGGAAAACACAGGATCCGTCTGTCTTTTGCTTGCGCTGGTTCTCTGTCTGTACGCCGCGGCCGCCTCGCTGGTCCGCGGCAATCGCCTGCTCGAACTCAGCGCGCGGCGTAGCGTGTACGCCGTCTGTTTCTGCCTGACCCTCGCGTCCGCCATTTTGGTCTACGCCTTCCTGACCGACGATTACCACTTCGCTTACGTCGCCTCTAACAGCAATCGCGCCATGCCCGCAAGTTACAAATTCGCCGCATGGTGGGGCGGACAGGAAGGCTCGCTGCTGCTCTGGAGCTGGCTGCTTTCCTGCTACGCGGCCGTTGCCGTGCGGGGCGGCCAATCGCCGCTGATCCTGGTGCTCTCCGGCACGCAGGCGTTCTTCCTGCTGCTCAATACCTTCGTGGCGAATCCGTTTCAGGTGCTGACATTTCTGGGCGGACCCACCACGGTGCCCGATGGCGTGGGCCTCAATCCGCTGCTGCAATATCCGCTCATGCGCATCCATCCGCCCATCCTGTATCTGGGATACGTGGGCATGGTGGTGCCTTTCGCGTTCTCCATGAGCGCCCTGCTGTACCGCCGCAAAGACACCGCCTGGCTGCAAACGGCGCGGCGCTGGACGCTGGTCACCTGGCTGTTTCAAGGCGTCGGGATCGTACTGGGTGCACGCTGGGCTTACGCCGCGCTGGGTTGGGGCGGCTATTGGAGCTGGGACGCGGTGGAGAACGCTTCATTCCTGCCCTGGCTCAGTTCCACTGCGTACCTCCATTCGGTGATGATGCAGCAGAAGCGCGGCATGTTGCGCATCTGGAACGCGGTGCTGGTCTCGGCGTCCTTCTTCCTGTGCATCTTCGGAACCATGATGACGCGCAGCGGGCTGGTGGACTCCGTGCACGCCTTCGCCAAATCGTCCATCGGCAACTGGTTCACGGGCTTTCTGGCGATCGGCCTGGCAGCGACCGTCTGGCTGATCCTCTCACGCCTGGATTATCTGCACGGCGAAGCGCGCATGGAAAACGTGGTGTCGCGCGAGAGCAGTTTTATGCTGAACAACCTGCTGCTGCTGGCAAGCTGCCTGGCCATTCTCTGGGGCACGCTCTTTCCGGTGATCTCGCAATTTGTCAACGGGCAGAAGGTGACCCTCGAAAAGCCGTGGTTCAACCGCGTCATGACGCCGCTCGGGCTGGCGCTGCTGCTATTGATGGGAGTGGCCCCCCTGCTGCCCTGGCGGCGCGCATCGTTGGATACGCTGCGGCGAACCTTTCGGATTCCGGGCATCGGAGGGTTGGCTGGTGGCTGCGATCCTCCTGGCGCAAGGTGTGCCTTTCGGGTATGCCCTGGTCTCCTTCGCGCTGTGCACCTTCGTCACCCTGACCATTCTCATGGAGTTCTTGAAAGGTAGCCGGGCCATTGCTTCAAAAGAAGGCACTCACTTCGCCGCGGCCATGGTCACGCTGACGCGCCGCAACACGCGGCGATACGGCGGGTACATCGTACACCTGGGTATCGTTCTGATATTCGTGGGACTCTCCGGCGCGGCCTTCAACCGCGAGACCAAGGCGGAGATCCACATTGGCGATCGGCTGAATGTGGGCGCTTATACCCTGAACGTGCGCCGCATCGATACCGGCGAGAACGCCAACCTGCTGTGGCAGAGCGCCCTGATCGACGTCTCCGCCCGGGGCCGGCCGGTCGGCAGCATGACGCCGCGCCGCGAAATGTACAAAGCCAGCCGCCAATCCGTGGGGCGCGTGGATATCCGCCACGGGCTGAACGAGGATCTCTACGTGAACTTCGCCGGTCTGAATGCCGAGGATATCCCGGTAGTGGAAGCCTACCTGTTTCCGCTGGTGAACTGGGTCTGGATCGGCGCCATCGTCCTGCTGTTGGGTACGTGCGTGACGCTCATTCCTCCTCTTCCCGATCGTGCTCCTTTGCCAGGATAAACAAGGTCTCAACCGCCGGGACTGCTTCCGGGGGCCTGTACTGCTTCAAGCGCTGACCCGTGTACCCCAGCGCAATTGCCAGAGGGATCGCCAGAGCGGAATGGCGGTCCAGGAAATACCAATGCGTCCAGTCGTACAGCACCATGCCGCAGGCCGTCACGATGCAGGCCGCGCCCACTTGCCACCACAGTTGGGGCCAGAGCGAGCGGCGCGGTTGCAAACCGGTGTCGCGCAAGCGGATGGCATTGCGCAGAAACGCGATCCAACCGCCAATGCCGGCGGCGACGCAGGCGGTCGCGGCCAACTTGAAGGGAACCCCGCCGGGACGCTGCACGACAGCGAACGTGAGCATGGTGAAGAAGTAAGAGAAGCCCACCAGAAACGTGCGTTGGCGCAGAAGCCTCTGCGTGTGTTTCAGTGCTGCGACACCGAGATCCGGCGGTGTCGCCGGGTTAGGTAAGGGAGGCATCGTTCCCAATTCGCCCACTTCCGCCCGCAGTTCTTCGTCCTCCGCCAGCGCGACATCCACCAGCGCGCGCGTCTCCACGCTGGCCTCTCCCGCCACGTACACCGGCAGCAAATCACGAATGACGTTTTTCGAGATATTCATGGCCGATTCCTCCCGGATTCTCTTTCGCCAGATGCAGGCGCGCCCGATGCACCTTTACTTTGGCCGCCGCCACCGAAATCTCCAGCAGGACGGCGATTTCCGCGTAACTCACGCCTTCCACCCGCAGCAGCACCGCCGACCGGTCCACTTCCGGCAGAGCCGCGAGCGAGCGGCATACCCGCTCCAGTTGCTCGCGCATCTCGGCATCGCCGGCCGGCGAAACCGCCGAAGCGACGGCCTCGTTCAGCGGCAATTTCCGGCGGATATGCCGCAGTTCGTGCCGGTACAGATTGCGCGCAATCACAAACAGCCAGGCTTTCACCGTAGTCGCCCGCACCGCCTGCCCGGTGACCCAGACCCGGAGGAAAGTCTCCGAGGTCAGGTCCTGCGCCAGTTCGGCATCGCCGCTCAGATAGAGCGAGAACCGGTACACGTCCCGGGCATGGGCCGTGTACAACTCCGCGAAAGTGGCCGCCCTGATATCGCTTGCCATCGCCTGCGTTCAGAATATCCAGATACACACCAAAAGTTACGGTGAGAATAACACCACTCAAAAGAGGTTGTCAGATCAGGGATTTTCTGCTAGGGTGAAAACAGCAGGAGGGGGCAATGCCGCAGACCATTTCCGCTACCGGGCTCACCACCGGACACGCGCCCTTTGTGGAAGAAGCGCGCAATCGTGGAGAGCTATATATTACACAGGCTTACGACCTGTATTCAGAAGAGAATCATGAGGCTTGGCGCAAGCTCTACCAGCGCATCCGTCCACGCTGGGAGCAGTATGCCAACGAACATTTCCTGCATGGCATCGAAGTATTGGACCTGCCGGCGGACCGCATTCCGCGCCTGACCGACGTCAATCAACGTCTGCAGCCGTTAACGGGTTTCCAGACCAGGCCGGTCAGCGGCTACGTGCCTGGTTTTCTGTTTTTCGATTGCCTGCGCCGGCGCGAGTTCCCCACCACCATCACCATCCGGCCAGTGGACCGCATGGATTACCTGCCCGAACCCGACATCTTCCACGATGTGGCCGGCCATGTTCCCATGCACACCGACAAAGCCTTTGCCGATGTGTTGGTGCGCTTTGGCGACTGCGCTCACACCGCCGTCGAAATGACGGGGATGATCGCCGACCATGCCGAGCGCTCCCGCCGGCTCACTAACATTATTAAGGCCATGTCGCGATTCTTCTGGTTCACGGTGGAGTTCGGCCTCATGAAAGGCCGCCGTGGCACGGTGGCCTACGGCAGCGGTCTGCTGAGCTCCTACGGCGAACTGCGCAACGCCATCGAATCTCCCGAGGTGCAGCGCTACCCGGTGCAACTGGAATGGCTCATCAACCAGGTGGCGGAAATCGACCGCTATCAGCCCCTGTTATTCACAGTGGATTCGTTCGACCACCTGTTCAGCCTGGTAGGCCAACTGGAGCAATGGATGCGCGAGGGCAAATTGAACAACGTGGCGCCCGGGCTGCCCGAAATCCACGAAAACGATCTGCGCAGTTTCATGGACGCGGCGTAAGTTCAGCCGGCGGGCCTTTCCGAGAGAGAATGGGGAAGGTCCAATGGAAGATCCCCGCTCCGTCTACTCGCGACTGCTGAAAGAACGGCTCGCCGAAATTGCCGCCCGCGAAGCGCGGCATCAGGTGCTGGGCTATTACCGGCTGGCGGTGGCCGCTGCCGGAGTGGCCGTGCTGTGGATGGCGATTCAGCAGTCCATCACGATTCTCTGGCTGGTGGTCCCCCTCGCCGTGTTCATCGGCCTCATCGTGCTGCACGAACATTTACTGCGCCGCCTGGAACGACGCCGCCGCGCGGCATCTTTCTTCGAAAAAGGTCTGGCTCGCCTGGATGGCAAATGGGCCGGCGCCGGTTCCACGGGAGAGCGCTACGCCGACCCCGAACATCCCTACGCCGCCGACCTGGACCTGTTCGGCAAGGGCTCGCTGTTCGAATTGCTCTGTACCGCGCGTACTCATATCGGTGAAGACACTTTGGCCCGCTGGCTGCAATCGCCGGCCGAGCCCGCGGCGGTACGGGAGCGGCAGCAAGCCGTGGCGGAATTGCGGCCTCACCTGCAATTACGCGAAGACCTGGCCGTGGTGGCCGAAGAGGCGCACAGCGGCCTAGATCCGGTGTCCCTGGCGGCATGGGGTGAATCGCCCGGTCCCGGCGGCACCCCCTTAAACACGCGGGCGATGCGCATCCAGGTGCGGGTGCTGGGCCTGCTGGGCATTCTGGGCGCGGCGGCGTTGATCGCTACTGTGCTGTATGGCGCCGGCGTGCTGCGAATGGCCGCCGGACCCGCGGCCCTGGTCCGCGATTTCTTCCTTCTGGTGCTAGCCGTGAACGGCATCTTCCTTTACCGCCACCGGCTTTCGTTCGCTGCTGCGGTCTCCAGCGTGGAAGCCGCGGCCGATCAACTCGGTCTGCTCAGCGAGGTGCTGGTGCGCCTGGAACAGGAGACATTCCAAACGCCGCTGCTGGCGCGGCTGCGCGCTTCCCTCGATGCGGAAGGCGCGCCGCCCTCCCGCCGCCTGGCCAGCCTCAAACGCATCGTCGAGTACATCGATTCGCGCGATAACATCGCCGTCAAGCTGGCCGAGATCTTCATTCTGTGGACGCCCCACTGGGCCCTCAAAACCGAAGAGTGGCGGGCACACTCGGGGCCCGCTGTCCGGCGTTGGCTCACCGCCACCGGAGAGATCGAGGCGCTGTGCTCCCTGGCCAGCCATTCCTACGAGCATCCTGCCGATCCGTTCCCCGAAATTCGCGATGAGGCTGCGGGTCCCCAACTGGAAGCCGAAGGGGCGGCCCATCCTCTGATTTCCGAGGAGACCGCCGTACGCAACGATGTGCGCATCGGCGGACCGTTGCGCCTCATGGTGATCAGCGGCTCTAACATGTCCGGTAAGAGCACCTTTCTGCGCACACTCGGAACCAACGTGGTGCTGGCGCAGGCCGGTGCGCCGGTGCGCGCGCGCCGTATGGCGCTTTCCCCGCTGGCCGTGGGCGCCAGCATTCGCGTGGTGGATTCGTTGCAAGGCGGCATTTCGCGGTTCTACGCCGAGATCCTGCGGCTGCGCCAGATCCTGGATCTGACCGGCGGCAAACTGCCGGTGCTATTTCTCATCGACGAGGTACTGAGCGGCACCAATTCCCACGACCGGAGGATTGGGGCCGAAGCCATCGTACGAGGCCTGGTGCAACGCGGCGCCGCGGGCTTCATCACCACGCACGATCTGGCCCTGGCCGATATCGCCGCCGTACTGGCAGAACGCGCCGCCAACGTCCACTTTGAGGATCGCATCGAAGATGGGCAGATCCTATTCGACTACATCATGCGCCCCGGCGTGGTCCGCAAGAGCAACGCCATCGAGCTGATGCGCTCCGTGGGATTGGAGATTTGACCGGTAGCGAGATCCGCGACCTGGCCCGCGCCTGCGGGTTCGAACTGGCCGGGGTGGCCGCAGCCGCGCCCCATCCCGACGCTGCCTGGTATCGCCAATGGGCCGGCCTCGGCTACGCCGGCGAGATGCGCTATCTCACCGATCGCCGGGCCGCCGTGCGTGACGATCCGCGCAACCTGCTACCCTCCGCCCGCTCGGTGATCTGCTTGGGCAAACTGTACAACACGCCGTGGCCCTATTCCACCGCGTTCGATCGGCGGCAGCTCGCCTGGATCTCGCGCTACGCCTGGGGCGACGATTACCACGACGTGCTGCGCGCCGGGCTGGAGCGGCTCGCGGGTCTTCTGCGCGCGCGCGCCGGCGACTTCGAATGGCGCGCCTGCGTGGATACCGCCCCGCTGCTGGAGCGCTCTTATGCCCGCGCCGCGGGACTCGGGTGGATCGGCCGGAATACCTGCCTCATCAATCAGGGCAGCGGCTCCTGGTTCTTCCTCGGGGAACTGCTGGTCTCGCTCGAAATCCCTCCCGATGCCCCGCCGCCCGACCGCTGCGGCACGTGCACGCGCTGTATCGAAGCCTGCCCCACGCAAGCCATCGTACCGGCCGAAGGGGACGCGCGATACACCATCGACTCGCGCCTCTGTATCTCGTATTTCACCATCGAACTGCGCACCGGCATCCCCGGACCGGAGCGCGCCCTTATGGGGCCGCACGTCTTCGGGTGCGACATCTGCCAGGACGTGTGCCCGTGGAACCGCCGCGCCCCCTCCACCGCGGACCCCGCCTTTGCGCCGCGCCATTTCGCTCCGGACCTGGCCCGTCTCGCCGCGCTGAGCGAAGGCGAGTTTCGCGGCCTCTTCCGCCACACCCCGGTCACGCGGTCCCGTTATGCCGGGTTCCTGCGCAACGTGGCGATTGCCATGGGCAACACGAAGCTGGAGCGCTTCCGCGAGCCCCTGGAGAAACTCGCGCAAGCGCCGGACGCCATGGTGGCCGAACATGCCCGCTGGGCCCTGGGGCAACTGTCACGGGAGTAAGGGATTTGTGATACCTATGTACCGTGGTACAATTCGATCATGGAAGATGTTCTGGCCTTCATGACGCCACAGCACCACGCGGTGCGCAACTTCGTGGTGCGGGAACTGCCAGGGAATGGCGGTAAACCGCTCCGGCCCGCGCAGATTGCGCGGCAACTGCGGCTGGATCCGGCGGTAGTGACCGGACTGTTGGACGATCTCGAAAAGCATCTGTTCTTCCTGGTACGCAACTCTGCGGGAGATGTGAGTTGGGCTTTCCCGGTGACTTGCGAGCGGACACCGCATCGCCTGCGTTTCAGTACCGGGGAGTGGATCTTCGGCGCTTGAGCGGAGGACTCTTTTGTCACGCCCTTCGTGCAAGGGCGCCTCAGAAAGCAATCGCTCGAAGTGGAGATCGCCACTTCCTGCGCGCATTGCGGTCAGGCGATGCACCTGGTTGTGGACGAGCATTTGCACTGGCGGGTCCGGGAATCCGGCGCGGATCCTCACCTGTTTCTGCCCGAGATCGATTGGGCGGCGTTCCAGGCACGCAACATCATCGACGATTATTGAAAGAACTCGCGATTCTTCTGGTCAGGAGAACACATTCCGAAAATGGAAACGGCGGGTCACGTGATGGGTCTGACGGAAGCCGCGGCTCTGGTAGCGCCGGCGCAAGCCCGGTTGTTCGCCTTCAGCGCAACGCCTGCGCCGTAAGGAAGGCGATCAAGGCAGCCGGATCGTCGGTGATGATGGCGTCCACCTGCGCGTGGACCATGCGGGCCCAGTCCCCGGGAGTATTGACGGTCCAGGCCATCACCGGAATACCGCAGGCGTGAGCTTGGGCGACCTTTTCCGGAGTCACCAGGCGGTAGTGGGGCGAGACCATTTGGGTATCGCCGGCCTCGCGGGCGATGGTCACGAAGTCGCTCGCATCGTCCCCGGTGAGGGCGGAGCGTCGCACGTCAGGGGCGAGATCCCGCATGGCCCGGAGCGTGCGGAAGTCGAAAGACTGCACGATGGCGCGCGCTTCCAACCGGTGCCTCCGGATCTCCGCCAGCACCAGGCGGGCGAACTCCCCGGGCGGCGGAGTGTACTCGGGTCTCTCGGGGTAGCTCTTGATTTCGATGTTCAGTTCCACGCGGGAAGGGGCCGCGAGCGCGCAGACTTCATCCAGCGTGGGGATAGGGGCGCCGCCGCAGTTCCATTGCCGGACCTCGGCCAGGGTCAGTTCACGAATAACGGCCAGGGGCACGGGGCCCGAACACAGCGGCGGCGCGAGGATGGGATCGTGCGAGACCACCGGGACGCCGTCGCGCGTGACCGCCACATCGAGTTCGAGCGCATCGGCGCCGGCGGCAATGGCGTACACGAAAGCAGCCAGGGTATTTTCAGGCCGCACGGCGCGGGCGCCGCGATGGCCGTGGACCAGAATCCGGCGCGAACCAGGCACAATGTTATGATCGCCTACAGTGAAGCGGGTTGGGGTTATAGTCGCTTGTCTGGCAGGCCTGGCGGTGATGGCCGCCGTCTTACACGAAAAGCCGGACCTGGACGACTTTCCGGCATTCTACAGGGCGGCGCACCTGTTGGGATCACCCGACCTGTTCCGGCAGACCGGGGTGCATGCCGAATCTCTGATGTTCCTGCGTACACCGTTTTACGCCTGGCTGCTGCAGCCTGTATGCGCTCTGCCCTATTCACAGGCGCGGTTGTTGTGGCTGGCGTTGCTGTCGGCCGCCCTGGCGCTGGCGGTCTGGCTGTGGCCGGGGCGGCGGACTCCCATCGCACTGGCGCTGTGCTGGTCCGCTCCATTGCTGTATGCCCTGACTCTGGCCCAGGACATTACGCTGGTCATGCTGCTGGTTGCGGTATCGGCGCGGCTTTGGATGTCGGGCCGGGAGGTAGCGGCGGGACTGGCTGCGTCGCTGTTGGCGCTGAAGGTCACCTTCCTGCTGCCGGTGGCGCTGGTCTTCCTGGCGCGTTCGCGGCGCGGATTGCTGGCCCTGGCCGGCGGGGTCGCGGCGCAGGCTGCCGTGTCGTTTGCGGTGCAGGGGCCGCGCTGGATCCAGGAATATGTGGCGGCGGTGCGGAGTCCGGTGTTGGACCAGATACCCGCGCATTTGTTGTCGCTGCGCGCCTTCGGCGGCGGCATCGTGTATATCGCCGCGGCGGCAGTCATATACTTTTGGATTTGGTGGATCGGCCGGCGGCAGAGTATCGAGCGTGCCCTGACGCTGGCCCTGGGGCTCGGTATGGTGGCGGCTCCGCACAGCTACGCGTATGACGCCGTCGTCGCCATCCCGCTTTTGGTGGGGGTGGCCTCAACGAAGGACTGGCGCGGACTGCTGGCTCTGCTGGCGCTCTCGCCGGTTCCTTACCTGATGATCGCCGCGGGCGCCACGGCGGCGGCGGGAACGTCGTTGATTGTGGGCGCGGTTCTGGTTTGCGCCGGCGCGACGGTAAAGGGCGGCCGCCCCCTACCTGACCGGGAAACCTCAACTGCCGCCACGGCGGCATAACCACGGCAGCATAACCACGGCGGCATAACCACGGCAGCTTAATCGGCGGCGGATTCAGTGGCGCGGAGAACCGATGTCGTGGCCGCCAGCTTTTCGAAAAAGCGCTTGATCAACATGCGGGCGGTCGTCTCGATCAGGCGCTGACCCACATTGGCGATGGTGCCTCCCACCTGCACATCGCCTTCGAACCTTACGCTGGTGTCAGTCTCACCGGGAGACAGCGTGAGCAGGCCGTCTCCCTTGATGAAGCCGATCTTGCTGGAGCCTTCCACGATCAGCCGGAAACTCTCGGGCGGGTTGGCGTCCGTGATGCGCACTTTGCCATCGAATTTACCGGAAATGCTGGCCAGCGTCATTTTCATGCGCATGGCATATTCGTTTTCGCCGATGCGGTCCAGCCCTTCACACCCTGGCATGCACTGCGCCAGTACGGCGGGATCCTGCAGGAGCGCATAGGCGCGCTCCCGCGGACCCGGCACGGTGTAGGCGCCGGTCAGTTTCACGAGGCCCTCGTGAGGGCGGTGCGAACAGCGCGCGCCGCATGAACCCGGGCCAGATGCCGGCGGTATTCGGCAGAAGCGTAGAGGTCTGAATTGGCCTCCTCGCCTTCGCCGATCTGCCCGGTGGCCTGCCCGATTTCGGTGCCGCTCTCGAGCATCTTCTCCGCCATGGAATCGCGGAAAGGGCGCGGGCCCATGCCGGTAATTCCGATGCGCGCCGTGGCGATTGCGCCGCCCGCCTTCTTCACGCGCACGGCGACGCCCACCACGGCGAAGCCCGAAGCCGGGTGCGGCACTTTCTCATAGCAGTATCCTTCCCCCTGGTCTTCCACCGGAACCTGCAATTCGAGCACGATTTCGCCGGGTTCCAGGGCGGTGGTGAAGGCATCGACGAAGAATTCCGCCGCATCCACGGTGCGGTCGGAGTTCGCCGAGACGAGGCGGATTTTGGTTTCCAGGGCGAGCAGCGCCGCCGGGTAATCGGCCGAAGGATCGGCATGCGCGATGCTGCCGCCGATGGTGCCCATGTTGCGCACCTGCGCATCGCCGATATGGCCGGCGGCTTCCGCCAGAAGCGGACAGTGCGCGCGCACCGCCGGCGAGCTTTCGATATCGTGGTGCGTGGACATGGCTCCGATGCGCAACACGCCGCCCGATTCGGCAATGTAGTTCAATTCCGGAATGCGGCCCAGGTCCACCACGTGTTCCGGCTGCGCCAGCCGCAGTTTCATGAGCGGGACCAGGCTCATGCCGCCCGCGAGAATCTTGTGCTCGCCGCTCGCAATCATCGCCAGTGCTTCCCGAAGGGTCGCCGGCGCGTAGTAATCGAATGGCTGGGGAATCATGCCTGGCCTCCTTGCCCGATCAGTTTCCAGATTTTTTCCGGCGTCAGCGGCATATCGATATGCCGCACGCCGAGCGGCGAAAGCGCATCCACCACGGAATTGACCACCGCGGGTGAACAGCCGATGGTGCCGGCCTCTCCCACGCCCTTCACGCCCATGGGATTCACCGGCGAAGGCGTGCAGGTGTGACTGCTTTCCACCCATGGCATCAGGTGCGCCTTGGGAATAGCATAGTCGGTGAGTTCGCCGGTCACGAGTTGGCCGGTATCGTCGTAGACAGCTTGCTCCCACAGCGCCTGGCCCAGGCCCTGGGCTACTCCGCCATGCACCTGTCCGGCGACCAGCAGCGGGTTGATAATCTTGCCGCAATCGTCCACCGCGATGTAGCGTTTGATTTCGATGTTGCCGGTCTCGCGATCCACTTCGGTCACCACCAGGTGCGCGCCGAACGGGAAGGTGAAGTTGGGCGGCTCCCAGAAATGCGTGGAGACCAGGCCCGGCTCGGTGTTGGGCGGCAGCTTCTTGGCGTGATACGCGGCTGCGGCGACTTCGGCGAAGGAGACGGACTTGCCGGTCTTTTCGTCCAGGCAGGCGCCGCCGGAAAGCGTGACGCTGGCGGTATCGAGCAGCATGGCTCCGAACTTCCGCACCTTGGCCTGAAGATCCTGCAGCGCATAAAAGAGCGCCGCGCCGCCCACCGCAGTGCCGCGGCTGCCAAAGGTTCCGATGCCGTATTGCACCACGGCCGTATCGCCGTGAACCACCAGCACGTCGTCGATGCCGACGCCAAGCGCGTCGGCAGTCATCTGCGCGAAGGTGGTCTCCTCACCCTGTCCGTGCGGGGAGGCGCCGGTCATGACCGTGACCTTGCCGGAGGGTTCGATCTTCACGGTGGCGCTTTCCCAACCTCCGGCGGGGAGTGCGGGAGACGGTCCCAGGGCGCAGATTTCGCCATAGGTGGAGATTCCGATCCCCATCAGGCGGCCCGCTTTTCTAGCCTGTGCCTGTTCGGCGCGCAGTTCCGGATAACCCGCCTCCGAAAGCGCCTGCTTTAGCGGCGCTGCATAGTTGCCGCTGTCATAGCTCAACCCGGTTGCGGTCGGGAACGGGAATTCGTCGTTGCCCACGAAGTTCTTGAGCCGCAGTTCCACCGGGTCCATATTCAGTTCGCGCGCCAGAATGTCCACCATGCGCTCGATTCCGTGAGTGGCTTCGGGCCGTCCGGCGCCGCGGTAGGCGTCGGTGGGAACGCAATTGGTGAAGACGCCCAGGATGTCCGCGGTGACATTCTTGAAGCGATAGAGGCCGGGCATCATCAGCACGCTGAGCGTGGGAATGGCGGGCGTCAGCAGTTGGTGGTACGCGCCCAGGTCCGCGATGAGCTTCAGCTTGAGACCCAGCATGGTGCCGTCGCGTTTGGCGGCCAGCTCAAAATAATCCACGTGGCCGCGACCGTGGATGGTGGCCTGGAAATTCTCGCGGCGCGATTCCACCCACTTCACCGGCTTGTTGATGCGCATGGCGATGAAGGCCATCAGCGCCTCTTCGGCGTACACGTTCAGCTTGGAGCCGAAGCCGCCGCCCACTTCCGGAGTAATCACCCGCAGCAGGTTTTCGGGCATGCCCAGTATGCCCGCCACCAGGGTTCGCATCAGGTGGGGAATCTGGGTGGAAGAGAACAGGGTCAACGATTTTTCGCCGGGCCGCCAATCCGCCACCACGCCGCGCGTTTCCATGGCGACCGGAATAAGCCGCTGGCTGGTGATGCGCTGCTTGACGATCACCTCGGCGTCGCGAAACGCCTGCGCCGTATCGCCGCCCTCCTGATGAAAAGTGAAGGCAATGTTGTCGGCCCACTCGGGGTGTACGGCCGGCGCGCCGGCGGCGATAGCCTTTTCCGGATCGGTCACAGCGGGCAGCGGCTCGTACTCCACTTCGACGGCGTCGGCCGCATCGGCGGCGAGGTAGCGGTCCGTGGCCACGACTACGGCGACGGGGTGGCCCTGGTAATAGACGCGATCCTGGGCCAGCAGGTGGTGTTTTGGCACGCGCAGGCCAGGCAGGGAAGCGGCGCAGGGCACCGCGCCCAGGCCGCTAATATCGGCGCCGGTGAAGACCGCGGCCACGCCGGGCAGGCCCAGAGCGGCCTTAGTGTCGATGCTTTTGATGCGCGCCGCTCCGTGCGGGCTGCGCACGACGCAGGCGTGGTGCATGCCGGGCATCTTGATGTCGTCCAGGTAGATGGCGGTGCCGGTGAGCAGGCGCGGGTCTTCGCGGCGCCGGATGGATTTGCCGACCAGCAGTTCGGGCTTGCTGACAGTAGTCGCCATGTTACACCCGGCCCTTTCCGGCGGCTGCCGCTTTCACCGCGTTGACGATGTGCTGATACCCGGTGCAACGGCAGAGATTGCCTTCCAGGCCGTGGCGAATCTCCTGATCTGTCGGATTGGGATTGCCCGCCAGAAGCTGTTTGACGCTGAGCACCATGCCAGGCGTGCAGAAGCCACACTGCAGACCGTGCTCGTTCCAGAAAGCCTCCTGCACCGGATCGAGTTTGCCATCGGCGGAGGCGATACCCTCGATGGTCGTCAATTCCCGGCCGTCGGCCTGCACGGCGAACATGCTGCAGGATTTCACGGTCTTGTCGCCGAGCAACACGGTGCAAGCGCCGCAAATGGAGGTTTCGCAGCCGATGTGCGGACCGGTAAGGCCCGCCACCTCGCGAAGATAGTGGATCAGAAGGAGCCGGGGCTCGACTTCATCCGTATGTTTTTTCCCATTAATGGTGAGTGAGATTGTGCGTTTCATGTGCGCATCCCAGGATCGGAACGTAGATTTACCCAGACGGTTTGCACTCTACCAAATTCGGCGGCGAAAACAAAGTCGGGGTGCGGCGGACGGGTGTAAACCGCCGCCGGGGATGCGCATTGCTGACGGAATGGGAACTGCCCCCTGCCGGGCAGACCGGACTACAGGGGGCTGGACATCGAGGGCGGCGCGGCATCCGGGGCGCTGCCCCAGCTTTTGTTGGGCGCCGGACCCATCTGGAAGACGAGTTTTCCGCCGGCGGCGATATCCGCGTGGCTGAACCACGGTTTGTTCAGCGGCTTGCCGTTCAAAGTGGCGGATTGGATATAGATGTTCTTATCCGAGTTATTGTTGGCGACGATCACGAAATCCTTGCCATTGCCCAGATGAAGGGTGACCTCGTCGAAAATGGGGCTGCCGATAATGTACTCGGGACGCGCCGGGTCCACCGTATAGAAGCCCATGGCGCTCAAGACGTACCACGAAGAGGTCGAGCCCTGGTCATCCATGCCGGAAAACGCCAACCCGGACTTGTCGCTGCCGTACATCTCCTTGAGAATCCGGCGCGACAGTTCCTGCGTCTTCCACGGCTGGCCGCCCCAGGCGTAGTAATACGGCGCCTGCTGGTCGGGCTGATTGCCCTGCACATACTGGCCCACCATGCCCGTGCAGTCGCGGCAAATTCCCTTAGGGGCATAGGGCGTGTTAAAGAACTCGTCCAGCTTGGCGTCGAATTTTTCGCGGCCGCCCAGCAGGTTGATCAGGCCCTGCACATCGTGCGGCACCAGCCACAGCGTGCCCCACCCCGAGGCTTCCTTCATCATGAAGTTGTAGTAGGGTTCCTTGGGGTCGAACGGCGAAATCCACTTGCCGTCCGCGGTCTTGCCGCGCATGAAGCCCACCGACGCGTCGAACTCGTTGCGGTAATTGGCGGCGCGCTTCAGGAACATCTGGTAGTCGTCTTCCTTGCCCAATTTCTTCGCGTAAGTGGCGAGGCAATAGTCATCCCAACTGTACTCCAGCGTCTTGGCTACTCCGGCATTGCCTCCGGCATAAGGCGGGCTCGGATTGCGATCGGGGACGATGTCGGAGACCCATCCCTTCTCCAGGTACTCGGCCAGATTGCGGCGCGGACCTTTAGTGTCCACGGCGTTCTTGCGTAAGTACTCGTAAGCGCCTTCCCAATCGAATTTGAGCCCGCGCTGCCAGTCGCCCAGGTACATGAAAATGCCATGGTCGCCATGAAACGAAGTCTGCATGTATCCCGACTCGCGGGCCATATCCAGCGTGGAGGCCAGGATATCGACCTTGGTTTCAGGTTCGACCAGGGTGAGCAGCACGATCTGGTTTCTGCCGGTGTCCCAGAACGGCACCGGGCCGTAGCGGTCGTGTTCGGCCGTTCGCACCTGCCCATCGAGTCCGCGGAACTGCTCGCCCTTATGGGCCACCAGCCTGGGGCTGGCGAAAGAGTGGAAGAAATTCGAGTAGAACAGCATGCGCTGCTTTTCGGTGCCGCCCTTGACTTCAATGGTGTTCAGCTTCTTCGCCCAGGCGTCTTCGGCGCGCTTCTTGACACCCTCGAAATTCCAGCCGGCGCTTTCCGCTTCCAGATATTTCTGTGCCGCTTCGTAGCTGTCGCCGGAAGCCACTTTCACCAGCACCTGCTCGCCTTCGGAGGTAGTGAAGTTCAAATAGGCTCCGGCGTAGTTGCCGGAATCGGCGCGGGTGTCCGCGGTCACGGAATTCCCGCCCAGCACGGCTCCCCGCCCGCCGGTGTTCTGCGGCGGATTCTGATGAAACGTGCCGAAGGATGCAAAGGGTTTGGAGAACTCGGCCACAAAGTAAGTTCTGGCGGTGCCGCGCATGGAGGTGCCGGAGACCTGTCCGCGCATTCCGCGCTCGGCATACCCGCGAACCATGCGGTCGCCGGACACTTCCAGATTGCCGCCGGCGCGTCCCATATCCATGAGGATGTGCGAGCGCTCGGATTTCGGGAAGGTGAAACGATAGAGGCCGGTCCAGGCGGTCGCGGTCATCTCCACCTTCACTTTGAAATCGTCCAGGTAGACCGTGTAGTATCCCGCGGTGGCTTTTTCCTTGTCCTTGCTGTAATAGGATGCCGTGCGCTCCGGCGGAACCGTCCAGTCGCCGACCGCCGGCATCACCGTCAGGCCCTGCATGGCGCCGCTGAATCCCAGCATCATGCGGTGCGTGTAGTTGTAAGACATGCCCACGCCCGCGCTGTACGACAGGTCCAGGTTCTTATTCACGGGGCTGAGATTGGTCACACCGTGCGGCAGCACCGCGCCCGGCGAGGTCATTCCGGTGTACAGTTCTTCGCCGGGAGGCGGCGCATTGCCGATCCACTTCGGATTGTCCAGGGGGGCGGTCCCGACCAGCGCGTTCACATAATCAACGGGCCGCTTGGCCTGAAATGCCAGGGCGACGGCGCATCCCAGCGTCAGGAACAGGACCGGATT
This sequence comes from uncultured Solibacteraceae bacterium, assembly GCA_963835555.1. Lineage (GTDB taxonomy): Bacteria > Acidobacteriota > Terriglobia > Bryobacterales > Bryobacteraceae > Sulfopaludibacter. The sequence continues at coordinate 203,588 of CAWIGC010000016.1, read as the reverse complement.
TGGAAAACTCCTTCTCATGCGTTTCATTTTTTCCCTATTTTGTAAGCCGTACTTCTACCGTTACCGGTTCCGCCGAATTCGGGAACCGCACTCGCAGCATACCGGATGAAAAATCAAATTTCGACGGATCCAGAGGCTGCCCGCCCACCAAAACCTGCGCCGGCGCGGCAGGCATGGCGATCTGGACGACGGCATTGGTATCGCCGATACCGTCGGCGCGGAACTGCAGGGTTTTGCCGTCCACCTTCCGATCGCGCACCCGGCAGGCGGCGGCCACCACCGTCATTTCGCCCGGCTTGATGCCGCCGAGATCGAGCAGCAACATGCGGGTTCGCGGCGTCACGGTCACCGTATTCAGCACGGCCAGTTCCGGATCGAACAGATTGAGGTAGCGTCCGTGCAGAACGTATGGCTTGGCGCCAGGCGTGGATTCGTCGAGCCCCGCCGCCACCAGGTACGGCCCGCGCCGCAGCACCAGCGAATCGGTTTCCTTCCACGCAAGTTTGACCGCCGCGGCTGCCTGCCGCACCGCTGTGCGCACCGTCTCCGCGCCGTCTTCTTTGTATGTGAGCGCCGCCGGAGAAAGGGCTTCGCGCACCACCGCGCCGCGTCCCACTTTGTGCAGTCCGGTAGCGTCCTTGGCCAGCCCCAGCGCGGCGAACAGATGCTCGCGGGGCGTGGCGAAAGCGTTGGGCGCGGTGTTCCACCATTCGCGCACGGCGTTGTACGGGTCGCGGTCATCGTCCACTACCACCAGGGCTCCGCCCGCGCGAACCCATTTGGCGAGCGCGGCGTGGAACTCGGGCCGGGGCGGTTTTTGCCCCTCGTAAGTCAGCAGCAATAGCTTGTAGCGGTTCAGGAAGCCGGGCGAGGTGGCGCTCTCGACCTGTACCGGTTCTACCGGCACTCCCCGCTTGACCAGCGGCATCGCCAAGCCATAGAACGAGCCCAGATTGGCGTCGGAGGGCTGCGGGTCGGCACGCTGGAACATCATCGTGTCGGAGATGAGCACGCCGGTATTGGCGGTCCCGGCATTTTCCCATCGCACCGTGGACTGCTTCATGTCGCCCAGGGCGCCGATCACCGTCTGCAGTTCCGTTTCGTAGGGCTTGGGAATGGTGACGCGCTCGACGTTCGCATTGCGCCGCCCGAAACCGCCCAAGCCGGTCCCGACGGGAGCCTGCTCCTGATCCTTCACGGATTTTTCGACGGGAATACTCTTCAGGGGATGCCGGCTGTTGAAGACGCGATCCGGCCACGGCATGATCTCGTAGTGCCATACTTCGGGTTGCAGCAGCGACGCCGTGAGCGTGCTCTCCCAGTTGGTGCGATAGTCTTCCCAATCGTGGTTGGGATCGTCTTCTATGGGGTCGTTCAGATACCACACCCGCCGCCCGGAGGCGCGCACCAGGTTCTGCATGGCGCCGTATTCCAGAAACGCCGTCTCGAAGGTCCGTTCCTTGCGACGCCCTTCGTAGAGATTGGCGGTGCGGGCAGTGCCGGTCCACACCTGCGCGATATAGCCGTCCGCGCCCACATCGATGAGCGAGGATTCCGGGCTCACGATTCGCCAGTGCGCGTAATTGATCAGGGAATGGGTGGGGACGTAGCAGCGGATGGTGCGGTTGTTGGCTTTGCCGTACTCTTTCGCAAAATCAAAAATTTGCGCCAGCGCGCGGCGATACAGGAAATATTTAAGCTTGGAGGCGCGGTATTGGGCATCGGGCGAAGAGTTCGGAGCCTGCCAATCCTCTTTATAGTAGGCCTTCCATTCGCGTTTGAAATTCTCTTCCCACCCGCCCCGGGCCCAGAATTCGGGCTCTTCCAGATGGATGGCCTGGGCGCCGGCGTCCAGCGCCCGCTTGACCCCCAGGGTCAGATATTTTCCGTAATTCTCGCCGGGCGAGATGTACGGAATGTCGCGGCTGCCGCCATGCAGAATGGGTTTGCCGTCAACCTGGGTCTGGGCCTGATCCCAGTGGTTCTGCCCGTCGAACTGACCGTTGAGATAGTCCTGATACTGTCCCCAGGCGACCCCGGTCATGACATGGATGATATAGCCATGCTGCCGCCACGTCTCGATGTTCGCCGGCATGCGCGGCCCAATGCCGTATACCATGGCGACATCGGCATTGAGATTCGTGCGGGGAGACCAGGGGCCGCTGGTTTGAAAGCTCAGGCGCTCCTCTGCCACCGGGCGCTCGCCGCCGGACTGTAAAAGAGTCGCGGCGGCGGCCAACAGGATCAGGCCCTTCGAAGACATCCGCATTAGGCGCGCCGTCCGGGCACGTCCCATGCGCTGCCGGCGATTTCCTTCAGGTCCCAGCCCTTGCGATACTCGCGGCGCAGGTACTGGTTGGCTTCCTGGCAGTTGGTGACGCGGAAATCCAGCGGGTCCCACTGAATGCGATGGCCCACGCGAAGTGCGATGTTGCCCAGTTGGTAGGCTTCGGTGAATGGTCCGGCGTAGCCGAAATGGCAAGGCGCGGGTTTGCCCGCTTTGACCGCGGTGGCCCAGTCCTTGTGAACCTCTTCACGGCCCCATTCCTTTTGCGGAGGCGCGGGGAGCGGTTCGGTGCTCTGGCCGGCGAAGGGTCCGCGACCCGAGGGATAGCTGCCCTTGGTGCCGACCCACACCATACCTCCCTGGCCACCGCGAAATGGCGGCGCTCCGGGGGCCGGCGGAGTGGTTGGACGCGGAGCCCGCATCGCCTCGGGCAGAGGCAGGTTGCCGTCGTACCAATACACCGAAAGTGCGGGATGGATGCCGCGGGCCGCCCAATCGAAACGGATGATGCTGGAGTCCGGGTACATTTCCTTCTTCATGCCCGTGGTTTCCAGGACTTCGATGGCCGAAGGCGCGCCCAAATCGAGAGTCAGAAAAATAACATTCATACTGTGAGGCGCAATGTCGCCCAGGGCGCCGCTGCCGAAATCCGTCCATCCGCGCCAGGAGAAGGGATGATACAGGGTGGCGTTGGCCGCAAACTGCCGTTTTCGCTCCGGACTATAGACTGCATGACCCTCGGGCCACTTGGCCTGGAAGGGGCGATGCGCAGCCGTACCGAGCCACAGGTCCCAATCCAGCGTATCAGGTACGGGATCCTCTCCCGGCAGGCGGTCGAGCCCCTGGGGCCAGATGGGCCGGTCGGTGGTCATGTGGATTTCGGTGATTTCGCCCAGCGCGCCGGACTGAATCAACTCGGCGGTGCGCAGAGTGCGCGGCTCCGCACTGGTCTGCGTTCCCATCTGCGTGATCACCTTGGTCTCAGCCGCCACACGCGCCATGATGCGGGCTTCGTGTACGCTCTTGCAAAGCGGCTTCTGGCAGTAAACGTGGAGGCCGTGCTTCATGGCCCAGACGCTGATATAGGCGTGGTTGTGATCCGGCACGGCAACGATCACGCCATCCAGTTTTTCACGCTCGATCATCTTCCGGAAGTCGGTATACTTTTTGGCGCCCGGGTATTCGACGCCGCGTTTATCCAGGATGGTGGAGTCCACATCGCACAGGGCCGCGATATTCTCTCCCAAGCCGTTGAAGGTCTTGGCATCGACGCCACCCATACCGGTGAGGCCGATGATGCCCAGGTTCAGTTTTTCGTTTGCCGCATAGCCTCGCGCCAAGCCGGCGGGAAGAATCATGAACGTGGCGGCAGTTTGCAGGGCCTGGCGTCGAGTCAGGCGGTTTCCCGTTTCGAGTCGTTTCACAACATCACCTCTTAAACGATTTCCAATTTTGCGAGCGCTGCTTCGTGGGAATGGGCGGCGGCCAGCGCTATGCCTCCCAGCAGTCCTGCTTTATCCTCCAGCAGGGACCGCTCGATGCGAATATCGTGCACCGGGAACATGTGGACCCGTTCTTTGACGGCTTCGCGCACGGGTTCCAGCAGCAGGTCGTCCAGTGCGGCCACGCTGCCGCCCAGCACCACCAGGTCGGGACACAATGCCGTAACCATGTTGGCGATGCCAATGCCGAGCCAGGCGGCGACCCGGGCGATGACGGCGTGGACGGCGGTATCTCCGGCCCGCGCCGCGGCGCCCATCTCTTTCGGCGTTACCGCGCCTGCGTTCCCGGCGACCATTTCGAAAAGTATCGGGGCCAGGCCGCTCTGCAACAGGCGAACGCCCTCGCCTACCAGTGCCGGACCGCTGGCCAGCGCTTCCAGACATCCCCGGTTGCCACACCCGCACAGAGGTCCGTCCTTCTGGAGGGTCTGGTGGCCCAGTTCGCCGGCCGCGCCTAAGGGGCCGAGCCGGAGTTTCCGGTCTATGACGATGCCGCCGCCGATGCCGGTCCCGATGGTAAGAAAGATCATGGTATCCGCCAGCCGGCCGCGCCCAAACGTAAACTCGCCCAGCGTGGCCATGCGCGCGTCGTTGAGCAGAAACACGGGACAGTCCAATCCCCGGGAGAGGGTCCGGCCAACCGGCACGTCCCGCCATTGGGTCGGAAGATTCGGCAGGAACCTGGTGATGCCCGTTTGGACATCGACAAGCCCCGGCACACCCACTCCCACCGCCAGTGGCGCTGCGCCCGCACGGGAAGAGAGATTTCGAACCAGCCCGGCGATTCGCGACAGAACCGCGTCCGGCCCCTCATGGGAATTGGTGGGTACCCGCCCCTCAATGAGAATCTCGCCGTCCGACCCGGCGATTGCCCCGGCGATCTTCGTACCGCCGAGGTCAATGCTCGCGAATAGTTCCCGCACCTACATGCCTGTCAGACCGTTTACTCCGTGACTTCCAAAAACTTCCCGGTCAAATATCCTTCCGGCTGGATCCCGCCGAGCCGGTTGTGAAACTCATAGGCATCGCCGCGATAGAGCGTGCGCTCCGACCAGAGCGGCCGGTTGCCGCTGAGGTAACCCACCGAATGGATCAACATGCCGGCGGCGCCATCCCGCAGTTTGAGCAGCCGGGCATCGGCGCCGCGGGCATTGACGGCCCGAATGCTTTCGTCGGCGCCCTCGATGGGCAATTGGTAGCGATGCGTCCACACACTATAAAGCGAACCGCGAACATCGTCCGCGGACAGCTCCGGGCAATGCTCCGCCACGACGTAGCGCTTTTCCAGAATCACGGGCAAGCTGTCGGCCAGCCGCAGGCGCTCGACGTAATACAAGTTCGCCTCCGGAACCACCTGGAGCAGTTGCGGCACATCGTCCAGCACATCTGCGGCGCGAACGGTTTGAAACTGCAGGACCTCGGTACCCGGCTGCTTTCCGGCGGCGCGGGCTTTGTCCACGAAACTGACCAGCGCCCTGAGGTTGTAGTCCAGGGACCGCCCCCTGACGAACGTGCCCACCCCCTTGCGAAATTCCAGCAAACCTTCGGAGACCAGGTTCGACAGAGCTTTGTTCGCTGTCGCCCGGCTGACCTCGTAGCGCTGGCAGATCTGCCTCTCCGTAAGGAACTTGCTGCCCAGGGCACACTCCGCCGACCCGATCAGGAGTCTCAGTTGCGTATTCAGTTGCTGATAAATCGGTTCTTTCACCAGAGAGGTCATGTGGCTATGCCGCCGTATCAATCGAGTTATCTCTCAGGCGGCCGCAAATGTCAAGAACTATAAGGGACTATTAGAAAGATAGTCAAATTTTCCGTTGACAGCTCTCGAGCCACAGCGTATATTCTTGCCTAGTGGCTAAGCCACGTTATCGCGTTTCAGGGGAAGGTCGCGCCAGACCTTCTGTGGGCCAAGGCGATATGAGGCGGCCAAATACAAGGTTTGGGAGCAACTGATGTCCAAAAAATACAGATTCCTCGTTGCGATTCTGTTGCTTGCCGGTTCCAGTCTCGCTCAAGATCGGGGCACCATTCGCGGAGTGGTGACCGATCCGTCAGGAGCCAGCGTGCCGGACGCGACGGTTACGGTAAAGAATGTGAACACGGGTCTGATACAGACCGTGAAATCCAGCGCTGACGGTGTCTACAGCGTCCTTTACCTGCCTGCGGGCGAATATACAGTCAGTACAGAAAAAGAAGGGTTCCGGAAATCGGAAATCGGCGACGTCGGAGTGCACGTGGCCACGGTTTCCAGCGTCGATGTGACCCTGACGATCGGTTCCGTGGATCAGGCGGTGGAGGTGACCGCCGCCGCGCCGTTACTGGACATACAGGGAACGAACCTCGGAAAAGTCATTCCCAAGGATGCCATTAAGGATCTGCCGTTGTTCATCAGCGGTGGATTACGAGCCAATTTGGCCTTCGTGGTTCTGACCCCTGGCGTGATCGGGTCCGCCAGCAATCCGCGCATCGCCGGCGGTTTGCTGGACGGCCAGAGCGAACAATTGGACGGCGCCGAATCCAACAGCGAACGTCGCAACGACCCGGCCATGAATGGGGTAAGCGTCGAGGGCATGGAGGAGTTCAAAGTCCAAAGCTCGTCTTACTCCGCGGAATATGGCCGCACCTCCAACGGTGTGATCAACTGGGTTACCAAATCGGGCACCAACCTGATTCACGGCAGCGGATTCATCTTTAACCGTAACGAGGTTTTCAATGCCCGTGGATTCACCACGGCTCCCTCGAAACGGCCGATCGTCCGCCAGTGGAATCCGGGCGGCAGCGTAGGCGGCCCCATCTATATCCCCAAAGTTTTTGACGGCCGCAACAAGGCGTTCTTCTTCTTTGCATATGAACGCTCTTCCAACAGAAACGGCCAATCGACCGCGCTGGTGACGGCGCCGCTCGACGAATTTCGCATTGGCGACTTCCGGAGACTGGTAGACAGCACCGGAAAAATGGTCCCCCTGTTCGATCCGTTCGACTCTGCCGGAAACATCATCCCGAATTCGGTGGACCGGCAACCGCTCCAGTGCAACGGCGTGGTCAACGTGATCTGTCCCAATCGCATCGACCCCACCGCGAAGCTTCTTACGGCGATGCTGCCTCACCCGGACAACCCGAACCTGCTGACCGCCAATTACCGCTCCCGGAGCTATTCGACCTCGCGTTCGTCGCTGCCTTCGATCAAGCTGGATTACGTTTTCAATGAAAAGCAGCGGATCAGCTATCTGTACAGCTACTTCCACAGCCCGGCTACGCCGAGCATCAATCAGTTCGAGGGTCTGCCGGGCACTGGTTTCCCCTCCGACAGCCTGATCGAATATCACCGCCTGAATTACGATTACGTGATCAAGCCTAACCTGCTGAACCACCTGACCGTAGGCTACAACCACCGGCACATCTACGAGGCCCCGGAATACGTCAATACGTTTCCGACGGACCTGGCCAAGCAGATCTATCTGAAAGGCAATATCAACGCGTTGATCCCGGGCGTTTCCACGGTCTATAGCGCGGGCGGCGCACAATGGGGCAATACGGTGTTCACCGATTCCCGGCAGCGCACGACCAACATCAAGGAACAGGTTGCCTGGATCAAGGGCGCCCACAGCGTCAAGTTCGGCTTTGAGTATCTGGCCGGCATGTATCGCCGCATCGACAACAACAACACCTGGGGCAACGTAGGGTTCAGCGCCGCCGCCACCGGCAACACCGGCGTCCCCAACAGCGGCAACGATTTCGCCGCATTCCTGCTGGGCACAGCTAACAACGGCGGCTTCCGTTATCCCGACGACACCGCCTTCCACTGGCCCTACTATGCCTGGTACGCGCAGGACGACTTTAAGGTAACCCCGAAACTCACCATCAACATGGGCCTGCGGTACGAGATTCCGGTACCCAAGGAAGAGCGGCATCTCCATAACAGTAATTTTTGCCCCACTTGTCCGGCGACGGCTTTTGGCGGCATTCCGGGAGCGATGGTGTATGCCGGCGTGGCAGGCTCGCCCGACCGCTTTGGCGACACCAGAATGAACGCCTTTGGTCCGCGGCTGGGAGTCGCGTACCAGTTCAATGAGAAGACCGTGATCCGCAGCGGGGGCGCGATTTACTATCAACCGCCCCGGGAAGACGGCAATGCGGACAACGGCATCCAGGGCTTTGGCGGAACATTTGGGGCCACGGGCAACTATCTGTCCAACGGCATTTCCTTCCTGACGCCCACCGGCATCACGCCATTTGCGACGCAGATCCAGAACCTGAAACCGCCGATTGCCAATCCGCAGACGCTGACGGGCAATCTGTTCCAGCAGAGCCCCTTTTTCTATTACTCGAAGACCGGCCGGGCCCCCTATTTCTCGGACTGGCAGATCAGCATCGAGCGTACTGTGACCACGAATTCCGTGTTCCGCGCCACCTATCACGGCGTGGTGGGGAACAAGCTGATCTCGCGGCAGCAGGCACTGAACCAGCTTGACCCCAAATACTGGTCCACGTACGGCAGCCTTCTGGGCAACACCATCAGCTCGGTCATCAACAATCCGACTGTGGTTGCGGCAGGCTTCAAGCTGCCCTACGCCAGTTATCCGACCAACCTGCAATTGCAGCAGGCATTGCGTCCGTTCCCGCAGTTCTCGGGCATCGACAGTAACGCCAGCGGCCTGAACGACGGTCATTCCACCTATCACGCCCTGGAAACCAGCTTCGAGCACCGCTTCGGACAGGGCCTCTACCTGATGGCGACCTACACCTTCTGCAAGCTGATCTCGACTTCGAACGGTGAGGATGCCAACCGCGATACCCTGGGCGCCGTTCAAAATCAGTACAACCGGCGGCTCGACAAGGCCGTTGCCTATAACGAGGACACGCCCCACAACATCCACATCGGATACGTCTATGACTTGCCGATCGGAAAGGGGAAAGCCCTGCTGGGCAACATGCCGAAACTACTCGAGGGTGTATTCGGCAACTGGAAGGTGTCGGGAATCCACACTTACACTTCCGGCACTCCGCTTTGGATCAGTTGCGGCCAGAACTTCTTCGGCGGCGGCAACAACGCCCGGTGCAGTTTCGCGCCAGGCGCCACCACCGGCCAGATCCCGCTCATCAACCCGCAGTGGAGCTGGAGTCATGACAATATCGGCACCAGGGCTCTGGGGAGAATTCCGTACCTCAATCCGGCTGCTTTCGTGCTGCCGGCAAACATGACTTATGGCGATACCCCGCGCCAGATGTCGTATCTGCGCAGACCCTGGACCGTGAACGAAGACATCGCCATCCTGAAGGACTTCGTGATTCGGGAGAAGTTGAACCTGGAGGTTCGTGCTTCGGCATCCAATATGCCCAACCGGGTGGTATTTGGCGGACCGAACACGACCCAGAGCAACGCCGATTTCGGCAGGATCACGGGCCAAGGCAACAGCCCGCGCACCGTGCAACTGGGCGCCCGGGCCACCTTCTAAACCGAATCGCCGGCGCATCGCTCTTTCATGGATGCGCCGGCGATTCCACCAAGAAAGAGGATCTTCAGCCATGCAACAGAATCCAACTCCGTCAAGCCGGAGAGCCTTCCTGAACCACGCGTCCGCTGCCGCCGCAGTGCTGGGCGCCGCCGCCCCGCTTCTGGCGAAAGGCGACAAGGGCATTAAACCGGGCGTATCGGCACGCTCGGCATCACGTGTAGTGGGCGCTAACGACCGCATCCACGTCGGCATGATCGGTGTAGGCGGCATGGGGACCGTGCATCTGCAGGCCTTCATGAAGCAGACCGACGAAGAAAAAGATATTCAGATCGTGGCGGTAAGCGATATCTATACCAAGCGCAAACAGCGCGCCCGCGATATCGCCAAGCTCACCGATAAAGAAGTGCATCACGACTATCGCGAACTGCTGGCCCGGAACGACGTGGACGCCGTGCTGATCGCCGCCCCGGACCACTGGCATGGCCAGATGGCCCTGGACGCGCTGGCCGCCGGCAAAGACGTCTACCTGGAAAAACCCATGACCCACACCCTGGAGGAGGCGCGGGCCCTGGTGGACGCGGTGAAGAAATACGACCGCATCCTGCAGGTGGGCAACCAGGGACTCTCGGCGCCAAGCACTCGCAAATCGAAGGAACTGATCGATGCCGGCGAGATCGGACCGCTCTTGTGCGCGCAGGCTACCTCCGCCCGCAATTCCCTGTTGGGAGAATGGAACTATCGCGTGGAGCCGGAAGGCACGCCGGAGAACATCGACTGGAACCGGTGGCTGGGTTCGGCGCCCAAGCGGCCGTTCAACGCCGACCGCTATTTCCGTTTCCGCAAGTATTGGGACTATTCCGGCGGCATCGCCACGGACCTGTTTTTCCATGCGCCTGGGTCCGATCCTGTACCCCATGGGCGCGCAGTTCCCCACGCGTGTCAGCGCCGCGGGCGGCATCTACGTGCATAAGGATCGCGAAGTACCGGACACGTATTCGACGGTGATCGAATATCCGAATTTCTACATCGAAATGTCGGGATCGATGGCCAATGCGGGCATGGGCCAGTACCACAAGCAAGCTATATACGGCCACAAAGGCACGCTGGTGATTGACCGCAACCAGGTGCTGGTGTACCCGGAAACGTATCCCGAACTGCGGCGACGGTCGCAGCCGCCGCTGGCGCGGCCCGAGGCGAAGGTCTTCGAACTGCCGCCCCAGGCTCCGCAGCGCGACGCCCGCACGCCGCACACCACCAATTTCTTTGCCTGTGTCCGTTCGCGCAAGCAGCCCAACGCTCCGGCCGAACTGGGCTACCAGATTATTTCCGCCATCAAGCTGGGCGTATACGCCTATCGGGAAGGCAAAACAAAACTGTTCGATCCCAAGACCCAAAAGGTGATCGACAAGGCCGCGGTCCGCACCGAATACCAGGGCGACGGCAAGAATCACACGGTTCAGGAACTGGGCATCCAGGTTCCTACCAGCTAGAACAACAAGGAGAAGACCGGCATGAAACGTATTGTGGCCTTATTATGCTTTTTGACTTTGCCCCTGGCGGCGCAGGAATATAAGATCGCCGTGGTGAGTATGTTGCACGCGCACGTGTGGCTGCACCTGGATACCATGTTGAAGGGCGACAAGGTCAAACTGGTGGGTATTTCCGAAACGCTGCCTGACTTAATCCAGCGCGCGGAGCGGGAAGACGTGATTCCGCAGACTCAGGGCGTGAAACGGCCGGGCGTGCCGGCGTCGTTGATCTTCGCCGACTGGAAGAAGATGATCGACCAGACCAAGCCGGACATCGTTTGGGCTTTCACTCCCACCAATGAACACCTGGACGTGGTCCGTTACTGCGCGCCCAAGGGGATTCACGTGATGATGGAGAAACCCCTGGCGGCGACCTTAAAGGAAGCGCTGGAGATTCAGACCCTGGCGCGCAAGTACAACATCCTGGTCCTCACGAATTACGGTTCCACCTGGCAGGCCAATCAATATGCGGCCAAGGCCGCGGTGGATGCAGACGAGATCGGTCCGGTGTGGCGTCTGCACGCGGTAACGGGCCACAATGGCCCGGGCAATCCGAAGACTTCTTCTTTCGCCGCCTGGCTCGCCGACCCGGTCCAAAACGGCGGGGGAGCGATGATGGATTTCGGCTGCTACATGGTGCTCTGGAGCCTGCAGATGAAAGGCATGCCGCAGAGCGTGTATGCCACCGCACAGCATATGAAACCGGAGACGTTTCCCAAGGTGGAAGACAACGCCGTAATCATTTTGAATTATAAAGACGGCGTGGCCATTCTGGAGGCCAGTTGGGACCTGCCGCCGGCGCAGCGATTGGGCAACGAAATCTACGGCATGAAAGGCAGCATCGTAGGCAACTCCATCCGCAAGCCCGGCGCTCCGGCCGCGGGCGCCGGGCGAGGCCGCGGAGCCCAGGCCGGCGATCCGCTCACGGTGACTCCGCTTCCGCCGGAGCGTGCCGAACCGATCGCCTACATGGTGGATCGCATCCGTAACAAGAAGCCGCTCGACGGAGCTTCGGCGCTGGATCTCAACGTGTCCGTGCAGGAAGTTCTCGAGGCGGCCAAAATGTCCGTCCAGACCGGGCGGGCCATTCCCTTGCCTCTCAAAAAGTAGGTAACCCTATGGACTATTCCTATCTCGACATCGCCAAGATGATCGATCATTCCCTGCTCAACCCGTCGCTTACAGACGGGGAGCTGGAAGCCGGCTGCCGCCTGGCTGTTCAGTATGACGTGGCATCGGTTTGCGTCAAGCCTTACTTCCTGGCGCGATGCGCCGAACTGCTGGCCGGAAGCAACGTGGCTGCCGGCACCGTGATCGGATTTCCTCACGGCGGTCACACCACCTCTGTAAAGGTGGCGGAAGCCGAAAGGGCGCTTCTGGATGGCGGCGCCGAACTGGATATGGTGGTGAATATCGGAAAGGTGCTCAGCGAAGACTGGACCTATGTTCGCGACGACATCCGGGCGGTAGTGGAACTGACGCATTCCGGCGGCAGCATTGTAAAAGTGATTTTCGAGAACAGCTACCTGCAGGATGTTCATAAGATCCGGCTGTGCGAAATCTGCACCGAGGTGGAGGCGGATTTTGTCAAGACTTCTACCGGCTATAGTTCCGGGGGCGCCACCATCTCGGACCTCAAGCTCATGCGCAAGCATACGCCGCCGCGCATCCGGGTCAAAGCCGCGGGCGGAATCCGCACATTGGATGCACTGCTCGAGGTGCGGGCCATCGGCGTGTCGCGGTCCGGAGCTACCCGTACCGCGGAAATGATGAACGAATGCCGGCTGCGGTTGGAAAGAGCCGCTCAGGAGCAACCTCTATGAGGCCACTATCGATGGTCAGGCGATTGCCTTTTATTGCCGGGATTCTCGGCGGCGTCTGGTTTCTTGTTGCACCCTCGGCCGGCAGTCCGCCGGCCGACGCCCTGGACGAGGCGCCCAAGGAACTGTTCTTCAAACTGGCCAGGATCGACGGCCCCGTCCATGACCCGGCCCGGCACACCTACTGGTTCGGACCCTTTCCCGAATGCTCCTCGGTCCTGGACATCGACGGCGACGGCAAGCTGGACATCGCCGCGGGACGGAATTACTACACTGGCCCCGAATTGGACGAAACACGCGGAGTATCGCGACGGCGCGGCCACCAACGGTCCCGACGTGGACGACAACTACGAAGGCACCATGGACGTCAATAATGACGGCCGCATGGACGTGCTCAGTTCCGGCTGGATGCTCAAACAGGGCATTTTCTGGTACGAGAATCCGGGCAAGCCCGGGGTGAAGTGGCAGTCGCACGACCTGCACCGGGCGGACGGCCTGGAGGGCATGGTGATCGGCAATCTTGCCGGACACGATGGCAAAGACGTGCTGGTGAACTACTTTGCGCGCAAGCCGGGCCGCGGCCTGATCTGGTTCGAACACGTAAACCAGGCTCCGTGGTTCAACGAGCACAAACTGGGACCCGAAGGAGTGGGCGTCAGCCACGGCAGCGGTATCGGCGATATCAATGGGGATGGACGCGACGATGTGGTCACCACCAGCGGCTGGTTCGAAGCGCCGCAGCATCCCAGCGAACAGGCCTGGACGTGGCATCCGGACTACCAGTTCTCGGCCTTCGGCGCGGCAGGGAGGCCGGGCGGCGCGGGACTGCCCATCCTCATCACCGATGCCAACGGCGATGGCTTGAACGACATCATTATCGGATCGGATCACGGCTATGGCCTGGCCTGGTTCGAGCAGAAGATGGAGAACGGCAAGCGGTCCTTCGTGCAGCACTGGATCGAGACCGAGTATCCCACCTTCCACACCATGGCCCTGGCCGACCTGGACGGCGACGGCAAGCCGGAACTCATCACCGGGAAGCAGTTGCTGGCGCACAACGGCGGCGATGTGGGCGCGCTGGAACCGGTGTTCGTGTTTTATTACAAATTCAACAAGGGCCAATTCGAACGGCACATCCTCTCTTACAGTCACCTGGAACCGTACTTTGCGCCGGGCTACAACGGCCCGCCGCCGGTTGACGTAGTCGGGGTGGGGATGCGGCTTGAGCGTCGGCGACCTGGACGGCGACGGTCGGACAGACATCGTGGTTGCCTGCCGCAGCGGCCTCTACGTGTTTTTCAATAAAGGCTACTCGCAGCACCCGCGCGTACCGAGTCCGCTCCCGGACCGCGACTCCTATCCCGGCAACATCAACTGGGAGACCCCCAGAAACCCGCCCCGGGCGGGCGCGGACGGCTTCCTGCCGCTCTTCAACGGCAGGGACCTGAGCGGCTGGCAAGTGGCGGTCAACTGGGTGGTGGAGGACGGCCTGATCACCCTGAAGAACCGGACGGACCGGCAGGAACACAACGACAACTATCTGTGGACCCAGCGCCAGTACGGCGACTTTGTGCTGGACCTGGAATTCAAAGTGGCCCCGGGGACCAACAGCGGTGTGTTTCTGCGCACCTCCAACGCGAAGGACCCGGTGCAAACCGGAATTGAAATTCAGGTCGGCAGTTCGGCTCCGGGTCGGCGTTTGGGAAAAGGCAGCGTGGGCGGCATCTACGACCTGGTGGCGCCCTCGACGAATCCACTGAAGCCCGCCGACTGGAACCACTATACGATCACCTGCAAGGGATCGAAAATTTCCGTCGTCCTCAACGGCGAGGCGGTCAGCGAGGCGGACCTGGACCAATGGCCCGAATTACACAAAAATCCGGACGGCACGGCGAACAAGTTCGACAAACCCCTGAAGGAATTCGCGCGTACAGGGTATGTCGGATTGCAGGACCATGGCACGCCGGTGTGGTATCGGAATATTCGCATCAAACCGCTCTGAGAGATCCAAATGAAGGCACCTCTGTACGTACTGACGATGTTTCTTGGTGTAGTGCTGGCCGTTCACCTGGCGATGAACGGTAAAGTGGGCAGTGTGTTGAACAACGCCCGCGTGGGCAACGCCCTCTTCTGGTGCATCGGGGCATTAGGCGCCGCGGCGATTGGCCTGACCGGGTGGCGCAGCGGCGCGCTCGCTCCGCTGAAGGACGTCCACCCCGCCCTGCTGACGGCCGGGATCCTGGGCGCGTCGCTGGTGTTCGCCATTGCCTGGCTGATTCCCCAGGTGGGCGCCGGACCGGTAATGATTACGCTGCTGGCCGGGCAGGTTGTGGGCGGGCTGCTGATGTCGCACTACGGCTGGCTGGGCTCTCCGGTTCAGCCGGTTACATTGACCAAACTTGCCGGAGTCGCGGTAATGATCGGCGGCGTGGTGCTGGCAACTTACAGTAAGTGAGAGACGACATGCGGAAGCTCAGGTTAGGTTCTTCGGACCTTGAAGTAAGCGCCCTCTGTTTCGGTACGGATCTGATTGGCAGCAAAATTGACTGTCAGGCCTCGTTCCGTTTACTGGACCTCTTCCGGGAGGGAGGCGGCACGTTTGTCGATACGGGTAATTTTTATTCCGCCTGGATTCCCGGATGTGCCGGCGGCGAGAGTGAAACCACTATCGGCTTGTGGATGAAGGAACGCGGATGCCGGCAGGAAATGGCGATTTCGACCAAGCTGGGCTTCGACTACCCGGGCTGTCAGGGGGGTTTGAGCGCCGCGGAGATCGAGCGGGAATGCGAAAAGAGCCTGGGGCGTTTGGGAACCGACCGCCTCGATTTGTATTATGCGCATCGCGACGATCCCGAAACGCCGTTGGAAGAGACCATGCAGGCGTTCGACCGCCTGATTCGCGCGGGCAAAGTGCGCGTCATCGGAGCCAGCAACCTGCGAGCCTGGCGCATCGCCGAAGCCAATGCCGTGGCGCAGGCGAACGGGTGGACGCGTTACTCGGTGGTCGAGCAGCGGCACACCTACCTGCGGCCGCGGCACGGCGCGGATTTCGGCCCGCAGATTTGCATCAATGACGACGTAAAAAGCTATTGCCGCTCGCGTAACATCGCACTGATTGGCTATTCCACCCTGTTACAGGGCGCCTATACACGACCCGACCGCGCGGTGCCGCTGCAATATGCCGGCCCCGATTCCGACGCCCGTCTGGAAGTCCTGAAAAGTGTCGCCGGGGAGCTTGGCGTCACTTTGAATCAGGTCGTCATCGCTTGGATGCTGCAGAGCGATCCCGCAGTGCTTCCCATCATCGCCGGGAGCCAGCCCGCGCAGGTGAGCGAGAACCTGGCGGCATTGAATATCCGGCTCTCCGGGGAACAGGTCCGGCGCCTGGACACCGCGGGCAATCCCGAAATCAAGCAAGCCTGGCTTCGGTAATACGGCCCCTCAGGGCAGCGCCTTGATGCGGATATTACGAAATTGCACCAGGGAGCCGTGGCCCAGAAGTCCGATATGGCCGGCGGTACGCGCCAGACCGGGATGGTGGGCCAGCACCTTGGGCTCTTTCACGATATCCAGGCTGGCGTCCAGAATAATTACGCCGTTCAGCGTCACTTTGATGCGCCGGCCGTCGGCCATAATCTCCTCTTCGTTCCACTCGCCCACCGGTTTGCGGAAGCCGGTGCGCGCGGGAATCACATCGTAGACGGAGCCGTGGTACTGTTCGGGCCGGATCTTGCCGGTGTACACCGGATCCCCGTCATCGAGGATCTGAATCTCCATGCCCTGGTAGGCGATGTCGCCTTCGTAGGGCGCGCGGATGCCGATGCCGTTGTTGGCGCCCGGGGTGAGCAGAAATTCGAAGCGAAAAACGAAATTGCCGTATTCCTTAACGGTGAAGAGATTGCCCCCGCCATCGGCCGGGCATACGATTTTGTTGTCCTGCACGATGTAACCGGGGCCGTGACCTCCCACCAGTTTCCATCCGTTCAGGGTCTTGCCGTCGAAGAGCGGCGTAAATCCGGCATCGCCGGCCGCGAATCCGATCTGAAGCGTGAAGAGCAGCGCCACTGCGATCTTGTGCATAGGATTGAGTGTACCTCCACAAAAACATCCCATGTTATGGTGGCTGCTGTGCCCGCAAATTTTAAAGCGGAGTTGGTCGGCTGCTTTGGGCAGCCGGTAGCGGAGAACCCCACCGGCGCCATGCAGGAGGCTGCTTTCCGGGCGCTGGGACTGAACTGGCGATATCTTACCGTCGAGGTGCCTGCGGCCGGGTTGCGCGATGCGATCGCGGGAATGCGGGCATTCGGCATGCGCGGCGTGAATCTGACCATTCCGCACAAGGTGTCCGTGCTCGAATATCTGGATGCGATCGCGCCGGACGCCGCCATCATCGGCGCCGTCAACACGGTCAGACGGGAAGGAGACCGGCTGACCGGCGAGAATACCGATGGCAAGGGATTCCTGCGCGGCGTGCGCGTAGACGCCGGAGTGGACCCGGGGAACAAGCGTGTGGTCGTGCTCGGCGCGGGCGGCGCGGCACGAGCCATTGTCACGGAACTGGCGCTGGCAGGAGCCTCGGAGGTGGCGGTGGTGAACCGTTCGGCGCCGCGCGGGGAGCAGATGGTAGACGGCCTCGCCTCCCAAACCAGGGCGCCGATCCGGTTCGAGCCATGGCAGGGCAACTACGCGGTGCCCGGTGACACCGATATCCTGGTCAACGCGACCTCCATCGGCCTGTACCCGGATGTGGAATCCATGCCGCCCGTGGATCTGCGCGGCGCGCACCCGGGCATGCTGGTTTGCGATGTCGTTTTCAACCCGCCCGAAACCCGGTTGATGCGGGCGGCGCGAAAACGCGGCCTGCCGGTGCTCGACGGGCTGAGTATGCTGGTCTACCAGGGCGCGATCGGCTTCGAACTGTGGACGGGCCGGAAGGCGCCGGAAGCGGTGATGAAACAGGCCCTGCGAGAAGCGCTGGGGCTCGCTTGATCGATTTCGTGGAGTGTCGAAGGTGCTTCGGATTCAGGCGTTCGGAAGCCGATGTCGCGCAGCGGCTGGCTTACCGGTGAGCCAGATCGTGCTCCCTCGCGTTAACGTCGCACGGTTCTATATCGTACAGTCACGCTAAATGCGCGTTTACGCCCGTTCAGGATCTTTTGGAACTTCTGGCCGTTTCACGCGAAATATTGGATATAGAGGTTAGGTTATGCCGTCGGCGCACGACATTCTCGATGTAACGATAGCCGCTCTCACTGGTGCTGTTGCGATCTGTATCTTCTTCCCCATCTATCTTGTTGCGACAATAGCGAAGGCAATCGTCAGACGGTGCAGGTCAACACCGGCAGCTAATGAGTGTTGTTCCGAATGACCGCATAGGCGTGAAGATACCCGCGGGGGAACTCATCAAACTACTTAGTAGTTGACTTAGCAAACAGAGCGGCTCACTATCTTCGCATGCGGTTGTGTGCTGCTGTTTTCGGCGCCGCCGCGGTAGCGATGGCCGGCGCCTCCCCACAGGAACAGCTAACCGTACGCGTCGTCGATTACGTCCCTGTCCCCTCCCCCGCTCTCAATGAAGCATTGTTGGTTTCTCATGCCATTCTGAGGGAAGCCGGGATAGAAACGACGTGGCTGAAAGTGTCGCACCTTCGAAGAGAAGCCGTGCGATTCGCCGGTCCAACCCGCCGAAATCAGAGTGAACATATTGAACCGGTCCGCGGACAGGCACACCGTGGCATCCGGCGCCCTGGGATGTGTGCTGCGAAATGAGCAGACAGCCTTTGGCCTGTATGTGTTTTACAGCAAGGTCAAGGAAGTTGCACGACCCGGCCCTTTTGATCCCTCGGTTTTGCTGGGCATGGTTGTAACTCACGAGTTGGGGCATTACTTCGGATTAGACCACAGCCATTGGGGAGTTATGCGTTCCAGCTTCTATCACAGAGAAACGACGATACAAGCTGCTTCCGGAGCGCTTCACTTCGACAGGAATCAGGCGGCACGTCTGCGTCGCGCAATTGCGAAAACAAAAGCGATTGCGCTTCCTTGAGGGCGGGTATTAACCGGATCGCCCGCGGCGCAACTCGCATCCGAAATTCGTGTTTACTGAGTGAAATGGCTGGACGTGCCCCGATCAGGCCGATGGAGTCCGCGGCAACGGCCGGTCCCTGCACCGCATGCCCGCCGGAATGGATCGTGCAACTCGCCCGTTTAAGACCGGTCGAAGACGATGTTCTTTTCGCTCACGTGGAACGGTGCGCCCGTTGCTCGAAGATATATTCCGAGGCCCTCGAAGATCTGACGAAATCACTGGAACGCTAACGTGCGCGAACGATGGCTTCACGTTTATCGACGCTAACCGTGGGCGGTCTGTCGCGTCTTAGAGGATATGGAGACAAAACCAAATCGGTTCTGACTGCGTGGATCGGTTGAACAAAACCGCGTAGGTTTGCGTCCTATATGAGGACAGTCAACTGATTTCCCGAGGTCGCCTACGGTAAGGGTTTGCGTCACCAGGGAGCCAACTATGTCCGAACGCACTCAAAAACTCGTGTCGATCCGCCGCCGAACCGATCAGGATCTGCTGGTACTCGCCGGCCGGGAGCTCGATCGCGGGGTCGCCCTGGCGAACCTGTTGACCAGCAGGATTTCCCCCTGCTTCGCCCAAGCCGAAAAAGCGCACACCACTGCGACGACCTTACTATCCAAAATCTCCGGGCTGAGCGACGGCGACCGGGTACGCATAGAAGCCGGCTTGAACGAACTGCGCGCGCGGCTCGACCGGATGCCGGCGTTTGCCGCGACAGAGCGCTACCCGGCAGCGTTCGCCTCGTGAAGGGGTGAAGCAATCCGCGCGCGAAGGCCATGACGCACGCTCTGGGCTGAACGCCCTCACGTCGCCGCGCGCGGGGGGAGTTCCAACCGCTGCAGAAACTGCGGGAAGCGCGGCTCCGCGCGCAGCGAGTCCCAGTCGGGCGAAACGCGCAGCCACAGGACGAATGCATCGTGCCGGCCGAACGCCTGGTCAATATGATCCAGCGCCAGGCCGTTCTCGCCCAATCCCGCATGGACGAACGCGCGGAAAACGGGCGGGACCGGATGCGGCGCGCAGCATTGTTCCAGCCGGCGAAGTATGGCCCGCGCCTGTTCGTGTTGACCGGCGAACCCATACGTCATCCCCAGGTACGCCAGCGAAAACGGATCCGCAAACTTCGCCGCACTACGTTCCAGCACGGTGATGGCATCGTCGAACCGGCCTTTCGCCCGCGCCGCGGCGCCCAGCACGTAGAAGGCTTGCGGGGCGTTCTCGTCCAGTTCCAAGGTCGCGCGCGCCTGCGCCATGGCCCGGTCGTACTGCCGTGCCCAGTAGGGGAGCCAGCAGATCATCGACCGGATGGCAATCGAAAGTGGATCCAACCACAGCGCCAGCCCGGCTTCAGCCTCCGCTCGCCCGTGGTCTTCCTTCATCGAACCCAGAAACATCGCCAGGGTCCAGTGCGCCGCCGGGTCGTTCGGGTCCAACGCCAGCGCGCATTCCAACTCGCTCTCGCAGGCTGCCAGGTTCCAGTAGTAGAACCAGTGGACCGTGGCCAGGGCGCTGTGAGCGTCGGTGAGCGAGCTGTCCAGTTCCAGAGCTTTCCTTGCAGCCGCCTCGGCCTTCGGGAACGCTTCGGAGTGCGGTGCGTAGCCGAAATAAGCGCTCAGGGCATGGGTCATGGCCAGTTTGGCGTACGCGGGCGCAAACCGCGGGTCCCTTTCAATCGCCAGGTAAAACGATTCGCAGGCTTTGTCGAAGCCACCGGGGCTGCCGCGGCTAAACTGGTGCAGTCCCTTCAGGAAGGCATCGTAAGCTCCGGGATCGACAGGCAGGATGGGCTCCCTGGGCTGAGCGCCGCCGGGCGCCAGGTTGACGCCAATCTGGCGGGCGATGGCCCGTGCGACGTCATACTGCAAGCTGAGTGCATCACGCAACTCGCTGTCGTAACTCTGCGCCCACAGATGGGTTTGATCGATGACCCGGATGAGCTGCGCGCTGATCCTGATGTGCTCGTCCGCGCGCCGCACGCTCCCTTCCACCACGTAGTCCAAAGCCAGATCGCGGCCGATCCGCGCCACATCCTTGCGCGAGCCTTTGTACTGCATGATCGAAGTGCGGGCAATCACGCCCAGGCGTCCCGGCGCCACGCGCGCCAGTTCGGTGATGAGCTCTTCGGTCATGCCGTCGCTGAAGTACTCCTGGCCCGGGTCGCCGCTCAGATTGTCGAAAGGGAGTACGGCTAACCGGACGCTGCCCGCGCGATGCTCGCCGGTACACAGTCCGCCGGTCGAGACAGGCGTCAGCCAGCGGTATCCGCGCCGCGGCAGCGTTTCGACGAATTTGGGCTTCTCCGCGGAGTCGCCCAACGCTTCGCGCAATCGGGTCACGGCGGTGTTCAGATTATTGTCGAAGTCCACGAAAACGTCGGCGGCCCAAAGCCGGTTTCGCAACTCCTCCCGTGTGACCACTTCACCCGGGTGCTCCAGCAGCAGCGCCAGAACATCGCAGGATTTCTTTCGCAGCTTGATCCTGACGCCCAGCTTGCGGAGTTCGCCGGACCGGAGGTCCACCTCGAAGCAGCCGAAACGAACCATCTTCCGCGTTTGGTCGGAGTCCATGGCGGCGTACCGGGGCCCTGCATGAATCCTATGCCCGCGCGGCGCCGGCGTCAATTCCGATCAACCGGTCGGAATTCAGGCGGGTGCGCGGTACGAAGAAGTTAATCCTCAAACAAGCCGGAATTCATTTACTGAGGGCCCGCCCCGGCCCATAGTCAGGGCGGAGGTATTTCAAAATGCATGTACGCAACCTGGCAGGCGGAATGCTCCTGGCGCTTTCCCTCTGCGGCGCCATTCCAGCGCAGCCTTCGTGCAGCCGTGAACAATGTGCGCGGCACGTGGGCATTCGCGGAACTCGGCTGGACGGTCCCGCTCGGGTCGGGTTCCAGCGCCGTGGCATCTCCCGTCACCGTCATCGGCCTGTTCACCGTGGACTACTCGGGGAAAATGACCGGTTCCGGCACGACCATTTCCGGAACGGGAATCGCCGGCACGCCCATACCAGCGGGCGAAGTCCTGGATTTCGACTTCAGTGGAACCGTCGAGATCACATCCGATTGTGCCGGACTGCTCCGGTACAGCATCCAATTGAAGGGCACGCCGGCGCCGCTGCCCGGGCAATTCATCGAGCGATTCGTCTACTCGCCGGCCAAGGACGAGCTTCTTTCCATGTCCATCCAGAGCCCGCTTTCCAAGCCGCTGTGGATTGGCCGTTACATGCGAGTGGGGCACGTGCCCACGCCCGTCGCGTGGCCCGACGCGCCGCGTTAGGCGCCGGTCAACGGAAGGCCAGACGGTCCGTCGCCGCCACCAGCGCGCGGCTGTTCGGCGGTTCGAACGCGCTGTGGCCGCTATCGGGAGTGACGATGAAGTCGGCTTCGGGCCACTCCCGGTGCAGCGCCCATGCGCTCTCCATGGGGCAGACCACGTCGTAACGGCCCTGCACGATCACGCCCGGAATGTGCCGAATCCGCGAGGCGTGGCGCAGTAACTGGTCGTCGGTTTCGAGGAAACCCCGGTTGACGAAATAGTGCGCTTCGATCCGCGCGAAGGCCAGGGCGAATTCATCCTCTTCATAGTGGCCGGCAAAATCCGCATCGGGCAGCAGCTTGGATGTGGCGCCCTCCCATCCGCTCCAGACTTTCGCCGCCGCCAACCGCACGGCCGGGTCCTCGCTGGTCAGCCGGCGGTAGTACGCGGTGAGCAGGTCTCCGCGCTCGCCCTCGGGGATGTGGGCCAGATACGGCTCCCACGCATCGGGATAAAGCACCGAGGCGCCCCGCTGGTAAAACCAGTCGATCTCCTGCTTCCGCAGCAGGAAGATGCCGCGGAGCACGATCTCGGTAACCCGCTCGGGATGCGCCTGCGAATAGGCCAGCGCCAGCGTGGACCCCCAGGATCCGCCGAACACCTGCCAGCGCTCGATACCCAGGCGCTGCCGGATTGCTTCGATATCGGCGACCAGGTCCCAGGTAGTGTTGGCCTCCAGGGATGCGTACGGTGTGCTCTTGCCGCAGCCCCGCTGGTCAAAGTTTATAATGCGGTACTTCTCCGGGTGGAAGAAGCGGCGCTGTTTCGGATCGGAACCGCCGCCCGGACCGCCATGCAAAAAGATCACCGGCTTGCCGGAGGGGTTGCCGCTTTCCTCGAAGTAAATCTCGTGGACGGGCGACACCTGGAGCCGGCCCGTGTTGTACGGTTCGATCGGAGGGTACAGCCAGGTGACCGGATCCTTCCTGATGGATTCGGAAACGCGATGGTTAGGCATTGGTAGATTATGGCGCAGTTTCGGCCTCACAGCCCGGGACGGCGCTAGGTCGCTGCGTGTAATTGATTATAAAACTGGTGAGCCGGGCGGGACTCGGATACGGGGAGCGTACTAAAAACAATCAAGTTATTGATTCTACAACACGCTCGATGATCGTCAATCGCTGGTTTTGCGGGTTTATCGCATAAAAACCCGTACAGGTCGTTCAAAACAATTCGGCCTGCGGACTTCCATTTGCCCTTGCCTGCGGACGGTCGAAACGGACCTTGCTGGCTTCAAGATATTCCGTTTTTTGTTCTATCGCAATCCACCGGCGGTTCAGACCTTCGGCGACCACGCCCGTGGTATTCGAGCCTGCGAACGGATCGATCACGATGTCGCCCTCCTCGGTCAGAAGTTTTAGGAAGAACTCCGGAAGGGACGAGGGGAATCTTGCAGGGTGCATCTTTAATCCGAGTTCCTTAGTGCGTTTGGCGTAGTCGTCGTTCGCCGCGTTGTTGCCGAACTTGAGCATGGCTTCGGGAATCGGGACTTCCATTTCCGCGGCCAAGGCGTCTTCTACGACGTTACCCGGAATGGCACCCTCCCCGACCTTGTCAAAAGAAGTTCGTATGACGTGTCCTGACGGACGGACCGTCGCCTTCACACCGCGCCGGTTCAGACGAATCATGTCGGGGCCGTATTCCTTAAGCACGCGCGAATTGCTCGCCTTTGGCCACGGTGTTTTCGAAAACCACCAGACGTACTCAACGGAATCCTTGATGCGTATCCGGCGCACCGTGACCCATTCCGCGGGCATAGGCATCTTCGCGGGGTTGTACCAGAAGCACTCCTGCGCCAAATGGAACCCCACCTCCTCGACGAGCGCAATCATCAGATGGAAATGATACAGAGACCGGGTCGGCGTGCCTTGGTTATAGCTTCCGCCGATATTCAGGACGAAACTGCCGTCGTCTTTCAGGATGCGAAGAATCTCCTTTGCGAACGGAATGAACCACCGGACGTAGTCCCGCTTGTGGGCGTTGCCGTACTCCTTCTTAAAGTGCAGGGCATAGGGTGGCGATGTAAATACGAGGTTCACGCTGTTGGTCGGGAGCCGCGAAAGGAGTTGGTGCGAATCCCCCACGAATGCCGCGCCTTGGGATGTCCGATAAAACGGCTCCTGCCCGAGCGAATCCTCAAGATCGAAGGCGTGTCGCTCGGCTAGTCCGCTACTGGTTTTCATAAACGTCCCGCCTCATGGCTATAATCGTCAGTGACTGAAGAAAAGTTTACCATAATTGCTTGACAATGTCAATCTATTTACGCGAACCGGAAGAATGGATCTCCCAAGCCGATGCCGCAAGGCTTCGGAAAGTGTCGCGTCAGGCGATTTCGCTGTTGGTCAAGAAGGGGCGGCTTCCCGTTCTGAAAATCGGCGGGCGCGTGTTCGTCCACCGGAAGGAAGTCGAAGAGTTCACCCCAGAGCCGGCCGGAAGACCCCCTAAATGAGCGAATTGACCGATGAAGTTTGCAGACTGATAAATGAAGCGACCCCGGAGGAACAACGGATCATCCTCTCTTATTTGCGAGAACGAGTTCCCATCCACACCCTTGAGCGAGAATGGAACACGACGGCCGAAGAGATCCTGACGGCCATTGCCCGCTCCGCAGACATTACGCTTCGCGGCATCCGTGGGATTCTCGCTGAGGCCATATTCGAGAAGAGGGTCCTTCCCGCTATGGAAAGAGCTGGCTGGGAGGCCATGAAAATCGTCGGCGAGCAGTCGTATGACTTCCTACTGGAACGCGGCGGTTCGCAGGTTCGCATTCAGGTGAAGTTGCAGCGCAAGGAGAAGGGCGTGCCCAAAGAATACGCCACCAAATCTCGCGCTGCTTTGAAATGCCCTCCCGGGACAATTCATGTCGTCGAAGTGCAGAAGACCCGGAGCGGTGAAATTAACGGCCAGAAAACTCGGCCGTACCGATTCGGAGATTTTGACATCTTGGCAGTCAATCTTCAGACATCAACCGGACATTGGGAACGCTTCGCCTTTACCGTCGGAAGTTGGCTCTTGCCAAGGAAAGGCGATGCGGCCTTGATCGAAATTATGCAACCGGTCGCCGTGACGCCGGACGAATTCTGGACCGACGATTTGGGGCGTTGCATCGAATGGTTCATTGAGGGGACGGAGAAACGGCTTTATTCATAGGTTTCGAAGCTCCTCCCTGATGGCGCGCGAGGGGTGAGTGCTGTCTTCTGTTCGGTGCACCTCTAATAGACAGTAGTACTCCCACCAACGGGCCATCATAGAACGAATTTCTTGTTCTCCGATATTCGCACCTTAATAAAACAATTTTGGCAGGGATTTGCAAGGCCGCTTTAGGCACAGCCGGAAATACCCTCTTGGAAGTTCCTGATTCAAAGCGAGTTGCACGTGCTATCGCACAAAAAGCCACACATGTCGAACGTCTATATGAGGCCAGACAATTGACCTAATTAGACTTAAACTGGTGAGCCGGGCGGGACTCGAACCCGCAACCACCGCCTTAAAAGGGCGATGCTCTACCATTGAGCTACCGGCCCGCTGCTTGTTCGCCGAGGGACTTAATGTTCAGTTTACCAAACCTCCCCCGCGCTCCCTAATTCTTCGCGCGCCTCGTTATACTTGGTCCTTACGAACAAGATCGCAATGAACCGGCTCGCCCGCCGACTTCTTCTCACCGCGCTGTCGATCGCCACGACGCTCGCCATCGGCACTGTGGGTTTTACCGTCATCGACGGATACCCACCCTTCGACGCCTTCTACATGACCCTCACCACCATGACCACCGTGGGGTACGGCGAAATCCATCCGCTTTCTCACGCCGGCCGGATCTTCAATTCCTTCCTCATCATCTTCGGCGTCAGCACCATCCTCATCGCCATCGGCGCCATGACCCAAAGCATTATCGAACTGGAGTTCGGCGACGTCATCGGGCAGCGGCGGAACAAACGCATGATCGAAAAACTCAAGGACCACTTCATCATCTGCGGCTATGGACGCGTCGGTCGCGGCGCCGCCGCCGAATTGCAACATGCCGGCGTCCCCTTCGTCATCGTCGACATCAGTCCCGAGCGCGTCGAACGCGCCATACTTGCCGGTATGCTCGCCGTGGCTGCCGATTCCACCCGCGATGAAACTCTCCACCAGGTGGGCATCGAACACGCCCGCGGGCTGGTAGCCGCCCTCGCCACAGACGCCGATAACCTGTTCGTCCTCCTCTCCGCCAAGG
Source organism: uncultured Solibacteraceae bacterium (assembly GCA_963835555.1). Lineage (GTDB taxonomy): Bacteria > Acidobacteriota > Terriglobia > Bryobacterales > Bryobacteraceae > Sulfopaludibacter. The sequence goes on along the minus strand of CAWIGC010000016.1, from coordinate 177,379 downwards.
GACTCAATCCCGCGTATCTACGTTTCCGCCCGCGCCGCCGAAGAGGGCGCCGAAGAGAAAATGCGCCGCGCCGGAGCCGATGCCGTTTTCGCCCCGTACACCATCACCGGGCATCGCCTGGCGCAATCCATGCTGCGCCCCCACGTCGTCCAATTCCTCGATTTCACCACCAAGACCATTGGCGAGGATATTTCCCTGGAACAGGTGCGCGTCTCCGAATCCAGCCAGATGATTTCCAAAAGCATCCGGGATATGCAATTGGGACGCGACCTCGGCGTCATCGTCATGGCCATCCGCAATCGCGACGGTCACATGATGTTCAATCCGCCTGCCGATACCGCCGTCCGCGGCGGCGATCATTTGATCGTCATGGGCCGCCAGGAAAGCCTGCGCACGCTCGAAGAGTTACTCGCGGGTACTAAGGGTACTAAATAACAACGGCTTCTTTGCCCGCGAGTTATAATTTGTGTAGTCCCTCGGATGAAGTACCTGCGTCATATCTTCGAGTCCGTTGTTTATGCCGGAATGAAGCCGCGCGATCCCTTCTATCTTTCCAACCGCACCACCGGTCAGCGCATCCGGTTGGCGGCCTTGATCGCGATTCCGTTTGTGGCCGTTCTGGGTGGAGTCGCTCTGGCCTCAATGGGTTACTTCAACAGCAGTTCGCAGTTGCCCCCGCCCGCCAAGCCGCTATCCAATGCGGAAATTGCCGCCCGAACGCTGCCTGTTCTGAAGCAGGACATCCCCATTGAAACCAACCGGGATCTCCAGGTGCTCGATGTTTTTGTAGGCCGCGGCCGCATTTCCGGTTCCGTCAAAAACGCTACCACCCGCGCCCTCGGCGCCGCCGAGGTGATCTTCGAACTCACCGACGCCAGAGGCTCGCGCGTGGGCGCCGTCAGTTGCCGGTTTACGCGGCTGGCGCCCGGCAGCAGCACCCCCTTTGAAAACGTCATCCCGCAGACCGGCGCAGCCTACGCCGTGGTCCGCGAAATTCACGCTCAGTAAAGCGGTGACTTCCCCGCTCCGGGCGGCGCGAAGAACGACCGCGGTTCCAGGCTTGTAATCCACCAGCTTTTGCCGTGTTTCTCCAGACGGCAGGTAAGGGTCTGGCTGCGTTGTGCGGCGGAGACGGTGGTATCGCGGGCCACCAGGTTCATGGACCAGTCCACTACAATCGTGCGCACCTGGTCGTCGCCATCGTTCTGCACCAGGTCCACCGAGGATTCGATGTTCGCCGACTGTTCCAGCGCCAACACGTCGTCCTTCAGTTGCGCGAACCCCGGCAGCGCCGGATCGAAAGCCTGCATGAATTTGCCGGTGTTGGCGGACGGAACATCGCCGCTGTTGGCGGAGGTGTCGGTGGCGGCTTCGGTCAGCCCCTGAGCCGCTGTCATCACCACCATCCACGCCTGTTCCGCCTGCGGAGGCGCAAAGAAATCCTGCGGCGTAAAGGAGACAATCCGCCACTTCCCGGATTTCTTCGCCAACTGGCACGCCGCCTCAGCCCGGCGATGCGTCACCGAGGCTGCCCCGTTGCGCGCGGTGATCTCCAGCCGCCAGTTCAATTGCACGGAGCGATTCCGGTCGTCGCCCTCGTTCTTCCGCCATTCGATGGTGGATTCGGCGTCGTTGGCCGCCAGCAGCGCCGCCACCTGGGAGCGCAGTTTGCGGAAGCCGGGCATGGCCGGGTCGAAAGCCTCGATGAACGCCCCAGCCTTGCGGTCGGCCATCGCGCCGGCGGCCGCCTCGAACAGCGCGTGAACGTCCAGCGCCGAATCGGCCCGCAGGCCCGCAGCCAGACACACGGCGAGAAACGGCGTCAGCCCTTTCGCTCTCATACCTCAGGTCCTGTAACTGGCATTGATCCGGATGTACCCTTCGGTCAGGTCGCACGTCCAGAAGTGCGACCGGCCTTTGCCTTTGCCCCGCACGTTCACGCGAATTTCGCATTCCGGCGCGTCCATCCGGGCCTTCAATTCCGGTTCGGAGAACGGCGCCGCCAGTCCCTGTTTACACACCAGCACACCTTGCAGATAGATGTCCGTTTTGCCCGGGTCGAACACCACACCGGCATTCCCGGCGGCACACAGGATGCGGCCCCAATTGGGATCCGAACCCGCCACCGCCGTCTTGACCAGCGGCGAATTGGCAATCGCGCGCGCCATTCGCCCCGCGCCCTCCGCGCTGGCCGCGCCCGCCACCTCGATGGTGATCAGCTTTTTCGCGCCCTCGCCATCGCGCGCAATCGCCCGTGCCAGCGATTCCATTACCCCGGCGATGGCTTCTTCCACTTTGGGCATTTCCTTCGGGTCGGGCCGCACTCCGGAAGCGCCGTTGGCCAGCAGCGCCAAGGTATCGTTGGTGGATGTGTCGCCGTCCACGCTCAACCGGTTGTAACTGCGCTCCACGCCCCGCTTGAGTATGGCGCGAAGAGCGGGACCGGGAATCTGGGCGTCGGTGAGCACGAAACCCAGGGTCGTGGCCATCAGCGGCTGAATCATGCCGCTCCCTTTGGTCATACCCGCCACGCGCACCGTGCCGCGCCGCAACTTCACTTCGGCAAAGGCCGTCTTGGGAACCAGGTCCGTGGTCAAAATCGCGTTGGCGGCTTCGTCAAAAGCGTCCGTCCTCAGCTTGCTCACCAGTTCCGGCAGGGCGCCGGTGATTTTTCGCGCGTCCAGTTCCACGCCGATTACTCCCGTGGAGGCGGGCAGCACCTGCGCCACCGGCATCTCGAGCAATTTCGCCGCGGCCTTGCAGGTGGCCAGCGCCACCGCGTCTCCGGTCCGCGTGGCGCAGTTGGCATTCCCCGCATTCACCACAATGGCTCCCGCCAGACCCTTCGAAAGCTTCAGATGGCGGCGGCTCAAGCGCACCGGCGCCGCTTGCACGCGGTTCTGCGTAAACACCGCCGCGGCATTGGCGGCCATCCCGGAAACGATCAGAGTCAAATCGTCCTTCGGCGTCTGCCGGATACCGGCATAAGTGGTGGCGTAGGCGTATCCCAGCGGCAGTGTCACGCGTGAGTCTCTCCCAAAATCTCATTCTCGGTCAAACGCTGGCCGTTGGCGAAATCGCCCGCGGGTACGCGCTTCCGTCCTTCCATCTGCACTTCCAGCAGTTCCAGCGCGCCGCCTCCGCAATGCACGACCAGCGGCCGAACGCTCCGCACCGCGCCCGGCGCACCCGGCGCACCCGCGTCCGCCACCCGGCTTCGCCACACGTGCAGCGGCTGCCCCCGGAATGCGGTCGATGTTCCCGGCCACGGCTGCAGGCCGCGCACGCGATTGTGAATCTCCAGCGCCGGCCGGGCCCAATCGATGGCGCCGTCTTCCTTCTTCAGCAGCGGCGCGTATGTGGCCTGCGCGTTGTCCTGTTTCTCTCCCGCGATGCTGCCGTCCGCCAGCCCTTCCAGCGTCCGCACCAGCAGGCCGGCGCCCATTTCCGCCAGGCGGCGGCCCAACTCCACGGCGTCTTCCTCCAGCCCGATTTCCGTTTCCGCCTTCAGCAGCATCTCGCCGGTATCCAGCCCCGCGTCGATGCGCATGGTGGTGACGCCCGTACGCGTCTCGCCCCTGGCAATCGCCCATTGAATGGGACCAGCGCCGCGATACTTCGGCAGCAGCGATGCATGCACGTTGATAATACCCAGCGGCGTCAGGTCGATCACGCTTTGCGGAATAATCTGGCCGTAGCCCACCACCACCATGGCGTCCGGCGCCAGCGCGCGCAAATGCTCCACGGCTTCCGGACGACGCACCCGCTCCGGCTGATACACCGGAATGCCCAGCCGCATGGCCGCCTCTTTCACCGGCGATGCCGCCAGTTGCCGTCCCCGGCCGCGCGGACGGTCCGGTTGCGTCACCGCTTCCAACACTTCGTGGCCGGCCGCTACCGTCCGCTCCAGAGTCGGCACGGCAAACGCCGGAGTGCCGAGAAAGACCAGGCGCATGACGCCTTATTCCCAATCCCCGGCGCGCTGCTTCTTTTTGATTTTTCGTTTCATCAGGTCGCGCTTCAGGGCGCTGATATGGGCGATGTAGAGCTTGCCGTACAAATGATCGGTCTCATGCTGTAGAGCACGCGCCAGCAGATCTTCGCCGGTCCTTTCAAACTCGGCGCCTTTGGCATCCTGCGCGCGCACGGTTACCCGCTTGGCGCGTTTGACCTGCTCCCGGAAACCGGGAATGCTCAGGCAGCCTTCCTCACCGTCCTGCTTGCCTTCCACCTTGAGAATCTGTGGATTGATCAGCACCAGCCGCTCCTCGGGATTCTCCCCGTTGGAGCAATCGATCACCGCAATTTTCCGGGAAAACCCGATCTGCGTTGCCGCCAGACCCACGCCCTTAGCCGCGTACATGGATTCGAACATGTCGTCCAGAAACTTGTGGAGTTCCGGAGTATCGAATTCCGTCACCGTCTCGGCCTCGCGCTCCAGCACCGGATCGCCGAATTTCACTATCGGATAAACCATAATTGCATCGTCAACTTGTCAGCTTAATATTCCTTCAACTGTTCCAGGTACCCGTTAAAATTCCGGCGCGTTTCTCCCAGCGAATCGCCGCCGAACTTCTCCAGAAAAGCCCCTGCCAGCACCAGCGCCACCATGGCCTCGCCGATCACGCCGGCCGCCGGAACCACCGCCACATCGCTGCGCTCGTAAGCCGCCAGCGCCGGCTCCCGCGTCTCCAGATCCACCGACTCCAAGGGACGCCGCAGCGTCGAAATCGGCTTCAGCAGCCCGCGCACCAGCACGTCCTGCCCGTTGGTGATGCCGCCCTCCAGGCCCCCCGCGCGGTTGGCCCCGCGCGTGAAATGGCGCCCTTCCCGGTCATAGTGAATCGTATCCTGCACCTTCGACCCGAAACTGGCCGCCCCCTCCGCCGCGAATCCCACCTCCACGCCCTTCACCGCCTGCATCGAAACTATGGCCTGCGCCAGCCGCCCGTCCAGCCGCGTGTCCCAGGCGATGTGCGAGCCCAACCCGGGCGGAACTCCCCGCGCCACCACTTCAAACACGCCACCCACCGTATCGCCGGTGCGATATGCCTCGTCCACCACTTCTTTCATGCGTGCTTCCACGGCGGGGTCCACACAGCCCAACAGCACTTCCGGCTTGCGGCTGAGCGCCACCAGTTCCTGCCATTCCGCGGACCGTTCGAGTTTTCACGCTGCCCACCGCCACCACGTGGCTCAATACCTGGATGCCGAACTCGCCCAGCAGCGCCTTGGCCAGCGCCCCCGCGGCGACACGCGCGGTGGTCTCGCGAGCGCTGGCGCGTTCCAGAATATACCTTGCATCATGAAAATTGTACTTGAGCGCTCCGGCCAGATCGGCATGGCCGGGCCGCGGCCGGGTTACCGGCTTGCGCTTGTCCTCACCGCCGGCAATGTCCTCTACCGGCAGAGCTTCGGTCCAGTTCCGCCAATCTTTATTGCGGATGAGCACCGCGATGGGCGATCCGATGGTGTGGGAGTGGCGGACACCGGAAACGATCTCCGCCCGGTCCGTCTCGATCTTCATGCGCCCGCCCCGGCCGTAGCCCTGTTGGCGTCGCCATAGCTCATGGTCTACAGCTTCCAGCGAAATTGGTATGCCGGCCGGGAGTCCGGTGAGCGTGGCTACCAGACACTCGCCGTGCGACTCTCCGGCGGTCTCGAATCGTAACATTCAGATAGGAAAGTTTTATCGTAGCAGATGGGAACAACTGGTTGTGTTTCTTCGTATTAGGATGAGACGAGAAAGGAAGGTGGCGCGGTGATGAAGTTTCTGCTTTGGTGCCTTTTGTTATTCTTCTGCTGGCCCCTGGCGCTGATCGCCCTGGTGCTATACCCCATAGTCTGGCTGCTCCTGCTGCCATTCCGGGTCGTAGGAATTGCGGTGGAGGGCGCATTGGGCCTGGTTTGGGCTCTGGTCACACTTCCCGCCCGGCTCCTGCGCGCCCTCTGAGATTTGTTTTTTCGACCCGCTACACTGCCCGGCGACCGGAAATCAATTGGATCAGCAACACGGCAACCGCAACCACGAGCAGAATGTGAATGAATCCGCCCATAGTGTAAGAAGTCACCAGCCCCAGCAGCCACAGCACCAGTAAAATCACGAAAATGGTCCAAAGCATCGTCTGCCTCCGGGAAGAATCAAGGCAGATGGCATGCCAGTGGGTTCCGGAACACAAAGAGCCGCGCGCGGTGGCTGGCCGCGCGCGGCTCCGGAAGGGTCCTCGCAGGAAAAAGATCGGTCGGTGACTAACTGCGCAGCCGGAACTCGACCGGCGCGGGAATCGTCGGGCCGTGCGGCAACCCGCGGCCTTGCGTGCGGAACTCGTACCTTTCGATGGCCACGGCGGCCCCGCGCTCGTTGCTGCGCACCACGCAGCCGTAAATCATGAGCTTCATGGGGCAGGAATCGTTCAAAAGAACCGGCCAAGTCATGGAAAGCTCCACGGGCATCCCCGTGGTCAGCATGTTCTCCGTGCTGAACCAGACGCCGCCGCTGGAAATATTCTGGGTTTTCCCCACCCCGGTTTCGGCAATGCGCTGGCCGTAGAGCATCTTATAACGCACTTCCTGTTCGATCTGGAAGCGCCGCTTAATGCGCCTCTCGCGGTCGCTACTGGTCATCGCCTGTTCCATTTGCATCTCGATCACTTGCGCACCACCTTCCTAACCGTATGATCACAATCGATCTAGTGGCTGCTCAATATCTCTTTAGTTATTTGGGCGGCGTTATCCGCGTTTCTGCCACCCACCCTCGCCGGCCGGCCAAGCCCTTCTAAATGAGCTGGATATGGAGGTTGACAAAGTTAATATTTACCCCGAAAAGGGCCTCCGGCAGCCGCAAAAAAGGCGCCGCACGGCTGAAATTATTTGCGGTCCGGAAGCCCGGCCCGGCGCCCGTCAAAAAAAGTACAAAATAATACTGGACAAGAGGGTCTGAAATTGATAGTATGGATTCAACACAGACAGCATCCCTGGTGGCGAGTCCCCTCCCGCCACCAACCCCTCTGAGTGCAAGGCCCCGAGTTACCCAACTCGGGGCCTTTTACTTTTTAGCCCCCGGTTTCAATTCCCCCTAAAAATATTTTCAAAAAATACTAGACAAGCAGATCTGAAACTGCTAATATCAAATCAATACAGACAGCATCCCTGGCGACGAGTCCCCTCCCGTCGCCACTCTCTGAGTGCAGGCCCCGAGATACCCAGCTCGGGGCCACAACTTTTTTAGGGCCTTCCTCTTCCGTGTTTTAATAGTGTCGGGAAATATGACAAGCCTGAACCGCGTGTTGGCCTTGACCGCTTTCCTGGCACCCGCCTTGGCTCAAAAGACACCCGATCCGACGGTGACCCTCTCCGTCCATCTGGTGATGCCCTGCTCCGGCGCTGCCACCGTGAAAGTCAAAACTGCCCGCGGAACCCAGTGCCTCGACCCCCAGCCCTTCCTCACCCAGCAGGATGTCGAGTCCGCCGAGTTGCAAAAGAACTCCAAGGGCAACCCCATCATTTTTTTGACCTTCCACAATGATGCCGCCATGCGGGAACTGCAGATCACCCGCAAGAATATCGGCAACCCCGTGGCGATTGTGTTGAACGGGCGGGTAGTGTCCGCTCCAGTGGTGGCGGCTGCCTCCCGCTTCCTCTACCTGGCGGCGGACTTCAAACCGGATCAGGCCGCTACCCTGGCCGCGGCCCTGAACCGCCAGGCCCGTAACCGGTAGCGTTAGATGCTAACGGACCGGACGCCGCCTCCGGATTCCCGCCAGGCACGCTCCAATCAGCAGGACCGACCCGATCAGGATCTCACTCGCCGGCTCGGGTGCGAGAGACACTTCCGCCACCGTGAACGTGGGAGTTCCAGTGAAGAGTTGCGGGCTTTCCGCCTGCGACCAGCCGGCCAGGCCAATATTGAAGTGACCGACCCCCTGACATCCAGTGCTGTCCGGTTGGTGCGGGTTCGCCGGCGTCGGCAGGCAGCCCGGAAGCAGCGGCGGAATTCCTTCCTTCTCATTCACTTCCGTGTCGGCGGGATCCCCGTCCGAGGGAATCGTGCCTGCAAAGTCGATCGCCAGGCCTCCGGTTCCGGAGTTGTAAGTGAACCCGCAGGTCAGGAAGTAACCGCTCCTGCAGTGGAACGAACCCGCGGTGCCGCAATCGAGTGAGCCTACACCCTTACTACAATTGAGCCCGCCATTCATCGTAAGGTCAAAGATCAGCCCGGTGATGGTCTCCGGGAAGGGGTTGTAATAATCGGTGGGCTGGTTTTCCGCGAAGTTCGTGCCCACCAGCAGGGGCATACTGGCCGCGCCAGGGTCGAGGGCAATATCCGGGTCCGGAGGAATAATACCGGCCACGCCGACCATCGAGAAGGTCACAAATAGTGTGATTCCTAACAACCGGCTGCTGACCGACATCCGAGCGCCTCCCTAGCGTATCTCCAACACTGTAAACTAGCGGCTAAACCTCACACAATGGTACCCTCGCGGTTTAGTCCTGGGAAAATTGCGCCATTACTTCCGGGGTTGCGCCGCGATTTCCTGCTGCAACTGCGCGTATTCGGGTGTTTTCCGGAGACTCGCGAGTTCCGGATCGCTATTGGCCTCCTGGAGGGAGAAGCCATTGCGTAAAGCGTCGCCGAGTATCTTCAGCGCGTCTGCCGTGCGCCCGGCAATCGCGTCGATGGTCGCTTCTTTGTACATCAAGGCATTGGCCTTCGGGTCGATGGAGCGGGCTTTCTGAATGAAGTCCAAGGCGCGCTGCGCATCGCCTTTCTTGGCGTAATAGATGGCCAGATTGCCGATGGTCGCGGCATCCTGCGGATTCACCTGATAGCTGGCAAAGGCAATCCGGATTGCCTCATCATAGGCCGCCATGGCCTTATCCCGCTGATTACTGGCGCGATAGGCGTCCGCCAGGTTGCCCCGGTAAATGGCTTCTTTGGGCGCCATCTGGACAGCCTGCTCGAACTTCTTCTGCGCCTCGCCGTATTTTCCGGCGTGGTAATAGGCGAATCCGACGTTGGAAACGGACTGTGCCGAGGGCTGCAGGTCGTTGGCCTTCTGCAAAAGCGGAATCGCTTCGTCGAACTTGCCTTGCCGCAGCAGCACCGCGCCCTTGAAGGCGTAACCGGTGGGGCGATTCGGCTCCAGGCCGATCACCTGGTTGAACTGCGCGATGGCCTCGTCGTTGCGGCCCAGTTGAAAGTACGCATAGCCCAACTGATTAAAGTTGTTCCAATAGTACTGATTGACCCTGGTGGCTTCGGTCAGGGTATCGATGGCATCTTTGGCCTTGCCTGCCTGGAGGTACGCCCTGCCCAGATTGCGCAGCGCCTCGTCGGAGTGCGGCGCCATCTTCTGAGCCAGTTGCAGTTCGCCCAGAGACTCTTCGGTGCGGCCGCGGTACCGGTCGATTGCGCCCATCGCCACGTGCGCCTCCAGCAGTTCCGGGTTCAGCAGCTTCGCCCGTTCCGCGGCGGCATCGGCCTGGTCGAGATACTTGGCGTCTTTGGTCTGATCGTACAGGCGCATATCGCTGTCGGCCATACCGGTAAAGGCCAGCGCGAAGCGCGGGTCGGCGGCAGTGGCCTGTTGGAAGAGCCCCAGCGCATTCTGGAAATTGGCGATGGTTTGCTGGCCCTTCAACAGATCTCGCCCGCGAAGATAGGTTTCATAGGCGTCCACCTTTTCGGTAGGCCGCATCGTTCGCGCCTGGTCGTCGCTGCTCAGTTTGATGGTGAGGGCATCGGTCAGGCCGTTAAAAATGTCATCCTCCAGCCGGAGCAGATCTTTGCGTTTCCCGTTGAACGGTTTGTGCAGCAGGGCGCTGTTGGTCTTGACGTCATCGGCGCTGATCACCACCTGCACGTCGTCACCGGAACTCTGCACCTGTCCCTGCACCAGCACGCTGACGCCAAGCGCCGTCGCCAGTTCCTTCTGGTCCTTATGGAGCGCCATTGCCGAAGCCACCATGCTGCTCGATGCGACGTACATATTCTGCAGTCCCGCCAGTTTCGCGGACAGGGCATCGCCGATGCCATCGGCCACAAACTTCATGGAATCGTCGCCCGGATTGCGCAGGGGAAGCACCGCCATACGGTACTGAATCGCCGTCGCCGCCGCTCCACTGGGGAAGATGCGATGCCGGATCCCGGGAATGGCCAGCGGAATCCCCAGCAACAGCGCCAATGCTCCGATCGTCAGGAATGTCCCGCGCCGGGACGGGCGCGGCAATTGGATGCTGATGGTCGCATTCCCCACCGCCGGGCGCGAAGGCGGAAGCACCGGCGCCTGCTGCGAGTCCAGATCGGTCAGAATCTCGCGCGCGTTCTGGTACCGTTTGTCCGGGTCCTTCTGCAGGCACTTCAGAATCACCGTGGCGATGTAATCGGGCAGGTCGGGAACAATGGCCCTGGGATCCTTGGGCTCCGTGGCCACCCGCTGATACATCAACTGCATCGCCGAATCGCCGCGAAACGGCAGTTCGGCGGTGAACATCTCGTAGATGATCAGCCCCAGCGAGTACAGATCGCTGCGATGGTCGGTATCCCCGGCCTCCACCTGTTCCGGAGACATGTAGCGCGGCGTGCCCAGAATCTGGCCCGTTCGCGTCATCTGGGTGGCTGCGGTTTCCAGGCTCTTGGCCAGTCCGAAATCGGAGATGTAGGTGTTATCGTCCTTATCGATCAGAATGTTCTGCGGCTTCAGGTCGCGGTGCACCACGCCCGCTTCGTGCGCCGCTTCCATCGCCAGGCATAACTGCCTGGTGAATTTGAGCGCCCGGTCCAGCGGCAGCCGGCCGGTCTGCTCCATCAACCCGGCGAGGTCGCTGCCCTCCACGAACGCCATGGTGATGAACTTCACGCCGTTCCATTCGGAGATATCGTGGATGCGCAGAATGTTCTTGTGGGAAATCTTGCTGGCCAGCAGCAATTCCTGCTTGAACCGCTGCATCACCATGGGCGAAGACGAGAGTTCCGGACGCACCAGCTTGACCGCCACCGTGCGGCCCAATTCGATGTCGTACGCCTTGTACACCGCGCCCATGCCGCCTTCGCCCAGTAGCTTTTCAATGCGGTATCGCGATCCGAAGGGACTGCCCGGCGGCAGGACGCCCGAAAGGCCCGTGCCGGCGCCGGCCCATGTTGCTCCGGCGGTCACATCCGGAGGAGGCGACATCAATCCGGCGGAAACCTGCGGTTGCGGCGCTGCCGATGCTGCCGCAGCGCCCGCGGCGGATCCGCCGAAGATGCTCATCGTCCGGTCCGATTCAGACAAAGCAGTCCCGCATTGACCGCAAAAGCGTACAGCTTCGGGATTGGCGGTACCACAACTCGGGCACACCATAGCGGAGTCCGATCTTCGTTAACGGATTGAAACTATTATCCTGTACCGGGTCGGTTTCCCGCAAGGCGAACACTGGCGGCTACTCGATCAGGAAAGCGCGCGAGCCTTCTCCCGCCGCGCCCGCAAACACCGCCGCGGTAGAACTGGCCTGGGCATTTGCAAACTTCTCTCCTAGTACGTTCGACAAAAAAGACGCGCCGCGCTCGGAGATGGTGAAGCGCACCCAGTACGCCGGGGAGGAGCCTTTCACCGGAGAGTTGCCCACCCCGGCCTGATACCGGACGGATTGACCCGCCGCCCCGGCGAACCCGTTGGCTTTGGCATAATTGCAGCCGGCCATCAGATTGTTCCCGGGGATTGCCGGCAAAATGGCGGGACAACCGGCCGGCTGGCTCTGGCATGTCACACCGTTACCGCACGTCAGATTGGAGGCCAATTGCGCCTGCCGCGCGGAAGCGAATGCCGCCGCCTGCGCCGCCGTTTTGCAGCTTTCCGACCGCCAATAAATCCACCCCTGATGAACCACCAGCCCCAGCAAACCGAACATGAGAGGCACGGAACCGGCCAGCATCGTCACCACATAGCCGCGCTGAGAAGCGCGAGATCGCCGCGTCATGTCCTCCATGATTGGCGAAAGCGATCCCCAATGATAGTCCTGCGAGTCCCAGCAGGAGGAACCAGGACGGCTACGGCAGAAATTGCACTTGCACCTGCTGGGTCCACGCCGCTCCGCTGGCGTCCTTGCCCGTGAATACGATCCACTGCGTGGAGGGCGCGGGGATGCTTGCCGACCGCAAAGTCGTGGAAAGCGTGCCGTGCGCGGGTAATGCCGTGCCGCCGAAATACTTCGCGATGGACGAAGCGTAGCTTACGCCGCCGAAGGCGAACCCCGTCAACGTGGTGCCTACGCCGGCGGTTTCCTTCAACTGAACCGTGAAAACGAAGGTCGCGCCGCTCGCGTCCGGCGCTTGCCGGCGGACGGGATTCGGCGTCACCGACATCACGACCTTCGAAGTGCTTGCAGGGGTACCCAGGCTGAGCGTCCCCGTCCCCGATGAGGGCGTGTATGTGGGACTTCCGCCATAGGAAGCCGTTACCGTGCTGGATGCCGCAGTCAGTTGGCCCCCGAATACGGTCAGGGACGCTGTGGCGGTCCCGCCCGTTCCGGATAACGCCGCCGTGCCCAGAGAATTGGCGCCGAGCGAGAAGGAGACCGTCCCGGTGGGCGAGGTGGTGCTATTGACGGCTCGTACCGTTGCCGTGAGCACCGAAGATCCGCCGGAGAGGATGGTCTCCGGACTGGCCGTCACCGTGGTGGCGGTGGACGAAACCCCCAGCCCGCTCCAGGCCGTAATCAGGTGGTACGCATCCACCGAACCCAGGCCCGTCACCAGATCGTACCCCGTTCCGGCCGTGAACCCGAACTGGCCGTTGGCGCAATCGGGCGTTCCTGTCTGGCAGGGTACGATGTTGTCCCCGCTGGTCACATCGTGAAAAACGCCCGGCGCGGCGGCCGCCGCCATGCTGTACAGTTTGGGATTGATATTTCCCAAGCCTGGCTTCGACTGCACCTTGTTGATCGCCAGGTACTGATTGAGCAGGGCAAGGATTCCGGCGAACGCCGGCGCCGAAGCGGAAGTGCCGCCGATGCCCAATGCCATGCCCCCGGAAACGACCAGATACGGATCGTGTGCGTTCGAGGCGTTCAGGGAAAGGTCCGGCACGGCGCGCATGGCGTCGGCCGGAACGCCCGGGCCGGCCTGCCACGAAGGCTTCTTGTAAATCGAACTCAAACCCCCGCCGGTGGAAGCCAGGCTTCCGCTCTCCGCCGAATCGTTCCACGAAGTCTCCGGTATGTAGGAGAGGGCCGATCCCAGGTAAGTCCCATTGCCGCTGCTCCAATAGCTGCCTCCGCCTTCGGCGAATTCGGTGCCGCCCACCGCCGTAATCTCCGGCACGCTGGCAGGCAAACCGACCGCCAGCCCCTGTGTGGCCACGGCCGCACCGTTATCGCAGCCCGCCGCGCCCGAATCGCCCGACGAAGCCAGCCACGTGATCCCCAGCGCGTTGCCTTTCTGCGCCTCTACCTGAAAGTAGTAAAGACCCATGCGATTGGCCCCGACCTGGTATTCGCAGAGCCCGAAGCTTTCGCTAAGCACCGGCGCGAGGTTGTTATCGATGGCGTAGTAAGACGAGTAACCCGCGTCGTCGCTGTAGACATAAATGAGGGTGGCATCGCGCGCCACTGCTCCGGCCCACTCCAGGTCCAGGTCCGCTTCCACGGCATCGCCGTTGATCCCCGGGTAGTTGCCGGTGGGAACCATCTGAATGGTGGTGGGTGCGAGACCGAAGCTACTGCGGAAGGCCGCGATATCGTCCGGATCGATGTCGCTCTGGCCCACAATCGCGATGCTCTGCCCCGCCCCGCTATACCCGTAGCTGTATAAGGAACTCAGGCCGTAAATGGCCGCAAAATCGTCGGGCAACAGATAGTGGCTCCCATCGAACGCGGTATAGTTCGCCACCGCCCGCCGGCGCGGGGCCTTGGGGTGAAAGTCGTGCAGGCCCAGAACGCCGGCCACAAGGGGCTGGATTGCCTGGGGCAGCGCCAGGTCCTGGGCGTTCGCAAAATGCGTCTCCGCGCCCACTCGGTACCGGTGGATCCCGGTGCGCATGGCCGTCTGCACCTGTCCCGCCGTGCCGCGGAAACTGATGAAGTCGCGCCCGCGCGCGGTGTATCGCACTTCAAAGCCTTCGGATTGCAGCCACGCTGCGATCTTGTCCAGATCCGCCTGGCTGGCTCCGAAGCGCCCGGCATACTGCTCCGGCGTCAGCCATTGGCGATAGTTCGGCGAACCGGGATCCTGCTGTTCCGCCAGCAACTGTTCGAGTTCCGCCTGCTGCGCGTCCGATGGCCGCAGCATCAACGTAATGTTGCCAAGTGGAAAATCGGCGCTCACCGGGCCCTGGTCATACCTCGCCTGCGCCTGGCGAGGGACGCTCCCGCGCAGGACCGCCGAACGGCGGGCATCGATCGATCCGGCGATGCGATCCTGCTGGGCAGCCAGCGGCGCGGCGAAAACGCAGAGCAGTAGAACGGCAGAGACACGAGGGCGCAATACCATGACTCCCTCTTCTACCGCCGAAAGCGAGGTACTGTCTATTCCCAAAAAGGTTCATCGATGGATATGGCTATAGTTAACAGGCCGAGTGCGAGAGGGAAGGACAGCGGAGAATACTGGTAGGCGCGAGAGGAATCGAACCTCCAACCCTCGGTTCCGAAGACCGATGCTCTATCCGTTGAGCTACGCGCCCGCTTGCTACGATCTTACCTTAAACTTCCGCCACGATCGGATTGTGCAGTTCGCCCAGGCCTTCGATGGTGGTGAGCATATCGTCGCCGGGACGCAGCCAGCGTGGAGGTTTGCGGGCGAAACCCACTCCCGCCGGCGTGCCGGTGGCGATGATGTCGCCCGGTTCCAGCGTGAAGACGCTCGAAAGGTGCGCGATTAATTGCGGAATCCGGAAGATCAGGTTCCGCGTATTGGAATTCTGCAGCACCTCGCCGTTCAGGCTCAGCGAGATATTCAGATTGTGCGGATCTTCGATCTCGTCGGCGGTAACCACCGCCGGCCCGATCGGCGCGAAGGTATCGAACGTCTTGCCGATCATCCATTGCGAGGTCGCCATCTGGTAATCGCGCGCGCTCACGTCGTTCAGAATGGTGTAGCCGAAGACGTGCTTCCGCCAATCCTGCTCGGCGATATGCCGCCCGCCCGGTCCGATCACCACGGCGAACTCGGCTTCGTAATCCGGCTTCACCGAATTCTTCGGCAGCACGACCGGTTGGTTATGGCCGGTCACCGCCGTCGGAAACTTGCAGAACACCGTGGGCACATCCGGAATCGGCAGCTTGGATTCTTCGGCGTGGTCGCGATAGTTCAGCCCGATGCAGATGATCTTCGGCGGCCGCGGAATGGGCGAATGGTAGGTCACCTTTGCCAGGTCCACGTCCGCGTGCCCGGGGTGTCTTTCCACCCAGCGCATCACTCCGTCGCGGGCGTCCGCGCCCCCGGCAATCAGCGACAGGACGCTGTCGAATCCCGAGCCCCGCAGCCCCACTGTCTGGTCGTCAAATTGAACGGCCGGCTCGGCACGGCCATCGCGCACTATAGTAAGGAGTCTCAACAGGCTAATTCTATCACCGCATCATCTGGTATCATCGAGACACGACGCACCGAGTTGCCGCCCCGAGGCAAGCAAGCCGGCCACAGGGCTCTCACCAATCAAAACCGTTGGAGACCTCATGAGTATTTTCTGGATGTCCGTCATTACCCTGGTGATCCTCCAGGCCTCGGTGTTTTTCACTACTATTTACCTGCATCGCTGCAAGACGCATCGCGGGCTCGAACTGAACCCCGCGGTGGGCCTGCTCATGCATCTGGAACTTGCCTTATTCACCGGAATCATCCCGCGCCAATGGGCTGCCGTGCATCGCAAGCACCATCACTTTTCCGACCAGGAAGGCGACCCGCACAGCCCCTACCTATACGGCATGTGGACCGTGCTGTTCGGCAATTATTTCATGTACCGCAAGGAGGCGCGCAATCAACAGATGGTGGCCAAGTACACGCCGGATTGGAAGAACGACGGGCTCGACCGGATTCCCGGGATTTCCTTCGCTCCCCTGGCGGGCATGGCGATCTTTATGCTGATGTTCGGCGTCTGGTGGGGCCTCGCCGCCTGGTTCGCCCACGTGGTGATGTACATTTTCCTGAACTCGTCCATCAACAGCGTGTGCCACATGGTGGGCTACCGCAATTTCGACAACAAGGCCACCAACCTGCAATCCATCGCCCTGTTGACCGCGGGCGAGGGACTGCACAACAACCATCATCAGTACCCTACCTCGGCCCGCTTCGCCCACTTCCCGCGCGAGATCGATCTCGCGTGGCCCATCATCCGGGCCCTGGAAGCGTGCGGCCTCGCCAAGGTAAAATCCCTCCCCATGGCCAAAGCCGCGTAACGCAGGCCGGGCGTTCACCCGCCCATCGAGTCGTGCTCGCCGGTCCCCGCCAGGTCTTCCAGTTTGGTGCCCTGGTTGTCCGAGTGCCCCGGCACGGTGCCGGCCATATTCATCTGGTCTTCCCGCGCCCCCACGTTGCTGTCGCTCACGTTGGAAGTGGTCTGCGGGCCCGACCCCGACCCGGGAGGCGTCTCGCCGCCGGTGCGCTCCACGGAGATATCGAATTTGCTGACCAGCGTGGCAATTGCGCCTACGGCTGCCAGGATTGGTGCGGCTACGGCGCCCACAGCCGCCACCGTAAGCGGGATCTCCATAAACGTGTGGCCGCGCTCGTCTTTCACGATGATGCGCCGCACGTTGCCTTCGTGAATCAGTTCCCGGACCTTGTCCACCAGATCCTGACCCGTGACTTTGAACTGCTCGAACACGCGATCGAACTTGTCCATGCCGCAAGTGTAGCTCGAAATTCCCTTGGACAGAGTGTCATTATTTTGTAATCGAAAATTGACCTGACTATTGCAATGCGATTACCATGAGCTTCTCTTCAATCCCCGTTTATGAGACTCCTGCCGCGCGATGAGAAGTTCTACCTCCTGTTTCTCAAACAGGTGGAAATCATCCTGGAGACCGCCCGCCTGCTGCTGGACGGACTCCGCTCGGGCCGGGCGCGCATGGCCGCATGCGCTACCGACATCAGCATCATGGAGCACAGCGGCGACGAGATCATCCATGAAATCTACACGCGGTTGAACCAGACCTTCATCACACCCATCGATCCCGAAGACATTCACAATCTGTCAGCCGCCCTCGACAATGTCCTCGACGGCCTGGAAGACACGGCACACCGTCTGGTTTCGTACAAGATCGATCCCATTCCGCCCAACATGGTGCTTCTGGCCGAGATTATCGCCGGATGCGCGGCGGCCCTGAAGAAGGCCTTCGAAGCGCTGGAGCGGAACGGCAACATCATGGAGTACTGCATCGAAGTCAACCGCCTGGAGAACGAAGCCGACCGGATCGGACGCAGCGCCGTGGTGGAGTTGTTTGAAAAAGAAAAGAACCCCATCACGCTGATCAAGCTGAAAGAGGTATACGAGTTTCTCGAGGCCACCGTCGATAGCTGCGAAGACGTGGCCGACGTGCTGCAAAACGTAGTGGTCAAGAACAGCTAACCGATGACGCCTCTCACGCTGGCAATGCTCATCATCGGCATCGCCCTGATTTTCGATTACATTAACGGTTTTCACGACGCGGCCAACTCCATCGCCACCATCGTGGCCACGCGCGTCCTCACGCCGTTACAGGCGGTGGCCTGGGCCGCGTTTTTCAACTTTGCGGCGGCATTTCTGTTTGGCACCGCGGTAGCCAAAACGGTGGGAAGTGGCTTCGTCAACGTGCAACTGGTTACACCCTACGTCCTTCTCGCGGGACTACTGGGAGCCATCGCGTGGGACCTGATTACGTGGTGGCTGGGCCTGCCCACCAGCAGTTCCCATGCGCTCATCGGCGGCTATGCCGGCGCGGCAGTGGCTCATGCCAGCCTGGTGCGCGGCATCACGCACGCCATGCAGGGGCTGATCCTGGGACAATGGCCGCTCACCCTGACCTTTATTTTCGCCGCGCCGCTCATCGGGCTCGTCTCGGCTTACATCCTGATGATTGCCGTTTATTGGATTTTCAGACACTCCACTCCGTCGAAGATGGACAAATGGTTCCGCAAGCTCCAGCTTCTCTCCGCCGCCACCTTCAGCCTTTCGCACGGGGCCAATGACGCGCAGAAGACCATGGGAATCATTACCGGAGTTCTGGTGGCCTCGGGACTGCAAAAGGGATTCGAGATTCACTGGTGGGTGATACTGGCCGCGCACGGCGCCATCGCCATGGGCACCTTGAGCGGTGGGTGGCGCATCGTCCACACCATGGGCGGACGGCTTACCCGCCTGCGCCCGCGCAGCGGATTCTGCGCCGAAACCGGAGCCGCCATCGCCGTGCTGCTGGCCACCCACCTGGGTCTGCCGGTCTCCACTACGCACGCTATCGCCGGAGCCATCGCCGGCGTCGGCAGCATCCAGCGCATGAAGGCCGTGCGCTGGGGCATCGCCACCAACATCGTCTGGGCCTGGGTTCTCACCATTCCGGCGAGCGCGATCATCGCCTATTGCTCCTACCTGGTGCTACACGCCGCCGGCGGCGTGTAACGCCGGTCATGCACGGCGCTACCTCCGCACAATCTCGTGAGTGACGTACTCGTAGGAGATCAGCCGCACGCCCGAGGTGCGCGCGCGAACTACGATCTGATAGACCGACGGAAATCCCTTCACTCCTGCACCGCGGAAACGCTCCTGCATGGCGCCCATCCGGGTGGGCGAACAGAAAAACTCCGCCGCCGCCTGGACCGCCGCCGAGCCGCCTCCGGAAAACACCGCTGTCCGTTTGGGCTTCCCGGCCGAATCGTTATCGGTCAACACCGTGATCAGACCGTAGGGTCCATCGGTGGCATCGGAGACCAGCATTTCCCTCTGCCCGGCCGGTTTTCGCTGATCGATTACCGCGAACAGGTCGTTCTTGCTGTAATCGATGGTGTACGGAAGATTTCGCAGCAGCAGCGAGGCCGCCTGGCTGTTTGTGCCGGCGCCGATCAGCATCGAGTTACGGCCTCGCAGGGCTGTTACGGGAGCTTCCGCTTCCGGCAGCAGTTGGTACTCTCCGCCGAACGACTGCCGCGTATTCGTCAGGGTGGCCACGGCTGCCAGTTCGGCCAGCGGCACGGAAAGCTGGACCGGCTCCATGTAAAGAGGAACACCGGACTGCCTGGGCCGGTTGCTTCCATAGGCGGCGTCGAGTTCCCCCGGCGCCGGCAAACGCCCCGGCCGCTGTGGGATATGCGGCCGGACCACCAGGTGCAGATTGGTGGCAATCGAGAGCAGCAGGTCGTCGCCCGGTTCGGCCAGGGGCCCCCAGGCTTCTTTAATCAGGGAAGAAGGATGCGGCTGCGTCCAGAGTCTGGCAACCAGGGCTCCGGCAATCAGGCAGCCGCCGGCAATCGCGGCGACTGCCCGCCAATCGAACCGGCGCCGGGAAACCGTACCCGTCCCCGGCGTTTCTGCTGCCGCTAACGGCTCGGGCTCTTCGGGCGCCTGGTGCCGCGCGTAGTACGGAACGTATCCACCGCGGGGAATCGCGATACGAATCGCGGCACGTGGCTGCTCCTGTGTATAGAATTTCTCCAGGCGCTGGCGCAGTTCGTAAGCTCGATTGCGCACCGAAGAATCGTCGGACAGACTGAAGTCCTTACGCCGGCCCAACACTTCGACGGCGATCTGGTATTCGTTCAGATCTTCCAGGCGGCCGGCCAATTCGCGTTCGCAGAGGTACCGCAGAAGAGCGCGAAGCTGAGCCGATCGGGCGAAACTGGCGCTGGCGAGAACCGATTCCAGGGTCTCTCGCTTTTCGCTATCAGAAACCGGGGGCTCCGAGATAACCATTTAACTACTAAGCCGATTATATCTCTCTCCACACTGTTTGGAAGCGTTTTCGAACGTCAACAAACGCGAGGAACACTTCTCCCTGAGGCCGGATAGGCCGAACTTATTGTGAGACTCGCTTATTTATCAAGGGAGAAGAATCATGTCCACACCGAGTATCCTTCGGAGATTGCTCCTGGCCGTCCTGGCCGCAAGCCTGCTGTTCCTGGCCCCTTCGTTCGGGCAGGAATTTCGCGGCACCATCACCGGTACCGTAACTGACGCCACGGGCGCGGCTGTACCCAAAGCGGACATTGAGGCCCGCAACGTCGCTACCTCCGCGGTGACCACCGCCCAGACGAATGATGCCGGAGTGTACACGGTGCCATTCCTGTTACCCGGCAACTATACCGTGACGGCTGCTGCCGGCGGCTTTAAAAAGGCGGTACACGAGGCCATCGAACTACATGCCGGCGATCAGGTCCAGATCGACATGAAACTGGAAGTGGGAGCCATCTCCGACAGCGTGACGGTCACGGCGGAATCGGAACAGCTCAGAACCGCCACGGCTTCCATGGGCCAAACCATCAACATGACCGAAGCGCGGGACCTTCCGGTGATGGGACGCAACACGTACATGCTGGCGGAATTGGCCACGGGCATGTATACGGCACTGGGCACCACCTCACAAGCCAGCGGCTTCGGACGCCCTTATGACGGCGCGTCGGCGCAGATGTCGTCGGAAGGCATCGGCAGCCAGTATCAGATTATGTTGAATGGAATCCCCAATGCGCCGGAAGAGAGAGCTTCGGGCGCGATCTATGTCGGCTTTGTGCCTTCTCCGGATGCCATTGAGGAAGTTACGGTTCAGACTCACACTTACGACGCGCAATACGGCCACAGCAGCGGTGCGGTGGTCAACGCGGTGCTGAAGGGCGGATCCAACCAGTTTCACGGGTCGTTATATGAGTTCTTCCGCAACGACAAATTGAATGCCAACAGTTTCGCCGGGAACGCGGCAAGGAATAAACGCGGCGTCATGCGCTGGAACCAGCCCGGGTTCGTGGTGGACGGGCCGGTGCGCATTCCCAAGCTTTACAACGGCACGGATAAGACCTTCTTCATGTTCAACATGGAGTGGATTCGCAACGCCAGTCCCCTGCCCTACACGGCATCGTACGCTACCGCCGCCGAACGGACCGGCGATTTTTCGAGCCTGGTCAACGCCAATGGCCAGCCTGTGCTTATTTACGATCCGGCCAGCTACACCCTCACCGGCGGCCAATACATCCGGGGGGCGTTCCCAGGCAACATCATCCCCAGCAACCGGATTAACCCGATCGGCAAGGCGCTGCTCGCCGAGTTTCCGCTGCCCAACCTCGCCGGGACGCTCGGGGGATTCAACAATTACGTGGTCAGCCCGAACTCCCAGCAGGACCAGTATCATTCCATCTCTTCCCGCGTGGACCACCAGATCAACGACAAGAACCGGCTGACCATGATGGGCTTCTCGAATGTCCGCCATCAACTCTTTCCCACCTACGGATGGGCGAACCCCGCCGCCAGTCCCGGCTACCTGCACTTCCGCAACAACCACGGCGGCAGCGTGGATTGGACCGATACCCTCTCGCCCACCACGGTTTTGGACGTGAAATACGGGTTTATCTTCCACCCCTTCCAGGTCGGCCTTTACGGCGACAATTACGACATCAGCAAGCTGGGCTTTTCACAGCAGTTCATCGCGCAAATGCCGCACCTCAACTACCCCGGCCTGAACATCGGGAACGGCTACACCGGGACGATCGGCAATGCCGGCACCGGAACGCCCACCACCAGCCAGTACACCACCACCCTCGATCATTCGCTGGCGGCAACGCTCAACAAGACCGTCGGCAGGCATAGCTTCAAGATGGGCGGCGAAGCCTACGTGATGAAGGCCAACAACAACACTCCCGTATCCAACCTCAACCCCTTCGTCGTCAATGCCGCCTACACCCAGCAGAATGCCCAGACCGGCAGCGCCACCGCGGGCAATCCGTTCGCGTCGCTGCTGCTCGGCTGGCCCCAGAGCGGCGGATACAGCGTTACCATCGCTTCTGCCTTCCAGCAGATCTACGAGGGGTTCTTCGTGCAGGACAGTTGGCGCGTCACCCCGAAGCTGACCGTGACCCTGGGCCTGCGCTGGGAGTACGAATCGCCCATGAGCGAACGGTACAACCGCCAGAACGCGGGATTCGATTTCAACGCCACGAACCCTCTTCAGGCACAGGTGCCCAGTCTCAAGCTGTTGGGCGGTCTGCTGTTTACCGACGCCAACCACCGCCTGCCGTTCGTCAGAGATTTGAACAACTGGGGGCCGCGCATCGGCGCATCTTACCGGCTGGGCAACAACACGGTGCTGCGCGGCGGATTCGGCACGAATTACTCGGTGACGTTCCAGACCGGCGGGAACACCGGCTTCAGCGCCAACACCAGCTATGTCGGTTCCAACGATGCCAATCTGACCCCGGCCAATGGCCTGAGTAGTCCCTTCCCGGGCGGGATTCTGGCGGCTACGGGCAGCAGCCTGGGGCTTTCCACGGCGCTGGGACAGGGATTCACGTTCGCCGACCCGAACCGGACCATCCCCAAGGTCTACAACTACTCCCTGGCAATCCAACACCAGTTGCCCAAGAACACCTTGCTGGAAGTAGCGTTCGCGGGCAATTATGCGACGCAGTTATCGGTGTCAAAGGGCATCAACGTACTGCCCCGCTCGTTTTACGCTCTGCCCGGCCAAGCCATTCCTGTACCCAGCACCACCCTGCTGGCCCAAACGCCGAATCCGATGGCCGGCCTGCTTCCGGGATCCAGCTTGAACAACACCACACTGGCCTACCAGACGCTGCAGAATCCGTACCCGGAGTTCGGCGGCATTAGCGAATCCACGCATGCCATCGGCGATAGCCTCTATAACTCCATGCAGATCTCGGTGGAAAAACGGCTCGCGGCCGGACTGCAGGGTCGCGTCAGCTACACCTGGAACAAGATCATGCAGGAGACCGGATACCTGAACGATCAGGACGCCTGGAGTATGCTGGCGCGCTCCCAGGCCGGTGAGCCCACCAAGGTGATGAACATCAGCCTGACTTACATCCTGCCGATTTTCGAGACCCGGAAAGGGTTCCTGCATAACGTGCTGGGCGGCTGGGAGACCAATGCGATCGTCCGGTACCTCAACGGGTCTCTGGTCGGCTGGCCGGGCGGGGTGTTCTCTACCGGCGTCAATCCGAAGCTGGATAACCGCACGTATCAGCAGTGGTTCAACACCTGCACCGTGAACACCTCGGGAGTGCGGCAGAACTGCGCGAACGCCAGTCAGCCAGTGGCCTTCATGCAGACGCCTCCGTACACGCTGCGCACCATGACCGGTGTGCTGCCCGGCGTCCGGACCGAAGTGCCTACAACTATGGACTTCTCGCTGTTCAAGACCTTCCAGATCCACGAAAGGGCCAAGGTCCAGATGCGGGCTAATGCCTATAACATCGCCAATACCCCGGTCTTCGGCGGTCCCAACACCACCTCCGGCGTGATCGGCATCGGGCAGGTCAACGATCCGCGTATTGTAGAATTGGCGTTGAAGTTCAACTTCTAGCGTCCCAGGCGAGCCCATGAAGCAGCTCAAACCCGACCGCCGCCTGCGCTATGCGGGCGGCCTGGTCCTGCTGGCGGCGCTCGCCGTCCCGATGGTATGCGCACCGGGCGGCGATACGCTGAAAGAAGGCTTCCTCAATCCGCCTCCGGAAGCGCGCCTGCGCTGCTACTGGTGGTGGCTCAACGGCCACACCACCGAAGCCGCCATCACGCGCGATCTGGAGCAGATGAAAGCCAAGGGCTACGGCGGCGCCCTGCTGGTGGACGCCAACGGCAGCGAACAGCAGGGCAACCAGGCAGTACCGGCGGGCCCCATGTTCGGCACTCCGGAATGGCGCACGCTCTACCGGCACGCCTTGAAGGAGGCCGACCGGCTGGGCCTGGAGATCAGCCTCAATATCGAGAGCGGCTGGAATCTGGGCTCGCCGCAGACCCGTCCGGAGCAGGCGTCGAAGCTGCTGACCTGGTCCCGGACCGTGGTGGAGGGCCCGCAGGCATTCAACAAACCTCTGGACGCGCCGCCGCAGAAGCTCGGTTTTTATCGCGACATCGCCGTGCTGGCCTACCCGCTGGCTCACGGGGCGGCGCTGCACGGTCTGCGGCAGCTTCCACAGAAATCCGCGGCGGTGGAACTGGGAATGTCCATGCCTCCCACCACGCCCCTGCTGGAAGACGCCGCCCCGGCGCCGGGTGAAGCGGACGTGCGCCTGGACCAAGTCCAGGACGTCACCGCTCACCTGAAACCCGACGGCCGCTTCGAGTGGCAGGCGCCCGCCGGCACGTGGGAGATTCTGCGCGTGGGCTACACCGCGAGCGGCGCCAGGATCTCCACATCCAGCGGCGCCTGGCAGGGCCTCGCGATCGATTACCTGGACCGCGGCGCACTGGAAGATTACTGGCGCGAAAATGTCGATCCGCTGCTGACCGATGCCCGCCCCTACCTGGGCCGCACCCTGCGGTACCTGGTCACGGACAGTTGGGAATTGGGCGGCACCAACTGGACCGCCCGGTTCGCCGAACAGTTCCGCCAGCGCCGCGGATACGATGTGCTGCCCTACCTGCCGGTGATCGCCGGCCGCATCGTCGAGAGCCGTGACCGGAGCAATCGCTTCCTCAACGATTTCCGGCGCACCGTGGGCGACCTGGTGGTCAGCCAGCATTACGCCGTCTTCGCCGAACTGGCGGCGCGCTCGGGCCTGGGCATTCATCCGGAGTCCGGCGGTCCCCACGGAGCGCCCATCGACGCGCTCGAAACCCTGGGTGTCGCGGCGTTCCCGCAGACCGAATTCTGGGCGCGATCTTACACCCATCGCACCCGCGACGATGAGCGCTTCTTCGTGAAGGAAGGCTCCAGCGCCGCCCATACCTACGGCAAGACGCTGGTTGCCGCCGAGGGGATGACCAGCATCGGACCGCAGTGGGAGGAGTCCATCTGGGACAATCTGAAACCCACCTTCGACCAGGCCGTCTGCGAAGGGTTGAACCGCCTCATCTGGCACACCTTCACTTCGTCTCCCGCCGAAATGGGACTACCCGGCCAGGAATATTTCGCCGGCACCCACCTCAATCCCAACGTCACCTGGTGGAACCAGGCGGGCGCGTTCCTCGGCTACATCAACCGCAGCCAGTTTCTGCTGCAGCAGGGCCTGCCCGTCTCCGACGTGGTCTACTATTACGGCGACCAGGTTCCGAATTTCGTGCGCCTCAAGGCCTCTGACCCGGCCAAGGTGCTACCCGGCTACGACTACGACGAGACTGACAATCGCGTGCTGACGCAACGGATGAGCGCCGGCGCGGGCGAGGTCCGGCTGCCGGAGGGCGACTACTTACAAACTGCTGGTGCTGCCGGAAGCGCCATCGATTTCGCTCGAAGCCCTGCGCGCCATCGAGCGCCTGGTGTCCGCGGGCGCCACGGTCCTGGGGTCGAAGCCGCGGCACGTGATGGGCGTCCAGGGTGAGGAGGAGTTTGCCGCAATCGCCGGCCGCGTGTGGGGCGATTGCGCACCCGGTAACCCGCATCATCTGGGCAAGGGCACGGTGTATTGCGGCGAACCTACCCGCGCGGTCCTGGCTGAAAGAGGCATCACGCCCGATTTCGAATATCGCGGCGGCAGCATGGACTACATCCATCGCCGCGCCGGCGATACCGACATCTATTTCGTTCGTAACACCAAGGCGGAGCCGCTGTTCGCGGACGTGACTTTGCGGTCCGCCGGCAAGGCTCCCGAGTTGTGGCATCCCGACACGGGCAAAGCGGAGCCACAGGCCATTTACGATTTCACCAGCGACGGACGCATCCGCATGCCCCTGTGGCTGGAGCCCAACGGCAGTGTGTTTGTGGTGTTACGCGGCGCGGCCGGACCGCATGTTCAGCGCATTGCAAAGGACGGCGTCGCGATCTTCCCCTCGGGCACGGCCGCTGCCGAAGTTCACCTGGCGGCGGGTATCCTGACCAGCGAATCGGCAGGCCGTTACACCCTCCAGATGAGCGATGGCCGGTCGCGAACGGCCGACTTGCGCGCAGTTCCCCCTCCCATCGCAATCGACCCGCCCTGGACCGTGACCTTCCCGCCCGGCTGGGGAGCGCCCGCCAGCGCTACATTCCCGCATTTGGAATCCTGGTCCCTGAATTCCGATCCCGGCATCCGTTATTATTCGGGCACCGCGACCTACCGGACCCGCTTCCGGCTAGACGCGAAAGGGAACAACGCCACGCTGGATCTCGGCGAAGTGCGCGAGATCGCCCAGGTGAAACTCAATGGAAAGGACTTAGGCATCCTGTGGAAGAAGCCTTTTCAAGTCGCTCTGGGAGCCGCTGCCAAGCCCGGCTGGAATGACCTGGAGGTGGCGGTCACCAACCTATGGCCCAATCGTCTGATCGGCGATCAGCAATTGCCACCCGAAAAACGCCTGACTCGCACTAACATCACTAAGTTCCACGCCAATTCTCCGCTGATGCCTTCCGGTCTACTCGGACCGGTTACGATTCATTGGGCGGCTGACACTCGGATAGCCCCTTAGTACCGTCGCCGCAACTTTCTGTGGGGAATTGCGTCTTTAGTAACAGGAGGCCCGGATATGAGCAGCATGGCAGATCGTTTGGAACTGTGTGAGGCGGTCCTGGCCCTGATCGAAAAGAAGCGCACAGAGAAAAAGGACCGCTCGCTGGGAGAAGCACTCGAACAATTCGTTCTGGACGCCCAAGTGCAGGAGTTAGAGCAGGAGATTCTGGAAAACCCCGGTGCGATCGAGCCCTGGCTGGTCCGCCGCCGCCGTTTCGAGAACTAATTCGGCGCGTTTACATTGCGGTCTTCTGCGCGTTCTCGCGGATCAACTCACCCTTCTCCAGATGATGTACGTGCGTGGCGAATTGCGCCGCGTGCGGATCGTGCGTCACCATCACCACGGTCTTTCCGAACTCCTTATTCAGCCGGGAAAGAATGGTCAGGATCTCCTGCGC
Organism: uncultured Solibacteraceae bacterium; assembly: GCA_963835555.1. Taxonomy (GTDB): domain Bacteria; phylum Acidobacteriota; class Terriglobia; order Bryobacterales; family Bryobacteraceae; genus Sulfopaludibacter. Next base: position 150,454 of record CAWIGC010000016.1, on the reverse strand, counting down.
CGACGCCGCGTCCAGATTGCCTGTCGGTTCGTCCGCCAGAATCAGCGCCGGGTCCGTGACAATCGCGCGAGCAATGGCCACGCGCTGTTCCTGCCCGCCCGATAGCTGGCGCGGAAAATGACTCATGCGGTCGCCCAAGCCCACCAGCTTCAAGGCCGTCGCAGCGTGTTCCAAGCGCTCCGCCTTCTTCAGATTGGTGAGTTTCAACGGCAGTTCCACATTTTCCATCGCGGTCAGAACCGGAATCAGGTTGAACTGCTGGAAGATGAAGCCCACGTGCTCATTGCGCCAGTGGGCGATCTGCCGGTCGCTCAACTCGCGCAGATTGTGTCCGAGCACGCGAATCTCGCCTTCGGTAGGCCTGTCCATGGCCGCAATCAGGTGCAGCAGGGTCGATTTTCCCGAGCCGGAAGGGCCCATCAGCGCTACAAACTCCGCCTTTTCGATGGTCAAAGTGACGTCTTTCAGCGCGTCTACCTTGAATTCATCGCGGACATACTGCTTGCTTAGATTTTGGGTTTCGATAATGGCTTCGCTCATGGCTCTTCAAACCTTCTGGCGCACGCGGTCCCCATCCTTCAAGGTCGCGGGCGGATTGGTAATCAGGTCTTCGCCGCCGATCAGTCCGTCTTCAATGCGCACACCCTGCCCGCTGGTAGCGCCTGTTTTCACCGCGCGCCGCACCGCTTTGCCGTCCAGCACCACGAACACCGCGCTATCGTGCACCGCCGTAGACGGCACGATCACCACAGGCCTGGCGCGCGCCGACGCCGACTGGGCCTTCGGGTCCGCCAGGAAGGCCACGCTGGCATTCATTTCCGGCCGCAGATGGCCGTCCGGTTGCTCCACCTTCACCTTGATCTGCACCGTGGCCTTCTGCCGGTTGGCTTCCGGCGAGATTTCCTTGATATGTCCCTGGTACTTCAAATCGGGAAACGCGTCGGTGGTGACGATGCCCCGCTGGCCACTCTGCAACTTGGCAAAGTCGCCCTGGCTGATGTCGAGTTCCACTTCCAGATCGTTCAAATCCGCCAGCGAAACCACGTACCCTTTGGCTCCGCGATCGCCCACGAAGCTGGTGGTGACGAATTCGCCCTTCTCCACCGCGCGCTCCAGAATGGTGCCGGCGATGGGCGCGCGGATGATGGTGTTGGCCAGGTTGGTTTGGGCATAATCCAGCGCGCCCCGGGCCTGCTGCACCTGTCCGCGCAGCGAATCGATTTCCTCCTGGCGCGGGCCCAGTTTCACCAGGTCGTAGGCCTTCTGCAGCGAGTCCACTTTGTGGATGGCGCCAGTCGTAGCGCGCCTGCGCATCGTCCACGGTCTGCTGCGCCATCAGCTTCTCCCCTACCAGCCGGCGCGCGCGATCCAGCGTCACTTTGGCGTTATCCAGGTCCGCTTTGGCGGAATTCAAATTGGCCAGCGCCTGCGCGACTTCCTCCGGCCGCGAGCCGTGCATGGCCTCATCCAGACGGGCCTGCAGACTGGCAAGCTGTCCTTTGGCCTGCTGCAACTGCGCCTGGTACTCGTCATCCTCCAGGCGCACCAGCACCTGCCCTTCCCTCACCCGGTCGCCCTTTTCCACGCCGATCCAGTTGACCTTGCCGATCACTTTCGCCGCTACTTCAATCTTGTGCGCCGCCACAATATAGCCTGTCGCGTTGAGCACTACTCCATCCGGCGCGGACGCCGCGCTGATCGCCTGCACCCGCTGAATATCGACCATGGGAGCCGCGTCCAGCCGCGGTGAAAGGAAGCGCCAGGCGGCCAGCCCGAGGAATAGCAGAATGCCGGCGACGATGATCCGGGTGGCCCATGGCGACGGCCCATCGGAGCGCCGCTTGCTGCGGTCGATCTTTAGATTTTTCAGTTCCGCGTCCATAGGATCCGCAACCCGTCAGACTTCCCGAAGTGCCGTAAGAATCTCCTTCTTCGATGCCATCCGCGCCGGAAACAATCCTCCGACGCTCCCCAGCACCACGGCAAAACCAATACCGACCAGGAAGATCTCCGGTGTCAGGTGAAAATCGAAGGCCAGTTCCGAAAAGTTGGCCGTACCCACGCCGGTTGTCAATCCGTTGAGCGGCACAACCAGAAGGCATCCCAACACGCCGCCCAAAGCCGACAGCAGTACCGATTCCAGGAAGAAGCTGAATAGAATGCTGCCGCGCGAAAATCCCAGGACGCGCAGCGTACCGATCTCGCGCGCCCGCCGCGAGACCGCGGCATACATGGTATTCATGGCCGCAAAGCTGCTGCCGATCGCCATAATAATCGAGACGAAGATGCCGACAAATTCGATCGGCGCGCCAGAAGCCGTCTGTAGATCGTAATACTCTTTCTCCGACAGTGCGTGCATGCCCAGCCGCTGATCGTTACCGATGTCGTTCGCCAGCGCCGCGGCGGACACCGCATCCTTCGCCTGCAGCAGCGCGGAGCTGAGCACGTCCACCCGCTGCATATCGGCGCTGAGCCGGTTCAAATCGCCCCAGATCTCGCTATCCTGCGCGCCGCGCACCGCATCGAAGACGCCCACGATGTCCCAATCGCTGCGACCCACGTGAATCTTTTGTCCGATGCGCGCTCCCGGATAGCGCTGGGCGATCAGTTTGCCCACCGCCAGTTCGTTGCGTCCCGGATCGAACCACCGGCCGCTTTGGATATGAACGTTGCGCCGCATTTCGATGCCGCTGGCCGGCAGCCCGCGCACCGTCACATTCATGCCACCGGGATTTTCCACGCTCGCCAGGTTGACCACTGTTACGAGTTCCAGGGAAGCCAGCGGCTGCCCGTCCCGCCCGGTGGCGATTCCCGGCTTGAATTTCAGATCCTGAAATTGCGTCCGCAGAAAATTGCTCACCAGTTCGGAGTCCGATCCCCGGCGCAGCACCAGCACTTTGAGTGGATCGCCCGAGGAGGACAGCGTGGCGCGCAGCCCGCTTACCAGCGAGAGTATGGCCAGCAGCACTGCCACGGTCAGCGCAATTCCCAGCGCCGTCATGAGCGTGGTGGTTCTGCGCACCACCAGGTTTCGCAGGTTGTATGCAAGAGGAATCGCCATCGCTAGTCCGTGCTCCGCAATGCGTCGATAATCGATATGCGCGACGCGCCCAGCGCCGGCGCCAGCGAACTCAGCAGGCCGATGGCCGCGGCTGCGCCGATGCACGTCAGGGCCACCGGGATGTCGAACAAGTGGAAGCTCGGCAGAAAGCCGCCGAACGGGCTGTCCGCTACCGCCTTCATCAGCAGCACTGAAATCAGGTAGCCGATCAGTCCGCCGGCCACTGAGATGGCGCACGCCTCGCCCAGAATCAATTGCAGAATGGTGCCGGGAGTAAAGCCCAGCGTTTTCAGCACGCCCACTTCGCGTACGCGCTCGCGGACCGACATCGCCATGGTGTTGGCCGAGACCAGCAGAATGGTGAACATCACGGCGCCGGAAATCGCCATCAGAAACATCTTCACGTTGCCCAGCAGGCTCAGGAACCCCACCGTGAAAGCCTGTTCCGATTCCGTCTTGGTTTGCGCCGTGGAATTGCGGAACGCCGCGTCCACCGCCTCGGCAATACGGCTGGAGTTTTCCGGCTTATCGATCAGGATATAGAACATGCCAACCTGGCCGCGGCGCCGCTCGGGCATGGCTTGGTCCACATACTCTTTGTTCAGGTACATCAGGTCGCTGGAACGCGGACTGTCGAAGATACCGCGGATGGTAAATTCGTACTCGCCGGGATAGATATCGCCTACAATGTGGAGCTTATCGCCCACCTTGAAGTGGAAGGCGTTCGCCAGGTCGCGGCCCACCACGCAGCCGGTGCGGTCGCGCAGGAAGTCGCGCTTCTGGTCCTCGGGAATCTTGAATTCGCTGTAGACCGTGAACAGCTTCTCGGGCTCTGTGGCGAAGCGGGCAAACTGGTTTTTGGGGTCGCGGTTGTCCCGGAACGTGCCCTGGAACCAGTTCGCAATCATTACTTCGCGGACGCCGGGAATATGCTGGATGGTCTCGCGGTAGGAAAGCGGAATGGCGACCGTGAGCGAAACTTTGTTGCGGACGACCAGGCGCAGCGCCTCATCGGCCGGCGGTTCGCTCAGGTAAAACGAATGGAAGAGCGCGATCATGACGCCCAGCAGACACATCGAAACCCCGATACTGACGATGGTCAACGACGTTCTGCGCTTATTGCGCCAGCAATTCTTGAGAATTAAGGGCAGATAGCGCATAGCTTTTAGATCACCCAATTATAACGGCACCGGGTGTCCAAAAGTTCCGCGTGTCGGCGAACAGGCTGAATCGCCCGGATGAACCGGTTACGGCAGACCTCCCGTCTGTGCCCGCGCTATCGCTCGCCCAAAAAATTCAGTGTAATCCTGGTATCGTTTTGCACCGGCTGCCCGTTCAGCAGGGTGGGCCGGTAGACCCACTGCATCACGGCATCGGTGGCGGCCTTGGTCAATAGCGGATGACCCTTTTCCACCTTCACGCTTTTCACCTTGCCGTCGGTGCCGATGGTGGCGGTCAATTCCACAATGCCCTTCACACCCATCTGGCGCGCCAGTTTGGGATACTCGGGCTCTTTGCGGACAATCAGTTCGGCCGTCTTGATCTGGCCGCCGGTAACCGTCGATCCTTTTCTCGCCGGGGCGCTTGGCGCCACCGGAGCCGCGGGTGCGGGTCCGGCGCTATTCAGGTTGAGGCCGGAAATCGCGTTGGACACCGCCGGCGCGGCCGCGCCGGGTGTGATGCTGGGAGCTTCCGGCAGATCGTTCTGCGTCGCCGGGCGCAAACGCCGTACCAGGGAAGATGCGTCGAAGGGCTTGGTAGCCGCGGTCACAGGAGTCGGTTTGGATTCGTCGGTGGGGACTGCGGCCGCGGTAGCATCGGGAGTCGCGGGCTGCTCGTTCTTCGGAGCTGCATTCGGAGTGGTTGCCGGCGCGGGCGGCGTTAGCGGCTTCACGCCCGCAGCCGCCGGCGTCTGCGCGCCGTCGCCCATGGGCGATGGCCGGGTACGCAGCACGCGAACCGATTCACTGACCGGGCTCTTGCCCTGCCGCGAGACGTCCATCCGGAAGCTCACGTCCGCGGTAATGGGCGAGTACACAATGCTGCCATTGCGCAGTTGGCCCAGATCCATGTCGTAGTTTTCGTGCCGGTCGCCGTCGAAAATGTACAGCACCGCATGGGATGCGTTCTTGATGACGCCGGAATCGCGGCTCCAGGTCAGAAGAATGTCGGTACCGGTGCGCTCCACGCGCAGGGAAATCGAGGAATCGTTCTGCCCGCTGATCGGGATGGAGCCATGTCTTAGAAATCCCGGGAAGACAAACAGACATACCAGGATCACCGCGATAGCGGCAACGATGCCAATCACCAGTCCCTTTTTGCTCTTCTCTTCGATGGCGAGCGCGGCGGGGGATGCGGATTTCGCGTCCTGCGGCTTGGCTTCCAGTTCCTTTGGCTCCGGCTTTTGAAGCTCTACCGCAGAGTCGGCCGCGGCAGCTTTTTCGGGCTCCCGCTCTTTGTCCTTGACCGCTGGTTGAGGCAGTTCGGGGGGCGCCGGCGGGTCCGCGGCGGCGGGCGCGTCCTTGGCGGGCGGATCGGCGGCGGGAGGCGCGGCCGGCAAGCTGATCTCGCGACGCGATGCAATCGGAACGATCTGTGCGCGCGCGGAAGCCTTCGGAGCCGCCGGCAACGGAGCCCCGGCGGATGCGGAAGGCGCGGCCGCGGGCGGCGATGCGGGAGGCGTCTCCGCCAGCAGAGGCGACGGACGATACGAAGAAAGCTGCGAAGAACGGAACGGAAACTCCAGGAAGCTGGCCTCGCCGTTGAGCGTGACTCCTTCGCGAATGAAAATACCGGCCGTGCTCGCCTTGGTGGCGTAGGGGCGCACCAGAAGCGCCACCTGGTACGGTTCGCGGAAACGCGCCTCCAGAAAAGCTACATCCTCGCTGTCGAGCGAAAGGCCCTTCCGCGTGTGGCTCCGGAAGTATCCCACCACCAACAGCTCGCTCTCGTTCTGCCGTTGCTGTACCGCGTGTTCGAACCTTCCCATATCCGCGTCCGAAAGCCGATACAACGGCCCCCGGCTGTAATCGCACGGAATCAGTTCGAAGTCTTCAACCGTTACAACCGATGGTGCACCGGGAACTACAGTTCCCAGCAGTAAGCCGCCGATTTCCGATCCGCGCGAAGTAAGTGAGCGAAAGTTTTCGACAACTTCCTTCTCCAGGCGGTCGATCATACCGTAAGGCAGATGAACGGAAACAGGCTTCTGCGCGACTTCCCAGAGGTAACCAGGCGCCGAGGAGGACTGCGGTTTGATTCGCTCTGCGCGCGCGGTGGAATCAGTCATTAGCTTGGCCTCCGCCGGGACCGCCGAAGCGGCCCGTCTCAGGTTAGATTTTACTCGAACTATGGAGTCATTACTACGCTTTTTCGCGGGTAGTTAACCAAATTGAGGGTCGCATGTGACTCTTGCTTAGTATTTATTAACTACTTACTTTTGAGCAATAGTAACCTTCGTTATCATTGTGATACTATCCGCACATATACTAGTAATTTGGATTGCCTCTGCCTATAATGAGCGGCAATGAATGGCCGTACGTGCCAGCTTTGCGGCAAACCGCTCAGTAGAATCTGGGCCGGCGGCGGTGGCGACTTCTGTTCGCGCGAACACCGCAATCAGTACCGCCTGCGCTGCGGAATGGACACGCTCCTGGAGGCGAACAAGCACGCCAACCTGATGCGCCGCCGGGATACTCCGCGGCAGTTTCCGCTGGCTCAACTCCAGTCCAACTCCGCCGTCGTAGCGCGTCCGTTCGGCCCGGTCCAACCCGCCGCGCGGCGGCCCGAACTGCGCCCTCTGCCCGTCCCGGGTTCTCCCGCCAGTGCCCGGTTTCAGACCGGCGACAGCCACTTTCTGCCTCCGGCAGCCGCCGGCGCAACGTCCGCCGCGCAGGCCCGGGCTGCAACCAGGTCCGGCGCGCCGAGAGGCAACCGGCTGGCGCCGCTGCCGCCACGTTCCCGGAAAATGCCGGTCGCCCTGGCTCGCGCCGGAGCCGTGCCGGTTCGCTTTGCGAGCAATGCCCCGCCGGGCGCGCGCAGAAGTTTCGTCATGCTGGCGCACCCTTCGCCCCGCCCGGTCATTTCCGCGCGCGCCTTCCGCTCGCTGGCGCTGGAGCCGCTGGGCAATATCTCCACCCGGCGCACCCACACACTGAAACTGGCCGGACAAGTGGGCAACGCATTTCGCGTTTCCGGCAACAAAGGATTCCGCCCGCCCAAACTCGCGCTGCGCAAGACTGCCAGCGCCGGTCCGGCAGCCAAGGGCTTAAGCTTCCCGGAGATTCTGACTCTGCGCCCTGCCGCCGATGCGGGCCGCTCGATTGCGGCGTATCCCGCGGAGCAGGATTTTGCGGTCGCCGCGGCGCGTCCTCCGGTATTCCACCAGGATGGGCCGCGCGCGGGATTGGCCAGTGCCGCTCCAGTAATACTGACGGCCCCCGCGCCGCACCAAAACAAGTTAGATCGGCACGAGTTCGCGTGGCGCTCGCCGGCCGTGGAAAGACAACTGCTGCTTCGCCGCTCCGGTCTGCGGGCGGGGCAGGCTTCTACTGCGCCAGACTGCCTTCCGCTGAAACTGGCTCCCACCGGGGCTGACGCGGCTCACCGCCTGGGACATGCCCCGTTTGAACCTCAGGACCGCTCTATGATCGGCATCTCGTACCCGTGGAACACAAGTAGATAGGATGGACTAACTCATGAGCACCGCCATTAGGACCGCCGCCAAAGTGCAGAGTCTTCGCCCTGCCGAGTTAAAACCCGCGCCGCCGCCCGTGTCCGCTCCCGGAGGAGCGGCATACCTGGCGCGCGCCGTCGCATTGCACCTGGCGGGGCAGCGCGACGAAGCCCTCAAGCACCTGCAGCGCGCCCTCGCCGAAGGGTACGCTACGCCGGAGATTCACCGTGCGATGGGCCACATCCAGTTCGAACTCGGGAACTTCGATCAGGCCGCCCGCAGTTACCGCTCCCTGGTGCAGATGAAACCGCAGTACGCCATCGGCTGGTTCAACCTGGCGGTCAGTCTGGAGCGCCTCAGTTCCTGGGACGATGCGGCCGAAGCGTTCCACAATGCCTGCACGCTGGACCCGAAGCACAACGACGCGCACCTGGGTTTGGCCATTTGCCACCTGCGCACGGAAGATCCGAAATCGGCCCTGTTCTCTTTCGAGCGGTGCCTGGAACTGGTTCCCGATCACGAGGACGCCCTGTTCGGGAAGGCCGCCTCTCTGCAGTCGCTCGGGCACGCAGCCGACGCGTCCCAGCTTTATCAGAAGATCCTGGAGCGCAATCCGGAATCCGAAGAGTCCCTCTCGAACCTGGTCCTCATCGGCTTGGGCAAAGAGGATTTCGATATGGTGCGGGAATACTCCGAGCGCCTGTTGGAGCTGCGTCCCGAATCCACCATCGCGCTGGAAGGGCTGGCGGCCTGGGCCTGCGCGGCGGGCGAGCACGCTCTCACTGCCAAGTTCTGCACCCTGCTGGTATCCAACGTTCCCACGCATTTCGAGGGCTGGTTCAACCTTGGCCTGGCGCATCAGAAGTCGGGCCGCTGGGAGCAAGCCGCCGAAGCCTATGAAGAGGCCCTCAAGCAGAGGCCCGAATCCTGCGAAGCTTATACCAACCTGGGAATCGTGCGCGAGCAGTTAGGCGACGGGAGCGCCGCCCGCGCCGCCTACGACCGCGCCATGAAGGCCAACCCCGATTCGCTCGCGCCCCTTTGGAATATCGCCCTGCTGCTGGAGCACTCCGGCCAGTTGGAAGAGGCCGAGCGCTGGTACAAACAGGTGCTCGATCGCGCACCCAAGGAAGAAGAAGCGCGCTTCCGCCTGGGCTATCTGCGGCTGCAGCGCGAAGATTACCGCGGCGCAGCGGAGGCCTTCGAAGGCTGCCTGAAGTACCGGCCGCAGTGGCCCGAAGCCTACGCCAACCTGGCGCTGGCCTACAGCGGGATGGGCGAGCGCGACCACGCCGAACGCATCTACGAGAAGATGCTGGACGCCGATCCGAAATCGCTGGACGCCCTCCGCGGCCTGGCCGCCCTGGCCATCCACGCCTCCGATTTCGATACCGCGCTGGAATACCACGTGCAGTCTGATCGACCTGGGCGAGAAGTCCCCCGACGTGCTCTACAACGCCGGCCTGATGTACGAAAAGGCCGGCCAGCTCGACAAGGCCGTACGCCTGTACCGCGATGCGCTGGCGCAACAACCCGATATGCCCGAAGCATTGCTCAATCTCGGCCGCATTCTGGAATCCAATGGAAGGAGCGATGAGGCCCGGGCCTGCTGGAGCAAAGCACTGGAATCCGAGCCTGCGCTGGCCCAGGGCTACTTCGGGCCTGCCATCGACTAGGTGTTTCCGGTGATTCAGGAGTTCTTCACCTGGCTTGTCTGGCTCATTCTGTTTGCGCTTTTACAGTGTAAGATCTGCCGGAGCTACCCGGGAATCCGTTCCCTGTTTCGGAATACCTTTATCGCCACTGCCCTGCTGGCGATTCTACCCGCGGTCTGGATTTTGTTTCGCGCGGCGCCCGGTAACCCGCACCTGCTGGCCTTGCTCAATCACTATTTCGGAATCGGCGTGTACGCGCAGACCACCCTCAGGGCCTTCATAGAGCTCCGGTGGCTGGCCATCGCGCCGCTCAGCATGGGAGCGGCCCCGGTCCATGCCACGCCGGTCCTGACCGGGGAGGAGCAACTGCTGGCCACGATGGCCGCGCTATCCCAGGCAATGTCCCTCTATGCATCCGCGGACCAAAAGAAGAGCCGCAGACCAGTTACGCGGACTTAGTAAGTAGCCGGCCGACTGTTTGCACGGCCGCTGCAGTGCGATACCATCGCTAGATGCCGCGCTTCACCGTGATGTTACTGCTCTGCGCCGTACCTCTGTCCGGCCAGAACCCAATCGCTCCGCACTCCGCCCTGGAGCCTAAGGCCGCGGCGGCAGCGGCATCGCTCGCCGCCAGCACCAGGGATTCGCCGCGAGACCTGCTCACCACCGGCGAAAAATCCGGCTGGAACCAGACCGCTCCCTACGCCGAAGCCGTGGACCTTTCCCGCCGGCTGGAACGCGCCTCGCGCTTCGTCAAAGTGCTGGAAATCGGCACAACCCCCGAAGGCCGCGGCATGGTAGCGCTGATCGTTTCGCGCGACCGCGCGTTCACTCCCGAAGCCGCCGCCAAAACCGGCAAGGCCGTCATCATGATCCAGAGCGGCATTCACGCCGGCGAGATCGAAGGCAAGGACACCGTTCTCATGCTGGTGCGCGATATGACCGTCAGCCGGCGATTCGCTGCGTGGCTGGATCACGCCATCTTCGTCATCATCCCGGTCTTCAACGTGGACGGGCACGAATACTTCAGCCCGTTCCACCGCCCCAGCCAGAACGGCCCGCAATCCACCGGACTGCGCGCCACCGCGCAGCGGCTCAATCTGAATCGCGATTACATCAAGGCCGATACGCCGGAGATGCGCGCCTGGCTGCGCATCTTCAACACGTGGATGCCCGATTTCCTGATCGACAACCACGTCACCGATGGCTCCGACATGCAGTACGACGTCACCTGGGACATGGCTCGCAATCAGGATATCGCCGAACCGGCCGGAGCGTGGGTGCGGGAGAAATTCGTCCCCGAACTCGATAAGCGCATGGCCGCGGACGGCCACCTGGTGGCGCCGTATGGCGCGCTGCGCAGCGTGGGAGGCAAACGGGAATTCTTCATGGAGGTCTTCTCCCCGCGCTACTCGCACCTTTATGCCGCGGTGCAGAACCGGCCGTCGCTGCTGGTGGAGACCCACAGCCTGAAGGCCGCCAAAACCCGCGCCTGGGCCAACTACGACATCATGCGCCACGCCATCGATACCATTCTTCTGGATCCCGAAGGGCTGCGCCGCGCCGTACGCGAGGCCGACCGGCGAAATGGCCGGCGCGCGCGGGAAATCGCACCGCCGCGCCGGTTTATCTGGCCGGTAAAGTCAGCGACAAGAGCCGCCCGCTGGTATACCACGCGCTCAAGACCGAACAGTACAAGAGCGAGATTACCGGCGCGAACGTGATCCGCTACACCGGGCAGCCCGACGACCTCGATACCCGCATTCACGACCAGATCGATACCACCGTCGAAGCCCAGATGCCGCTTGGCTACCTGGTGCCCGCCGCCTGGAAGCAGGTGGCCGACCTGCTGGCGCTGCACGGTGTGGAGATGGAGCGCACCGTCAAGCCCCTGGAGCGGGAATTCGAAACCTATCGCTTCACCGGAACCAGGTTCGCCGCGACCTCCGTGGAAGGCCATGTAGCCGTGGATTTCGAGCCGCGCCTGGTCAACGAGCGGGTCCTCATTCCCGCCGGATCTTATTGGGTGCCGCTGGCCCAGCGCCGTTCGCGGCTGATCCTGTCCATGCTGGAACCCAGGCGCCCGATTCGCTGGCGCGGTGGGGTCTGATGAATTCCGTGTTCGAAGGCCGGGGCGGCGTGGGCGAGTATCTCTCCGAACCCATCGCCCGCCGCATGATGATGGATTCTCCCGAACTGCGCGCGCAGTTCGAACAGAAGCTGGCAGCCGACCCAAAATTCGCCGCAGACCGCCAGGCCCGCCTTGCCTGGTGGTATCGACAATCCAAGTATCAGCCGGAAGACGCCGGCCGCTACCCCATCGTGCGTGTCTGGGAAAAGAACTGGTAGCGGTCTATTCGCCCGGTGTCAAATGGCCGTTGCCCTTGGCGGCTACCGCACCGGTTTCGAACGGCGCTTCGAATGACGCGCCGCCAACCGCCGCCAGTTTCGGACGCCGGTCGTTGTGGGCGCTGCGCCAGTTCACCTTCGGCAGGAACAGCGAGCGATCGATGCGATCCTGATACCGCATGGCGATATTCAGCAACGAATCCAGCAGCGATTCGGAGAGCAGGTGGGGCTTCAGCCCGAGTTCCACCAGCTTCGAATGGCGGGCGTTATAGTAGTGCTCTTCGGCTTCCACACGCGGATCCGGCAAATGATCGATCTCCACGTGCAGATCGATTTTCCGGCCGGCCGCCTGCACCATGCGCGCCAGTTCCAGCACGGTGAACTGCTCGGTGAACTGGTTGAAGACGCGGCATTCGCCGGCACGCGCGGGCTTCATGCAGGCAAGCTCGATGCACCGGACCGTGTCGCGAATATCCAGGTATCCGCGCGTCTGGCCGCCTTTGCCGTATACCGTCAGCGGATGCCCCACCGCGGCCTGCGCGCAGAAGCGGTTGAGTACCGTACCGAAGACTTCGTCGTAATCGAAGCGGTTGATCAAAGCCTCATCCAGCTGCGACTTCGTCGGTCACCGTTCCGTACACCACGCCCTGATTCAGATCGGTGGCGCGCAGTCCCCAGATCTTGCACGCAAACATGATGTTGTGGCTGTCATGCACTTTGGACAGATGATAGAAGGAGCCGGGTTGCTTGGGAAACGGCAGCACATCCTTGCGCCCGTTATGCTCTACGGTCAGATAGCCTTCTTCGATATCGATATTGGGAGTGCCGTACTCTCCCATGGTGCCCAGTTTGACCAGATGGCAATCGGGGCGGAATTCTCGCATGGCGAACAGAAGGTTAAGCGTGCCGACTACATTATTTACTTGGGTAAAGACCGCATGTTTGCGGTCGATCATCGAGTAAGGAGCGGCCCGCTGTTCCGCAAAATGGATTACGGCATCCGGCGCGTACGTGCGCATCAGCGATGCCATAAAGTCGTAATCGGTGATATCTCCGGAGAGAAATTCGATGGACTCGCCAGTCAATTGCCGCCATGCCCGGAGTCTTTCGGGCATCGGCCGGATCGGCGTCAAAGTCTGCACGCCCAGTTCGTAATCCCACTGGCGCCGCGCGAAGTTATCGGCAATTACAACCTGGTGGCCCTTCCTGGAAAGATAGAGGGCAGTAGCCCATCCACAATAACCGTCACCGCCCAACACACAGAGCTTCATAAATAAATGGACCGTCCTTAATCTCCGGAAGTTACAGGAGATAACCCGTATATCCACCCATTCGACTCGGTGTTGCGCGTAACAATTTACCAGGCCGCACCAATTTCCCCGAAGAGCCGATGTCCCTAACCGTTATCCGTATGTTATCAACAATGGTGAGGGATCATGGCTAGCCCTTATGGGCTACCCTGCAACCAGGAATGGTATTGGGTTGTACAATCGTCACTATTTCGATTCGTCGGTGATTTCCAGCGCATTCAGCGAGGCATAGTTGCGGACGGGCAGCAGCGAGATGGTGAGCTTACCCTGCGGGTCCGGTTCCAGACCGTGAATTGGCAGCACCACGGCGCGGTAGCTTCCATGGGCTTCCCGGAAAATATCGAAGCCGCGGCGGAGTGCCACGCCGTTGCACAGGATGTCGAACACGCGACTGCCCGCGCCGCCGCCGGCGAAGTTACCCGGACCGAACCAGGCCTCCGTAAAATAGAGAGTGGCGCCGTAGCGGCCGGGAGGCACCGGAATCACATACGAGAGATTGCCGAACCGCTCGCCCCGCAGTAATTCCGGATCCTCGATATTCTGCACGGGGTCGGTCCGAACCACCAGTTGGCCTCCACGAGAGTAACTGTCGGCGTCCCAGGTGCGGCCCTGCTTGTCGGTGTACGGATGTTCCCGCGAGACCAGGCGGATGGGGCGTAGTCTTCCCGGGGTTCCCGGGGTAATTTCGATGGCGCTTACGATGGCGGGGTTCGTCTGGGGATCGAACCTCAGGTGCAGCTTTCCGTCGGCCGCCGGCGTCATATCTTTGAACGCACGGACATCGGCGGTGCTTGCACCCACCTCCCCAATCACGTCGAATCCATTCAGAATCGGAACGCCGTTGGCGGATACGTTGAAGATGCGGCTGGTTTCGCCGCCGCCCGCCACATTGTTTTCGCCGTACAGCGTTTCGGCGAAATACAGGCGCACCTCATAGACGCCCGGCGGCAGAGGAACGTCGTAGGTAAATGTGCCTTCGCGGCGGTTGCGGAACAGGCGCGGGTCGCGCGCGACGGCAATCGGGTGTCCCGCCGATTCGAACACCGCGCCTCCCTGGAAATAACGATCGCTCTGCCATGTTTTGCCAAAGCGATCCAGGTAGGTACCGCTCTGGAGGCCCGCGAGGATGCGGATCTCATTCGCCGTCCCCGCAGCCGTTCCCGGCACCGGTGCCGCGACGACCCGGTTCGGCTTCGAGGCGCTCATCTTCCAGAGCAGCACCCCGGAAAGCGCGCTAGCGGCCAGGGCCAGCGCAATCCAGATGCGGGCGGCGCTCTTGCCTGGAGGCGGCGAGAGCAGCAGCGGTTTGGAAGGCCCGAGATTCACCGGATGGTGCAGCGGCTCTACGTCCCGCGAGGCCGGAACTTCTTCCAGATCGCTGTCCAGATCCAGAGCCGGAGGGGCTACCAGGGCTTCATCGCAGAGACTGGGCTTCGGCGGCAACTGCCGCACGAAATGCGGCGCGTACTGCCCGGGGGGAATATCGATCCGCACGCGATGATCGGCGCCCTCCGCCAGGTAGTATTCCCGCAGACGCTTGCGCAAACGGTGCGCTTCCACACGTACGATGGAATCGCGCTTCTGATCGAACACAGCCGGTCGCCCCAGCGCTTCCACGGCGATGTTGTATTCCTTGATCTGCTCTGCCGCTCCCTCAAAGTACTTCTCGCATACATAGCTGAGAACATGGGCCAAGTTGGGCGCCCGATTGAAGATGCCCGAGGCCAGCACCGATTGTAATTCGTCTTTTTCCTGGCTAAAATCCGCGGCGGCGTGCATCCCTAGCTCCGAAGCTGTTCAAGGAAGTATACACGCGGCTAACCTGCTCGTTCAAGTCCATTAACAATCTGCGATCGCGTTAACACGATCTGCCGGAGAGCGTTAACGCCCGTGAAACCCTCTACTGCTCAAACTTCACTATGGTGCTGGACACAGCGGTGGTGCTACCCTGTTTGGCCGACGCGCGGACCTCGTAACTGCCGGCGGGAATGGCCTCCGCCGGGATGGTCATCAGGTACGGAATGCGCCCCTGCGCATCGGCGGCGGGCAGTTGCATTGGGACCTTGGTCAGGCTCTTTCCGTTCAGCAGGAATTCAATCTCCACCGAAGGCTTGGCGGCAATCGCAGCGTCCTGATAGACGGTGAAAAACAGCCGGAGCGCGCTATTGGGGGCCTTCTTCACCACCATGTCCATGGTCGGCGTCACGCTGCCGCCCTGATACTGGAACGGATCGTTGGGGTCCAGATCCTTGGCGTTGGGCGCGTAGGATCGCATCGGCACCAGGGTGGAAATGCCGACCCCGCTGCCGCCGGCGGGGACGGTGAACTCCACGCGCTGGACCCCGGCCTTCGAGTTCTCGCGGTCTTCCACGGCCGATTCCAGCACGTATTTGCCCGGGGGAAGATCCAGGGTCGCCTTGTCCAGGAAGTTGCCCAACTTGTGCTGATCCGGAGTCACCTTGAAAGAGCGGTCGCGCGTGATCTTCTGCACCACTTCGCCTTTGGCATCCTTGACCAGCGCCGCGATGGAGCAGTGCACGTCGAGCGCGGCGCCATCGGTCTTGCCCTCCAGTTCATGCAGCGGCACTTCCATCAGAATGGCGACTCGCGGTCTCCCCTTTCTTCGGCTGCAGCAGCACGGCGCCCGCGCGGTAATTGATGTCGCTCGAGAGCTTGCCGTCGGAGATCAATTTGAGTAGCGGCAATTCGAATGGCGCCATGCCGGCCGCGCGCGCTTCCGGCGGCAGGGCGAAATATCCCGTGCGCGCGTGAATCACCAGGTCTTTGCGATTGGCGCTGACCGAGAGTTTGCGGAAAGAGCCGTCATAGTTCTGAATTCCCGGATTGTAGGACGCCTCGTAGTAGCTGCTAATCTCCTCGTTCACGTGGCGCAGAGGCTGGCGCAGGTCGTTGCTGTCGCCGATCAGAAATCCACCGGTGGATTCGGCCAGGTCGCGCAGCGGCAGATCGAGATTGGCGCGGGCAGCCACTTCATAGGTATCGGCGGCCTTCATCTGCTCCGGCGTCACAGGGTTATTGCCAACGGTGGTGGTATTGCTGGCTTTCGCGCCCGCGTTCATCTGCCCCATGGCGTCCGCGTTCTGCGAGGAGGTCATGACGCCGCGCAAATCCACCGCATAAAAAGTCACGTTGAACCCGTTGGCGGTGCTGATCAGATTGCGGAACGGCACGTCCAACTCGGGGGTCAGAAGCATTCCGCTGGTGAAATAAAGGATGCTCTTGCGGCCCGGCATGGGCCGGAGTCCGTTCACCAGCGCTTTCAATGCGAACACCGAAAGCCGCGTGCCCTGCGATTGCGCTTCCGCATCCATGCGCAGCATGCCCAGCATCACCGAGGCCAGTTTCGCCTGCAGCGCGCTATCGCCATTGGTGACAGGTTGGCCCGCGGTCTGTGTCGCGGCGGTGAGCAGGTTCGAATCCTGATCCGCGCCGTTCACGGTCGCTCCGCCCAGGTTGCGCTTCAACTCCGCGGTGATCGCCTCCGCTTCCGTAGCCAGGCGCGGCGCGCTGATTCCCTGGGTGGCCCGGTCGATGGCTTTGGCGAGCGCGTCGTGATCCTTGGTGAACTGCTGCAACACCAGAAGGCGCGTGTCGATCACCACAACCGAGTAGAAGACGTTGGTTCCCTGCTCACCCTTAATCAGGTCGAGCGCGGCGGTGCGCGCGAGTTTACGCTGATCGGGAGCGTCGATCGGTTCGAACGCCAGGGTAACCAGGCGGATCTGACGCAAGGGATCGAGCGGGGTGGCGGCGCCCGCGGCGCTGACCGCCTCCGAGCCGCGCACCAGCCGGAAACTCAGCAGCGTCTGCTTCGCGCCGTCGTCGCTGACCGTGATGTCTTCGGGCTTGAGGTCCGTGACTGGCTTGCCTTTTTTGTCGCGCACGATGAGGTCCAGCAGAACTTCATCGACGTTGCTTTTCACGGTGGGCTGTTGCTGGGGCCACGCTGGAAACGCCGCCGCTGCGATGAGTATGACCGGAATCAAAGTGCCTCATGGAACCTGTTTACCTCCAAGGTGCTCGAGCCGTTTAAAGGCGGCCTGCTCCCGCGCCGCATCCTCTTTCCTGCCCAGGCGGCTGTACGCCGTTGCCAGGCTGAAGTGCGCTTCGGGAGCATTCGGATTCAGCTTCAAAGTCTGCTCCAGTTCCGCGGCTGCGCGCGCGGGCTCCTCGGATGCAAGCAGCGCGCGCCCCAGAACCAGGTGGGTGGAAAAATCTCCGGGGCCGGCTTTAACGGCGCGCTCTCCATAGTCCACCGCGGCTTTGGTATCTTCACGCTTCAGGTAGATGGTGCTTAAGCTCACCAGCGCCGGAACATGGTTGGGGTTGAGTGTAACCGCCTGCTTGATCTCGTCGATCCCGCGGTCGGCATCCTGAATATAGAGGAGCGCGCCGTATCGGAAATGGACGTCCGGCTCGGACGGATAGACCGCCAAAAGCTGATCGAACTTCTGTCCGGCTGTCTTGTAGTCCAACTCCATGGCGCTGGCCATGGCGTCTCCCAGCCGGTAGACAAGGTCGCGCTGGGAGTCCGGAACCTCGGCGGGAAGCCAGGGCTTCCGGAGTCCTGCGATTCCGGCCGCGGCGATAATCTCTGGCGTCTTCTTATCGGCCCGGGTCAATTCGGTCAGAATCGTGATGGCCTTTTCGAAAGTGCCAGCCTGCGTCAGCAGCAGCGCGTAGTGCAGACGCGCGGCACGAGCCAGTTCGGCGTTTTCGTTAAAGCCCAACTGTTCTACGTGGGCCAGGCTGTCGAGAGCAATGCCGTAATTGCGCAACCGGTACTGGCACAGTCCCAACATGGTCCACCCGGGAGCGCCATCGGGTTTCAGGCGGGTAAGGGCTTCGAAGGCGTCGGCACAGTCGCGATAGCGGTCCAGGTCATAGGCAATCGAGCCCATGCTCCACAGGCCCTCGTCCCAAGCCGGTTTCAGCTTGAGAGCCCGTTTGTACAGATCGACGGCCTTGTCCAGTTGATGCGCATCCCGCGCCGTCTGCGCCTGTTTGGAGAGCACGGCAAAAGGGTCCTGCGCCGCCACGACGCAGGACCCGCAGAGCAACGCAAATACCAGGGATACCCGGACCATGTCACTTCATGGTAACTCCCGCTGAACAGGGCCGGAGTTGTCTATGCTACTTAGAAGTAAAATTTCACCGCTGCTTGCACTACGCGATGGCCCTGCTTTTCCGTGGTTGTCCCGAACAGCGGGGTGTTAAGCGCGCCGGTGCTCGGACTGAACCCGAGAGTGAGGTTGCTTCCGTTGAACGACCATAGCGGGTGGTTCAGGAAGTTATACGCGTTGAACCGGAATTGCAGCTTCTTCGATTCGCTGATGTTGAAGTTCTTGAACATTCCCAGATCGGAATTGAAGAAGGCCGGCCCATAGATAGCGGGCATTACGCTCGGTCCGTTCTGACCCACCGCACGCGGGAAGGTGAAGCAACTGGCGTTGATGAACTGGTGCGGCCCCAGTCCCGATGCCGGATTGCACGTCAGAATCGGATTGAGCTGAATATTCGGCGTGCCCAGTATGGATAGGTTGCTGATGACGTCCGTAGTCCCAGGCAGGGTCGCGCTATTGAGATTCATCCCGAATGCTTCATTGGAGAAGCCCGAAAGGTTGGGTCCGCTTTCTACCTGCGTGATTCCGGAAAGCTGCCATCCGTTGATCAGCCCTTCCAGTGGCTTATTGTGCTTGATGGGACTACCCAATTCGATGGAGTAAGCGGCGTTGAAGATGTGGGTGCGGTTCGTGGATTGTACCCCGTAGTCGTTGTTCAGGTTGAACTGATCCAGGGTCGAGTTGACGATGCCCATGGACTTCCCGAACGTGTAATTCATGTTGATGGTATAGCGTCCCTTGGTACGCACCCAGGTAACTTGCAGCGCGTTGTAGTTGGCCCACGCCCTGTTCGTGGCTAAGTTCAGGTCCGAAAAGCCCAGTAGCGGCCGGAAATTATTCGCGTTCAGACTGTTCGGATCCACGCCGCCGTTTCTGCTGGCGAGCATGGCGCCCACCGGGACCAGGTTGATGTTGGAACCTGCGCCGCTGTTGAGCGAAAGGTCACGGCTCTGATTCCCCACGTACGCGACCTCCAGCAGGCCGGACCACGGGGTTCGCTGAGACACCGTGAAGCTGTAACTATCGGTGTAAGGCTGCATGTCGTCTTTGCTGTCCACCGCCGCCGGAGACAGCGCCTGAGCGGCGAGATTAATCGACGATAGGTTGCGGGCCAGCAGCGGCACGCCGTTAATGTTGTTCGGCAGGCTGAGGCTTTGTACGCCGGCGGCTACATCCAGACCGGCGGTGAACTGTCCGGAGTGGTAGTAGTAACGGCCCCATCCGCCGCGCAGAACGGTCTTGCCCTGGCCCGTCAGATCGTACGCCAGGCCGAAACGCGGTTGAAAGAAGAGCGCGCGCGTCGGAAAGCCCCCGATCGGCACGTTGGGATCCCGTTTGTGCCACTCAAAGCCGCAATAATCCGTGGGTTGGCATGTGGACTTGTATTGCGAGTAATCGAAGATGGAGTAACCCGCGCCGGTGCGGTCGATCCACGGCTGGAAGTGCGTCATGCGCAACCCCAGTTCCAAGGTCAAACGCCGGGAAACCTTCCAGGAATCCTGTACGAAACCTTCATACGTGTTGTATGAAATATCGTTGATCCGGTTGAAAGATGATTCGTTATAGCCGTACAGGTTGCCGTACAGCAGGTCCGCATACTCGTTGCCGAAGGTATTGGAGTTGCCGTTCCACACCTGCAACTGGCCGTTGGTGCTGTTGTTGGCGGGTTGCGAATTGCGGATCCATTCATAGAAGAATCCGGCCTTCAAGGTGTGGGTAGACCAGACCTTGGTAATCGTGTCACTAAAGCTGGGCATCCACTTGTCCGCGTACAACCCGGCCGAAGGACCGCCCGCTTCAAACCCGCCGGGATTGAAGATCAGGCCCGCTTCCTGGTTCGTCCAGCCCAAACCGCCGAACGAAGGAATCTGCGCCACACCGTTCTTGTACAGTCCCTGATAGCCGTAGCCCACGTTCGCGCGGTCCACCTTGGAGGGATCCTGGAACACATTGGGGAACCCGATGTAGGTGTAGCCGAAACACGAACTCATTGGTCATCGACGGACTGAACACATGCGTCAAAGAAGCGGTCACGCGAGTCGGACTTGTTCTTGCCCTCTACCGAAGTCGGATAAGGAACCTGATCGGTCTGCCGCCACCAGAGTCCTACCGGGAACAACTGCGATTCGCGCTGGAGGTTGTAACGGACGAACAGCTTGGTGTTGTCGCTGATGCTGTAGTCCACGCGCGACATCCATTGCAGATTGTTTTGATTGAATGTTTCCGCCTGCACGTAATTGTATCCGCCGGTGGCGTTCGGGTCGGCATTCGGCGTGGGATACAAGCTTCATCAGGTTCTGCATGTTCTTGTCGATCATGTTGGACGGGATGATCCCGCCGGGGAACTGCGCCAGGGCGGCCGCGTTCATCTGTCCCGGAGGCCCGCCGGAAGCGGTGATGTTGCCTTCTTTGGCCACTTCGGCCGGCGAGAAATTGCCGTTCATCTCACCCGCGGTCGGCATGGTGGCGCGCAGCAGGCCGGTATCCAGAACCTGATAGAAGTACTCAAACCCGGTGAAGAAGAACAGCTTGTTGCGGTCATGATTAAAATGCGTTCCGGGGATCAGAACCGGACCGCCGATGGTGCCGCCCGGATAGTAGTACTTGTTCTCCGGGCGCGCCTGGCCGCTGGAGTTAAACAGCGCGTCATTGGCGTTCATCGCGTAGTTGCGGGCATAGAGAAAGCCCGACCCGTGGAAATCCTTGCCGCCCGATTTCGCCACGCTGAAGTGATCACCGCCGGCCCCTTCTGGTTCTCGGCGCTGAAGTTGGACATCTTCACCTGAATCTCGGAGATCATGTCCGAGTTCGGGATTCACCGGCGTATCGCAGTTGCAGCCGGGGTCGGACACGTGCGCGCCATCCGCCGTAATATCCAGGGAGTTGCTGGGGAGACCGTTATAAGAGAAGGCATTGTTCAGCGGGCTCTGGCTGCCGGCATCGCCGTTGGCGTTGATGCCGATGGTCTCGCCGCTGTAGTTGGCTTTGTTCTGCGTGCCGTTCTGAATGCCGAACCCGGGCATGATCTTGATGAACTCGGCCGCATTGCTGCCCACCGAAACGTAGTTCTGCAACTCTTTATTGGTGATGATATCGGACTTCTCGCCGGAATCGACCGGAGCCACCGTGTCGGCGCCCCCGGTGATTTCCACCGTCTGGGAGGTCGCGCCCACGGTCAATTGGGCGTCTACGTTGCGCTTGTCGCCGCCGTTCAGCACGATCCCGGATACCTTATATGTCGTGAAGCCCTTCGCTTCGATGGTGAGCTCGTAGGATCCGACAGGAACAGAGGCAAACGTAAAGTAGCCGTCGGTGTTCGTCACGGTGTCGCGCAACGAACCGGACTCCGCATTCTTCAGACTGACCTTTGCTCCCGCTACAACCGCTTGTGACGGGTCCGTCACCAACCCCGTCAACGTGGCGTAGATGCCCTGCGCTGTGAGGTTTGTAGCTAGCATGGCAGCCAGCGCAAATCCCACCAGGATCCGGACCGCTTGGTATTCGATTCCCCTTCTCATTTGCACCCCTTTCCCAAGAGAATGCATGTCACGTGGAGCTGGGCTTCCTTGGGTTGGGAACTAGTATAAATACATTACGTTGCCAAAAATAGGCTAATTCGCAATAGATGCTGTTAACAGCAGAATCCCGCTCCCGGGTTAATCCTCAGCAAGCAGGGTGCTTACCTGTTTTGACCGGTGAGCTTTCCGGATCTTGTAGCGAAACCAAACGATTCTGCGCTCGTCGCGGGAGATATATGGATTGTTGTAGGAATTCCGGCTACCACCGTCCTTCCATGTTTAGTGCTTTGGCTTACGTTAACGATGTGACTCCCTTAGTAGAATCAAGACGTTAATCGGGTACGTTAACGGAAGCTACAAGCGCGATCGAGGTTGGAAACGGTCGCCTCATGGTAGAATCTGCTACCGGGGAGGGGCCGGGATTCGGTGTTCCAGCGGTACCTGATTTTCGCAGTTTGGGCGGCCGGTGTATGGGCCCAAACACCGGGTGCCATTTGTGATTTCGACGCCGCGCTCCGGCGCCACCAGGCGGGGGAATTGGAGGCAGCGGAGGCAGGGTACCAGGCCTGCATCGCCGCCCAACCGGGACGCGTCGATGCGCGCTCGAATCTGGGCGCCGTGCTGGTAAAACTCGGGCGTTTCCAGGACGCCATCGGCCAGTATCGGGAGGCCCTCAAGCTCGCGACGCCGGACGTGGCGCCCAATCTGCGATTCAACCTGGCGCTGGCTTACTATAAGTCGTTCCAGATTCCGGCGGCGGCAGCCGAACTACAAATCCTGTACACCGCCCAGCCGCGGAATTTGAACCTCGCCCTGCTGCTGGCCGATTGCCGGCTTCGCATGGGCGAGTTCCAGGAGGCGGTGAACGTAGCCGCGCCGCTGGAAGCGGAACATCCCGACGAGCCGGCGTTGAATTATGTCCTGGGGATGGCGTTGATCCGCTCTGGCCACGTCGCGGAGGGGCAGGTACGGGTGGACCGGATCCTGCGGCGCGGCGATTCGGCGGAGGGGCATTTCCTGCTGGGTTCGGCTCTTTTCGCTGCCGGGAACTACCCCGCCGCAGTCAAGGAACTTGCCCAGGCCGCGGCAGGGAACCCGGAGCTTCCCTCGCTCCAGTCGTATCTGGGACAGGCGTTGCTGTTTACCGGCGATGCCGATGGCGCCGCCGCCGCCTTTCGCAAGGAACTGGCCGCCAACCCGAACGATTTCGACGCCAATTTTCAGCTTGCCGCTATCCTGGCCCGCCGCGGACAGACTAAGGAATCGCACGAACTATTGGAGCACGCCGTGCAGGTCCGCCCCGGTTCGCAAGAAGCCGCCGACGCTTTGGCCAGCGGCTTCCATTTCGACCGGGCGTCCGCCGGCGATCCCGGCATCCCGGTCGGCACGGCAGCTCCGCCCGTCGCGTCGCTCACCTTCACCGGCATGAGCCGGCCTGTGGTATTGGTATTCGGCAGTTACACCTGTCCAAAACTACGGAATTCGGCTGGCGACCTGCGCCGCATCGCCGCGCAATACCACCAGCAGGTGGACTTCCGCCTGGTTTACATCAGCGAAGCGCATTCCGGATCCGGCGCGGAATCGCAATGGCAGAGCACCATCAATCAAAAGGAAGGAATCGACCTGCCGCCCGCTCACAACCTTGCCGAAAAGAAGGAGCATGCCGCCCTCTGCCTGCGCCGGCTGGAGCTTCCCTTCGCCGTCGCCGTGGATGGCATGGACACCGCCGCCGAGCGCGCGTATCAGGCCTGGCCCAGCCGTCTGTATCTGATTGGCCGTGACGGCACGGTGGCCTACCAGACCCGCCTGGGCGAGTTGGATTTCCATCCGGATGCCGTGGAGGGCGCCATCCGTGCGATGCTAGCCAAAAGGGACTCCGATGCGCATGAGCATTAGCTGCGCGGCCCGGTTCGCGCCCCTGTTCCTGTGGCTTGCCCCAATTGCCTTCAGCCAGCAGACCCCCGCCACCGAGGATCTGCTGCGTCACGCCATCGCCTTGCACCAGTCCGGAGACGTGACGGCAGCGATTCCGGAATACCGCGCCTACCTGAAGCAGGTGCCCGCGAACGTGATGGCGCGATCGAACCTGGGCGCGGCGCTGGCGCGTGCCGGATTGTACGCGGAAGCCATCGTCGAATACAACAAAGCCCTGGCCGCACAAGCGGGCAATACCCCAGTCCGTCTGAACCTGGCCCTGGCGTATTATAAGGCGGCGGAGATCTCGGAAGCAGCCGGGGAATTGGCACGCGTCATCGCGGAGCAGCCGGCAAACCGGCAAGCCGTCCTTCTGCTGGCGGATTGCGACCTGCGTCTCGGCGAGAATAAAAAGGTCGTGGACCTGCTCTCCCCACTGCAGCAGCAATCGCCCGGCGATAAGGCAATCCTTTACATGCTGGGCACCGCGTTGATCCGCGACGAGCAACCGGCGCGCGGCCAAGTGCTGGTGGATCGCATTCTGCGCGATGGCGATTCCGCCGAAGCCCGCCTCCTGATGGGCGCCACCAAAATGAGCGTTCACGATTTTTCCGGCGCGCTCCAGGACTTTCAGAAGGCCGTGGAACTGAATCCCAAGCTCCCTGACGTCTACGCGTATTACGGCATGGCAATGGCCGCCACCGGCGATACGCCCGGCGCCGCCGTGGCCTTCCGCAAAGAGCTGGATTCGAACCCCATCGATTACACCTCCAACGTGCAGTTGGGCATCCTGCTCAAGCAGGATCAGAATTATACCGAGGCGCGCCAGTGCTTCCAGCGCGCCATGCACGTGCGTCCCGGCGATGCCGCCGCGCGGTATCAGCTTGCCACACTCGATCTGCTGGACGGCCGCACCGAAGAGGCACGCACAGAACTGGAGAAGCTGACCAAAGAGATTCCGCAATTCGTGGAAGCGCACGTTTCGCTGGCCACGGTCTACTACCGGCTCAAACGCAAGGAGGATGGCGACAAAGAGCGCGCCATCGTGCTCCGGCTGAATGCGGAAAAACAGGCCGCCGAACCGGGAGCCAAAGGAAAATGAGGCTGCTCTGCCTGCTGGCCGCCCTTCCCTTCTACGCGGCGGCGGATTCCCCCTGCGCCGTCTGCCATGCCGCGCAGACCACCCACTTCGGCGCGACTCCCATGGCGCGCGCGCTTGAAAAGGTGGAGACCAGCGCCATTCTCACCAGTCACCCCGAGCTCACCTTCCAGGAGGGCGCGTACAAATCGTCCATCGTGCGGCGGGCCGGCGGCAGCATCCTCACGGTGCGCGCGGGGGCGGAAACCCTCACCGTTCCCCTGCTGTGGGCATTCGGCCGCGGGCAGGCCGGACAGACTTACGTTTTCGAATACAATGGCGCCATGTACGAAAGCCGCGTCAGCTTCTATAACGCGCTGGACGCGCTGGATCTGACCATGGGAGCGCTGAACACCCGGCCGCAGAGTCTCGCCGAGGCGGCGGGCCGTCGCATGGATACCATCGGCGCGCGCGATTGCTTCGGCTGCCATTCCAGCGGCGCGGTGTCCGCGGGGAAACTGCACCTGGAAAGCATCGTCCCCGGCGTGGCGTGTGAATCGTGCCACGGGCCGGTGGAAAAGCACGCGGAGGCTCTCCGCACCGGGGATGCCGCGGCGGCGAAATTGCCGCACCTCGCCGGCCTGTCCGCCGAAGAACTGTCCGATTTGTGCGGCCGCTGCCATCGCACCTGGTCGCAGATCGCTCTCAATGGCCCGCGCGGCATCAACAACGTGCGCTTCCAGCCGTACCGGCTGGCCAATAGCAAGTGCTACGATGCGGCCGATGCGCGCATCCGCTGCACGGCATGCCACGATCCGCACAGCACGCTGGAAACCAACCTGGCCGCCTACGACTCCAAATGCGCCGCCTGCCATGCCGCGGCATTGCATACCAAGGTCTGCCGCGTAGGCAAAGCCAACTGCGCCTCTTGTCACATGCCCAAGGTAGACCTGCCCGGGGCGCATGCCCGCTTCACCGATCATCAAATCCGCATCGCCCGCGCCGGAGACCCCTATCCGAACTGAAGAGAACCATGCCACGCCTCTTTCCCATCGATCGCAGGCAATTCCTGATCGGCGCCGCTGCCGCGCTCACCGCCCGGGCTTCGTCCCGGCCCCTCTTCGAAGAGGTCCCGCCGCAAACCAGCGGCATCCAGTGGGTGCACGACAACGCCGCGTCGGTGGAACACTACCTGCCCGAAACCATGGGCCCCGGCTGTGCCTTCCTCGATTACGATAACGACGGTTGGATGGACATCTACCTGGTCAACAGCGGGCCCTGCGATTTCTACAAGCCCGCCAAGCCCATCCGCAGCGCGCTCTACAAAAACAACCGCGACGGCACCTTCACCGACGTGACCGAAAAGGCGGGCGTCGCCGCCAACACGTTCGGCATGGGCGCGGCCGTGGGCGACTATAACAACGACGGCTTCCCCGACCTGTTCGTCACTGCCTACGGCCGGCCGATTCTCTATCGCAATAACGGCGACGGCACCTTCACCGACGTCAGTGAAAAGGCGGGGCTGGGCGCGAAGCTGTTCGAGAATCACTGGACCACCAGCGCCGTCTGGTTCGATTTCGATAACGACGGACGGCTCGACCTGTTCGTCTGCAGCTTTGTAGACTACGGCACCACCAGCCATTTTTCCTGCGGCGATAACAAGCTGGGCAAGCATTTCTATTGCATCCCGCGTGTCTTCAAGGGCACCTCCAGCCTGCTGTTCCACAACAACGGGGACGGCACCTTTACCGAGGTCGGGCGCGGCACCGATATCGAAAAATCGCTGGGCAAGGGGCTCGGCGTGGTGGCGGCGGACGTCAACAACGACGGCCGCATGGACCTGTTCGTCGCCAATGACACGGTGCAGAATTACCTGTACATGAACCGCGGACCGGACGCCAAAGGCAAAACCAAATGGGAGGAGATCGCGCTCGCCGCCGAAGTGGGATTCAGCGCCGATGGGCGCGCCCGTTCCGGCATGGGCGTGGACGCGGCCGATTTCGATGGCGACGGCTGGCAGGACCTCTTCGTCGCCAACGTGGATCAGGAAATGTTCTCGCTGTACAAGAATATGAAGAACGAGACCTTCCGCGACGTCGCCTTCAAAAATCAGGTGGCCCAGGCCACGCGCCTGCTCAGCGGCTGGGGTCTGCGCTTCTTCGATTACGACAATGACGGCGCGCTCGATCTGTTCCTGGCCAACGGCCACCCCGACGACATGATCGACAACTATTCCCAGCAGGTGAAATTCAGGGAGCCGCTGCTGCTGTTCCACAACGAGAACGGCCAACTGCGCAACGTCAGCGCGGATGCCGGCCCCATCTTCACCAAAATGTTCCCGGCGCGCGGACTGGCCATCGGCGATTACAATAACGACGGTCGTGTGGATGTGCTGATCGGCAATAACGGCGGGGCTCCGATTCTGCTGCGCAACAACGCCGGCGAGGGCAACCACTGGCTCGGCGTGCAACTACAGGGCGTGAAGTGCAATCGCGATGCGGTAGGCGCGCGGCTCACCTGGACCGCCGGCGGAGTGAAGCGCACGCGCGTGAAGAACGGCGGCGGCAGTTATTTGTCGGCGCACGACCCGCGCATGGTGCTGGGAATCGGCACGGTGGCGAAGATCGACTCGCTCGAAATCGAGTGGCCCCAGCCCAGCGGGCGCACCCAGCGCCTGACGGACCTTCCCATCGATCGCTACATCAAAATCGTGGAAGCGTAAACCAGCGCTTGCTGAGGAGGAAGCGTAAACCGCTCCCATCACCATCGCCGATCGAGACTGAGCCGCACGCGTCAGCAAGCGGAGTATTGGTATGTTACTTACGTCGTGGAACTGCAACTTACTTTCGCCCCAGCCAGATGGCACTGACCGACGAGTTCCGGCGACCGCGTCAACCCTACGACCCGCTCGACGATTTCCGGAAACGGCGTGCCCAACGGCATCCGCTCCAGGTTGCGCAAGTGCAGTGCCGGAGTCTTCGGGCAACCGAACAGCGCCGGGTCCCAGGAGCCTTTTTACCACCCGCTCGGCCACAGCAATGGCCGTAAAATCGCGGTTCTGTCCCAAATCCAAGCCCACAAAAAACCAGCTCATGCTAACGGAACACCAGGGGCCGCACCTCGCGGGTGATGGCGCGCGTCACCAGGCCGCTGTCGAAGACTCTGCTTTGTACATCGTCGAATTCGCACAAATACTCCTGTTTAATTAAACCAGCAGTCTCCCATGGCGGCGCGGTCCTTTTCGAGGAAGTGTTTCGTAAGAACATCCGCGTTTGCCGAACGGCGCGCTCATCAGCCACAGCTATCCGCCGCTCACGGCCAACATGGGACGGATGGCATGATAAAGATCGTCGCTGACGCTGGGAGCTTCATCCACGACCAACAGGGAGACGGCCGAGAAGCCGCGAATGGTCGCTTCGGCGCCCGACAGGCCGACAACCCGCGAACCGTTGGGGAGAGCCAGAGAGAGCCGGTTGTCGCCATGGCCTCGCGGGCGAATGCGCAAGCGCGCCACAAACACCGAGGCCTTGCGGAGGAACTCGCCGCTCTGCCGCTCGGTGGGACTGACCACCACCACGAGAGTGCCCGCGGTGCGGAACGCCTGTTCCACCGCCTTGGCCACCGTAACGGTGGATTTTCCTCATTGGCGGCAGCAATTGAGACTCAAGTTCCACATCTGCCTAAGGGCTAACATGGGAACAATTAGAACAGGCTTTAACCTCCTTTTCAATTCATCTAACCGACTTGTTTTCAAAAGCTGATTTTGTCCGAAACCGGTGTGACCCGGCTCGGACCGGCGTGGCAGGACGGGGTTTGGGAACGGGGCATCGGGGAAGTCCGTAGCGATATGGCCGGGTTCGTTTCGCACGGCGGCTTTGGTGGGTGGAGGACTGGGAGCGGTGTCGTTGGGTTCGTTTGGTATGGCGGGTTCGGCGGGGGAAGGCCGGCTGGCGCGAAGGCGGGCGAGGGTGGAGATACAACGGTGGTAGACGAGGTGGAGACGAGTCTCGTAGCGGTGCAGGAGGGCGATGCCCGGGTCCGTGGAGAGGCGGGTGACGGATGCAGCCATGGCATCGAGGACTTCCTCGCCGACATGGGTCTCGATTTCCTTGTCGAGCAGATGGGTCTGGAGGGCCCAAGATCGGCGCAGGCGCCAGGTGGCAGCGACCATTTCTTCGACTACGTTCATTTCGACATAGTCAACGGGCTGGAAGCGTTCGATGTGCTGCTCCAGGTGCATCTGAAAGCTTTCGGTATCTTCGTGCTGGAGGACGACGGTGGCGGCCAGGAGGCCGTGGCGGAGCGCGTTCTGCGAGGAACGGTGTTTCCCTTCGGGGGTGACCGGGCCATGGGAGCGGCATCCATTGGCGCGGGAGGCTTCGATTTGCTTTTCGGTGCGCATGTTTCTTACCGCTATCAGGATAAGACGGGGTGGGTGGGGGAGGACGCAGAAGTCATTTGGAATCAGTAGATAATCGTTGTGAACGAAAAACGTGGGAGGCTATCCCGCGAACAAGTACGGGCGCGTGATTGATGCAGCCGCTGCATCCGGACGCCGAATGGGTTCTGCGCTAATGGATGGACAGCGAGGTCGAGTTTCCGAGAACCGATGACATCAAAGCGCCGCTGGATGTTGCCGGCGACCCGTTCGCAGATGCCTTGGACGGGCTTTGTGCTCATCGCCAGACCGGATCTCCGGGATACCGAATCGGAACGTGCTCGCGTGCGGTCTGCCGCTTACCTGTAGGATCGCCGGTTACGGGTGCTTATCTCGCCGGCGAGTTGCCTGCTGTCAACTGCCGCACCGGCTATCTCCTTTCGAGGTAGCAGCCGTCTTTATCAGATCCCCGCCAGGAGTGCCGCGATCCGAATGTTCCAATGGATAGCTTGTCTTTTCCGGCATCGCCTCTTTCAGATTCAAGGGCGGCGAATTCGACGGGCGCAGCGGCACGCTGACCAGGATCGAAGGTATTGGAATGGAACAGCAGCGTAACTTTCGTTACAACATTCCGAAGTCTCAAAGATTTGTTTCGCAGGCGTCTGGCACCTTTTGGCCGCGGTTAACGCTTCTTATACACGCTTTATTTGCCAACCTGGAGCCGCACTACACCTGCTATTGTACGGAGTTCTCTGGAAGCCACTGACGACCTTCGGATTATGCTGACCGCTGACTACGGGACTCCAGCGACTTACGGCTGACTCAAAGGAGTGTGAAGATCTTGTCTCAGTAAGATTCAAGTGCCATTCATGACGTGTCAAGTAACAACTCACTCTTGACAATACACATTTCAGGCGCTATTTTCCTATTTCAATTAGCGAGGCGATCGGAGGATCAGTCCCGCCTGAAATAATCTCTCGCCGCCTAACTGTCATGTTGCAGGTTGAGGTTCTGACTGCTGGGGACAGGTGTGTTTCAATCAACCGGGCGAGAAGACTCGGCCTGGCACGAAACGCCGAAGTTCCGAGCAACTGGCCAAGGTTTTCCCGTGCCGGCGGATAGCCAACAAGAGGAGGACTATGTTTCAACGTCTCACGATTGCCGTCGTGATTCTCGCGGGCGTTCTGTTCAGCCAGCGCCGCGTCGACCCACACTACACGTATAACCGCGTCATCGGCGTTGTACCGCTGATCGGCACGGGAACCGCGAGCGATCCCAAGCGGCCCAAATACGCACCCTGGCCGCCCTCCCAGGACCCCAACGGCATCACCGGGTACTACGCTGCGCCCACCGACGACGGCAAGTCGGCCGTGGTCGAATTCGTTGCCAAGAATCGAGAGGCTCTGCTGCCCGTGTTGAACGACACCACGATCAAGGCATTCGAAAAGGGACGCGTTGCCAAGGCCGAGATCGAATCCAACGTGAAACAGGTTCGAAAGGATTTTAGCCTGGATACCTTCGGGATGGTGATGTGATGAGAATACCGCGCTTAATGGGTGCCCCTGCTGCTCGCGGCGGTGCCGCAGTTCGCCGGGGTGCAACACTACGCAACTGACCAGCTAACCTCCATTGATGCCAACAAGTGGATCGTCTCTGGCGCTGCCAGTGCCGCCGCGTCCGGCGTTTCGGCTGCGAACGCAACCGGCGGCTCGCTAATCTCGCGCATCCCAATTCCCGACGGCAGTAGCGAGGCCGAGGTCGACATGACTGTAACTTTGGTCAAATCCGGCGGGATCTACACCGAATTTCTCCAAGCCAGCGCCGATGCTCACACTTCCGGGACTGGAGGGGGCAGTTACCTTGCCTTCGAAATGCACGATCCAACCTTCGATGACAACAACAACTGCCTGGCGACCTTTGTGGTCCTGCAAAGCGTTGGCGGAAGCGTGAGTGTGCTTGCCAGCTTCCAGCACGGATGCCGCAGCGGAATGCAGATGCGCATGGCGGCCCACAATGGAGTTGTTCTGGTGTGGCCCGACCAGGCGACTCCGGCCGAACTCTACACAACCCTGGGCTCAGGCCAACCCGGTGTTGGCCTTTACAACACCCCGGTGGGCAACTCGATCTCTCTAGTCCAGCTAGGTTCCATCGCCCGCACGCCTCCGGCGGCGGTGAACAGCAATCTGATCACGTCGTCAGCCTATCGCACGAGCATCAACCTGCGATGGCCGGCAGTAAGCGTTGCAGCCACGAGTAGCGGACTGAACGGGTATTTCATTTACCGCGACGGCGCCTACCTGACGCGCACTACCAAGAACTTTCTAATCGACGAGGCCGTGTCTCCCGGCGCAACTCACACTTACACCATTTACGCGGTCGATCAGCACTTTAACCAATCCTCCGGCGCCTCGGTGACCGTCACCACACCAGTACCGGTTTCGAGACATTGAGGTCATCACGAAATGAGGATCACGATCATCTTTCTCGCCCTGGCTTCTGCTTTTGGCCAAACACAAAGTGGAACGCCGAAGGCCGATTCCGGCAACGGCCTGGACCCCCGCCGCGTGGGTGTGCGCGCCTTGGGCTCTTACTGGGGCGCTGCCGGAGAACAAATCGACACGTCATCGGGCAATCTTAGCTTTGCTCTGCCCTTGGTCAAACCCGTGAGCCGGGGTAACTGGAGCGCGCAGATCTTCCTTAGTTACAATTCCCAGATGTGGCGTCAGGATTCGGCCGGCACCTGGTTGATGGGCTACGACGTTGGATACGGACTCGGCTGGACTGTTCAGATCGCCTCGGTCATTCCCATATGGGCGAATGGACTGATCGACCATTATCTTTTTGTCGATTCCACCGGCGCGGAGTACTCGCTGCCGGTCAAGAACGGCAGCAACGTATGGAGTTCCCTTGAAGGGATCCACGTGTGGCTCGATACGAACGCCAGTCCCAACGTGCTTCACATGCCTGATGGGAGCGCCTGGGTCTTAGGGTCTACGTCCGCGGCGGCGGAGCAGGACGCTGGAACGATGTATCCTACCCAGATTGAAGACTCTAACGGGAACTATATTACCATCACCTACATGGCGGGCATCGGCGCCGGAACCGCCAACACGAGCGCCCGAATCCAGTACGTCACCGATTCCCGAACCGCTTCGTACATCTTCCAATACAATACCGATCCGATTCCTCATCTGCTCACGATCACCAACTGGGTTAGCACGTCGGAAAGTTACAGTTTCAACTATAGCGCCGGCCAGAGCCTGATCCCGCCTTTTGGAGGCACTCAAACCACGACGACGCTGCTCCACTCCGTTACCGTTACGGGGCTGAATGTCGCGAATACGTTCGTCTATGACGGGAGCGGGCAGATGACCTCGTTCACCACGCCTTTAGGCGGCCAGTTGACCTGGGGGTATCGCACGTTCAAGTACTCGGGAAACGTCAGCGTCGAGGAAGTGCAGAGCCGCACGATGACCGCCGTCGCCGGCAGTTCGAACTCCTGGTCGTTCGGGCATCCCAGTTCGGAAGATATTACGCCGCCAACCGTTCATGCCTGGGTCAGAATCTTCGACAACGGCCCGCAAACCGCAAAGTATTACTACGGGTCCGTCGTCTCCGGCAACCTCGTGGTTCCTACAACGTACAAAGAGTGCAACAGCGATACTACGCTCGAATGCAACGGCGGCTCGGCCATCAATCTTCAGAAGGACTACTCCTGGACTACCGATAGCGCCGGAAACGCCTACATGGGTTCGGCCCTTACGACGTTGGACCCCAACAAGTCCTATTCGGTTCAATCGAAATCTACCCAGACCATGGACAGCTACGGCAACGTCACGCAGAGCCAACTCTACGATTATGGGAATCTTTCTATCCCGGCCAGCACGTACAGTTACAGCTACCTGTACAGTCAAAACAGCACCTATCTGACCAAGTACATCTTCAATCGGGTGGTCTCGGCCAGCGTCACGAAGGCGGGCGTCGTTGTTCCGCTCTACAGCGCCACCTATGACCAGGACTGGCCGCAGGACAATGGCTTGTTTCTGTATCAGCACGACAGCGCCTTTAACACAAATTACCGGTATCGAGGCAACGCCTACAGTACTTCGAATATGGGAGCGGGTATGAGCAATATTTTGCACACCATCGGCGGCGTGCCTTATCAAGCTGTCGATGGCGCCGGCAGGCTCATCAACATGACCCCTTCGTCGGGCACCAATTATTCGCTCCCCAGCGTCCTCACGCCGAACAACAATTCGAACCTTTCCACGTCGTTGTCTTATGCCACGTCGTTCGCCGTGACCGGCGTCACCGGCGCGAACGGGGCCACGAGCAGCATGACTTACAGCTATGGCCGTCCCAGTTCCAGTACCAGTTCGGATGGCGCGGTGACCGATTACACCTATACCTACCAGCCCAACACGCAGACAGCCACCATCACCACGGGCAGTTCGACGCAATGGAAGAAGACGACACTGGACGGCTTCGGAAGGGCGATCAGCGTGCAGACCGGCCATGACAGCACGACGGTAAGCGAGGTGGACACCCAATATGCCCCATGTGCCTGCTCTCCGTTGGGCAAGCTGTGGCGGACCTCGGTCCCGTTTGCTGCCGGCGGGTCGCCTTCCGGTTGGACCACCTATACGTACGACGGTTCCGGCCGAACCCTCACGGTGACCAAACCCGACGGCGTCAGTGTAACGACGTACCTCTACCAGGGCAATACCACCAAGATCACAGACCCCGCGAGCAAGTGGAAGAGTTTCACCAACGACGCCAGCGGAAACCTCATCAGCGTCACTGAACCCGATCCGAACAACCTGCCGAACGGCACCTTGGTCACGACCTATACCTACAACGGCGCTAACCAGTTGACGGATGTCTCGATGCCGCGCAATACCACCAACGGCGTTTATACCCAGGCGCG
Organism: uncultured Solibacteraceae bacterium; assembly: GCA_963835555.1. GTDB lineage: Bacteria > Acidobacteriota > Terriglobia > Bryobacterales > Bryobacteraceae > Sulfopaludibacter. Next base: position 116,445 of record CAWIGC010000016.1, on the reverse strand, counting down.
GCATTTTACCTGGAGCGGCTCCGACCTGGCCTCCGCCACCAATCCCGAAAACGGCACCGTCAGTTACCAGTACGACGGCACGCACCGGGTGACGCAGCGGACGGACGCCATGGGGCAGAAGACTACGTATACCTATGACCCCTATGGCAGGCTGACATTGGTGCAACACTATGCGGCCGACGGCACCGCGTTCCCGAGGCAGGACGTCACTTACACGTATGACTACCCGCAGTTCTCCGGCGCCCAGAACACCTGGGGGCACCTCGCCGGCGTGACCTTTAACGGAGGACTAGGTGTGAACCCCATGGCATATTTATACAGCTACAACCAGGCGGGACGGGTCACCACGCAGCAGTTCGTGCTGCCGTTTCCCTACACCCTCCAGGCGTCCTACACGTGGGATAATCAAGGGAGGATGGCGTCGTTGACCTACCCGGAACATGGGCCGACGACGCAGAGCTATCAGTACAACGCGATGGGCAACCTGTCCGGCATCACGCAGAGTAACTGCGCGCGGTATAACGACGACGGGAGTTGTGATGCTCTACAGAATCCCACCGTCGCGACGGCGACCTACAACTTTGCCGGCCAGGTGACCAACCTCACCTACTACACGGACATGTACAGTTCCTATACGGAGGCTCGCGGCTACGACAACCAGTTGCGGCTGACCTCCATCAACAGCGGCGGCTATCACATGGCGCTGTTGAACATGCAATACACGTACCCCGGCAGCGGGGACAACGGGAGGATTTCCCAGACTGTGGACGCGATATCGGGGGAGACGGTCAATTACACTTACGATGCCCTCAACCGGCTGGCCACGGCGGGGAGCGGATCCTGGTCGCAGCACTACGTGTACGACGGATTTGGGAATCTGACGGGCACCAACGGATCGGCGGTCTGGCCGGCGGACCCGGCGACGAACCGGCAAGGGGCCAGTAATGGCAACGGCAATTCGCTGGCGAATAGCAACGTCTGGGACTTGGAGAACCGCCTGGTCTCGACGGTGAACCCAAATGGCCAGACGATGACGTTTCAATACGATCCGTGGGGCCGGCGGATCAGCCAGACGGTGTCCACGGACCCCCCAGCCAGCCGACCATCTATTTCTACAGTGTCACGGGTCAGAAGTTGATGACGTACACCTGCACCAGCGACATTGACTTCGGCCTGCCGGGGTGCCTGAATCAACAGAGCTATGCGTACTTCGGGCGGAAGCTAATGATGATGGGCCCGAACGCATCCTGGCAGCCGGTGGGCACGGACCGGCTGGGTTCGGTCCGGACGGCGTTTCCGAATTGGAATCTGACGCATATTTCCTACTATCCCTATGGGCAGGAGCGGGCACAATCGAACGGGCAGACGACGGCCGACGGGACAGAGAAATTCGCGACATATTTCCGGGACTGGAGCGGGCAGGATTATGCCGATCAACGCTACTACAATCAGGCGGGCCGCTTCATGACGCCGGATCCGTCCGGCATGAGCGCGGTGGACATGCAGAATCCAACCAGTTGGAACATGTACGCATACGTCAACGGCGACCCGGTGAATTTCAATGATCCGACTGGCCTCGACTGCGCGAGCACGGCGTATTACTTCAATGGCGTATACCAAGGCACGATTGGGGACATAATAGGCGCGCAGTCAGACGTATCCATTCTGGCGACGGCAATGTACACCGAGTCTGGCCACGGCAAAGGGGTGGATGCGGCCGATGAGGAATACTCGATCGGCGCCGTCATCATGAACCGGTGGGAGTTCGTCAACAAGAACTGGTACTTGTCATCCTCGGCGGGTGGTCCCTCGCTTAGCGTATCGGGTTGGGGGACGCCTGGCGACAGCATAACCTCGATCGTCGAAAACCCAAGTCAATTTGCGATATACGCGAGCAATGGTGATGGCACTGCTTCTCTGTCCGCCAGTGCTCAGAAAAATCTCGACAGCGCACTCAGTTCCAGTTCCAGCAGCTCCGGCTGTGGAGATCTGGCGTTTGCCATCACTCTAGCGAACGGAATGTGGGGTGAGCGAAACGATGGCAACCCACTCTATCTCTACAACGGATTGATTCTCACGGGGTTCAACTCGTTCAACCCGGCGCATCCGTCGGCACCCTACGAGCAAAAAGCCGGAAGCTTTGGCGACGCGAATACGTTCTATGGTGTTCCCGACGGTTACGTTAGTGAGACACGGATATCGCAACCAAGACGGCGACCTCTACCGCCTCGGAGGCCGCGCGGGCGGGGGCAGCCACAATGACCGTCTTAGCCCGTCCCGGAATCCGGATTCGTCCCGCTTCGTTGTTCTTTCTTCTGGCTGGCTGTGTTTGGGCGCAAGCCCATTCCGGCGCACTGCCGCGGTTCGAGGAGTACCCGGCCAGCGAAATGTTTATCGGCACGCCTGCCGCGCTGAAGCTGACGACGCCGGTGGAGCAAAACTATGCCGAGCAAATCCGGGATGGCGTAGAGAAGGGATACGGAGTATTCCGCGACAGCAAGGAGCAAAAGGGGCCAAATTTTGCGGGAAACCTCATCGTGATCCAGTGGGGATGTGGCGCGCCCTGCCTGAGAATGGCGATAGTGGATGCGCGGAGCGGAGACGTGTATTATCCTCCAATCTCGATTAACGGAGTCGGCGCTCGGAGTTTCGATCTACCGTTATTGATGATTGGCGATTCTGTTCCCCAAAATCCCGAGGTGCAGTTTCGGCCGAACAGCAATCTGATGATCTTCAAGGCCACGCCGAACCAGTCGGGGCGCCACCCTTCTTACACGTATTATTTTCTGTGGCGGCAGAACCGCTGGACTCTTCTGCGAAAGGTGAGGTTGGATCAGCCGTAACTGGCTTTAGGAAAGGTCGGAGCGCCACGCCCTCATCTGGCAAGCATGGGAACAGAACTGCCGAATCGCTTCTCACGGTGCTTCGTGGGAACCATCGGCCGCACCTGGGAGCCGGGCAGCGGGCAGCGGTCATGATGCCGACAATCTCCTCGGCGAAATCTCTGCCAGATGGCGTCGATCAGCTTCATAGGCCGGTGGCGGATCGTAAACAGCCCGCCGCCTTCCAGTGCGATCAGTTCGAACCGGCCGCCAGCCACTTTTTCCGTTACCCGCCGTGCCAGGTGTTCCCGCGCCAGGCCGAGCAGCTCTTTCCCTTTAGCCGCCTGATGCTGGGGTAGTGACCGGCGCAGCGCGGCAACATCCTCGGCAGCGACCGCATCCCACAGAGTTGTGGAAATCCGCAGCGCCCGAATCTCCCGATGCCAAGTCTCGACCGGTTCCGGCGGCAGGACCTTGCCGGAGGCGGTCAGCAGTCCGAACAAACTGGCGATCTTTACCACCTGATCGTGGGGGCACTCAGCCAAAACTCGGTGGAGGCAGGGTTGCTCGACGCAGGGGTGGGCGGCGTTCAGGTTGTCGCTGGCCCAAGTGGGGACCAGCCAGTCGGTTGCGAGGAGCGAGCCCTCGGGGGTTTTCCCCTTCCGGTGTTCGAGCTTGAAGCCGCCAACGGGAACCCAGGTTTCGAGGGCGCCAGGGCCAGTCTGCATAAATGTGACGGCTCATGGTAACAGCCGTCACGCGGTCGGGCGTTGAGAATGCCGCTGGAAGAGGACATCGCCGGTCCAGTTCAGGTCGGCGGGTCGAGGTGGAGCCGCCAAATGGAATCGGGGTCTAGACGGCTTCGGTACGAGTTTTTACAAAATGTGATGACTAATTTAAGCAGCCGTCACGCGCCGTCCGGGGAGAAAGAGGAGTTCGGCAGTCCAGTTTCGGGGCAAAAATCGCGGTTCCCCGGCGTTAACCAAAGGTCGAAGAAAAGGACGATGCTTCGCATCGTCTGAAGTAATGACACGTCACCCCAGGATGGGCTGTGCACTATGGGATGGGCGCTTTTGAGAGGCTGAGAAGCTCAGGCTCGGGCAGCTTGGCAAGTGAGCCTTTTACGCTGGAAAGCAGTTGAGGAGCAGAGCGCGATGCCTGGGTAAAGTGCGGGACGATCCAACCTTCGATGACGACAACAACGACACTGGACGGCTTCGGAAGGGCGATCAGCGTGCAGACCGGCCACGACAGCACGACGGTAAGCGAGGTGGATACCCAATATGCCCCTTGCGCCTGCTCTCCGTTGGGCAAACTGTGGCGGACTTCGGTCCCGTTTGCCGCCGGTGGTTCTCCTTCCGGCTGGACTACCTATACGTACGACGGTTCCGGCCGAACCCTCACGGTGACCAAACCCGACGGCGTCAGTGTAACGACGTACCTCTACCAAGGCAATACTACCAAGATCACAGACGCCGCGGGTAAGTGGAAGAGTTTCACCAACGACCGAGCTTCTATGGATATGACGGCATGGGAAGTGTCCGCACGCTGACCGATGCAACCGGCACGTCAGTGACTCCTATGACTTCGATGCCTGGGGCAACACCGTCAGCACCACGGGTTCGACGCCGAACGTGTACCTCTATCGCGGCGAGCAGTACGACGCCGATCTGAACCTATACTACTTGCGCGCGCGGTAGGTCACCCCCGATGGATTCCCGCTGGCGTATGAGGTGATGAACGGCAACACGTCAGATCGGTCCACACTGCGCGATTTTCTGAAGAAGATCGAAACCAGTGGTCGCCGGGTCAGCCGGCCAGACCACCGATCCGTTGGTACCCGTCAGATTGCCGTGGGGCTCTTTCATCCCCGGCTGCACGCCGGTTTATCCCGACGTCTGCGCTTGCTGTAACTTACTTTCGCCCCGGCACCACGTCCACCTGGAGCTTGGGATCCGCCGCCGGCACGTAGCTTTCCGGCAGCCCGAGTTCGCGCCGCACCAGGTTGGCTCCCTGCGCGATGGCGCTGGCCTTATAGAACGCGATCTCGCGATTGGCGCCCTGACGCCCGAAGCCGCAGTCGCTCGAGACAATCAGACGGTCCGCCGGAATGTATCGCAGTGCGCTGCGAATCTCGGCCGCGGCATCTTCGGCGCGGTCAGCCTGCAGCGTGCGGTGGCTCACCGCCCCGATGCAGATCTTCTTCTTCAGGTCGTGCTTGAACGGCTCGAACAGCTCGATGTCGCGCTGGTTGCGGTCCTTCATCTCCAGGGTCCAAACATCGCCGCGGCAGCGCTCCAGGTAGATCTCGATGGAGTTCGCGTAGCTGGTATCGTCCATCACCCGCTGCATATTCGGATTGCCCCAGCAGGTGTGAATCCAGATCTCCACATCGTCCAGGCCCTGCACCTCGCGGTTGAAGGCATCGATCATGAACTTCACTTCGGCGTGATCCTTGCCGTAAGTGTTGGCCATGAAGTGGAAGGTCGGCTCTTCGATCTGGATGCAGCGGCAGCCGGCGTCGCGCAACGCCAGCAGTTCCTTGTTCATCGCTTCCGCCATGTCCCAGATCACCTGGCGTTTGTCGGTGTAGTGCGGCGTGTGGATGTCCAGGAACAGGGCCATCACCTGCGAACAACAGGTGCCGAATTTCAACGGCTTGCGCGTCCTGGCCTGGGCGATGCGCCAGATTTTGGCGTAGTCCAGCGGCCGGTGTTCGATCTTCCCGGTCACGTGCGGCCAGCGCCAGCCGGTATAGATCTCGTTGAGCAGGGTGCCGGGCGGGTAATGCAGCCACGGCGCGGTGGTCTCTTCGGGTTGCAGGTAATCGCCTTCGAAGCCGGCCCAGCGCTGCAGCGGGTAATGGTGCCACGCGCGCCCGGCCAGGTCCTCATCCACATGCAGGTCGCCATGCGTGAGGATATCCAGGCCGGCGCGCTCCTGATCGCCGATCAGCACGGCCATGGCGTCCTGAAACTTCTCGCGGAAGCGGACGTCGAGCATGCAGGTGTCGAAGGGGCGGCCCCACATGCTGACGTCGTACCAGCGGGGGCGCGGAAAGGAGCCGGTGGTGGTGCTGGGCAGCATCAGGCCGGCCGTTGCGGTGAACATCGGGTCTCCTTGGGCAACTAGAATGGAAAAATCTGCTTCAACTCCTGCGCCGAGGGCTGCCGCCCGTACTCGCAGATCTCAAACGCCTGCGCATAGTGGACCGCCCGCCCTTTCTCCTCGCCATAGAATTTCACCAGCGCATCGCGATACATGTTCGCCTGCGCGGCGTACCTGCGGACCAGGTTGGCGCGGCACTCTTCGTCGCGCCGCTTCCGGCCGGCGGCATCGTCGGGGTACAGGCCGGCATGACCGTCGGCCCCGCCCTCCTGAATCTGCGATTCCATCAGCAGCAGCGCGTCTACGGTCGGATCGATCACGTCGTCAATCCCCACGGCCACATCGGCGCGGAACGGATTGGGACGCTGGAAGCGGTCCGACGCGTACAGGAACACGGGGTTCCGTTTCAGCGAAGGCACGCTCGGGATGAAGAACGGCACCCCCACCATGTAGGCGGAATCCTGCACCAGGATCGACGTATACCGGTGGTCGGGATGGTAGTCGTTGGGCCGGTTCGTGATCACTACGTCCGCGTTCCACTCGCGAATCAGGCGCGTGATGGTGCGCCGGTTCTCGAGCGTGGGCATGATCTCGCCATCGTGGATATCCAGCACCTCTGTGGTCACGCCCAAACGCTGCGCCACGGCCATCACTTCCTTCTTCCGGCGGATGGCCAGCGGACCTCCCGCCATCTGCCAGTGGCCGACATCGCCGTTGGTGGCAGACACGAACTTCACGTGATGCCCCAACTTTGCCCACTTCATGGCCGCGCCGGCTCCGCGATACTCGGCGTCATCGGGATGCGCGCCAAAGACGATGATGCGCAACTTGCCGTCGTTGGCGGGCGGCGCCGGAGCGGCGGTTTGCGCCAGAGCCACAGTGGGATGCGGCGCATTCACCATGGTTCCGAGTAAGAAGCCCAGCGCTCCGGTCAGCACCAGGGCCGCGGTCGGGGATTTCACGATTGCACCTCCTGCCTACAGAGTCTTCTGTTCTACCTTTTGTAATTGGGTGTCTTTCACACCGGTACACATGTGTACGCTCAAGCCGTCCACGTTGTGCAATGCGAATACCGGCGTATCGGGCACTTGCGGCGTCTTGATGCGGAAGAAGTCGGCGTCCTGTACATCGTCCAGTACGAACGCGGGCCGGCGATCTTCCTTTTCCGCCTTGATCTGGACATTGTCGAACTCGATACCTTTCACGTGCCGGATGTAGAATCCCTGAGAGGGCATTTTGTGCCGCTCCACCGGCTGCGCGCCTCCCCGGCCGCGCCCGCCCTGCGCCGCGGCTCCCCGGCCGGCGCGGGCCGCTCCCCGTCCCTGCCCTTCCGCAACGAAATCGCCGTTGGGACCGCGTCCATTGCGCCCCGGACGCGGCGGCGCGGTGAACATGTCCGGCTCGGGATAGACTGTCCTCTGCCTCGGGAGGCTGATACGACGCGTCTTCCCGGGCGCCGCCTCCCTGATGCTGAATCTCCACGTTGCTGATCTTCACATCCTCGATATCGTGGCCCGGAATTCCGCTGATTACCGATCCCAGCGCCGAGACGGAGTTGGAGCAGACCAGGTTATTAATGATCACGCGCTTCAAGGTGCCCACCGCCCTGCCGTCCGGCGCGCGCAGCCGCCGGCCCAGGCGCATGAAGATGGGGGCGCTCATGATATCGCGCATCGAAATATTCGTCACGGTCACATCTTCCAGCAGCGCCCCATCCACCGTCTCCAGCGCCAGCCCCTGGCAGCCTTCAAACACGCAGTTGGAAATGGTGATATTGCGGAATCCTCCGGCCGATTCGGTGCCGAACTTGATGCGCCCGGTGTGCGGCACACGCGCCTCCGGCCCGAATTTCTTATAGGTGCCGTCCAGCATGGTGCCCTCTTCCCAACAGCCGCTCACGTAGCAGTTGGTGATAGTGACGAACTGCGTTTGCCGCGCCGAGCCCAGCGCGTAATCGGCCTTCAGACAGATGCCGTCGTCCCATGGCGAATTCACGTAGCAGTTGGAGATGCGCACGTTGCGGCACGAATTTACGTCCATACCGTCGCGGTTGGTGTCGATCTTCAGATTATCGATGGTCAGGTTGTCCACGCCGGTGGCCAGGATGCCAAAGTGGCCGCCGTGCAGGATCGAAAAATCGCGCAGCAGGATGTTATGGCAGTTCCTCAGACCGATCGACTTATTCCCTACCCCGGGATTCATGGCGCCCTGTCCGCGGCTCAACCCTTTGCCCCAGATGCGTCCGCTGCCGGTGATGCCGGCGTTTTCGATGCCGTCCCCCCACATCAGACTGTTGTGAAAATGGCTGTGGCCGAAGTCCTGATACTTGTCCCACTGGTTCGGCTCGGCGGCATCGTATGCGCCGGCGCCACCCTCGGGCGTGTCGGCGGCGATGATGGTGGCGCCGCTGTCCAGGTACAGGGATACGTTGCTCTTGAGGTGAATGGAGAAGCACAGATAGTTGCCCGCCGGAAAAGCTACGGTTCCGCCGCCCGCCGCCGCCGCTGCGTCGATGGCCTTATTGATGGCCGGAGTGTCCAATGCTTTGCCGTCGCCCTTCGCGCCGAAGGCCCTGACGTTGAAGGCGGCATCCAGCGCCGCCGCGCTGAGTGCGCTTCCCGCCAGTCCCAGGCTCATGCGCTTCAAGAATTCCCTTCGGTGTGTCATTTGCCTCTCCAGGTGCACAATATCAGAAAGCACGCTGCCCGGGGTAGTATGGTTCTAACTCAGCAACATGAAGAAAGCCTTTACCAAAGATCCGCGGCTGGAACGGGTGACCAGGCTCTGCCGGGCGCTCCCGGAAGCCGTTTTCGAACTGACCGGCAAACACGCCAATTACCAGGTGAGGAAAAAGACGTTTGCCTATTATCTGAACGATCATCACGGCGATGGCATCATTTCCGTCTGCTGCAAAGTTCTGCCCGGCGACAACGCCGCCCTCATTGCTGCCCAGCCGAAGAAGTTCTATCTGCCGGCATACATCGGGCCGCGCGGCTGGGTGGCCCTGCGCCTGGATATTCCCGGAGTGGACTGGAACGAGGTGGACGAACTGATTCGCACCAGCTACCGCCTGGTGGCGCCGCAAAAACTGGCTGGTGTGCTGCCGGTGGGTCAGTCCTCTTCAACGCGGAGGCGCGGAGGCGCGGAGGAAGTCGCTGAGAAAACCGAGAAGAAGTAAAAGTTTAATTTCTTCTCCGCGTCTTCCTCCGCGTCTCCGCGTCTCCGCGATGAGTTCGTTCTCTATCGCACCCGGAGATCCAACAGGCTCACCCAATACTGTACGGATTGTAGCGAAAAGCCGATGAGGATCAGCCCGACGCCGTAGACGCCCATGCGCTTTTCGGGAACGTGGTCGGCGGCCCATTCGATCACCGGGGTGAAAGCGCCGGAACCGCCCGTGGTCAAACCGACCGTGAGCCCGATCCGGACTCCGAACGAAACCGCCAGGTCGGGCCGGTGCGCCACGTGCGCACAAAGCCAGCCGGCGGCAATCCCATAACCGGCCGTGCGATTGAGAGCGCCCAGCAACTGGACCCGCGTGAGCCGGAGGTGGGGCGCCGAGCTGTATGCCAGTGTCGGACGCATGCCCACGCGGTATGCGGCGATCTGTCCTACGGTGCTCGCCAAGCCGAAGAGGATTCCGAACTCCGGCCCGAAGTACCACGCGGCCCCGATCCCGTGGCCGCATCCGCGGATGGCGCTGGCGGAAAGGTCGTACCAGAAGCCCGGATCGGGTGCGCCGCGGGCGGCGCGAGAGAATTCCCACGCCAGGGTGATGCCGTGAGCGATGCCGCAGGCGGCGCCGAACACCGGGCCCAACGCCAGGCCGTAGCAAATTCCGAAAATGGCTCCGTACGTGACGCCGCGGGTCAGCACGCGCAGCGGTCCGTGCTCGCCGCCGAGAAGATCGTAGGCCAGATACATCGCTCCCAGCACGTCGAGCGAACTGCCCAGAATGCTGATGATGGCGAGCGTGTGGTGGTTCATGGAGCGTCAGGTCAGCAGGGCATGCCCGCCGTTGTCCAGTATGAGAAACGACTCGGGCGCGCCGCAAGCACGAAGGCGCCGACGCAGGCGCATCGACGGACTCATCGGCGAGCTGAAATGTTCCGTGGTGGATGGCGATGCTGGTCTGCGCGCCCAGAATGCGGTGCGCCTCCAGGGCCTCTTCGGGATCCATGTGGACAGGCGACATGAACCAGCGCGGATCGTACGCGCCGATAGGCAACAAGGCTGCGCGGAGCGGACCGAAGCGGTCGCGGATCCAGGTGAAATGCGGGCCGAAGCCGGTATCGGCGGCGAAGTACACCTGCCCGAAGGCGGACTCGATCATGTAGCCGCACCAGAGGGTCTTGTCGCGGTCGAAGGGGCCGCGGCCCGAGAAGTGAAAGGCGGGAACGGCGTGGATGGTGGCGCCCGAAACAGCCAGCGACTCGCCCCAATCGAGTTGCCGCACCGGCGAAATTCCGTGCGATTCCAGAAAGGGCGCGAGGCCGAGAGGCACGACGAAATTAACGCCGCCGCGCGCGGAGAGGCGCCGAAGCGTGGGCAGGTCGAGGTGGTCGTAATGATTGTGGCTCAGCAGGACGGTATGGATGGGCGGCAGCCGGTCGAATTCCACGCCGGGCGAACGGTGGCGGCGAGGCCCCATAAAGGAGAACGGGCTGCATCGCTCCGACCAGATCGGGTCGGTGAGGATGTGGCAGCCCGGTTGTTGCAGCAGCACCGTGGAGTGATTGACCAGCGTGACCAGCAGCGACGGAGAATCGACCGACTGCGGCGGCACGAAGGTCTCCACCGGGATGAAGTCAGGCGAGGGCGCGCGGCGCCGCGTGAGCATCCATTTCAGGACGCTGAACAAGCCGCGCGGCCCGGCGCCGCCAGGGTTGAAGAAGCGACGCCCGTCGTGGTGTGGAGGAAACGGCAATTCCCATTATCGGCGCTACGCCAGGTCGAACTTCTCCTGATGCAATTGCGGATCGCTCTTGACGATCACGGTGCGGCCCAGAATCTCTTCGAGTTCCTGCAGGAAGCTATTCTGGTTGCTCTTGAGCATGCGGGCGACTTCGGGGTTGACGCGCAGCAGCACGTCCTTCCCTTCCACCACCCTGGCGATCTTGTTGGCCTCCTGCAGAATCTCGCCGACCACCGTTTGCGGGCTCTTCACGTAGCCCGCGCCTTCGCAATACGGGCAGGGCGTGCAGAGGGTCCGTTCCAGGCTCTGTTTCACGCGTTTGCGCGTGATGGCCACTAATCCGAAATCGTTAAACTGCAGAATCTTGTTGGGAGCGCGGTCGGCGCGCATAGCCTCTTCGAGGGCCTGCATCACCTTCTGGCGATTCTTGCGCTCGTCCATATCGATGAAGTCCACCACGATGATGCCGCCCAAGTCGCGCAGCCGGATCTGCCGCACGATCTCCTTGATGGCGTCGGTGTTGGTCTTGACGATGGTGTCTTCCAGGCGGTTGGATTTGCCCACGTATTTGCCCGTGTTGATATCGATGGCGACCAGCGCCTCGGTCTGGTTGATGACGATGTAGCCGCCGGATTTCAGCCACACCTTGGGGCGCAGCGCTTTTTCCAGTTCGGAGGTGATGCCGAATTCGTCGAAGATGGGGGTGGCCCGCGTATACAGCTTCACGCGGCTTACCAGCATCGGTTGGAAACGCTGCACGAAGCCGAGCACACTTTCGTAGACCTCTTCGTTGTCCACCCAGATGCTCTTGAACGAGGTCGTAAGCTGGTCGCGGAGAATCCGTTCCACCACGTTCAGATCGTGGTGGATCAACAAAGGCGCGGGACGCCGCTCAGCTTTCTGCCGCATATCCAGCCACATGTTGTACAGGAACATCATGTCGGCTTTCAGTTCTTCTTCGGTATGGCCCTCGCCCGCGGTGCGGACAATGTAGCCTCCGGGGATGCCGGTGCGATGTTGCTGCAGAATCCTTTTCAGGCGCAGGCGCTCGTCATCGCTCGGAATCTTTCGCGAAACGCCGATGTGGTCCACGGTTGGCATGTAAACCAGGAAGCGGCCGGGGAGCGCGATGTGGGAGGTGATGCGCGCGCCCTTTTGTCCCAGGGGCTCCTTGGCGATCTGAACGATAATCTCCTGCCCTTCCTTCAGCAGATCGCTGATGGAGGGGACGCCGGTCTTTTCCGGGCGCGGCGCGGTACGGACCTCGGGACGCGGTCCCGGCTCCGGGACGGGCCGGCCTTCGGCTTGTGGAGGACGCGACTCCCCTGCGGGACGCCCATCCCGGTCGCGGCCATCCCGGTCGCGGCCTCCCCGGCGCCTCATGCGGCGCGAATTGCGGTGCTGCAGGAAGCGCGGATTCTGGCCCTGTTCGCGCAGGGTGGCGGTAAGGCTGGTGGGGATGCGGGCCGGTTCGGGCCCTTCCTGGTCCACCGCCGCGGCCTCGCCTTCCGGCTGGCCTTCTTCCAGGCCTTCGGGTTCTCCAGCGGTTTCCTCATCGCCGAAAGCGGCTTCGCCGCCCGCCGATTCCAGAGCCTCCGCGCCCTCCGCTTCGGCGGATTCCATTTCGGATTCCGGTTCGGATGCCATTTCGGATTCCGGTTCGTCCGGCGCCGGCTCTACAACCACGACGGACTCTTCCAGGATTTCGACCTCGGCGGCGACTTCCGCTACCGCAGCCTGCAATTCCGGTTCCGGGGGCATAGCGATCTCGTCGGCCCTGGTCAACACCACCGCTTCGACTACCGGTTCGGGCGCCTCCGCGGCCACAGGCTCGGGCTCGATTTCCGCTTCCGGTTCCGGTTCGCTCGCGATTTCGGGTTCGGGCTCCGCTTCGGCCTCGCTCACTGCCTCCGGCTCGCCGGCAGGTTCCGCCTCCGGCGCGGCTTCCAATTCGCTCTGCTCCTCGATGGTCTCGTCGTCTTTGTATTTGGCCAGAGATTCACCGGGCAGGACGTAGAAATCGTCCGGTTCGGCGGAGGATGCGGCAGGTTCGGCAGCGGCAAGGGGTTCGCTGGCCGGCGGCGGTTCTTCCTGCCCGGGACGCGGCGAGTAAAACTTGGAATCCGGCAGCCGCCCGCCACCGCTGCCCTTCTGTCCGCGACGCCGGCGGCGGCGGCCGCCACGGCGATCGTCGCGCTGGTCATCCCGGCGCGCTTCATGCATGGGACGCGGCGGTACAGGTTGCTCCGCGGACACAGAAACCGGCGCGGGGGCCGCTTCCGGCTCGGGTTCCGCAGGTTCCGCTTCCACCGTGGGCAGAGGTTCGGCCAGTACCACCGGCGCGGCCGTCACCGAGGCCGGACTGCGGTCCAGCTTGAAGACTTTCTCCTCGACGCTGGTCACAATCTTGTCGTACTCGTCGTTGTCCTCGAAAAAATCAGAAACGTAGAGAAACGCATCGCGATCCAGGCCGATATCGACGAATGCCGACTGCATGCCCGGCAGGACGCGCGTCACTCTACCTTTATGTATGCTTCCTGCGAGGGAATACTCGTTTTCGCGTTGATGATACAGCTCAACGACCTGATCGTCTTCCACCACCGCCACACGTGTTTCATGGCGATTGGCGGAAATCACTAACTCCTTTGACATCTCATGCCTCCCCGGGAGCGCGGAGAGTACGACCGGGTGGTACGGGGGCGCCCTGCGTGGACCCCGCCCTTCCCCTGACATGGGAGACGACGAGGCCGGACGAAACCAAACTCACGCTGGCCGAAGGTGGAGGCGAAAGCCTCAAACACACCCGGCCGGGAACCACTCCTCTGGACCTTGGGGGAGCGCACGCGCGCCACCGTTTCCCAAGTCTTCTTCTAACAGGCTCCCGAATTAATCTTTTTTCTCTAGTAGCGGACCCCCTTGGGCCCGGTTAATTTACAAATCTTCGCAGCCGGACATTGCCGACTAAACCCAACGCCAAAAAATTCGACCAGATACTGGAACCGCCGGCGCTCATGAACGGCAGCGGAATGCCGGTCACCGGCATCAGTCCCGCCACCATCCCCACGTTGATCAGGATATGTGACAGCAACAACGCGGCTACTCCCATACAAATGTACATGCCCGATCGTTCGGACGCCGTCTGCGCATTCTGGACTATGCGCATAATCATCACAAAATACAGCGATAACATCACAACCACACCGACGAAACCCTGCTCTTCGGCAAATGCCGCAAAAACAAAATCCTTCGACGGCACAGGCAGAAACCGAAGTTTCGTCTGCGTGCCCTTCGTTAGCCCTTTACCTAAAGGCCCGCCAGACCCGATAGCAATCTGCGACTGGATCAACTGATATCCAGCACCCTGCGGATCCTGTTCCGGACTGATGAAACTGACCAGCCTGGACTTCTGATACTCCGGCATGAACTGATAGCCGATAGGAAGCACCAGCAACGCCACTACGGCAATGACGGCCACGTACTTCCAATTCAATCCCCCAAGAAATGCTCCCACCACCAGAACTGCGATGTACGTTAGAGCCGTGCCCAAATCCGGTTGCTTCAAGACCAGGGCTGCGGGGATTAACACCAAACCAGCCAGCTTCAGCGCTTCCCGAATATCCAACTCATCGGTCTTCAATTCGGTCAAATAGCGGGCTACCAACAATATTATCACCAGCTTGATAAATTCAGATACCTGCAAATGAATGCCGGTACCAGGAATGGGAATCCAGCGCCGCGAGCCGAACGCCGCGTGTCCGATGATATAGGTTCCAAGCAGCGCCACCACGCTCGAAATATAAAGCAGCGGAACGTGGTGCAGCATGGTGTGGTAATCCACAGCGAGGATGATCCACATCAATATCAGGCCGCCGAAAATATACAGAATCTGTTTCCACCAGGCGCTATGGGAATCGGTTCCCAGCGTAGCGCTATAAATCTGGACCACTCCCGCGGCGCAGATCACCAGCACTACCAGGAGCAAGGTCCAATCGATATCGCGAAGAGAGAGGCGGCGCATTTCAGTTCTTGGCGGCAGGCTTTTTAGGCGCGGGACCGGGGATCGGCGGCGCGGGAGTCTTGGCTTCCGGCAGGGGCTTGGGGACCGGCGGCAGACCTTCGGGCACATCGGAGGAAATCTTCGATTTTTCCACCAGGTCGTAGTCGCTTTCCACCGGGGGAGGGGTGGGAGGCGCAACGGGCTTGAGGGAATTTCCCAGGGACGGCAGTTTTGCGCTCATCGAGGCCTGCTGCTGGTCCAGAAACGTCCGGCGCGCCTTCTTGTCGAAATAGGCCTTAATCACGTCGCGCACGATGGGGGCGGCATACTGGCCGTGAACGCCGTGTTCAAAGAGAGCCACCACCACAATCTCCGGATGGTTCCGCGGGGCGAAGCCTTCGAACCAGGCATTGTCGCGCAAATCCTTGGCCCGGCTGGCTCCGGCGCCCTTCACGTATTCGTTGGAAGCAAGTTGCGCCGAACCGGTTTTGCCGCAGACTTCGATGCCGGGCAGTTGCGCCGCTACTCCGGTACCCCATTCGTTGACCACGCCGTACATGCCATCGACCACGTCCTTGACATTGTCCGGGTTGAGGCTCCACACGGCGGGCTTATCGGTTTGGTCCAGGGCCTTGAGCAGATGGGGATGATGCCAGACGCCGCCAATCGACAGGCCGCCGATGGCACGGGCCAGTTGCAGGGGCGTCACCGTCAGAGCGCCCTGGCCGATGGCTACCGACGGCGTTTCCCCGGCCCACCACTTTTCGCGATAATTGCGCAGCTTCCATTGCGGCGAGGGCACGATGCCATCCTTTTCCTGCGGCAGATCGATTCCCGTGGAATGTCCCAGGCCCGCCACATCGGCATAGTAGGCGATATTATCGATGCCCATCTTGTTGCCGATGGTATAGAAATAGCTATCGCAGGAATGCACGATGCCGGCGTGGAGCGCCACATTGCCATGGCCGCCCTTCAACCAGCAATGGTAATAGTGGCCGTACAGGCTGACGCCGCCGGCACAGTGCACGGAGTACTGATCGTCGATGGCGCCGCTTTCCAGGCCGGCCAGCGCCACGAACGGCTTGAAGGTGGAACCGGGCGCCTGCTGGGCCTGAATAGCCTTATTCATCAGCGGGTGGTCGGGATTATCCAGCAGTTCCTTCCAATCCTTGGTTTTGACGCGTTCGGCGAACTTGTTGGGGTCGAAGGCCGGACGGCTGACCATGGCCAGCACTTCGCCGGTGTTCGGGTCGAGCGCCACCACGGCTCCGTTCTTGCCTTCCATGGCGAGCTCGGCCACGGATTGCAGATCCAGGTCGATGGTCAGTTGCAGGTCCTTGCCGGGGATGAAGGGCTTTTCAGCCAGAACCTCGCGGACCTGCCCGCGGTTATCGACGATGACCTGGCGCTGGCCGTCCACGCCCATCAGGGTGGAATTGTATTCGCGCTCGATGCCGAATTTGCCGATCACGTCGCCGGACTTGTATTTGGCGAACTCCGGCAGATCCAATTCCTGCTCGCTGATTTCACCGGTGTACCCGATCACGTGCGCCAGCATGCCGTTCTGCGGATAGAGGCGGCTTTTGCGCTGAATCACTTCCATTTCAGGGAAAAAGTCGCGGTGCGAATCGATGAAAGAAAGATCGGCCGGAGTGAGATCGGCTTTGATCTTCAGCGGAACGTACTTGGGCTGCCCTTTGGCTTTTTGCACGCGCGCGTAGAGGTCGTCATAATCCAGGTCCAAGCCCTCGGCGATAGGCTTGAGATGCGCTTCCTTCAGATTTTCGCGGGCCAGCCACAAGGTGAAAGACAAATGGTTGTCAACGATGACACGGCCGTCACGGTCCAGGATGCGTCCACGGGGGGCCAGAATGGGCACACTTTTAATGCTGTTCTGCATGGCCCGTTCGTCGTAGATTTGCGGATTGAGCACTTGCAGGCGCCAGAAGCCGGAGATGAGGAACAGGAAGATGGCTACGGTGGTGTACTGGAAGGCCGCGATCTTGCCCGACGCGAAATGCGTGTCGTCGCGTAACGGCAGCTTCTCGTTGAGGCCGTGCTCGAGATTGGGGTCTACCGGCGGCTGGATCACAAAACGAAAAACGCCCGCAGCGTTGTACCCCTAGTGTAGCAGGAACGGTGCGCTAACCCCGCTTGGAGCGGTCTTCGAGTACACTGAGCCTGGTATCGAGGTCGGACAGCCTGCCCATGATCAGGTCAAAACGGGTATTCATACTGGTTTCGAGGGCCAACATGCGGCTTTCCAGACTGCTCATGCGGCTTTCCAGGCTGCTCATGCGGCCAGAGAAACCTCTATCCAGGTCGCTCATGCGGGCCGACAGGGCATTGAACAGATAGCCGTTGCCGATCATTCCCAGGACCAACGCAATGGTCGGAATGCCGATCGCCAGATAAAGCTGAGTGTCGGTCACTACATCACCAGCGTAGCATGTGACAGCAGGCGTTCACCCGTCAACCCCGCTTGGAGCGATCCCCCAACACTCTCAGCCGGGTATCGACGTCCGACAGACGGCCCATGATCAGGTCAAAGCGGGTTTTCATGCTGGTTTCGAGGACTAACATGCGGCTTTCGAGGCTGCTCATGCGGGCGGAAAGGGCATTGAACAGATAGCCGTTGCCGATCATTCCCAGAGCCAACGCCATGGTCGGAATGCCGATCGCCAGGTAAAGTTGAGTGCCGGTCACGACATCACCAGCGTAGCATGTGACTGGCCGGCGCTTACCGTGCGGAGTTGACATTCACTTCGTTTCTCGCAGCAGCACCCCGGACTTACCCTCCCTGAACAGCACGTACCCCCAGCGGGCCCAGGCGGGCGCGTACGTCGAGCGCCAGGTGGTTTCGGCCGCCGAGCCGGGGGAATACAACACCGCCAGGTATGGGGGGCGTTGCGCGGGGGCCATGGCTTCGACCTGCTCTGGCGAGAGAGCCCGCACGGCAGGATCGACCGGGTTGCAGGCGGCTACCACGTGTCCGGCAAAATAGCCTCCATCGGCTAACGCCAGGATGGCGAGCCCCTGGCCGCGCACCGAACGGAGAGCCGGCTTCAGATCGTTCCAATACGGAGTCCAGAGAACGCGATTCCGTTGCACCAGAAACGGGCAGGCGATCAACAGCGCCGCCGCACACAACGCCAGACGGAATCGCCTTGGCGCCGCCAGCAGCGCCACCAGTACACACGCGGCCACAGCCACCACCAAAGTCACCGGAAACACGACTGCCGGAATCTGGCTGTAGAGCAGGACCAGGCGGCTCAACAGGTTGGCGCCGATCCAGACCGGCGCGATGCGGGGAAACAGCGCGGCCAGGTACAACTCGCTCGCCGCCAGCACGCCGATGGCATAGCGTAGGGAGTTCAGATCGCTGCGGACGAACCGCAGGTCGCCCGCACTCCCTCCGGCGCCGAGCGCGGAACGAAAGTAGAGCAGCCAGCCGCAAAAAATCAAAAATGCGGCGATATCCAACACCCCGGGAGGCGTGCGGCGACGCAGCCAATGGAACACGGCGCGCCCGCATTGCGCCGCGCTCAGCACCAGCGTCACAGCCAGAACCAGCGGGAACATCAGGCCCGCCACCGAGACTCCGGAAGCCGGAAGAAAAAACAAACGCCACAGCTCGGGATCGCGCAGGTTGTATAGGATCGACGTATCGGAAAGGTCGGCCAGCCCCGGCAGATGGATCGGACCCAGGTTGATCTGCACCGGGTAAAACGGCGAGCCGTACTCGATCACATGGTGCACGTAGTAATGCCAACTGGTAGCCAGCGCCAGAAGCAGGATCGCTCCGGCAGCCCGCAGGGTGGCGGCGAAATGCGCCCGCACCTGGTCGCGCCGCAGCCACAGAATCGCAACCACCACCACCGGCACCAGGAAAATGCCCAGGTACTTCACCGGAGCGAACACCACTCCGCCGGCCAGCAGTGCCAGGTCCGCGAGGCGCAGGCGACGCCGGGCGGCGCGCACCGTCACCAAAGCCAGCAGCAGAAAGCCCACGCCGCTCAGAGTGTCATTCTTTAAAGTGGAAACTCCGGCCGCCCCATACCACAGATGGCGCAGCAGGCAAATTCCCGTCACCGCCGCCCCGAGCAGCACACCGCGCAGCCGGAATTCGCGACCCAGCAGCCACGCCGCGAGCCCCAGCAGCACCAGCGCCTTCAAGGCCAGCAGGGGAAAGAAAAGGTCCAGACGAGTGATCACCCAGGCCGGCAAAAACGAAAGCTCCCAGAAGGCCACATAATTCGTGGCGAAATCGTAGGGGGTGGTGCGATTGGCCATCCACTCGATCAGGTAGTGCAGATAGTTGATGGAATCGATTTCCTCGACCGGGCGGAAAGCCAGCAGCACCAGCGGCGCAACCAGCGCGGCTGCTACTGCCAGCGCCCAGCGCGCACGCAGCAGATGCAGGCGGCCGATCGTGTTTGGCAAAAGGCGCAGGGCGCGCGGCACTGAGAGTATAGCCAGAATGGCGGCGGCGATCCAGTAGGCGGCAGGCGAATTGGTGTGGGTGAACGAGAAGAGCCCGGCCAGTGAGGATTCCAGCGTGAGTTCCGCCGCCAGAATCAGCAGGCATCGCTCTTCGGCCGAGCGCCCCAACCCGCCCACCAAGGCAATCGCGGCCGCAAATAGCGCGGCCTCCCAACAGGTGAACTCGAGCAGAGCTAAGAACATCGTCTAGGCCGGCTCGCGCAGTTTGTCCAGAAAATGAAACAGCGATACGCCCACCACGGCATTCAACAGAGCCAGCACCAGGGTGTTCTGGATGTCGAAGGGCAGCGGCTTGCCGAACATCGCGCGCAGGATCACCCAATAGAAGAACTTATGCACGATGTAGAAGAAAAAACAAAGCAACAGGCGAATCACCGGATGGTCCACGTCCAGGCGCAGGCCCACCGAGGCGGCGAAATAACCCACCAGCGTTTTGGCGATTCCATACATGCCCAGCGGCTCGGTGGTGAGCGAATCCTGTGCCAGGCCGACCACCGCTCCAATCAGCAGACCGCTGATCTGGCTGCGTTGCATGATGGCAAAGTAAACCACCACCAGCATGGGCACTTCCAGGTAGCGCAGAAACTGGAAGAACAGAGGCACGTACGCCTGAAAAAGGATGGCCGCCAGCGGCACGGCCAGCAGCACCCAAAAGCGGAAACGCGAGACTTGCCCTTCCCGCTGACTGTTGAGGAGAATGCGCCCGTCGGGATAACTCATTCTTTAGAGACGCCCCCCGGGGGGAGCGCCGGCGGCCTGATTGGCTCGCCGTGCGGCATCCGGAGCCTTGCCGGAAGGCGGAGTCTGAGGTGGGTTCACGGGCGGCGAGGCGCGATCGCTGGTCCCACCGGGCGGAACGGTTGTGCCGGCCGGCCTGGCAGGTGAAGGGGGCGCGGCCCCCGGCAATTTCATATTGAAGTCCGGCGCCTTGGTTCCGGGGGGCCCAACGCCATAAGTATGGTTCTGCGCCTCGCCCACAGCTTTATAAAAGCTGCGGACTTTGTCGGCTTCCGTGCCCACTGCGGGCACGGGCGCGCCGGCCGGCGGCTGCCCCGGTTCCGCGGGCGCCTGCGCCATGGAAGGCGCCTGCGGCGTCAGATAGACGGGCTGATTGGCCGGCGGCGTTTCCGGAATGCTCTGATGCACCCCCTGCAAAATAATCAGCAGATCTTCCACGCCGTGCTTGACGCCTACCGGATCGATCGAAATCTCTTTGAAATTAGTGCCGTCGCGGACCGAACGGACCACGCCTGCCGGGAACCCACGCGGGAAAATGCGGTCGTCGCCGGACGTGAAGAACACCTCGCCGGGCTCCACCTTTTCGTCCACACCCACGTAGTCCACTTTGCAGGTGGGAGTTCCCTGCCCTTTCATGGTGCCGCGCACTCCGTTCTTCTGCGAGATTACACCGGCGGCGAATTCCGGATCGGTCACCAGTTGCACCATCGATGCCGTGGGATACGCGGCGGTCACTTTGCCGACGATGCCGTCCGGGGTCACCACCGCCATGCCGCGCTGCACTCCGGCGAGCGACCCGCGATTCACCGTCACCACTTTGGTATCGCTGCCCGGCGCGATGGCGATTACGTTCGCGGCCAGCGTTTTCGAGGGTGTAGCGGATTCGAAAATCTGCAGCGCCTTGGCGCGATCGGCCGTGCTCAGCTCGTTGCGGAGGAAAATGTTTTCCATCTTGAGCCGGCCCAGTTCGTCCTTCAGGCGGCGGTTCTCGGCATTGGTATCGTGCAGCGTAATGTAGTTGTGCAGGAATCCGGCGCCGCCTCCGCGGATGCCTTCCACCAGGCGGGCGACCGGAGTCACAGCGCTGATGGTCCAGATGCGGATGAAGCGCACGTCCTGATCGTTTTTGACCTGCACCGCCAGCAGAACAAGCTGCGCGCAGATCACCAGCAGCAGGACGGTGATGTGCCGATACCGATTGAGAAAGGACTCCATGCCCGGGACGCCTTCAGTCCCTAGTCTATCGAAATCTTGCGCAGCAACCGGAAATCGCTGAGCATGCGGCCGGTGCCGAGCACCACCGAGGCCAGGGGATCGTCGGCAATGGACACCGGCAGTCCGGTCTCTTCGCGAATGCGCTTATCCAGATTCTTGAGCATGGCGCCGCCGCCGGTGAGCACGATGCCGCGGTCGCTGATGTCGGCGCTCAACTCCGGCGGCGTGCGTTCCAGGGCCACGCGGATGGCGTTGATGATGGTGGCCACGCACTCGCCGAGGGAATCGCGAATCTCGGAATCGTCGATGGTGATGGTGCGCGGCACGCCTTCGATCAGGTTGCGGCCCTTGATCTCCATGGTGAGCGGCTTATCCAGCGGAAAGGCCGAGCCCACTTCAATCTTGATGGCTTCCGCCGTGCGTTCGCCGATCAGCAGGTTGTACTTGCGCTTCAGGTACTGCATCACCGCGTCGTCCATTTCATTGCCGGCCACGCGCACGCTGCGCGAGTAGACAATGCCGGAAAGCGAAATCACGGCCACGTCGGTAGTGCCGCCGCCGATATCCACCACCATATTGCCGGAGGGTTCGGTGATGGGCAGTCCCGCGCCGATGGCGGCCACCATGGCCTGCTCCACCAGGTGCACTTCGCTGGCTTTGGCGCGATAGGCCGAATCCATGACGGCGCGCTTTTCCACCTGCGTGATTTCGCTGGGCACGCCGATCACGATGCGCGGATGCACCAGCATTTTGCGTCCGTGCGCCTTCTGAATAAAATAATTCAGCATGCGCTCGGTGACTTTGAAATCGGCGATGACGCCGTCTTTCATGGGCTTGATAGCGACGATATTACCGGGGGTGCGGCCGAGCATCTCCTTGGCTTCTTTGCCGACGGCCTCCACTTCTCCGGTATTTTTATTGATGGCGACGATGGAGGGCTCATTGACAACGATACCCTTACCCTTGGCGTAGACCAGCGTGTTGGCCGTCCCCAGATCAATCGCAAGATCCGAGGAAAAGAGGCTAAAAAGAGAGCGGAAGTTCATGTATTAAAAGTGGTTCACTTCGGGAAAGGAAACGCGATAGGACAGCCGGAGCGATCCTCCTGCATGTTAGCACAGTTGGCTCCGCAAATGACTGCATCTGCGGCATAAAACCACCGCGCGGACGCATCCGTACGGTGCGTGTCTTTATTCCGCCAGGTGGGTGCTCATGGGCCCCAGGTGGATGTGGGCGCCGGTCGCCCTGCCCGGCACCGCCTGACGGAACGCGAAAAACGGAATACCGTTGGCCATCAGGAACTGGCGTAGCCAGATACCCTCGGGTTGATCGGGACGAAGCGCCACATCCACGCGTCCGCGGTGATCGAAGCCCATGGCCCGATGCACCGCTGTTTCACCGTTGGCGCTCACCGGCAGCGCATGACCGAAGCGTCCCTCGAAGGCCACTTCCACACGATGGAAGATTTGCGGAGTGAAAATTCCGTTGCCGTCGAAGCGCTCGGCCAGGCTCGCGGCTTCCGCCGGCGCCGTCTGCATGCGCGCCTGCAAGGCCTCTTCGGCGCGGGCCATCTCGTTGATCTCGCGAGCCAGCCGCGCCCGCGTCTCCGCCAGGTCGCATTCCTTGCGGGCGAAGTCCAAGTCGCGCAGCGAACTGCCCAGGGAAAGCTGCGGCGCCGCGCCCGCTGCAATCAGCTTTTTGGCGTCGTCGAACGCCTGCCTGCGCCGTTCGAAGCGCCGCTCCGCGGCCGCCACCAGTTGGTCCGCATCCTCTTCGGTGAGATCCTGCCGTTGAATGTCCCGATGGATCACGGCGCCATCCTCGGCGTCGGCCACCGCGGATTTTGCCTTTTCCAGTTGCGCCGGCGGCAGCGCACCGGTTTCTACCAGACTTTGAATCCGAGTCAGTTCCAATTTGGCGTGCACCACTTCCGGATCCTCCATAGTCTGCGCCTGAACAGAACTCACGCAGAACAGGAAAACCAGAGGAAAGAATCTCATCTTTATCCAATTGTAGCGTGATGGAGATAAGCTAGTGTTTCCATGCGTACCCTGATTCTTTGCACAGTAAGTCTGGCCGGCGCGGCGCTGGTAGCGCAGCAGACCGGCGTATTTTCCGTCCTGAGCAGTACCGCGGCGCTGGGCAAACAGGCCGGCGGCTATTACCTGGTGCCCACCAATCAGATGCTCCGGCCGTGGGGCGAACTGACGGTGATTCCCGGGCGCCCCGTGGACATGGCTTTCGATTCGCAAAAGCGCGTTCTGGCCGTGCTGAACACGCGGAGCATCCTGTTCATGGACGGTTCCACCGGAAACAAACTGGCCGAGGTAGCCTCCAAGCCCACCTCCTACGCGGGCATCGCTTTCCGTCCCGGCAACCGCGAATTGTGGGCCAGCGAAGCCAGCCGCAACGGCCCGGACAGTATTCTGGTTGTGCAAATTTCCGAACTCGGGATGCCGGGCGCCACCAGCCGTATCGAGCTGAAGGGCCATCCGGTGCCCGTGGGCATCGCCTTCTCAGCCGACGGCAAGACGGCGTACGTGGCGTTCAGCCGGTCCAATACCCTGGCCGTGATCGATGCCACGACACACGAGATCGTGAAAGAAGTGGAAGTCGGGATGGCGCCGTTCGGCGTGGCCGTGTCCAAAGACCATGGCCGCATCTACGTCACCAACCGCGCCGGACGCCGCCCCACGGCGCATGACACGGTGGCGCCTTCCGCGGGATCCGAAGTCGCCACCGACCCGGTCACCGGGTCCACCGTCTCGGGCACCCTGAGCGTCATCGCCGCCGATACTCTGGCCGTCAAAGAAGTGCCCGTCGGGCTGGCGCCTTCGGACCTGGTCCTGAGCCCCGACCAGAAACTGCTGGCCGTCTCCAACAGCCACTCCGATACGGTCTCCCTGGTGGATGCGGCCACGCTCGACCGGCACGATGTAAAGATCCCCACCTTCCCCGATGCCGCGCTGGGCAGCCAGCCCAGTTCCTCGGTCTTCGCCCCGGACGGCAAAACGCTGTACGTGGCCTGCGGCGGCAATAACGCCATCGCCGTGCTCAAAGGCGTCGGGCAAGAACTGGAGCGTCGCGGGCGCCGTGCCCACCGCCTATTTCCCTTCGGCGATCGCCATCGATTCGCAGGGCGCACTCCGCGTGCTCAATATCAAAGGCATGGCCGATACCTCCAACGGCCGGGGCACGTTCAATTCCACGCAGTATAAAGGATCGCTGGAGACCATCCCGGCGCTCACCCCGCTCCAGGTGACCTCCGGCACGCGCGAGGTGCGCGCCGCCAACATGCCGCAGTACGAACCGGCGGGCGGCATCGCCAACCTCACCTCGCTGGGCATTGAGCACGTCTTCCTGATCGTCAAAGAGAACCGCACCTACGACCAGGTGTTCGGCGATATCGCCAAGGCCAACGGCGACCCCAAACTGGTCATGTACGGCCGCGACATCACGCCCAACCATCACGCCCTGGCCGAACGCTACGTGGTGCTGGACAATTTCTACGCCGGAGGCGCCATCAGTTTCGACGGCCACCAGTGGCTGGAGCAGGGCTTCGTGAGCGACTACACCGAGCGCGCCTTCGCCTCCTCGCCGCGCGGGTACGCCTGGAACATGGCCGACGCCCTGACCGTTGCGCCCACCGGCTTCTTCTGGCAGGCGCGCCACCCGGCCCCTGGACGTGCGCATTTACGGCGAATTCCAGATCGCCGCCAAATGGGACCCCGTCAAACGGACCGCCCAGGACATGGACGAGAGCGACACCTTGAGCTGGAGCGAGTACTGGAAGCTTTATAAAGAGGGCAAGTGGCAGGATGCCGTGGGCGCCCGCAGCGGCGTGCCCGCGCTGCAAAAATATTGCAGCCAGCGCTACCCGTACAGCACGCTTTCCATTCCCGACCAGATCCGCGCCGAGGAATTCCTGCGCGAACTGGCCGAGCACGAAGCCAGCGGTAAGCTGGCCAATCTCAGCATCCTGACCCTCAACCAGGACCACACCAACGGCACCCGCCCCGGCGTACCCAAGCCCGCCGCCATGGTAGCCGATAACGACCTTGCCCTGGGCCGCATCGTGGAAGGAATTTCCAAGAGCCGCTTCTGGTCCAAGAGCCTTATCCTGGTGGTGGAAGACGACGCGCAGAACGGCGTGGACCATGTGGACGGGCATCGCACTTTGGCGCTGGCCATCGGGCCGTACGTCCGCCGCAACGCCGTGGATTCGAACAATTACAATCACACCAGCATGATTCGCACCATCCAGGAGATCCTGCGCATTCCGCAGCGCACGCGTTTCCTGGCCGCCGCCCGCCCCATGACCAGCATTTTCACCGCGGATCCGGACCTCAAACCGTACGAGCACCTGACCCCGGGCATCGCGCCCGACGAGATGAATCCGCCGCTCAAAGCTCTGGCCGGACGCCGCCTGTGGGCCGCGCAGCGGTCTCAGAGAATGAATTGGAAAGATATCGACGATGCCCCGGCGGACACCTTGAATCGCATTCTGTGGTGGGACGCCAAGGGCTACGATACGCCGTACCCGGCGCGGGCGGCCAAATGAGTTCCGCCACCCGCCAACTCGGCAAGCCAGATTGGATTCATCGCGGAGGCGCAGAGACGCGGAGGAAAGCGCGGAGGATGACCAAAGATCGAAGGTTCTGCGCGACTCAGCGCCTCTGCGATGTGTTCGTGTTTCTTCCTACCGCACCCGAACGTCCAGCAGGCTCAACCAGTACTGTACGGATTGCAGAGAGAACCCAATGAGGATCAGCCCGATGCCGTGCACACCCATGCGTTTTTCGGGAATCTGGTCGGCGGCCCATTCGATGATCGGGGTGACAGCGCCGGAGCAGACTGTAGCCAGTCCGATGGTAAGGGCGATCCGGCGCCCGAACGAAACGGCCTGATCGGCCGGTGCGCCAGGTGCGCGCAAAGCGATCCGTCGGAAATCCCATAACCCGCCAGTCCGATTGAGGGCGCCCAGCAACTGGACCCGGGTAAAGCGCAGGCGAGTCGCCGGGCTATAGTTCAGGGTCGGACGCATCCCCACGTGGTAGGCGGCGATTTGTCCCACCGTTCTCTATGGTCCGAAGATTCCAAGCACAGGCCCGAAGTACGCCGCCGTGCCGACCCCGCGGCTGGCGCAGGCGGACGCATCGTACCCGGAACCCGGCTTGAGGTCGCCGCGGGAGGCGCGCGAGTATTCCCACGCGAGGGTGATGCCGTGTGTGACGCCTGTGGCGGCGCTGATGACCGTGCCCAACCCCAGGCCTTAACAAATAAACAAATAAGATATGGCACGGACGCGCAATCCTAAGAAAGACTCTGCCGATCGTACACTGCATTCCTTCGTCTGGCATGCCCGCGGAGTTCGGAGCGTCGCGCCCAGCACCTCGGAGATCTCGGAAGTGAATGCACAGACACGCTACCCACCGCTCACGTCAGTCCGGAGCGCGAGCGGACACGACCCCCATCTTGATAAGCCCGGACAAATGTTCCAGTACGCGAACGGGCGGCATATTCTCGCCACACCGATCAAGCAAATCTCGGACGGTCAGGTCAGGACATCGGCCAATCAGGTCAAGGACCCTGGCGGCCCCGTCATCGAGAGTATGCACCTGATTGTTGTGTAGAATCCTGATGCTACCATCGGATTCACGCCACCCAATCATTTCGGCGGATGGGAAGCGCAGCAGCGAAACTAATATGTAGCCCTCGGCTGGTGGCAGCGGATTGGCCGCTACACTCCACGGCAAGCCGAAGTGTGCCCACGGTCCAGAGGCCTGCTGCAGGTCTTTGACGAGTCCCAGGAACAGCCCGGGACGCCCGCATAGGTCAGCAACCTCCTTCTGGAAACAGGACAAATAGGAGCTTTGATCTTCTAGGGTTGCAAAGCGCGGGACATCCATACGCAGGACATCAATCAAGTCCGCGCGTTGACAGAGCCGCCAAAGCATATCCGTCCCGCGCGGATTGCTGAATGTCACTGTAAGGTATAGGGACGGTTCCCCCAGCGGGCTATCGGAGTACCACCATCCTCTGGGAATATAGAGCAAATCGCCGGCCAGAAGGGGGCCCTCCCAGTTGGGCACACGGTTCGGTTGGGGCTGGCTGAAATGCGCCGTGGGATGGTACGCTGTCGGCTGAAATAGACACCAGTTTTTCTCTCCCGAGATCTGAAAGACCAAGGTCTCGTGGTCATTCCACTGGAATCCGCGCCGTGGATTATCATTCCAGCTAGCGTACAACTCTGCTTGAAGGGGTATACCAAGTTTTCTCTCCAGGGTTCTACACAAACCCGATACGGGCTCATGAAGCCGCTCCATTCCGCTAATCGCGAGCGTAGCACCTTCTCGGAGGAATGATGCCAGTTCGGCCACTAGCAGATGTGGATATCCATCAGGCCCCGTGCGCGAATAGTGGGTAGCCGGCAGATCGGAGGATCCGCTTATGAGCCGGAGCCGCGGGTATGCCAGCCCACCATAGGCAAGAAGGTGGTTCAAGACCTTCCACGAGACAACATCGCCGAACTTGTCAGACACCCCTCTAAGATACAGGGCATGGCGGCCCAGAGCTTCATCAACAAACGAATCCACACCGTCCGGGAAAAAGATTGTGTCGATGTCAGGCGCCATTCACAGCATACCTCAGTAGCTTTCGTCGAGTACCCCCTGCTCAACCCCGGGCCGGGCCATAAAGCCTCACGCCCGACCCCAGCAGCGCCTCGTATGCAGCGGAGGCCCACCGATTTGCGGCTCCGACGATCAGTTCCGCCGCAGAGCGCCGCTTCTTCTCTTCTTCGTTGCTAAACACCTGCCCTGGGCGTTTCGCGTGAAACGCGAACACGCCCGAGAACGCACCGTGCCTTGCTGGGGGCACCTGGAGGCCGAAATGCTCCGCGACACGCATGGTCGTTTCGGGAGTCAAGTCGCGATAATCCAGCACCAAGCACCTATCATCTATATGCCGGAGTACCTCCTCGAACATGCGACCAATTGCCCAAGCACTAAGTTCATGTAGACCCGAATCGACAACCTCGGAGGGAGCGATGCCGAATGGGCACGGGGCCGCACCTGTGTACCACTCCACTAATGTCTTAGGGGGCTTATCAATGCTTGAAACTATCACCTCCCCCGGATCGCGGATTATAATGAGGAACGGCACGTCAGGCCACACCTCTCTGCACGCCCTCAAGGCTGCGATTCCCGCAAGCCCGCACTTTATGACGACGTGCGCCGCCTGGAAGCCGCGATAGGACCCAAACAACGTATTCAGGTTGCGTATGCCGTCCCGTCCTAAGCCCGCCCAGTGCGGCACCGTCGAGGCGGCAAGCTGCATCATTTTATCCATCGGTGGCGCTTCCCTAAGGCTGACTACGTTATCAATCATTGCCAGCGCATTTGAAACTAGAGTGGAACCGCATCGAGAAATGTGAAAAACAATACCAGCCGGCATCATCTCTTGAAGGCGCGCTGCATGCAGCCCAATTGCGGCCATATCAGTTTCGAGTTCCCTCGGTGGAATACCCCCACCACGAAGGCTCTCGATGGCTTGTGTGAAGAACGGCGCCGAAAAGAACGATCCACTGGACCAAACACTTTCGAGATCCATCCACCTTACAACTGAATATCTATCCCCAATTTCGATCGGAAACCAGCCCCGAGGTACACAGCGGCCGCAACTACACTTAGTCCCGACCACGGAATTAAAAAACTGAATAGGTCTACGATCCATGATCAGCATAATGTGCTATCGAGCGGTAATTTCCTTTGCAGGCCAGAACCAGTTCCCGTCAAAATCAGAAAGCGTGTGCCCACACCCGAAACGGGTTGGCGGCAACCGATGGTTGTTGGCGCTGCCTCGAGCTGCAATTGACTTATAAACTAGTTGGGTGTTGGGGTCTTATTGAGCTTATCAACAACGACTATGTCACCAGTTACGTTGGCGGGAGTTAGCCTAAGGCCGAGCTTCTCGACTGCCTGGAAAATCGTCGTTCCTTTAAGTTCCTGATCGGGGCCCTCTGGCGAGTACTCCAGCTCTACGTCATATCGGCCTTGGAGGCCAGTTCGGTCTACAATAGGGATACGGACTATGCGAGCCAGGAGCTTCGCCAATTCACCGGCGGTGATGTTGGTCCGCTCAATGCGCAGTGTTCCACCGCGCATTTGGGGGCTCGGCGCCGATAGCATTCGGCGAAGGGCTTGCTTCGCCTGCTCCCGCTCGCCATCCAGGTCCGTATTCTCCGCTTGCTGGGCCGCGATCTTGAGCTGGAGCGCGTTATTGTTGAGCCTCAACTCATAGCCCTTCTGGACCCTCCCCTCTACATGCGCTTGGAGCCCGAACCTGTCCCCTAGTAGCGTCTGCAGCATGCTATTGACTTCACCGGTCGCAGCACCTTCCGGAAGCTTCGCATCGACGTCAAACATCCGTTCCGACATCCAAGCGGGGCCCGCAACTTGACTTTTCGCCACCCGATATGCGACCGCCACCAAGTTTAGTAGTGATGTCGATTCCATATGAACCAAGCGACCGCGCACGCCGATAAATCCGAGGGGTTGAACCGTTTCCCTCATCTCGTCGATCATCACTCCTGCGGGAGATCCCGCTGGTGACAACTGTGCGGCTTTGACTGAAGCGACCTCAAACGTCGCGCTCGTCCCGCGGTTCTGCCCAAAAGCATGCAAACCGAGGAAGACCCCGGCAACACAGACGAGCACCATCTTGAGGCGCCAGAGGCGAGGTAGTTTTCTTCCGGATCTCGATAATACCATACTGTTCCCTCATTGAAATGCGAAACTCAGATATATAGAATGGGCGACCCGACGGATACACAGATCGGCGCAAGGGGAGGGATAGCAGAAAAGCTAGAGCCACCATCCCAAAGGTCTGTCATTAGCCTAAGTAACGGGCGCGACTCAGAAGCCCCTCGAGTCTAATTAGCAAGAGGTGGGTTACATGTGGAGGAGCTTCCCTTTGAGCCGCCGTTGGGACCCACACACGATACTCCGACGGTAGTGCAGGTGACGCCCCCGCTGCAAACGCCAGACGCCGTAACAGTGCAGCAAACGGTACTACCATTCGTACTGCAGTTGCTCGAGGATGTCCAACTACAGTCACCGAATGCCACCCCGGATGCGATAGCAGCAGAAAGCAACACGATGTTTCGAATTGGAGCTAGAGGTTTCACGGACCGACATTATCATAAGAAACGTACGTGAGTCAACGAAATGTGTCGAATAAGAACGGGCTTTTGGAGGTACGATAAAAGTTACTTCTTGACTGCTTCCCGCACTTGGAGTACACACTACATATGCCAACGCTGGAACGCTTAGCAAATATCGCGGTCATTGCTACTGGAATAACAATCATCGGTGTAAACATATATGATCGAGTCGTTCCCCGCGGGATGCGCCTTCTAAGGTCGGCGCCAGCCCCATCCGAGCGATTGCTCAATAAGCCGTTTCCGCTCACCGCCGTGCAGGGTTCGGCGACTGCGGTTCTGTTTTTGTCAACAAAATGTCACATTTGCTCAGCAAGCATGCCGTTCTATCGGCAAATGGCGGCATTGAGAACGGTCGGGCCTCGCGGC
Source organism: uncultured Solibacteraceae bacterium (assembly GCA_963835555.1). GTDB lineage: Bacteria > Acidobacteriota > Terriglobia > Bryobacterales > Bryobacteraceae > Sulfopaludibacter. Next base: position 85,558 of record CAWIGC010000016.1, on the reverse strand, counting down.
TTCGGCATAATGGTGGTGTTTCCTGAGGCTGGACAAGGCCCTCGAGACGGCGACGAGTATCTGAAGGGCAATGAGCTAGCAGTGGATGGAGTGCAGGCAGCTCGTTTCGATTCACTTGGCATCTCGGGCACCCCAACACTAGCCTTGGTGGACGGATCCGGAATCGTCAGAAGAGTGTGGCGCGGTAAGCTGTCGAGCAAAGACGAAGCTGAACTCCTGGGGGCGATCAATTCGCTCTGCGTTGCGTGTCGGCGCGTCAGCAACACAAACTCTGAGGCCGATCGATAAAAAGCGGCTCGCTGGGGTCTCCGGGGCACGATCCGGTCGGGCGTTCAAAGATACCCTCGCGCATATCTCACTGCATCCCATTCCTCGGCTTGCGGAACTTCCAAGGCACACCTGGCGCCTGCGCAGGCCTGACCCGAAAACTCTGTATAGGTAGCGGCTCTTGAATCTGGTCAGTCTGCCCCGAGCAGCACCGAACTCAGAACTACTTCGGCCCGAGTAACGGATTACCCTCGGTTTGTTTCTCTGCGAACAGTTCACAATGGCTTGAAAGCGGGAGCCGGTCAATCTCCATTTTTCGGCTCTTACGGCGGCATGCCTGAACCGGGCATACATGGGGTGCCAGACGCGGTGGCCAGTCTCGGGCGTCTCAGGCCAGCCGGGACCATTCCGGGAATCTTGTACGCTAAGGGCTGACGCGAGAATGACTTCACATCGGAGCAATCGTATTATTCCCAAGCGGGCAGAGTCGAATAGCTTTTAATGCAAAGGCGGCGGGCTTCGTCGGGATATCGGGTGAGTTGCCGGTTGGATAATCTCCCCGGCGAACGATACGGTGGCGCCTTCGGACCTGATCCTGAGCCCCGACCAAAAGCTGCTGGCCGTCTCCAACAGCCATTCCGACACAGTGTCCATCGTGGATGCGGCCACGCTCGACCGGCACGATGTAAAGATCCCGACGTTTCCCGATGCGGCGCTGGGCAGCCAGCCGAGTTCGTCGGTCTTCGCGCCGGATGGCAAGACGCTGTACGTGACCTGCGGCGGCAATAACGCCATCGCCGTACTCCAAGCGTCCGGCAGGAACTGGAGCGTGGCGGGCGCGGTGCCTACCGCGTATTTTCCCTCCGCCATCGCGATCGATTCGCAGGGAGCGCTGCGCGTGCTCAACATCAAGGGGATGGCCGATACCTCTAACGGCCGGGGCACCTTCAACTCGACGCAGTATAAAGGATCGCTGGAAACCATTCCATCGCTGACGCCGCTGCAGGTGACCTCCGGCACGCGCGAGGTGCGCGCCGCCAACATGCCGCAATACGAACCGGCGGGCGGCATCGCCAACCTCACGTCGCTGGGCATCGAGCACGTGTTCCTGATCGTCAAAGAGAATCGCACCTACGACCAGGTTTTCGGCGATATCGCCAAGGCCAACGGCGACCCCAAACTGGTCATGTACGGCCGCGACATCACGCCGAATCATCACGCCCTGGCGGAACGCTACGTGGTGCTGGACAATTTCTATGCCGGCGGCGCGATCAGTTTCGACGGACATCAGTGGCTGGAGCAGGGCTTCGTGAGCGACTACACCGAGCGCGCCTTCGCGTCTTCGCCGCGCGGGTATGCGTGGAACATGGCGGACGCCCTGACCGTGGCGCCTACCGGTTTCTTCTGGCAGGCCGCGACCCGGCCCCTGGACGTGCGCATTTACGGCGAATTCCAGATCGCCGCCAAATGGGACCCCGTCAAACGGACCGCCCAGGACATGGACGAGAGCGACACCCTGAGCTGGAGCGCGTACTGGAAACTCTATAAAGAGGGCAAGTGGCAGGATGCCGTGGGCGCGCGCAGCGGTGTGCCCGCGCTGCAAAAATATTGCAGCCAGCGCTACCCGTACAGCACGCTTTCCATTCCCGACCAGATCCGCGCCGAGGAATTTCTGCGCGAACTGGCCGAGCACGAAGCCAGCGGCAAGCTGGCCAATCTCAGCATCCTCACGCTGAACCAGGACCACACCAACGGCACGCGCCCCGGCGTACCCAAGCCCGCCGCCATGGTGGCCGATAACGACCTGGCCCTGGGCCGCATCGTGGAAGGAATTTCCAAGAGCCGCTTCTGGTCCAAGAGCCTCATCCTGGTAGTGGAAGACGACGCGCAGAATGGCGTGGACCATGTGGACGGGCATCGCACCCTGGCGCTGGCCATCGGGCCGTACGTCCGCCGCAACGCCGTGGATTCGAACAATTACAACCACACCAGCATGATCCGCACCATCCAGGAGATTCTGCGCATTCCGCAGCGCACGCGCTTCCTGGCCGCCGCGCGCCCCATGACCAGCATCTTCACCGCCGACCCGGACGTGAAGCCATACGAGCACCTGACCCCGGGCATCGCGCCCGACGAGATGAATCCGCCGCTCAAAGCTCTGGCCGGACGCCGCCTGTGGGCCGCGCAGCAGTCTCAGAAAATGAACTGGAAAGATATCGACGACGCACCGGCGGACACCCTGAATCACATTCTGTGGTGGGATGCCAAGGGCTACGACACGCCCTATCCCGCGCGCATGGCCAAATGAATTCCGCCACTCGCCGGTATCGCCCGCATCGAAGAAGCCATTCCGCCCGATGCCGTGGCGGGCACGCGCTACGACGAGCGCCAGATGCGCGTTCTGGACAGCGAGGCACTTCACTCCAAGTCCAACCCCAGCCGTACGTGATCCAGTATTTTTTGTGACACACTCTTCTTCTGATCCAGGTCTGAATTGTGACGGCGCCCGTATACGTAATCGCCGATGAACCAGCCCATGGCGGACCCGGCCACCACGTCCCCGGGAAAGTGCTTCCGGGCCCCTACGCGAGACACCACCACAGTGCCGGCAAACGCATAAGCCAGAATCGGAATGATGCGGGGGTGGGGATATTGATGCGCCACCACTGAGGCCAACGCCCACGTGCTTATGGCGTGTCCGGAAGGAAAACTGGAATTCCAACGGCCGTTCGGGCTGGATTCGAAATTGCCATTGCCATTGCCCTCCAGCGGGCGAGCGCGATTCGTGATGATCTTCACCGCTTCCACCGCGAGATTGCTATCGATCAGCGATTCAAAACAGAGGAGGCCCGTCTCGCGCAAGCGGTCGTCATGCTCGCCGCTGCCGATGAAGTAGAAGCCCGCACTGATAGGAATCAGCGAGTAGGCCGAACCGAAGCGCGAAACCCAATTACTTACCGACACCTGGCTGGAAGAGTTAGGCAGGTCTTTAGCCGTGTACCTGTCGGTGGCGACCAAGGCAGCGGTCGCTCCGCCGAAGATGGCCCAATACTTCGCATTCTTTTTACTGGTGCGAAAGGGGCTGGTCCAAATAGCCTTCTGGTCCTGCCAAATGTACTTCGGCATGCGCAGAAAGGGGTGGAAAATGCCGGAGTCCGTCCACAGGTCTTTGGTTTTGATTACTTCCTGACCCGGTTTAACCTCCAGGGTCGAACTCTTGGTACGGTCGCGATCCTGGGACGGCTGGCTCTGACCAGCGGCCGGACTCTGGTCCTGCGTTTGACTCCAAGTGCCGGACGCGCAAAAACAAACAATCAGAAACGCACCGGTTGGCTTCATCGGCATCCTTCTTGCATCTTAGATGCCGCGGTGATTATTTATGGTGCTTCCGGATACCAATGCGGCGATGGCCCCCGCTTTGCTCGTAGATCGCATGATGAGGGTACGCTCGATTTGGCTCCAGGTGATATTTGTCGCTGCCTTGCATGGGCAACCTCAAGAAGCCAACCGCGCCATGCCAGCCAGCCTCCCGCCGCCCTACGTGCCTCTTACCGCACACCAGAGGCTGACACTCTATGTGAAGCAAACGGTAGATCCCGTCTCCATTTTTCGAACCGCCGCGAGCGCCGGATGGGGTCAATGGAGAAACCGGCCGGACGAATGGGGCCAGGGGACTCACGCATTTGAGAGACGCCTCCTCAGTTCCTACGCCGAACACGTCACCTTCACCACGCTGCTGTACGGCGCATCCAGCCTGACGCAGGAAGATAATCGCTATCTTCGTTCCGGCCTGACGGGCGCCAAGCCGCGCGTGCGGTATGCGCTGGAGAGTTCTTTTCTAGCGCGGCATAACGATGGTACGCGTCACGTTTCCGTCTCGAAGATCGGGGCGGTGATAGGCGCCGCCCTGATATCGCGCACCTGGCAGCCGCACGATACTCGCGGGCTGAGGCCGGCCGCGATCAACATCGGCGTGATGATGGGCGCATCCGCCGGATTCGATGTTCTGCGCGAATTTTTGCCCGACCTGCTTCACCGGAAGTGAATGACCGCACTGACGCACTGGAAAAGACTTCTGCGACCGCATTACCAGTGCCCTGCTGCTGGGCCTGGTGGCGATTGCGGGCGAGACCATTGCGGATCTGCTGCAGCCCTGGCCCTTGAAGATCGTCTTCGACGACGTATTGAAAGCTCACTCCCCGCGCCTCAACGGATGGCTCAACCACCTGGTTTTTTCCGTAGCGGGCAACAATCCGCTGGACATCCTGCGATTCGCCGCGTTCGCCGCCCTGGGAGTGGCGATGGTAGGCGCAATTTGTTCGTACGCCGAGAAATATTTGACCACCACCGTGGGGCAGTGGGTCATGCACGATATGCGCCTGACGGTGTACTCCCACGTACAAAAGCTGTCGCTTTCCTATCACGACAACAAGCAGACCGGCGACCTGATCAGCCGCGTGACCAGCGACATCGACAACGTGCAGAGCTTTATCGCGTCGGGCGTACTGGGCGGACTGGTCGATGTGATGACCCTGGCGGGCATGATCGGTGTGATGTTCTATCTGAACTGGCGTTTCACCCTGATCGCGCTGTCGGTGGCGCCGGTGCTGTTCGCGGTGGTCTACAGCTATACGCGCCGCATCAAACAAGCGTCGCGCGAGGTACGGAAAAAGGAAGGGCAGATCGTTTCCACCATCCAGGAAGTGCTCACTTCCATTCGCGTAGTGAAGGCATTCGCGCGGGAGGATTACGAGCAGAAGCGTCTGGCGGAGGAAAGTCTGGAGAGCGTGGAAACTGCGCTGCGCGCGCGGGCCCTGAAGGCCAAGCTTTCTCCCCTGGTAGAGATCATCGTAGCGGTGGGCACGAGCCTGGTGCTCTGGTTTGGGACGCGCATGGTGCTGGCCGCCGACCTGGACGCGAGTTCACTCATCATTTTCATCTTCTACCTGGGCAAAATGTACAAGCCCATGCAGGATCTGTCCAAGATGACCGACGCATATTCCAAGGCATCGGTGGGGTACGAGCGCATCCGCGAGGTGCTGGATACCCCCGGCGAGGTCGCCGATATCCGGGGCGCGCGCAAGGCCGGACCCTTCAAGGGCCTGATCGAATTCGAGCACGTGAACTTTCATTACGTTGCCGACAGGCCGGTGCTGCGCGACGTATCGCTGCGCATCGAGCCTGGGCAAACCGTAGCCCTGGTGGGCCCCACGGGCGCGGGAAAGACCACCATCATCAGCCTGATTCCGCGTTTTTACGATCCCGGCTCCGGCGTCATTCGCATCGATGGACAGGACATTCGCAATTACAAGGTGAAGTCGCTTCGCCAGCAAATGAGTTTTGTTCTGCAGGAGACGCTCTTATTCCACGGCACCATCTGGCAGAACATCGCGTACGGCAAACCGGGAGCGACCCGGGCGGAGATCTACCGGGCCGCGGAAATGGCTAACGCCGCGGAGTTCATAGAATCCATGCCGGACGGCTATAACACTACTGTGGGTGAGCGCGGCGTGACCCTCTCGGGAGGCCAGCGGCAGCGCATCGCCATCGCCCGCGCGGTGATCCGGAACAGCTCCATCCTGATTCTGGATGAACCCAGTTCGGGGCTCGACAACTCCTCCGAGAAGCTTGTTTTCGAAGCCCTGGAGAGGCTCATGAAAGGACGCACTTCCATCGTGATCGCACACCGCTTGAGCACCATACGGAACGCCGCCAATATTTTTGTGGTGGATGCCGGAACCATCTGCGAATCCGGCACCCACGATCGATTGATGGCGGCGGGCGGCATCTACGCCGGGCTATACGAGTTGGGCTTCCGCGAAGAGGCCGCGGGATAGAGGATCGCAGTTTGTCGCCTGTCACAAGTCCGTCAGCGCGGTGATCCGCGCCTGCACAATCCTGCTGAAAGCCGCGATCTCTTCGGGCGAATAGCCGCCGGCGCGAAACGCATCGTGGATCTGGTCCGGCGAAAGCCGCGCCAGCAGCTCTCCTATCCAGCGGGCATCGGCGCGTGGAACATTCTTGCCCAGATGCTCCAGGTGCACGCGGCTCAGATACTCCTTGGGATTCACCAGGAAGACCCACTTAGGGCGCGCCGGAGTCTCGAAATCCACCGTTTGCGGAGTGGTCCGCCGGATGAATTTCGAGAGGCTGTACATATCGAGGTTATCCTTGGAGCGCTCGCGCGGCCAGCTCCGGCCGGCGGTTCCAAAGGTGGCGCCCAAGTCGCTCACCAGAAAGATCCGCTCGGAATCCACGCGGTAGATCGCGTTGTTGACATCCTTGAGATCCCAGTTATTCATCACCGCCATCATGACGCGCAGGCCGTTCCATTGGCGCGATCCGGTGAATACGTCCTGGTCCCAACTCCAGTTCCCCAGTTTCTTCCGGTCCTTGGGTTCCCGCTTCAGCCGGACGTTGTGCACCACGCCGCCGGGCTCGACCAGCTTCTGCCCGCGATGCAGCTTCACCGGCATCTTCGCGATCTTCATATCGCGGAGAAAATAGTCTTCGGTGGCGAAGTAGCCCACGGCCCACACCAGCCGGGTGGCCACGGTTTCCGGCCGTGCCTCCAGACCCAGTTTCACCTTCCATTTGACGCCGTCCGCATCGCGCACCACGAACTTGGGATTGGTCCCATCCAGATCCTCCTTTTCGAAAGTGAACGGCCCGCGCGGCTGGTCGGCCTTTCCTCCCGGACCGTAGAACAGATCGCGGCGGGCGTTCGCCGGGTCCTTCCAGAGTATGGCGGGCGTGGCTGCATCTCCGGCGCCCCACGCGCTGGCGATCGTCATCACCAAAATCGAAACTGTTCGAGTTTTCACAATGGACCGCATGAAGTCGTCTCCTCCGAATCCGAACGGTGCCCCAACTGCACACAAAGAAGCATGACGAGTGCCACACTACGCCACCGGGCGGAATGAGGGGAGAACGGCCAGTGAAATTATTGATTCAGCCGGGCGATGGCGCGCGGTCGCTGATCCAGGGAATTACGTTCCGCCAGGAGCCGGATTGAAATCATGATCTTCCGCTTCGACCAGCGGGAAATCGAAAGCGCCCTGGCCAACGCGGTGAGCCGCGGCGTATCCGTACACGCCTTGATCGCGTCCAAAAATCGCGCCGGCGAAGAGAATCTGCGCGCCCTGGAACAGCGCCTTCTGGGCGCCGGAGTGACCGTAGCGCGCACCGGCGACGATCTGGTGCGTTACCACGGCAAGATGATGATCGTAGACCGGCGGGAATTGTACCTGCTGGCTTTCAACCTGACTCGCATCGACATGGAACGCAGCCGCAGTTTCGGCGTGATCACACGCAGCCGGGAAGTGGTGCGCGAAGCCGCCAGACTATTCGAGGCGGACAGCAAGCGCACGCCTTATGAAGCCGGAAATTCCCGGTTCCTGGTGAGTCCCGTAAACGCGCGGAAGGAACTGGCAAAATTTATCCAGGGGGCGCGGAGAGAACTGGCCATCTACGATCCGCAGGTGAGCGATAGAAGCATGATCCGGCTTCTTGCCGATCGTGCCAAAGCGGGAGTAAGCGTGCGGATCATCGGCCGGCTGGTGGGCGCGATCCCCGGGGTACCGGTGTGTAAGCTTGCGCAGATGCGGCTGCACACCCGCACCATTGTGCGCGACCGGCAATTCGCCTTCGTGGGCAGCCAGAGCCTGCGCGAGATGGAACTGGATGCGCGGCGGGAGGTGGGGTTCATCTTTCGCGATGCCAAAGTGGTGACCGGTCTGCAGCGTACGTTTGAAAGCGATTGGCAACTGGCCGAACAGGCCGCCGGTGAAAAGGAAGAGTCCGCCAGCCCCAGCGAAAGGATTGCCAAAAAAGTGGCCAAAGCCGTGGCCCGCGAAATTCCCGCCGTTGGGCCCCTTGTCACGGACGCCGTAGAGGAGGTTGCCGGAGAACTCACGGAACTGGATATTACACCGGAAGAAGTGGAGGCGATGGTCAAAGGCGCGGTGAGGGAGGTAGTCAAAGATGTGGTGAAAACCGCGGTCGAAGTGTCCGTTGAGAAAGGCGCGGGCAAATGACCCGGCGGCTGGTGCTGCTTCTCCTGCTGGCCGGCCCGCTTGCGCGTGCCCAGCAAAAGGTGAATCGGTCCAGCGCTATCCTGGCGGACTTCAGCCGGCGCGTGGAAGACTGCATGAAGGTCCGCAAGGCCGCTGCGTCGCAACTGCCCGCACTGAAGCCCACGAACTCGCCTGAAAAGATTCAAAACCGCCAGCGTGCACTGGCGCGCGGAATCCGCGAGGCGCGCCGCGAGGCCCGGCAGGGCGACATTTTCGCACCGGAAATCGCCGCGGAATTCCGGCGGCTGATCGGAGATGCCATGCACGGTCCCCATGGGGCCCGCATCCGAGAGAGTCTGCGGAGCGGCTCGCCGGTAGCGCCGCAGCCGGTCTCGGTAAACGCTTCGTATCCCGCCGCCGAGCCGCTTCAGTCCACGCCGCCTTCTCTACTGGCAAGCCTGCCGGACCTGCCGCACGGCATGGACTACCGGCTGGTGGGGCGATGCCTGATTCTGCGCGACGTAGAGGCCAATTTGATTCTGGATTTCATTCCCAATGTCATTTCCTGATTCATCCCGCTGCCTGGCGCTGCTCCTGCTTTTAGCAGGAGCGCCCGGCCGCACCGCCAACCTGACGCTGCCGCTGAAACCAAAATCCGTGAAGCTGGCCGTTATCGGCGATGGCGGAACCGGAGGAAAAGCGCAATATCAGACTGCGCAGCAGATGCTCACTTACCATGAGCAGTTTCCGTTCGACTTCGTCCTGATGCTGGGCGATAACATTTACGGCAGCGAATCCGCGGGCGATTTCCATCGAAAATTCGAAGAACCGTACGAGGGCCTGTTGACGCTGGGCGTCCAGTTTTACGCCTCGCTGGGAAATCACGACGGCAGCAACGAGCGCCTCTACAAGCCGTTCCACATGGACGGTAAGCGCTATTACAGTTTCAAAAAAGGAGACGCACTCTTCCTGGCGCTGGACAGCAACTACATGGACCCGCAACAATTGAACTGGATCCGGCAGCAGCTTTCCGGATCGGACGCCCACTGGAAGATCTGTTTTTTTCATCACCCGCTCTACTCCGACGGCAAGATGCACGGTCCCGACCTGGACCTGCGCAAACAACTGGAGCCGCTCTTCACCCAGTACGGAGTCACCCTGGTACTGGCAGGCCACGAGCACTTCTACGAGCGCCTTCAACCGCAGAAGGGCATTTACTATTTCGTGCTGGGCAGTTCCGGACAATTGCGGTTCCACAACCTCAGACCGTCCGCCGAGACAGCCAAGGGTTTCGATAGCGACCGGGCCTTCGCACTGATGGAAATTGCCGGAGACGAACTCTACTTTCAAACCATCTCACGCGGCGGAGAGACGGTAGACTCGGGAACCCTGACCCATCCGTGACCTTCCGTTACAACTCCGCGCGGAGTTGATCAATCAGCGGCGCCAGCGATTCCGCGTGATGTTCCAGTTTCTTCAGCGTTCTCAGATACTGCGGAATCCGCAGGTAGACTTCGGCGGCAGGCGCGTCCTGCCCGTACACGGTCCGCATGGCATCGGGAATGGGGGCGAGGCGGATGCGGTCGTGCGGAGGGCCAATCAGGAGTCTCCCCAGGAAGGCGCCGAGATCGGCATCGGCCAACCCTTTTGGGAAACTCGCCCGGGCCGTTCCGCCCATCGAATCCAGCACCGCTTTGAGGAGCGCCGGCCAATGCTGAAGCGCCAGAAGTCCCTCGACAACGTAACGCGCCTCGCGCCCGGCCAATTCGATTTGGGGCCGGTGGCTCCGGTAGAAATGGCCAAACCGCTCCAAAAATCCGCAGGTGGACGAGGCCATGCCCGGCCATGCCGGCGGTAGTTCCCCCGCCAGTCCCATACAGAAAGGCATCTCTTGAGGCGACAGACCCTGTAGCCAGGAAGCGCGGCCGGCAAACGCGCTGCCGGCCGGAAACTCGGCACGGAGGAAGTCTGCCTGATCCTGCCGGTAGAGCGTGTTGCCGGCGACGAAGTGGACGGAACCGTCTTCTATGGACAAAAGCAGACGGTCCCCGCCCCACTGTGTACCGGACACCAGCCCTACCAGGGTTGCCTTGACGGTCTCCTTCACGGCCATAATCCTGGCCGTTTTCCGGACGGCCTCATGTCCCACGGCAATCGCGCTTTTCGCCAATTAAACCACCCTTTCCGGTCCGCGCCGGTGCGCCTGAGAGACGTCGATTATATCGTACACCTCCCCGTGGAATGGAGTGCCTCTGCAGAAGGCGGTACCATCGGCCCAAATGGAGGGGTGAGGCCATTCGAATTGAGCTGTTCGGCAATTTGCGGGTGACCTGCGGCGATCAGGCCATCACCACGGTAAACACCAATCGCCTCCACTCGCTACTGGCCTATCTGGCCCTGCACGGCGAAGCTTCCCGGGAGCAGTTGGCGTTTCTGTTGTGGCCGGACTCCGCCGAATCGCAGGCGCGCACCAATCTGCGGCAACTGCTGCACCATTTGCGGCGCGCCCTGCCGGCCGATTGCTGCCCGCTGGCTTCGGACAATCACACTGTGCAGTGGCAGCGCGGACCCGCCTGTACGGTGGACGTCCTGGAGTTCGAAGCAGCGCTTTCCGACGCCGCGGCGGCACGGGCGCGCGCCGATTCCGCAGCGGAACGCTCCGCCCTGGAAGGCGCCGCCCGCCTCTATCAGGACGACTTGCTCCCGGCCCTCTACGACAATTGGCTGGAAGCCGCGCGCGACCGGTATCGAGGGCAACTGGCGCATGCCTTGAGCCGCCTGGCGCACCTGGCCGAAGAGCAGTCCGACTATCCCTCCGCCATTCTCCACGCCGAGCGGCTGTTGGCGCTGGATGCACTGAACGAATCGCATCACCAGTTGCCGCCCGCGAGACCGGCTCCCGTTCGTGCGAGCAACGCGCCCGGGAGGGCCTGCAATTCCGCCGAACGGCAAATTCTCCCTTCCCGGAACGCTTTTAGAACGGCCGGTATGGCAAATTGAGAATCACGGAGGGAATCATGTTACAACCGGAAACAATCACTGCTTTTCGCGGCCGGTTCCGCGGCGAGGTCATCGAACCCGCGGACGCCCGCTACAACGAGGCGCGCAAGGTCTACAACGGCATGATCGATCGCAAGCCTCTGCTGATCGCCCAGTGCGCCGACGCGGCCGACGTTATGACCGCTGTCCAGATGGCGCGGGAAAACAACCTGAAAGTTTCGATCCGCGGCGGCGGCCACAACGCCGGCGGCCTGGGTGTGTGCGACGACGGCCTGGTCATCGACCTTGCCCCCATCCGCTATGTCCGCGTGGATCCATCGGCCCGCACCGTGCGCGTGGGCGGCGGCTGCAAGTGGAGCGATGTGGACCACGCCACCCATGCCTTCGGATTGGCCGTGCCTTCCGGAATTGTCGCCAGCACCGGCGTCGGCGGCCTCACCCTGGGCGGCGGCCTCGGCCATCTCACCCGCAAATACGGGCTGACCATCGACAACCTGCTGTCCGCCGACGTGGTGCTGGCCGACGGCAGTTTCGTGGTGGCCAGCGCCGAGGAACACACCGATCTGTTCTGGGCGCTCCGCGGAGGCGGCGGAAATTTCGGCGTGGTCACGTCGTTCCTGTTTCAGGCGCATCCCGTCCACACCGTCTGCGCCGGACCGATGCTCTGGGACCTGGATCAGGCCGCCGACATCATGAAGTGGTATCGCGAATTCATCGTGCAGGCGCCGGAAGAGATCTACGGCTTCTTCGCGTTTATGATGGTGCCGCCGGCCCCGCCGTTTCCCGAGGCGCTGCACCTGAAGAAGATGTGCGGCATCGTCTGGTGCTACCCGGGCACTATGGATCAGGCCAACGCGATCCTCGAACCCGATTCGCAGACTATCGCCCACCGGCCTTCGAATTCTTCGTGCCCATGCCGTTCCCCATGCTGCAAGGCATGTTCGACCCCCTCTATCCAGCCGGGCATGCAGTGGTACTGGAAGGCCGACTTCTTCAAGGAACTCTCCGACGACGCCATCGCCGCACACGTGCAGCACGGCCCGCAAATGCCGACCATGTTCTCCACCATGCACCTCTATCCGATCAACGGCGCGGCGCACAAAGTGGGCAGCGAACGAAACTCCGTGGAGTTATCCGCGACGCCGTATGGAGCGAGGTGATCGTGGGCGTCGACCCCGACCCGGCCAATCGCCAGGCCATCACCGCTTGGGCCAGGGACTACTACGACGCGATGCACCCCTACGGCGCCGGCGGGGCGTACGTGAACTTCATGATGGAAGAAGGCGAAGACCGCATCCGCGCCACTTATCGCGACAACTACGATCGCCTGGCCGCGGTGAAAGCGAAGTACGATCCCGGCAACTTCTTCCGCGTGAATCAGAACATCAAGCCGGCGGCAAGTGCGGGCACTTCAGCGGGGTAAGCAATGGGTATAACTCGGGTTATACTGAGGGTGTGAAGACTGCCGTTTCGATGCCGGACGATCTGTTCCGCCAGGCGGAAGCAACTGCCCGCCGTCTCAACGTTTCGAGAAGCCAATTGTACGCGAAAGCGATTGCCGAATACCTGAAGGGGCGGCAGGACGATGCCATTACCGAACGCCTGAACGACATATACTCGCGTCGTCCGGCGAAACTCGATTCCGGATTGCATCGCGCCCAACTGAAGTCTCTCGAAAAGGATGTTTGGTAGACGATAGCCACCCGGCGATTCGGGCTCGCGGGACAGGCCCGACGCCCGTGCAGGCGGGCCTGTTTACTGGGCGCCTTCGCATTCGTGTCCCTGGTGGTCGCGATTGTCGGCGTCTACGGCGTGATGGCCTACTCCGTCACGCGACGAACGCATGAAATTGGAGTCCGCATCGCCTTAGGCGCAAAGCCAGGCGACGTCCTCGCCATGGTAGTCGGTGAAGGCCTGGTCATGGCGCTGACCGGCATTGCCATTGGGCTGGCGCTTTCTGTTGCGCTCACTCGGGTGCTGGCCAGTTTCCTGTTCGGCGTCGGCCCGCGCGATTTGGCAACCTTTGCCTCCGTGAGTGTCGCGCTGGTAGCTGCGACGTGTCTGGCCAGCTACGTCCCCGCCCGCCGGGCCACCCGGGTCGATCCGATCCGCGCGTTGCGGCATGAGTGACGTGCGTCGCCCGCTCGTAGGCGTAAGCATATTTGGTCAGCTTAGCCTCGCCCGGCGCGGGTGCGCTCTTCGTTTCGACAATTACGATCGCGACTACCGTAGCGGCAAGTATCGCACTTGACCCTCCCACTCTCCGGAAACACTACACTCCGTAAGCAGGATAATATCTTCACCGGCAACCCGGACGGAGACGGTTGGGCTTACCTCGAAAACTCCAGGCATTGGTTCGCCTTCATGACGCGCCGGTACGCGTGCGCCGTAATCGTAGAGACACCGTGGGCCAGGAGAACGCGATTCTGATCCGCGGCCCAAGCCAAAAGGGTCTCGTCGCTGGTCCCGGTCAGCCCGGCATCCTGAGCGCGAATGACATCCAGGTTCTGACGCTCCCTAAAGAGCGCGCGAAGTATATTGCTATTGAAATTTTCGTCGGCCAACCAGCGCAACACTACAACGGCCGCCGTGCCAGCAAACGAGCGCGGATTCCTTCCGGCTGCCAGTGGGATTCATTAGCTTGCTTGATCCCCTGGGCCTCCTGGCTCCGCCGTTCCAGGTAAGCACTCAGCTCGGCTGCGTGGCGCAGACCGTAACCGACCACTTGATAGGAATCAGCGAGGGTAAGGGTTGGATACTTCTGGACGATCTCCTCCGCCGTCGCGCCTTGGCGGAAAGCGCTCCATATGGTGTCCAAGGTGATCCGCGTGCCGCAGACGCGCCACACGCCATCAGAACCCATTTCGAGGGGTACTGGCTCTGCTAAGGGCTTCGGCCATCTCCCCCAGCGTACCGCTGTTGACGGCCACCGCCACCCTAGCCCTACCTTCGCGAGATGGAGCCAATTCGCTCCCGAATAGAGCTGTAAACATTGGACTCGGCGTGATTCTCTCCTAGATGAAAGAACATCGTAGAAGCCCCGCCCTTTTGGACTACGAACCGCCTCAGAAGGGCCTGATTTCGGTCACTATCCAGGCATGGGTGCTCGCGACCAGCGCCAAATGGCCGTCAAAACCGACCCATTTGGTTTATTGATCAGATCGGCGGAGTACGCAACTATAGCCCGTTCCAGCAATGGCGATGAGCTAATTTGGTCGACTTGACCAGTTCTTTCATCTAGTAATCACATGGCTCATGAATGAGCGAACCAGCCATTTAACGGGCTTCTGAACGTTAGTCTTCCGTGCCGCAGCGCTCGCTCTTGCGAAGGTACCGCTAGGCGTAAGCGTGTTTGATCAGCTTCGCCTCGCTCCAGGCGCGCCCGTAAACCGTCATACCCGCCGGCAGCGTGCCGCCCCGCGAGTAACCCGGTGTGCGCCGGACCCATGTTGTGGCGCCTGGACCAGGCCAACGACATCCTGAATCCACTGCGCGACTACCGCCCGCGGCATGCCATCGATATTGGTTTTGTTTACAACCGGGTGGTCTGTGAAGCTCTCAACCGCTCGGCAAGATTCGACATGTCCACAGCCCGACCGTGAAGCCCGTACCCTTGGCCGCCAGTGACTAAGTGGCAGGGAGTCTCAGCGGGATTGTTTTCGTTTAGCCAGCCGGCTTCTTCGACCTTTGCTTTTCAGTCTTGGCCCTGCTTCGATTCGTCTGGGTCAACTTCCTCCATCGGTTCCGGTAACCGGCAAGCTCCCAAAACTATTGACATTAGTCGGTCGAATCCATACTATGTACGGGGGGAAAATATCCAGTGTTTCGAATCGCCGCCATGTCCTGTGCTGTCCTCTTTCTAGCTGCCGCACCGTCTCGCAGCTCAGTCCTCATCACCTTCTCCGAAAGTGGGTCCAATGTCGTTGCCCAGGGCTCGGGCACCCTCAACGTCGCGAGCCTGGTTCTCCAAGGACACGGACTCTCGGGGGGATTCGTCAGCCCCTCGGCGGCAGAAGTTGGAGTGGGTATTTATGGCCAAAACAACCTCTACCAGGGCTTCACTGGCCCCACAGCATTCGGCACTGGCGGAATAATCGTTGCGTCGTCATCGTCGGGCGACATCGCAGGCATTGAGGGAGCGGTGGGCAACTATCTGATCGCGCCCTTTAATTACACTTCGGGCACGGCCTTGTCGGGTAGCGCGACATGGGACAATACGACGATCACTGGCCTCGGCCTGACACCCGGCACGTACACTTGGACCTGGGGTTCCGGGGCAACGGCGGATTCGTTTGAAGTAGTTATTCCCGCTTCGACTCCCGAGCCGGACAGCATGATTCCGGCAGGCCTGGCGGTCGGACTTTTCGGTTTCGGCGCTTGGATTCGTCGCCGGCTAGCCAATCCCGTTCACCGCAGCGGCGGCGTGCTGGCCGGAGCGCGCCGGTGATGCGTGGCCTGCTCATAGGCGTAAGCGTATTTGATGAGCTTGGCCTCGCTCCAGGCGCGGCCGTAGATCGTCATGCCGGCCGGCAGCGTGCCGCCGCGCGAGTAACCCATCGGCACATCGATCGCCGGAAACCCGGTGGTGGGCGCATAGAACTGGCTATTGTCCCCGTGCGGTGTGTTTAAATCGCCGATCAGCCGCGGCGGATTGCTCCAGGTCGGATACACGAATGCGTCCAGCTTTAGCTTGTCCATGGTCTGCAATACCGCCGTGCGCACCTTTTCGCGATACGCCGTCTCCGCCTGGCAGGCTGCCGATTCGGGACCGTTCTCCGGCCCCTTCCCGGCGCTTTCGAGCCGCCCCTGGTTCGGCGGATAATAACGCCCCGAGCGAATGATCTCCGCCAGGCTCTTCACCGGCACGCGATCCCCTTGCGCCGCAAGGTACCGATCCAGATCGTATTTGAACCCCATGCATGGACCCGCGCCGCGCTCCCGGCGGATGCCGTCGAGCCCTTCCACCGTGGCCGGATCCACGATGGTCGCGCCCGCCCGCCGCAGATCCTCCACCGCCGTCATGAAGATGCGGATCACCTCCGCGTCGGCGGTAGGGCGCTCGTACGCCTGGCGCAGCACGCCGACGGTCGCGCCGTGCAAGCCGTTGCGGTCCAGCGCGGCCAGGTAATCCTGCGGCAGGTGCGCGTTCGCCCCCGCCGTCACAGGGTCGTCCGGATCGGAACCCACAATCACCTGGAACACCCGCGCGGCATCTTCCACGGTGCGCGCCATCGGCCCGGCGATATCCGCCAGCAGGCTCAGCGGCATCACCCCGGCGCGGCTGGTGAGCCCCATGGTGGAGCGGATCCCCACCAGCGCCTGGTGCGACGAAGGCCCGCGAATCGAATTGCCGGTATCGCTGCCGAACCCCACCAGCCCCAGGCTCGCCGCTACCGATGCCGCCGTGCCGCCGCTCGATCCCGCCGTCACGCGGTCCAGCGCATAGGGGTTGCGCGTGTAGCCCGGCAGGATGGAATTCACGGTTTCATACGGACTGAAAGCCCATTCCGCCATGTTGCTCTTCGCCAGCACAATGGCGCCCGCGTCCTTCACGCGCTTCACTTCAAACGCGTCTTTGTCCGGCAGAAAGCCCGCCAGGGCCAGCGCGCCGTCGGTGGTCTGCAGCCCCTTGGTTTCGAAATTGTCTTTGACGATGACCGGTACGCAATGCAGCGGTCCGGTCAGGCCCGCTTGCGCGAACCGCCGGTCCAGTTCCTCGGCCTGCTGCTCCACGTCCGGATTCAGCACCACCAGCGAATTGATGGCCGGGCCATTCTTGTCGTACGCCGCGATCCGCTTCAGGTATTGACCCACCAGCGCGCGGCAC
Source organism: uncultured Solibacteraceae bacterium (assembly GCA_963835555.1). GTDB lineage: Bacteria > Acidobacteriota > Terriglobia > Bryobacterales > Bryobacteraceae > Sulfopaludibacter. Next base: position 68,449 of record CAWIGC010000016.1, on the reverse strand, counting down.
GTCAGGCGGCCCGCTTTCATGGCTTCGTGCACCTGCGCAATGGTGGCTTCTTCCACTTCGAAAGGTACGGCGCTCTGCGAGGAAGCAAGCGCGGCGGCCATGATAAGGCATGCGGGCAGGCGAATCATCAAACCATTCTACCCGTCACGCCAGTTCCCCCAGTTTCGGCAGCTCCAGCACCATGTCGCCCTGCTCATCCACGAAGAATGCCGGCGAGAAGCGGCGTCCCCAGACGATCTCGTCGTACCGGTAGGAATGGCGCGCCACTACCATCTGGCTGAACGTGTCGTCATACGCCTTGATCACGATCAGCAGTTCGGCCTGCTGTTGCTGCAGGTCGGATTGGGTCTTGCCGAACAGCGGGCTTTCGGCGTCGATAGGGTGCACGATGGTCCAGGTGAGCGGAATGAACACCAGTTGATCCCGTTCCAGCTTCAGCCTGTTGTACTCGCGCGAGGGCTTGCCATTCTTCGTCTCTACCGTCATCAGCATCATGCGCACGTCCAAATCCATCAGGTCGTTAGTGCGTCGATTGACGACCCGGAACTGGAGGCTGGCGCCGTCCTGGTAGGGCGTCATCAAAATCCGGTCGCTGAATCCGATCCGCGCCGAAGGCCGCGAGACGCGTCCGAACAGCAGCCCCGTCGCCACCGCGAAGGCCAGAACACCCACCAGCGCCTCGAACGCCGCCACCACGTTGGCAGCCAGCCCTTTCGGCCAGATGTTCCCATATCCCACCGTGCTGAGCGTGTGCGAGCTGAAGAAAAAGTCGTTCAGCAGCCTCCCCATCGCAGTGGGTGCGTCAGCCCCGGCGAGCTGGTCCGGACCCAGGGCGAAATAAATTCCGGCAAAGACCAGGTTCGCCACGAAATACCCCAGGATCAAAGTGGCGAAAAACTTCATCCAACCCATGTTGATCAAATACAGGTAAGGGTGAATATCGCGCCAGGTCGTTCCCTGGCGGTGCACGTTGAAGCTGCCGTCTTTGTTGATAACCCGCCGGAAGGGCGACGTGAATTGTTGCGTCAGGCCCGGGTCGAAAGTAACTTTCTGCATCTCACACCGCCTCCAGCCACTCGCGCAAAAGCTGTTCGGGGCTGCCGTTCAAGTCCAGCGTCTCCGTGCGCAACTTCCCGGTTGTTCTCCAGGTAGACGGCGGCGATGCCGCTGGCGGTGGGGCGTAGTTCCAGTTTGCGATCGCGCGCCTCCAGCCGCAGCGTGGTGTCCAGCCAGGTGGCGCGAATCATGGTGCGCAGCGAGTGCCCCACGCGCGTGGTCTGTTTCAGCAATTCGGCGGTGTACGGCCCGTCTTTCAACTGTTCGGCGAATGGCGCCGCCGCCTTGGCGGTCGCCCTTTGATTTTCCCGCTCCCGGTGCTGGCGCTCCGCGGACTCTTTCCCCTCTTCCTGGTTTTCGAGGCTCTTCAGGTTGTTTTCGAGATTGTCTAGGAAACTCATGCCCTTCCAGTTTGCCGCAAGTTCACGATACGATGGGCGCATGCCCGATCCCACGCGCGAGCGTCTCACCGGACTGCGCAACGGCCTCCTGAAACTCCACAAATCGCTGATGGATTCCGAGCGCGCCCTCTACGAACGGGATGTCCAGCGCATCACCAGCACGGGCCAGTACCTGGGACTGGTGATGAACGATCCGTGGTTCGCCTGGCTGCGCGAGTTGTCGCAATTCATCGTGATGGTCGATGAAACGTTAGACCTGGATGAGCCGCCCACGCCCCCCGATGCGGACCGCCTCATCGCCCAGGCGCGCACCCTGCTTTCGCCCGCCGAAGGCAGCGATGGTTTTGGAGGCAAGTACTACGAGCTGATGCAGCGGGACCCGGTGGCCGTGCTGGCGCATCGCGACATGATGCAGGTATTCGGAACGCTCGCGACATGATGGCCGAACTCGCCGGAGCGGCGGCCCTGGCCGTCTGGGTCTATCTGCTGATCGCGCGCGGCGGTTTCTGGCTCGAGTTCCTTTATAGACCGCCGGCACCCCCGCCATCCCTACGCGCGCCTTCCATCGTCGCGGTCATCCCGGCGCGCAATGAAGCTCCGTCGGTGGGGCTCGCCATCGGCTCGCTGTGTCGTCAAAATTACGCCGGTCCGTTCCACATTATTCTAGTGGACGATGGCAGCGACGATGGCACCGCCGAAACCGCGCGCGCCGCGGCGCCCGCCGGTCTGTTGACCGTAGTAAAGGCGCCGCCTCTCCCCGCCGGCTGGAGCGGTAAGCTGTGGGCCGTGGCGGAGGGCGTACGGTGCGCCGCCGCACACTCCCCCGATCTGCTTCTGCTCACCGATGCCGATATCGTGCACCCGACCGATGCGCTGGCCGGCCTGGCTGCGCGGGCCGAATCGGGCTACGGCCTGGTCTCCTATATGGCCACGCTGGAATGCCGGACGTTCGCCGAGCGCGCCCTTGTGCCGGCTTTCGTCTTTTTCTTTTTCATGCTGTACCCGCCGGCATGGGTTCGCGGCAACTCCCACCGCGCCGCCGGCGCCGCCGGTGGCTGCATGTTGATCCGCCGCAGCCTGCTCGAAAGCACCGGCGGCATCCAGGCCATTCGCGGCGCCCTGATTGACGATTGCGCGCTGGCTCAGGCGGTCCGGCGGCAAGGCTCGCGAGTGTGGCTATCGCTGAACGCCGCCACCCGCAGCATCCGCCCCTACCAATCCTTCGGCGAGTTGGGCCGCATGATTTCCCGCAGTGCATTCACGCAACTGCGGCACTCGGGATGGCTGCTGCTCGGTACCGTGCTTGCGTTGACCGTAACCTATATCGTCCCTCCCGTGCTATCGGTCGCAGGCGCCACCCGCGCCGCCGGACTCGGCTCGCTGGCATGGCTGCTGATGTCCTGCGCGTACTTCCCTGCCCTGCGCTTCTACCGCCGCTCGCCCTTGTGGGCGCCGTTCCTCCCCGTGGTCGCGCTGTTCTATCTGGGCGCTACCATACACTCCGCGCTGGCCTGGTGGCGCGGTTCCGGAGGTATGTGGAAGGGCCGCGTCCAGGATGCTGCGCCGCGCTGAATCTTCGCTAAGCTGGTGAAGGGGGCATCGCGATTCCGTCCGGCACTCCGCACCGGCGCAAACGGTTCTGGACCTGGGTGGCGGTCGCTTTCCTCATCGTGCTGACGGCGCTCCTGGTTGCCGGCAATATCGTGTTACACCGCGCCGGCCCCATTCTGAAGGCGCGTATCATAGAAACGCTCAGCGCCCGGTTCCATAGCCGCGTGACGTTGGATCGTCTGGATGCGTCGCTTCTGCACGGCCTGGAAGTTTCCGGCAGCGGCTTGCGCATCGATCCGCCGGACGATGTCGTCGCCGCCGGAGATAAACAGCCGCTGATCGCCGTCGCGCACTTCTCCTTTCATGCCGGCCTGGCCGGGTTTTTCCGCGAACCCATGCACGCCGGCACCGTGAAAGTAGAGGGACTCGAGATCCATATCCCTCCCCGGGAAATGCGGCGCGGTTCGCCGGAACCATCCACCCGGCACGCGGGCAAAATGAAAATTCACGTGGACGAAATTGTCTGCGAGAATTCGCGCCTGGCGATCGATACCTCCAAACCCGACAAAAGCCCCAAGGAGTTCGAACTGAAACACATCGAGTTGCATGATGTGGGGCCGGGCGCTCCCTGGCGCTACGACGCGCGCCTTACCAACGCCATCCCGCGCGGCGAAATCCACGCCGCGGGCGCATTCGGGCCATGGCAAACGGAGAGCCCGGGCGACTCCCTGGTGACGGGACACTACACCTTCGACCATGCCGACCTGAACACCATCAAAGGCATTGGCGGCACGCTTTCTTCCACCGGCGAGTTTCAAGGCCAACTGAACCGCATTATCGTGGACGGAACCACGGAGACACCGGACTTCTCGCTGGACACCGCCGATCGCCCCGTGCCCCTGCACACACGGTTTCACGCCATCGTGGACGGCATCACCGGAGATACATATCTCCAGCCGGTATCGGCTCAACTGGGCAACTCCAGCTTCACCACCAACGGCTCGGTCATCGACACCAAAGGTGTCGGCCACACCATCCGCCTGGATGTCGATGTGCCCCAGGGCCGGATTCAGGACTTCCTCGATCTCGCCGTGAAGACCCGTCCGGCGGTCATGACGGGTGTCATCGCCACGAAGGCGAAACTCCAGATCCACCCGGGCAAAGAAAGAGTCGCGCAGAAGCTGAGTATCAGCGGCAGCTTCACGCTGCAAAGCATTCACTTCACCAACCCCGCGGTGCAGGACAAGGTCGATATGATGAGCCTGCGGGCGCAGGGACAGCCCAAGGAAGCACAACCGGGGGCCCGGGACGTGACTTCTCACATGAGCGGAACCTTCTCGCTCAACCAAGGCGTGATTCAATTCAGCAACCTTGCGTATGTCATGCCCGGCGCCCACGTAAATCTGGACGGCGTCTACTCTCTGGATGGCGAGCAGTTCGACTTCCATGGCAAAGTCCTTACCGCGGTGCCGTTATCGAAAATGGTTGACTCCCCGTGGCTCTCTTTCCTGCTGCGGGCGGCCCGGCCGTTCTTCGGGAAAGGCCCGGGCGCCCAAATTCCCGTGCGCATCAGCGGCACAAAGTCCGCGCCGAAGTTCGGGCTCGACGTATTGCACGGCCATTGATTGGCTGTAGACTGGGTCCATGGAGCGGAAGATCTTCTGGAGCACTTTCACCGTGCTGGGTTTGATGGCGGATATGGTTCTTCCGCTCTGGTGGGCCCTGGGCGCCACGATTCCCATCTTCGCGTTCAGTTGGTGGTTTGCGTATCGCAGTGGATGGTTTTAATACTAACGGGTGGATCCGCGTGCAAAAGTACTAAACCGGCGAAATGTAACTTGCTTGCCGGAGCTGACCCGGAATATCCTAATCCAAGACCGAACGTGGAGGGTGTATTGTGTTAAATCGTTACGTACTTGTCCCAGCTATAGTAAGTATGGTACTTCTTTTGTCTCCCGCGGCTCGAGCCAGCGATATCTCGTTTCTCGATGCCTTTGGCAATGTTAGTTATCAGCAGACCGGCAACGGCAACACGTTGTCCTTGAACGGGGCCTTTTATTCCGCGGACGTCAACACATCGGTTGCGAACCCGTACACCTCGGTCTCGATGACCTTCCCCGGACCTTCTTCACCCATTACCGCTTTTTCGCATGCCACGCCCACCGACTATCTGTACCAGACGGGCCTGTATGCCACTCTCGCGGACATGAACACCGCCTTCCCTACCGGGACTTACACCTTCACCGCCAATAATGGAGATACCGCGAGTTATAACTACACCGCCAACGACTATGCCGGCTCGCTGCCCTACCTCACGGGTACGACTTATACGGACCTCCAGGGCATGAACTCGTCCCAAGCCTTCAACTTCACCTTCAGTCCTTTCGTTACCGGCGGCACAGCCACCGATTCTTTTATGTTCTTGACAATTTTCGATTCTACTTCAGGCACCTTCGTTTATGACGCGGGTTTTCTGCCCGCCACCACAACCGGCTTACTGCTTCCCGCCGGTACACTCCACGCCGGGGATCAGTTCTCCTATGAGCTGGACTTTTCCAACCGGGATATTCTGACCAGCGGTTTCTCCGGCGGAGACTTCCCACCGCAGCTCGGTTTCGACGTGCGCACCTCCGGCACATTCAGCTCCGCCGCAGCCACAGCCACTCCCGAGCCATCCACTATCGTGTTATTCGGCCTGGGAGGCTTGCTGGTTTGTGTTGGCCGCCGCTCAGTCCGACGCCGCGGCGTAGTCTAGTTCGATCCAGTGGTCGGGTTCGCCGGCTTCCACTTCGCAGACGCATAGCGATCCGTGGCCGGCTTCGCAAAGCCATTCCGTCGTGACCGGCTCGAACACACTGGCCCAGGTGCCGATCCTCACCGGCATCACCAGCCTTCGCAGACAGACCGGGCAGCGGTGCCGCTGATCGGCCAGACTCCAGAGCACGGCCCAACCGAAGGTGGCGATGAACACCACCACCAGCATCAGGCCGCCGGCCAGGATGCGCACCGTCTCATTCGGAATCGACTTGCGGAACGCCGCGCCGCCCTCGATCCACAGCAGCGGCACGATGGTCGCCAGCAACAGGGTCTTCAGAAGAAGGAAGGAACGATACCGCCAGCTATGACCGCCCAGCGACACCCGGCCCACGGCAGCGATCAGGCTCACCGTCAAGGCGAAAACGATCGGGAAAAGGTTCGCCACCAGCCGGTCCTGCTCCGCCACACTGCCGGCGTGCCCCAGCGAATGCAGCAGGGAACGGGTGACCGCGAATCCATGCGTGGATGCTGCCATCAGCGCCAGCGCCGTCGCGGCGGCGGCCAGCAGGAAGGAGGGAGTCCGCACCCAGCGCCGCAGATCGAATCCCCGGCATTGCAGCAGAAATGCGTCCGACAGCGCATCGCCGCACCAACACGCCAGGAACGCAAAATCACTGCCGGGTAATTCTCCGCGACGGGCCAGAATCCAGAGGCTGTGCAGACTCTCATCGTGCGAGCCACGCCAGGCGGCGCGCTCCTCCGGCGGGACCATCAGGCTTGCCAGACGGAGCAGCCAGCGGCAAACCAGGGGTGGCTTTGACCGGTATTCTCCGGGCATATACCCTCCACCTCGGTATGACGCCACACGCCGTCGTAATGTTCCCGCCTACGAAAACCGCGTCCGCCGCCACAGCAGGTAACCGCAAATCAGCAGAAAGGCCAGGGTCGCCACAATCAGCAGGGCCATCCAGGAGAGATTTACCGCGATCGCCTGCCGCTGCGCGCCAATCCCCAGCTTCACGAAAATGGCGATCGCTATCCCCATCACCAGGTATTCCCACCAGCGTCGCTCCGAACGACCCCGGGAATCCTCGTCGTCCCCCTGCAGAATGGCCGCCACGCGTTCGTGCTGCAAGCCGTACCGGTCGCACTCGCGATCCATGGCCTTCCGCCATGAGACCTGTTCGCTTGCCGGCGCTTCGGCGAAACTGATGGAGGTAGCCCCCACGATCATGATCACCGACCCGGCAATCACCAGCACCTGTGCGGTCAACCCGATGCCGGAGAGTTCGCCGAATACCAGCGCGCCCCAGGCCAGCCCCCAAAGCTGATTGGTGTTCGAGAGCGGAATGCCGCGGCTGATGCCGATATACTTGGCGGCGTACTGCTGGAACAGGTCGCCCAGCACCCAGCAGAATCCGCCCAGGAACAGCCAGAAGAAGGCCGGCCGCGCGAGCGTAAGATCCGCCATCACATGGTCGTATCCGCCGCCGAACACCAGCGCCAGGGCGAACACCGTGGTCAATTCGCCGAAGGTGAATATGGTCACGAAGGAAAGGGGATTCATCCCGCTGATGTAAGCCTTGCGATACGGGATGTACATGGTGCCCCACATCAGGCCCGCGCCCAGCGCGGCCAGAATCCCCAACATGGCGCCATGACTGGCCTGCGGAGACGACTGGTGCGTGGTGGCCAGCGCCAGCAGGCAGGCGCCCGCCACAATGGCCGTCGCCCCGCCCAGCACTTTCGCCCATTGCCGCGCCCCCGCGCCGCGCAATTCGTTGAACAGCAGCCAGCCCCAGAACAGTCCCACCAGGCTGTTGGTGTTCCACAGCGGGAACGCGATAGAGAGGCCCACGTTGCGAATCGCGAAGACCGTGAGGGTATTGGCCACGGCCCACAACATGCCGGCCAGGATGGCCCAGACCATCAGGTGCTTGTTCTCGCGCAGGTCGCGCAGAATATAGCCGGTGCCCTTCAGCGCCATGGGCACCGTCCAGCGAGCCACAAACACGCCGGCCACCATGCCCAGCGAGATGATGAAGGGCGAAAAGCCCACCGTCACGAGTTTCGTGGGTGCTTCGGCCGCCCCCAGCCAGGCGCCCGCCGCCAGGCCGCAGATCACGCCCAGCCTGTGCAGCGAAAGAGTGCTCCGGTGATCCGCCGTCATGTTATCGGACCGCGGCCAGCACGCCGACACCGAATACCAGCACGATCACCGGCACCCAAAAATGAATATCACCTACGACTGCTTGCCACATGGAGCGCGTCATGAGGTGAGTGTAGCAGCCTATCCCAGTGCTTTGACGCCCGGCAGTTCGATTCCCGCCAGAAACTCCAGGGACGCGCCGCCGCCCGTGGAAACATGGGTGATCTTGCTGGTCACGCCTGCCGCCTTGATCGCCTTTTCCGAATCTCCGCCGCCCACCACGCTGGTGGCTCCGGAATTGGCCACCGCCTTGGCCAGCGCCACCGTCCCGATATCGAAGGGGGGCTTCTCGAAGATGCCCATCGGTCCGTTCCAGATCACCGTCTTTGCCGACGCGATCACCGCCGCATACGCGGCTATGGTCTTGGGCCCGATATCCACTGCGATCTTTCCATCCGGAATCGACTCCACGGTTTCGTGGGCCGCGCCGGCGGCGATCTCCGATACCACCACGTGATCCACCGGCAGCATCAGCTTGCCGCCTAACTCCGCCAGCAGATTTTTCGCCAGTTCCACCTTGTCTTCTTCCACCAGAGACTTGCCGGTGGGCAGCCCCTGCGCCCGGAAGAACGTGTATGCCATGGCGCCGCCGATCAGCAGTTTGTCCACCACCTTGCCCAGGTTCTGAATGACTTCGATTTTATCGGACACCTTGGCCCCGCCCAGAATCGCCACGCACGGGCGCGCCGGATTGGTGGTAGCCATTCCCAGGTACTTCAACTCCGCTTCCATCAGCAGCCCGGCCGCGGCCTTGGGCACGAACTGAATCATGCCCTCCGTGGAGGCGTGGGCGCGATGCGCGGAACCGAATGCGTCGTTCACGTAAAGGTCGCACAGCGAAGCCAGCTTGCGGGCGAATTCCGGATCGTTCTTCTCTTCCTCGGGGTGAAAGCGCAGGTTCTCCAGCAGCAGCACCTCGCCGGGAGCGGGCTTCATGGCTTCCACTTCGGGTCCTACGCAATCCGGCGCCATCTTCACCGGCCTCCCCAGCAATTCGGACAGACGGACGGCCGCCGGCTTCAGGCTCATCTCCGGATTCGGTTTGCCTTTGGGACGCCCCAGGTGAGAAGCCAGAATGATGCCGGCTCCGTGCTCCAGCGCGTATTGAATCGTGGGGAGCGACGCCTTGATTCGCTTGTCGCTGGTGATTTCCATGTCGCCCTTTTCATTCTTCTGCAGCGGCACATTGAAATCCACGCGGATGAACACGCGTTTTCCGTTCAGGTCGAGATCGCGTATAGAAAGATAGGACATAAGAGGCCTCAAATGAGTTTTACATTTGAGGGTAACACGCGGCAGCATGACCGCTCCGGCTGGCTGGCTGCAACTCATTCGCTCACACGACGGGCAGTTCGAGCGAGGGTCTGGCGGTCTCCCCCGGTTTGACGTCGATGACGGCGGAGGTGGCGATGGGGCTTCCCTTTACTTTGGCTTCGACAGTCACTTTGTATTGACCGGGCGCCGAGTTGATGCGAGTCCAGACTTTGGCGTTGGCCACCGACTCGACGAACTTACCCGGCGAGCCCTCTAATATGACCGCAAAACAGAAGCCATCGGTCTTGTCCGCGTTGGTGAGGGTGAGTTCGATCGCCCCCGCCTTGCCGGCGTCCTCCTTCTCCTTCGCGCTCTTTTCCACCTGGGCCTTGAGTATGTCCAACTGCGACTTAAGATCCTTCTCCATCTGGGCCAGGTTATTCTGGAACTCCGTGGCCCAGTCCTTGGTTTCCTGCAAGACCGTGCTCTGTATCGTCGAGATGAAGTCCCTGGCGCGCTGAATCAGTGCCGCCTGTTCCTGCGATGTCGGAGGGTCCTTGGCCATGGCGACCAACGCCACCCAATCCATGCGAAACTCCTGCAACACCTTCGTCATCGAGGTTGCCGTGAGCACGTACCGCGTCCAACCGCTGGAGAGGCCGAAGGCCTTGTCCAGACCTAGCAGGGCCGCGGCGAGGCCCACGCAAAGCGAAGCGATGGAGCCGGAATCGAAGTTGGGCGAGATTCTGACTCCAAGGCTCCGGAGAACCTGGACAACGATAGGGGCAATACCGGCCAGAGCGGTCAGTGCGAGGGCAAAAAACTGAATCGCCCGGGAAAGACTGGCCTTCGACTTTTTCGACCGCCAATACCACGCGATCGCCTTTTGACCTTCATCTTCTGCCGCCAGGCGGAGGTCACGCAGCGACTGCACCGGATTGGCGCTGTCCCACATGATATCAACCGCCGCGCGCGGTCGGACATCTTTTTCGATTGCGTCAGCCACGTTGAATTGTCCGGGATTTTCATGTTACGATCCCGGCTCCTGCGCCAGTATACAACCAAGCACCGGGCTTTAGTGCTTTTGTTACTCCATCACAACCAATTCATAGTCGCTAAGCTGAGGGATTGTGAACCCGGAGTATCCCCCATTCACCCGTACTTCCAACTTCGCCGCCGCGCGAATTGCCCGCGCGCTACGGAACTCGCCAGCCACCTCCACGCGAATGCCGGTCATGGGAACGGGCGGAAAATAGCCCGTCTGCGAGTGTCCGCTCAGGTTGATCAGGTGCAGCAGGGTGCGCCCGTTCTGGCGCATCAGCGTCATCTCCACCAGCGGGTGGGCATTGGTCCGAAGCTGCCGCTGTGGCAGCATCCGGTCCAGCAGGTCGCGGAACAGGGCCGCATGGGCGGGCAGACTGTTGCGATAATACATTCCCCCCAGGTTCCACGGGACCCAGGCAACCGACCCCTTACCGATCATGCGAAAGACAAGGGCGGGTATATCCGTATCGTGCATGTCGATGTGAACCAACTCCGGCGGCCCGATCATCGAAGGCGGCACCAGCGTCAGCAAAGCCGGCGCATCGGATTTCAGTTCGGTAAACGGGCCGTTCAGCATCAGCAGATCGACATCCTGCAACGACGGGAAGGCGGCGTGGTCCCGCACCCGGATGTATCCCTTGACGTCGCTCCCGGTCCGCACCACCGGGGCGACCTCGAACTCGGGCTGGCTCGCGCCGGCGATCAGTACCTTGCCGCCCTCGCGGAGGTAACCGGCCAATCCCGCCGGAGCCCGCCCCGCCGTGAGCACCAGGTCATAACTGCGCTTCCCCACCCAATCCATGTTGTCCGAGACGGCGAAGGGAACGTGTTCTTCGGAAAGCAAACGGAACAGTCCGCGGTACGGCTCCTCGCCGGATGCGCCGCCCAGCAGCAGGACGCGCGCCGCGCTGCTCTGCCCCACGAAGTACTGCTGGTTCGCGGCGGCCCAGCGGAAGATCGGTTTCGCGGTCTCCACGGCCTGCCGGTCCTGTTGATCCAGCGTGCCATTCACCGCCAGTGTCAGCGCGCCGCCATTGGCCAGGTTTTCCCAGCACCGCAGCGCGATTTCCTCGCGCGGAACCGTCGCGAAGCGCCACCAGAAATCCACGAATTGCATGTTCAGGTTGATCGCCATCTTGCCCGGCTGGCTGTTCCGCGCCCGATTGACGCGGTCGCTGGCGGAGTACGGCCACAACGGCAGGGGACGCGCTACCGCCGTGTTGGACTCGGACATGATCCCGTCGGTGAACTCCTGCTGGTAATTGAAATACCCGGCGTGCGGCCGAAGCCTGTGGATCAGTTCGCCAATCGCCGCCGCCACTTCATGCGTCGAGGCAGCCATGAATTTCCGGTAGTCGTCATCGGGCGTTTCGGGAATGTCCTTCTGGTACAACTGGCGATACTTGCGCCGGCACGAATCGCAGTGACACAAACCGACCGGACGCCCGCTGTAATCGCTGGACTGGTTGCCGAACATATTAAAGAACAGCCCATCCACGTCATATTTCTCCAGGCCTTCGGTCAGGATCTTCATCGCCTGCTCGCGATAATACCCGCCATTGATGCAGGTGGAATACAGGCCGTTGTAGACTACCGGCTGTCCGCCGGATTGCCGGAAAAACCACTCCGGGTGAGCGTCGAAAACGGCCTTCTGTGTTTTGCTCAGATCGTATCTGCCCACCACCCGGATGCCATGAGCGTGCGCCTCTCGCAGGACGTCGCCGAACAGGTCTCGCCCCGCGGGCAGGCTGGGGCTCGCATAGTGGAACGGCGTCGTGGTGGGATAGTAAGCCACAATTCCGCCCATGCCGAAGAGCAGGACGTTCGCATGCATGTCGGAAAGTTGCTGCACGAGCCTGCCGGCGTCCAGCCCCGCGTCGGTTTGGCGCAGATTCGTCTGCACCCAGCGGATCGGTTCCCGCATCCACCATCCGTCTTGCGCGGCGCCCTGGCTCACCAGTATGCTCCATAGGACCACAAATCGTTTCATTGCCTGATTCATCCTACCGGAACCGCGCTTGCGCCCGCACCCTGAAGCGATATACCGTACGGATTCGACAAGGAGATCCCATGGACCGCCGTTCGTTTCTCAATTCCGCGGCAGGCGCGAGCCTGCTGCCACAAGCCCTGCAAGCGCAGGAAGCGGGCCGCAAAACCCGCTTCTATCGCATCGATTATTTCTACTACCGCCAGGGCGGACAGGCGGCCCGCCTCAACCAGTTTTTCTCCTCCCAAGTGCCCCTGCTGTCCCGGCATACCCGCGCGCTGGGATTTTTCAACGCGGTGTTCACCCCGCGCCTGCAAAGTTTGATGGTCCTGAGCGGCTTCGAAAGTATGGATGGAATGATGTCCGCCGCGGCCCAGGTGGAAGCCGACGCGGCATATCGCAAAGCCTTCGAGGAACTGGAAAGCGCCAGCGAACCGCCGTTCGATACCAGCCAGCGCCTGCTTCTGGCCGCGACGGACTTCTCACCCGAAATTGTTCCCTTGCCGGAGAAGCCTAAGTCGCCCCGCTATTTCGAGCTGCGCGTCTACCATGCCCCCACCGTGCGGCAGTTACACATGTTGCATGAACGCTTCGGCGGCGCCGAAATTAAAATCTTCCACCGTTCGGGCATTCATCCCATTCTCTATGCCGACACAATCATGGGCCCTGACCTGCCGAACCTCACTTACCTGATGCCCTTCGCTACCCTGGCCGACCGCGAGAAAGGCTGGGACGCATTTGGCGCGGACCCGGAATGGCTGAAAGTCCGGGCCGATTCCGTCGCCCGCGGCGGCCAGATCGTGGATAACAATAACATCTCGCTCTGGCGCGCCGCGCCTTACTCGCCGATTCAATAACCGGGCGCCGGCAACTTACTAATTGCCTGACGCAACGCCGGCGTCACAAAACAGATCGCCCGTGAGTGCCATGAGATATACTCCCCCCATGAGGCTTTTTTCGCTTACCCTTTGCTTCGCCCTCGCCGTTTCGGCGCAGAACACCGCTCCGCCCGCGGGCCGCTCCGGCCGTGGCGGCAACGCCAACCAGGACCCCATCAACGAACGTACATTCGCTGCCCTGCGAGCCCGCCAGATCGGGCCGGCCATGATTTCCGGCCGTATTTTGCAGATAGCCGTGTTCCCGGACAGTCCCAGCCACTATATGATCGCGCTGGCCGCCGGTAACATATTCATGACCGAAAACAACGGCACCACCTGGACGCCGGTGTTTGAAAACTATGGATCGTATTCCATCGGTTGGATCACCATCGATCCCAAGAATCCCTCCATCGTCTGGGTCGGCACCGGCGAGAACAACAGCCAGCGCGCCGCGGCCTACGGCGATGGCGTTTATAAAAGCGAGGATGGCGGCCGCACCTTCCACAATGCCGGCCTGAAAACTTCCGAGCACATCGGCCGCATCCTGGTGGACCCCCGCGACTCCAACGTGGTGTATGTTGCCTCCCAGGGCCCCCTCTGGAAGGGCGGCGGCGAACGCGGCCTCTTCAAAACCACCGACGGCGGCAAGACCTGGTCCCAGAGCCTCATCAAAGTGGACGATTACACCGGCTGCACCGACGTGATCATGGATCCCGCCAACCCCGATGTCCTGCTGGCCGCCACGCACCAGCGCCAGCGCAGTTACTTCGGCATCATCCACGGCGGCCCCGGCAGCGCCCTGTGGCGCACGCATCGACGCCGGCAAGACCTGGACCAAAGTGCAAGGCGGATTTCCGCAGGGACAGGGCGAGATCGGCCTCGGCCGCATCGGCCTGAATTACGCGCCCTCCAATCCCAAAATTATTTACGCCGAAGTGGAAGGCAATGGCAACGGCGGCCTCTACCGCTCCACCGACAACGGCATCACCTGGGAGCGCCGTAACTCCACCGACCAGCAGGCGCAGTATTACGCCAAGGTCCAGGTCGATCCGGCCAACCCCGACCGGGTCTACGTGATGGGACGTCAATATCGACGTCTCCGACGACGGCGGCCGCACCGTGACCGCCCTCGGCACGCGCAACAAGCACGTAGACAATCACGATATCTGGATCGATCCCAAGAACAACAATCACTATATGGTAGGCTGCGACGGCGGCCTCTACGAGAGCTTCGACCGCGCCGCTACCTGGATCTTCAAAGAGAACCTGCCCACGGGCCAGTTCTACGATGTTGCCGTGGATGAAGACGTACCCTTCTATCACGTCTATGGCGGCACGCAGGATAACAACAGCGTAGGCTGCGCCGTCCGCACGAAGAACACGGTCCTGACCAACGCCGACTGCTTCGTCACCAACGGGGGAGACGGGTTCTACTCGCGAGTCGATCCCAAAGACCCCAACACCATTTACGCGGCCAGCCAGAACGCCGGCATCGTGCGCTTCGACAAGCGGACCGGCGAGCGCGTTTCCATCCAGCCCCGGCCCGCCAAGGGCGATCCTGCCCTGCGCTGGAACTGGGACGCGCCGTTCATCGTCAGCACTCACTCCAACACCCGGCTCTATATCGGCGCACAGAAGTTGTATCGCAGCGACGATCGCGGCGATTCATGGGTGGCCGTCAGCCCCGACCTGACTCGCCAGATCGATCGCAACAAGCTGCCCCTCATGGGCAAAGTCTGGCCCATCGATGCCATCCAGAAGAACGTCTCCACCGCGCTCTACGACAACATCTCGTCCATCGCCGAATCGCCGAAGAAAGAAGGCTTGATCTATGTCGGCACCGATGACGGGCTGGTGCAGGTCACGGAAAACGGCGGCAAGACATGGCGCAAAGTCGATAAGCCCGCCGGCGTGCCCGAAAACGCCTACGTGCAGCGCATCGTGGCCTCGCAGCACGACCCCGGCACCGTCTATGTCGCCTATGAAAATCACCAGAACGGCGATTTCAAGCCCTACCTCATCAAGAGCTCCGACATGGGCAACACCTGGGTCAACATCTCCGGCAATCTGCCCGAGCGCGGCGGCGTCTACGCCATCGCCGAAGACCACGTCAACAAGAATCTGATTTTCGCCGGCACCGAATTCGGCCTCTACTTCACCACCCTCGGCGGCGAGAAGTGGATGAAACTCAATATCGGCCTGCCCACCACCATGGTGCGCGACCTGACCATCCAGAAGCAGATGGACGACCTGGTGATCGGCACCTTCGGCCGCAGCATCTATGTCCTGGACGATTACAGCCCGCTGCGCACCGTCACGCCCGAGACGATGCAAAAAGAAAGCGCCATCTTCCCCGTCCGCAAGGCGCTGGAGTTCATTCCGTATAACACCGGCGGCGATCTGGGCACCAATCATTTCACCGCGCCGAATCCGCCCGCCGGCGCCATGATTACCTACAACCTGAAAGAAGCCGTCCGCACCAAAGCGCAGGAACGCCAGCAGCGCGAGCGCCAGGCTGCTCAGCGGGGAGAGGCCGTCCCCTATCCGACGCCCGAAGTGCTGCGCGCGGAATCGTTGGAAGAGCCGCCCGCCATCATCCTGACTATCAAGGACGCCAAGGGCGGCATAGTCCGGAGACTCAATGAGCCTGCCACGGCGGGCATCCATCGCGTCACGTGGGATTTGCGCAGCCAGGGCATCGCTCTGGCGCCCTCCGTACCCCTCGGCGGCGGCGCTGCCGGCGGAGGACGCGGCGGGCGTGGCGGCGCCGGCGGCGGTCGCGGCGGAGCAGGCGGCGCCGGCGGTGAAGGCGGGATCGACCCCGATATGGCTGCGGCCTTCGGCGGTCGCGGCGGTGGCGGCGGAGCCTTTGTTCTGCCGGGCAAGTACACCGTCGCCCTCGCGAAGCGCGTCAACGGCGTAGTGACCGATCTCCCCGGTTCGGAATCCGTCGAAGTGGTGGCCGCCACTCCCTACACGCAGGAAGAGCGCCTCTCCATGTCGGAATTTCAGGAGAAGCTCAGCCGGCTCCAGAAGGCCCTCACTGCTACTCAGGATGCCGCCGGCGAGGCCGGTACGCGCCTGGATTCCATCAAGCGCGCCGTCGATGCCACGCCCGCCCTCTCGCCCAAACTACATGAGCAGGTCGTGGCGCTGCAGCGGGAACTCGATGCCATCAACCTGGCGCTTTCCGGCGACCGGGTCTGGCGCGCCCACAACGAGGGCACTCCAGCCTCCATCTCCGAACGCATTCAGGGCGCCGCCGGTTCCACCCGCGGCTCTACCAGCCATCCCACCAAGACCTCGATGGAGCAGTATCAAATCGGTTCCGATGAGTTGGCCGTACAGATTCCCAAACTCAGAAAGCTGATCGATACCGATATCCGCAATCTCGAAAAGCAACTCGATGCCGCCGGCGCGCCGCCCACCCCGGGCCGCCTGCCGGATTGGAAGGGCGGCAAGTAAGGGCGCCCTGAAATTCGGGACTTCCGATGAGACCCCTCGTTGGGAGTCCCGAGTCTCACCTGCGCCTGCTGTCCCACCTGCGCCTGCTTGAGCCGCGCCGCTCCTTCCTGTAACCTGTCCCTATGACTTCCAGAACCAGTCTGCTCTTTTGCCTCTGCTGTCTGCCCTCCCTGCTGAGCGGTCAGAACAATCTCAAGACCACCGTCACGCAGCGTTACTTCAACGGCGTCCGCAAAAATCTGGAGGCGGCGGCCGATGCCATGCCCGCCGCCAAATACGGATACAAACTGACCGACGGGCAGATGTCGTTCGCCGAATGGATCAACCACTCCACCGAACGGAACTACTCCGACTGCGCCACACTGAAAGGCGAATCCGCACCGGATGCCGCCAAAAAGGTGGCCGGCCTGAAAGAAAAAGCCGAGGTGAGCCAGGCGTTGAAAGACTCGTTCGCCTATTGCGCATGCCGCCCTCGAAGGAATCGACGATCAGAAGGTGCTGGCCTCACCGCAGATGACCTATGCGCTGCTGCACATCGTGGTGCACAACAATGAGATTTACGGCAATATCGCCGGCTACTTGCGTTCCAGCGGCATCGTCCCGCCTTCTACGGCCTCCCGAATGACCAAAAAGGGCAAGTAAAATCCCGGATTGCGGTTAGCAGTACCCACTGCTAACCTTGTACTTACTTCGGATAACTTGACCTTTGGTTGATGCGGGAAGAGACTACGGGTGATGCAGAACTCCGGCGTCATCCATTCGCGACCGCCAAAACCTTACCGCCGCCGCCGGCGCGGACAAGGGCTTGTCGAGTACTCCCTACTCCTGGCATTTATTGGTCTGGTGTGCATCGCAATTATGAGCACCACCGGCCGTTCCACGGCCGGAGTGTGGTCATCGGCAAATAACCAACTGGCTGTCGCCAATGGCGCCACCCCGGCGGCCGGCAGCACCCAGGGAAGCGGCGGCTCTGGTACCGGCGGCGGCAGCGGTTCCGGTGGCGACCACCATCACGACGGCAACGAAGACTAGCACTGAGACCCGCGGCAAACCGCACCCGATGATTCGCATCTTATTGATTCCCGGTAAAAACTCCTAGGCTGACCCTCCCGGTGCGTTCTGCACCAACTGTAACGGTGTGTAAATTCCCCTGCGTACCCACCTGAAAACAAACCAAATCCAGCTCTTGACAGCTATCACAAATTGCCATATAGTGATTACAAATTGCAATATGAAACTAGGCGAAAAACTCCGGTATCTGCGGGAAGTGGAAGGCACCCTTCGCGGGCTCGACCGCGAACTCTCGCAGCAGGAAATGGCCCGGCTGATCCAAAAGGAGCTCGGCAAATCCATCAGCCAGAGCTACTTGTCGCAAATTGAAAGCGGGGCCCGTCCCCATTTGACGAATTCTTCGCGCATGCTGCTGGCGCGCTTTTTCAAGGTGCATCCCGGATACCTGGTGGACGACCCCGAAGGCTTCCAGAATGAGCTCATCTCCGATGTAGGAGCGCTGGAGGATAAGCTGGATCTTTGGCTGGTCAGCGGGGCCGAACGGTTCCGCCGCGAGCCGGAACTGCACTGCGCCCTGCTCCACATTGCCAAGCATGCCGATTCGCGCATGTGTCTGGTGCTGCTGAGCACCATTCTGGATAATCCCGGGTTGGCCGAGCGCCTGATGGAAGTGCTGAAAACGCCCGCCGCCAACCCCAAAAGGAGGCGTTCATGATTTGGTCCGATTTTTATCTCATCTGTTTTCTGGTGGGATTCGGCCTCAGCGCGTTTTCGCTGCTGGCCGGCAGTGTGCACCTGCATTTGCCGCATTTGCACTTTCAGGACGGCGTTCACATTTCGACGCACGGCGTATCCGGGGATGGGTGCAGGGGGGATCTTTCCTGGTTCAACTTCGGCACCATCGCCGCCTTCCTCGCCTGGTTTGGCGGCACCGGATATCTGCTGGAGCACTACTATCATGTGTGGTTTCCGGTAGTGCTGGGAATCGCGATCTTCAGCGGCCTGGGCGCGGGCGCCATCGTCTTTTGGTTCCTGACCAAGTTTCTCATGGGACAGGAGAAGGAACTGGATCCCGCCGATTACGACATGATCGGCGTGCTCGGCAAACTGAGCATTCCGATCCGTGCCGGCGGCACCGGCGAGCTGGTTTATTCGCAGGAGGGCACGCGCCGCGTCACTGGCGCACGCGCCGAAAATGGCGATTCCCTGCCCAAAGGCTGCGAAGTCATGGTTACCCGATATGAAAAGGGAATCGCCTATGTACGCCGTTGGGACGACCCCGCCGGCGAGTTGTAAGCAGGACAGGCTTCAGCCTGTCAAAGGGAGAGTAGTTGAACAACGTTATGGACAACCAAATGATTACCATCGCCGGCCTGATGATTCTGGCGATCCTGTTCCTCATGGCGATGTTTGCCAAACTGTTTCGCAAGGCCGGACCGCATGAGGCGATTATCGTGTATGGTTTTCGCGGTACGCGCGTGGTCAAGGGCCGCGGCACCGTAATCTTTCCCATGGTGGAGAGCTACCGTGGACTGTCGCTGGAGCTGATGTCGTTTGACGTCGCCCCGCAACAGGATCTTTACACCAAACAGGGTGTGGCCGTCACCGTGGAAGCCGTGGCGCAGATCAAAGTAAAGTCCGATCCCGAATCCATCCTGACCGCCGCCGAGCAGTTTCTCACCAAGCCCCCCGCCGAACGCGAAGGGCTCATCCGCCTGGTGATGGAAGGCCATCTCCGCGGCATTATCGGCCAGCTCACCGTCGAAGAGATCGTGAAGCAGCCGGAGATGGTGGGTGACCGGATGCGATCCACCTGCGCCGACGATATCAATAAGATGGGACTGGAAGTCATTTCGTTCACCATCAAGGAAGTCCGCGACAAGAACGAATACATCAGCAACATGGGCCGTCCCGATGTGGCGCGCATCAAACGCGACGCCGATGTCGCCGCCGCCGAAGCCGATCGCGACACCGCCATCAAGCGCGCCGTAGCCTCGCGCGAATCCGCCGTCGCAAAAGCCCAGGCCGACCAGGAGCGGGTGCTGGCCGAAACCCAGTCCCAGGCCAAACAGGCCGAGGCCCAGCGCGATCTCGAAGTCAAAAAGGCCGAATACCTGGAGAGCGTCAAGAAGCAGCAGGCCACCGCCGATAAGGCCTATGAGATTCAAGGCAACGTGATGCAGCAACAGGTGCGCGCCGCCGAAGTTACCATTCACCAGGTTGAAAAGGAGCATGAAGTCCTGGTGCAGGAGGCCGAAATCCGGCGCCGGGAAAACGAACTGATCGCCACCGTACTGAAGGCCGCCGAGTACGAACGCAAGCGCATCGAGACCATGGCCGAAGCCGAAAAGCAGCGCCTGGTCACCGAAGCCGAAGGCAAAGCCTCATCCATTCGCGCCCAGGGTGAAGCCGAAGCCGAGATCATCTTCAAGAAGGGCGAAGCCGAAGCCAAGGCCATGAACGTTAAGGCCGAGGCCTACCAGCAGTTCAACCAGGCGGCTATTGTGGACAAGCTGATCACCGGCCTGCCCGAGGTCGTCAGGGCCCTGGCCGCCCCGCTCGCCAACATCGACAAGATCACCATCGTGTCCACCGGCAACGGCACTTCCGCCGGTATGCACAAGATCACTGGAGATATTACTGAAATGGCCGCGCAGATTCCCGCGCTCTTCGAGACACTCAGCGGCATGCCGCTGCATGACCTGTTCGCGAAGGTGCGCCTGATCGGCGACCAAGCCCCTAAACCGGACGACAAAGGCAAATCCGCGTCGGCCTAATAACCCAACAGGAGAATCATCATGGCACTTTTGGAACGAGTCGCAACACTGGTCCGGGCCAATCTCAATGACCTGGTAGACAAGGCTGAGAACCCGGAAAAAATGATCAAGCAGGTCATCCTGGACATGGAAAACCAACTGCTCCAGGTGAAAACGCAAGTCGCCATCTCCATCGCGGACCAGCATGTGCTGGAGAGGAAACTGCAGGAGAACGAAGACAACGCCGCCCAATGGATGCGCCGCGCCGAGCTGGCCGTCGATAAGAAGGACGACAACCTCGCCCGCGCCGCCGTGGAGCGCAGCATGAGCTACAAATCCATGACCGAAAGCTTCCGCCAGCAGGTGGAGGATCAGAAGACCCAGGTCGAAAACCTGAAGACCGCGCTCCTCAAGCTGGGGCAAAAGCTCGCCGAAGCACAGTCCAAAAGCGATATGCTGATCGCCCAGCATCGCCGCTCGCGCGCTCTCGGCAAAGCCACCGACGCCGGCATGGCCATGGGCGATAACTCCAATGCCGCCGCCTTCGACCGCATGAAGAACAAGGTGCAGCATTCCGAAGCCACCGCGCAAGCTAAAAGCGAGCTCGTGGCCGATAACGTAGAAGACCAGTTCGCCGCCATGGAAAAGGCCGACGAAGTCAATCGCCTGCTGGCGGATCTCAAAAACAAAAGGAAGGCAGGTTAACCAGTGGGACAGGCCTCCCGCCTGTCCCTTTTCTGATTTCTATATGACGTACGACGCAAAATTCGATTGGCGGCTGGCGGCAGCCATCGCTGTCGCGCTGGCCGTACTTCTTCTCGGCGGCAACTACTGGATCGTCGGGCCCGTCCTGCTGATCCTGCTGATTTGCGCCTACCCGCAGTCCTACCAGACCACGCCGCGCGGCCTGCTGGTGCGCGCGTTTTGCATGAACATCCTCATCCCTTATGAAGTGATTACCTTCATCGGCCCCAGCGACGAAAATCGCAGCCGGTGGTCCTGGTTCGCCGACGGTGTGACCATCCGCTACGGTCTCGCCTCCAAACTGCATATCGCACCGGCAAAAATGGACCTGTTTCTGGCCGATGTCGGGCGCCGCACGCCGCATCTGGTCCGGCGCGGCGAAGCCCTGGTGTTGAGCTTCGCATAAGGAGAATACCCCTCATGAGGGGGTATTCTCCACACCCCCTCATAAGACTTGTTGAATATTCCTCCAATTTCAGATATTTTTAACCTGAAATTGCCTGAAGGAGGAATTGCAAAATGATCAAGTTGTACTACAGTCAGAATCACCCCAACCACTGGATCGCCTGTGTCGCCGGAACCGGCTGGGTGGCCTTCCCGAAATCGGAAAATGGCTGGAATCAGCGCCACCCGGCCCGCGGTCTCGATCCCATGCACCTCCGCGAAGCGCCCCCTCGCCTGGCTCGCAACACCGGCGCCCCCATCGAAGGCGAGACTGCGGAATTAGCCCTCGCCTGAATTCACTCGGTATCCACCTATAATTGGTGTCATGAAACTGATATGCGCCATCCTCGCCGCCACCGGACTGTTATGCGCGGCAGACCTTCACGCTTGGCAAGCCTCTTACGCTGAAAGAGCCTGTCGCCATCGCCACGCTGCTGGCCAAACCCGCCGATTACGTCGGTAAGACGGTACAGGTGCAAGGTAAGATCGTCGAAGTCTGTCAGATGATGGGATGCTGGCTGGATCTGACCAATAGCGACGGTCAGAAGGTCCGCGTCAAAGTGCAGGATGGCGAGATCGTCTTCCCCAAAGATGCTTCGGGTAAGACGGTGGTAGCCGAAGGCGTCTTCAACAAACTCGGACTGACCCGCGAACAGGCCGTGGCCCGGGCAGAGGAAGAAGCCAAAGAAACAGGCCGCAAGTTCGATCCGGCCTCGATAAAGAGCGGCATGACCATTTACCAGATCCAAGGCACGGGCGCCGTCATCCGCTCCAACTGAAAGCCGGAGTTCAGCTCTTCGGTTTCGTCAACCGCCGGTAGACTCCGTAGCCCGCGAGTCCCAACAGCGCTCCGGCAACCGCACCTACGCCAATCGCCAGGCCGGCGGTAAGGCCGGTTACCGTCCCTTGCGCCGCTGCCAGTTCCAGAATCCCCACGGAAGCACCGCCCGCGCCTCCCACTCCTGCGCCGACGCCCGCGGCGGCAGTAGCTTTCACGGCTTCTTTTTCGGTTTCGGTCATAAGCGAGTCTCTTGCCTCAATTATATCGACCGGCAATGCGACAATGAAATCGCCCGTGCTCGCTCCTGTCCTGATTTTCACCGCAACTTACCTGGTCCTCGCCATCGGCCGGCTTCCCGGACTGCGCGTGGACCGCACCGGGCGCCACCATCATCGGGGCGAGCCTGATGCTCGCTGTTCAACGTGCTCACCGTGCAGGAAGCCTAGGCCGCCATCGATTACGACACCATCCTGCTGCTTTTCGGCATGATGATCGTGGTGGCCAACCTGCGGCTCTCCGGATTCTTCTCCGTGGTCAGCGCCTGGGTGGTCCGCCACGCGCACCGTCCGCTGCCCCTGTTGAGCGGAATCGTTCTGGTCGCGGGTATTTTTTCCGCCTTCTTTGTCAACGACACCATGTGCCTGGTCCTGACCCCCCTGGTAGTGGAAATCACCGGCAGGCTCCGGCGCAATCCCGTTCCGTATCTGCTGGCGGTAGCCATGGCGGCCAATATCGGCAGCGTCGCCACCATCACCGGCAATCCGCAAAACATGATGATCGGCAGTTTCTCGCGCATTCCTTATGGCCGGTTTGCCGCCGCGCTTTCGCCCATCGCGGGCGTGGGCCTGGCTCTCACCGTGGCGGTGATCGCCCTGGTCTACTGGAGCGAGTTCCGCAGGGAAGCGCCGCTCGAGGTTTCCGACGTGCGCGTGCGGGTGAATCGCGCGCTGCTCTGGAAGAGCCTGGCCGTCTCCATCGGGATGATTGTCTTCTTCTTCGCCGGCTGGCCGGTGCCCAAAGTCGCGGTCATTGCGGGAGCGCTCCTGCTGGTCACCCGCCGCATCAAGCCCGAACGAGTCTACCGCGAAATCGATTGGAGCCTGCTGGTCATGTTCATCGGCCTGTTCATTGTGGTGGCCGGGCTGGAAAAGACTCCGGTGCCCGGCGACCTGTTCACCGCCGCCTCACGGTACCACCTGGACCGCATAGGCCCCATGACCGCCTTCACGGCGCTGCTCTCCAACCTGGTGAGCAACGTCCCCGCCGTGCTGGTCTTCAAAGGCTTCGTGCCGCACCTGCCGGACCCGGCGCGCGCCTGGCTCATCCTGGCCATGTCCTCCACCTTGGCCGGCAACCTGACGGTGCTGGGATCGGTAGCCAACCTGATCGTGTTACAAAAGGCCCGCCGCGATGTGCGGATTTCCTTCTGGGAGTACGCCCGTACTGGTATTCCGCTTACCATCCTCACGTTAGCCGCCGGCGCCCGCATGCTAATATAGCCATTGCCCCACAGACTCCAGCGCGCCGGAACGTGGTTTGTCGAATCCGGCATCCAGGACCCAAGAGGCGGCGTGGCCCGCTATTACCAGGCCGATCTGCACGCGGAATCAGGCGGCATCCACCGAGATCACCGGCTACGCCGTGAGCACCCTGGTCTACCTGCACGCGCTCACAGGCGAAGAGCGCTACCTCGAGCGCGCCGTTGCCGCCGCCCGGTTCCTTGCCGAAAGCGCCTGGAACGCGGCAGCGCAGGTGATGCCGTTCGAGCTGGAGCCGCCGGAGTACACCTACTTTTTCGATTGCGGCATCATTGTCCGCGGCCTGCTGGCCGCCTGGCGCGCCACCGGCACGCAGCAGTTTCTCGACGTGGCCGCCGCCCTGGGACGCCGACTCGCCTGCGATTTTGCCTCCCCGGAAGGCGATTTCCACCCCATCCTTTCCCTGCCCGGCAAACAACCCACGCCACGCGATGCGCTCCGCTGGTCGCAATCGCCGGGCTGCTACCAGTTGAAAGCGGCGATGGCCTGGTGGGACCTGGCCGAAGCTACCGGCGACCCTCAGTTTCGCGAGCCCTACCGGCGCGTCCTGGAATATTCCCTGGCCACCTGGCGGCAGTTTTTGCCGGGCCACCCCGACCGCCTCCGCGTGATGGACCGCCTGCATGCCTTCAGCTACTTTCTGGAAGGGCTGCTGCCTGTGAGCGGCGACCCGCGATGCGCCGCGGCCATCCGCGAGGGCTTACAACTGGCGGCGCAATATCTCACAGAGATCGCCCCGGAGTTCGCCCGCAGCGACGTTTACGCCCAGTTGCTGCGCATGAGACTTTACGCGGATGCCGCCGGCGTGGCTCCGCTGGACCGCGAAGCCGCCGCATGCGAGGCCGCCCAACTGGCCTGTTTTCAAATTGCCGGCGATGATCCTCGCACCGACGGCGGGTTTTATTTCGGGCGGCGGCAGGGCGTCTGGATCCCTCACGTCAATCCGGTTTCAACCGGATTCGGCCTGCAGGCGCTGGCCATGTGGCATGCCGCGAATTCGGAGGGCCCGGTGCCGCTCCGGCACCTGCTGATTTGAAGCTATGGAAATGCCCGTGCGATACCACCTGGCCCGGTTCGCGGGGCGGCTGCGTCCGCGGCGAACCCCGCCCCTGCCGCGGGAAGCCGCACCGAAATCGGAAGACGGCATCTCCGTAGTGATCCCCTCGCGCAACGGCAAAGAGCTGCTGCGCGCCCAACTGCCCGGCATCCAGCGCGACTTGGGCGAGATCGTTTCGGAAATCATTGTCGTCGATAACGGGTCCGACGACGGCACGGCCTCCTGGCTGGCGGCCGAATGGCCCCGCATCCACGTGGAAGTTTCGCCCGAGCCGCTCTCGTTTGCGCGCGCCGTGAACCGCGGCATCGACCGCGCCCGCTATTCCCACATCTGCCTGCTCAATAATGACATGCTGCTCGATCCCGGCTTTTTTCAGGCCCTCGGCGCGGCATTCGATAAAATTCCCGGCCTGTTTTGCGCCACCGCCCAGATCCGTTTTCCGGCGGGCGTGCGCCGTGAGGAAACCGGCAAAGCGGTGATGGCCCAGAACAGCCCGGAGGATTTTCCCCTCCGCTGCGACGAGCCTTTCGAAGGTGAAGATCTCACCTGGGTCCTCTACGGCAGCGGCGGCTGTTCCGTCTACGATGCCGCTAAACTGTATGCCCTCGGCAATGTGGATGAGGTCTACGAACCGGCCTACGTGGAAGATCTGGACCTGGGATATCGCGCCTGGCAGCGCGGCTGGCCCAGCGTCTACGTAGCCGGCGCGGTCGTCGAGCATCGCCATCGCGCCACCACCTCGCGCTATTACAAGCCCGAGGAACTCGAGCGCATCCTGGAGATCAACTATCTGCGATTCCTGGTGCGCGCCGTGTCCGATGCGCGCCTCTTTCGCCGCCTCTGGGACCAGGCCGTGCTGCGCCTGCAACTGCGCGCCGGGGTGAGTCCGGCGGCCCAGGATGCACTGCGCGCGGCGCCCGAATTGGCGCTGCAAGGCGCTCCGGCGGTACCTCCGGACTATCCGGAAGAAGCCTTCCTGGCGCTGACCAACGGCTCGGTGGCCGTATTCCCCGGCTCGAAGCCCACCGGCAAACCCACCATGGTAGTGGTCACCCCGTCCCTCAGCCGGCGCAAGAACCAGCCCAACCCTCAGCGCGACCAGGTGGTGGTGGCCTTCGCCGGAACCTTACAGGCGCCGCCTCCGGAGATCCTCAAAAACTTCACCGAAGTGGTGCTGGTGCGTTGGGCTCAAGGCCGCGAGGGAAACGCCACGGCATTCCGCGCCGCGCTGCAACAGACCGTAAACAAATGGAGTCCCATCGAAGCCCGCCTGGAAACCAAGGCCATGGCGCAATACAGCGCGGACTGCGGCGCCGCCCGCGTCACTCAGGCGAAGTAACCCCGCGAGCGAAGCGTGCCCAAACCCCGGCCCCCACTTACGCCTTATCCCGAGGCCGTTCCTTGCGAACGTAATCCATGTCCTGCCGCGGCACGTCGTCGCATTCGATGGCGATGGTGGTCACCGGATCGTCGGGAGCTTTTTCCGGCAGCCCGTCAGCCGCAGCCGGAACTTATCCTGGTCGAACTTCACCTCTTTATTGCCGGCATACAGGTGCGCCGATTTCACCTTGTTCATCAGCCCGCCGATGGCCACCGTGTCCCCCGGCCAGAAGTGCACGTGCGCGTATAGCGTATTGCCTTTGCGCGTGAACCCGGCGAATTGCGACCGCCGCGGCTGGCAGGTCTCCGATTGGTAAATAGTGGGGCCGTTGCGGTCCATCCATTTGCCTACCGCGGTCAGGATACGCGTCGATTCCGGCGGGATCGAGCCATCCCCCGTAGGTCCGATGTTCAGCAGATAGTTGCCGGTGTCGTGCGCGCAAGTCACCAGGTTGCGCACGATGGTCTTTGGGCGATTTCCAGTTGTCGTCGGCCTTCTGGTAGCCCCAACTGTCGTTCATCGTCATGCACGATTCCCAGCGGCCGCGAATCGGCCGTGATGCGCTGCTCCGGCGTGGCGAAATCGCCCGGCAGGCCGGTGCGGTTGTTGACGATGATCTCCGGCTGAAGCTGGAACACCATGTCGTTCAGCTTCTCCGCCTCCCACCCCTCGGGCTTGAGCGGCCAGTTCACGTCATACCAAAGGATATCCACCTTGCCGTAGTTGGTCAGCAACTCGCGCACCTGCCCGTGGATGTAGTCCACGAAGCGGCGGCGCGCGGCTTCATCGGTGGCGCAGCGGGCCCCATCGGGATGGTGCCAGTCCATCAGCGAATAGTAAAAGCCCACGCGCATTCCCTCGGCGCGCGCCGCCTCCACGTACTCCTTTACCAGGTCGCGGCCCGGACCCTGTTTCGGCGCGCAATAGTCCGTCAGCTTGCTGTCGAAGTTGCAGAAGCCTTCGTGGTGCTTGGTGGTCATCACCATATACTTCTGGCCCGCGGCCTTGGCCAGTTTGGCCCAATCGCGCGCAAAATTCGGCTTGGGTTTGAACTTCTTGGCCTGCAGTTCGTACTCGGCCACCGGGATGCCTTCGTTCTCCATCACCCATTCATGGCGGCCCAGCGTGCTGTACAGGCCCCAGTGGATGAACATTCCGAACCTCGCTTCGTGCCACCACTTCATGCGCTGTGCGCGCGTGGCATCGCCGGCGGCGGGTGTGGCCTTGGCGGCCTGGGCGGCAGCGGCGGCAACGCCCAGCATTTGCAGGTAATCTCGTCGAGTCATGGTGTTCAGCCCTAGTTTATCGCTAAACAGTACCGCTGGGTTTGCGTTCGGCGTCCCACGCGACCGGCGTTCTGGTACAGTAATCCAGGGGTGAAACAGCCATATGGCATTTTGCACAAACTGCGGCGCCCAGGTGAACGGCGCATTCTGTAATCAGTGTGGAACTCGAATGGGCGCCTCCGCATCCGGCGGGCAGACACCGCCCATGCAGGCCGCGCCTCCGCCTGCCATGGCACAACCGGGCGCGATGCCGCCGGCAGCGGCGCCGCGCAAGACCAGCCCGCTCATCTGGATCCTGGTCGCTGTGCTGGGCATCTTTGTTTTAGGCTTCATCGGAGTGGTCGGCACCGGCTTCTTCATCGCACGCAAAATCGCCCGCAATCCCGCCGCGGCTGCGGCGCGCCTCGCCGCCATGGGCAACAAGAACGTTGACGTAGTCGGCGAAGACGACGATGCCGGGACCATCACGCTGCGCGACCGCCAAACCGGGAAGACCGTCACCATGACCTTCGACCAAGCCAAGGGCGGCAAGTTCAGCCTGAGCGCCGAAGGCGATGACGGCAAGACTGCCACCATGGAATTCGGAGCCGGCTCCGGCAGCCTCCCCTCCTGGGTGCCGTCTTATCCGGGATCCTCGCCGCAATTAAACATCACGGCCCACGGAGAAACCAACGACGGCTCCGGCGAAGGCGGCAACTTCACCTTCACCACCAACGATCCCTGGTCCCGCGTCCTCTCCTTTTACCAGGACAAGGCCAAGGACATGGGAATGAAGGTGAATCTCACGTCTACCGCCGCCGATGCCGGAATGGTCATCGCCAGCGATGAAGTCTCGCACCGCACCCTGACCGCAATCGTCGGCAGCGACAGCGGCAAGACCACCGTCAACGTCACCTACGGGGCCAAGCGGTAACCTCCCACCCGGCTGGTTATGCGGCTTGGGAGGGCGACGCGGAGCGGGCGCCGCCAAGAGCCTGCGGCAGTCCCTCGAAGGTCTGAATCAGAAGATCGAGCAGGGCGGGGTCCATCCGCCTTTTCAGAAAGAGGGTCTGGACCGGAGCAGGAAGGATGCGCCAGGGAATTCGGCCATACATCAGGGAAACCTGGGCCTGCTGGTAGCCGACGGCGCGGAGTTGCGTTGCCAGGGCCTCGCGGTTCAGGAGCCGGCGATGTTTCACCAGTTCGGCAAGTCCGAAAACGGCGCGCCCCAGCGGAATAAATTCCGGGCGGCGCATCTGTTCGATCGGCTCGCGGCTCTTTTGAGCAAGGGCGGCCGATAGCGCATTTTCCAGCGCGGCCCAGGCCATATCGATGGAAGCCGGATGCGAACGGTGGAGAGAGGTTTCCACCGCCGGCTGGATCCGGTCCACCGGCAGCGCGCGAGAGAATACCAGATCCAGCCAGGTGCGTTCGCCATCCGTCTCCCAGCGGGACGCGCGCCATTCGCGGCCGAAAAGCTCGAAAGGCTCCGCGAAGTGAACGGTTCCCCGCCAGTCTA
The DNA here is from genome assembly GCA_963835555.1 of uncultured Solibacteraceae bacterium. Taxonomy (GTDB): domain Bacteria; phylum Acidobacteriota; class Terriglobia; order Bryobacterales; family Bryobacteraceae; genus Sulfopaludibacter. The sequence continues at coordinate 39,351 of CAWIGC010000016.1, read as the reverse complement.
GCTGCGTGGCCGGCCAGGGTATTCGGATCCGCGCGTGGTCCGCCGAATAATCGATGCGCAGGCGCGCGCCGGGCTTGTAAACCACCATATGCCGGTCACCGCTTTGTACGCTGTCGGACTCCCAGGAGCGGCCGTCCATGCTCACCAAGGTGGAAGCGATCCGCACGCGATCGTGCAGAATCTCCAAGGCCTGTTCCGCGTCGATGGGAACGTGAATCTCTTCGCCGCCTTGCGCTTGCACGTACACCGCCCGCTCCACGGCGCTGCGGTAATCCCGCGGGAGAGACGCGCCATCTGCCATGTTCAACAGGGTCGCGGGCATGACTGCGCGCGCCCGCGCCGCGGTGCGGTGCAGCAGGCAAAGCACCACGTCTTCCAGAATTTCGGCGTCCGCCGGATAGATATACCGCGGTGAAAGCTGATCGGGCTGCAGGAGCGCCTCCAGGGTCTCGGGCGAAAGCCGCTCCCGAACCAGAATCCGTTCCAGAGCATTGCCCACAATCAGAACAGGAATGCCGCCGTCCTGCGCGTTTGCGGGTTCGCTTTCTTCTACCAGCAGGCCGGCGATCTCCGACGCTAACCATTCGTTCAAGAGCCTGCCGATGTAGGGCGCCAGACGGTCCGGCTGCATCTTCGCCCGGCTGGGTTCAGATTGCGAAGGCCGGCCCACCGGGACTTTGCCGCCCAGCAGAATCTCCTTTTGGATCCAGGCTTGAATTTCCGCCAGGGCTTCTCCGCAAACGGCATTGGGAAGCGGCTGCCGCACGGCTTGTTTCAATAGCTGATTCAGCCGCTTCCACCACGCGCGATGGTGTCCCGCCAGATAGACCGTTTTCAGCCAGTAAGAAGCCAGCACCGGCACGGTCTCCGGATAGGCGCGCTGCCGCATGCGCGTGAGCAGCGCTTCCAGATCGCTCTGCGGGCTGGCTGACTTCAAAGACAGCACACCACATTAGACGGGCGAAGGTCCCGGAGTGTTGCATCGCCGGAGGCGCCTCCGCCCACAACCCGGTACCGCTGTTCACACTCGGGAGGCTATGCCGTCTTCCGTCGCTCCGCTGTACGTCCGGCCTTGGCGAATTCTTCGATCATCTTGCTGTTGAATGCCGGGATATCGTCCGGCTTTCGGCTCGTGACCACGCCTTGGTCTATTACTACGGTACTATCCTCCCATTGGCCGCCCGCATTGCGAATATCGGTCGCCAGCGAGGGCCACGACGTCAGCTTCCGGCCGTTGACCACTCCGGCTTCCACCAGCATCCACGGACCATGGCAGATCGCGGCAATAGGCTTGCCCGCGCCCGCGAATTCCCGGACGAACTGCACGCCTTTGGGCACGATCCGCAGTTTGTCGGGATTGGCAACTCCGCCGGGCAGCAGTAACGCATCGTATTCCGAAGCCGAGACCGTTTCCAGTTTCCGGTCCACCGGAAATTTGCTGCCCTTTTCGTCGTGGTTCATGCCCTGGACCTGGTCTTTTTCGGGAGCGATCAGATCCACCTTTGCGCCGGCCTGCTCCAGCGCCTTGCGAGGCTCGGTCATCTCCACCTGCTCAAAGCCGTCGGTGACCAGAATGGCCACGCGGAATCCGTCAAGTTGTGATTTCATGATGGCACCGCTTGCAGGTTAGCGCGCCCCGCCCAAGGCCCACAATCGGGCCTCAACCATGGACGTTCGCCCCGGCACGCCCGGCCGGAGACTTTGGATGGAACGGATACAAGCGTTACTTCCGCCCCCGGCCTACGGGTTCGCCAGCGGGATCGGAGAAACGCGCTTCCAGGTTCCGAAAGCGATCTGCTTTCCCTGGGTGACTTCCGTGGGCAGGCTCCACAATTCGTTACCGCCGTCCAGAACCACCATCCAGCCTTTTCCGTCATTCGCCAGCGGTCCCGCGGTGAGCGCCATCCGGGTGACGGCGCTGCAGTCCGGACTGACTTCGATTTTTCCACTGGTAATTTGAAAACGGAGAGCGTCGCCGGCCAGGGAGAGGGTTCCCCACCCGCTGATCTGACCCTGATAATCGATGGATGTCAGCCCTACCATCACTGTGGGCATGGCCATCGCCTGACCCCCTCCCGGCGGAGTTCCGATCTGAATTCCCTGGTAGCTGGCGGCATACACGCCATGTACGCTGGTCGCGGCACACTGGGCCGGCTCGAGCGTCTCAGGCACGCGCGAAATGCGCTTCCACTGGCCCAGGACAATGCCCTTCCCGTTGCCGGCATGGGTCATGACGGACCGGATTTCGGCGCCCTCGTCCAGGATCACGGCGTCGCCCGATGTCCCGCCCGTCCAGTCCACCGCCGCGGAACAATCGCTGTTCACCCGAATGGTTCCCGGCCAGGGTCCCCGCATGATGTTCCCGCCGATCGACATAACGCCCGGGCCGGAGATGGCGCCCGTGGAATCGATCGAAACCAGCGCCAGTGCCGTCGCCGGAACAGCGGACAGGTCCCCGCCCGCGGTCACCGGCATCAGCATGGTTCCCTGCGTCACCAGGGCGTACGTGCCTGTAACGGTATCCTGGCTGCAGCGCACCGGCTGAGCCGCCAGCGTGCCGCACAGAAACAACGGCAGCGCCAATCCGAAATAACGTCCGATGTGAGTTCGCATAACGATTCATCCTCTGCGCAGAATCGTACGCGCGGCGGCGGTTTGCTCCAAGCGGCAGGACATGACATACAGCCGGACGACATGTATTGCCATCATCCGCCGCCTCTGGTACCATCAACACGGACCGCAATTCGGGGTTACAGACCCTGTTAGAGGTTTTGCCATGCCGAAGCATGTCGCACCCTCTTTAGACGTGGTCGAGTCCTGGAAAGAGATCGCCGGATATCTGGGCCGCGACGTCCGCACCGCCATCCGCTGGGAGCAGAGCCGCGGCTTGCCGGTACGCCGTCTGCCCGGCGGGCCCAAGGCGGCCGTATATGCACTGCGCTCGGAACTGGACGCATGGCGGAAAAGCCGTGGGATTCACGTGCTGCAGGAAGTCGAACCCGTGGCGGGCGCTCCGCCTGCGGCAATCGGGCCTTCCATCGCCGTTCTGCCTTTTGCCAGCCTGAGCGCGGAAAAGGAGAACGAATATTTCAGCGACGGTCTGGCCGATGAGATCATCACCACGCTCGCACGCATCCACGGCCTCCGGGTGACGGCCCGCACTTCGTCGTTCGCCTTTCGCGGAAAAGAGCTGGATGTGCGCGACATCGGCGCCAGGCTGGGAGTGGGGACGCTGCTCGAAGGCAGCGTTCAGCGCGCGGGCGGCCGCATACGCGTTTCGGCGCAACTGGTGAGTTGCGCGGACGGCTGCCATCTCTGGTGCGACCGCTACGACCGCGATCTCACCGATATCTTCGCCGTGCAGGACCAGATTGCCGCCTCCATCGCCGCCGCGCTCGAATTGACCATGGAACCGCACCCGGCGTCCCGGCGGAAGACGGAGAATCTGGAAGCCTATAACCTCTGGTTGAAGGGGCGGCATTACGTTCTCACAGGGCGCTCCGTCGAAGATGTCATGCGCGCCGGCGCGTGTTTCTCTCAGGCTGTGGCGCTCGATCCGGATTTCGCCGCCGCCCATTTGGCCATCGGACAGCACTTGATGAGCCTCGCAATCCTGGGCTTTGTCCCGCCGCGCCAGGTGGCCGGGCAGGGCCGCGCGGAAATCGCCCGGGCACTCGCCCTGGATGACCGCCTGGGAGAAGCACATGCCGCGGACGGGCTGCTGCGCGCGCTTTTCGACTTCGATTGGGACGGCGCCGGCCGTGCGTTCGACCTCGCGCTGCTGTGCGAACCGGGTTCGCCGGCCATCCGCCGCCTGCGTGCCGCGTGCTTTCTGGAGGCGCTATTGCGGCTGGACGAGGCCGAAGCCGAAGCCCGGCGCGCCCTGGAACTGGACCCCATCTGCCCCGAATCCCATTTCATCCTGGCCATGATCCTGTTCTTCCGGCGCGAGTATACCCGCGCCGAAGAGAGTATCCGAATGACCGTGGAACTGGGCAGTGCCAGCCCCAACACATATTGGATTGCCGGTATGGTGGCGGCACTCCAGGGCAAGTACGAAACCGCCATCGCCAATTGCGAAAAAGCCTCCCAGGTCTACGGCAGCACACCGCTGCTCGCCGCGGGACTGGGCATGGTCTACGGATGGGCGGGAAGAACCGCCGATGCGCGGCGCGCCCTCCAGCAGATCGAAGACGCGGCCCGCACCCGCTATGTATCGCCCATCTACCGCGCCATGGTGTATATGGGGCTGCGGGAAACCGATGCGGCCTTCGAGTGGCTGGACCGCGCCGTGGAATGCCGCGATCCCCATATCCTGCATCTGCCCGCCAAACCCGCTTGGGACAGCTTGCGAAAGGACCCGCGCTTCTCCGCGCTCCTGCGCAAAATGCGCTTGGCCCCGTGAGCTAGTCCTGCGGCAAAACGCGGATCAGCACTTCCCGCCGGTCGATTCGCTTTCCGGCAAAATACCCGCCTACGCCAATGCCGAGCGTCCCTACCGTAGCCACCGCGGGCACAATGATCACCGCCGGCCCTTCATAAACGTCGATATCCTGCGAGGCGATGACCGCGGCCGCCACGGCAACGCTGCCCACGGTGCAGAGCAGGCGTCCCAACTTGCGATATTCGGTCAACTTCAGAACCGAGACGGATTGCCGGGGGATGAGCCGTTCCCCTTTAGGCAGCGCCTTCCGGTCGGAGGTCCTGGTCACCTTCATGCGGAGACCTTCCGGCTCTACCGCCAGCACCTTTCCCTGGACGTGAGTCCCCGCCGGAAGCACCAGCGCGATCTTCCGATCCGTCACCAGGGGCGCCAGTTCGCCCCATTTCGCTTGGACCTCGCGCGCGCCCGCCCCCAGTAGCAGGGCGTTGCCAACCCCCAACAGCAGGCCCAGTTTGAGAACAATTCCGCTTGCCATCGTCTTTCCTCCTCCCTGAGCATAGGGCGGCCCGGCAGTCCCACTTGTCGGGCCGGGGCAATTTGTTTGTCAGGAAATTGTCCGCCGCAGCCAGTGCCAGGTGCGCCCCGGTTCCAGCAGGAACGGAGCCATCGCCAGAGAGGCCAGAACGTCCGGAATGTAGTGCATTCCGGTGCTGATGCAACTCACGGTCACCGCGGCTGCATAGGCAATACCCAACCATGCCGGCCGGATGAGGCGCGCCAGAAAGATTGCCCACAGCACATGGAACGAGGGGAACGCGGCGGTGGGGGGATAGGTGTTGCGCTCCCACTGAAGCGTGTGCGCGAGCCACCCTGTGACCGCCAGGTACCGGCGCGGCGCCGTGGAAGGCGCCAGCCAGTAAAACGGAAACACCACCGCCATAGCCACCCACATCGACATCGTCAGCCGGCGCAGGTCGCGGCGTGTGCGCGCCAGCCAGGGCGCGGCGGCGGCAATCGGATAAATGCTCTGGTAGACCGGCGCCGTCCATAAGTAAATCGGCAGGCGGTCTTCGAAGGCGAACTGAAACGCACGGCCTGGCAAATGTAAGTGAACGGTAATTTCGTAGAGCGCAATCCAGGGCGCGGGCACCGCCGCGTAAAACCCAATGCGCTCCCACACGGACGGCCGCGCCTCGTCATCGGCTGGAAGCAGACCGAAACATTCTCGTGACACAGCCGCAGTGTACGTCCTTGCGAACGGCCGGTTGTCTCCGGCGTATCCGGCCAACGTCTGGAAATTGCAAAATCGGCGCCCTATGCAGTGCTGGCGGCAGCCTCATTTAGCCGGGTCCGGCACACTCACGGTGAACCCCTTCAGAGGCTGATCCCCGGCATCGAGAAACCGGGCGCAGAAGTCCGTAGCTCCTCCGCCATTGATGACGGCGGCACGCACGATGTTGGGGCCCTGGCTCAGCGTGAGACGTCTGGAGACGCCGTCATCGATCACCGTCTGGCGATCGCCGTAAATGCCGATGACCTCTTTGCCGTTGACCCACCACACCGAAGCCGCGTTGGAGCCGATGGCCAGGCGCACGCCGGTTATCTCCCGCGGGCAGTTGATTGTGGTGAAGACCCAGAATAGAACGTTGGACGTCGGCTTGCCCAGCGCCTGCGCGAAGTGATAGAGGTTCACGTTATAGAGCTTCGTGTCCACGGCGTGCCAGGTGAGTTGCGCATCGCCCACCGTGACCTTCTCGCCGTCGTGTGGAACCACCGTAAGTTGATTCGGGAAATACTCCTTCTGCACGGCCGCCTGCACGGCGCTGTCGGTGAGTCCATTTACGCCAATCGGCTCCAGGAGCAGCCAGCGGGGGATGAAGCCCTGGGCATCGGGCGCCTTTTGCGGGGACACGGGACTTGTCAGTGTTTGCGGTGGAGTTTGAGCGGCGGCCATCGCCAGCAGTATCGAAACGGCCAGAGCGGCGTGTGCCGGCATGGATTTGCGATTGATGTTCATGGGGTCTTGAACAGCCAGCGCTGTTTCTGGCTCCCGGGGTCGAACTTCGACAGCGTCGCGAAACTACTGCCGACGGCCGAAAGGACGAGCGCCTCTTTGGAATTGGGGATGGACTTGGGCATGATGCGCCACGTGCCATCGGCAAGCTGGTCCATACGCCACAGTTGTTCGGGACCGCCGGTGAAGGCGGGAAGGACCACCAGTTCAGCATCCGCGGTGGCGGCCAGTGCACGGTCCGTGCCGGCGATGGTGATCTTGAAGTACGGCGAGCCGGGGTAGCCGCCCGCGTTGGGGACGGCGGTAACCGCCCACTTCTGCTGGGCCTGGCACAGGTAATTCGCCATGCGGACGTCGCTGTTACCCGCGGGCCAGTTGGTCGAGACTTGTGCGGCGTCCTGCGGTGGAATCACGCCGCCCTGCCCCTCGAACATTCCTCGTCCACCTCCACCGGCGCCAGGACCACGCCCCGGTCCACCGCCGCCCCGGGCGCCCCTGCCGCGCCGGCCCCCGACCGGCATACCTTCTACGGCAAGTTCGAGCGCGGTTCCGGTGCGCACGGATTCGATCTCATACGCGCCTTCCTTCAAATTCTCGCCGGCAACCGGCCAGGCGTCTTTCCATAACAGAGGGCGGATATCCAGCACGCTGGCGCCACCCCTGTCCAGGTCCGCTTCCCAGTGCAGGGAGAACTTCTGCACGCCTTGGCCGAGATCGAGCAGGCCGAAATGGCCGGCGCCAACCACACGGCCGCCAGACCCAATCAACAGCTTGCCGCCGCCTTGAATCATATCGATGCCCTCGTGGTCGAGGAAAGGGCCGGTAACTTTCTTGGCGCGGCCCATGCGGATGTTATAGCCGGAGTCCGCGCCGCGGCAGCAACTGCCGTGCGTGGCCAGCAGGTAATACCAGCCATCGTGATAAATCATGTCGGACGCTTCGCAGTTGATCGCGAGGTCGCGTGGTTTGTCGTTGGGGTTGAGACGCTTACCCGTCTTTGGATCGAGTTCGACCAGCCGGATGTAACCGAAATAGGAGCCATAGACCAGCCACAGCCTGCCATCGGTGGGATCCAGAAACACGCCCGGATCGATGGCATTGCAGTCTTCGACGCCGTCCGAGGAGGCGACCACGCCGCCCTCTTCCCACTTATAGTCGGGGGAATCGGGGTCGAGGGTCTTGTTCGAGATCAGGTTGACGGCGGCTTTGGGCTGCGCCCCGATGTTGGCGGCGACATACACGTAATAGCGGCCGCCGAGGTGAATGACGTCTGGAGCTAACCCGCGACGGGGGAGCGCGGTGCCGCGCCGCCATGTCCACCCGTCGTCGGAGACCAGGGAAGAACCACCCGTGCCGTAGGTATAGTATTTGCCGTTGCACTGTACGACTGTGGACGGATCGTGGATTCCGATTTGGCCATCCAGTGCCAGGGCCAGCGACGCTAGTGCGAGAACAATTGCCAAAAGCGCGTATTTCATATGGGTTGGGGGGAATCGGTTGGCTACGCCTTCAATTCCCATCCCTTGCGGAGGAACGGTTTGAGAAGGCGGTTGGCCTCTTCGTTATTGCCGAAGCGCCGCTTATTCGCATCCCACGTGAGCTTTCCGGGAACGCGGAGCGCGATCGCACCCAACGAGAGCCACTCGATATATTTTGTCGCGACCGCGAACTCCGACACGCCCGGCGCCCCGCCCTTACAGGCGCGAATCCAGTCCTGCTGGTGATTGACGCCGCGCTGCAGAAGTTGCGGCGGCAGTTTGTATTCCGCCCAGCGGGAAGCCGGCAGCAGCCAGACGCCTTCGCCGCGGGAAGTGGTTGCCATGTAGCCCTTCGATCCGACGAAGACAGCGCCGTTGCCGGGCGCGCGCATCTTGGGATCCTGAGAAGCGCCGGGAGGAAGACCGCGTCCGCCCGCTCCGCCGCGACCACGGCCTCCGCCGGGGGGAAAGGCGCCGCCACGGCCCTGCTGCGCGATGGACTTCCCATCCAGCGTCAGTTGGGTGCTGACCAGCATCATGCCGTCGCCACCCTCCACAAACGGGCGGCCTCTCTCGGCCAGATTGTTCATGGGCGGGAAGAGCCGCTCGCCTTCGGCCATTCCCGGGGGATCCTGGAAGTCGCCGCGCATGTTCTGGTACGTGTGCACGGTCACGGGGGGCATATTGCCGCGCGCCGGGAATTCGAACACGATGTGCGCGCGAAGCGGCCACAGCCAGTTGTTCTTGCCTTCCACGTACACGCACTCGACGCTGATCGGGCTGACCTTATCGAGTAGCAGCGCCAGGTGGGCAGGTCCAAGGTTATGTACCAGCCAATCGCCCAGCGATCCGCCCGTCGAGAAATCGATGAAGGCGCGCCACTGATTCGTCATCAGTGGATTGAATGTGCGCGGCTGGGCGCAGCCAAGCCACAGGTCCCAATCGAGGGTCGCCGGAACGGCCGCTGCCTCAGGTCCGTCGGCCGGGATGTTGGGCTGTCCGCCGTAAATGCCGCCGGTCCATGCATGAACTTCCTTGACATCGCCGATCTCGCCGGACCAGAAGATCTCACAGGCTGTCTTGGTTCCCTCGTGGTTCCAGCCCTGGTTTCCCATCTGGGTCGCCACTTTGTACTTCACCGCGGCGTCTGCCAGCAACTGCGCTTCGGAGGCGGTCCGGGTCAGGGGCTTCTCGCAATAGACGTGTTTGCCGTGCTGCATCGCGAGCAGCGCCACCGGAGTGTGCATGTGATCGGGGGTGGCGACCATTACCGCGTCGATGTTCTTGCCCTCGGTCTCGAACATCTTGCGATAATCTTTGTACTTTGTAGCCTTGGGATACTGCGCGAAGCCATGGGCGGAGCGCTCTTCGTCCACGTCGCACATGGCGACAATGTTCTCGGTTGCAGCAGCGCCAATCAGAATCGCGGGGCCCCGCACGCCCACTCCGACGGCTGCAATGTTGAGCTTTTCGTTCGGCGACTTGTAGCCCATTGCGGAAAGAGTTGGCGTGCTGCCGAAGCCGCCTGTCGGGACGGCGCCCGCCAGCAGGGAACCGTAAAAGAAATAGCGTCTGGAAAACCGATGATCGTGCAACGGATGCCTCCTGACCGTAAAGCCCCGCCAGCCTGGCACACGGCCTTGGGACGAAACAACGTTAGCATGCCTGACTGGCCCGGTCTAGGTTTGGCACGGTGTCGTGCGTTCAACGGGAATGGAATCTTATGGTTGGTCCCGAGAACAGGGCTCAATCGCAGCCCCATTAACATTCGTGGCTAACGGTTAACCGGCCGGAAGACCGCAATGAGTGTCCGACGGCCCCGGAAAAATGGGGACGCCGGGCAGGGCTAAACCCGACCCGGCGTCTGCAATACGTGCAACCCGTCCTGGTTTACTTAGAAGGTCACCCGAACCATCAACTGCAAAATTCGGGAGTATCCAAAGGCTCCGGGACCCGACTGCGTCAGACTGCCGAAACCTCCAATCTGGGTGCAACCCGTGCCGCTGCATCCACGAGCGGGATCGTTGACGGACAGCGCCGTAGCAGTGTATCCCGTTGGTGGGCCGGTGATGGTGCCGCTGCTGTTGGCGGGAAATGGCGTGAAGGCCAACCCGCTGTTGACACCGGTGAATATGGTGTGGTTAAAGACGTTGAATGCGTCAGCGCGCAACTGGATGTGGACCCTTCCGTCTCCGATGACCGCAAACTCCTTTTGGAGCGCCATGTCAAAGTTCACTCCACCCGGGCCGTGGAGATAATTGATGCCGGATTCGAGCCCGATGCTCCCAACCTGGGCCGGCACGAAACACGCGGGGTTCAAGTAACTGGTCCAACTGCCCGACCCGGTGTAAGGATTGCAGCCCGGAACGATGGCCGGACGCCACCCTTCGGTGTAGGACCCGGTGACGATCTGATTGTTTGAATTCTGGACACTGACGGAGGGCGTAAACGGAGCGCCGGTCTGGGCGATAGTTACGCCTGAGAGCTGCCAGCCATTGGTGATCAGCTTCGTCCATTTGTTGCCGAAACTCTCCGGCACCGGCAGAGTGTATACGTAATTGACCGCCAGTACCTGGCGGCGGTCGAAAGAGGCCGGCGAGTAGTTCGCCATCCGGTTGTACTGATCCGGACGAACGTACGAATTGTCATTGGTGCCGCCGGACAGCGCGGTTGCCATAGCCTTGCTCCAGGTATAAGCGACGCCAAGGAAGAGACCTCTTGCCGCGCGGCGCTGCACCTGCACCTGAAGCGAGTTGTAGTTCGCAGTCGCTGCGCTCTCATACAGGTTGATATCGCCGATGGCCTGGTATCTGGACATGAAGACCTTCGGGAGGGCGTTGCTTCCGAGGGGCCTGCCGGTTCCCAGGACCGGCGAGCATCCGATGCAGCCGGTGCCGGCGGTGGGATCGGTCGCCGCTGCCGTGAACGTGGTCCCGAAGCCGCTCCAGTTCAAATTGCGGTTATCCTGCTGATGCCGCGATGCCGAGCCTACGTAAGCGACATCCAGAATCATACCCAGCGGAAGGCGCTTTTGTACGCTGAATTGATACGAATAGGTAGTCGGAATCTTCCCGGTCGGATCGACCGCCCAGGCGCCCGGAGGAGAAAGCACCGCCGTGGCGGGATTGAGCTGTTGAGCATAACCGTATTGCGTGGTGACACTGAACGCCTCGGGTGGGTTCTGTACCATGTCGAACGTGCGGTTGCCCTGGATGCGGTCATAGTAGATTCCAGCGCCGGTACGGATTACGAGATCCTGTTTGCCGGTGACGTCCCAGGCAATTCCGAAACGCGGACCCCATTGCAAACCCCGGTCCTGGGTCAAATACTTGTTTATGCAAGTGCCGGCCTGGCAGAAGCCGTTGGTGACGTTGCCGCTTCCCGGGATCATCAGTCCAATATAGTTCGCGGTGCGATACGTATTGGAGATCGGATCGTACGCGCTGCGCGTGTTGTTCGCCGGGTTCACCGCCGGCTGGTACAGCTTGGAAGCTTGCGCCGGATTGTACTGCGAAACTACAAAGGTAGATGCCTGCATGCCCGCATCGTACTGTGGCTGGTACCAGGCGGCGCGCAGACCGTAATCGAGCGTCAGGTGGGAAGTGACCTTCCAGGTATCCTGAACGTATTCTTCCATATTCCAGTAACGGTACAGGCCATTAATATGATGCTGCGCCTGGTTGAAGGACTGGTAAACGCCCAGAAGCGCATTGGCGAACCCGTAGCCGGTATCGAGCGGATTCGCACCCGTCGGACCGCCCTGGTCGCCGAAGTTGTAGTTGCCGTTGAAGGCTCCGAAGGACGTCTGATCCTTCCGGCTGCGCTGCATATAGAAGCCGGCTTTGATGATATGGCTCCGCCAGACCTTCGTCAGACTGTCGGTGAGATCGATGGTGGTGTTGTAATTGATGAACGGCGCATTGGAACTCCCGAACGTGGGTGAGTTGGCCAGGTTGTTACCGCCAAAACCCACCTGAGGCAGATAGTTCTGCACCGCGTCAGGATACAGCACCGGCAGAGGACTGGACCCCAGGATCGACGGGGCCAAGCCATCGTTTGGGGCGAAGATATTGATGCTGTTGTTGGTGTAGCCTAAGTTGAATTCGTTGGTCATGGTCGGGGTGATCATGTAGGTCATCCCTCCCGCTAAGCTGTTGCCTGGTATGGGCTCGGAAATGGGCGCGATAGGAGGGTTGATCCCCAGCACCCATGTGCCGTAAGGAATTCCCGCGTTGGATATGTCTTTGATGTAGTGGCCAAAGACGCGGATCTTTTCGGTCAGGTTGTAATCCAGCCGCAGCAAATCCTCCCGGCGAGGTAGCGTACCCGGCAACTGGGTCTGGTAATTATAGGTGGCGCCCGATGGAAGACTGGCATTCGCGGCAAGCGATTGGTTGGGCAGCGGATAGAGGTTCAGCAATGCCTGGCCCGGTCCCCAGATCCGGTTCGCCGGAATGACGTTGCCGGGAAAGAGCTGACCGTTGTTCGGGTCATATACCTTAACCAGTTGGTGGTTGGCGGAGCTGACGCTCTGGCTGAAATCGCCCTTCCGTTCCAGCGCCGTGGGCACTGTCACGTTACGCGCGGTGTTCGGCACCAATTGCTCCTGCCATTCCTCGCTCCAGAAGAAGAATAACTTGCTTTTCAGGTTCCATTTCTTTATTGGAACGGGTCCGCCGATGGTGTAACCCGGATCGTTGTAACGAAACAACGGCTTGGGAGTTGCGGTCAACCCGAACTGGGGCCGGATGTTGTTCAGGAAGGTATTGGCGTTGAGGCCCTCGTTGCGATGGTACAGGTACCCGCTGCCATGGAACTGAGAAGTGCCGCTCTTGGTCACCAGTTGGATTTGTGCCCCGGCACTGCGGCCAAACTCGGCCTGGTAGGTGCCGGTGAGCACCTTGAATTCCGCGATCGAGTCATTGCTGACGCTGGCGTTCAGACCGCCATTGTTACCGGTGTCCACATCGCCGATTCCGTTGATGGTGACCTGGTTCTGCGAAGGACGCGTGCCATTCGCGGTAAAGTTGTTCGCCCCGGTGGCGGCGTTGCCCACTGCATAGGTCGCTCCGGTAGTAAACTGAATTCCCGCGATCAGCTTGGCCATATCGAGCGGACTCCGCCCGTCTACCTCGATGTTCGCAATCTGTGTTCCGGTGACGGCGGAGCCGCGCTCGACGCTATCCGTCTGTAGCGTCACCGCCGTGGCACTGACTTCAATCGTCTCGGTGACAGCACCGATTTGCAGCGCCAGGTCGCCCAGGGCGATTCTGTCGCTGGCGTTCAGCACAACGTCTGGACGCGTCAGTTTTTTGAATCCCTGCGCCTCTACAGTGACGGTGTAGGTGCCCGGCGCCAATCCGGCGATCGAGAAGTCTCCCGTGTCGGTTGAATTTGTCGGTACGGTCAGTTCCTTGGTTGGCTCAGTTGCGGTTACCCTGGCGTTCGGAACCGCACTGCCCTGCTGATCGACTACACGTCCGTTCAGCGAACCTGTGATGCTCTGTGCATACCCCTGAACCGTGAGCACGAACAGGATGAGCAGTATCGTCGTGGATAATTTTCGCATTCTGTATCCCCTTTCGAATTCCCACCATTGGCTAAGACTGTCTGCAATGGCCAGACAGAGCCTAGTCGAGTTTACGCTTCGCCCATGCTATAGCTAGGTTCCGTACGGTGTCTGGTGGTTAACCATAACGGAATCTGTTGGTTCCGCACCGCTGATACTTTCAATTAACGGTTAGCCTTAACGGTTACGGCACCGTTGTTCCGGCATACCAAAATCCGGATTTCCCGCAGTCTCTCCGGAAGGCCGCAAAGGCAAAAAACTGCAAACTTACTCGTCCGCCGCACGCAGAACTCCTCTTGTGAATTTGTTCGACACCCAGGCTACAGCCCGAAGTACTCTGAACAGCCGAGGCAGAAGCCTCTAAAACGAACCGCTTGAATCGAATTTTGCGAGACCGGCCTAATTTTGTTTGACTCTACAACTTTAAGAGCCTTTGATACTAATTAACCTGAATCGGTACCCTTGTCAAGCGCCAAATCGCCAACAGCGCCAAATTACCGGCGCTATCGCTTCCTCGCTGCTTCGAGAGCGTCTGCCCGAAAGCAATCATGAGCGTTAGCTAACGGTTAGCGAAAACAGATATACGGAGTCTATAGGCGAGTGCAACCGCATGTTTCCATTGGTATTCGGCGCCGGACACGGTACCAAACCTATTCCGCGAGAAATCCTTGGCCTATCATTACTTTGCCCACAGTTGGAAAGGCTCCAAGCGCGTTTCAGATCCCAAATACGGATGGTGCGTTGAAACCGCGCGGCAGTGAAATCTTCACCAGGAGGACCGATGAAATCGACGCTTATGTTGGCGGCCTTGAGCTGCGGATTGTGTTGGGGGCAGGCGGCGGACGATTGCAAGCCCAACGCACTGAATGTCCCGGAGGCAAAGTATCCTTGTGTGTATCCGGATAACCGGGCGATGTTCCGAATCGCCGCCCCGGACGCCCAAAAGGTATCCGTCCGTATCGGGCATGGCTTCGACATGACCAAGGGCTCGGACGGCATTTGGAGCGTCACCACAACGCCTCTGGTAGTAGGATTCCACTATTACAGTGTCCAGATCGACGGAGCCACGGTAGCAGACCCCTCGACCATGACCTTTTTCGGATCCGGATGGCAGAATAGCGGCATTGAGATCCCCGAGACAGGCGAGGGAGACTATTACCGCGCCAAAGACGTGCCGCACGGTCACGTGTCTGAGCAGTGGTATTACTCCAAGATCACTGGCAAATGGCGCCGTTCCTTCGTTTATACGCCGCCGGACTACGGGACCAACATAAAGGCGAAGTATCCCGTTCTGTATTTGCTGCACGGCTGGGGAGAGGACGAAACCGGCTGGTACACGCAGGGGCATGTGGATTTCATCATGGACAACCTGATCGCCGCCAGGAAGGCGAAACCGATGATCATTGTGATGGATAACCTGAATGCCGTCAAACCCGGTGAAAGCGCAGCCCTATTTGCCGCCCGCGGGTTGGTTCCCTCTCCCGGAGCGGCTCCGGCGGCACGGGGCGGAGCGGGAATGCCCGGCGCGCAGCCGGGCCGCGGCGCCGGACCCGGCGGGCGAGGCGGGTTCAATCTGTCCGCTTTCACCGATATGATGTTCACAGACCTGATTCCCGCGACAGAACGGGCCTACAGAGTGCTCCCGGGACGCGAGAACCGGGCCATGGCCGGGCTCTCGATGGGTGGCATGCAAACGTTTACGACAGCGCTCAACAACCTGGATAGGTTTGCCTATTTGGGCGGGTTCAGCGGAAGCTGCGGCGGCAGAGGCGGAACATTCGATCCGAAAACCACCTGTGGTGGAGCGTTTGCGGATGCTACGGCATTCAATAAGAAAGTCAAAGTGCTTTTCCTGGGGATCGGTTCCGTCGAGGGTCCGGGCACGAAGACCTTCAGCGAGGCACTGACCCAAGCCGGCATTCACAACGTTTATTTCGAGTCTCCCGGCACGGCGCATGAATGGTTGACGTGGCGCCGGTGCCTGAACGATTTCGCTCCGCGGCTGTTCCGGTAGTTCGAGGTCAACGACGGGCGACAGAAGGCAGAGGCTGGCAGTATCGCTGCCAGCCAGTAGTTAAGCACATCATTCCGCCCGGATCTCGACCACGGCAACCGTGTAGGGGTCCAGGTCCACGGTGAGGTCCTTCGCGTAATTCAGCGTTCGACTCACCGGGGCGATCGCATCCGGATGCTCGAGAGACGCGGAATCCTTCAGCCCGGCGCTGATCGTGTGCAACCTCGCGACAGCCTTCTCGGGAACGCCGGCGCCCTGCAGTCGCACGAGCAGGGTGTTCCGCTCCGCTCCATAGTTGACGGCCTTGATCACGATCCGGCGGCCGTCGGCGCTCCCCGTGGCGATGGCGTCGACGGTGCCGGGCATCCAGTCTTCCGGCCTCATGGTCGAGATCTCGTCGAAGAAGCGTCTTGCGGTCGGGAATGTCGCGGAAGGCGCCGCTCGTGGAGGCGAGGTACCGTTCCGCGTAGTGCTCGCGAAAGAGCTTCTCGACCACGTAGGCCGACCCCGGGAACCAGGAGACGTGGTCGTGGTAGATGAACGACGTCCAGGTCGGATCGTCCGTCGTGTTTCGCATGAGCAGGGCCGGGCAGCTCATCGTCAGACCGGGGCTGAGCTCCTCGTAGAGCATCAGGCTGCCGGCCGCATGGAGTCCCGCCCGCCAATCGTAGGTGCGTGAGAGGTTCCACTCCAGGACGCCGATCTCGATCTGCGGGTGCGCCGAAGCGCGGACGTAGTCCCGCAGCTTCGAGAGGTAGTCGCGGATGCGCCTCAGCCCGGTCTCGAAGTTCTCGGGCTCGTACTCGTAGTTGTGAACTCCGAGGACGTCGAAGTTCTTTCCGGCGAGGTCGATGACCTTCTGGCTCCAGACCATGTCGTTGGACCGCTTCTGTCCGCACGCCACGATTCGCGCCTTGGGAGCGATGGCCCGCAACCGGCTGCCGTAGACGTTGACGATTTCGGCGTACTTCTCCGGCGTGAAGCCGTTATTCATGGGCTCGTTGTCGATCTGGAAATACCGGACGCCGTAGGGCTCGGGATGCCCGTTGGACGCCCGCAGCCGTCCCCATTCGGTCGTCGGCGGGTCGTTCAGGTAGTGGACCCAGTCCATGGCGTACTGAACCTGCTCGGGGTCGGTGCCGGGCGCCGCCAGCACGATCAGGGGCTCGGCGTTGAGCTTCCGGCAGAGCCCCAGGAACTCCTCCGTCCCGAAGCCGTAGTAGTCCGAGTAGCCGCCCCAGATCATGTTGGGGTGGTATCGGCGCGAGACGTGCGGGCCGATGCCGTCCTTCCACTTGTAGGTGGAAGCGAAGGAGCCGCCGGGCCAACGGATGAAGGGCGGAGCGAGATCTCGCAGGGCCTGCAGCAGGTCGGGGCGCAGCATGCCGTCGCGACGGACGTCCGCGCGCATCATCGAGACGAAGTCGAGCAGCAGCGTTCCACTGCCCGCCGCCGCGATCTCCATCGAGGCCTGCGTGTCCCGCACGGGACTGGTGAAGGAATAGCGCGACCTCCTGCCAGCCCGAGCCCGTGAGCGCGAGCGGCACCGACGCGATCGGGTCGCCCTTGGAGCTTACGACGCGAAGCGTCAACTGCGGGGAGCCTTCCTCGCGTTTGACCCAGAGCGAGCCGTCGTACTCGTACCCCGCAGTCGACGTAGAGGCGGCCCTGCCGGATCCCGGCGCGGCCGCCCTCGACGTGGAGGCGCACGCTCTTCTTCCCGTTCTGGAACTCGACGTCCGCGATCTCGACGCTGCCGCGGTCCGAGAACGATTCCCAGTAGGTCTTGAAGTCCTCGCCCTCGAACCCGCAGCCTCGAATCTGTTCGGCGAACAGCCCGTCCACCACCGAATGGTTGATGTGCTCGAGGAAGTGGCCGTAGATCCGCTCGTCGATGGAAGCCATGACCCTGTCCGTATCGACGAGCAGGACGGCGACTCTCGGCCCGCCCGTTGCCGGAGCGTCGCTCGAAGCGAGCGGGCTCGACACAGCGACGGACGGCGCGACGGCGGCGGTCGCCGCCATCGAACTCATGAGAAAGTGGCGTCTATTCATGGAATGCCTCTGCCATATGCCTCACTTAAAACAGCGACGGCGCGAATTCTTTCAAATCGATGCGCCAGGTTGGCCCATGTGTGGCCGCCGTTGCTCTTCGTGTCATGGTAATCGATTCCGGCCTTCCCGGAACGCGAGCGAAATTCAACCGGCCGGCCGAACAGTCAAATGGACCGAATCCGGAAATGTCCGGCCCGTATTGCTCGATCCGCGGAAACAATAGACGCTGTGATCGGGGGAATGGCCGCGGCCAGCGCAATCGGTATCTTTCTTGTCCGGGCAATTTTCTATCTGGTCGAGAAAGTTTCTGGGGCGGCCGCGCGCCCGGCCATTCCTGTGCTCCCGCAACACCCTCTGCCCGGGGCCGGCGATTAAAGGACAGGAGAATAGCCATGCGTCACATTTTGGTCATCGGGATTATCTGCTTTTCGAGGGCGTGTACCGTGGGCCCGAACTATCAGCGCCCGTCCATTGCCACGCCGCAAAGCTTTCGCGCCCCCGAGCCTCTGCCGCCCGGGCAGGCTGAATCCTTCGCCGACCTGAAATGGTTCGCAGTATTCAAAGACGAACAACTGCAGGCACTGATCCGCAACGCACTCGCGCGAAAGTACGCCCTGAGCGACGCTGTCGCTCGCGTCGAAGAGGCTCGAGCCGGTCTTGGGATCACACGTTCGGACCTATTTCCGAATTTCGGCGCCGGAGGATCTGTCGATATCAACCGCCGCGCTGCAGTTGCTGTCCTTCGAAATCGATATATGGGGTAAGTTGCGCCGTGCCACCGAGGCCGCTCGCGCCAATCTCCTTGGTACAGAGGAAACGCGCGAAGCCGTGGTAACGACTTTGGTCGGCGACGTAACCACAGCGTACTTCACGCTACGCGAACTCGACTACGAGCTTGAAATCTCCAGACGAACCCTGCAGACTCGAGAAGGCGCTGGAAGACCGCCTGCGACTCGCGTATCTGCGCTTTCGCGGTGGCGTCGACACCCAGCTCAACGCTCTCGACGCGGATCGCGATTTGTTTCAGGCTCAGCTCGATCTCTCGCGCCTGCGCCTGGAGGAGATCCTGAGGGTCGTTCAGCTTTATAAAGCCCTGGGCGGTGGGTGGCAGTCATGAGGGGATGCCCAACCGGCAAGTGGCTGACGAGTTGGAACTTTGTGAAATTACAGGAAGGCGCAGCGAGGACGCGTGATAGGTTCCGGCGCCAGCGGACGGGCGGGACTTCATGGCGCACTGCCCACCGCAATGGAACGGATTCTCGCACTCCGAGTTACGCCGGCGCGCCCGCGCGGACCAACCCTGGCTGTTTCTCTTTCTTGTCCAGAAACTCCCCCAGCGAAATCGGTACCGCCACCTTCAGCATGAGCGTGAAGATCAGGAAGCCGAGCGCGAAGATCCCGGCGGCGACGCGCAACTCCGCGATTGTGGGGTAATATTCGTAGATCTCGCCCAGGGCATCCGGCGTCAGACCTGGAATGATGAGGCCCATGCCCTTTTCGATGTAGACCCCCGCGTACGTTGCCAGACATCCAACATTCAATAGCAGCCAATTGTGCCGGGCCTTCGGCGAGATGAAGATGCCGAACGCCAGCAGGTTCAGAAATACGGCCGACCACGCGTAGGGCACCAGTGTGTGGTGCGAGCCCAAACCCCAATACCAATACCGCGTGAATTGTAAGTGCTGGGTATTCGAGTAGAACTCCTTGAACGCCTCGGCGCCGTGGAGAAACAGATTGAGGAACATGGCGTACGCCATCAGCTCGGCGATCTTCCAGATTGCCTGGTCCTGGATTTCAAACCGGGTGAATCGCCGCAACACCTGCATCACCACCAGCAGAATCGCCGGCCCCGAGCAGAACGCCGACGCCAGAAACTGCGGCGCCAGGATCGATGAATTCCAGTAAGGGCGGGCCGCCAGGCCGTTGTACAGGAACGCCGTTACGGTGTGGATTCCCACTGCCATCGGAATCGATAGCAGCACCAGCGGCAGTACCAGCCGCTTGCTATAGGCACGCCCGTGAAAGGCACGGTACAGAATATGCGTAGCCACCAGGAAGTTCACCAGGAAGTACAGATTCAGCACCAGCACATCCCAAGCCAGAATGGAGCGCGGAAAGTTGAGGTGTCCGAACGGCGGGATCAGGTGCCAGAAGCGATCCGGCCGGCCGATATCCACGGTCACGAACAACAGGCACATCGTGATGGCGCTGATGGCCAGCAGCTCTCCGTAAATTACGATCTCGCGAATCGGTTTCCAATGATAGATGTATGCCGGAATCACCAGGATCACCGCGGCCGCGGCCACGCCTACCAGAAAGGTGAAGTTGCCGATATAGAACCCCCAACTGACCTGGTCGCGCATGGCCGTCACTCCCAACCCGTAGCGCACCTGGCGGGCATAGGCCAGTGCTCCCGAGGCGATCAGCAGACCCAGAAACGCCAGCCACAACGCGTACGCCCGGTTCCCCCGGATGATCAGCCGCAGGCTTCCGCGGGCGAAGCCGCTGAACAGCCGGATGGTCTCTGCTGGATTTTCAAGTGGCATAGAAGTAGAAGAACCTCGGTACGGTGTTCAATTCCTCTTTCAGCACCAGTACTCGCTTGTGCTCGATGATGTAACGGATCTCGCTGTCTTTGTCCAGCAGATTTCCGAATTTGCGCGCCCCCACCGGGCACACCTCCACGCACGCCGGATAGCGCCCGGCTCGCGTCCGCTGGATGCAGAAGGTGCACTTTTCCACCACACCTTTCATCCGCGGCCGGTTGCCCAGGTAATGCGTATTCGGGTTGAGATCCTTGGCGGGAATCGTGGGCTCGCTCCAGTTGAAGTGGCGCGCGCCATAGGGGCAGGCCGCCATGCAATAGCGGCATCCAATGCACCAGTCGTAATCGATCACCACAATGCCGTCCGGCTCGGTCCACGTGGCGCCCGTCGGGCAGACCTTGGTGCACGGCGCATTCTCGCAATGCTGGCAGGCCGTGGGAACGTAGAAGTGCCCCTCTTCGGGCACTTCGGCGGGATTGTAATACGGATCGGCGTGCGAGAAATCGACGCCCTTTTCCTTCTCCATCGAGAGCACCCGAATCCACTGGATCTCGGGATCGCGCGACTGGTTGTTTTCCGCCACGCACGCGTGCACGCAGCGCCGGCATCCGATGCAGCGCGAGATATCCAGCGCGTAGGCGAACTGCACGCCCGGAATCGGGCCGGCATCCGACACGGTCACGTTCTGCCCGTGCTCGGCATACTTACGCTCCATCTCCTGGATGGCTGTCCGCAGGCGCTCCTTGGGCGCTTCGTACAGGCGCTTGGGGCCGCACGCCGTCATCACCCAGCTTGCGGCGGCCGAAGCCGCGGCGATCGTGAACAGCCGTCGCGAAGGGTTCTTGGTGTCTGTTTCCATCGAGTCCCTTTCAATCCAATCCCGGCCGGTGCGGCGGCTTGGGCGCGGGCTTGGGCGCCAGCGCCCGGAACCGCGGTTGATGCGGATTGTGGCAGTTGGCGCACAGCAGGTACTGCTTCTCTCCGTTCCAGTTTCCGGTGCGGCGTCCGTGGACCCCAGCCCGCCAGTCGCGCAATTTTTCGCCATGACACTGCCCGCACAACCGGTACGATTCCTCGAACGGCACCGGCTCCCCGCTGGCCAGGTGGAGCGTGTTCCGGTTCGTGGCGTCGTGGCAATCCAGGCACCAGCGGTGGGTCTCGTCATGCTTCAGCACGATATCGGTGTGCATCAGGGTGAGTTCGCGCCGGGTGCGATTCACAGGCATTCCCTCATGGCAGTTCGAGCACGGAAAGATCCCCTCCGAAAACGGCGGCGGCGGCACTTCCAGCCGCTCCTCCGCCGCTTTCGCCCCAGGCTTCGTTCCGTCGCCCGCGCCCAGAGCCCCCACCATCAGCATCGCCACCAAAATCCGTCTCATGCCAATCCTCAGGCGCAGCGCGCTTCCACCATGCGCTGCACCTCCCGTACCCACATCGTCTGGAACGTTTGGAGCCGCTCTCCAATCACCGAAGCCAGGTTCATGGATACGGCGTACCCCACTGCGGGGTTGGCCGCGAAGTGCTCCATCAGCGCCTCCCGCGAAAGCGCCAGAACCTCGGTTTCCAGCGGCGCGGTAGCCGTCAGGGTAAAGCGGAACGGCGGAATCAGCGCCGACCATCCCACCGTCTGCCCCGGCGCCCGCTCTTCCACCAGCATGTCTTGTTCGTGGTTGCGGACCTCCATGGGGAGCGTCAGCCGCAAACGGCCTCGCGCGATCAGGTAGATGCTGCCGGCCACGTCTCCCAAGTGAAAGAGTTCCGCCCCGCTCGTCAGGATAGTGCGCTTGGCCAACTGCATCACCTGGCCTGCGTCCTCTTCGCTTAACCCGTTCAAAAGATCTGCCTTCACCATGTCGTTCCCCTTCTCAGTTCACCAGCGTCGATACGGTCCGGCTATGCAGCAACGCCGACGTGGGGGTCTGGAGAAATGACTCCACCGCGGCCTGCTCCAGACGGACGTGATTTTCAATCTGCAGCAGCAGCACTTCCAGCGGAACCCGCGTACGCGCCGCAACTGGAATCGCAGCTTGTGCCGGCGGTTGCACGAAGAAGCGCGCGGGAGCCGCCGCTTTCGCCAGTTCCGGTTTCACCCCCACCGCCGGCACCGTGGATCGCTCGGGCCGCGTCGCCGCTCCAAACGCCAGGCATGTAACCGCCAATCCGAACATGCTTAAGCAAGCACCCATCAGCAACATTTCCATCGTTCGGGCCTCCTATTCCCCGGCGCCTGCTTATTGCACGGTGAGAGCCAAATCGTAAACAGCATAAAAATGCTCGATTATCTGCAATAGCTCCGGCGGAATAACGCCGGCGCCTGTCAAAATGTCATGCGCGCTACTGACGTTTCGTCAGTCGCCGTTTCATAATTTGACGGAACCCGCGGACTGTGACATGATTCGAGCATTCCGGTCAAGAACATCAGACCGCCTGTCGCCAGCATGACCATTGGGCTGGCGATAGGGGTTACGGCCGCGGTTGTGCTGGCCTGTTCGGTCGGCGCGTATCTCTTCTCCAGGCACCACATGAAATCGCTGCTCGAGACCGCGCACGCCACCGCGCTGGCAGAGGGCGACCTGATTCGCGTGGCCCTGGAGCACCAGATGATCGAGAATGACCGGACCCTGATCGCCAGCATGATCGAGAGCTTTCGGAAGCAGGCCGCGGTGAACCGGCTGGTGCTGCTGGACCGCTTCGGCACGGAGCGCTACCCTGCCGGGTCCGGTCCGCCCGATGCCGATCTCCAGATCAACTCGCCCACCTGCCAGGCCTGCCATCGCTATCCGCCGGAGCAGCGCGGATCCAGCCGCGTGATCGAAACCCGCGGCGGCACCATCCTGCGCACCGTGGTGCCCATTCGCAACCGCCCGGAGTGTTACGGCTGCCACGACCCGAGTCACAAGATCAACGGCATCCTCATTCTGGACTACCGGGCCGACCATGTTCAGGAAGCCATGTCGCGCGACCTGCGCTGGCTGGTCTGGGGCACCGCTGCCATCACCCTGTTGCTGGTGGGCGCCATCGGCATCGTGATCCGGTTCGCCGTGCTGCGCCGTCTGCAGCGTTTCGAAACCACCGCGCGCCAGATCGCGGCGGGCGACCTGGAACAGCGCGTCCCCGCCCAGGGCGGCGATACCCTATCCTGGCTGGCCCGCGAATTCAATACCATGGCGGACTCGGTGACCGGCCTGGTGGGCGAGGTGAAGAGCCAGAGGGAGCGCCTGGAGATGGTCATCAACAGCATCGATGACGGCATCGTGGTGCTGGATACCCACCGCACCATCGTGGCCGCCAACGACGCCTTTCTGCAGCGCGCCGAACATTCCCGCCAGGAAGTGCTGGGGTGCCAGTGCCGCGATGTGCCGCCCGGCGGCTGCACCGTTGGCGACTGCCCCACGCTGGCCTGCCTGGGCTCGGGGGCCAGCCAGGTGCGCATCTGCGAACGCCACACCCCCGGCGGCGCGACCGTCTGGGAAGAGGTCCACGCCTCGCCCATCCGCGATGCCGCGGGAAAGCTGCAACAGGTAGTCGAGGTGTGGCGGGATATCTCCGAGCGCCGCGCCGCCGAGGCCCACATGGCCGAATCGCATCGCCTGGCGTCATTGGGCACGCTGGCGTCCGGCTTCTCTCACGAGCTCAACACGCCGCTGGCAACGGTCCTGACCTGCGTGGAGGGAATCCTGCGGGAACTCGGCGGGGAGGGCGACGTGGAGCAGATCCGCGAAAGCGCCACCATCGCCCGGGAACAGATCTTGCGCTGCCGCGGCATCACGCAGCACTTTCTGCGCCTGTCGCGCGGCCAGCACTCCGCGGGCGATATCGTGAATCTGAAGGCCGCGGTGGCCGGCGTGGTTCGCCTCATCGAGCCCACCGCGCGCGCCCACTCGGTGAGCATCGAGGTTCGCCCGCTCGCCGGGGACCTGCACATCCGCGCCGATGAAGCCGAATTGCAGCATACCCTGATCAATCTGCTGCTCAACGCGGTGCAGGCTTCGCGGGCGGGTGGCCGTGTGACCGCCGAGGTGGAGGCCAGGGCCGACTCCGTTCGCATTCGTATCGCCGACAACGGGTGCGGCATCGCGCCGGAGAATCGCCAGCGGATCTTCGAGCCTTTCTTCAGCGCCCGCGAGGGCGGCACCGGCCTGGGACTTTTTCTTTCGCTCAACTTCGTCCGCAGGTGGGGCGGCGATATTCTAGTGGATAGCACCCTGGGCCAGGGGTCCACCTTCGAGATCGTGTTTCCCGTGCTCCCGGCATGAAGACGACGGCTTCCTTACTTCTGGTGGATGACGACGCGGCGTTTCGCCACGTGATGGCGTCCGAACTGCGCCGCCTGGGGCACCAGGTGGAGACCGCCTCATCGGGCGAAGAGGCCGTCAAAAAACTCGAAACGCTGGATGCCGAAGTGGTTCTGCTGGACCTCCGGCTGCCCGGCATGAACGGCCTGGAGACCTTAAAGGCCATCCGCGCGCGCAACACCGCCGTCGAAGTCATCCTGCTGACCGGGCATGGTTCCATCGATACCGCCATCGAATCGATCCGGGTCGGCGCCTTCGACTACGTGATTAAGCCATGCCCGCTGGACGAATTGCAGATCCGCATTCAGCGGGCGCTGGAACGCCGTTCGCTACGCCAGCGCGCGAACCTGCTGGAACGCGGACTGACCCCGCCGGACCTGGCCGGCTCTTTTCTCGGCGAGGACCCCGAATTCCAGCGTCTGCTGCGGCTGGTGGACCGCGTCGGTCCCAGCGATTCCACGGTTCTGATCGTGGGAGAAACCGGCGCGGGCAAAGAGCGCGTAGCCAAGCTGCTGCACGCCCGGAGCGGACGCAAGTCGCGCCCCTTCGTGGTAGTGGATTGCGCGGCCTTACAGGAGAGCCTGCTGCAGAGCGAACTGTTCGGGCACGAGCGGGGCGCCTTCACCGGCGCCGATAAAGGCAAGCCGGGCCTTTTTGAAGTGGCCAACGGCGGCACCATCTTTCTGGACGAAATTGGCGAGATCAGTCCGTCTACGCAGACCAAGCTGTTGCGCGTTCTGGACAGCTCGGTGTTCCGCCATGTGGGGGGAACCAGCGAAATCCACGTGGACGTGCGCGTCCTGGCCGCCACCAATCGCGATCTGCAGCAGATGGTGCGCCAGGGGCAGTTTCGCGAGGATCTGTACTACCGCCTGAGCACCATCGCCATCGAGATTCCACCGCTACGGCGGCGCGGCAGCGATGTCGAATTGCTGGCCCGCCACTTCATCGGCGTGCTCAACGAGCGCTTCGGGTCGGCCAAGTTCCTGAGCCCTGCCGCCGTGGAAGCGCTGCGGCGGCATCACTGGCCGGGCAACGTTCGCGAACTGAAGCACGCCGTGGAGGCCGCCACGGTAGTCTGCGAAGCCTCGGAGATTCTACCGGAGCACCTGCCCACCGCGGTGCGCAGCGCCCCGCGCGCGGAGAACGGCCCCCTGCCCACGCTGGATGAGTTGGAACGGGCCCACATCCGGCGTGCGCTGGAAGCCAGCAATGGCCACCGTGGCAGCGCTGCACGTATTCTGGGCATCAGCGAAAGGAATTTATATCGCAAGCTGAAGGAGCACCGTCTGCTGTCGTAAGAAGCCATGCCCGATACCCAGCTTGGAAGCAGTCCAGCCGTCCGCCCGAAAGTCCGGTGGCGCATTTTGCGCTGGCTCAGCGGTGTGTGGGTGCTGCCGGTTTATTGGTTGCTGGGCCGGGTTCTCCCTCCCTCGCCCCTGGCGACGGGTCTGCTTTTGGCCGGCGCGGTGCTCCTGGCGCCTGTTCCGGCGCTTCTGATCTCCATCCGCCAGCGACAGCGCGTGCTGGCGGACGCGCAGAACGCCCGCGAGCAGGTAGAGCAACTGAAGCTACAACTCGAAACCGTGCGCTACCGGACGGCAAGATTGCGGGAGGAGCTTTCGGCCGCGGACCAGCAGGCCCGCCTGTCGCACCAACTCACGCTGCTGGGCCAATTCACGGCCGGCTTCATGCACGAATTCAACAATCCGCTCGCCATTGTGACCAGCCGCATCGAGGTCCTGCTGGAAGAGCGCGAGGTAGACGCCGCGCTCTGCCGCGACCTTCAGCAGATGCTGAAGGAGACGCGCTACATGGGAAACATCGCGCGCACCCTGTTGCAGGCTTTGCGGCGGGAGCGAGGGGGCGAGGTATTCGAACCGTCGTATCCTTCCGAAGCGCTGGAAGAAGCGCTGGCGGCACTGATCCCGTTG
This sequence comes from uncultured Solibacteraceae bacterium, assembly GCA_963835555.1. Classification (GTDB taxonomy): domain Bacteria; phylum Acidobacteriota; class Terriglobia; order Bryobacterales; family Bryobacteraceae; genus Sulfopaludibacter. The sequence continues at coordinate 13,062 of CAWIGC010000016.1, read as the reverse complement.
GCTCAGGAGCGGGGAGTTCGGGTGATCCAGGAACTGGCCGAAGTCGCCGCGCGTCAACCTGCCGGGGCATGTGGTGAGTGAAGTCGCGCGCGGCCTGTTGAGCAATGCCCTGGAAGCGCTCCAAGGACGGGATGGCGCCACCATTTGGATCCGGCTGGAACCGTATCGCATTGCCGGAGCCAAAGTGGTGCTCCGCATCGAAGACAACGGGCCGGGCGTACCGGAAACCATCCGCGAGCATCTGTTCGAGCCGTTCGTCTCGCAGAGTCCGGGGCGAGAGCGGCTGGGGCTGGGACTCTTCCTGGGCGCCAGCCTCCTGGATATGTATGACGGCCGCATATGGTATGAAGAGAGGAGTCGGTGGCGGCGCCAGTTTCGTGGTCGAGATACCCCCGGCGCGTTTTACAAGGGGCCAGCCCTACCATTGGTTTGCCGGAGGTGATCCATCATGAATCGCATCTTCGTAATTGACGACGAGGCGGCGATGGGCGAGAACATTCAGCGCATGCTGAAGCTTCCCGACACCACCGTGACGGCCTACACCGATCCGGTGAAGGCCCTTGCGGACGCGCTGGCAAAGCCTCCCGAGCTGGTGTTGCTGGACATGCGGATGCCCGGAATGTCGGGCGAAGAACTGTTCGCGCGGCTGCATCCGGCGCATCCCGGCCTGCCCATCGTTTTTCTGACGGCTTTCGGATCGGTGGAGGGTGCGGTGTTGGCCATGCGCAACGGCGCCTTCGACTACCTGCAAAAACCCTTCAGGCGCGAAGACCTCATGCTGGTGGTGAAACGGGCGCTGTCGCACGTGGAACTGGAGCAGGAGGTGGGCCGGCTGAAAGGAAGGCTGGAGGCGCTGGGGGAGAGCGACCGTCCCCAGAGCGCAGCGCCGTGATGCTGGACCTGACCGAGAAGGCCCGGCGCGCCGCCGCCACCGATGCCACCGTGATGATTCTGGGGGAGAGCGGCACGGGCAAGGAAGTCATGGCGCGCTACATTCAAAGCCAGAGCCCGCGGAAGAACAAGCCGTTTGTGCCGGTAGAGTGCAGCGCCCTGCCGGGTTCGCTCATCGAGAGCGAGCTGTTCGGGTACGAGCGCGGCGCCTTCACCGGCGCGGAACGCACCAAGAAAGGCCTGATCGAATCGGCCGACGGCGGCACCCTGTTCCTGGACGAGATCGGCGACCTGAGCGTGGAATTGCAGACCCGCCTGTTCCGCTTCGTCGAAGAGCGCCAACTGCGGCGCCTGGGCGGGCTGGAACCGGTACGCGTGGACTGCCGGATTCTCTGCGCCACGAACCAGGACCTGGCGGCGAAGATCAAGGCCGGCACATTTCGCGAGGAGCTTTACTACCGGCTGGGGGTGGTGACTGTGAAGCTGCCCGCTTTGCGGGACAGGCCGGAGGATATCCCGCACCTGGCCTGTTTTTTTCTGGAGCGGTTTTCGCGGCGGTACGGCAAGAGCCTGAGCGGCTCTCCGCGGTTCTATGAAGCGCTTCTGCGCCAGCCGTGGCCGGGCAACGTCCGGCAGCTCAAGAACGTAATGGAAAGGCTCACGGCCCTGCACCCCGGCGGTGTGCTGGAACCGGAAGACCTCGCCGAAGATCTCCAGCCGAACGGCACGGTCTGCCAGCTTTCCAATCTGCCGTGGAAAGAGGCCAGGGAACAGTACCTGGCCAGTTTTGAACTCTCTTATGCCCAGGCGGTACTGGCGCGTTGCGACGGCAACATCAGCGCGGCGGCGCGCGAGTCCGGCGTGGATCGAAAGACCTTTTACGCGCTGCTCCGGCGAGCTGGGGAATAGATTCCACAACGCTCCAGCGATTTCGGGGAATCGGCTCCCCATATAGTAATTCCAATTCTCGTAACCGATTGAGATAAAAGGAGCCTATACGTTGGTTATCGGCATGCGATAAGAGCGGCATGGCTCTACCGCGAAGAAGATCCTGGCTCCCGGCTGTCATGCCTATTCTGCTGGTCCTCGTTTTGTCCCCGCAGCCGGGACGGGCGATTCCGGCGTTCGCCCGAAAGTACGGCGTGAAGTGCTACACGTGCCACACGATTCCGCCCGCTCTGAACAAGACAGGCTACATGTTCAAGCGGCTGGGATACCGGATGCCTCCCGACGAAATGGACGGGACCAAGCCGGCGCCCAAGGTTGCCACGCTGGGCAACGACATCAAATTCAGCATCACCAATTCGCTCGCGCGTGATTGCCCAGGGAAGCTTCACCGTGGACAAGACGAATGGCACCGGGGGCGTCACTCCCACCTCCTATTCCAGTTTCAATCTGGATGAAGCCGCGCTATTCGTGGCGGGGGCGGTGCCGGACAGCGGATTCTCCTACTTCACGCAGTTCGAACTGTATCAGGACGGAGGAAGCGGCCTGGAACAGGCGCTGATGGGCTACACCGGCGGGCGCGCCAACAGCAGTTATTTCGTCAAAGCCGGCGAAATGCACATGCAGGAGGGAGAAGGCACGCGGGCAGCCATGTTCTACAATCTCTTCCCCGATCCCTCGATCCTACTGACCAACACCAGCCCCATAAACTTCACGCTGGACCAGCATCCGGTGGGGGTCAACCTGGGATACACGTGGGCCTCGAATTACTTTAAGCAGGTGTTCGCGGTCTCGGCCAAAGTCACCAACGGGGTGAACGCCGACGGCAGCGAGATCCTGTTCAATTCCACCAAGAACTCGAAGGACTACTGGTTCGACGCCGATTACTGGTTCGGACCCGATGGCGGCGTCACCTTTATGGCTTACCACGGCACCAAAGACCAGGTGCAGAACATGGGCGCCCCGGATGAGTTTACCTACCGTCCGAACATCCGCCGCTACGGCATTTTTGGCAACTACCTGTTCTTCGACAAGCTGGACGTTCTGGGCGGATACATGCGGAACGACGACGACTGGCAGGACGAGGCCGGCAACCCGCTCACCCACTTCGTTTCCAATGGGTACCGCGCCGAGGTGGACTATTACCTCCAGCGCGGCTTCGCCGTGATGGCCCGGTACGATCGCTTAGCCCAGACCATCGCCAACGGGCCGGTAAACCATACGTCGGCGTGGAATATCGGCACGGAGAAAGCACTCACGGAACTTGGCAACGTAGTGCTGCGCGCCAGCTATGGCCGCGAAACCGATCAGGATCCGACCACCGGTGCGCTGTTCACCGACAAACTGCTCAAGCTCGATGTGCGCGTGATGTTTTAGGACGGGCCGCCCGTTGCCTTTTTAAGGAGCGATATTCATGAAACGACTGATTCAGATTGCCCTCCTGCTGGCGCCCCTGTCATTGGTGGCGCAGACCAGCAATGTGGTGCTTCCACAGGATAAAGGGCCCGACAAGATCAATGTGAGCGCCTATCCGGCGCCGCAGCAGTCGGCCTACAAACTGTTTTCCAGCAAATGCTCCAAGTGCCACACCATTGCGCGGCCCATCAACACCATGATGAAGCGCGATGAATGGGAGCGCTATGTCAAACGCATGATGCACAAGCCGAACTCCGGTATCAGCGACAACCAGGGAAAACAGATCTTCGAGTTTTTGGTTTTCGATCAGACCGAACGAAAAGACAAGAACCCGGCGGCATTTTTCCCGGCGTTGAGCGATGAGGAGATTGACAAGCTGAAGAAGAAGTGAAGGGAAGCCTCCATGCGCTACAGCGTTACAGTCCCGGACCGCGAATACTTCGACCGCAACATCCCGTGCCGTACCGCCTGCCCCATCCACACCGAGTGCGGGCGGTACGTGCAATCCATCGGGGTGTCGCGGGATGAAGAGGCTTACCTGCTGGCCCGCGCCCCGAATCCCTTCGCGTACGTGCTGGGACGGATCTGCGCGCACCCTTGCGAGGATGCCTGCCGGCGCGGCAAGATCGACGAGCCCATCGCCATCTGCGCCCTCAAACGATACGCCACCGAGCGCCACAACCTGGGCATCGGACACGATCCGGCCCGCAAAACTCTGCCTCCCGCGCGCAAGCGGAAGCAGCGAGTCGCCATTGTGGGCGCGGGGGTGTGCGGGCTTACCTGCGCGCACGACCTAGCGCTGCTGGGCTACGCGGTAGAGGTTTACGAGTCCGCTCCGGTTCCCGGCGGGATGCTCTATCTGGGCATTCCGCACTTCCGGCTTCCCCGGGAAATTATCAAGATGGAAGTGGATAACATTCTGGCGCTGGGGGTGAGGCTGCATACCCGCATGATGCTGGGGCGGGACATCTCTTTTGCCCAACTGCGATCCCGGTTCGACGCCGTGCTGCTGGCCACGGGGCTCAACAAGGGCCGCGAACTGAACATTCCGGGCGCGCACCTGGCAGGGGTCTTCAACGGCATCGATTTCCTGATCAACGCCAACCTGGGCTATGAAATCGAACTCGGGAAACGGGTGGCGGTGGTGGGCGGCGGCAACGTAGCCATCGACGTGGCACGCGCGGCGGTGCGGTTGGTGCAGGAGTCGTGGTCGAGCGGCGCCGCCGAATCCGGCGCGGAGAGCCTGCAACCGGCCTTGGATGCCGCGCGCATGGCGATGCGCTCCGGCGCCGAACAGGTATGCCTGGTCAGCCTGGAATCGCGCCAGCAGATGCCCGCCTGGCAAAGCGAAGTTCACGAAGCGGAGCACGAAGGCATTGCCGTGGACAACGGGTGGGGGCCGAAAGAAATCGTGGGCGCGGATGGCGTGGTGACGGGGCTCAAGGTGCGCGCCTGCGTTTCAGTCTTCGACGAAAACGGCCGCTTCAATCCCGCGTTCAGCGACCAGGAAAAGGTGATTCCATGCGATAGCGTGGTGCTCGCCATAGGCCAGCAGGCGGACCTCTCCTTCCTCGGCGGCGATACGGACGTTCAGGTGACGCCGCGCGGAATTCTCAAAATCGACGAGAACCTCATGACGACCGCGCCCGGCGTCTTCGCCGGCGGCGACGTGGCATTCGGACCGCGCGTGCTGGTGGAAGCCGTGGCCAACGGGCATCGCGCGGCGCGCTCTATCCACGTCTACTTCAACGGCAAGAGCAGCAAGACGGTGCTGAGCCGTTTCCGCATTTTCAACAACTGGGAGATGCCGCGCGGCTTCCTGGGAATCCCGCGCCAGACCATGCCGGTGCTGCCGGCCAACCGCCGCATCGGGATCGCCGAGGTGGAACTGGGCTTCGACGAAAACCAGGGGCGCGCCGAAGGCCTCCGCTGCCTGAAGTGCCAGGTCAACACGATCTTCGACGGCTCCAAGTGCATCCTGTGCGCCGGATGCGTGGATGTGTGTCCCGAGAATTGCCTGCGACTGGTGGACCTGGTCCAAGTACAGGGCGACGAACGGTACGACGCGCTGATTCGAAATCGCTACGGGGTCGCGGCCGCCGATCTTCCCTCCGGGCAGGCGGGGGCAATCATCAAGAACGAAGAGAAATGCATTCGCTGCGGCCTGTGCGCCCAGCGGTGTCCGACCAATGCCATCACTATGGAGGCTCTGGAGCAGCAGGAGCGGGAGGTGTTCGAGTGAATCGACGGTCCTTTTTTACCTGGGGTAGCGCCGGGGTGGCGGCCCTTTGGGCAGCGGTGAGCGTGAGCCTGGGCGCGGTGGTGCGGTTTCTGACGCCGAGCGTGTTTTATGAGCCGCCGCAAACTTTCAAGATCGGCTCACCGGCGGATTTTTCCTTCGGTCCGCCCACCTTCCTCGCCGAAGAGAAGATTTATGTATTCCGCGATCGCGAGAGAGGTTTCGCGGTGGCCAGCGCCGTCTGCACCCACCTGGGCTGCACGGTGGGATATTTCCAGACTGACGAGCGCTTCCATTGTCCGTGTCACGGCAGCGTATTCGGCGCGGATGGCAAGGTATTGCACGGCCCTGCGCCGCGGCCGCTGGAATGGTTTGAAGTAACCCTGGCCCGCGATGGCCAACTACGGGTGGATAAGGACCACCCCGTCCTGGCAAGTTACCGCCTCATGGTGTGAAGATGAATCTCCTACGAGATATCCGGCAGTCGCTCGTTCGGCGGGACCCGCTGTCCACCGACAAGGGGAAGAGCGAATTCGTCTTCCTCAATGTATGGCTCCACATTCACCCGGCCAAGGTGAAACGTGAAAACCTCAAGGTGAAGCACACGTTCTACCTGGGGTTCATCACCTTCTTCCTCTTCCTGGTCCTGGTCACTACCGGGGTGGCGCTGATGATTTATTACCGGCCCTATCCGCCGCAGTCGTACCAGGACATGAAGGACCTGCAGTTCGTGGTGTACCTGGGGAGTTTTCTGCGCAACATGCACCGCTGGTCGGCGCACGGCATGGTGATCTGCGTCTTCCTGCACATGTGCCGTGTGTTTTACACGGGGTCTTACAAAAGGCCGCGACAGTTCAACTGGGTGATCGGCGTGGTGCTGTTCCTGCTTACGCTGGGGCTGTCGTTCACCGGCTATCTTCTGCCGTGGGATCAACTGGCGTACTGGGCCATCACGGTGGGGACCAACATCGGGAGCTACGCTCCGGTGGTGGGCAAGAGCCTTCGCGAATTGCTGTTGGGAGGACACACGGTGGGCGAATCGGCGCTGCTGCGGTTTTACGTGCTGCACGTGGCCGTGCTGCCGTCCCTGGTGACCCTGTTGACGATGGTGCACTTCTGGCGGGTCCGTAAAGACGGAGGCCTTTCACGGCCGGTATGGAAGTTGAAGGACGAGAAATCCGCGGACCTGGTGACCATTGGCGCACCGGCAAACGATACTTCCGTGGCGGTCATGCCGGCATCCCGGGACAAGACGTACGGACTCATGGAGGTGGTGACCGGCAAGCCTATTTTTGAAACGGTGAGCGCGGAGGAAGAAGAGGATACCGTCTTTTCCTATCCATATGCCTTCTTCCGCGAGGGCATCGCCCTGCTGGTAACGGTGGCGACAGTGATGGCGGTTTCGCTTTTCTGGAAAGCGCCATTGGAGGAGTTAGCCAATCCGGCAAAAACGCCGAACCCGGCAAAAGCACCGTGGTATTTTCTCGGTCTTCAGGAACTGGTGAGCCACTCGGCCCTGCTGGGCGGCGTGATCGTGCCTGGCCTGGCCGTGCTGGCGCTGCTGGCCATTCCCTACATCGACCGGAATCCCAGCCGGCGACCGGCCGACCGCAAGTGGGCCATCCGCGCGTTCACGCTGTTCGTCGTGATCAATGTAGTTCTGATTATCGTGGGGACACTTTTCCGCGGTCCTGGTTGGGCCTTTGTGCCACCATGGGTCCACGTTACGGGGGCCGAGTAAATGGAACGGAGACTACCGCAGTTCTTCTTTGCGCTGAGCCTGGTAGTGCTGGCTCTGATGGTGGGAGCCATCTGGCAAGCCGGCACCCCCACCTGGAAAACGTACCAGCAGGAGTTTCACCGGTTGGAATCGGTGGGAGAACCCAACTCCGCGGCCAAGGCGAACGTGTTGACCGCCGCCCTGGTGATCCGGCAGGACCTGCTGCCCGGTCTGCAGCGCGTGGACCGCTGCACCACCTGTCATCTGGGGGTCGAGGACCCCACCATGAAGAGCGCTCCACAGCCCTACACGTTTCACGCCAACCTGGCTCCGCACGTGCCCGCCCGGTTCGGCTGTACAGTTTGCCACGGCGGACAGGGGCTCGCCACGGACAAGGGGAACGCGCACGGGAAGGTGGAATTCTGGCAGGAGCCGCTTCTGCCGAGGGACTATATCCGCGCTTCCTGCGGGCGCTGCCATAAAGAAGGCGACGTGCCCGGCGTGCCGGAGTTGACCGATGGCCGCCGGCTCTTCGAAACGCAAGGGTGCCGGGGATGTCATAAGCTGAACGGCGTAGGTGGCAGCGTTGGTCCCGACCTGACGGAAGAGGGCGCCGCCCACCGGGCGCCGGATTGGCTGGAGCGCCACTTCCTGGACCCCAATGCGGTTTCGCGCAACTCGCCCATGCCCAATTTTCGCTTCACCAGGCAGCAGGCGCGGGCGCTGACCTTCTACATGCTGTCGCTCACCAACGAACAGATGGGGACATACTATTCCAGCGTGCGGCTGATTCCGAGCGCGAGCTACGGCAGGCAGTTGTTCACGGAAAAGAACTGCATCGCCTGTCACAACATCGGAGGCGTGGGAGCCAAGACCGGGCCCGACCTGTTGGGCATCGCGAAAGAACACTCTCCCGGCTGGCTGGACGAGCAATTGGTGAACCCTCAACTGATCTATCCCGGAAGCATCATGCCGGCCTACGATTTAGAAAGCAATGCCCGCAAGGCCATTGTTGCATTCATGACCTCAGCCACCGCCGAGGACGCGCAGGCTATTTTGTCGCAGAGGAGCCGGCCTCTAAGCCCCAGAGATGCCGCGATCGAAGCCGGCAAGCAGAACTTCTCGCGCTTCGGATGCGTGGGCTGCCATGGGTTACAACTCCAGGGCGGCGTTCCCAACCCGAACAGCCAGGGCGGCGAGGTGCCATCGCTCCTCCACGCCTCGGACGACTACACCGAAGACGAGGTGGTCAAGATCATTCAAAACGGCAAACAGCCGCCGCTCGACAACACGGCCAAACCGGCTCCGCCGCTGTACATGCCGTCGTGGAAGAACGTGCTCACCGATGAAGACATCCATCGGATCGCCGACTATCTGTGGTCGCTGCAAAAGAAGAAAGACGCCTGGTAGCACTACTTTTTGTTGTTTCAGAGGTTCAAATATGAATATATGGTCTGCCCCCGCGGATTTCTGGCGTATTGGCACGTGCCATACCCTGGACGAGTTCAGTGAGGATCACTGCCGGAAATGGCGACCTCAACCCCTCCGAAGGCTTGCGCGACTGATGGCAGCAGATATTCCACCATCTGCCGTTGTCGTTCCGCTGCGATGTTTACGCTCGAATCGGGTACTATTCCCAGGAAGGAGGTTTCCATGGTTGGCTGCGCTCACCGATGCCTTCCTCGACCTCCTTGCCGAAGCCGTCGCCCAAGATCACTTTCGAGCCGCTTGCCTTTGCAGAGGCAGTGCACGCGGAGATTAGCCACCCCGGACGCCTGAGCACGTTCCTTCATGTACATGGGAGGATGGTAGCCATCGGAGACATGTCCAGTTACGAAAATGTCCTCGTCATTCTGAAATGCAAGGACACGCTTTTCGATCTCCTATATGGAGGGAGTGCGGATCGCGCCGCCCTGGCGCTGAGGGCGCGCACATAGCCGCGGGCCACGGGCCAGCCGTCTCGCGGCCGGAAGAGGCTGGCTGTCCGCACTCGACGATGCCATGAGATAAACTGCGAGCGTGAACTTTGAGTGGGACGCGCGCAAGGCGGCGGCCAACTTCACCAAGCACACCATAGCGTTTGAAGACGCGGCCACGGTGTTCCTCGATCCGCTCGCGACCACCTTTCCTGACCCTGATCATTCGAAGGAAGAACACCGGGAAATCACCATCGGCTATCACTGCTGTCCAAATTAGCGGGCTAACTGCTGGCTGAGGCGGTGGGTGTCGCTGGCGGTGAGAGGTTGAGCCCCTGATACGCTGGATTGGGTTCCGGCAAGAACCAATTCAACTTCAGGAGACTCAACCAAATGAAATTATGCAGCATCTTTTCGCAGGTATTGAAACTTTTCTCGCGCGGTGAATTCGAGAAAGCAGTCAAAGAGCACAAAGCCGAACGGCACGCGCGGGGTTTCACGAGTTGGGGCCAGTTCATGGCCATGATGTTCTGCCAGTTGGCGCGCGCCGATTCCTTGCGCGAGATCTGTGGCGGGCTGGCCTGTTGCGAGGGGCAGTTGAAGCATTTTGGGCGTGCCGGTGGCGCCCAAGAAGTCCACTCTGGCCTACGCCAATGAACATCGACCGTGGCAGCTTTACCAGGCCGTGTTCGAGCAGACGCTGTTCAAATGCCAGGATCGGGTGCAAAGCCAGGGCGGGCGAAAGAAATTCCGATTCCACAACAAGCTGATGAGCCTGGACGGGAGCATCATCGACCTGTCGGTGACCATGTTCGACTGGGCAAAATACCGACGGACGAAGGGGGCCATCAAACTGCACCTGCTGCTGGACCACGATGGCTACCTGCCCTCCTTCGCTGTGGTGACCGAGGGCAAAACCAGCGAGATCAAGGTGGCGCGCACGCTGCGGTTCGCTCCGGGCACAATTCTGGCGATTGACCGCGGGTACATCGATTACGCGTGGTTTCGCGAACTGACGCAGGAGGAAGTGTACTTCGTGACGCGGATGAAGGAAGGGGCGGTTTACGAGGTGAAGGAAGAGTTGGAACTTCCGCAGAACAGCAACGTGGCACGGGATCAGATCATCAGCTTTCCCCGGCTGAAGCGTGAGGGAGAGGAGCCAGTGCTCTTCCGGCGGGTAGAGATCTGGGACGCGGAGAAACAGACGGCCATCGTCTTCCTATCCAACCTGCTGGCCTTCGGTGCGACGACGATTGCGGCCATCTACAAGGAGCGCTGGCAAGTGGAATTGTTTTTCAAGGCGCTGAAACAGACGCTGAAAATCAAGACGTTTGTGGGGACCAGCGCCAATGCGGTCAGGACGCAGGTGTGGACAGCGCTGATCGCGATGTTGGTGCTGAGGTACCTGCAAATGAAATCGAAGTACTCGTGGTCGTTATCGAATCTGGCGGCGCTGCTGCGGCAGCAACTCTTCTTCTACCGCGATCTGTGGGCGTGGCTGGACGATCCCTTTCAGGCCCCTCCCGGCGCTGGCCGGCGTGCATGATGACGAGCAACAGCTTGAAATCACGTGGTAGGCGCAATTGGACAGCAGCACGACGTACAAGAGCGAGTGACATTGATTTCAGGGGGAATGTGATCGGGTAATTCGGACAGCAAACTTGACAAGAGCGCGCGAGACACTTACTTCGGCTGGGATCGAAGCACGGCGGCGCGCCCAAGCTCAGAGTGGGCTATGTCCATCGTTTTCAATGTTCGGAAGACGATCAAACAGCTAATTTGGACGGGAGTGATCGGCTATACAATGAAAGGGCATCTGGTGTTCGTATCCCATTGCGAGCGCCGAAGGCGGATTCGGATTATTAGCGCGCGCCGAGCGACACGAACCGAACGCGACCAGTATGAAGAAGGAATCAACGGTTGAGCTAAAGGACTTGCGGCCCGAATACGATCTCTCGCAACTGAAGGGTGGCGTGCGCGGGAAGTACTACCGTCGCGCCGCCGCGGGAACGAATCTGGTGCTGATTGAACCCGATCTCGCGAGTCTGTTCCCCAATACAGAGGCTGTGAACCGAGCGCTCAGGATCCTGGCCGAGGCAGCCAAGTCCACAACCGCTCCCAAGCGCAGAAAAGCGCGGTAAGTTCACTACAGGCCCAAAGCCGTCTGGCAGGGTCTGATCAGGGAATATGTCGCCGATCAGAGACAGCCACCCCACTCGTGGAATATCTTTACGCTCCTTAGAACGTCGGTGTCATAGGGGTTTAGAGGATCGTGCGGCTCGGCCGCGGCGAATACTAACGCGATGTGAACCCAGTGCTCGCTGTACTTGATGTGAAGTGTCCGCATATCCGCGATGATACTGCTTTGGAGGGTGGTGGGCCCGAGACCTCCGTGCTAGGGCGGCGCTCTGGCCCACTGGGCTACCGACCCACGAACTGGAGTCCAGACTCGGCACGGTCTTCGGGTCAATGAGTTACGGGTAAGGTTGTTGTAGTTTCATAGGTTTACGGCGATTGGATTTGGATTCCATTTGGACTCCAAGACGCCAACCGTGGCGAGTTTGGACTCCAGGTGGACTCCGGTGTCGGAGTCCTTGGACTCCCATTTTGGGGGCCCGTAGCTCAGTTGGTTAATTAAAGCGCGTGCTTGACACGCACGAGGTCACAGATTCGAGTTCTGTCGCGCCCACCACCCCTTTCAAGTCCACCCTTATTCGGGTGTCTGCAAGCGTCGTGTTCGTGCTCTCGAAGCATGCCCACCTGAGCGTCTCTGCGCGGATACGTCTTTCGCCGCGAAGAGTATCCGTGGGTGCAGAATTATATGCAATACACGGGCGGCGGCTGGATCGGGCGCGGGGTGGAATTCGCCACGCAACCATTCGACTTGCGGCACCGTGACATGGTGGAGCTGAATCGTGTGCTTTCGGTAAGGTTGCGTTGAGAAGGAGTGCGGACCTATTTCTGGGAGGAATCGCCCAGGATTCGGCGTACTGAAGTGCGCCCGACCCGGAGCCGGCGGGCGATCTCAGCTTTGGCGATGCCCGCGCGATGTAATCTCCGGATCTCCGCCGCGTGCGCGGCTGCCGTTGCTGGCCGGCCCAGGCGCTTGCCTTTCTTCCGGGCGTGGGCCAGGCCAGCTCGGGTTCGCTCACCCAGGATCTCCCGTTCGAACTCGGCGAAGATAGCTAGCAGCCCCGCCATCGCTCGACCCGCAGGCGTAGTCAGGTCCAGCGCCTCGGTCAGCGACACGAAGCCCACCCCGAGATGCTCCAGATCCTGTAGCGTCGCCAGCAGATCCGTTACCGACCGGCCCCAGCGGTCCAACCGCCACACCAGCACGACATCGATCTCGCGGCGGCGGGCGGCCTCGAGCAGTTTCTCACGCGCTTCTCGTTTGGCCGCCCCGGAGCCAACGTCACGAACCTGCATGGCAATGGTCCAACCCCGCCGGGCGGCGTATTCCCGCATCGCCCGGCTCTGCATGGGGAGGGTCTGTTGATCGTTGGTGGAAACACGGGCGTACAGGCCGGCGCGGAACATTTTCGCTGGCTTCCGTGCCTGGCCAAAAACGTTGGCGGATTTTGCCTTTGGAAACGCCTGTTTGGCGGGCATTTCTGAATGTCACCTAACCATGGCCGCAGTCGATCCTTTTCGGCCAGGAAGGAATCATCATATTACGCGGCGGCGGGCGTCGCCGGCGTGTGCCGGTAATTCCAGGGCATCCACTCCGACGGGTTCTGTTTCAGCTCCTCGGTGTGGCGCAACAACTCCGTGAGGTAATCGAATGCATTGACCTCGTTGAGCTCGCAGGTGTGGATCAGGCTCATGAACAGGTCTCCCATCTGCGCTCCCTTCCGGGTCTTGTAAAACAGCGAGTTCTTGCGATGAAGAATGGCTTTCTTCAGTGCCCTTTCCACGATGTTGTTATCCAGCTT
>CAWIGC010000015.1:0-52027 GCA_963835555.1 uncultured Solibacteraceae bacterium | reverse complement strand
GCAATACGACAAATTGAGTCTGAAGAAATACTACAATAACATCGTATTGCTCCTGCACGTATAAAGCGTAGGTCTTGTAGCGGCCGCCGGTTTCCGCAACCGAATCCTGTGTGTTGCTGCTGTTGTTCACCATGCCCATCAGGTAACTGGCATAGCCCAGGCCGGTGGTGGGGCTCAGCGCGCCATTCACGAACTGCGCCGTCTGATTGTTGCTGAACGTAAAACCAGCGTTCAAAGCAAAAGTCTCGTTGTCCTGAAGCGTCTGCCACTGGAAGCCAAAAGTCAGATTGTGCCTTCCCTTGGTCCACAGAATATTGTCCTGAAGATCAATGGTGTTCTGCGCCTCATTGAACACGTGGGAATTGGTTCCCCGCCAACTTACGGGAGAGTTGACGCCGCTGAAGCTGATGTCGGGAAACGCTGTGCTGGCGAAGCCCGACGGCAGACCGGTGAGGCCCGCCTTCCCCGGATAATTGCCGTCGGCGGTGGGATCCGTGAGCGGGATAAACATCCGGCTGAAAGAGATGCTGGCCTGATTCAAAAGGGTCGGAGTGATCACGTGAGAATCGTGAATCTGCCCCACGTTCGAGTATTCGATTACGCCGCGCCCATCCGTGTACGGTGTGGGCAGCGTTGACGTAGAGATGGGAGTCAGGCTGCCGACGATGGGCCAGGCATACTTACCCCAGGAAAACAGAGCAAACAGGCGGTTGTTGTCGCTGACGTTGTAGTCCACTTTGTCGGTGTTGCTATCGTTATTGACTGTGCTCGGAAGCATCGCCAGGTAGTTGTTTGTAATCGCGCCGTTGGTGGGAGGAGGAAGGTAAGACTGAAATGACTGCGAGGCCTTCGAGATGCGGTTGGTCGGAATGGTGTTGTTCGGGAACGGTGTCCGCGGCGCGGTGCCGGCGGCGCTATTGGGATCGTAAATGATTTGCGGGAATGCGCTGAAATCGCCGGTTCGTTCGGCGATAGTCGGTATACTCTGGTAACCTACCGGGTTGGTGGCCGAAACAAAGCGGTAACCATCGTAGTTACTGAAGAAGAATAGTTTGTTTTTCTTGATTGGACCGCCCAGGCTGGCGCCGAATTCGTTCTGATGGTCAACCGGCAGGACTGCCGCGAAGAAACCGCGCGCGTCGAAATCGGTGTTTCGGAAATATTCGTACACGCCTCCGTGAATCTGGTTGGTTCCCGACTTGAGGACGTAATTCTCCACGCCCTGCCCATCGTACATGGCCTTGGCGCCGGACGTCTCCACCTGGAACTGCTCCACGGCCTCCACCGAAACCCCGAACGCCAGGTTACGCGTATCGGCTTCGGTGCCCGCGCTGGTCATCGGCAGGCCCTCTACGTACACCTCGTTCTGATAGGTCTGGCCGCCGTTAAACGAACCGAATGACGGGCCGGCCGCCTGCGTGCTGTAACTGCTGACGCCGATGGCGAGACCGGCAAATGCCGAGGGGTCGCGCGGAGAACCGGCCGCGTTCATGGCCAGCGGAAGAGCATCGTAGACGTTGTTCTGCATGGAAGATCCCAGCGTCACATCGTCCGTTTTTAATACCGGGGGCGCTGCCTCTACGGTAACCGATTGGTTCGCCTGTCCGACTTCCAGCGAGGGGTTCAGGCCCACTACCTGAAGGGCGTCCAGCACGATATTTCGCTGGTTGAAGGTTTGAAAGCCGGCCGCCTGCACGGTCACGTTGTACGTTCCCGCGGGAAGCAGCGGGAGCACAAAAAAGCCGGCGGCGGTGGTCTTGCGGCCGGTCTGAACGCCGGTGGCAGCGTTGGTCGCAGTCACCGAGGCGCCGGCCACAACTGCTCCCGACGGATCCGTGATCGTACCTTGAATTGTACCGGTACCGCCGACCTGCCCGAACACCGGACTGGCCGCGACCAGTAATGCGAAACAGGTTACAACGTGACGCATGACTGACTCCCTCTCAGCAAATTCGCTCGCATGTTGTATCGGTAATGCTGCCGCTGCCCGCGGGTAAACGCGCTCACCTCCGCACCGGCCAACGATGTGATTAAAACGCAGTTCTCGATCGACGCGAGACGTGACATGGTCCGGTCCTCAGAGTGCCTTGGTGCGCATGTTTTCATAGTCCGGAACGCTTCGCAAGAGGGTATGGTCGATTGCCGTTGATTTTACGCTGCAAAACGGCCGCCGCTTGCCACCCGTGTTGTAAAACTTCCGCCATTTGTTGGGCTTGAAGTGGAAATACCCGCCTTGTGCGGCCCCGGAAAGTGGTCGGCTGGGCGGTCCCGTTGTGTCACATCGCGTAACACGGAGGCCTCCGATGACGGCTGCGTGAGCATCCCGTTGCATTCCAGAACCCTGGGATGGTATCGTGCTCTTCGCGAGGCGGCCGGAAGCCTGGAGTGGCGCTGGACGCGGTCCGATCGCATCGGGGTTGCATTGTGGCCGTTTTAGCATTTTTACTTCTTGTTCTGGTCGAGCCGCTGATGGCGCAACAGGTGTTCGCCAGCCGCTGCGCGGGCTGCCACGGTGAAGAGGCACGCGGGACTGCCAAGGCGCCTGGACTCGCCATGAATCCGCGAGTGGCGGCACAGTCCGCAGAGCAGTTGCGCGGCTATCTGCAGCGTGGCAATCCGGGAGCCGGCATGCCTTCCTTCGCGGATGTTCCAGCCGGCGATTTGGCCGACCTGGTGCGATACCTTCGCCGTATCAATGCAAATACCATTCTGGTACCCATGGCAGAGTCTGGCTCCGCCCCCAAAATCTCCTGGGGGTCCCCACAACCGGGCGACTGGCTGACTTACAACGGCGACTACTCAGGAAACCGGTACAGCCCGCTGGAACAGATTCGCACCTCAAATGTCTCTTCGCTAAAGCTGAAATGGGTCTTCCCGATTTCCTATTTTGGTTTGGAGACGACGCCGCTTGCCGCTTCCGGCGTGCTTTACGTCACGGGCCCGAACCAGGTGTTCGCCTTGGACGCAGGCACGGGGAGTCCGCTCTGGGAGTATTCGCGTCCGGCCAGCCCCGGAATGGTGGGCGATGCGAGATTAGGCACCAACCGCGGCGTGGCCATTTTGCGCGACAAGGTCTACTTCGTCACCGACAACGCGCGCCTTCTGGCCTTAGACCGCGGTACAGGAAAACTGGTCTGGGATGTTCCGCTGGCGCCCGAAATGCCTGCCGGAGAGCATCACACTTATGGCGGGACCGCGGCGCCGCTGGTCGTCGATGGGATGGTCATCTCAGGTGTCGCCGGCGCCGACGAAGGAATTCGCGGTTTCGTCGCCGCCTACAACTCCGATACCGGCGCAGTGGTCTGGCGGCGGTGGACCGTTCCCCGCCGTGGCGAGCCCGGCATTGAAACCTGGCAAGGAAAGGAGCCGGTTACCGGGGGAGGCTCCACCTGGCTGACGGGTTCTTACGATCCTGCTTCCGAGACCCTCTACTGGGCGACCGGCAATCCCTGGCCCGATGGAGACGACCGCGACCGCCCTGGCGACAATCTGTATACCGACTCCGTTCTCGCCCTGAATGCCAGGACCGGCGCGCTGAAATGGCATTACCAATTCACGCCCCACGATTTGAAAGATCGCGATGCCACTGAGCCCAACGTATTGATCGATAGCGTGTATCGGGGAAAGCCGGCCAAACTTCTGCTGCACGCCGATCGCAATGGCTTCTTTTACGTGCTGGACCGGACCGATGGGAAGGTGCTGCTGGCCAAACCCTTCCTGCGACGCCTGGACTGGGCGAAGAGTGTCGGAAGCGACGGCAAGCCGGTGGTCGCCGATGCTCGTGGCTGCCCCAGCGACGCGGCCAATTGGGATGCGACGGCCTTCTCTCCGGTGACCCGCCTCTACTATTTCATGGCGCTGGAAGAATGCGTCGGCAAGCCAACCGGCTACCCCGACCAGACCGGCCAGCGGTTTCTGCGCGCCATCGATATCGAAACCGGCCGCCTGGTCTGGGAGGTTCCGCAGCCTGGACCCGCGCGCGCCAAGACCTGGTCCGGCGTCCTGGCGACCGCGGGAGGTCTGGTGTTCTATGGGCAACCCAATGGCGGCTTCGCGGCGGTAGATCAGCGGACCGGCAAGACTCTCTGGCAATTCCCCACAAACGTTCGCATGAAAGCATCGCCTATGACTTTTACCGTGAGTGGCAAGCAGTACATCGCCGTGGCGGCCGGCCCAAACATCCTCTGTTTCGGACTGTGACGGATTCACCGGGGGAATGAGGCTGCGCGAAACTGCTTCCTGAGCAACCGTAAGGAGTCAATTTGGAAAAAGGCGCGGACTGTTCTTTCCCATGGCGGCCAGCAGCAGGGCTCCGGCAAGCACATAGACGCCCGCGGCCATCGCAATGGCCGGCCCCAAGCCGTGATCGCGAGCCACCAGCCCGATTGCCAGCGGCGCCGTGCCTCCGCCGCCCAGCCAGCCCACCATATTCATGAAGCCCGCCGCCGTCCCGCGCGCTTCCGGCGGCACCACATCGAACAGAGAAGCGAAAATGTTGGCATCGTACAGGCCCTTAAAAAAGCCCCACGCCGCCAGCGCCACCACCAGCCACACGCTGGAATCGGTGAGGCCGCACAACACCACAAACGGGGCGCCGCACAGCACGCCCGCGGCCTGTACCGCGATGCGCCCGCCCGGCCGGCGCCGGCGCAGCAAATCCGCCATCCATCCACCTACAGGCGACCCCGCCATGGAAGCCAGCTGCACGAACACCGTCGCCGTAAGTCCCGCCGCCGCCAGGCTCAGGTGAAACTTGTCATACAGAAACTTGGGCATCCACGAAAGCAGCACCACCGCCACAAAGTTGGCGCATACAAACGCGCCCATCAAAAGCATCGCCGCGGGGGTGCGCCATACCAGCCGCAGAAAGCCGCCGAGCGGCATCTTCACCGCGTCCGCGCGCCGCGGAGGTTCGTGCAGAAACCGGTTCAACACCACGCCCAGCAGCACTCCCAGACCGCCGAAAATCAGGAACGACCAGCGCCACCCGTAGTGCTGCCCGATGGCCCCGGCGAAGAACCCTCCCGCGATCGTGCCGATGTACACGCTGGTCTGATGCAGCCCCAGCGCGCGCGAGCGCGTTTCCGCCCCGTGATAATCGCTCACCAGAGATACCGAGGCCGGAAAGTAGAATGTCTCGCCCAGACCTTCCGCCCCGCGGAAAATAACCAGCACCGGGAAACTGCGCGCCAGCGCCGTGGCCATGCAGATCAGGCTCCAGCCTTCCAGTCCCGCCAGGATAGCCGACTTGCGCCGCACCCGGTCCACAATCATGCCCGCGGCGGGCGAACAGAGTCCGTACACCCATGCGAATGCCGACCCCAGGAGCCCCAGTTGCACCGTAGTCAGATGCAGCTCTTTCTCCAGCAGCGGGAATACCGAGAAGATGGCCTGCCGGTCCGCGTAATTGAAGAAGGCGATCCACCACAGCATGGCGACCACCCACCACTTGTAACGGGCGGTCACTGTTTCAGCAGCCAGACTTCAGACACCTGGCAGCCGCGCCCGCTGCCGCCCAGCCCCTCCTCGCGGCGCCAGGTCAAATCCAGCGTTCCTTTCTCATAGGCCTTCCGCGGAATCGCGAATTCCACCGGCCGGATGGGTGTGGGCTTGGCCATCAGCGGATGCACCATCAGCCCCTCGCCCGCATCCAGGCGGATGCGCACGCGCGCGCTGTCCCCGCCATAGACCACGCGCACGCGATAGGTGGCCGCCGGGTCCAGGCCTTCGTAGTGCATCTTCAGCGGCGCATCGTACAGCGATTCGGCGTGCGTCCACCACGAACTGCGCCAGTTTGCATTGCCCGCGAAGCCCACCAGCGGCGATTCGCGAAATGCCGGATCTTCCTGGTATGGCGCGCCGCGCACCAGGTGAGGCTGCGCCTTGAGATTCCCCAGATCGTCATAGAAGCCGCCGGGACCGGGATCGGTCCAATGCAGAATCTGCTGGATGCCCGCCTGCCGGGCCTTGTCGTCCGGCGCTTCCTGCAAAGCGGCCAGGCGCGCCTCCAGCCACACGCGATTGTTGAGCGGCGCATCCACGGTATCCAGATTGGCGCCGCGATCCACGCTGATAGCCTGATACCGCGGCACGCTGAGTTGCATGTGAATGCTCTGGAAAAGCGCTTCGGCCAGCTCGAAAATGCGCGCGCGCAGTTCCGGCGCCGTGCGCTCAGTCACGGCGCGATCCAGAATCGTCCCGGCGCGCGGCGTGTCCCCCTCGCGCAATGCGGCCATAGCCGAATCCTCCAGCCCCGTTTCGTAGATCAGCCGTTTGCGCGTATAGGCATCGTAATAGGCCCGGTACAGGGCCTGCTGAAATCGCCAGTTCAGCCGCTGCGCCGGCGTGGCGCTGCGCTCCAGCGACTGGAACAGGTTCAGTGTCGCATCCACGCCGGCGTTATCCGCCAGCGGGCCGCGCCAGTCGCGCTCCAGCGCCATCAGGCCTTCGGCGAAGGTGTCCGCCGAACGGCCGCCGATGAAGTAGCGGCGTATTCCCGGACAATCTCTTCCACGTTCGCATCGGGGTTCCAGCCGAGCGCGCTCCACACGGCCTTGTTCACGTCGTCGTTGCAGCCTTCCGAATAGGTCAGGAAGCCGATGGTGTACGGCGCGGTGGCGCGAAAAATGGCCGCCTCATCCAGAGGGCGCGGGTTGATGGTCTCGCGCGCCTCGGTGAGGGCATAGGCCACATCCCAATCGGGCACGGGAAACTGCGCCGCGCGGCTGTGCGTGATGTCGGGATAATGGCGGATGGGGTAGCGCGCCGGCACCGCTTTCGCAGTTCCGGCAGGTTCATGCGCACCTGCGGCCCGAACACTACGCCGCTGAGCCAGGCGGGCTGCCGGTCTTTCAGAATAGCCAGGAACTCGTCCTCCCAGGCCTTATCGAAGCTCTGCGGCGACACCCACATCTGCGCCCGCGGATGGTAGCGGTGCAGCGATTCGGTCTGCTTTTCCAGCAGCGCCATCAGGTATTTCGGCTCGGTGTGGCCGGGGTCGCCGCCGGGAACGAAAACGGCATCGATGCGCGGCAACCGGCGAAACACCTCGGCCCATTCCTTCAGCGCGAAGTCCACGGTCGCGGGATCCGAATAATCCCGGTCCATGGCCGGATACCAGATCCACACGTCCAGCCCGTACTCATCCGCCAGGCGCGACATCTCGATCATCATCTGCATGGGCGGCAGCGGAAAATGCGGGCTGTCGGCGGCATCGTCCGAGCGCGGCGGAATCAGCTCGATGGCGTTGGCGCCGAAGACGGCGAGGTCGCGGATGTACTGCTCCCACATCGCCGGAGTCCAGCCATCGTAGGAGTTGGTCTTCGGCCGGTAGCCCAACTGATGGCCGCGGAGCGCATACTTGGGCGCCGAAGCCAGGCGCAGATCGTCCGGCGCTTCCACTGTGTCCCGATCCATCCGCAGGTGGCGCAGCAGGGCCCCGGCTCCGTAGAGTGTGCCGCGGGCATCGTTGCCCACTACCAGGATATTGCCGTCCAGGGCCTGCACCCGGTAGCCTTCGGCGCCCGCCGCGGGCGTCATCAGCCGGGCGGCGAACCGGGCGGGCACATCGCGGCCCGTAAAGATGGCCGGCCCGGAAGGCCATTCGCTGGTGATGGGCAAGCGAATGCGGGTGCGTCTGGCAATTTCGTCGGAGAGCAGAACGGCGGCTTTCTGTTCGGGGCCGGTGAGTCCGGCGGAGGCCACAATCACGGCGTGGCTGAGGTCGAGCGCTGGGGCGCTGCTGGCGGCGAGCAGGGCGGCCAGAAGTTTGAGAGGTGCGGCCATGGTTCTCTCCGAGTATATGACCGTAGAGCAGGTGCGTGAGACGGAGTATAGTTACCTATAAGGCTTTCTCGCCATGTACGTGCCGTAATGGAGGTTCTACCATGAGAATTCATGCCAGCTTGGGTTTCGCCGGACTCGTCCTCTGCTTTGCCGCCGCGGCGCCGGCGCAGGATCAGCAGTCGGCCTCGCCCAGCACCGTGATTCGCACCGAAACCCGCGTAGTGCTGGTGGACACGGTGGTCACCGACAAGAAGAACAACTACGTCCACGACCTGACCCAGAAGGATTTTAAGGTCTGGGAGGACGAAAAGGCACAGAGCATCAATAGTTTCTCGTTCGAAGCCGACCCTGCCTCCAACGCCGATCAAAAGCGCTACCTGGTGTTCTTTTTCGACAACTCCACCATGGCATTCGCCGACCAGACCCGCGCACGGGAAGCCGCGGGCAAGTTCATCGATAAGAATGCCGGGCCCAATCACTTCATGGCGGTCGTCAATTTCACCGGCAGTCTGCGGGTGGCGCAGAACTTCACATCCGACGCCAACCGTCTGCGCGAAGTGGTGTCGGGAGTCAAGACCTCGTACGTGAATCCCAATGCCGGCGGGCCGGGAATGGCTGGCGGAGGCCTGCGCGGGCTGGGAAATATCGAAGGCGCTTACGGCGCGCGGACGGTGTTGCTGGCCCTGGGCACTATGGCCAAGGGACTCGAGGAGATTTCGGGCCGCAAAATTCTGATTTTCTTTTCGCGCGGTTTCCCGCTGACGCCGGAAATTCAGTCGGAACTGCAACCCGTGCTGGCGGCATGCAACAAGGCCAATGTGGCGGTTTATCCCATTGACGTGGGCGGCCTCGATGCCGGACCCGGTCTCAATACCGCCCCCGCCGGCGGCATGGGTATGCCGGGACGCCGCGGCGGTCTCAATCTGCTGAACATGCTCTCCCCAAGGGGCGGGCGCGGAATGGTACAGACTGCTTCCTTCCTGCCTGAACCGCAGCGCGGCGGAGCGGGAGCAGGGGGCGGAGGCAGCGCCGGCAGCGGTGCCGGCGGATCCGGCGGAGGCGTGGCCGGCGGCGGCGCCCGCACCGGCGGAGGCGTGGCTCCCAGCGGGGGGACCTCTCCGGGAGGAGGCGGCAACATCGGCCGCAGTCCGGGAGGCGGCAACATGCCGTCGAACGGGGGACGCGGCACGGCCGGAAATCCCAATGCCGGCGGCATGAACGGGCGCGGTGGCATGAACGGCCGCGGCGGTGGCGGCGGTGGCATGGTGGTTCCCGGCCAGCCCTACAACATGAATCGCGGGCCTTCCATTATTCCCCCGATGCCCCCATTCGCGGGTCAGAACCAGAACATTCTGTATGCCCTGGCGGACGGTACCGGCGGGTTCGTCATCCTGAATACCAATGACCTGCTGAGCGGACTCGAGAAGATCGGCAGAGAGCAGAGCGAGTTTTACCTCATCGGCTACACTCCGCCCGAAACGCCGGAGGGAAGCTGCCACACCCTGAAGGTCAAAGTGAATCGGGGCGGCATGACCGTGCGGGCGCGGACCGGTTATTGCAACATTCACAAGCCCGACCTGCTGAGCGGCAAGCCCGCCGAGAAGGATCTCGAAACGCGCGCGCAAGCCGACGAAGCCGGCACCATCCCCACACCCCTGCAACTTTCCTATTTTTATACCGGCGCCAATACCGCGCGGGTTGACGTAGCCATGGAAATTCCCGCCGCCAGCGTGAAATTCGAAAAGCTGAAAGGCAAGCAGCACGGCGAGGTCAACATTCTGGGGATCGCTTACAAACCGGATCGCACCATCGGCGCCCGCTTCAGCGACACGGTGAAGTTGGACTTCGACGATAAGAAAGAGATCGAAGAGTTCCTCAAGAAACCGTTGCATTATGACAACCAGTTCGATATCGGCACCGGAAAATTTACCTTCAAAGTGGTCTTCCGCGCCGGCGGCGAAGAGTTCGGCAAGATGGAAAAACCCCTCGATATCGATCCCTACGACGGCAAGAAATTCAGCATCAGCGGTATCGCCCTGAGCACCGAGATTCATAAAGTGGACCAGGTAGTCGAAGGGCTGGACCAGTTGCTGCTGGAGGGCCGCACGCCGCTGATTGCCGGAGGCATGCAGGTGACTCCGACGGGCAGTTCCGCGTTCAAAAAATCCGATCTGGCGGTCTGCTACCTGGAACTGTACGAACCGCTGAATGTGGAGGGCAATCCGGTGAAGGTCGGGGTGCAGCTCCGTATTCTGGATGCGAAGGGCGAACAGAAAATGGATTCGGGCCTGGTCGAAATGACGCGATATGCCCAGGCCGGCCATCCGGTGGTTCCGATTGGCCTGCGCATTCCGCTGGACCAACTCACGGCGGGCAATTACAAGCTGGAAGTGGTGGGCCGCGATGAAAAGGGCGGCGCCGCCGGACGCACCGTGGACTTTCAGGTGATGTGAACACGCCCACTTTTGTTGGGACAGGCCTCCGCGCCTGTTCCGGTAACTGAGTCGTAAACCAAGCCGCGCGCTTTCCCGGACCCACTGCGCCACACTGGTATGCTGAGGGTAGGTGAAGTCTCCGCGAATCCAGTTTCGGCGCGCCGCCGCCCTGGTGGGCGTCGGCCTGCTAGTGATCGGTGCGCTCTGTGCCTTCCAGAAGCCGTTCCGCGAGTATCCGGGGCTGGAATACACCAAGTATGCACTCCCTCCGGACGCCCAGGAAAAAACCGAGTGGGTCTTTGCGCGCCTCATGTATCCGCCTGTCAGCCCGTACTACGGCGGCGTTGAATTCGCCGGCTCCTGGAAGGAAGGCGCGTCCAACTGGACCATGGATTACCCGCGTAGCGACCGCCATCTGGCGCAGGCCTTGCGCCGGCTCACCCGCATCCACACCCGCTCCGTGGAAGAGCCCGTCGATCTGGACGACGGCGATGTCTACGACTGGCCCTGGCTCTACGGCGTCGAAGTGGGCCACTGGAGCCTCACCGATGCCCAGGCCAAAACATTGCGCGAATATCTGCTGCGCGGCGGCTTCTTCATGTGCGACGACTTCCACGGCAACGTCGAGTGGGATATGTTCGCCGCCAGCATGCGCAAGGTGTTCCCGGACCGGCCCATTGTCGAAATCGCCAATGGGGACGCCATCTTCCACACCATTTACGATCTGGATCAGCGCTACCAGGTGCCCGGCGCGCTTTACATGGAAACCGGACTGACCTACGAGAAGGGCGAGAGCGGCAAGACCCCGCACTGGCGCGCCATCTATGACGACCGCGGCCGCATCATGGTGGCCATGTGCCATAACATGGACTTGGGCGATTCCTGGGAACACGCCGATAACCCCGAGTACCCCGCGCGCTTTTCCGATCTGGGTATCCGTATCGGCGTGAACTACATTGTGTATGCGATGACGCACTAAAGGAGCGGCATGAACTGGAGCGCAGCAGGAGCAGTTCTTCTGGCACTTTCCGTGATTCTGGGCGCGTTCGGAGCGCATGGCCTGAAAAACCGGCTGGACGCGTACTCCATGAGCGTGTACGAAAAGGCGGTCTTCTACCAGTTTGTGCACTCGCTCGGGATTCTGATTGTGTCCGTTCTGCCGAAAACCGGCACGTTTTCCCCCGGCAGCGCCGGCACCGTGTGCGCCCTGCTGCTGGCGGGCATCGTAATCTTTTCCGGCAGCCTGTACCTGCTGGCGGTCACCGGCAATCGTATGCTGGGCGCTATTACTCCCATCGGCGGAGTCTGCTTCATCGTGGGATGGGTGCTGCTGGCGTGGTATCTGCGCCGCCTGCCATAGTTACTCCGGGATACTCCCATCTGAAATTTTTCGTGTATCATTCCGAGCATGGGGAAAGCGAGGGATGGGTTCAGCCGGAGACGTCTTTTTGGAGGGGCCGGTCTGGCCCTGGCCGCGGCTAACGCCGCTCCGGGCCCGGATGGAAAGACCGAACCGATCGCCAATTTCAAGTTCGACATCGAAGACCAGAAGGGCTGGGTAGGACCGGCCGGTTCGGCCAAGGAAGCTACCGCCGAAGAGTTTCCCGTTTCACAGAGCATTGCTGGCGTTTCGATGCGGCTGAAGCCGGGAGCCATGCGCGAACTGCACTGGCATTCGCTCGCGGCCGAGTGGGCCTACGTGCTGGAAGGCCGCATGCGCGCCACCGTGGCGATGCCCAACGGACAGAGCGAAATCGCCGAATTCGTGCCGGGCGACACCTGGTATTTCCCGCGCGGACACGGCCACGCCCTGCAGGCTATGGACAACGATTGCCATTTTCTGCTGGGTTTCGATAACGGCCACTTCTCCGAGTTCGGCACCTTCAGCATTACCGATTGGGTCGCCAACACGCCTCCCGAAGTGCTCAGCCGGAACCTCGGGCTGCCCGCTTCGGCCTTTGCACAGTTCCCCAAAAAGGAAGTCTATATCGGCCCGGGCAAAGTCCCCACCGCAGCGCTCGAAGAGTTGCGCGACGGACGCTTGCAGCCGCCGCAGTTCTCGCACAAATACCGGCTGGACCAGCAACCGCCGCGTGTCTTTCCGGGCGGCCGGGAATTCCTGGTGTCTTCCCGCGAATTTCCCATCCAGACCAGCCTCACCGCCGTACGCATGGACCTGCAACCCGGCGCCCTGCGCGAAATGCACTGGCATCCCAACGCCGACGAGTGGCAGTATTACGTGCGCGGCAAGGCGCGCGTCCGCGTCTTCGGCTCGCACGGACGGACCCGTACCGAGGAGTTCGGTCCGGGACAGGTAGCCTTCATTCAACAGGGTTACGGCCACTACGTGGAACAGCTTGGCGACGAACCCACCGAAATTCTGATTCTGTTCAACAGCGGAGAATACCAGGAGATCTCGCTGGCCAACTGGCTCGGCGGCAACCCCGCATCGCTGGTAGCGGACAACTTCGGAATTTCCAGAAGCATGGTAGACCAACTACCCAAACACGAGACCGGGATCTTTGGCAGAAAGGCTTGAGAGCGTGCACACAAGAAGATCGTTCCTGCAGACCGGCGCGGGCGGAGCGGTAGCCTGCGTCCTTGGCTTCGACTTGAAACCCGCTTATGCGCAAGCGCGCGACCTGAAGATATCGCGCACCACCGAAACCCGTTCCACCTGCCCGTACTGCTCGGTGAGTTGCGGCATCATCATTCATACCCTGGGCGACAAGGCCAAGAACGTGACTCCGCAGGTGGTGCACGTGGAAGGCGATCCCGACCACCCCATCAATCGCGGCACGCTGTGCCCCAAGGGCTCGTCGCTGCAGCAGGATATCGACAATCCGCGCCGCCTGCTGAAACCGCAGGTGCGCCGTCCGGGGTCGGACCATTGGGAGGATATCGAGTGGGACACCGCCATCGATGAGATCGCGCGCCGGGTGAAGAAGACGCGCGACGATACCTTCGTCGAAAAGGACGCACAGGGGCACACGGTGAACCGCTGCGAGGGCATCGCCTGGAACGGCGGCTGCACCGACACCAACGAATTCAATTACCTGGTAGTGAAGAGTATGCGCAGCCTGGGGGTCTGCTACCTGGAAAACCAGGCTCGTGTTTGACACGGCCCAACGGTCTCCAGTTTGGGGCCCACCTTCGGCCGCGGCGCGATGACAAATGGTTGGGTCGACATCAAGAACACGGACATGATGTTGATCATGGGCGGGAATCCGGCGGAAAACCATCCGTGCGGATTCAAGTGGGCCATTGAGGCGAAGCGGCAGCGCAACGCCGGGATGATCGTCGTGGATCCGCGCTTCACCCGCACCGCCGCGGTGAGCGATCTGTTCCTGCAGATTCGCGCCGGTTCCGATCTGGCATTCCTCGGCGGCATGATCCGCTACGCCATCGAGAACGGCCGCGTGGCGCACGATTATCTGGTGAACTACACTAACGCCGCGTTCCTGGTGAAGGACGGATTCCAACTGGCGGACGAGAGCGGCGTGTTTTCGGGCTTCGATGCCGCCTCCGGCACGTATGACCGCGCCACGTGGAACTACGAAGAAGCCGGGGCGGGGAAGGCGGCGCACGATTTCACGCTGGAGCATCCGCGCAGCGTCTTCCAATTACTGAAGAAGCACTACTCGCGATACACCCCGGAGATGGTGGAGCGCATCACCGGGATTCCGCGCGACCAGTTTCTGAAGGCAGCCGATCTGTTCACCAGCGTCCGCAAAGACGGCGACATGAAGAAAGCCGGCACCATCTTATACGCGGTGGGATGGACCCAGCACAGTTCCGGCACGCAGACCATCCGGACGGCCGCCATGCTGCAACTGCTGCTGGGCAACGTGGGGCGCGCGGGCGGAGGCGTCAACGCCCTGCGCGGCCACTCCAACATTCAGGGCGCTACCGATATGGCCGGCATCTTCGACATCCTCCCCGGCTATCTCAAGATGCCGAATCCTTCGGACCAGGATTTCAAGACCTACCTGGAGCGCACCACGCCCAAGACCGTGAAGCCCGACCCGTGGGAGTCTTTCAACTACTGGTCGAATACGCCGAAATTCGCCGTCTCGCTGCTGAAGGCGCTCTACGGCGATGCCGCGAAGAAGGAGAACGACTGGGCCTTCCACTATCTGCCGAAGATCGACCGCAAATACTCGTGGGTGGAGATTTGGGACGATATGTACCGCGGTAGCATCAAGGGCCTGCTGGCATTCGGCATGAACGGCGTGGCCATCGGGCCGAACTCGCAGAAGAATATCGACGCGTTGAAGAAGGCCGACTGGCTGGTGGTGTGTGAGATTTATCCCGATGAGACCAGCGAGTTCTGGAAATCGCCGGGCATCTCCGCGGCGGAGATGAAGCAGATTCAGACCACGGTGTACCGCCTGCCGGGAGCGGGGTTCGCCGAAAAGGATGGCACCTTCGTCAACTCCGCGCGCTGGCTGCAATGGAAGAATGCCGCGCTGCCGCCGCCCGGAATGGCCAGGCTCGATCAGGAAATCCTGGCGCGCATTTTTCTGAAGGTGCGCGAATTGTACAAAAAGGAGGGCGGCA
Source organism: uncultured Solibacteraceae bacterium (assembly GCA_963835555.1). Taxonomy (GTDB): domain Bacteria; phylum Acidobacteriota; class Terriglobia; order Bryobacterales; family Bryobacteraceae; genus Sulfopaludibacter. Next base: position 37,247 of record CAWIGC010000015.1, on the reverse strand, counting down.
AATTCCCCGACCCGGTCCTGAACGCGACGTGGAGTTACACCGATCCCAACAATCCATCGCTCGCGGAAGTGGCCCGCGAGATCAACGGCCGCGCCGTGTCCGATGTGACCGACGAAAAGCTCAAACAGACGGTTCAGCGGCGGGCAGCAGCTTCCCGGATTCGGCTGGCTGCGCGACGACGGCTCGACCGCCTCCGGCAACTGGCTCTACTGCGGAAGTTGGACCGAGGCAGGCGCGATGATCCAGCGGCGCGGCACGGACGACCCATCGGGACAGGGCATCTATCCCAACTGGGCGTGGAGTTGGCCCGCCAACCGGCGGGTGCTCTACAACCGCGCGTCGTGCGATGCGGCCGGCGTGCCCTGGGACGCGGACCGCAGGCAGGTCTGGTGGAATGAGGCGCAGCAGAAATGGGTGGGCGTGGACGTGCCGGATTTCAAAGCCGATTCGCCACCCAAGGATCACATGGGGCCGTTCATCATGAACCCCGAGGGAGTGGGGCGTCTGTTTGCGCCGGCTGCGGCATTCGCCGATGGGCCGTTCCCGGAGCACTACGAGCCCACCGAGAGTCCGCTGGTGAATCCGCTGCATCCCAAACAATCGACCAACCCCATCGCCAAGCGGTTCCACAGCGCGATGGATAAGCTGGGCACGGTGGCGGAGGGATACAACATCGTCTGCACCACGTTCCGGCTGACCGAGCATTACCACTACTGGACCAAGAACAACGAAATGAACGTGCAGCTTGTGCCGGAGCCGTTCGTCGAGATCCCGGCGGAACTGGCCGATGACCTGGGATTGCGCGGCGGCGAAAAAATCAAAGTCACCAGCGCGCGCGGCGAGTACGTGGCCAAGGCCATGGTGACGCGGCGCATCAAGCCGATGCAGATCGATGGCAAGAAGACGTACCAGATCGGCATTCCGATTCACTGGGGCTATCGCGGCATCAGCGAGGACGCCGGCCGGACGGCGCTCAAACTGGCCAATATTCTTTCGCCCGCTGTCACGGACCCGAACGCCAATACGCCCGAGTTCAAGGGCTTCCTGGTGAAGGTGGAGAAAGTTTAGATGCCCGGAAATTTGCGCGTGCAAGCTATCTCGGGCCACGCCGGCGCGGCGCCGGGCTCCGGGGCGCAGCGTCAGGAGCGCGTGGCCAAGCTCATCGATACCACCACGTGCATCGGCTGCAAAGCCTGCGAAGTAGCGTGCCTGGAATGGAACGACCTGCCGTTCCGCCACACGACCTTCGACAATACCTACCAGACCATGCCGCAAACGGAGTGGAATTACTGGAACCTGATCAAGTTCAACGAGCACTCCAATGCGGACGGGAGCTTTCAGTGGCTCATGCGCAAGGACCAGTGCATGCACTGCGCCGATCCCGGATGCCTGGCGGCCTGCCCCGCCGATAACGCCATCGTGCAATATCAGAACGGTATCGTGGATTTCCAGCAGGAGTATTGCATTGGCTGCCAGTATTGCGTCACCGGCTGCCCGTTCAATATTCCGCGCTTCAATCCGGCGACGAAGAAGATGTTCAAGTGTACCCTGTGTACCGACCGCGTCTCGCAGGGCCTCGAGCCCGCGTGCATCAAGGCGTGCCCCACCGGGTGTCTGCATTTCGGAACCAAGGAGGACATGACGGCGCTGGCGCAGACGCGCGCGCAGCAGCTGCGCCGAGCACACGGCGCACACCAATGCCGGAGTCTACGACCCGGCGGGAGTCGGCGGGACCAGCGTGATTTACGTGCTGCACGATATCGCCAATCCGGAAGCGTACGGCGGGCTGCCGGCGAATCCGCGGGTGCCGTGGGCCGTGCGGCTGTGGAAAGGACCGCTGAAGTGGCTGGGCAATGTGGCCATGATCGGCGGACTCATCGGGGTCACGCTCCATTACCTGCGCTTCGGTCCGAAGAAGGTGGACGAGCATGGAAAATAGCATCCTGCGATACAGCCTGGTGGAACGCGTGATGCACTGGATTGCCGCGGTGACCTACTGCTACGTTCTGCTCACGGGACTGGCATTCTATTCGCCGCACCTGTACTGGATCGCCGTGGTGCTGGGCGGCGCGCCCACCTCGCGATTCTGGCATCCGTGGATTGCGGTGGCGTTCTTCGGCGTGCTGGTGTGGATGCTGCGCGCATGGGCCGCCGACATGCGCATCACCGCGGCGGACCGCGCCTGGGGCAAGCAGATGAAGCGGTACATCGAGAACGAAGACGAAGCGCTGCCGCCGATCGACCGCTTCAACCTGGGGCAGAAATATTTCTTCTGGGTCATGTTGTTTGCCGGGTTCGTGCTGCTGGTCTCGGGAGTGGTGCTGTGGATCCCGGAGAAGCTTCCGTGGAGCCTGCGCGATGTTCGCTACCTGGCCGTGCTGCTGCATGTTTCCTCCGCTCTGATTACGATTGGGGCATTCATCATTCACGTGTACATGGGCACCGCCATGGTGCGCGGCGGGTTCACATCGATCATCCGCGGCGAGGTATCCCCGGCGTGGGCCAGAATGCATCACCGGCTGTGGTATCAGCGGGTCGCCGGCAAGTGAGCGGCTCGCCGTGGCTGCGCCGGATAGAGCGCGCCGAAGAACTGGCCGCCGGCGTTCCGGCCGCCGCGGAACTGTTGCGCTTCTATCGCGAGGTGGCGCGATTCCAGCAATCGGTGGCGCAGGCGGCGTTGCCCCCGATGGCCCTCGATTCCGCGGAACTCGAGCGTATGCTGCGGCCGCACTACGAGCGTCTGGTGTGCCTGATGCAGCGGATCGCCCCGCCCGAAGCCGCGCGCGACGAAGCGTTCCTGCACCACCTGACGGTGCAGCCTTATGCCGAACAGCAGGCGCGCGGCAGCGGGGCTTTCCGGACCGCGGTGCAGCCGCTGTGTCCGTACTGCGGAGAGAAACCGGTGGCCGCCGTGCTCCGTCCCGAAGGTGAAGGCGGCAAGCGCTTCCTGTTGTGCTCGTTATGTTCCAGCGAGTGGGAGTTCCGCCGGCTGCTGTGCCCGCAGTGCGGAGAGGAAGACCCGCTGAAGCTTCCGGTGTTCACCGCGGAGCCATTCCCCCACGTGCGCGTGGAAGTGTGTGAAAGCTGCCGAACGTATATGAAGGCCGTGGACCTGACGCGGAACGGTCTGGCTGTCCCCGAAGTGGATGAGTTAGCGGCTGTGGCGCTGGACCTTTGGGCCCGTGAGCAGGGATACACGAAACTGCAAATCAACGTCATCGGAATATAGTTGAATAACACATCACCTTCGATATTTTTGAACCCTGCGTGATCGTTTTTACATCCCCGTTGTTGCGCGCTATGTTTTGTTTGATTTATGATCGGCAGACTACGTACGGACGTGATACAGTTATCCACCAGTAGCGGGAGGCCATGGTGAAGGCATTCTCGGTTTTCGCAGCACTCATTCTGACTTTCGGTTCCTCCGTTACCAGGGGGCAGACTGACCTTCGGCAAATCAGAGAAATGGAACGCTCCGGCGACTCCGCGGCTGTGCGGGTTGCACTGGCCCGGGCGGTGCGCAGTTCGCCCGGCAGCATTCCGGCTCTGACGGCATACGCGGAATTTCTGGAACGCCATGCGGACGCCGGCGCACGGGACGAGTACCGGCGCCTGGTATCGGCGTTGAGTAGTTCGGGCAATACTGCGGCGGCTTCGGCGGCACACCGGCTGGCATTGCTGGATCTGCTGGCCGGCGATAAGCAATCCGCGGAGAAGGCGTTGGGAAAGCGCATCGGGGCGCCCGCGGCGCAGACTGCCGGACCCACCATTCGGATTCCGGGGCCCATGCGGCCGTTCGCTCGCATGGCGGCGATTTCACCGGACGCGCTGCCGGAAGAGGTGCTGCCGGCGATAGCCCGCAACGTGGTGACTAACGGCTACGAAGCATCGCACAGCAACGAGGCGCTGGAGCAGACCGAGTACCTGAAGCTGGTACACCGGTACATTTCGCAGGCCCGGGAATTGGACAAGGTGGCGGGCGATGACAAGGTGATCAGGATCGACTCGTGCGATTCGCCGAAGGTGGCGGAACTGCTGCGCGTGCTGGGCTTCCGGATGCGCGGAGGGTGCGGGTCGGAACTGGTGCTGGAAACGGTGAACGCCGCCCGCGCGTTTCTCACCACGGATTCGGGTTTCCCTGTGAATCGCCTGGAAGAGGCGCTGCGCACCAACCGGCCGTTTTCTTACGACTACCATCCGGCGATGGTGCCGGTATTGATCAGCCCGGAATACTGGATGGGCGGCGCCAAGGACAATACCGATTTCCTGGAGAACTTCATCGGCGACCCCTCCATCTGCCGGTTGTACCTGGGTCTTTCGAAGCTCGATACGGAGACGGAAGAAGGTCTGCGTAAGGCCACCACGTTTACGCACCTGAAAGCGTACGCGCACGTGCTGGACTTTTTCGGCAGCATGTTCGAAATACGCGACGGTAAAGCGGTCACACCGGGCGGAGCAAAATCGGCCGGGGTGTGGAGCGAACTGGTGGGGGTCTCGACGGACAAAGGGCCGGAGTTTTTTGACAAACTATTGGGTAAGGACGATGGCTGGCTGTGCAGCCTCTATGACGCGATTGCCCGCATTCACGGGCCCCTGCGCGACTACCTGACCGACCCGGTGCGGATGAAGCGGTTCTACACGGCGGTGCGCGGGCGGATCACCAGTCCCGGACCGGCGCGCCCGGTGTTTCGAAGCAATACCGACATGATGCTGCTGACCACGCGGCTGCGTTTGGATGCGGACGGGAAACCGCACATCCCGGGCGATCTGGACGTGTGGAAAGAGCTGTTCACAAAAAATCCGCAGGGCCGCTACGACGGTAAGCTGACGCGGCTGGCAACCACGTGGAAAGACTCCGATGACGTGCTGGAGGCGTTGTTCGCGCTGTGCCGCAAGAGCGTCGAAAACGAGCCGCTAAAGATCTTCATGACCCTGACGGACGTGGATCGCAACCGCGCCACGCCACTCTCGGCGGCAACCGCGGCGCGCCTGGCGCGCGACTTCCGCCATTACGGCAGCCAGTATTCGCTGTTCAGCGAATCGCGTCGGTTGAGCGAAAGCTCGATTACCGGTTTCCTGGATGTGGCTGAAGGGATCACGCGGATTCATGATCCGCTGTTGCGCAGCGACGTGGCAGGCAGTTTCCAGTCGCTGATGGGGTTGTGGGCCATTCTGGTGCGGCAGGGCACGCTGCCGGACGCCAAGGCGGACAGCGTGTTCGCGGGCATCAGTGGCGCCTTCGCCAAAGTGGCTAACGAACGTGAGTTGTTCGATGCGAGCCGCGAGGGTGTGCAACTGCTGGTGGGCGACACGGCCGATGCGCAGGAGAAGATTGTGGACCTGCTGGCGGGCGCCTCGCAGAGCGACGATGCCGAAACGCGCGACCAGATGACGCAGGAGATGCATCGCATTCTGGAGGCGCAGCGGCTGCCCTCCCTGGATACGCTGTTCCAACTGGCGGGACATCTGCAAGGCACGGCGAAGCTGAGCTCGGCGAACCTGAATAAACTCTCCGCGCGGCTCAGTGAAATTCAAATTCCCCGGGCGGCGCTGACTTCCAACGAAAAAAACGCCATGGGGTTCGGCTACTGGACGGACAAGCATCTGGATGCGGAGCGGAGGGTCAACATCCGGCTGGCGGTGGAGCGGGCGGGTGGCGACCCGGTCAAGTTGAAAGAGATCACCGGTCAGTTGGCTCCGCTGCTGCGCGACACGCTGCTGGCGTTCAACTATGCGTACTATGCTCCGCCGGGGGCGCAGATTCTGTACACCAACCCGGTGTTTGTCCGCGGCCATGATTTTATAGGAGGGGATGGCCAACCGCGGACGTGGGCGGCGACCGAGACGTACGGGACCGGATGGCCTTCCAATGGCGGTGGGCGGCTGGTGGGATCGCTCTCGACGCTGCCCTACGCGCTGGCCGAAGCGGAACAGAATTTTCTGGTGCCCTCGCAAACGCAGGCGCTGATCTGGGGCGACCTGGTGCCGCAGATGATCCTGAGCGCCAAGATTCCGAGGTGGTGGAATGTTTCGCCGGCGCAAATCCACTGGGTGGGCCTGCATCTGCAATACGGCCGCGAACTGCTGGCGGAATCGGCGCTGGATGCGGACGTTCGTGCGGAGGTGGTGGCCGCGCTGGGGCTGCACGCCATTCCGGAGCGCACCAATCAGGTACGCCGGTTGCTGGAAGCGGGGAGCGTGAAGGATGCCGTGGACCGCGTAACGCCCTCCGAGCTTTTCAATATTGCGCGCGACGTGGCCCCGAAACAGAAAGACGATTCTTCGTGCGTGCTGGCGGAGTTGCGGCAGATGAGCCAGGCGAATTCCAAGGAGGTCAATTACGCCGCCATTTCCCGGGCGTTCGGCACGCCGAAGCCGACGCTGGCTAATTCGTATGAGCCGGAACTGCTGAGCCTGCGGACCTTCCCGACTCTGATGGGATATTCCAGCCGGATTATGGCAGAGAGCTGGGAATCCAATACCCTCTATTGGGCCGGGCTGGCGGACGAAGTGAGTATATCGCCGGCACAGCTCAACGTGAGGATTCCGGAGTGGACGCAACAACTGGTGGAGCACATCTTCGCTTCCCATCTGGAGGACTGGCCGGCGGTGTTGAAGTCGCTGCGTCTGGTAGGCGACGATGTTCGCAAGCACGTGCGGGCGGATATGGCAGCGGAGCAGAAGATTGGGTTTCAATATTAAATGGCCGGTAAGAGATCATGAAAATCACGCGACGAGGGTTTTTTGGCGCCACGGCAGGCGGCTTGCTTCTGCACGCCCAGGATAATCAGCGGCCGATCTTCCGCGTAAAAGTGGACATGGTGGTTCTGAACTTCCAGGTGACCGACAGCAAGAATCACTACATTAACGGCATGAAGCCTACGGATTTTCGCATCTATGAGGATGGCATTCTGCAAAAGCTTTCCACGTTTGCCGAGGGTGCCAATCCACCGATGGCGGTCAATGCCGACGGCACGACTCGTCCGATGCTGGAGACCACTAAGGAGACCGCGCCGGGGATGGATAAGCCCGACGCGCTCACCGGAACCAACGTCTTCGTTCTTTTCGACACCAGCAATTTCATGTACCGCGGTTTCGTGTACGCGGAGGACGCCATCGCTGACTTTGTGCGCGGTATGGACCATGCAGATTCGGTGGCGGTTTACACGTTCAGCCGCAATCTTTCACGGGCGGCTCCGCTGACGCGCGAGCATGCCGAGGCGATTAGCGGGCTGCGCTCTTCGGTGGCGGGCGACGATACGGCGCTATACAACGCCCTGCTGTTGACCTTGCGGGATGCCGCCAAAGTGCCGGGACGCAAAGTGGTGATCGTGTTCTCTAACGGGCCGGACAACGCCAGTATGGTGGCGCCGGACGACGTGCGCGCGGTGGCGGAAGACGAGGGCATTCCGATTTACGTGATCTCCACAGCCGAAGTCAATAAGGATCCGATTTCCAGCGGGGTGTTTCGCCGGTTGGCGCAGCGCACCGGAGGAAAGGCCTACTGGGCGCGCACCTGGCAGAAGCAGGTGGAAGCGTTCGAGAATATCCGCGAGGATATGATCAACAGTTACACCATTACTTACTACCCGCAGCCGAATCCGAATGACGGTTTCCGAAAGATCTCCGTGGAGCTGGTCAACGACCCGGGGAAGAAATTGCGCGTGCAGGTGCGGCCGGGGTACCGGCCCAGCCGGGTGTTTTAGGCTGGAGGGCTGTCAGGGTTTCTATAAGTTGCCCGTGCGGCTGAGTGAGTAGGGGTATAAGTGGAAGGTTATGGCCACTTATGCCTTGGGTAGCGGCGGGAGAGTTCTTTGCGGATTTGGGGATACAGGCGCTGCCAGAATCCGGCCAGGTCCGTGGTCAGTTGGACCGGGCGCTGATTGGGGGCGAGGAGGCGGACCACAACGGGGACGGCTCCGCGTGCCACCGCGGGGGTTTCGGTCATGCCGAAAAAATCCTGCAGGCGGGAAGCGATCCACGGTGGCTGATTGTCTTCGTAATGCACCTTGACTTGGCGGCCGCCCGGAAGGCGGAGGCGGTCTGGCGCGATTTCGTCTAGGGCGCGGCGGGTGGGGGCGGGGAGGTTGCGCTCCATCTCGCGGAGCAGCGCGCCATCCCGCGCCGCGGCTTCCACTTCAGCGAGGCTCTTGAGGCCGTAAGAGAGAGCACGCAGGGCCGCGCCGGGAAGGTGAGCTGCGGGCGGTCCGCCGTAGGGTTCGGCAAAACGCGCGCGGGCGAGGAAGGCCTGAACTTCGTCCGAATTGGTGAACCCGGCTTCGGCCGCCTTTTCGGCCAGCAGAGCGGCCGCGGCTTCCGGGTCTGGTTCGCCACGGCTTTCTTCAATGGCGATTTCGCCGAACATGAGGGCGCTGAAGGCTTCCACACGCCGCGCGGCGCGGTTCCACTGTACGCGCGAGAGTTCACGGACGCTGTTGGGAAAGAGATCGATCAACCATTCGGGCTGGATGGCGCTGGCGAGGCGCACAAGGGGCATCTTTTGATCGCTACGCTCTTCGGCTTCGACGGCGATGAGGAAGGGCGCTTCGGTGACCGTGCTGGAGGGCGCAAGCTGGGCGGATCCACCGGAGGCGAGTTGGAGGTCTGCGCCAGCGCGGCGTTTGGCGACGCGGTCGGGAAAAGCGGCGAGCAGGCACAGAAGCAGGGCGTCTTCGTCCTTGCGGGATTGGCGCGGGGGATCGACGATGCGGCGGATCTGGCGCAGAATCTGCGACGTGCGCGGTTCCCATGGGCTTTCCATGAGCGCGAGAAGGTCGCTGCGGGTGGCGTGGAGAGGGCGTGCCGGCAAGCGTTCTCCGGCGTTGAGGAGCGCGGCGATGGTGCAGCCATCCTCGGCAACGTGGCGGCGGCGCGCTTCGACGATCAGGCGGGCGAGACGCGGATGGAGCGGGTAGCGGGCCATCTCGCGGCCGGTGGCGCCGAACGCGCCGAGCTGGCGGAGCAGGTCTTCGGCGTGGTTGATGTGAGCGGCGGGCGGGGCGTCGAGCCACTCGACGGCGGCGAGACCGGGGAGTGACAGGGCCTGAAGGAGCAGGGCGGCGGGGGCGAGATCGGCGCGCGCGATTTCCGGCGTGTCCTGGGCGGGACGGCGGACGAAATCTTCGAGCGGATACAGGCGGACGGCGCGTCCGGGAGCGGTGCGTCCGGCGCGTCCGGCGCGCTGATTGGCGGAGGCCTGGCTGACACGCGAGACGGTGAGGGTGGGCAGGCCGGACCAGGGCGAATGTCCGGCGACGCGCGCGAGGCCGCTATCGATCACGGTGCTGACGTCTTCAATGGTGATGGAGCTTTCGGCCACGTTGGTGGCCAGGATGATTTTGCGGCGATCGCTGGGCGCCACGGCGCAGTCCTGCTCTTCCGCCGATTGATCGCCGTAGAGCGGCAGGAGCAGGACGCCCGCGCGCCGGGCTGCCGGCGCACACGCGAATTGCGCGCGTCGGATTTCGGCGGCGCCGGGCAGGAAGACCAGGATGTGCCCGCGAGACTCTTTGGCGAGGGCGGGCTCAACGGCGCCGGCTACCTGCTGTTCAAGCGGCGCAGCGGAGTGGGGGGTGTACTCGATTTCGAGGGGATACTGGCGTCCCTGGGAGCGCAGGATGCGGGCGCCGCCGAGGTACGCGGCGATGGGGGCGGCATCGAGCGTGGCCGACATGACGACGAGGCGGAGGTCGGGGCGGTGAGTGCGCTGGAGGCGGCGGAGGAGGGCGAGTGCGAGGTCGCCTTCGAGGTGGCGCTCGTGGAACTCATCGAGAACCACGGCGGCGGTGCGGTCAAGGCGCGGGTCGCTGAGAAGCCGGCGGGTGAGGACGCCTTCAGTGAGAAACCGCAGGCGCGTGGCGGGGCTGGAGACGTCTTCGAAGCGTACCTGGTAGCCTACGGTGGCGCCGACGGGTTCGCTCCGTTCGGCGGACACGAAGCGGGCGGCGAGGCGGGCGGCGAGGCGGCGGGGCTCGAGGACGAGCACTTCGCGGCTATCGAGAGCCAGCAGGGCGGGCGGGACGCGCGTAGTTTTACCGGCTCCTGGCGGAGCTTCGATAACCAGGTTGGGTTCCTGGCGAAGGTGCGCGACGATGTCCGGTAGCAGGGTATCGATGGGCAGGTGCACGTGTTTTTATGGTGGCACATGGCGGTACACTAGCGGTTCCGTGGACGCATTCAGTTATATCCGGGGGGCCGGGCTGCCCCTGATCGAAAAGACGATTTCACAGGCGCTGGCCGATACCGCCGCGAAATATCCCGAGCGGGATGCGCTGATCGTTTCGCAGCAGAACGCGCGGTACACTTGGTCCGAACTGGATCGGGAAGTCACGCGCGCCGCGCGCGGCCTGGCGGGACTGGGGCTGGCGCCGGGCGACCGCGCGGGCATCTGGGCGAGCAACTGCGTAGAGTGGGTGCTGCTGCAGTATGCCGCGGCGCGGGCGGGCGTGGTGCTGGTGAATGTGAATCCGGCGTACCGCTCGCACGAACTGCGGTATGTGCTGCACAAATCGCGGATGCGGGCGCTGTTTCTGCGGGCACGGGACGCGCGGGCCGACTACCGGGCGATTCTGGCGGACTCTCGCAATGGCGATGCGCTGCCGCTGGAACACGTGGTATGGCTGGGCGACGGCTCGTGGCAGGAGATGCTGGACGGCGGACGGGACTATGCGGCGGATGCGGCGAAGCCCCACGATGTAGCGAACATCCAATACACCAGCGGCACCACGGGTTCGCCCAAAGGCGTGATGCTGTCGCACCACAACCTGGTGAACAACGGCATGGTGATGGGGCGCGGGCTGCGTGCCACGGAGCGGGACCGCATCTGCGCTCCGGTGCCGTTGTATCACTGTTTCGGATCGGTGATCGGATCCATGGTGTCGGTGGTATCGGGCGCGGCGCTGATTCTTCCGAGCGCGCAGTTCGACGCATTGGCGACGCTGGAGGCCGTCCACCGCGAGCGGGCCACGGCGCTGTACGGCGTGCCGACGATGTTCATCGCCGAGTTGAGCCACGCGGAGTTCGGGCGGTTCGACCTGACCAGCCTGCGCACGGGAGTGATGGCGGGTGCGCCCTGCCCCATCGAAATCATGAAGCAGGTGGTGGAGCGGATGCACATTCCGGAGCTGACTATCGTCTATGGTCAGACGGAGGCCTCGCCGGGGATAACGATGTCGAGCGCGGACGATCCGCTGGAGCTTCGGGTGACGACGGTGGGGAAGGTGCTGCCGAACACGGAGGTGCAGATTGTGGATCCGGAAACGCGCGTGCGAATGCCGGTGGGGCAGACCGGCGAACTGTGCGCGCGCGGCTACCTGGTGATGAAGGGGTATGACGGTGACCCGGTTTCGACGGCCGAGGCGGTGGATGCGGAGGGCTGGCTGCATACCGGCGATCTGGCGGTGCTGCGTTCCGACGGCTATTTCAGTTTTCGGGGCCGCGCCAAAGATACCATCATCCGCGGCGGAGAGAACATTTATCCGCGCGAGGTGGAGGATTTTCTGCACACGCATCCGAAGATTGCGGATGTGTACGTGATTGGCATTCCGGACGCGAAACTGGGGGAGACGGTGTCGGCATGGGTGCAGTTGCGGACGGGGGAAGAGGCGACCGAGGAGGAGATTCGCGATTTCTGCCGCGGGAAGATCGCCTATTTCAAGGTGCCGCAATATGTGCGTTTCGTGGACGGGTTCCCGCAGACGGTGACGAAGAAGGTGCAGAAGTTTTTGATGCGCGAGCAGGAGATTCGCGAGCGGGGGCTGGAGAAAATCGCAGGTCAGGAAACGGCGTGAAATGGCTGGGCGGCTCATATACGGAAATAAAGCCGCGCCGGAGATTTACCGCCGCGCAAGCTGACCCGGCGACGGGTTCATATTGGCACATCAGGGGACTACGGCGAGAGGGCGGACGGGAGCTCCGGTGGCGCCTTGGATTTTCAGGGGAGCCGCGATAAAGGTGAACACATATTCGCGGGCGGCGGCGAGTTCTTCCAGGTTGAGGCATTCGATGATGTGGATTCCGCTTTCGACCAGGAGGTGTACGTGCACCGGCATGCCGGGGTCGGGCACCTTTTCAAAAGCGACGGTGTCGCTGCCGGCGGCGAAGATGCCTTGAGCGCTGAGCCATTGGGCTCCGGAAAGGGCTGGACCCGGGCCGTGTACTTCGGAGATGAATTTGGCGGGGTCCGTGAAATAGACGGCCCAGCCGGTCCGGAGCAGGACGACATCGCCGGGCTGCACCTGGACCTGCTGGCGGCGGGCGGCGTTCTCCAGGTGTTCCGGAGTGATTTCGTAATCGGGCGGGAGCGGGCCGTCCGGGGCTAAATCGAGCAGGACGCCGCGGCGGTAAATGGGCGGGATGGTGTCGATCGAATATTTGCGGAGACCGCCGGCGTAGGACTGCTGCTCGGCCGCGGTCTCGCCGCCATGCAGTTTGCCGCCGCAGGAGAAGTGGCAGAGCGCATCGATGTGGGTGCCGACGTGGCTGCCGAGGGCGATGGCATCGGAGGCGGAACTGTTGCCGCCCGGGCCAAGATACTCGCCGTGCTGCTTGACCAGGCTGAAGAGAAACGGGGGATGCGACGGATGGTGCGGCATCCCCACGAAGTAGGGTTGGGCGAGATCGTAGAGCTTCATCAGAACTGATAGGTTAACGTGAACTCGGCCACGCGCGGGAGGAAAAACATGCTGTTCATCACACCGAAAGTGGTGGTGTTGATGTCCTGATCGCCGGACCAGAAGGTGGCGTGGTTCAGGACGTTAAAAGCGGACATGCGGAGTTCCAGCTTGTTGCGGTCGTCGATGGGGATCTTCTTGATGAGGTTGGCGTCCATACCGAAGGTCCAGGGGCCGCTGAACATGCGGCGCTGCAGGGCGCCGAGGTCACCCGCGCCAGGATTGAAGAAGGCTTCCCCGCTGAAGGTGGGGTCGCCGGGGGCGGCCACGCCGGAGCCGTCTGCATTGATGGCGCCGGGCGCGATCATCATGGGACCGTTGCCGGTCATCTGGTATTTGACGACATTGAGAAGGGCTCCGCCCTGCAGGTTGGTATCGGCAGTGTTGTAGTAGGAGCGGGCGGCGCGGTTCAGGGTACCGTAGCCCGAGAGGATGGAGAAGGGCGCGCCGGATTGCCAGGTCATGTCGCTGCTGACGGTCCAGCCGCCGATCACGCGGTTAAGGCGGCGGACATCCAGGCGATGGCCTTTGCCGAAGGGCAGATCGTAGAAGCCCGAGGCCTTGATCATGTGGGTGAGATCGAAGTTGGCGCGGGAACGTTCGATTTTGGTGTTGTGGATGTCCAGGAAATTCTGGAAGCGGGTCTGGGCATCGCCGTCGGCGTCGCTGAGGACTTTGGAGAAGGTGTAGTTGGCTTGAAAGGAGAGGCCGGAGCGCATGCGGTGGCGGGCTTCGAGCTGTAGCGAATTGTAGCTGGAACTGGAGTAATTGGTGAGCATGTCGCCGGCCAGGGCCACGGGGTTCGCGAAGAACGGCACGGAGTTGTTGGGGTTATAGCCGTTCTCCTGGTAGACGGCGGCGAGCTCGCCGGGCTGCCCGGTTTCGATGAGGTTTCGGACGTCGGAATCGGAGAGGGCGCCCCCGGCAAACAGTTTGGGAAAGACGGTGAGAGGCTGGCTTCCGGAGATGGTGGCGTTGTAGGCGGGATTGAAGGTGCCGGTTTTCGAGAGGGCCAGGAATCCGTTACCCTGGGCCTTTTTGAAATCGGTGAGGAAGCCGGCGGCGTTGATGTTGACCTGGTTGAAGTCGAACGCGCGGAGTTGGGCGACGGAATGGTTGCCCACGTAGCGAGCCACCACGATGGTGCCCTTGATCGCCTGTTCGATTCCGACGGAGTATTGCTGGACGTAGGGTTTGCGGAGGTTGGGATCGACGCTGCCGATGACGGCGAAGGGGTTGGTGGCGTAGTTGGTGGCGGCGTCGATGGGGATCTGGTAGGCGGGCAGGGAGACGCCGGGCAGGCCTTGGGAGACGCGTCCGGAGAGGCCGGAATCGGCGCCGAAGCCCTGCAGCCCGCCGTTGGCTTCGAGCATATTCTCGGCGGAGACGATGGTGGCGTCATTCACATAAAAGATAGAATAGCCGGCGCGTACGGCGGTCTTGCCGTTGCCGAACACGTCCCAAGCGACACCAAGGTTGGGGGCGAAGTCTTTGGTGTCGCGGTGATACCAGGGGCGGCCGGTGCCGGAACCGATGAAATCCAGGGCAGCGTTGGAGAGTAGAGTCTGCGGCAGGCTGCCGTTTTGAATCACCGGGCCGATCTCCAGTCCGTCGCGTTCATCGACCATGCCCGGAATGGTATAGCGCAGGCCGGCGGTCACGGTGAGGCGCGGCAGGACGCGCCATTTATCGGTGATGTACCAGGCATAGTCGCCCATACGGAAGTGGCGCACAAAGGGCGCGCCGGGCACGAAGCCCGAATCGCGGCTGGTGACATTGAGAGTCTGGCTGTCGCTATCGAGGTACCCGCCGAGACTGGCGAGGAGGGCGTTGGCGTTGGGCAGATCCACGTTGGTATTGATGCCGGGGAGATCGCGCGAGGTGAGTCCGGGCTCGCCGGTCCCCATGGCGAGACCGTAGGTGGGCACGACCCCGGCGGCATCATAGGAGCGGACGAAAACCTTCTGGCCGTGGAAGCCGAACTGAAGATAATGCCGGCCGCGCTGGTAAGAGGCATCGTCGCTGATCATGTAGGTGTTGGTGTTCCGGCCCTGAGGCATGAATTCGTTGACGGGATCGCTGAAGGCCATTCCGGTGATGAGGGCGCCGCCGAATGTCTGCGAACTGTCGAAGGCGATGGTGCTGAGATTGAAGCCGGCGCGTACTTCATTGGTAAGGCGGGCGGTGGGAGTGAATCGCCAGGAAATGGCCATTAGCTTGGCATTGGTGGGGTTAGTGGCCTTGGGGACGAGAACGTAATCGTTCTCCAGGTCGGGGCGGTCGGAGTTGTCGCGGTTCCAGGAAAACGATCCGCTGACGGCGTGGCGGGTGGTGATGTTGTAGTCGATTTTGCCGGTGACGTTGTCGCGGATTTCGTTGTCGCGCTGGTTGAAGCGGTACCCGCCGGTGTTGAGGCCGTCGCCCACTTCGCTGTTGTTGATGAGTTGAGGGGCGGGGACCTGAGCGAGAAGTGCGGCCATGGCGGGGTCGGTGGAGATATTGCGCAAGGTCAGGAGATTCTGGCTGACGGTCTGGCCGCCGCGGTTTACATACGTGAAGATGCCGGCGCGGGCGGGGGCGGTGAGGATCACGGCGTTCTGGGCGGTTTGCTGGTGAGTGCGGACGGCCTCATAGGTGCCGTAGAAGAACAGCTTGTCCTTTTTGATGGGGCCGCCGATAGAAGCGCCCATCTGGTTCTGGTTCAGGAAGGGCAGCGGGACGCCGGCCTGGTTGTTGAACCAGTCGTTGGCGGAGAAGGCGTTGTTGCGATTGCTCCAGAAGGCGTCGCCGTGAAACTGGTTGGTGCCGGAGGGAGTGGAGAAGGCCAGTTCGGTAGCGCCGCCGCTGAGGGCCGAGTTGCCGTTGGCGGTGACCAGGGTCATTTGCCGGACCTGGCTCATCAGGAGCTTGTTAGGGGTGTAATCAAGGGCGTTGTCGCGAATGTAATTGTCCTGGATATTGATGCCGTCAAGCGTCATGTCCGAGTAAGAAGTACGCAGGCCGTTAATGACGGTGTTGGAATTGCCGTTATAGACGACGCCGGGCTGGAACTGGATGAGGCCAAGGGGATCGCGATCGAGCAGGGGCAGGTTCTTGACATCCTCCATGCTGATGGTTTGAGTGACTTCCGCATTGCTGGTATCGACACCCTGGACTTCGGCGCTGACATCGACGGTTTGGGTAACGGATGCGAGCGCGAGTTTGATTTCTGGCACGGAGGTTTCCCGTGCCGGGTCGACGGAGAGATTGTGCAGGGTGGTCTTGACGAATCCTTGAGCTTCCACGGTGAGGTCGAAGTATCCGGGGCGGACGCCGATCAAGTGATAGGCGCCATCAGCCGCTGTTCTGGTGGCGAGGAGGGGCTTTTTGCCGCCGGCGAGGAACAGATCCACTTCCGCATTGGGGACGGAGGCGCCGGAAGCATCTACGACGATGCCGGAAATTCGGCCGTCGATCTGGGCCGGCAGGGAGAATGGCGCGAGGAAAGAGAGAAGTGTAAACCCACAGACAAAGCGCATGTTTTAATTGAACCCCAAATGCCGGGAGAAGTCTTGGACGGCGGCAGGTGGGAGGAGTCGCGTGGCGGGAAAAATAAAACGGCGGCGGGAGTGTGAGGCTCCCGCCGCCAAGGTTGGTGACGATGATTCCGGTCTGGGGAATCTCTAGATGATCTTGATGGTCAGCGGCACGGTGCCTTTGAAACCGCCATCATCGACCACATTGACGGTTACGATGTAGGTTCCGGTGGTGCCCGGAGGAGTCCCCGTGATCGTACCATCGGTTTCCAGGGTCAGGCCGGCAGGCATTTGAGCGACGTCGGCAGGGGTAAAGATCGCACCGGTGCCGGAGCCGCCGGCGACCGTGAAGGGGCTGGCGACGGGGTCAGCCAACTCGGTGGTCTTGGGGATGCTGACATCGGTAGCAGTGACGGTCAACTTTTCCACGACCCAGAGGTTGACACCCGAGGGTTGGCTGGTGATGCCATTGGCGGTGACGGTGATCGGCAGTTTCACAGAGGTAGCAGCGACGGTGACGTCACCGCCAACTGCATCTTTAAAGGCGGCATTGACGGCCGGGAGTTTGACGTTGATCTGGTAGAGTCCCGCAACCGATCCGGTTACCCAGCCGGCGAAATCGACTTCGGCCTCAACGTTGCCGACCATGACGGTTGGAACATTGGGCGAATTGGCTTTCACGCACGGTTGCATCAGGTCGGCAGGATACAGGCTCTGTTGGAGAACAAGGCCGTCGTTGGCCAGGAGCGGAGTGAAGCCGGAGACCTGGTTGCCTGCCGCAAGATTGACGGCAGCTAAGTAGGTTCCAGGCGCCATACACGTAGCGGAATACCCGGTGCCGGCAGCATCGCTGTCGGGTACTCCGAGGCCGGTGATGTAAAGAAGCACGGTATCGGAAGTTCCGTCAGTGCCCTGCACTCCGGCGGGATTGTTTTGGCCGACCAGGCTGTAGTCCTGGCCGAGCAAGGCCGCGGCGTCACCCTGGCCGGTACCGCCCATGGCGAAGATGCCGGGGTTGGTTCTGGCAATGGTTACGCTGAACGGGGCGCTGCTGAGCATGGTGCTGCCGGTGTCGTAGCCGAAATTGATGACGATATCGACGGTGTTGTCGAAGTAGGCCTTGACAGCCTCGGGAACCAGTAAATTAATCTGTCCGTTGGTGGCGAACAGCAGTGGGGCGTTGGCGATTAGTGTCGGCGAAGAGCCGTGGGTCTGGAAGGTTACGGTCAGCTTACGCTGGGTGGCTCCGGAGGCATCCGGGCTAACCCAGTTCTGGTAGCCGAGGATGTTGGGGTCTATGCTGCCGTACAGGATCGCATTCGCTTCGAGACATCCGGTCGCGTTGGAGACGCAGAAGTTGGTTCCGAAAACGCTGACGATGTCATAAGGCGCGACGGAGGTGAGGAGCGGAGGCGCCGCCTGCATGTAAGAGGAGGCGCTGGTAACCGCCTGCACGATCGGATTGATTCCGATGGCGATCACTTTCTGCGACGTCGGTGTGTAGCAGGGAGCGCTGACTCCGGGATTGCAGACACCGATGGTGAGCGAACCGCCCGCGCCGGAGAACGGCAGGAACGGATCGGCTGTAGCGGGCACGTGGATTTCCAACGCGATGGTCGTATCGTTCACCACCGTTGACTTGATGTTGCCGTCGGGTACCAGAGACGGACCGCTGACGACTCCCACGGTGGTGTTGAGGGTAGGCTCGGTGCTGCTTACGAAACCGGTTCCGGTGAGGATGACGGTGAAGGAAGCTCCACTCGAAGCAGTCGGCAGAGCCGACGGCGAGACGAGGGCGATGGTTGCCGCTGGGGACACAACCAGAATCTGAATGGTGATTACCTTGGAACCGCCCTCGCCCGCTTCCCATCTAAAGGTCACGGTGCCGGAGAGGGTGTCGCCGGGTGCTGCCGCGCTGAACGGCGCATCGAGGAAGGTAATTGGCACCGCCGGGCCGAAGCTGTAGGCCAGCCCGCTATCGGAAGTCACTTGAGGAACCAGGTTTTTGGCCGTGGCCGCCGTTTCGATGGTATACGGGATGGGGGCATCGCTGGTGGAAATGGGGGTCAGCGAGAGCTTGGGGAGTGGTGTTCCCAAAACCCACTGCAGTTTTTGCGGGGTGGGTTCCGCCACCACGATGGTCTGCGACGCGCTTTTCACCTGCAAACTAACTGCGACGATGGAATCCAGGTATCCGGATACTTTGAGGTGAACGTTGGCACTGTATGTGCCTAATGCCAGGGTTTCGGCGCCGGGGCTCGGCTTGAACGTAAGAGCTGTGGCTCCCGAGATGGTTCCACTGTTGGCAGTGGTGGTCAGCCACAACGGAAGGGTGCTGGTATCCACCAGGAAGAAGATGCCGTCGTTTCCGGTGAGGGTGGAATTCGCCGAGGTATAGGTACTACTTCCTTTGGCGTAGGAAAGGGCAACGGCGCTTCCCGTAATGGGCGCGGGACCCCCCACCTGGATGGTCACGAGCAGGGTCTTATCGATTGCGGGCGGATTCTGGAGATGAACTCCAATAACCTTGTTACCGACGGGCAGGTTCCCGCAGGTGTTGTTGGTGGTGATGCTCAACTGGGCCGCGGTGGAAGTGGCAGCGTCGCCAGTCTGGGTTACGGTCAGGTAAGGATAAAGATTGGTAATTCCATAGCCGGCCGATGTGGTATCGACATTAAATGGCGTGCCGTAATTGGCCGGAGACGTGACCTTCACAATGCCGGTGGAGATGTTGGAGTAGTTGGTGCCGCTCTTGGTGCAGGTAATGGTAACCGCGGCGGGAGAAAGGGCCAGTGCGGAACCGCTGTTGGTGACGTGCAGAGTGGCGGTGATGGCGAGTGGCTGTCCGCCCGCTGGGTTGGTGGGGGTGAAGGTAAGGCCTACCGTTGCGCCCTCCACCATCCCTTTGCAGCCTGGCGCTCCATGAACGGTCCAGTTGGTGGGAGTGGTCGTAGAGCCGACCGAAGTTGAGCCGACCGGAGCAATCAGTACGGTTTGTGCCGCGGAAGCTGCCGATACGGTGTACGCAGTGGCGCCCGTGTACAGCGTCAGACCGATGTTGGATGGGGTCGGGCCGAGGACGGTGTCGCAGGCCACGGTGATTCCGGAGGCTTGGGCCGAGGCCAGGGTCGGGACTGTAAGAGAGATGGTCGCCGTCACTGTAAGGACGCTACCGCTGCCGGTGGCATTGGTGGGTGTGAAGGTGATGGTCACCGATTGACCGTCGGTAGCGCCTCCACATCCACCGACTACATTGAAGCTGAAATTGCTGTAGCTACTGTTGGAGGTGATGGTCTGGGCCACTGGCATTACGACAATGCCCGAGGGGCTCGCGGTTGGCGTGACGGTATAACTATTGGTGGATTTCAGTTTGATGCCGACTTGCTGGGCGGTGCCTGGGCCGGCTACCATGTCGCAGGAGAGCGCGATGGTGCTGGCGTTGCTCACCAGGGCCGGGCCGGTCACGGCGATGGTGGCGTTGACCGTCAGCGCAGTGCCGGTGTTTGGGGTGAAAGTGAGGGAGACCTGCTGTCCGTTGGTGGCGTTAGCGCACCCGGCGGCTACGCTGAAACTGAAGTTTACAGCGGCGGTGGTGGAGGCCACTGTTGCCGGCGACGGAGCATTGGCCATGGCGGTGGCGCCCACGCTGATGGAGGGCGTGACCGTAAGACTACCCGTTGCCCCCAGCTTGATTCCCACCAGCGTCGGGACCGGGCCGGTGACTGTATCGCATGAAAGCGTGATTGCGGAGGTTGGACCTACCAATGTTGCCGCTTGCATTGCGCCCGTGCAGATGGCCAGCGCGAGCACTGCGAGAAGGACCTTGAAGAAGTGAGTTCGAATGGTACGCATATTCCTTTCCTTGGTTACCCGCGCTTTTGCTTGGGCACAATCCTCATATCGGCAGAGCGGCGGATCTGGAACAGGATTCGGGCTGTTTAGGGTTGAATTGGCCCTTTCGTACTAGGGGCCGGATCGGTAAATGCAGGGGCGCAACGGGACGGTCGATGGACCAACGTCGCTTGCCGGGCCCACGGAAGCCCATTGCAGAAGGCATTTACTGGCCTGTGCCGATCGTAAGGGTGAACGTGACGCTGCCGGTAAGGGGCTCCGGGGCCGAATCGGTGGCCGTTACGGTGACGGTATAGGCTCCGGCCGCGTTCGCGGACGGAGTTCCGGAGATGGATCCCGTGGCTGCATCGAGCGCGATGCCGGCGGGCAAAGAGCCGTCGGACAGAGCAAACCGATAGGGAGCGGCGCCTTCCGTGGCAGTGACCATGCTGCCCGCGGCGCGCCAGGCAACTCCCACTGCGCCACCCAGGGCGGCGGTGGCGGGTGGGGTCATCTTGAGCCGTGGGGCCACCCGGATGGTGATACCCGGTTGGCTGGCTATGCCGCGGGAGGTGATGACAACCGGCAGATCCACGGCGGTAGTGAGCGGGGCCGCCACGGTCTCGCCCGACGCCAGCGTGAAGGGCCCGGCAGCCGAACCGGGGAGCCTGACGTTCACCTGGTACAACCCGGCAACCGAATCCGGTACCCATCCCGCATAGGTCACGGTGGCGGGCTGCCCGCCGACGGTTACCGCGGGAAGAGCCGCCGCCGACCGCAGGCAGGGAACCAACCGGCCCGCTCCCAGGGCCGCGCTCGTTACCAGGGCGCCATCCAGCGTGTTAGCGGAACCAGAGGTCAGGGTGTTAAGGGAGTTCAGAAAACTGGTTGTGCCGGCGCAGTCGGCGGGCCACAGACCGGCGCCGGAGGCGGCGTTGTCAGCGGTTCCGTCGGGCGCGCCGAGGCCGGTTCCGAAGATCTGGACGGTATCGGAATCGGTCGCGATTTGCCGCATGGCGGCCTCGTTGCCAACCCCGATCAAGCTGTCATCCAGGGCCAGAATCGCGCCAGCGCCCTGGCCGTCGGCACTCACTCCGAAGATCCCGGGATCGGCAGCGGCGATGCCGACCGGAAATGGCGCGGAGGAGGAG
This sequence comes from uncultured Solibacteraceae bacterium, assembly GCA_963835555.1. Lineage (GTDB taxonomy): Bacteria > Acidobacteriota > Terriglobia > Bryobacterales > Bryobacteraceae > Sulfopaludibacter. The sequence continues at coordinate 16,079 of CAWIGC010000015.1, read as the reverse complement.
GCGCCGAAGTTCACAGTCACTTCCACGGATTTGCCCAGGAAGGCCGACACCGCCGAGGGAACCAGCAGGTTGATCTGGCCGTCGGTGGCGAACAACAGTGTCGCATTAGCGATGGGCACCGGTGGAGTTGTGTGAGTCTGAAAGGTGACCGAGACCAGGCGCCGGTCCGGCCCGCCAGGGTCCGGGCTGAGCGATGTGGGGTAGCGCAGCGTTGCCGGATCGAGCGTGCCGTAGAGAATCGTCCTGCCGCAGCCGGTGCCGGCGGCGTTGCAGAAGTTGAATCCGAACACGCTGATCATGTCGTAGGGTGCGACTTGGGGAAGGGTGGGCGGCGCCACCTGAAGGTACGAGGAGGCGCTGGTGACCGATTGGATCACCGGATTAGCGCCGACAGTGAGGGTGGCGATGCCGGTGGGAACGGTGCACGCCGCACCCAGGGGATTGCAGACGCCCAAAACGAGGGTTCCGCCTGGACCCGCGGGGTCGAAAGGCAGGAGCGGGTCGGCCGTCGCCGGCACGGTCAGGGTAACAATGATGTTCGATGCATTGACCACCAGGGAGGCCAGATTGGCATCCGCTACCAGCGCTCCGCCGGACACCAGGCCGACGGTGGTGCGCACCGCGGGGTCGATGCCGCCGATGAATCCCGAACCGGCCAGCGCCACCGTGAAGACCTGCCCGGGGGGGGCGGTGGGAACGCTAGGGGGGCTCACCGAGAGTACCGTGGCGGCGGCGGACTGCACTGAGAGGTTGATGGTGACGACCGTGGTAACAGCCGGGTTGCCCCAGGTGATGGATACGGTCCCGGCGACGACGGTTCCTGGTTGCGCGGCGGACAGCACGTTCTGGTCGAAGGTGACCGGGATCGGCGTATCGTAACTATAAGCGAGACCCTTCAGGTAGCTGCTGCCGACGATGGGAGACAGGGGACCGGCGGTGGCGATGGAATAAGAGATCGGCGCTCCGCTGGAAGCCAGGGTGATATAGGGAATGGGCAGGGCTTGGCCCGCCGTCCAGGATAGGTTTAGCGTGGTTCCCTCCACCACCGTTAGGGTTGGAGGAGGATTGGTGACGCTCAACCGGAAGGGCAGCGCCAGATCGGCGGAACCGGAAACCAGCACGCGGACCGTTGCGTTATACGTGCCTTGGGCGATGGCGTCGGCGACACTGGTAGTCGCGAAGTGCAGGCTGGCGGGCACCGTGCCGCTGACTGGGTCCACTGAGAGCCAGGGCGGCAGGCTGGCGGTATCCACGGTGAACGAAGGCGCCCCCTCACCGGATGCGCTCAGAGCCACATCCACAGCGGTGGACGTCGCCGAACCCTTGGTGTAGGAGAGCGCCGGCGCGGACGGTGTCGCCGTGAGGGGCGTCGGGCCCAGCACCTGAATGGTCACCGGAATCAGGGCATCGGGAGCGGGCAGGTTGCGCAGGTGAAGCGATGCGGTGCTGCTGCCTCCTACCGGCAGATTGCCGCAGGGACTGACCGCCGAAACCAGCAGCGGAATCCCAGGGACGCCGGCTATGCCGCTGGCCGCTCCTACCGAGAGCCAGACCGGGACCTGTGTGGTATCCAGCGTAAACGGAGTTCCTCCCGCCGCCGCGGAGGTGATGGTGATGGTTTGCGACGGTCCCGGCGTGTAAGTCACGGGACTTCCCGCGCGCCGGACGCAGGTGACGGTTACCGGCGCGGCGACCAGGGCGGATGCGGTGGCAGTCAGACTGGTGCTCACGGTCACCTGGGCATCGGGAACCCCGCTGCTGTAAAAGCGGATGCTGGCCGAACCGGTGCTGGCCCGGGCGCAACCGGGCGCCAGGTTGACGCTATAAGCAAGGCCCTGAGACTGGTTGGCAGCGTTCAGGACCGTCGACGCGGGCGGTGTGATGACCAGTTCCCCATTGGAAGCGGACGCCGAGACCGAAAGCGTGTTGGCCGTCAGAGTGGCGACAGGTTTGACGACGACCGTCCCGGGTGTCCCGGGGCCGGTCGTGGTATTGCAGGTCAGTGCCAGACTGGCCGGTGAAACGGTCAGCACATTCGCCGCCGGAACGGCACCAGAACAGAGAGCGGCCACCAGCGCCGCGCGGATTATGAGTTTCATAGGCGCTGTAGAACTCTATCGTCCGGACCGGAAGAGTTCTTTAGTAGCTTTTGCCTTAGATTGGCCGGGGAAAGGGCCTGGGGGCTGAGGCGCCATCGCCCGGCGTCTCTTCGGAACGATGGCGCCGGAAACCGGCCCGTTCGCTGTACAATGAGCTTTCCACATGGTGTCATATAGCCTTACTAGAACCGCGTGTCTCCTCCTGCTCGCCGCCGTCCTGCCCGCCGTGGCTGCGGACCGCATTACCGCTCCCGTGGACCCCGGCCGCACTGCCCTACTCAGGGGCAATGTCAGTCTCCGCGTCCAGGCGCGGAACGATCGCGGGCGCGTCGCCCCAGACATGCCCGTTCGCCTCGCCACCCTGCACCTCAAACCAGCCGCGGGACTCGCTCAGTTCCTCGCCGACCGGCAGAATCCCGCTTCCCCCGGCTATCGCCGCTGGCTGACTCCGGAGCAGTTTGCCGATCGCTTCGGATTGAGTTCCGGCGACCTGGACAAAATCACGGACTGGCTGCGCAGTGAGGGCTTACAGATCCGCGATATCGCCCGTGGCCGCCACTGGATCACCTTCAGCGGCACCGCCGATCAGGTCAGCCGCGCCTTTCATACGGAAATTCACCGCTACGTGGTGAACGGCAAATCGCACTTCGCCAACGCCACCGAACCCTCCGTTCCGGCGGCCCTTGACGGCGTTATTTCGGCTGTCCGCGGGCTGGACGATTTCCGCCTGGAATCGCAGGTCGTACCCATGGGAACCGGGCCTTCCAGCACCGGACGCGTACTTGCCCCCGACGACCTGGCCAATATTTACGACTTGAAGCGCCTTTATGACGCGCACATCGACGGCACCGGCCAAACCATCGCCGTACTGGGCCAGACCGCCATCCAGCTCTCCGATATCGATAGTTTCCGCACGCGCTTCAACCTTCCCGCCAACACGCCTCAGGTGATGCTGTACGGCCCGGACCCGGGAGTGCGATCGGCGGATCTGCCGGAGGCCGATCTCGACCTGGAATGGTCCGGTGCGGTGGCGCGCAACGCCACCATCGTTTATGTATACTCCGACGACGTGATCACCTCGGCACAGTATGCCATCGATCAGAACGTTGCGCCGGTGATGAGCCTGAGCTATGGCGGCTGCGAGGCATACTATTCCAACGCTATCCAGGCTGTCGCGCAACAGGCCAACGCCCAAGGCATCACGTGGCTGGCGTCTTCCGGTGACCAGGGGGCCGTCACTTGCGATTATAGCGACGCCACTCCGCAGGCCACCCTGGGACCAACTGTCACTTCACCCGCCAGCCTGCCGGAAGTCACCGCCGTCGGCGGCACCGAATTCACCGACACCGGCAGCAACTTCTGGGCGGCCAACAACGATGCCAATGGCGCGTCGGCCCTCTCGTACATTCCGGAAAAGGCCTGGAACGATTTTTCGCCCACCGGCAGCATCGCCTCTTTCGGAACCGGCGGCGGAGCCAGCGTCCTGTTTCCCAAACCCGCATGGCAGACCGGACCCGGCGTACCGAACGACAACGCCCGCGACCTTCCCGACATTTCCCTGGCCTCCTCCGGCACCGTTCCGTACACGTCCAACGTCAATGGCAAACAGCAACTCTACGGCGGCACCTCGCTGGCCACCCCGGCCCTGGCCGGTCTGGTGGCGCTGGTGAATCAGCATGCCGGCGGCGGCGGCCTGGGCAATATCAACCCGGCGCTTTACCGCCTGGCGCAAGCCACCCAGGACGTATTTCACGACGTCTCGGCGGGCAACAATAAGGCCGCCTGCCAGCAGGGCAGCCCCGGTTGTGTCAATGGCCTGGTCGGCTGGAACGCCGGGACTGGCTTCGATATGACCACCGGACTCGGTTCCGTGGACGGCTATAACCTGGTGATGGAGTGGTCCACCGGTTTGACCACCTTCACTACCCTGCGGGTGAATCCGAACACCGCCCTGAAACTCACCGACACCGTCCAGTTGCTAGCCTCCATCACGGCTTCCGGCGTGCCTCCCACCGGCACCGTGGCCTTCCTCGCCAACCAGACCACGGTCGGGACCGCCGCGGTCGATACGTCCAACGGAAGCGCCATCGCAGCCGTTTTGGTCAGCGCCGGTCTTCTCGCCGGCGGCAACGGAACGGTCACGGCCATCTACAGCGGCGATGGCGTTTACAACGGTTCCCAGGGCTCCGCACGCTTTGCCCTCAACGTGCCGCCGGGCGCGGCGTTTGTGGTGCCCTTTCTCCTTCCCAACCCGGTCTATGAAACCGCCGCTTTCGCCGATTGGGAATTCACCGTGGCGCTGGCGGAGAAGGCCGGCGTGGCAACCTCCATCACCGCCTTCACCATCGATAACAATAATGATCTCTCCCTGCTCGGCCCCAACCCGAAGCTGGCGGCCAACGGCCTCATCGCGGTCAATCTCGCCAGCACCGGTCTGAAGCCCCCGCAGAACCGCGTCGTCTCCTTCGGCGGCACAGATGCCAATGGCATCAAGTGGACCCAGCAGGTGACCGTGCCCTTCCTGGCTCCTTTGGGCACCCAGATCGCGCCCGGCATTACGCTCACCAGCCCCACCACCACGGTGCAGCAGAACCCGCGGGTGGATCCGGCGAGTTGCGCGTGGTCGCTCCCCGTATCGGTGCAGGAAACCGGCGGCTACCCCATCCTGCTCACCGCGTTCAGCGCCGGCAGTACCAGCCTCACGTCGCAAATTCAAGCCATTTTCGGGACTACCAGGCTCGCGCCATATGGCGCGCTGCGTGGCACGGTCTGCTTCAGCGGCAGTACGCCGCCCACGGCCAAGAGCCTCCAGATTTCCGGCGCCACCGCTCTACCCACCACGGTCACCGCGACGCTCCCGATATCGTTCAGTGGACCCTCCACGGCTCCTGCCACCATGTCCACGCCGGTGCAATCCGTCTCCCTGGACAGCGCTTCCGGCAACACCACCGCATCGCTACCGTTGAATCTCACCGGCGGAGTGCCGCAGTTCACCACTTCCGTCTCGCCGGCGAACCGCACGTCGGCGTGGCTGACCGTGACGCCCGCCATCGCCAGCGGGTCCAGCCCCGTCAATATCCAGGCTTCCGCCGCGGGCCTGTCGCCGGGCGTCTACAATGCCGTCGTCAGTATTCAAGCGGTGGATGCGATGCCGCAGGTGATCCAGATTCCGGTGACGTTCGTCGTGGGCGGGTCGTCCACCACGCAAATCACCGCCGTGGGGAATGCGTGGACCGGCAACACGACCGCCGCTCCGGGGATGATCCTGAGCGTCTACGGCGCCCAGCTTGCCAGTCCAGTGTCGCAGCAGGCTACCAGGCTGCCCCTGCCTTTGGTGCTCGGCGGCGTATCGGCCACGGTCAATGGCTACTCGGCGCCGCTCTATTACGTCTCGCCCGGGCAGATCAACTTGCAAGTGCCGTATGAAGCCGGCGCGGGGCAGTTGGTTCTGGCCATCGACAACAATGGCCAAATCGCGTCGTTTCCCTTTACAGCGGCGCCCGCGGCGCCCGGGTTGAACTCGGCGGTCTACGATAATCTGACCGGAGCGCCGGTGACCGCGGCCCAAGCCGGCGGGGGCCAGGTGCTGCTGCTCTTCGTCACCGGAGAAGGCGACGTCACGCCTACGCTCGGCACCGGCGCCACGCCCTCCTCCAGCATAACCGACGCCACCAAACTGCCCCACCCGCGCCTGCCCCTCAGCCTGACCATCGGCGGCGTCAGCGTGACCCCGCTCTTCGCCGGCATTCCCAGCGGTCTCGCGGGCGTCACCCAAATCGATTTCCAGATCCCGGCAAACGTCCCCGCCGGCAATCAGCCCATCGTGGTGACCGTGGGCGGAGTCGCCGCCGCCCCCGTCAATCTGAACGTGACTGCCGCGACGTCAAACTGACTCTTCACCACCCGTTACACTGAAAATCGATGGAAAATACCGAATCCCGGAGCTTCGCCATTGTGGGCGGAGGCATCGTGGGCCTGGCCACCGCCTACAAATTGAGTGAACGCTTCCCCGGAGCGCGCATCACCCTCCTGGAAAAAGAGAGCGGCGTGGGACGCCACCAGACCGGCCACAACAGCGGCGTGCTGCACTGCGGCCTGTATTACAAGCCGGGTTCGGTGAAAGCCAGGCTGGCGGTTTCCGGCATCCGCCAGATGGTCGCCTTCTGCCAGGAAAACGCCATCCCGCACGAGATCTGCGGCAAGCTTGTCGTGGCCACCGACGAAGTCGAAGTCCAGCGCCTGCGCGCCCTGCAGGAGCGCGGCACCGAGAACGGACTGGAAGGCCTGCGCTGGCTCAAGCGCGAGGAGATGCGCGAGATCGAACCGCACGTGGGCGGCGTGGCCGCTCTGCGCGTGCCGCAGGAAGGCATCGTGGATTACGCCAGGGTGTGCGACGCACTCGTCGCCAAACTGGCCGGTCGCGGTGTGCGCGTAGTCACCGGCGCGCGCGCCGGACGCATGATGCCGCGCGATGGCGGCTGGACCATCGAGACCACCGCGGGAGAATTCACCGCGGACTTCCTGATCAACTGCGCCGGCCTGCACTGCGACCGCGTCGCCGAACAGGCCGGTGAAAAGCGCGAGGTGCGCATCCTCCCCTTCCGCGGAGAATATTACAAGATCCGCCCGGAGCGCCAGCAGTTGGTGCGCCACCTGATTTACCCCGTGCCCGACCCCAGCTTTCCGTTCCTCGGCGTGCACTTCACGCGCCTGATCCACGGCGGCATCGAAGCCGGCCCGAACGCCGTCCTGGCGTTCCGGCGCGAGGGATACAAGAAGACCGATTTCAGCGCCCCGGACCTGTGGGACGCGCTGACCTACGGCGGCTTCTGGCGCTTCCTGCGCCGCTACCCGTCCATGGCCTGGTACGAACTGCGCCGCAGTTTCAGCCGCCAACTGTTCTGCCGCAGCCTGCAGCGGCTGGTGCCCGAGATTCAGCCGGCCGACCTGGATACCGGAGGCTCCGGCGTGCGCGCGCAGGCCATCTCGCCGGAGGGCGACATCATCCAGGACTTCCGCTTCATCGCGCGCCCCAATGCCCTGCACGTGCTCAATGCTCCCAGTCCCGCGGCCACTGCGTCCCTGGCCATCGGCGCGCATATTTCCGGCATGATTCCGTAGATATTTGGAACTCTGCGCGGTTTCGCGGACAATAGCGTCGAACTACCCATGAGCGACCTGCTGGAACGGTTCCGCGAAGGCGATCGGGAAGCGTTTGCCGCGCTTTACCGGGAGCATTTTCCGGCCGTGTTCCGGTTCGCTCTCTATATGACGGGAGATCGTTGCGCGCCGGTGAGATTACCCAGGACGCTTTCGTGTGGCTGGTCCGGCATCCCGGCGAATTCGATCCCGAAACGGGGAGACCTCGGCGCCTTTCTGGGCGGGGTGGCGCGCAAGATGCTGCACCGCCAGGAGCGCATCGACCGGCGCTGGCTGCCTCTGGAGGACTCTGCCCGTGACCGTACGGACTTCGCCGCCGGCGTAGAACGCGATCAGGAAGCGGCGGAAGTGCGGCGGGCTATCGCCGCGCTGCCGGAGCGGTATCGTGAGGCGTTGGTGCTCTGCGACCTGCAGGGCAAGAGTTACGAGGAAGCCGCCGCGGCGCTGGGCTGTGCCAACGGGACGGTGAAGAGCCGCCTGCATCGCGCGCGGGCCCTGCTGGCATGTAAATTTCAGCGGCGGAGAGAAGGCCAGAAGTGCGTATGACGTGTCGTGAATATCGCGAGGAATTGATGGAGTGGGCGCGCGGCTCTGCACCGGCGCGTGCGCTGGTGCTCCATGTGGCGGAGTGCGCCGGATGCGCGAGTTTTCTGGAAGAGCAGCAGGCGTTGACTGCCGTGCTGCAGCGCATGGCGGCAGAGGAAATCCCTTCCGCCGGAGAGATTGGCGAGCGGGTGATGGCGGAGTTCGACCGCGGCGCTCGCACCGCCCGGTTTCGGGTGCTGGGCTGGTTCGCCGCCGGCGCTGTAGCGGCCGCGGCGTGCCTGGCCCTGCTGGTGACGCCGCACAGGCCCGCGCCGCCGGAAGCGGCGCAGTTCCTTCCCATTCCGTACACCATCCCGTTGGCGCCGGAAGAGCGCGCCACCGTGGTGCGCATGGATATTCCGGTGTCCGCCCTGATCGCCGCCGGGTTCCAGATGTCCGCGGCGGATCCGGGCGCCACGGTGCAGGCCGACGTGCTGGTAAGCCAGGACGGGCGCGCCCGCGCCATTCGTCCCATTTCGATTCTGAGTTCCAATTGAGGAGGATCCATCGTATGAAGCTATTCGCAATCGCAACAGGTCTTTCGCTCGCAGCCACGGCCCTGATGGGGCAGGGCGAAGACCTACAAACCAAAACCTTCAGCTTTCAGGCCGCCAGCACCATGGGCGGCGGCTTCACGGTCCAGCCTGACGGCGTCCGCGTCCGCGGCGGCGAACCGGTGACAGGGAGTCCCATGTCCGCCAAAGAGGTCAACAAAACGGTGCAGACGCTCAGCGACGGCACGGAGATCCAGAACGTGAACACTACCGTCTTCTACCGCGACAGCCAGGGCCGCACCCGTACCGAACCGGAGAAAGGCCAGATCCTCATCATGGATCCGGTAGCCGGCGTGCGAATCACTCTCAATGCATCGACGAAAACGGCGATGCGGATGCGAGCGCGCGCCGCCGGAGCTTCACGATCGCCGACGGTATGGGCGACGCAGCTCAAGCTGCAGGCGGCAGCCATGCGGGAAGACGCAGAGAAAATGATGGCTGAGGCCCGCGCTTCCTCAAAGACCAAAAATCAAGCTAATACGGAAGATCTGGGATTCCAGATGCAGAATGGCGTGATGGCGCAGGGCACCCGCTCCACCATAACCATTCCGCAGGGCCAGATCGGCAACAGCCGCGACATCCACGTGGTCAATGAGCGCTGGTATTCGAAAGACTTGCAAATGATCGTCAAGAGCATCAACTCCGATCCGCGTTTCGGCGTGACTACTTTCGAACTGACCAACATTTCGCAGAACGCACCGGACCCCACGCTCTTCCAGGTCCCCACCGGCTATACCCTCAATGAAGGCGGCACGCGCCCGCGCAGTAGCGCGGCGCTTCAGATGGCCTTCGTCGGCGGAGGGGCCGTAGATGGCCGGAACCGGCTTTTCGTTGAGGCGGAGGTAGACGGTCAACTGGCCGCGGTGATGCGCCAGGTGGGCGAACATGGCGTCGCGGATGACGATGTGGCGGGGCCGGTCGTCCACCACGCGGCCGTCTACCAGGAGGCGCCAGTTCTTCATGAGGTGCTCGTCGGTGGTGCGGGAGAGGGCCTCGCGGCCTTTGGCGACGCTGGTATCGAGGGTGCTCAGCAGTTCCGCCGTGCTGGCCGGTTGCGGCGGACGGGCCGGGGGCGCGCCGCCGGGGCGCATATCGAATTCCCCGGTGTCCACGATCATGGCAATCCAGGACGGCATGGTGGCGACCAGGTTGGCCAGATAGCCGAGGGGCATGGATTTTTCGTGAGGCTTCCAATCGGGCCGGTCGATGGGGACGCGCTCCAGCACGCGGCGGTTCTTCGCGGCTTCGAGTTCCAGGTCAGCGAGAAAAAGATCGGTAAGTTTCAAGTAGTTTCTCCTTGCAAAAACAGAATACGGCGGCATATATGACAGGGCATGGCATAATTCATAGCGGATCGTATATTTATGCGTGCCGATCGCCTTTTATCCGCCCTATTGCTGCTGCAAGCCAAGCGCCGAGTGACCGGGCGGGAACTAGCCGGGCGGCTGGAAGTATCGATGCGCACGGTGCATCGCGACATGGAGGCTCTGAGCGCCGCGGGCGTGCCGGTGCTGGCGCTTCGCGGGGCGCAGGGCGGATGGCAACTGGCCGGGGACTGGCGCGCGCCGGTACCCGGGCTCGACGAGGCGGAACTGCGGGCGCTGCTGATGGCGCAGCCCCGGGTGATTGGCGATGTACGCCTGGCGGCGGCCGCGGAGAGCGCGCTGGCCAAGCTGATGGCGGCTCTGCCGGCGGCGATGCGCGACCGGGCGGCGTCCATTCAGGAGCGGTTGTACGTGGATACCAGCGGGTGGCGGGGAACTACCGATAACCTGACGCTGCTGCCCGTGGTGCAGGATGCCGTGGCGCGCGACCGGAAGCTCGAAATCCGCTACCGCAAGCCCGCCGGAGAAGTAGTAGACCGCACCGTGGATCCACTGGGCCTGGTAGCCAAGGGCAGCACGTGGTACCTGTTTGCCGGGACGCCGGGCGGGACGCGGACCTATCGCGTGTCGCGAATGGAAGCGGCCCGGATCCTCGACGAAGCCTGCACGCGGCCGGCGAATTTCGATCTGGAAGCGGCATGGCGGCAATCGGTAGAGCGCTTGCAGGGGGAGCGGCCACGGATGGAGGCGACCCTGCGGCTGGAACCGCGCGCGGCGGCGTGGTTCACCCGGTGGCAGAGAGTGGTGCCGGGTAGCACATCGACGGATGCGGACGGCTGGGTAACGCTGCGGGCGCAGTTCGAGCGTGAAGAGGAAGCGGCGTTCGTGGCGCTGGGATTAGGTTCGCGTGTGGCCGTGCTGGAGCCCCCGGAACTGCGGGAGCGGGTTGCGGCGGAGCATCGACTTGCTGCATCTGCGCCTTCAACTGCTCCCAAGCGGCATCGGTTACGGGTCCGTGGAACTTCCAGCGGATGACGCCGGACTTGTCGAGTACCAGGATGTAGGCGTCATCGGGCGTGGAAAAACCGGCGGCCTGCTTGAGTTCCTTTTCGTCGCGGTAGACCAGGAGGAAATGTTCCCGCTGGTTTTCCGGGGTGCCGCTTTTGATGCCGTGCGAGGCCATGCCGCGGACCAGGCGCGGCACGTCTTCCAGGACGGCGATGGAGTACAGGGGCAACTGGGTTCCGATGCGCTGTGCCCACGCCTTGGTCTGGTTCTGCGAAGCGTGAGTGAATCCTATGACGACGACGGCGGGATGGCCATCCGGGAATTTGACCTTTTGGTCGAGCAGGTTCTGCCCTTCAATGGAGGGGAACTGCTGGGCCAGCAGGGGCAGGGCCAGCAGGAACGCCAGCAGCCTCATGGAGCCCACCCTGGCATCACGTAGGCGTAGAACACCACGATCAGGCCGATGACGGAGGCCAGGAAGACGCTGTGCTTCAGGGTGAAGCGGAAGAGCAGGGATTCGTCCTCGCGCTTCATGTTGGTGGCGCAGGCGGCTACGGCGATGCTGGTGAGGCTGATCATTTTGCCCATCACGCCGCCGGCGGAATTGGCCGAGGCCATGAGCACCGGGTTCATGCCGAGCTTGTGGGCCGTCACCACCTGCAGGGTACCGAACAAGGCGTTGGCGGAGGTATCGCTACCTGTGAGGAAGACCCCAAGCCATCCCAGCAGCGCGCTGAAGAACGGGAAAAGTACGCCGGTGGCGGCGAAGGCCAGGCCGAGCGTGGCGGTGGCTCCGGAGTAGTTCATGAGGAAGGCCAGGGCCAGGACGGCGGCCAGGGTCAGTTCGGCAAGCGCCAGTTGGCGGGCGGTCTGGCCGAGCACTTTGAGAAACCGCGCCGGGCTCAAGCCCGACCACCATGGCGCCCAAAATGGCGGCGAACAGGCAGGCGGTGCCGGCAGCGGAGAGCCAGGAGAATTTGAAGACGGCGGGATAGGGCGAAGGCTGTGGCGACCACCGGCGGCATGCGCAGAATGGTGTTGTGCAAGTCCGGACCAGTCGATGGAGCGAGTGACGGAATCGAGCTGGGTCTGGATGGGTTTGTATCCCCACAGCAGCACGAAGATCACCGAGCAGGGCGTAGGGCGCCCAGGCGAGAGCCACTTCCCGTTTGCCGCCGGAGGAGCGGCCGGTAGATGCGCCCCACAGGCGAATCCACAACAGGAGGGAAAGCATGGCGGCCAGGGCGGCCAGAATATCGGTGAGCTGGGCGTTGACGAAGTTGGAGACCAGGAACTGCGTGCCGGCGAAGGTGACGCCGCACAGCGCCGCGGCGGGCAGCACGCTGCGCAGGCCTTTCCAGCCGGACATGACCAGAATCAGGTAGGCCGGCACGAAGAGGGAGACCGGGGCGCAGATGCGGCCCACGCCGGCGCTGAGACGGTCGAGCGGCAGGCCGGTGGTGACCGGCGAGGGTGGTGATGGGGATGGCGATGGAGCCGAAGGCCACCGGCGCGGTGTTGGCCAGCAGGCAGATGGCGGCGGCATAGAAGGGCGTGAAGCCCAGGCCGGCGAGCATGGCTGCCGGCCACCGCCACGGGGGTGCCGAATCCGGCGGCGCCTTCGATGAACGCACCGAAGGAGAAGGCGATGAGCAGGGCTTGCAGGTGCCGGTCGCTGGTGAGGTTGCCGATGGAGTTCTTGAGCAGTTCGAACTTGCCGCTCTCCACGGTGATGCGGTAGAGCAGGATAGCGGAGAAGACCACCCACCCGATGGGGAAGAGTCCGAAGGCCGCGCCGTAAGTGACAGCCGCGGTGAGCGGACCGGCGGGCATGCCGTAGACGGCGGCGGACACGATAACGGCCGTGGCGAGCCCGATGAGGGAAGCCATCCAGGCCGGCTTGCGCAGAATGCCGAGCAGGAAGAGCATGGCGAAGATGGGAAGGCCGGCGACCATCGCCGACCACGCCAGGCTGCCGGCGATGGGTGTGTAATTTTGCTGCCACATGGGGTCTATCCTTGGATCCTGACGTCCTTCCCGACCCAGAGGCCTTCGCGCAATTGGCGCTTGATGATTTTGCCGGTGCCGGTTTTGGGCAAGGGGAGTTCGCTGAACTGGAAGCAGCGCGGAATTTTGAAGCGGGCGACGCGGCCTTGCAGGAATTCGCAGAGCTGCTCCTGGGCGAGCTGCTGGCCGGGTTTGACGACCACGAAGGCGGCGGGCACTTCGCCCCACTGCGGATCGGGCGACGAGACCACGGCGCATTCCAGCACGGCGGGATGGGCGAAGATGGCGCGCTCGACTTCGATGGAGGAGATATTTTCGCCGCCGCTGATGATGATGTCCTTCTTGCGATCGACGATCTGGAGGTAGGTCTCTTCGTCCCACACGGCCATATCGCCGGTGTGGAACCAGCCATCGCTCATGACGGCGTCGGTGGCTTTGGGCTCCTTGAAGTAACCGTCCATGACCAGGTCGCCGCGGATGACGATTTCGCCGACGGTCTGCATGTCGCGCGGGACGTCGTGCATGTGCGGATCGACGACGCGGACTTCGCAGCCGGGGAGCGGCCATCCGGTGGAGGCGAGGCGGGTGAGGCGGTCTTCTTCGCTGGAGTAAGTGACGGTGCTTTTGGTGCGGGCGCCGGTGGCGACGGGAGAGGTTTCGGTGAGTCCATAGCCGGCGGCGGCGTTGCAATGGAAGGCCTGTTCCAGGCGGGCGATGAGTTCGGGCGACGAGGCGGCGCCGCCCAGCACGATCTCGCGCATGGAGGAGGTGTCGAACTTGCCGAGGTCGGGACAGTTCAGGAGCGCGTTGGCCATGGTGGGGACCAGCGACATACCGGTGCATTTTTCCTCCTGGATGAGGCGCAGCACGTGGGAGGGATCGAAGCGGCGCACCATCACCTGCTTGAGGCCGATGAAGGCGCAGGACTGCGGGCGGCCCCATCCGTTGGCGTGGAAGAGCGGGATGGTGTGCAGTTCCACGGCGCTATCGCTGTAGGTATAGGTGGCGGCTACGGCGAAGCAGTGCAGATAGAGCGTGCGGTGGGAGAGCATGACGCCTTTGGGCGTGCCGGTGGAGCCGCTGGTGTAGAAGAGCTCGCAGATGGCGGATTCGTCGAAGGAGCGGATATCGGGGCGGCTCGATGCGGCCGGCGGCGAGGAGGGCTTCGTACTCGGGGCCGATGGCGATGAAACGCTGGACGGAGGGGCAGGCGGCGCGGAGGTGTTCGGCGAGGGGGGCGAAATCGGTCTCGTAGATGAGGATGCGGGGTTCGGCGTGATTCAGGATACAGGTAAGCTCGGCGGGGGTCAGGCGCACGTTCAGCGGCATGACGATGGCGCGCGCGAGCGGGACGCCATAGTATCCTTCGAGGAGCTGATGGTTATTGAAGCTGAGGTAGGCGACGCGGTCGCCGGGCTGGATGCCGGCGGCGAGGAGTCCCGCGGCGAGGCGTTCGCAGCGTTCGCCGAACTCGGCGTAAGTGAATCGGTTGTCGCCGGAAACGATGGCAGTCTTCCTGGCGTAGAGGTCGACACCGCGGTAGAGGCAGCGGATCGGCGTCAGGGGAATGTGCATGACTTCTGGATTGTACAACGGGGAGGGGCAGCCAGACGGAAAGAGGGGACAGACGAATGTTCCGTCTGTCCCCGTTGTGGTTATTTGCTTTCGATTCGCATGCCGTAGAAGGAGCGGTATACGAAGACGAGAGCGATCAGGAAGAAGACAGCCGACAGGACGGTAGTGAAGTTATTCCCCTGCGAAGCGCTCAGGCTGACGGCCAGGGAGACGGCCAGGAGTCCGAACAGGGTGGTGAATTTGATGATGGGGTTGAGGGCCACGGAACTGGTGTCCTTGAACGGATCGCCGACGGTATCGCCGACCACGCAGGCATCGTGCAGTGCGGTACCTTTGGCGTGGAGTTCGGTTTCGACCACCTTCTTGGCGTTGTCCCATGCGCCGCCGGCATTGGCCATAAAGATGGCCTGGTACAAGCCGAACAGAGCGATGGAAATCAGATAGCCGACGAAGAAGAAGGGTTCGAGGAACGCGAACGACAAGGCTGCGAAGAAGACCACCAGAAAGATGTTGAGCATACCCTTTTGGGCGTACTGGGTGCAAATCTCGACTACCTTTTTGGAGTCGGCGACCGAGGCTTTTTCGGCGCTTTCCAGCTTGATGTTCTTCTTGATGAATTCCACGGCGCGGTAGGCGCCGGTGGTGACGGCCTGAGCGCTGGCGCCGGTGAACCAGTAGATGATCCGCGCCGCCGGCGATGAGGCCCAGCAGGAAGGGCGCGTGCATGATGGAGATCTTGTCCATATTGTCCGTCAGGTGATGGGTGAGCGCGACAATGGTGGCAAAGATCATGGTGGTGGCGCCCACCACGGCGGTACCGATGAGCACGGGTTTGGAAGTGGCTTTGAAGGTGTTGCCCGCGCCATCGTTTTCTTCCAGATTCTCCTTGGCTTTTTCGAAATCCGGTTTAAAGCCGTACTGCTTCTGGATTTCGGCGGAGATATTGGGCAGGGTCTCGATCATGGACAGTTCGTAGACGGACTGGGCATTATCGGTGACGGGGCCGTAGCTATCGACGGCGATGGTGACCGGGCCCATGCCGAGGAACCCGAAGGCCACCAGACCGAAGGCGAACACGGCCGGCGCGACCATCAAGTTGGCAAAACCCATGGTGCTCATGAAATAGCCAACGCTCATCAGGAAGAGCATGGCGAAGCCCAGCCAGAAGGCGCTGAAGTTGCCCGCCACGAAACCGGAAAGGATATTGAGCGATGCGCCGCCTTCCCGCGAACTGGTGACAATTTCACGGACGTGGCGCGAATTGGTGGAGGTGAAGACCTTGACGAATTCGGGAATGAGCGCGCCTGCCAGGGTGCCGCAACTGATGACCGTGGCGAGTTTCCACCACAAGGTGCTGTCGCCGCCGAGGGCGGGAATCATCAGCGCGCTGATGATGTAGGTGAGTACGATGGAAAGAATCGAGGTGAGCCAGACCAGGGTGGTGAGGGGGGCTTCGAAGTTCATCTTGTCGACGTTGGCGTAGCGCGCTTTGGCGAGAGCGCCGTTGACGAAGTAACCGACGGCGGAAGAGATCACCATCATGATGCGCATGATGAAGATCCAGACGAGGAGTTGCACCTGGACGATGGGGTCTTTAACGGCCAGCAGGATAAAGGTGATGAGCGCGACACCGGTGACGCCGTAGGTTTCGAAGCCATCGGCGGAAGGTCCGACGGAGTCGCCGGCATTATCGCCGGTGCAATCGGCGATCACGCCGGGGTTGCGGGCGTCGTCTTCCTTGATTTTGAAGACGATTTTCATAAGGC
>CAWIGC010000014.1:0-93056 GCA_963835555.1 uncultured Solibacteraceae bacterium | reverse complement strand
TGTCAGTGCCGGGATAAAACACCCGCAGGATTGCCGGTTTTGCCGACGTCCACCTGGGCGAGGACGCGGTAGGTACTCTACACGAGATTCTATATTCTGCTTGGCTGAACCCAGGTGGCGGCGCTACCATCAAGCTTGCGCCAAATGGTCGAGTTCCCGCCGACGGAGTATCGGACGTGCCCGGCGTTCTTGGTGCAGGACCGCGATCCCCAGGGCGTTTATGGTCTCTGCATTTTCATCACAACCCAGCTCATTCCGCCTGATCAGGCGCACCATGCGGGTAAGGTCAACAGCGTCGATAGACTCCGCCTTGCGACCGAATCGGTCCGCCTGAACGCCAGAAACGCTCGCTGTTCCAATGTTCCTGTTCATGCTGACGGCGCGGGAGGGTCGGGTATCGGCTAACGGCTTCGCCCTCCGTCTTCGCTGCTGTCTCAGACGTGCCATCGTCGCGCCGCCGGCGCATCTGTGTGTCTCGCGGCGCCTGCCACCAGGCCGTTCTGGGGACAAAGCCACCAATCCTGCGGGTGTTTTATATCGGCACTAACATCCTGTTCCCGAGGACCAGGATGGGTTCCAGGCGTACCAGGCGCCGCGCTCCGCCCGGTATGTCCTGGCGTCCAGTCTGGACGGGCTGAGCCTGCTGCGGCGGATCTCCAAGGACTGCTGGATTCGCCGGACCTGGAGCGAAAGGTCTACGGCGATCGCGGACTGGTACCCCTGGCAAGCGTTTCGGATCTTCCCGGCCATCCATCTTCGATCGCGGCCGGGTAGTCGGGCTGTGGGAGTACGATACGGCGACAGAATCGATTGCGTGGCTTCAGTTCATTCCGAAGAACGACGATATGCGGAAGGCGGTGGCCCGCATGGAGGAGTACATTCGCACGGATTTAGGAGATGCGCGTTCCTTCAGCCTGGATAGCCCCAAGAGCCGCGCGCCCCGAATAGAAGCGCTCGCGAGAGGCGCAAGCCTCTAATTTCCGAGGGCCGTTTTGCGGGAGCGGCCGATATACGATTTTAATCGTTGACATACGATTCCGCTCGTAGTATTCTGCCCTCATGGCCCCCCCACCCCTGCCTACCGATGCCGAATTGGACATTCTTGCCGTCCTCTGGCGCAGCGGCCCCGCCACGGTTCGCGAAGTGCATCGGGCGCTCGGCAAAGACAGCGGCTACACCACCACGCTCAAGCAGATGCAGTTGATGACCGAAAAGGGGCTGCTCACCCGCAGCGAACGGTTTCGGGCGCACGTCTATGAGGCCGGCTTGCCCAAGGAACAAACCCAGCGCCAACTCGCCACAGACCTGCTGCGGCGCGCCTTCGAAGGCTCGGCTGCCAGCCTGGTGATGGGAGCACTCTCGGCGCAGCCCGCTTCGCGGGAAGAATTGCAGGAAATCCGGCAGATGCTGGACGAACTGGAAAAACGGAAAGGAGCATCGCGATGAGTCCATTACAGGTTTTATTTCATCAACCCTGGCTGGCCCGGCTGGGCTGGACGCTGCTGCATTTCCTGTGGCAGGGCGCACTGGTGGCTGCACTGCTCGCTGTTCTGCGCGCGCGCACTGCGTCCGCCCCATTCCGGTATGTATCGGCCTGCCTGGCGCTGGCCGTCATGACGGCGGCTCCCGTGGTTACCTTCCTGATGCAGGGTAATGATAGCGGCGCGGCCTCGACGGGCCTGGCCGCGGCGCGCGCGGTATTCCTGCCGGGTAGCGGGGCATCCTCTTCCCTGCCCCTGGAGAGCGCATGGGAGCGCGTCTCGCCCTGGCTCGGCCTGGCGTGGCTGGTGGGCGTGGCAGGCTGTTCCATACGACTGCTGGGCGGCTGGCTCATCACGGCACGCTTGCGGACAGCGCATGCCAAGCCCGCGCCCGCGGAATGGCTAGCGAAACTCGCGCCCCTGATGAAGCGCATGGGCGTGCTCCGGCGGGTGAGCTTGCGGGCATCCACGCTGATCGAGACGCCCGTGGCGATGGGCTGGCTGCGTCCCGTCATCCTGGTGCCCGTGGGTGCGCTCGCGGGACTCTCCACGGCGCAGGTGGAAGGCCTGCTGGCACACGAACTGGCGCACATTCGCCGCCACGATTACCTGGTCAACCTGCTGCAAAGCCTGGCCGAGGCGGTGCTGTTCTACCATCCGGCGGTATGGTGGGTCTCGCGCCAGATCCGCATCGAGCGCGAGCACTGCTGCGACGATCTTGCGGTCGCCGCCACCGGTGGCGATGTGCTCACCTATGCGCGCGCTCTGGCGGAGCTCGAATCCTGCCGTGCGGCGCACGTGCACGCCATGGCCGCCACCGGCGGCTCGCTGCGCAATCGCATTCGACGGCTGGCGAACCCGGCAGGTTCGGCCAACCATACCGTACCCACCGGAGCGGCCCTGGCTCTGGTCGCCGCTCTGCTGATCGCCGCCGGCGGCGTCCTGGTCCGGGGTGCCGCAGAGCCCCACTCCCGCACAGGGGCCGGTGGTGAATCTCAACTCCGCCTGGCCCGATACCGTCAAACAAGGCGACGTCAAAATCGAAGTGCGCGGACTGGGCACACTCACTTCGTCCACACTGGCCGAGGCGAAGTTCGCGGAGAGCCAGGTGAAGGATGTGCACGCCGGCCTAATGGGCAAGATCGATTCTTGCGCGCGGAAAGGCTCTGATCGACGTGCAGGTACAATCGGTCGGTTCTCGTGCAACCAACGGCACCGTGACCGTGGTCCTGGCGCTGCTCGCTCCTCCCCCCGCCGGCGTTCCGCTGGGCAGCCAGATCGACTCCACCGTCGTCATCGGCAGCCTGAGCAATGTGGTCTACGTGGGAAGGCCGGTCTTCGCGACCGACAATAGCGACGGCACGCTCTTCAAGCTCGATCCCGACGGCCGGCACGCTACCCGCGTGAAAGTACAATTCGGCCGGAGTTCAGTCAACGCGATCGAAATCAAAAGCGGATTGCAGCCCGGCGACCGCGTGATTCTCAGCGACATGACGGCCTACCGGCAGTACGACCGGATCGCCATCCAATAGCCGCGATGATCCTGTTCAGCGCGGCCCGCGCCCTGTGGCGCAATCCGGGATTCGCGGTCACCGCGCTGGCCACGCTCACGCTCGGCATCTCGACGGTATCGGCGCTGTTCTCCGTAGTCGATAAGGTACTGCTGGAACCGCTGCCCTATCCCGACCCCGATCGCCTGGTCCAGTTGATCGCTACATCGAACGTCGGCGAACAGAGGCTCTCTTCCATCCCGCAGTTTCTCTTCTGGCGCGACACTACGGCTTCCTTTGAATCGCTGGCGGCGACTGACGTGGATGCTCCGGAAGTCGGCCTCTCGCAAGACTTGCGCTCCATCCCACTCAAAGCCGCCCGTGTATCGGCGGAGTATTTCCATCTGTTCGGCGCGCAGTTCGTGTTGGGCCGCGCCTTCTCGGCTCTCGAAGACAGCCCCCAGGGGCCCAAGGCCGCGATCCTCAGCGCCCGCGTCTGGCAGCGCATTTTCCACTCCGATGCTTCCATGGTGGGCCGCACCGTGATGCTCGATGGGACGCCCTACCAGGTGGCCGGCGTGCTCGCGCCCGGCGCGCGACTGGAGTCCGGCGCCGACCTCTGGCTGCCGCTCTGCGCTGACCGCCGCTCCGTGGATCACTTGGGCAGAGTGCGCGTGATCGGCCGCCTGCGCCGCGCTGTTTCTCTGGCGGAGGCGCAAGAGGAGGTGAGCCAGGGGCTGAGTACTTTCCTGGGTCGCTACCCTCCCACTTCGCGATTCGGCGCGCCGGTCCTTCACGGCGAAGCCTTCCAGGCGATTCCGCTGCGCGATGCCGTCGTGGGGGATGTGCGGCCCGCGCTTTTCCTGCTGATGGGCTCGGTCGGCTTTGTGCTGGCCATCTCTGCCGCCAACACCACTACCCTGCTGCTGGCGCGCGCCGGCCGCCGGACTCGCGAAATGGCCATCCGCATCGCCGTGGGCGCCGAGCGCCGTCAGGTGCTGCTTCAGTACATGGCGGAAAGCCTGCTGCTGGCGCTGGCCGCGGGAGCGGCGGGCCTGGTCCTGGGACACCTGGGGGTGCGGGGATTTCTGGCGCTGAGCCCGGCGGACCTGCCGCGCGTGGGAGCCAATGGTTCGGCCATCGCGCTGGACGGCCGGGTGGTCGCATTTACCATCGCGGTATCGGCCCTGCTGGCCGTGGTGTGCAGCCTGGTTCCGGCGCTGCACCTGGTGAAAGACAGAATTGCCCAGGCCGGCAGGGGCTCCTCCCGGCAGCGGTTGCGCGCCACGCTTACCGTAGCCGAAATGGCGGTCTCGCTGGTGTTGCTCACCGGGGCCGGCATGATGATCCGGACCCTGGTCGCCCAACGCGCGATCGATCGCGGCTTCGATGAACGCAACGTGCTCACCGTGGAGATGGCGCTGAATCATCCGCGCTTTCAGACCGCCGCGGCGGTGGCCGGCCTGGTCCGCCTGGGCGAACGCCGGCTGGCGGCCATCCCCGGGATCGCTGCAGTGGCCGTCACCAGCACGCTGCCCCTGATGGCAGGTATGCCCATGCCCTTCACCATTCTTAAGAACGATCATTTCCTGCTGGGCCGCTACGATGGTACGGCAACGTGGCGGAGCGTCTCGCCGCAATACTTCCGGACCTTTCAAATCCGCCTGCTGCGCGGCCGCATGTTTACTGGCGATGATGACGAAAATGCCGCTGGAGTGGTGCTGCTCAACCGCGCCATGGTGAAGCAATACTGGCAGCACGTGGACGCCAACCCCATCGGCGAGTTCATTACCATCGGCAATGGCCTGGAGCCGCAGTCTGGCGATACGCCCCGCCAGGTGATCGGCGTGGTAGCCGATGTCCGCGATGCCGGACTGGACCGCGAACCCTCGCTCTACGTACCGGTGGCGCAAGTGTCGGATTGGATGAACGCCCGCAACCACCGCCTGCAGCCGCTGACCTGGACCGTTCGCACCGCCGGATTCCAGCCCGCGGCCCTCGCCCGCATCCCGCGCGAACTTGCCGCGTTGAGTGGCGGGCAACCGCTGGGGCGCGTGCGTACCATGCATGAAGCCATTGCCGCTTCTTCGGCGCGGACCCAATTCTACATGACGCTGCTTACCGTCTTCGCCGTCACCGCCGTGCTTTTGACCGCCGCCGGACTCTACGGGTTGATGGCGTTTTCCGTGCAGCAGCGCCGCCGGGAACTGGCCATCCGCGCTGCCCTGGGGGCCACGCCCCGCGACGTGCAGGGGATGGTGGTGATGCAAGCCTGGCGGCTTACCCTGCTGGGGACGCTGTGCGGAGTCCCCCTTTCGCTGGCGCTCAACCGTGTGACCATCGGCCTGATCTTCGGCATCCGCTCCTGGGATCCTCTGGTGTTCGCGCTGGTTCCGCTGGCGCTCGGCGCAGTCTCTCTGCTGGCGGCGTATGCGCCCTCGGTGAGCGCCAGTCGCGTCAATCCGGCGCACGCGCTGCGCGTCGAGGGCTGATCGCGTCTATTCTTCCACAGCCGGGACCGCGGGCAAAATCCCCAATTCCCGGTAGATGGGACGAATCACGCGGCGGATGGCCGGCAATTGCGAGGCGAACCAGGCGGCGCCCGAAAGGCACAATGCGCCTCCGCCGATGATGGTCCACGGCGCTCCCACCTTGGAGGCGATGGCGCCCGCCGCCAGGCTGCCGAAGGGCGCCAGCCCCTGAAACGACATGGAGTAATACGACATCACCCGGCCGCGCTTATCCTCTTCGACGATGGTTTGCAGAATGGTATTACTGGACGCCATGTGGCGCATCATGCCGAACCCCGCCACCGCTACTGCCAGCAGGGACAGCGGCAGGGCGTGCGAAAGTCCGAAGCCGATCAGCCCCAGGCCGAACAGGCCGGAGGACCACACGATCACTCTTCCCAGCCCCAGTACGCTCCGCCGCATGGCCAGCGAGACGGCCCCCGCGAGCGCGCCCAATCCCGCGGCCGCCATCAGAAATCCCAGCGTGTGGGCGCCGCCGCCCAAAACCACGCGCGCGAAGATGGGCATCAACACCGTGTATGGCATGCCCACCAGGCTCACCAGGGTGAGAAACAGCAGCACCGAGCGAATCGCCGCCGATTCGCGGACGTAGCGCCATCCTTCCTGGAGATCCGTGCTCACGCCCCTGCGTTCCGCCCGCGCGGCGCCCGGCGTCACCCGCATGGCCAGCAGGGAAGCGATCACGGCAATGTAACTGATTCCGTCGATCAGGAAACAGTACCCTTCCCCCACCGCGGCGATCAACACACCAGCCACGGCCGGTCCGATCAGCCGTGCGCCGTTGACCATCGAGGAGTTGAGCGCGATGGCATTGCCCAGATCCTCGCGCCGTTCGATCATTTGCACCACGAAGGATTGGCGAGCCGGCATGTCGAACGAATTGATCACGCCCTGCATCACGACCAGCGCCAGAATCTCCCCGATGGTGATGGTGTGCGTCAAAGCCAGCGCCGCCAGGGCGAACGATTGCAGCATCGAGAGGATCTGGGTGACCACCAGGGTGCGATGCCGGTTCCACCGGTCCACCCACACGCCTGCGAACGGCGCCAGAAAAAGGATGGGGATCTGGCTCGCGAAGCTGGTCAATCCCAGGAGGAAGGCGGAATTGGTGAGCCGGTAAACCAGCCAGCTCGTGGCCACGCGAGTCATCCACGTGCCGATCAGAGAGACGGTTTGGCCCTCGAAAAACAACCGGTAATTGCGCGCCTGCAACGCCCGAAGCAGCAGGCGCCACCGCGCCGGAGAGTTGGTCGCCATGCAGTATCCCGCTGTCGATGAGCGTAGCACGATCGCCTGGAAAGGCGATTCCGCGCGGCCTCGGGCCCGGTGCAGAGTGTATACTCAGTTTGTCAAAGCAAGTATGACGTAGGAGGGGGAAAATGACATATCTGGGAAAGCTGGGTGTTCTGTGCGTCCTGGTGCCAATGGGAAGCGGATTCGCAACTGCTTTTGCCTGGCAACTGGCCCAACCACCGGCTGAAAAATACATCGCTGCGATGGACAACCCGAATCGCGTCCTGAAAGTGGACGAGGTCATCGCAAAGCTGGGGCTCAAGCCCGGAGATATCGTGGCGGACATCGGTTCCGGTAGCGGAGCGTTTTCCATTCCGATGGCCAAAGCGATCGCACCGAACGGAATTCTATACGCGGTTGATATCGACCAGGCGATGCTCGATCACGTGGCCGCGCGGGCCAAGGAAGCAGGCGTCTCCAATCTGCGGACCGTTCTGGGCGAATACGACGATCCCAAGCTGCCCGTAAAGAGACGTGGATGTGGCCTTCTTCCACCGCGTGCTGCACATGATTGAGCACCGGCAGATCTATCTGAATGCCACCGCGAAGTATCTCAAACAGGATGGCCGCGTGGTGGTGATCGACAAGAATCGCGAGCAGTCACCCGATAGCTGGATGTGGCTGAACCAGTCGGATGTGGACACCTGGATGGCGGCGATCAGCTTCTATCCCGCACAGCAGTTCAAGGTCTTCGACGACAGGTATTTCGTGGAGTACCAGCGCCCTTATGGGAACAGCGTGCTCCTGAAGAAACATCCTACGAAGCCGAACTGAAGACGTTGCGCTACATCCCGCTCAGCACCTTATGGCCCGCCACGGCGATGAACAGCCCCGCCGCGCCCAGGAAGGTGCCGAAGGGAAGTTCGTAAGTGGCGGTATCTTTGCCCGACAGCTTGATAAATCCGTAGCCCAGAATCGATCCGGCGATCGAGCCCAGAATCAACGTCAATAGCGCGCCTTCCAGACCCAGAAACGCGCCCGCCATGGCTACCAGTTTGACATCCCCGAACCCCAGCCCTTCGCGATGACGGATCTTGAAATACAGCCAGCCGCCGCCCCACAGCACAAACGCCGGCAATGCCGACCCCAGCAGGGATTCGGCAACGGACTGCACCCGGCCGCTGACCGTAAAGCCGAACAGCCAGAGCAGCATCTGCGCGGTATGGTCGGGAATCATCACGAAGGCCGAGAGAATGACGCCGATCGCCGCTCCGCCCAGGGTGAACTCATCCGGCAAAATCCGCTTCTCCAGGTCGCTGAACAGCAGACCCACCAGCAGCGCCGAGAAGACGCACATCTTCAGAGCCGCAAACGTCACACCCAAAGTGAGGACGAAGTAGAAGAACAACACGCCGGTGATCAACTCCACCACCGGATAGCGCGGCGAGATCCTGCGCCCGCAATGCCGGCACTTGCCACCCAGCACCAGATAGCTGATCACCGGAATATTGTCATACCAGGCGATCGTCTTGCGGCAGCGCACGCAATGCGAGCGGGGCCGCACCACACTGCGCCCGCGCGGCCACCGGTGAACGCAGACATTCAGAAAACTGCCGATCAGGAGGCCGAACACCAAGGCGATAATTGCTTCTATCAAGAGATCACCTGCCGGTACACTTCCATAGTATGGCGAACCATGCGGTCCACCGTGAAACGCTCGATCACAGTCTGGCGTCCCGCGTGACCGTACTGGCGGGCGCGTTCCGGGTCGCGGAGCAACTGGCCGATGGCCTCGGCGATGGCTTCCGCGGTATTCTCCACCAGCAATCCGCTTTCGCGATGCCGGATCACCTCCGGGAGACCGCCTACCCGGCTGGCGATCACCGGCACGCCCGCGGACATGGCCAGCAGTACGCCCGACCCCAGCCCTTCGCTGTGCGTGATGTAAACGAAGATGCCGGCCTGGCGCAGATCCTGTTCCAGGTTGCCGGAAAGCACCAGTTCCACGCCCGCCAGGCGCGCCGCTTCCACCGCCAGGGGGGCGCCTTTCAATGCGTCGGCAGTCGCGGGAGACACCACGCTCGCGCCGCGCGCCTCTTGCAGCAGCGGGACACCGTCGTACACTACGCTGATTTTCTCCTCCGCCACGCCGCCCTGCACCAGCACTCCTTTCACAAACTCCGATACCGCCAGGTAATGGCGGGCGCGGCCGTATTTCCACCGCGACCCCACCGCGAACGCCACCCGCCGCGAGACCACCAGCGGGATCCGGCGAACCAGCGCTCCCAGCGTATGGCCGTGCGCATCGTGGGCATGCATCACGTCGTGCCCTTTCGAGAAACGCAACGCGCTGGTCAGCCCCATGGCTTCCACCCGCCACCCCAACCGTCTCGCCTCCTGGTACAAAGGCGAACCGGCGCGTGCCAGCAGCGTGCTCTCCACGCCTGCCGCCGCGAGCCCTTCGATCAAACGCAGTACCTGCCACTGGCCGCCGCGCATTTCCTTTCCCGCGTCCAGGTGCAGGATGCGCATCAGCTCATGATTCTCGCTTTCGAGTATTTGAGAAACGTGTAGTAGGACGCCATGTAAGCTATGACCAGCCCTTCCACACCATCCAGGAATCCCCGCTGGATAAAATAAGTCTTCAGGAACGTCCACGCCGGGTCAATGATCATTTTCGATAGCGGCACGGTTAGTTTACGCGCCGCCAGTTCCTGCGCTGCCAGCGTGGTATAGCGGTCCATGGTCTTGACGTGCTCCGAAATCGATTCGCACGTGAAGTGCAGGATATTGCCCTCCAGCCGGCCCAACTTCCCTTGCGGCACCACGCTCTCGTGCACGAAATCGCCGATCCACCTGGCTTTACGGCGGTCGTACAGCCGTACTTTACGATCGGGATACCAGCCGGAATGCAGGATCCAGCGGCCCAGGTAGCGGGCCAGGCGCGGCATGGTGTAGGCGTCGAAGCGCGGCCCGGTCTTCTTCAGCGCCAGGATTTCGGCCTCCAGAGGCTCGCTGAGCGCCTCGTCGGCATCCAGCGACAGAATCCAATCGTGACTCGCTTGTTCGGCGGCCCAGTTCTTTTGCCCGGCATACCCGCGCCATCCCGCTTCAATCACCCGGACGCCCAGTTTTTCGGCGAGTTCCACCGTCCGGTCCACCGAACCGCTGTCCACGATCAGGACTTCGTCGCAGCAGCGCAGGCTCTCGATGGCCCGCGCGATGTTGCGCTCCTCGTTGAGAGTGATGATGGTAGCCGTGATTTTCATGCTCGGCTTACAGCCCGCCGGCGATGATGGGCGCGTAGGCGAAGCAGAGGATGAACACCGCCAGGGCGATCCACCCCAGCTTTTTACGGCCTGCGTCCAGTTCCGAATTGTCGTAAACCATGGGATGCCGGCGTCCCAGAAAGAACAGGATCACAGCCCAGACAATCCAGCCGTACCACGCGGTCCCCATCAACAGCAGGGCCACGCCCAGCACCAGCAAGGCGCCGCACATGATCACCGAGACCCGCTTGTGCCAGTTGGGGAAGAACGCGTACAGAATATGGCCGCCATCCAGTTGCCCGATCGGCAGCAGGTTCATCGCCGTAGCGAATGTGCCCACCCACGCCGCCCGCGCCACCGGGTGCAGATACAGATCCCCGCTCCGCGTGCCCGGGAAGATGACCGATTCCAGCAGCCACTGCAGGGTGGGCACGCCAAACTGAATGCTGCCCTGATGGACGATATTCGGGACGATCTTGGAAAATGCCAGCCCCACCGCAAATGCCGGCAGCAGAAACACAAAACCCGCCAGCGGTCCCGCCACCCCAATATCGAAAAGCACCCGTTTGGAACAGATCGCCGAGCGGACCCGAATAAACGCGCCGAATGTGCCCATAAACGGCGAGGGCATGAAATAGGGGAGGCTGGCATCCACCCGGTGATATACCGCAGCCAGGTAGTGGCCTAGTTCGTGGGCCATCAGGATAGCCAGCAGGGTAAGCGAAAAAGGCAGTCCTTGCAGCAGGATGGCCGGATTCTGCCACAGCAGGGAATAGAGCGACAGGCTGTGTTCGATATCGAAAGGCAAATTGCGGTCGAAATCCATCTGCATCGCCGTGCCGACCACTGTGGTGGTCGCCAGGGTGAGCATAAACAATAGAATATAAAGCCAATACCGCTCACGAGTAGCCGCGCGGGGAAGCGCAGGGGTCTCCGCCGGTTCGCTTTCGGCGTAGTAAGGGTACGGCGCAGCCGAGAAATCCTGGGGTGACACAATAAACCGCAGCCAGCAGCGCGGGCTACTGCAGCGTCTGTAACTCCTTGCCGGGCTTAAACCGCACGGCCTTCCCCGGAGGAATCGAAACCTCCGCGCCGGTGCGCGGATTTCGCCCAATCCCGGTTTTTCGAGGCTTCACGTTGAACACGCCGAATCCGCGTAACTCGATGCGGTCGCCCTGTTCGAGCGCTTTCTTCATGGATTCAAAGACGGTCTCGACCGCCATTTCGGCCTTGGTCTTGGTGATGCCGGTCCGGTTCACAACTTCGTTGATGATGTCCAGCTTGATCAAAACTGCCTCCTTGAGTCCGCACGGTGGGCGATCTTTGGTTCCCGCATCAGTCAACCACATGATAGGATTGAATTTATTCACATGTCAAGCGAGGGGGGGCCGGTCCCAGGGGCGCCGGTGACGAGCGAGGAATTCCGGCGGGCCTGCGGGCGCTTCGCCACCGGTGTCACGATTGCCAGCGTGCTCGACGCAAATGGTGCGCCGCACGGGTTGACCGTGAATTCCTTCACCGCCGTTTCTTTGGACCCGCCGCTGATTCTCATCTGCCTGGGACACGCAGTCACCACCATCGATGCCTTCCGTTCGTCCCGGCATTTCGGAATCAATGTGTTAGCCGAGGACCAACAGGCTCTTTCGGACCGCTTTGCCCGCAAAGGCCAGGACCGCTTCGATGGCCTGGACTGGTATCGCGGAGAGAGCGGCGTCCCGCTGCTGCCCGGCGTCCTGGCAGCCATCGAATGCCGCGTCCACCAGCGCTTCACCAGCGGCGACCATGACATTTTCGTCGGGGAGATGACCAAAGCGCAAATCGGCGAAGGCAATCCCCTGCTCTACTACGCCAGCCGCTACCGGCGCGTGGCGTTAGACTGAAACTGCATGCCCAATCCTCTGTCCTACCTGCACGATCAACTGGAATCATGGAAGACCGAAGGCACTTACCAGCGCCTGCGCATCCTGGAATCCGAAGCCGCCGCCGAGTCGCGCTTCGACGGAAAAGAAGTCATCAATCTCGCATCGAATAATTACCTGGGCCTCACCACGCATCCCAAACTGCGCGAGGCGGCGCTCGAAGCCGTCCGCAAATACGGCGTGGGGTCGGGCGCGGTCCGCACCATCAGCGGCACCATGCGGCTGCACATTCAACTGGAAGAGCGCATTGCGGCATTCAAGCAGGTGGAAGCCTGCGTGGTATTTCAATCCGGATTCGCCGCCAATGCCGGCACGGTATCGGCGATTCTCACGCCCGAAGATCACATCGTCTCCGACGAATTGAACCATGCCAGCATCATCGACGGGTGCCGCCTGTCGAGAGCTAAAATCCACGTATTCCCGCACAAGGATGTGGCCGCGGCCGAAAAGATTCTAGCGGATCTGGACGGCCAGCCCGGCCGCAAACTGCTGATCTCCGACGGTGTTTTTTCCATGGATGGCGATATCGGCCCCCTGCCCGGCCTGGTGGAAGCCGCCGAAAAGCACGGCGCCATCATGATGGTGGACGACGCGCACTCTTCCGGCGTGCTGGGCCGCAACGGCCGCGGCACCATCGATCACTTCCAGTTGCATGGCCGCGTGCACGTGCAGGTGGGCACGCTGTCGAAAGCCATCGGCGTACTGGGCGGCTATGTCTGCGGCAGCCGCGACCTGATCGAATTTCTGTACCACCGGGCGCGGCCATTTCTCTTCTCCACCTCGCATCCGCCGGCCGTGGCTGCCGCCTGCCTGGCCGCCTTCGATGTGCTCGAACAGGAGCCCGAGCGCATCGCCAGCCTCTGGGAGAACACCAGATATTTCAAGGCGGGACTCCAATCCGCGGGATTCAACACCGGCATCAGCGAAACACCCATCACGCCCGTAATTACCGGCGATGCCGCGCTGGCACACCAGCTTTCGCGGGAGTTATTTGCCGGGGGTGTGCTGGCAACCGGAATCGGATTCCCCACGGTGCCCAAAGGCAAGGCGCGGGTCCGCACCATCGTGGCCGCGACCCACACCAAAGCCGAACTGGATCGCGCCCTGGAGATCTTTCAAAAGGTGGGAAAGAAGCTCGGGATTATTGGCTGACCTTCTCGCAGAGCCGTCACTGGTGCGCGGGACCGTATAGGACGCGCCCCGGCCGCTCGCTGGTGACCTGCTCGTCGCGCAGTACGAATTTGCCGTTCACCAGGACGTCGCGCACCCCGACCGAGTATTGGTGGGGCTTTTCGAAGGTGGCGCGGTCGGCGATTCTGTCCGGATCGAAGAGCACCACGTCCGCCTTCATACCGGGGCGCAGCAGGCCGCGGTCCCAGAGCTTCAGGCGCGCCGCGGTGAAGCCGGACATGCGCCGCACGCCTTCCTCCAGCGTCAGCACGTGCTGTTCGCGCACGTATACGCCCAGCACCCGCGCAAAGGTGCCGTAACTGCGCGGATGCGGCGCGGCCTGTCCGAAGACGGGTATCTCGCCGTCGGAGCCGATCATGGTGTAGGGCGAGCGCAGGATGCGCACCACGTCCTCTTCCCCGATGGCATGATAGATGGCGGAGCAGCCGCCCTTCTGCTGCAATTCGATGGCGGTGTCGGCGGCATTCTCGGCGGTGGCTTCTACTCCGCGGGCGCGCGTGATCTCCGCCAGGTTCTTGCCGGCCAGCGTGCGATCGAACGAACAACTGGCGATGGCGATGTTCTTAGGGTCGCCCGCGCCGCGATCGAACTTGATATTTTGCACGATCACTGTTTTGATGCGCGCCCGCTGGTCCGGCGCGCTCAGGCGTTCGACCACGGATTTCTGGCCGCCCTCCAGCGCCCATTGCGGAAACAGCGCGGCAATTCCGGTGCTCGACGCCGTATAGGGATAGGCGTCGATGGTCACATCGACGCCGCGGGCGCGGGCCGCTTCCACCAGCTTCAGCGTTTCCACGCTGGCGCCCCAATTGCTTTTGCCGATGATCTTGTGGTGCGTGATCTGGGTAGGCAGTCCGCCCTCTTCGCCGATCCGGATAGTCTCGCGCACGCTATCGAGCACGTGCGCCGCCTCTTCGCGCATGTGGGAGATGTGGATGCCGCCCATCCGGCCCACCACCTTCGCGATTTCGATCACCTCTTCGGTGGGAGTGAAGTTGCCGGGCACATAGAACAGGCCGGTGGAGAGGCCGAAGGCGCCGTCGCGCATGGCCTGCGCCGCGAGATCCTTCATCTTTTCGATTTCCTCCGGGGTGGCTTTGCGATTGGCCAGCCCCACAACGTTTTGGCGAATCGTTCCCTGCCCCACGAAGGTGGCGAAGTTGATCGAGATGGGCGTCTTGCTGACGCGCTCCAGGAAGGGCGCAAGCGGCAGCGGCGAACTGCCGTCGGGGCCTTCAATGATGGTGGTCACGCCTTCGCGCAGGTAGTTCTCGGCAGTGGGAACGGCGAAAATGCCGCGGCGTCCGTGGGAGTGGATATCGATGAAGCCGGGCGATGCCACCAGCCCGCGGCCGTCGATGCGCACCGCCGCTGTGGCCCCGGGAAGCACGCCCACCGCCGCGATGGTGTCGCCTTTGATCCCGATATCGGCGTAGTACCAGGGGGCGCCCGAACCATCGATGACGCGGGCGCCGGTAATCAGGACGTCGAAGGAGCCCTTCTGGCCATGAAGGAGAAAGCAGGCGAGCAGGGGTAAGAGGTAGCGGACCGGTCGCATCTCCAGATTCTACAAATTTGCCTGGCGTCATGGTGGCGTGTAGACTACGAAAATGCATGCGAGCGCCGCGTACATGGAAAAATGCAGCTTGGCACTGACGTGATCTCTATAGCGGAATCTGCGCTCTTGCGCTTGCTGCAACTGGCCGACTCGGCCCTCGCCATCGGCGGCGCGGCCCACTCGTTCGGACTCGAAACACTGGCGGAGGAAGGGGTGCTGACGCCGCCAACGGTGGAGAGTTTCCTGTGTGCGTATCTGCAGGAAGGGGGCGTGCTGGAAGCGGTCTATGTGCGGCGAGCGGCCAAGGGCGGGAATTGCCTGGCGCTCAGCGAAGAACTGAGCGCGCGCAAGCCGGCGCGCGAATCGCGGGAAGCCAGCTTAAAGTTGGGACGCCGCTTCGCGGAATTGGTAAACGGAATGGTGGAAGATTCCCTGCTCCCGGCGGATCTGCACTACTGCATCGCTTTTGGCTCGGCAGGCTCGGCGCTGGGGATTCCGCTGGATTCCGTCGTGCCGGCTTACCTGCATCAGTCGATCGCCGGGCTGGTCTCCGCCTGCCAGCGGCTCATGCCTTTAGGCCAGGCGGCGGCGAGCCGGATCCTCTGGAATCTGAAACCGGAAATTGCCCGTGCGTGTAGTGCATCCTATGCAGAGGAGGCGTTTTGCTTCAGTCCCTATCTGGAACTGGCGTCGATGCGGCACGGGTCGCTGGAAACCCGCCTGTTCATCAGTTAAAGCTGCGCTTCGAACGCGAACGGTTCCGCATCGAGCGGCAAGACCCTCCGTGGAAAGTGGTGCGCGCGTTCCCGCTGCCGGATCCCGGGGCATTGGTGCATCTGCACAATGTCTCTGGCGGCGTGCTGGCGGGGGACCGGCTGTCGCTCGATGTGGAAGTCGAAGCCGGCGCGGCGGCGCAAATTACAACCACGGGAGCCACTCGCCTCTACCGTCATCGCGAGGGCGTCGCGGACTCCGGGCACCACGCCAGATTTTCGGTCGGCGACGGAGCTGTATTGGAGTATCTTCCCGATGCCGTGATCCCCTATGCCGGATCGCGTCACGTGCAGCACACGGAGATTCGCCTGGGTCGCGGCGCGACGTTGTTTTGGTGGGAAGTGCTGGCTCCCGGCAGGCTGGCTGCCGGCGAGTGTTTTGCCTTCGAGCGGTTGCGTATCCAAACCGAAATTTACGCCGGCCCGCGGCCGGTGCTGCGGGAGGATTTTCTTCTGGAACCCGCGCGGAGGCATCTGCAGGCTGCCGCGCGGATGCGCCAGTATACGCACCTCGCCAGCCTGTGCGCCGTTTGGGAAGGGGCCCCGCCGAAGTTTTGGCGAACGCTCGAAGATCGCTGGAATGAACTCGCCCAGGAGCGGACACGGCCCGAAGAGGCGGTGTGGGGGGCGAGCGCGCTGGTGTCGGACGGCGTGGTGGTGCGCGGCCTCGCGACCAGCGCACGTTTCCTCCACGAACCGCTGTTCCAGTTCTGGAGAATGGCCCGGCTGGCGATCACCGGCAGCGATGCCGTGCCGCCGAGAAAGACTTACTAGGAGATAGCGATGCATCTGACATTCCAGGAACAGGAGCGGCTGCTGATCTACGTGGCCGCCGATGTGGCCCGCAAGCGGCGGGCCAGAGGTTTGAAACTGAATTATCCGGAAGCCCTGGCGATCCTCACGGCCGAGATCCTGGAATGGGCCCGGGACGGCAGGACGGTAGCTGAGATCATGACCCTGGGAGCAGGCGTGCTGGCCGCCGCCGACGTGATGGAAGGGGTGGCCGGCATGATTCACGAAGTGCAGGTGGAAGCCACGTTTCCGGACGGAACCAAACTGGTAACGGTGCACGATCCCATACAATAAATCTATTCCCATGAAACCCGGCGAATACTTTCTCGAGACGGAACCCATCCAGGCCAATGTGGGGCGGAAGACGGCCCGCGTGGTGGTGCGGCATACGGGCGACCGCCCGGTTCAGGTAGGCAGCCACTACCATTTTTTCGAGGTCAACGACGCCCTCGACTTCGACCGGGCGGCGGCTCGCGGCATGCACTTGAACATTCCCGCGGGAACGTCCGTGCGCTTTGAGCCGGGCGAGGAGAAGGAGGTCGGCCTGGTGGCCTTCGCGGGCGCGAAAGTGGTGCTGGGCCACAAAGGCAGGGGGAGCGAATGAGCCTTTCCATTC
This sequence comes from uncultured Solibacteraceae bacterium, assembly GCA_963835555.1. Classification (GTDB taxonomy): domain Bacteria; phylum Acidobacteriota; class Terriglobia; order Bryobacterales; family Bryobacteraceae; genus Sulfopaludibacter. Next base: position 76,203 of record CAWIGC010000014.1, on the reverse strand, counting down.
CCAGAAGAACGTATGCGGATTTGTACGGTCCGACCGCGGGCGATCGCGTCCGCCTGGCCGATACCGAATTGATCGTCGAAGTGGAGAAAGACTTCGCGGCCTATGGCGATGAGATCACCTTCGGAGGCGGCAAGGTCATTCGAGACGGGATGGGGCAGAGCGCTCGCGCCACGCGTGCGGACGGCGCGCTCGACCTGGTCATCACCAACGCGCTCATCATAGACCATTGGGGCATCGTCAAGGCGGACATCGGCATTCGCGACGGGCGCATCGTGAAGGTCGGCAAGGCCGGAAATCCGGATACCATGCAGGGCGTCGATCCGGAACTGGTGGTGGGGGCATCGACCGAGGTGATCGCGGGCGAAAACATGATCGTCACCGCGGGCGCCATCGACAGCCACATCCATTTCATTTCCCCCCAGCAGATTTATGCGGCTCTTTCGAACGGGATCACCACGATGATTGGCGGAGGCACCGGGCCGGCTACCGGCACCGACGCCACCACCTGCACGCCGGGCTCCTGGAACCTGGCGCGGATGCTGGAAGCCGCCGATGCCTGGCCCATGAACTTCGGGTTCCTCGGCAAAGGCAACGCCAGCGCCCCGGGGCCGCTGGTGGAACAGGTGCGCGCGGGAGCCTGCGGACTGAAACTGCACGAGGATTGGGGCACCACTCCGGCAGCCATCGACGCCTGCCTGCGGGTGGCCGACGACCTGGACGTCCAGGTGGCCATCCACACCGATACCATGAACGAGGCCGGCTTCGTCGAGGATACCATCGCCGCCATAGCCGGCCGCGCCATTCACACCTATCACACCGAGGGCGCCGGCGGCGGCCACGCTCCCGATATCATTCGCATCGCCGCCCTGCCGCACGTTCTGCCCTCCTCCACCAATCCCACCCGGCCTTACACGGTGAACACCATCGCCGAACATCTGGACATGCTGATGGTGTGCCATCACCTGAATGCGCTGGTGCCGGAGGACGTAGCCTTCGCCGAAAGCCGCATCCGGCCGGAGACCATCGCGGCGGAGGATATTCTTCACGACCTGGGCGTGTTCAGCATGATCTCCAGCGATTCGCAGGCCATGGGACGCATCGGCGAAGTGGTCACACGCACCTGGCAGACGGCGCACAAGATGAAGACGCAGCGCGGCGCGCTCCCTGAGGATTCGGCGCGCAACGATAATTTCCGGGTGCGGCGCTACGTCGCCAAATACACCATTAACCCGGCGATTACACACGGGGTGGCGCACGAAGTGGGGTCGATTGAGCCCGGCAAACTCGCCGACCTGGTGCTTTGGAAACCGGCGCTATTCGGCGTAAAGCCGGAAATAGTCATCAAGGGAGGCTTCATCGCCTGGAGCGTGATGGGCGACGCCAATGCCTCCATTCCCACAGCGCAGCCAGTGATGTACCGGCCCATGTTCGGATCGTTTGGCGGCGCCACGGCTGCGACCTCGGCGACTTTCGTTTCGCAGGTTGCGCTGGCCGCGGGGATCGGCGAAACCTTCCGCAAGCGGGCCGTGGCGGTGAAGAACTGCCGGACCATCGGCAAGCGGGACATGGTTCACAATTCGGCCACGCCAAAAATCGAAGTGGATCCGGAGACCTATGAAGTACGGGCGGACGGGGAACTGCTGACTTGCGAACCGGCGGAGGTGCTGCCTCTTGCGCAGCGATATTTCTTGTTCTGAAGGAGCGGCAATGACAAGGGCATTCCGGGTAGGAATTGCGGGTCCGGTGGGTTGCGGGAAGACGGCCCTGGTGGATCGCCTGAGCAAACGGCTTTGGCCGGGTTTGAACCTCGGGGTGGTCACCAACGACATCTACACCCGGGAAGATGCGGAGTTTCTGATCCGGCAGGGCACGCTACCCCCGGACCGTGTGCTGGGCGTAGAGACCGGCGGTTGCCCGCACGCTGCCATCCGCGAGGACGCTTCCATGAACCTGGAGGCGATTGCCGAACTGGAAGCCCTGCACCCGGGGATGGAGCTGGTTTTTGTCGAGAGCGGCGGAGACAACCTCGCCGCGGCTTTCAGTCCCGAACTGGTGGATGCCTTCATTTACGTGATCGACGTCGCCGGTGGGGACAAGATCCCGCGCAAGGGCGGACCGGGCATCAAGCGCAGCGGCTTGCTGTTGATCAACAAGATCGATCTGGCGCCGTACGTCGGCGCTTCGCTCGCAGTGATGGACCGGGACGCTCGCCGCATGCGAGGCGACCGGCCGTTTGTGTTTACCAACATGATGGACGGCACAGGGCTCGACGAAGTGATTGCCTGGCTTGCAGCGCAGAGGGCGATAGGGCTCACCGCATCGGGAATACTTCGCAACAAGGAGCACCATGCGCCGGAACACCACCACCACCACGATGTTGATAAATAACCAGTTCGCTATAGAATTCCTTTTGGGATCAGATCAGAAATAGCTATCGCGCAACCCCGTGTAGTTCGTTGACAAGCATTACAGTTCAATGTATTATTTTTCTTCACTGCCCCAAATTACTGAACCCGCCAAGTGACCGCGGGTTAGTTGTCGCGTCAACGTTTGCCGCGCTTTCTTAGTCCAGGCCCGGGCGCGTTGGTATCACCAACAAATCCACAAGCTCTGCTTCGTGCGCCCAAAAGAAGAGGATAAATTCATGCTAAGACGAGCTGCCGGCGACAGATGTGTGTCCATTGCGCGGCAATGCGGGCCCGTTTTATTTTCGCTGCTTGGTTTCCTGGTTCTGTCGCCGCCATCAATGGCGCAGATTAACCTGGGTCCGGTCACAGTCGGCGCCGGATTGCGAACCGAATTCGAGACCACGATGCCATCCGGCGGCAACTTCAACAATCAGTTCCTCCTCGATGACGTGCGGTTGTACATCAACGGACCGATCACGGAGAACATCAAATTCATGTTCAACACCGATTACGACGGCGCCACCAACAAGGTCGGCGTGTTGGACGCGGTCGCCCGCCTCGAGTTCTCTCCCCACTTCAACATCTGGGCCGGCCGCTTCCTGCCGCCCAGCGACCGCGCGAACCTCTACGGCCCGTTCTACGCCCATCAGTGGGGCGTCTATACGGACGGCGTTCAGGACGGATATCCGTTTGTTTTTCAGGGCCGCGATAACGGCGTCATGTATTGGGGCACGTTCGCCAAGAAGATCAAGGTTTCGGCGGGCGCGTTCGACGGCAGGTCCGCGACCGGTCGTCCCGAAGTCCTCGGCGCCGCCCGCGTCCAGGTCGATTTTTGGGATCAGGAGGACGGCTATTACCTGAACGGCACCTACTATGGCGATAAGAACCTGCTGGCCATAGGCGGAGCGACTCAGTATCAAGGCGGACACACCGCCACCACTGTCGATTTTTTGATGGAACGAAAACTCCACAACCTGGGCGTAGTCTCGATTGAAAGTGAGTACTCCAACTACAACCGGCTGGGCGGATATGACATCCTGTATGCCAAGAGTCAGGGCGCATACGTGCTGGGAAGTTATCTCTTTCCCAAAAAAGTCGGCGTGGGTAAGTTCGAGATCCTGGGGAAAGTAGCCAAAGCCGACTTTACCCACGGCACAGGCGCTAACTACAGCCAAAAGACGAGCGAAGCTAACTTTAACTATGTCATCAAACAGTTCAATTGTCGCGTCATGTCTTTCTACCGGGACACCAGATTCGACCGGGAGAGACAGAATTTCTGGCAGGCCGGAGTAGGTCTGCAGGTCCAGATGTAAGGCACCGTACCCAACCTATCACAATAAAGGAGTTCAGTAACATGATACGTAAACCAGTGTTCGTGACGGTCTCGCTGCTGATTACCGGGATGGTATTCTCGCAATTTGCGTTGGCCCAGGACACCATCAAGGTGGGCGTGCTGCATTCGCTTTCCGGCACCATGGCCATTAGCGAAACCACGTTGAAGGACACGATTCTGATGATGATTGACGCCCAGAACAAGAAGGGCGGACTGCTGGGGAAGAAACTTCAGCCGGTGGTGGTAGATCCGGCATCCAACTGGCCGCTCTTTGCCGAGAAAGCGGCGCAGTTGCTCGAAAAGGACAAAGTCGCCGTAGTGTTCGGGTGCTGGACGTCCGTCTCCCGAAAGTCCGTGCTGCCGGTATTCGAAAAAGACAATGGATTGCTCTTCTACCCCGTGCAGTACGAAGGGGAGGAGTCCTCCAAAAATGTCATCTATACCGGAGCCGCGCCGAATCAACAGGCCATCCCGGCGGTAGATTACCTGATGAAGGAAGTGGGCGTGAAGCGCTGGGTGCTGGAAGGGACGGACTATGTGTATCCGCGCACCACGAACAAGATCCTCGAGGCGTACCTGCACTTGAAAGGCGTGAAGCCGGAAGATATTTCGATCAACTATACGCCCTTCGGCTTCTCGGACTGGCAGACCCGCGTCGCCGCCATCAAAAAGTTCGGCTCGGCCGGCAAAAAGACCGCGGTTGTCTCCACCATCAACGGAGACGCCAACGTGCCCTTCTACAAGGAACTGGGCAACCAGAAGATTTCGGCGGAAGATATTCCGGTGGTCGCATTCTCGGTGGGCGAGGAGGAACTGTCCGGCCTCGATACCAAGCCGCTGGTGGGGCACCTGGCCGCCTGGAACTATTTTGAAAGCATCAACACCCCGGCCAATAAGGCGTTCATCAATCAATGGCACGCGTTTATCAAGAACCCCAAGCGCACCACCAACGACCCGATGGAGGCCCACTACATCGGCTTCAACCTGTGGGTGAAGGCAGTGGAAAAGGCCAAGAGTACCGACGTGGAGAAGGTGCTCGCGGCGCTGCCGGGGCTCGAGACGCCGAACCTGACCGGCGGCACCGCCAAGGTTCTTCCGAATCATCACATCACCAAGCCGGTTTACATCGGCGAAGTGAAGGCGGACGGGCAGTTTAACGTGGTCTGGAAATCCGCCGCCGAAGTGCCGGGCGATGCCTGGTCCGACTACCTGCCCGGCAGCAAGAACATCGAAGCGGATTGGGTGACGCTGAAGTGCGGGAATTATAATAAGGTCACCAAGAAGTGTTCCGGACAGAACTACAAATAATGAGAGATACCTCCCGGGGCGGGCTGTGCCTGTTGGTGCTGCTCGCCATTTGTACCCCGGCGCCGGCGCGGGCCCAATCTCCGAACGATGCCGGCTTCCTCTCGACTCTCGGCGAGTTGCGGGACGCGACGTACTCCGAAAAGGCCGCCATTGTCAAACGGCTGAGCCAGAGCGGTCATTCCAGTGTGCGCGCCGTTCTTTCGGCGTTCATGGATGACCGCCTCTATTTCCGCAACAGCGATCAGAAGATTTTCATAGTCAAATCGGCCGACGAAGATCCCCTGAATTTAATCGATCCGCTCTCCCTGAAGAGCGCCGGACCCGCCCCCGCGGACGGCATGACCAAAATCGGAACCAACAATGCCCTGCGGCGCGAGTTGCGCGAAACCCTCGCGCTCTTTGCACTCTCCAGTCCGGACGCCGCCGCGCGCCTGGATGCGGTGCGCGAGATATCGCGCTCGCTGGACGAAGCCGGCGTGGCGCTGCTGCGCCAGCGGCTTCCCCTGGAAACGAATTCCGCCGTCCGAAAAGAGATCGCGACGAGCTTAGCGATGGCCGCGCTAGGCAGTGCAGACGCCACAGTCCGTCTGAAAGCCGTCGATACGCTACGGCAGAGTCTCAGCCAGGATGTGCGCAACCGCCTGGCGCTCCTGCTCGACAAAACTCCCGACGGCAGTTTCGCCGAGAGCGATGAAAAGGTGCGCCGGGCCACCGCGGCCGCGATCGCCTCCATCGATGGCTGGCGCTCTTTCTACTCCGGCATCCAGACCCTGTTTTTCGGCCTTAGCCTCGGGTCGGTACTGGTGCTCATCGCCATCGGCCTGGCAATTACATTTGGCGTCATGGGCGTGATCAACATGGCGCATGGCGAGTTGATGATGCTGGGCGCATACACCACTTACGGCGTGCAGTCGCTGATGCCGGGACACGTCGGGGCATCGATTCTGCTCGCGATTCCGGCGGCATTCCTGGTCGCCGGGTTAACCGGTGTGGTCATGGAGCGCACCATCATTCAACACCTCTATGGCAGACCGCTGGAAACCCTGCTCGCCACGTTCGGCGTCAGCCTGATCCTGCAGCAGTCCGTCCGGTCGATCTTCACGGCGCTCAACCGCTCGGTGGTGACACCCGATTGGATGAGCGGCTCCCTGCGGCTCAACGACGCTTTAGAGATTACCTATAACCACCTGTACGTCGTCATCTTCACCCTGATGGTGTTTTTTCTGATCCTGCTCATCTTTAAGCGCACCAGAATCGGTCTCGAAATCCGGGCCGTCTCCCAGAACCGGGCCATGGCAAAAGCGATGGGCATCCGCACCGAATGGGTCGATGCCATGACGTTCGGGCTGGGATCCGGTATCGCCGGCGTGGCGGGCGTGGCGCTCAGCCAGTTGACCAACGTCGGTCCCAATCTGGGACAATCCTACATCGTCGATTCGTTCCTGGTGGTTGTGTTTGGCGGTGTCGGCAACCTCTGGGGATCGCTGCTCGGCGGCATGGGTATGGGGATCGCCAATAAACTGCTGGAACCATATGCCGGGGCGGTCCTGGCGAAAATTTTCGTTCTTGTCGCGCTGATCCTCTTCATTCAGATCAGGCCGCGCGGGCTGTTCCCGCAAGCCGGTCGCGCGGCGGAGGATAAATAGAGGTGTTACTTTCCGGGAATTGGATTGCAGGGGGTGATCGGGGGAGTAAGTGGTTTCTCGCGGTACTTACATTGGTAGCTATCGCGGTGCCCATCCTCAATTTGGGTGTGCCCCCATCATCCGCATTGCATCTTTCAACTTACGGCATCACTCTGATCGGCAAGTACCTGTGTTTCGGAATGCTGGCATTGTCACTCGACCTGATCTGGGGATACTGCGGCATCTTAAGCCTTGGGCACGCGGCATTTTTCTCACTCGGCGGATATGCGATGGGCATGTATCTGATGCGGCAGATTGGTCCCCGGGGCGTATACGGCGACCCTGTACTGCCGGACTTCATGGTGTTTTTGAACTGGAAGTCGCTGCCCTGGTTCTGGTACGGTTTCAATCACCTCCCGTTCGCACTCGTCATGATGGCGGTCGCGCCCGGCCTGCTGGCGCTGGTCTTCGGCTGGTTTGCCTTCCGCTCGCGCGTCACCGGCGTGTACTTCTCCATCATCACGCAGGCGCTCACGTACGCTTTGATGCTGGCGTTTTTCCGCAACGATATGGGCTTTGGCGGCAACAACGGCTTCACGGATTTCAAAGACATCCTGGGTTTCGACCTGCATTCCGACAAAACCCGCGTGGTGCTGCTGGTAATCACCGTCGCCGCATCTGGCGGCCAGCTATATGGCGTGCCGCCTGATTGTCGAATCGCGCGCGGGGCGCGTGTTGCGAGCAATCCGCGACGCCGAGAGCCGCACCCGTTTCCTGGGCTATCCGGTGGAATCGTTCAAGCTCTGGCTCTTTGTATTTTCCGCCGTCATTGCCGGAATCGCCGGCGCCCTCTACGTGCCGCAAATCGGCATCATCAACCCGAGTGAGTTCTCGCCCATCAATTCCATCGAAGCCGTCATCTGGGTGGCCGTCGGCGGGCGCGGCACGCTCTACGGCGCCATCGCCGGAGCGGTGTTGGTAAACTACGCGAAAACCTACCTCACCGGGGCCTTTCCGGAAGTATGGCTCTACGCACTGGGGGCGCTGTTTGTATTGGTAACGCTGTTCCTGCCGCGCGGCATTATCGGCCTGGTGACGGCGTCGGGTAAAGACAAATGAGCGGGAAAGCGACTCTTCGCGACAAGCGGCTTTACCTGGAAGACCTCACCGTCAGCTTCGACGGCTTTAAGGCGCTCAACGACCTTTCTCTCTACGTCGATCCGGGAGAGTTGCTCTGCATCATCGGACCCAACGGCGCCGGTAAGACCACCATGATGGACGTGGTCACGGGAAAGACGCGGCCGGATTCGGGGACCGCGTGGTTCGGACAGGACATCGATCTGCTCCGCCTGACGGAAGCGGAAATCGTGGACGCGGGCATTGGCCGGAAGTTTCAGAAACCGACAGTGTTCGAGCAGTTAACCGTATTCGAGAACCTCGAACTCGCGCTGTCCGGCAGCCGCACTTTCCTGAAAGCCCTGCGTGCCCGGATTTCGTCATCGCAGCAAAGAAGAATCGACGAGGTACTGGAGACCGTCGGCCTCTCGAAAGAACGTGGATTTCCAGCCCGAGTACTCTCGCACGGTCAGAAGCAGTGGCTTGAGATCGGCATGCTCCTGATGCAAAACCCGGAGTTGCTGCTGGTGGACGAGCCCGTTGCGGGCATGACGCCGCAGGAGATCGAACGGACCGCCGAGTTGCTGCTTTCGCTGGAGGGCGAGCATTCCATCATGGTTGTCGAGCACGACATGCACTTCGTCCGCTCGATTGCGCGGCGGGTCACGGTGTTGCACGAAGGTCAGGTGATTGCGGAGGGCGATATGGATAAGGTGCAGAAAGATCCTCGCGTCATAGAAGTTTACTTGGGAGTGTAAGGGTGCTGGCAGTTACGTCCCTCAACCAGTTCTACGGCGGCAGCCATACATTATGGGATGTGGATCTCACCGTCCCCGCCGGCTCGCGCATGTGCCTGATGGGCCGCAACGGCATGGGCAAGACGACGCTCCTCAAATGCATCATGGGACTGCTGCGGAGCAGTTCCGGCGGCAGTCGAATTCGATGGAACCGAATTGCTAAACCGCCCTGCCGAGCACCGGGCCAGGCTCGGCATCGGTTACGTGCCGCAGGGCCGTGAGATTTTTTCGCATCTCACCGTGGAGGAGAACCTGCGTGTCGGGCTGGGCGTGCGCCCGAACCAGGCGCGCGCCATTCCCAGCCGGATTTTCGATTTGTTTCCGGTACTCAAACAGATGCTCCACAGGCGCGGCGGAGACCTTTCGGGCGGGCAGCAGCAGCAGCTTGCCATCGGCCGCGCCCTGGTGCTCGAACCGAAACTGCTGATCCTGGATGAGCCCACCGAAGGGATTCAGCCCAATATCGTCCACGAAATCGGCGACATCCTTTTGAAGCTGAATCGCGAAGAGGGGCTTACAATGCTGCTGGTGGAGCAGAAGCTGCCGTTCGCCCGCCGCGTGGCCAGCGAGTTCTGCATTCTCGATAAGGGGCGTCGCGTCGCTGCCGGCGCCATCGGCGAGCTGACCGACGAAGTGGTCCGTATGCACCTGAGCGTGTGATCCAGCAATAGTAGCCGCCGAAAGCGATAGCATACACACATGGACCGTCGGGAATTCCTGATTCTGCCGGGAGCGCTGGCGGCGGGTTCTCTGCTGGACGCCGCTCCCGAAACACCATGGCACCAGAAGGTGCATCGCGTGGGCCAGACCAACATGACCGAGCGCGATATGGTGGACCTGAATATCGAGCAGTGGGCCGCCTACTGGGCTTCGGCGAAAGTGGACGCCTTGCTGGTGAGCGTCACCGGCATTCTGGCCTACTACCCCACCAAGGTGCCGTTCCACCGGCGCGGGCAGTTCCTGGGCGAGCGCGATTTCTTCGGCGAATGCTGCACCGCGGCCAAAAAGCGCGGCATCCGCGTGATCGCGCGCATGAGTCCCGACCTGAATTGGGAGGATGCCGTACAGGCGCACCCGGAATGGTTCCAGAAGGACGCGCAAGGCAACCCGGTGCGGCATAACGAGGACCACCGCCTGTTCCGCACCTGCATGTTCACCACCTACTACACCGAGTTCATGCCGGCCATTATGCGCGAGATCAATCAACGGTATGACGTGGACGGCCATTACACCAATGCCTGGCCCCCTCTGGGGCGTCCGGCGACCTGCTACTGCGATCAATGCAAGCGGCTGGCGCGGCCGGGCACCATCGAGTATTGGGAGCAGTTCAACCAGCGCGTGCTGTATCTCTGGAAGCTGTACGATGGCATTGCCAAAGAAAAGAAGCCGGACAGCCTGTATTACGGCAACCTGGGCGGCAACGTACGCGCCACACCCGACTTGAAACAACTGGCCGAGGTGTGCCAGTGGTTCAACTGCGACAACCAGGGACGCGGCGGAGACGATACGCCCATCTGGGGCTGCGCGCAGCAGGGGCGCGTCTGCTACTCGGTGATGAAGGGGCGCACCACTACCAACGTGACGGGCGGATGGAGCACCGGCGGCGTGCGCTGGCGCAATGCGGCGAAATCCCCGGCCGAAGACACCATGTGGTTCGACGAGACGGTAGCCAGCGGGATGGTGATCTGGTATTCCTTCATCGGCGCCCAGACCGGCATGGGCGAGGACCATCGCTGGCAGGCTCCGGCGCGCGACTATTTCACGTGGCTGGCGAAGCATGACCGGCATTTCAACAACAAGCGCACCATCGCCAACCTGGGCGTGGTCTACGGACAGCGGACGCACCTGTTCTACCGGCCGCCCGGGAATTTCAGCGCGCAGCAGTATGTGGACGGGCTGTACTATGCGCTGCTGGAAGGCCGCTTCCTGTTCGACTTCGTGCATGAGGAGGACCTGGGCGCGGAGAATCTGAAAAAATACACGGCGCTGATTCTGCCTAACACGGCGCTGCTGAGTGACGAGCAGTGCCGCCAGTTGAAAGCCTATGCGGATGGCGGCGGCTCCCTACTGGCCACCTTCGAGACGGCGATGTACGACGAGCGCAACAGAAAGCGCGGCGAATCCGGCTTGGCGGATCTGTTCGGCATTCAAAAAGCCGGTGAGATTCAGGGCACGCTGGGCAATGCGTTTTACGCGCGCATCGAACGGCAGCACGAGATTCTCAAGGGCTTCACCGATACCAACTGGCTCCCCGGCGCGGAGTATCGCCAGCCGGTGCAGGCGGTCGATGAGCCGGTTTTAACGGTGGTGCCGGGATACGTGGCGTACCCGCCGGAGCTATCGTATCCGCCCACGCCGCACACCACCGAACCCGCCGTGGTAATCCGGGAGAAAGGCCGCAGCCGCCTGGTCTATTTTCCCGGCGACGTGGATCGCACCTTGTGGCACAGCGGCCACACCGACATCAGCCGGCTGTTGCAGAATTCGGTGCGGTGGGTGTTGCACGGCGAATCGCCTGTGACCCTCGAAGGCAGCGGCGTGGTAGAGGCCTTCGTCTGGGAGACGGAACCAGGCTTCGCCATCCATGTACTGAACTATACAAATCCCAACATGCATCGCGGCTGGATCCGGGAGTATTACCCGATCGGCGAGCAGAAGGTAAAGATGAAACTCCCTCCTGGCCGCCGCGTGACTCGCGTGGAACTGTTGCGCAGCGAGAGAAGCGTGCCCTTCCGCGTGACCGGCGGCGAATTGGAGTTCACAATTCCGCGCGTGGTGGATTACGAAGTGGCGGCGGTGGAATCAACCTAATCGAAGCGCACGCCCATGCTCTGCATGAACTGGATATCATAGGCGTCGGACAGCGTCTTTTCGGGGATTTCCTGGGGCGGTTCGGGCTTGGGGCAGTCCTGCCAGCAATCGGAGAGGCTCTTGGACGCATAGACCACCCGCTTGCAGTCTTCGCACCACCAGTGGATCACCAGTTCGTGATCGTCCGTCAGGCCCACTTCGTCGATTCGGGCGGGTGCCAGTCCGCACTTGCAGCACAGCGATATATGACGGTATCCCATATCTACAGGACCGTTATCGCACTAATCCTTACCGCTGAGAAGGTCCAAAACAGGGTTATGGTACTCGACGCTACTAGTACCCGGAGGCCGAAATCCAGAAGCTTTCCTTCCATTGGCCGCCCGCGGGCACGCTCTGCAGTTCCTTGTAAACTCCGCTGTGCGCCAGGTTGAAAGCGTCCGTAATCGCGGACATCGGTTCGAAGCAGATGAACTCGCGGGAGTGCGGGGCGTAGACCACCGCGACGGTGTACTTAGGCCCGTAGGTGACGCTGATCCGCTGCTTCTTCCCTTCTACCCAAAACCGGGAGCGGCCATCGGCGCCGCGAACCAGGTTGCCGAACACGTCATCGAGTTGGCCGTCTTTAAGAGTGTAGGGATCGGGGAATTCTACCGGCTTGCGCTCGCCGGTTGGGATCAGCACATTGTTCAGCAGCAGGTGATCGCGAGCGGCCAGGTGAACCTTCCACTGGTCCCGGGGGGAATCGTCGAGATGGAAGTAAGGGTGAAAGCCAATAGCTACAGGCATGGGCTCGCTGGAGTGATTGTCGAGCGTGGTCTCTACCTCTACATCGCCGTTGGCCAGCCGGTAGGTCATGGTGATGGTGTGGGCAAACGGGAACTGCGCCATCATCTCCGGATATCTGGCGAATTCGAAGCGGCTGGTGGCCCAGGCGGAGCGGTCGTCGGCCGAAGCCGCTACCAGCGTCCACAAGGGCGAGAAATTCAGCAGGCCGTGAATCGGCTTTTTATTGCCATCGCGGCGCAGATTGCCCAGGTCGGGATTCAGCAGATATCGCTTGCCATTGGCCCAGTAGGAATCTTCACTGATGCGGTTAGCCCACGGCGCCAGAAACGGAATGGCGCAGAAGGTGGGATTTTCCTTGAGTTCCGCGGGACTGTGAAACGGGAAGAAGAGAATGTTCTTTCCCGCTACCTTAATTTCATAAGCCATGTTGCCGATCGACGGCGCGATCGATACCTCCATGTTGCGGGAGGCATCCGCGAGTTGCACCACTTCAATGCCGTCTACGACGGTCTTGCGGGCGGAATAGTTGGCGGCTTGCGTCATAAGCGGGAGCAGCAGCGCGAGTAAAGCAGTCTTCATTTGGCGTCGGGATCGCGCAGATCGAGCACGGTTTCCTTCTGGCAGCACCGGCACGGTCCGGGAGTATAGGCGCGAATCGAGCACACGTCGCACCAGTAAGTGACCATTTTCAAGTGGCCGTCTTTACGCACCAGCAGCGGCACGGTGTGGAATGGATCGATCTGGAACTTGCCGGGCGCGAGAAAGTGCCCGCGAGCTTCCACCTCGAAGCCGTTGAGCCGCGAATCGGTGAGCACCTGGCTGATCGTATTATCGGCACTCAGGGTGATGGTCTGGTGGTCCGCCGTTTCCACAGTAGCCGGCCCGTTGTCATGAATTGCCAGCTTGCCGCGGAGGGTAGTCGTCGAAGGCAGACTGGCCGCCGAAACGGCCGCCGCGAGGGCGAAAAGCAACAGACAGTGCCGCATCAGTTCTATTGTGGCACAGTGGGGACGACAGCCGACCAAGGCGATAGTCTGTCCCACGGTGCAAGCTAAACGCCCGGCTGGCGCGTCCCGACCCGGAACTGATCGAGCGGATCCTGATGGAAAAGGACGCAGCCCTCGCGCTGGCTCAATCTTCACTTCAACACTTGCGAAATGCTAAATCTTACCTAACTGTTGAGCTGCCGCTGTAGAAAAATACCTCAGGATATATTCGGGTATTTGGACCTGTGATTGCCTAATACCTCAACATCAGAAGAAATTTGGGTATGCGTTTTTTCTACACATGCGTGTCACGAGCCCAATTCTTCTGCATCCAGTAGGTAAATGCCGGAGCATCGGGATGCGATTGCGCCGGTAGATCCCGTCCAGGCTGCCGTTGGTTTCTACCCGCGGCGCCTCCTGGCGCCGTCGCTGTGCCGGGGCAGGACGAAATTACAGTCTGGGGCGGTCGCGCACGTAGGAATTACGCGGCCGGGTTGACGGGGGAACGAGCCGCCGTAGCCTTCCGGCCCGAAGTGTGTGTCCGCACATCGGCCGGGAAGCCAGAAAACCAGCCCCCATTGCGGCCCGCATCATGGGGTGAGTCACCGATGCGGAGCCAGGTTATCAGGAGGTATGAATGCTTACGCATCGGCATCTGGCAGCACCGCTTCTGGCGGCCATGATGGTGTGGACGACAGCAGCTTTAGCAGATGACAGTTCCGGATCCAGGGTATCCATCAGCGTCAAATCGCTATCGTTTTCGGCGACGGTGGGCGGGTCCGCGCCAACGGCACAGACTTTTACGGTATCGGCGAATACGCAGACCAGATTCTCAATCAGCGCCTCGGTGCAGACCGGGCGCACCAACTGGCTCAGCCTGAATCCAGTCGGCAATCTCACCACGACGAAGAAGATCACCGTCTCGGTGGCGCCCGGTTCCCTGAGCGCGGGCACTTATAGCGGATCGATTCTGGTGAGTTCCAATGGCACGACGACAACAGTCCCCGTGTCGTTAACCATGAACGGATCCACGGCCACCTCGGCAGTTACGGCCAATCCCGCTTCGCTGGTCTTCAACGCAGCGGTGGGAGGCCCGGCGCCGGCAACGCAATCGCTGTCGGTGAGCGCCGCCAGCCGCACGTCATTCACGGCCAGGGCGAACGGAGTAAGTGGGAACACCACCTGGCTGACCATCTCGCCTTCGGGCAGCCTGGTCACCAACACTTCCCTGACAGTGCAAGTGAATCCGGGCAGCCTGGCAGCGGGAACTTACGCCGGGTCCATCTCACTGGCCACCAGCCGGGCGACTACCTCGGTTCCTGTATCGCTGGTCGTCTCCGGTTCCATCACGCCGCCACCCACCGCCACCGGATACAAGCTGATCGGCTGGAACGATCTGGGCATGCATTGCTTTGACGGCAGGGACTACAGCATATTTGCCGTACTACCGCCCTATAACACGATTCATGTGCATTTGATCGATTCCGCCGGCAACCTGGTCACTTCGCCCAGCGGTTACACCATTACTTATCAGGCGATCAACGATCCGCTTACCAACACGCTCAACACCAGTTCCGCGGCGAAAACCAATTTCTGGCAGTATGCTACCGCCCTGGGCTTCGGGGTGCTGGCGCCGGACATGGGATTGAAGGGCTTCGCCATGCCGGGCAGCGGAAATACGCCGCAAGCCATGACGTTCAGCACAACGGATCAGACGTGGCAGGCGGTGGGCATTCCTCTTACACCCTACGCCGATTCGCCCACGTCTTCTTCCTATCCTGTGAATTACTTTCCGATGATGCGGCTGACCGCGAAGAACTCTTCGGGAGCCGCGCTGGCTACCACGGACATCGTGTTGCCGACCTCCGATGAGATGACCTGTGCAACGTGTCACGCCTCGACGTCGATATCCGCTGCGGCGCGCCCGGCGGCGGGCTGGGTCAACAACACCGACCCGGCAAAGGACACCAAGCTCAACATTCTGCGCAAACACGACGATCGCTTCGCTTCGTCCACATTATTTAAGGGCGCGGCCGCATCGTTTGGTTACAGCACTACGGGACTGGAGGCGACCGTGGCTTCCAAGCCCGTCCTCTGCGGCACCTGCCATGCCACCAATGCACTGGGCCTGGCCGGCTACAGCGGAATTCCGCCGCTGACCGCCTCGATGCACACGCTGCACGGTCCGGTGACCGATCCGGCGACGGGCGTCACGCTGGACGCGGCCACCAGTCGCGCCGCTTGCTATAACTGCCACCCCGGGCCCAAAACGCAGTGCCTGAGGGGCGCCATGGGCACGCTAAAAGACGCCACCGGCGCGAATGAGATCGAATGCCAGAGTTGCCATGGCAACACCACCGCGGTGGGCGTTGCCGGACGGCAGGGCTGGCTTCAGGAGCCTTCGTGCCAGATGTGTCACACCGGCACGGCGGTGAACAACAACGGCCAGATTGTCTACACTTCCGTCTTCACCAGCGGCACGACGCCGAGGGTGGCGGTGGATCAGACCTTCGCGACCAATGCCAACGTGCCTTCCTCGGGACTCTCGCTGTACCGCTTTTCCGCCGGACACGGGGGGTTACAATGCGAGGCTTGCCATAACTCCACGCACGCCGAGTACACCACTCCGATCGCCAACGACAACGTTCAGAGCACCAATCTGCAAGGCCATACGGGAATGCTGGCGGAGTGCACCGCGTGTCACGCATCGGTCCCCAGCACCGTCACCGGAGGGCCGCACGGGCTGCATCCCATCGGCTCATCGTGGGTAAGCCGGCATCAGGACGTGGCCGAGTCGGGCGGCGCGACCCAGTGCCAGGCATGTCACGGCACGGATTATCGCGGCACCATTCTGTCCAAGACGCAAGCGGCCCGCAGTATGGCGGGGAAATCGTTCCCCGCGGGTACCGTGATCGGTTGTTATAGCTGCCACAACGGACCGAACGGCGGGTAAGAAACTCGCGCCGGCAAGTCAAACTGGCGGCGTCCCTCACGTGCGGC
Source organism: uncultured Solibacteraceae bacterium (assembly GCA_963835555.1). Taxonomy (GTDB): domain Bacteria; phylum Acidobacteriota; class Terriglobia; order Bryobacterales; family Bryobacteraceae; genus Sulfopaludibacter. Next base: position 60,033 of record CAWIGC010000014.1, on the reverse strand, counting down.
GCCGCCGGTTGGGAATCGGACAAGTAGATCCTGTTTCGCTATAATTGGGGACGGTCCGGAGGGCCTTATGACTCGTCCTCGGCTCCTGCGCGTTGTCGCGATTGCCGCCCTTGCGGTGGGCGGACTGACGTGGATGAACTCGGTTGCGCCGCTCCAGTGGCCCAGCGTGCTAGCGTATTCGGGGATCGTCGTTTTCCTGCTCGGCTTCCTTTTGGCTTTAGTGCCGCCGGCGTGGTCGGGATTTTCCCGGCGCTCTCATGCCATGTTCGCCGGTGTTGCTGCGGGCGTCGCGCTGTTCGCGGCCGCCTGGTTCTGGCCGGTGCACACGCGGTCCGTCGCTTCGCCCGTCACCCGGCTGGATGCGTTCATGCCCACCTACGATTTCGAGGAGCGGCACGAACTCACCATAAACGCTCCGGCCGAACGGGTGCGCGCGGCGCTGAACCAGGTATCGTTCGCGGACATCCCTCTGATGCAGACGCTGGGACGGATTCGCGCCATTGCCATGGGACAACTCCGGGCGCCATCCGGCGCACAGGGCGTCGCCCCCATGATTCCGATCGTCGAAATGATCAGGAATCCGCGATCCGGCTTCTTCCCGCTCGACGATACGCCGCGGGAATTTGTATTTGGCCTGGCCGGACAGCCCTGGAACAATGCCGGAGTGCGTCTCTCGCCGGAACAGTTTCTCACCTGGGCGCCGCCCGAAACCGTGAAGATCGCCGCCAATTTCCGGATTGAAGACGCCGGCAACGGGCGCTCCCGGGTGGTCACCGAGACGCGCATCCTCGCCAGCGATGCCTCCGCGCGCCGCAAGATGGCAAAGTACTGGGCACTCATTTATCCCGGCAGCGGATTGATCCGGCGCGGCCTGTTGGACGCTGTTCGCGATCGCGCGGCGCAGAGCGCTCCGCTACTGAATCCCTGAGCCCTCTTTGATGGTGACCAGGCGCCCGGCCGGCACAGTGGCGATGGTCTCACGCCGGCCGTTGGGCCAGCGGATTTCGAGCGACGCCTTGGTCTCCTGGCCCAGGCCGAAGTGCAGGCGGCGGTCATTCACAGAGAGGTAAGACGATTGCGCCAGCACGGCCTGTGCCTGGCGGCGATCCCCGTAGCTGGCGATGACCGTTGCTCCGATTGCCGAACGGTTGGATTCCACGCCGATCAGCTTCACCTTGAGCCAATGGTTGGAGCCGCTGATATCGTTGCGCAACAACGAGGGCGGCTCGTTCATGTTCATGATAAGGATGTCGATATCGCCATCGTTATCGAAATCGCCGAAGGCCGCGCCGCGGCTGGAGTGCGCTTCGAGGATGGCGGGGCCGGCTTCCGTAGTCAACTCTTCGAACTTCCCCGCCCCCAGGTTGCGATAGATCACGTTGGGCGTCTTGTAGGGAATCTCGGAGAGTTTGCGCTCCACCTCGGGGTAGACCATGCCGGTCGTGAAGAACAGGTCGGGCAGTCCGTCGTTATCCAGATCGACGATGCCGGCGCCCCATCCCACGTAGCGGGTTTCAACGCCCAGTCCCGCGCGATAGGTAACGTCGCGAAAGCTGCCCTTGCCGTTATTGCGGTAGAGCGCGGGCGTATCGTCGCGGAAGTGGGTCTTGAGGATGCTCAGGCTGCCGCTGGTATCGAAATCGCCGATGCCGAGTCCCATGCCGGCCTGTGCCTGGCCATCTTCGCTGAGCGAGACGCCGGATTCCAGGCCCTGTTCGGTGAAGGTGCCGTCGCGATTGTTGCGGAGCAGCAGGCTGGGCGAAGTATCGCAGGCCACATACAGGTCGGGCCAGCCGTCGCCGTCGAAATCGGCCGCGACGGCAGTGAGCGGATAGCCGGGCGCGACCGAAAGGATGCCGGATTTTTCGCTGACGTCGGTGAAGGTGCCGTCCCCGTTGTTATGGAAGAGACGGCAGCGCTCCTGCGGCAGCCCGTCGGGGCGGCAGTAGACGGGCACGCCGCGATAGACGCAGGTGGCGTCTTTGCCGCGAATGGGCAGCGCTTCGCGGCTGAACACCATGTAGTGGGCCACGAACAGGTCCAGGCGTCCGTCGCGGTCGTAGTCGATCCAGGTGCAGCCGGACCCGAAGCGCACGCCGGGATGCGTCAGCCCCGCCTTTTCGGTGACATCGGTGAAAGTGCCGTTCGCCGTTGTTGTGGAACAGAATGTTCTGGCCCCAGCAGGTGATGAAGATATCGTCGAAGCCGTCGTTATCGTAGTCGGCAACGGTGACGCCGCTGGCCCACACGCTGCGCGCCAGGCCGGATTTCTCGCTGACATCGGTGAAGGTGCCGTCGCGGTTGTTGTGATAGAGCCGGAGGATGGCGCCGGCGGGAGTCGCGTTCCAGCGGCGTCCGGTGAGCAGGAGGATGTCCTGCCAGCCGTCGTTATCGTAATCGAGGAAGGCGACGCCGCAGCCCATGGAGTCGAGGATGTAGTCGTTGGTGGCGACATCGCCATAGATGATGGGGGATCGCAGACCCGCGGCGTGGGCGACATCGGTGAAGTGGGCGTGAAACGGCAGGCCGGAAGGCTTGCCGCGCGGCAGCGGGCTGCACATTGCGCGAGCCCATGCCGCGATTGAGACTCTGGGCGCGGGCAGCCAGGGCGGCCAGGGGAAGCGACAGAGCTTGCCGGCGGGTCATAAGCGTTAGGATAGCTGACCCATCAGCGCCTTACGCAAATCCCCCGAACTGCCAATGGTATTCGTAGGATAGGCCTCCAGGCCTGTCCTGGCGAGCACAGCTCGCCAGAAACTATCTTATCTCTTATGTCTCCAGAACAGACGACCACACTCGAACCCAAGCCCCGCGACAAACGCGCCTTCAATGCCTATCGCCATGGCCTCACCGGCCAGGCCCTCGTCATCGCGCCGTCCGATGAGCAGGCCGCCGAGGACCGCCGGCGCATGAAGTGCACTGCCGCGGTCGGTCGATGTAGACCCCCTGCCCCAGGCCCCCAAGCGCGAAGCGCGCCCCCAACCCCTACCCCCAACCCCTACCCCCGTTTTCCGGCCCCCGGCCCCAACCAATGGTAATATTGGCGACAATGGCTCGTTGGTGGAGCGCGGTTAGCTGCCTCGTTTGGCGACAATGGCTCGTTGGTGGAGCGCGCTTAGCTGCCTCGTCGTCCTCGTTTTCTTTCTGGACTCGGTTACCGGCCAGGACACGGTCCCGCTGCGCATGATTGTGGTGACTTCGGCGGATGAGGCCGGAAAGATTCAGCAGCAGTTGAAGGACGGGGCGGACTTCGCGGTGCTGGCGCGGGAAAAATCCGTGGACGCGACGGCGGTGGATGGCGGCCTGATGGGCAATGTCGATTCCGGCGCGTTGCGGGCGGAACTGCGCGCGGCGCTGGTGGGACTGAAGCCGGGAGCCGTCTCGGCGACGGTGAAGATTCCCTCGGGGTACGCCATTCTGAAGGTGCTGCCGCCGGGCGAGGCCGCGGATCTCGCCAATGTCCAGAAGGCGCGGCAGTACGCCGTCAGTGCGGAAGCCAGCGTGCGATTCACGTTCGATATCTCGGGCAACAATGAAGCTGAAGCCGCGCTGGCAGGCTTCCATAAACCCGAGGGTTGGAATCGGAACCTGGCCACCATCTGCGAGATGCGGAAACAATCTTACGCGGCCATCGTGAATCGCGCCGAACAATTGATTGCCGGAGCTACGGAGGCCCCCGATGCCATGTCCGCGCGCGTAGCCCTGGGACAGCTCCACGCCTATCAAGGCGAGATGGACCAGGCGGTGACGCAGTGGGAGATTGCGTACACGCGGGCGAAGAAGGACCTGCCGCGGGCGCTGCCGTATATGGAGGAAATGCTGGGAATCGGGTACCTGCACAAGTCGGAGATCGCCAACGGCGTGTACCGGAATCCGGGCGAGCGGTGCCTCTTTCCCATGACCCCGGCGATGAAGTACGGCAAGACTGCCGATTCGGAAAAAGCCGTCGAGCATTTCCTGGCGTTTTTGAAGGACCGGCCCAACGACCTGGAGGGCAAATGGCTGCTGATGCTGGCCTACATGACCCTGGGCGAGTATCCTGCGGGTGTGCCGAAGCAGTATCTGCTGCCGCCGGAGGCCTTCGCTTCGGCGGAAGATCTGGGCCGGTTCAAGGATGTAGCGCCCGCTGCCGGATTCAACTTGTTTTCCATGGCGGCGGGCGTGATTGTCGATGATTTCGAAAACAACGGCCGGCTGGACGTGGTCACATCGAGCTATAACATGTGCCAGCCCATGCACTATTTCCATAACAAAGGCGATGGCACGTTTGAGGACCGCGCGGAGAAGGCCGGGCTGAGCGGGCAGTTGGGCGGCCTGAATATGGTTCAGGCCGACTATAACAATGACGGCTGCGTGGACATTCTGGTGCTGCGCGGAGGGTGGGAGCTTCCGCAGCGGAAATCGCTGCTGCGCAATAACTGCGACGGCACTTTTACGGATGTCACCGTGGCGGCGGGCCTGGGAGAGCCTACCAGCACGCAGACCGCTGTGTGGGCGGACATCGATAACGATGGCCTGCTGGATCTGTACGTGGGCAATGAAAGCGGGCCCAATCAACTGTTCCTGAATAAGGGCGACGGCACGTTCAAGGATATCTCGCGCGGCTCCGGCACAGATATTTCGGCGTTTACGAAAGGCGTGACTGCGGCCGATTTCGATGGCGATGGCTATATGGATCTGTACGCCTCCAACTATCGCGGATTCAATTCGCTGTTCCACAACAATCACGACGGCACGTTTACCGATGTCGCCAAAGAGGCCGGCGTATTGGGCACCGGGCACAGCTTCCCGGCATGGTTTTTCGACTACGATAACGATGGCCGGCCGGACCTGTTCGTATCGAGTTACTTCATGTCGGTGGACGAGACGGCGCGCAGTTACCTCGGGTTGCCCCACAATGCCGGCACGCTGAAGCTATACCGCAATCTGGGCAACGGCGCATTTCGCGATGTGACTAAAGAGGCCGGGCTGGATAAGGTGTTCATGCCGATGGGAGCGAATTTCGGCGACATCGATAACGATGGCTACCTGGACATGTACCTGGGGACGGGCGATCCCACCTATGGGTCGCTGGTGCCGAACGTGTTGCTGCACAACAGGGAGGGAAAACGTTTCGTGGATATCAGCGCGTCATCCGGCACCGGCGAGTTGCACAAGGGGCACGCCGTGGCGTTTGCCGATATCGATAACGATGGCGACGAAGATATCCTGACGGTGATTGGCGGGGCTGCGCCGGGGGACAGTCATGCGTTCCGGCTGTTCCAGAATCCCGGGCACGGCAACGATTGGATCGGCTTGCGGCTGGTGGGCGTGAAGAGCAACCGGTCTGCCATTGGGGCGCGGATTCAGGTGACCGTGAAGGACGAAGGTCAGGCTGCGCGGACTGTGTATCGCACCGTGGGGAGCGGTGGATCGTTCGGAGCCTCACCGCTGGAACAGCACATCGGGCTGGGGAAAGCGGCGCAAATCGAGAGCATCGAGATTCGCTGGCCGGGAGGATCGGGATCGCCGCAGCGCTTCACCGGCGTGGCCAAAAATCAGGCCATCGAAATCAAGGAAGGCGCGGCGGAATACAAGAAGCTGGCCCGGACGCCCTACCGGTTGGGAGGCGGCATCCGGTGAAGCGGCGGGAACTGCTGGCGCTGGCGGCGTGCTCGGCAGCCTGGGCCGCGGCGAAGCGGTACGCCGTGACGGGAATCGTCTTGAAGGTGGATGCGGCACGGCGCAGCTTTGTGGCGTCGATTGCGGCGATTCCGGGATATATGGAAGCCATGGCGATGCCATTTTCCGTGCGCGATGGAAAGGAACTGGCGAATCTGCGGCCGGGCGCGTATGTGGAATTCACTCTGGTGGTGGACGCGGGCAATTCGTGGGTCGAAAGAATTCAGGTGCACCATTTCGTCAGCATGGAACAGGAGCCGCTGCTGGCGCGCCGTCTGCAATTGCTGGAAGGAACCAAGGCGCCGGAGATCGGCCAGGCCATTCCCGATTTCGCGCTGACGGACCAGGCGAACCAGCGGGTCCGGCTCTCGCACTTCGCCGGCAAGGTGGTGGGGGTGACCTTTATTTATACAAGCTGCCCGCTGCCCAATTATTGTTTCCGCCTGTCCAACAATTTCGGCCGGCTGAATCAGCGGTTCGCCGCGCGCATGGGGCGCGACCTGGTGCTGCTGAGCATCACGATCGATCCCGTGCACGACAACGCCGCAGTGCTCGCGAAGTACGCAGCCACGTGGCAGGCCGATCCGAAATCGTGGCATTTCCTGACGGGCAGCCTGCCGGAGGTCCAGGCCGTATGCCGCCAGTTCGGCGTCAATGTGTGGCAGGATGAAGGCTTGTTTACCCACGCGCTGCGCACCATGGCGATCGACCGCTCCGGCAGACTCGCGGGAGACTTCGAAGGCAACGAGTTTTCGGCGGAACAGTTGGGAGATTTTGTGCAGTCGGTGATGGACAGGTGAGCATTGAATTCATCGCGGAGGCGCGGAGACGCGGAGAAGACCATGAGATCGAAATTCTCCGCGTTTTCCTCCGCGCCTCCGCGCCTCCGCGATGAAAATGAACTTCCGGCCCCTTTTCCGCAATCCCCACTTGCAGACCATTGCCGCGCATTTTTGGCCGCGGCCGGATCTGAACGGGCGATTTCCGGTGGAACGGCGGTTGTTTCAGACCGAGCCGGATGTGCAGGTGCTGGTGGAATCGCAGCGGCCCGCGGGCCCTTCCAAAGGCGAGATTGTTATGGTGCATGGCCTGGAAGGCTCGGGCGAGGCGGGATACATCCGCAGCCTGAGCGCCCTGTCGCTGGAATCGGGATTCGCCGCGCACCGGTTTCACATGCGCACCTGCGGCGGTACCGAGCACCTGTGCCAGACGCTGTATCACGCCGGACTCACCAGCGATCTGCTGGCGGTGCTGCGGCAATTCCGGAGCGAAGGGCGCGCGCCGGTGTTCCTGGCCGGATTTTCCCTTGGCGGGAACGTAGTGCTAAAACTGGCGGGCGAATTGGGCGAATCCGCGCCGGAACTGCTGCGCGGCGTGTGCGCCGCTTCCACCCCGCTGGACCTGGCAGCTTGCGCGCGGCGCATCGCGCAACCGGACAATCTGTTCTACGAGCGCCGCTTCGTCAACAAAATGCGCGCTCGCCTGTGCGCCACCGGCCGCTATGCCCCGCGCGATTTCGAAGGACTGCGCACCGTCGAAGCCATCGACGACCGCATCACGGCCCCTTCCTTCGGCTTCGGCAATGCCGCCAATTACTACCGCACGCAATCGGCTATCGGGTTTCTGGCCCGGATTCGTGTGCCGGTGCTGCTGGTGCAGTCGAAGGACGATACGTTCGTGCCGTTCGATATTTTTCGCCACGCGGCGCTAGGCGACAACCCGCGGATCGAACTGGTGGCGACCGAAGCCGGAGGCCACCTGGGATTCCTCAGCCGCGGCCCTGAGCGCTTTTGGCTCGACAGGACGATAATGAATTGGATCGCTCATCGTCAAGGTCTATAGATGAATACTACCCACGCGTCGTTTTGGGAGGCTGTCGCGGGAGCCGTGCAGTCCCTGCGCAGTAGTAAGCTGCGCAGTTTTCTGACCCTGCTCGGCATCATTCTGGCCACCACCACCCTGATCGCCGTAATGAGCGTGATCTCCGGCATGGACGTCTACATTGCCCAGAACGTCTCCAATATGGGCGCCGATGGATATCGGGTCACGCGCATTGTGATGATGCAGTGGGATCCCAAGAAGTATCTGGAAATGCTGCGGCGCAATCCGCAACTGACGCGCGAGGAGTACCAGTTCGTAAAGTCGCGCGCCACTTTGACCAAGGAAATCGGGATTTCAGCGGTGCGCGCGGTGAACGTGCATGTCGGCAAGGAGATGGCCGAGGCTGTGACCCTATGGGCGTGACTCCCAACATGGCCGTGGTCCTCAATTTCAATGCCGCCGAGGGCCGGTTCCTTTCGGAAACGGAAAACAACCGGCACCTGAATGCCGCGTTCATCGGCAACGATATCAAGCAGAAATTTTTCCCGCAAGGCAATGCCCTTGGGCGCACGGTTTCGCTGGAAGGTCTTCCGTTCGAAGTGGTGGGAGTGGCGGAAGCCAAAGGCTCGGTATTCGGCCAGTCGCAGGACAACTTCATCATCATTCCCAGCGAGACGTTTTTCAAGATCTGGGGCGCGCGCGGCGGCATGGACTACGCCGCGGTCGCCGTGGATCACGACCACCTGATGCAAGCCGAGGAAGAAGTCCGCTCGCTGATCCGCGCGTACCGCCACCTCGGGCCGCGCGACGACGATACCTTTTCGTTACTTTCGAGCGACGCGCTGCTCAAATTCTGGGACCAGTTGACCGCTTCCATCGCCGCCACGGCGGTGGGCGTAGTCTCGGTATTCATGGTGGTAGGCGGGGTGGTGATCATGAATATCATGCTGGCAGTGGTGACCGAGCGCACGCGCGAAATCGGCATCCGCAAGTCCGTGGGTGCGCGCAGCCGTGACATCCTCAATCAGTTTCTGGTAGAGTCGGCCATGCTTTCCGGAATGGGCGGGGTGATCGGCGTGATGCTGGCCTGGGTGGTGGCCGTGCTGGTGCGATCGACGACGCCGGTACCCATGTCCGTGCCGGCCACCGCGGTGGTGCTGGGCGTAACCCTCTCCACGGTGGTGGGGCTCTTTTTCGGAATTTACCCGGCGCAGCGCGCCGCCAGGCTGGATCCAATCGAAGCGTTAAGGGCGGAAAAATGACCATCGGCTCACTGGGTGCGGGCATTCGACTGGCGCTGGCGACCACGCGCGAACACAAGATGCGGTCGTTTCTCACGGTGCTGGGCGTGATCATCGGGACCGGCGCGGTGATCGGAGTCGGCTCCATCGTCGCGGGACTGGACGGCGCCATCACGGGCATGATCCGCAGTTTCGGCCCGGACACCATCATCGTCTCCAAGACCACGGCGATGGGCAACGCCACACGCGAGGAGCGGGCCCGCAAGCCGCTGACGCTGGAAAACGCGCGCGCCATCGAACAGCGCTGTCCTTCGGTGCAGCACGTCAGCCCCTACCTGTTTCCGCCCAACGGCATTCACACCGCCCGCTATGGCGGCAACGATGTGTACCAGGCGCAACTGGCCGGCACCGAGGAAGGTTACGCCGCCGGCGGCACCACCATGAAGTACGGCCGTTTCTTCACCGATACCGAGAACACGCATCATATGCCCGTGGTGGTGATTGGGGAAGATGTGGCCAAGCAGTTGCTGCCGAACCAGGATCCCATCGGCAAACGCATCAGCGTGGATGCGCACGAACTGGTGGTGGTGGGGGTGATGGACCGGCCGGCCGCCTCCCTGCCGGGCCAGAACGATCTGCGCGTGCTGGTTCCCTATCTCACCATGCACAAGATTTTCGCCAGCGCGCAGGAGCATATGCTGATCGCCATCGCCTATCCGGGACTGGTGGATAAGGCGCAGGATGAAATCCGCGCGACGCTGCGCATCGAACGGCGCGTGCCGTTCAATTCCCCGGACAATTTCTCCATGACCACGGCGGCCCAGATGATCGAAGACTTTCACCGCGTGACGGCCACGGTGGCCATCGTCATGGTGATCCTCAGTTCCATCGGGCTGCTGGTGGGCGGAATCGGCGTGATGAACATCATGCTGGTGAGCGTGACCGAGCGGACGCGCGAGATTGGTATTCGCAAGGCGGTGGGCGCGCGCAAGAGCGATATCATCGTGCAGTTTCTGACCGAGGCCGTGGTGCTCACCGGATTGGGTGGAATCGTGGGGCTGATGCTGGGATGGACCATTTCGCGGTTGTGCGGTTTGATTTTTCCGAATCTGCCGACGGCGGTCCCTTTGTGGGCAGCCGTATTGGGCGTCCTGGTCTCGGTGGGCGTGGGCCTGTTTTTCGGAATCTGGCCGGCGGGCCGGGCGGCCCGGCTCGATCCCGTGGAAGCGCTGCGGTATGAGTAGAGTCGCTACGGTCTATCCGAAAATCATTTCCAGTTAGCCCGGAAGACGCGCCTTATTCGTCGGATTCCATTTGATTCAGGTAGGCTGCCCCGTGCCTGGATCTCGTATATCCCTTGGTAGAGTTAGCAAACTGTTCGCCCCAGTCCCAACGGTTGAGCACATACTGGGCGAACTCGCCCGCGGAAAGCTCCACAGTATCCTGAACTTCCATTTCAAGCTGTCGAATGATCTGGTCGTATTCACGGGTCATGTCCATCGGCTGCACCAGCTCGATAGAGCGGCGGATGCGCCTCCCGGAATTGGCGTCCGCCAGCATAACCTCCAGTGCCGCGATAGCTGCCTTTCGATAGTTTTCTGACGCTTCCGCCACCACGGCTTTATGTCCCTTGCGGTTCTGTCTGACTATCTTGAGTAATTCCTGCTTATTAACTGTCGTGCTTCTCATTTGGTGCCATCCGTTACCGGCGCTATCTCATCGATAAGGTCATGTATTTACGATCTATTAGTATAATACCTTTTTATATCATTAAGAATGTAACGCGCTTTTCCGGCGGCCTGATCCTTATAGCTTGGTGCTTCCCCTTCCGATGATCGTAACGCTGCTGAGCATCCTTCCGGCCAACAGACACGCCGCACGTGGCAGGTCTTTACGCCGCGCTGAAGCCGTCCGCCGCCATGTGGGCCTGCCGCCCCGCATGAAACGCCACGTTCGCCAGGTGCGGGGCCGAAACCGCGCTGGCGCCTACCTCTACGGTGGCGTTGGGCTGCTGCCGCGACTTCACGCAATCCAGGAAATTCTGAATGTGCGTTTCAATCGGGATGGGCGCGGCCACGGTCTGCACGGGATCGGGATTCTTGGGTACCGGCTCTTTCCAGATGCGGTAGCCGGCGTTGTTGAGTATCATGGTGCCGGCATCTCCCTGGAATTGGATGGACCAGTCGTTATCGTAGGAGTTGCAGTAATTCAGCGTCCAAGTGGCCATCAGGCTGGGATACTCGAAGACCGCGCAGAACACGTCCGGCACTTCCGAACCGGTATTCTTGGCCTCCTGCCCGAAGCTCACCGCCGACTTCGCCAGCCCCGCGCCGCTGAACCACTGGACCACATCCATCAGGTGCGTTCCCTGGTCGGTCATGTTGCCGCCGGAATAATCCCAGAAGTAGCGCCAGGAGCGGAACCGCATGGGCTCCAAGTCGCGTTCGGGCGCGGACCCGAGGAAGCGCTTCCAGTCCAGTTTGCCGGGCAGGGGGCTGTTGTCGAGCGCTTTGGAGACGTTCCAGTTCCACATGGGCTTGGCCATGGTGATGCGGCCCAGGATGCCGCTGTCCACCAGTTTTTTGGCTTCGATCACCGCCGGGGCGCTACGCCGCTGCATGCCCACCTGCACGATCTGTGACGATTTGCGTACCGCCTCAATCATCACCTTGCTCTGCTCCAGCGAATGCGACATGGGCTTTTCCAGGTACACATCCTTCTTGGCATCCAGCGCTGCGAAAAGCATGGGCGCGTGCTGGTGGTCGGGAGTGGCCACGACCACGGCATCCACGCCGGACTGCGCCAGCAGGTCGTGATAGTCGAGATAAGGCTTGGCGGCCGGGGCATCCTTCCGGGCGGTTTCGAGGTGAGGCTCGTAGACCTCCGCGATGGCCACGCACTCGGCGCCCAGTTTCCGGAAGTTATTATTCAGATAGCGGCCGCGCCCGCCCGCGCCGATCAGGCCGTAAGCCAGCCGGTCATTCGCGCCCCAGGCGCTGCGCGGAATGAAGAGCGGCGCGGCGGCAATCGCCGACGTGAGAAAGGTTCTGCGGTTCGAGTCCATGGGCACACTGTATATCCCCGGGGCGGGGGATGCAAGTGCGCCAGGATGATAAGAGGCTGCCGCTGTTACGCAGCGTGTCCGTCTGGCACAACGGCAATGTTCGCAGGATCCAGATCGTACCCTTCGTCTTTGGCCGTCTGGATGGCCAGTTCTCTCAGGGCTGCCTCGCCGGATTCGGCGGCGCCTTTGGAGATGGGGCGCTTGATGACTTCGGCGCCGACGAAGATGTGCACTTCCCAGCGCTTGTGGGTTGGATCGAATTCGACTCGCGCGTTATTTGCTCGCATACCGGCCAAGCTCCTTTCCCGGTCAACCTAGCTATAGTTTAGCTCCGGAGGGATTCCCTGGCAGGCGTTTTCGGTAAAGGAAAATAAATACCGGATGGGGCTAATCCTCGCTCGCCGGTCCGCCGATAGAAACCATGTGCGCAGCCTTCTGGGAAAAGCGTGCCGTTCAGGGCCGGTGGCCGGCGGAGTTGCCCGCGCGAAGGGATTGGTGTCAGGATGCGCTGGCTGAGCAAACTGTCCCTCAAATGCAGGCTACAGTCGATCATTATGGGGACGGTCGCCGCCGCGCTCCTGATGGTTTGCGGCCTGATGTTCTTTTCCGAGGCCGCCGACCGGCGCTCCGATGCCCGGGAGAAGCTCGAAATTCTGGCCCAAATGACCGGGCAAAACAGTGTTGCCGCGCTTAGTTTCGGGGACGAGGATGCGGCTCACAGCCTTTTGCAAACCCTCGAAACAGAGCCCGGGATCGCCGCCGCGGGTCTCTATACGGCGGACGGCCGGCTCTTCAGCGGCTATCAACGCCTGGATGATGAGGTGATGCCGCAGCGGGCCGGCCGCGCCGGCTTCGAGTTTAGGAAAGGCCATCTGGCGCTGTGGCAACCGGTAGTCTGGAACGGCCGGACCCTCGGCACGGTTTACCTGCGGCCGGACATGGAGAAACTCGGCGAACATTTGCGCCACTCCCTATGGATGATTCTGATCGTGTTTGTGGCCTCCAGCGGTGTGGCGTACCTCATCGCGTCCCGACTGCAGCGGCCCATCTCCGATCCCATCATTCACCTTGCCCAGACGGCCAAAGCGGTAACCCTGCTCAAAAATTACGGCATCCGGGCGCGGATGTCCACCAACGGCGAAGTCGGCATGTTGATCGCTGGTTTCAACGAAATGCTTTCCGAGATCCAGAAGCGCGATCGCAAACTGCAACTCCACAGCGAGAACCTGGAGGAGCAGGTCTCGGCTCGTACCGCGGAACTGCAAAGACTCAACGAAGAACTGACCGGCGCGAAGGAAAAGGCCGAGTCCGGCAGCCGGGCAAAGAGCGAGTTTCTGGCGAACATGAGCCATGAGATCCGCACCCCGATGAACGGAATCCTGGGAATGATCGAGTTGATGCTGGATGCCGGCGCGATGGCCGAACAGAGCGAATCGCTGATGGTCATCAAGGACTCCGCCGAAGCGCTGCTGGCCATCCTCAACGACATTCTGGATTTCTCGAAAATTGAAGCCGGCAAACTGGATGTTGACCTTGTCCCGTTCGATATTCGCGAGTGCGTCGCGGGCACCGTCCGCCTGCTTTCCGTCCGGGCCGGGCAGAAAGGGCTGCAACTTACCTGCAACATCCACCCCGGCGTGCCCGGGCGCATCCATGGCGACCCTTTACGGCTGCGTCAGGTGCTGCTGAACCTGTTGGGCAATGCCGTCAAGTTCACAGACTCGGGCAGCGTATCGGTGGAGGTCGCGGCGGTTTGCCGCGAGGATGGCCGGGAACTCGAGTTCGCCGTGCGCGATACCGGCATGGGCATCCCGAGCGAAAAGCAGGACAGCATCTTCCAGGCATTCGCCCAGGCCGATGGCTCGATGACGCGCCGCTTCAGCGGCACCGGTCTGGGTCTCACCATCTGTTCGCGGCTGGTGGAAATGATGGGCGGGAAGATCCGGGTCGAAAGCCAGCCGGGCCAGGGCAGTTGCTTCCGCTTCACCATTCCCGCTACCGGGCCGGCTTTCGACGAACCATCCCCGGCCCCATCGCCGGCGGTCCCGGCGGCGTCCGGCGATCCCCATTCCCTGCGCATTCTGGTTGCCGAAGACCATCCTGTGAATCAGCAGATTGTAGTCCGCATGTTGGAAAATTATGCTCACCGCCCAGTGGTAGCCGGCAACGGGCGCGAAGTGCTCCAGGCCATGACGCAGGGCCTCTTTGACCTGGTTCTGATGGACGTCCAGATGCCGGTTATGAACGGGCTGGAAGCGGCGCAGGCAATCCGGCGCAGCGAACGCGGGAGCAGCCACCACATTCCCATCGTAGCCATGACGGCTCACGCCATGAAAGGCGATCGCGAGCTCTGTCTGCAAAGCGGAATGGATGGATACCTCTCCAAACCCGTCCGTATTCGCGAATTGTTGGAGGCTCTGGACCGGTTCGCGCCGGCGCCTTATGCGTAAGCCGCTACAATAGTAACTCTATGCCATTCCAGGAAGTGGTCGAAGCCGAAGGCCACCTGATCGACTCCCACATCATGGAGAACATCTTCGATAAGGTCGTGGAATACAACGGCCGCTTCGAAGTGGAGCAGTTCCGGATCGGCCGTACCAACAGCGAACCCTCGTACTCTCCGATTGAAGGTCGAAACCCCCGATGCGTCTTCGCTGGAGCGGCTGCTGCAAAGCCTCCTGGAACTTGGCTGTGCCCCGGTCGATACCGGAGACGCCCTGCTGCGCGAGGTGGAGCGCGATAAATGCGCGCCCGAGGATTTCTATTCCACCACCAACCACCACACGCTGGTGCGTCATGGGTCCCAATGGATCGAAGTGGAAAACCAGCGCATGGACGCCATGATTGTGGTGGCTGAAGGACGCGCCCAGTGCCGCCGGCTGCGCGATCTGCGCGCGGGCGACCGGATTGTGGTGGGTCTGCGCGGCATCCGCGTGGTCCCCGAGGCCAAGGAGCGCGATCGCCTCTCCTTCGCCTTCATGTCCAACGGCATCTCCTCGGAACGCCAGGTGGAAACCGCCGTGCGCCAGACCGCGGCCCTGGTGACCCAGGCCCTCGAACAGAAACAGCGCGTGGTGGTGGTGGCCGGTCCGGTGGTGGTGCATACCGGCGGAGTTGCCGGGCTCAGCGCGCTCATTCGTCACGGCTGCGTACAAGCCGTGCTGAGCGGCAATGCCCTGGGCGTGCACGATGTCGAAGCCGCCCTGTTCGGCACCTCGCTGGGCGTGCGCTTGAGCGACGGGCGGCAGGAGGAACACGGCCACCGCAACCACATGCGCGCCATTAACGCCATGTACCATGCCGGATCGGTCGCCTGTGCCGTCGCCTCCGGCCGCTTGCAGTCGGGAATCCTCTACGAGTGCGTCCAGGCCGGCATCCCCTTCGTTCTGGCCGGCAGCCTGCGCGACGACGGCCCCCTGCCCGACACCATCACCGATATGAACGCCGCCCAGGACGCCTACGCCGCGCAGTTGAAGGGCGCCGGGCTGGTGATCTGCCTGGGCTCCATGCTGCACTCCATCGCCACCGGCAATATGCTGCCGAGCTGGGTCAAAATCGTGTGCGTGGATATCAACCCCGCGGTCGCCACCAAGGTCAGCGACCGCGGCACCGGCCAGGCGGTCGGCGTAGTCGCCGACGTGGGCCTTTTCCTGGATCTGCTTTCGAAAGCCTTAGCATGAAACGCGCATATACCGATGAACACGCCGCGGCCGGCGTCCATGCCGCGCTGCCCGAAATTGAGACCTGGCCCAACCAGTATGCCGATTACGAAATCGAAATCGTCATGCCGGAATTCACCTGCGTCTGCCCCAAAACGGCGCTGCCCGATTTCGGCAAAATCGTCCTGCGCTACGTGCCCGACAAGCTCTGCCTGGAACTGAAATCGTACAAAATGTACCTGCTGGCGTACCGCGACCTGGGTATCTTTCAGGAGAACGTGGTCAACCGCATCCTGCGGCGACGTCGTCAAGGCGGCCAATCCCGTCAGCGCCACTGTGGTCGGCGATTTCTCGGCGCGCGGCGGCCTCACCACCCTGGTGACCGCGGCGTTTGCCCGCACCCGGAGGCGCGCGCGTGGAAAGCGCTGAGCTGATCGCCATCCTCCGGGAGGTCCGCGACCGCGTGCGCAGCCGGCACCCTCAGGGCGTCTCGCCGGGCGTTTCCGCCATTCCGCTGGCGGACCTGATGCCGCTGGTGCATGCGCGCGACGCCGCCCTGGGCAAGGTGGCGGCCATCGGCACCGTGAATCCGCGCCCCGGCGGACCGGTCAACGCCCTGGTGCAGGCCTGGAAGCGATTCCTGGCGCGCGTCCTGGACTGGCACGTGCGCGAGCAGGTGGAGTTCAATCGCAAAATCGCTCTCCGCGCGTCGATGCCGCCATCGAAGCGCTGGGCGAAACCAATCGCGCCATTGCGACTGGCCGCTCGCGGCCGAAGCCGGCCGAGAACTCAAGGACATGCGCAATCACTGGACCGATTGGCGGCGCGGAATGGGAGCGCAAGCTGGAGCAGAACGAAATCCAGTTCCTGCGCAGTGTGGCCGATCTGCAGGGCGCGGTCGCAGCACCGCGCCACCCTGATGGACGCCGGCTACCGCGACCAGGTGCGCGCCCAGCACCAGGATTTCACCGCCGCGCTCGAGCGCCAGATGATCGAGGTGCAGCAGCGCTTGTGGGCCGACATGGAGCGCATCCGGCTGGAGTACGAGCGGCTGATCTATTCCGAGCTGCGCACCATCCGCCAGCGGGCCGAGGTGCGCGGCAAGCCGGCGGAAGCGCCGCAGGTATCCGTGTCTCCCGAAGTGCCCGCTTCCCTGCCCTTCGACTATGGCCGTTTCGCCGAACGGTTCCGCGGCGCCGAAGAGTACGTCAAGGCCGGCCAGCAGTTCTATCTGCCTTATTTCACCGCCTGCCGCAACGTGCTGGATATCGGCTGCGGGCGCGGCGAGTTTCTGGAGATGATGCGCGAGGCCGGCGTACCCGCGCGCGGCATCGATCTGAGTGAGGAATCCGTGGCCATCTGCCGCCACAAAGGCCTCGACGCCGAAACAGCCGACCTCTTCGCGTACCTCGCGGCCTTGCCCGAGGCCTCGCTCGACGGCATTTTCTGTTCCCAGGTGGTGGAGCACCTGCCGCCCGACGCGCCTGCCGGAGATGCTGCGCCTGTGCGCCAGCCGCCTGGCGCGCAACGGCATCATCGCCATAGAGACGCCGAACCCGGAGTGCCTGGCCATCTTCGCCACGCACTTCTATCTCGATCCTACGCACCAGCGTCCCGTTCCGCACCCGCTGCTGGCCTTCTATCTGGAGGAATTCGGCGTGGGAAGCCTCGAAGTGCGGCGTCTGACGCCCGCGGTGGAATCGATGCCGTCGCTGGCATCCCTGCCGGACGAGTTCCGGGAGGCGTTCTTTGGCGCTCTGGACTACGCCATCCTGGGCCGGAAACTGTAAGCTTACCGCTCTTCGATGGTCACCGGAAGCGGCATTTCCTTCCTGCTGCGCACCACCGTCACCGTGTACGTCCGCTTGCCGTGTGCTGCCCGCAGCATACTGGTGATGTCGCCGGATGTCGAAACATGCGTGTCGTCGATCTTGACGATCACGTCGCCCGCCTTGATCCCGGCGCGGTCGGCGGCTGAGTTCCGGTTGACGGCCTTCACCAGCACCCCGTCCTTCACCCCCATGAATTCCGCGAATTGCGGCTCCTGGTTCAGGGGTTCGCCTTCGATCCCCAGCAGCGCCGTGGGCATAATCGCAATGATCCGCGGCATGGAAAACGCCGGCATCGGAGGCATGGGAGGCATGGGAGGCATCGGCGCCATCGCCACGTTGACGTCTCCGCCGGGCGCCTCCATCCACAGGCCTTTACGCTGGCCTACGGTTGCGGTCAGCGTCAGCGCCGCGCCGTTGCGCCACAGGTCGAGCTTTGCGCTCCGGCCGGCCGGCGTTTCACGTACCATCCGCTGCAGTTGCTCGGTGCCCTGCACGGGGGTCCCGTTATATTCCAGCACCACGTCCCCCGGCTTAATCCCCGCCTTGAAGGCCGGCGTGTCGGGATCCACGCTGGTGATTTCCGCCCCGCGCTCGTCTTTCAGCTTCAAAGCCTTGGCGCGCTCGGAGTCCACGTCCTGCACGCCGATCCCCAGGTATGAACTGTCTTTTTGCAGCACCACCTGATTCGCATCGTGGCGCGGCGTCTGTGCCAGGCCGCACGGCGCCATCAAGGCCGCCGCCAGCCATGCCAACCCGATTTTGTTAGAACCGCTCATGGCAAGAAACCCTGACAGTTTATTTCACTGCCTCTTGATAAAAATCGTTCCACCCGTCCCCGTGATCTGCAGCAAAGGACCGCCGCCGTTCACCCGGCCCTCCGCCACCAGTTGCGTCCCGCGCCGCCCAATCTGAATTGCGGGATAGTCCGAAACGATGCGCCGCAGGCTGTCGGACATCTGGTTGGCGGCGCGAATGGTGACCCCCAGATTCGACGGAATCACTACTGTGATATCGCCGCTTCCCGTCGCCAGAAACGAATCCGCCGGCCGGCTGCCCAGCAGATTGGCGAAAATGCTGCCCATGGCCGTGGATACGTTCATGGCCCCGGAAATATTGCTCAGGCGCCACCGCGCCCGTAGAGACACAGTGCACGCCAACCGCTCCGCTCACTCGCACCGGCCCGGCCATATTCTGCGCGCTCACCTGCCCCGCGGCATGTTCGATCACAATCTCCCCGCCTCCGGAAGTGGCATTTACGGCGCCTCCGGCCGAACCGATATGTACTCCGCCGCCGCGCGTCTGCGCGGTCACCTCGCCGCCCACATGCTCCGCCGCAATGTCTCCCCCGTCGGTCACCAGGTTGGCCTGGCCGCGCGCGCTTTTCACCGAAATGCGCCCGGCGCCGGTGCTGCAACGCAGGTTGCCGTACACTTGTCCTACCGAAACGGCTCCGCCTCCCGTGACCAGGTCGCAATCGCCCTGAATGCGGTCCGCGAACAGTTCTCCCGCTCGGGAATGCACGCTCAGGCTGCCATCCACCCCGCGCACGTCCACCGTGCCGTCCGAAGTCGAAACCTCCGCCGCGCTCAGCCGCGGCGCACGCAGCGTCACTGTTGACAGTGCCTCGCCTCCCGGCACATTGACCACGCAAATTCCACGCTCGCTGGATACCTGCACCCGCACGTTGGCCAGTTTACGCCGGGCCTCGCTTTCCGTCCTCGCCAGTACCTTCACGGCCACCGTGTAGGTGAACTCGCGCGCCACACCCGCCTCCACCGTCACCGGCCCGTGACCCACCAGGCGCAAGCGGGTTTCCGGAGGCGCGGTGCCCTTGATCGTCCGCACCCATCCGCCGCCTTCACGCTTGAGCATCTCCTGGCCGTATCCCTGATTGACCAGGACCCAGGCGAGCAGCGCCACCGCCGGGAGAACGCTAAAAAGTGCCGACTGACGCATTCATGTCCTTTAGCGCCTTTTCACACTTCAGGCGCACCGCGCTGTTTCCGTCCTTCTGTACCAGGCTCTGCAACACCCCGACCATGGCGTCGTCATGGCGCGTCACCAGCAGGCTGATCGCCTCCAGCCGCACCGCCGCGTTATCGTCGGACTGCAGCACTTGGGCCAGCGTTTTGCGCACCGCCACGTCGCCGGCCAATCCCTTTAATCCTTCCAGCGCTTTGAGCCGCACCTCGGCATTGGCATCGTGCGCCAGCGCATTCAGCAGCACATCGCGCACTTCGCTGGAATCTGCACGGTCTTTCAGTAGTCCCACCGATTCCACGCGCACCGCCGGATTCTCTTCGCTGGCCGCCGCCACCAGAAACTTCTGGATGTTGGGGTCGCCTACCTCGCCGGAGATCACCCGGCGTCGCGTCTCGTCCAGCGCGATCTGTACGCGGCCGGCTCTATCCGGCTGCACACTGCGTACCGTCGAAAACACGTCATCGCCGGCCATCGAAGCGGTGTACGCCTGGGCGCGCTCCCGGTCGGAGTAATCGCAAAATTGCCCATCCCCGCGCCGGTATATCGCGCCGCGAAAAAGCCGATCGCGATCAGCGCCACCGCCCCTACCGGCTGGCGATACCGGTTGAAGCCGGTGAAAGAGAGACCGATCGCTTCCAGGAAAAGCGTCCAGGGCCCCTTCGCCGAACGCGGAACGCACGGCGCACCGCCTTGAATCGCGGCCGTCAGGTCCGCCCGGCAGTCCTCCAGAAGCAGTGCGTGGCGGCGCTACCATCAAACTGTCCGCTGCTTTGGCAAACGCCCGCTGCCGGGCCATCTCCCGCGCACAGGACGCGCACTCGTGAAAGTGCGCTTCCACGCCGTCCTCCTCCTCCGGCGATAGCTCACCGTAATAATAAAGGGGAATCAACTTCCCCGCCGCATCGCAATTCATACGAAATCTCCCAACGCCGAACGCATCTTCTGTGTCGCCCGGAAAAGGCAGTTCTTGGCCGCCTCTTCCGTTGTCCCCAGCATTTCGCCGATATTCCGCAAACGTAACCCCTGATAGTGCCTCAGTTCGAAAACCATGCGCTCCCGCGGAGTCAGATCCTCCAGCGCGCCGTCGATGCGCCGCTTCAACTGGCCGTTCCACATGGAACGTTCCGGGTCGCTTTCCGCGCCTTCTTCCTCAAAGGTGTCCATCCGGTCCATCGGCCCGTCACTGGTCTCCACGATCGTGGATTCCTCTTTGCGCACCTTCCGCTTGCGCAACTGGTCCAGGCAGATGTTCGTGACAATCCGGTACAGCCAGGTATGGAAACTGCAGTCGAATCGGAACGAGTGCAGGTTGCGGTAGACCCTGAGAAACGCTTCCTGATAGACATCGCGGGCATCTTCCGGACTGCGCAACAGGTTCATCGCCAGCCGAAGCACACTCTGATCGTATGCGTGGATCAGTTGCTCGAAAGCGTCCTGATCGCCGCCCTGAGCGGCCCGAATCAATGAATCGACGTGTGGACTCAATCGGGCCCCTACCGCTCCGGCTGCATCCTGGGCCATAAAACCACGATAGCTTATCTGGTCAATAACTTCCGTTCAGTCTGCCTGTGGTCTTTGACGTGCCTGTCGTTGAATTGTCACGGTGAATCTGATTTCACCCGGGGTCTTCCCGGCGAATGGCGGGACGCCGGCGCCGTTTGGGCCGCCGCTCCTCCCGATACTACCGCACGGTCCTGCGCCACAGTCAGCAAAGTCAATCCGGACAGCCGGTTACACATTCCGGAAAGATCCCGAGGCCAGCGCTACGAAGCCAGGCGCGCGGCCCGGCGCAGCGCGTTCTCGTACCCGCGGACAACATGGTAAACGCCGGCATCGATGAAACGCCCCAACCGCAGTTCCAACTCCTCTTCCGCATAGAGTTGCACCGCGTTCACGGCGAACCCCTGCTCGTGGATGAACTCGATAACGATCTCTTTCAGGATGTGGAACCGGAGCACCGCTTCGTGCAGCGGTATGTTTTCTTCGAAGCGGGTCTTGCCCAGAACGCTGTAACGCTGCCTGCTGCTCTGCACGGTCTTTGGCGGTCAGCAAGTCACCCAAATTCTCCAGAATGTCCCGGCACCACTCCCGCAGATCCAATTGCGGCCGTTTTGATAGTTGCTCCATGTCCGGATGATTGCGCACTGCCACAATGAGCCTCTGAGCAATCACATTCCAATTAGTTTCAATCAGTTGCACCAATTTCGTGGATAGCATGTCTCTCCCTGAGGCCGGGCGCCGGTGGGGATTGCGCACCCAGTAGCTTGCGTCAAAAGCCCCGGTGCTCGCACTTCTATTATCGCAGATCCTCATTTTTATCCTCCAAAAGTGGCATTTTCAGACGTTTTGATCTGGAATTAGACGTGCATGGGTGTCGGGCGGAAACGTTCTGTGCTCTCGCTTGTTTAAGGAAGGATCCACGCATGGATAACCAGACACTGACGATCACCGATAACCGGACTCAAAAAACTTACGAGGTTCCGATCTCCCATGGCACCATTCGCGCCATGGACCTTCGCCAAATCAAAACCGGCCCCGAGGATTTCGGGCTGATGACCTACGACCCCGCCTTCATGAACACGGCCTCCTGCCAAAGTGCCGTTACCTATCTGGACGGCGATGCCGGGATTCTACGCTATCGCGGCTACCCCATCGAGCAACTCGCGGAAAAATGCTCCTTCCTGGAAGTAGCCTACCTCCTGCTGAATGGGGACCTGCCGACGTCGGAACAACTCGAGGAGTGGAACAGCCGCGTGATGCGCCACACCATGCTTCACGAGAATGTCCGCAAGTTCATGGACGGCTTCCATCACGACGCCCACCCCATGGGTATGCTCATCAGCACTGTGGCCGCGCTGTCTACCTTCTATCCGGACGTTCGCAACGTCGCCGACGCCCGCTGCCGCCGCAAACAGATTGTCCGTCTGATCGGCAAAATGCCCACCCTGGCCGCCTTCTCGTATCGTCATCGTCTGGGCCGTCCCTATGTTTATCCCGATCCCGACCTCAGCTATACACAGAACTACATGAACATGCTGTGGCGCAAGACCGAGCCCAAGTACGCCGCAAACCCGGTGCTCTCGCGCGCGCTTGGAAGTGCTGTTCATCCTTCATGCCGATCACGAACAGAACTGCAGCACCAGCACCATGCGCGCTGTCGGCAGCAGCAATGCGGATCCCTTCTCCACCACCGCCGCCGCTATCGCCGCACTCTCCGGCCCCCTGCACGGCGGCGCCAACGAAGAAGTGCTGCGCATGCTGGACGAAATCGGGTCCAACGATCACATCCCGGCCTTCATCGAGCAAGTGAAGGAGGGCAAGCGCAAACTCATGGGCTTCGGCCATCGCGTCTATAAGAATTACGATCCCCGCGCCCGCATCATCAAACAGGTGGCCGAGGAAGTGTTCGAAGTCACCGGACGCAATCCGAAGATCGATATCGCGCTCGAACTCGAGAAGATCGCCCTCAACGACGAATACTTCATCAAGCGCAAGCTGTACCCCAATGTGGACTTCTACTCCGGAATCATCTACCAGGCCATGGGCTTTACCCCGGATCAGTTCACCGTGCTGTTCGGCATCCCGCGCACCGTCGGCTGGCTGGCTCAGTGGGAAGAGATGATGCTCGATCCGGACCGCAAGATCGCCCGCCCCCGCCAGGTTTATACCGGCGTGGATCAGCGCGATTTTGTGCCGATCACCCTGCGCACCGCGCACGATCGCGAACTGGTAACCGCATAAGCCCCGCCTCCGGCTGGTTGCAGGCGCCTGCGTGCCGGCCCTCGCAGGCGCCGCGTGTCACTGGTAGAATCTACCTCATATGACACGTTTTGCGATGGGCCTCCTGCTTACTGCGGCGGCGGCATGGTGTACTGCGCCCGAAGAGTTCTCTACCTCCGCGGGCACGCTCCAGCTTACGCCCATCCAGCATGCCAGCCTGATGATTCAGGCGGGCGGAAAAGTGATGTATATCGATCCTGCCCAGGGCGGCTACGAGGGTTTACCGCAGGCCGATTACATTCTGATCACCGATATTCACGGCGACCACATGGCGCCCGCGCTGGTGGCCAAATTGAAAAAGGCCGGCGCCGTGGTTCTGGCCCCCAAAGCGGTCGCTGCCCAGGTGCCGGGCTGCACCGTGATTTCCAACGGCGAGGATCGGACTCTGGGCCCTTTCAAAATTGAAGCCATCCCCATGTACAACCTCAAGCCGGGCGGATTCCACGAGAAGGGCCGCGGCAACGGGTATGTCCTCACTTATGGCGGCAAACGCTTCTATTTCTCCGGCGACACCGAAGGCACACCGGAAATGCGCGCCCTGAAGAACATCGACGTGGCCTTCGTCTGCATGAACCTGCCCTATACCATGACGCCGGAAGCCGCGGCGGATGCGGTCAAGGCTTTCCATCCCGCCATCGTCTATCCCTACCACTACTCCAAGGAAGAAAACGCCCAAGCCTTTGCCAGGGACATGCAGGGCAGCGGAATTGAAGTCCGCCTCCGCAACTGGTATCCGAAATAAAATCGCTCAACGAGGGCGCCAGGGAACTCCGGTGATCGGTTCCATACAAAAGCCGTCCCTCAACTGAGCCCGGCGGTAGCCAAAGTGCCTTAGTTTTTCAAGCTCCAGTGATTATCTTCAAAGACGAATTGCCGGAGTATACCCACTCGGGAGGGGTTTATGAAAACAAGCGTATGGATGCTCACAATCTCGCTGGCTGCGGCAGCGGGAGCTGCGACGGCGCAGACCAAGCCGCAGCAGCCGCAACAGCAGTCGGCAAAAACAGGCAGTCCGGCGGCAGCAGGCGCCGCGCCTGCCGAGATGAAAACATCGAGTTTCAAAGGCGTTCTGGTGGATATGTCCTGCAGTTCGCAGAGTTCCGGCAGCGCCGCGGCGGCTTCCGATCAGAAGAACACGGCGAATCGCGAGTCCGGCTCGGACTGTCCCATCTCCACCGGCAGCAGTCAATTTGGAATGAAAATGGACGACGGCAAGACAGTTAAATTCGATATGGTGGGGAACCAGCGCACGCAGGACATGATCAAGAATGACAAGGGCTGGAACAAAGAAATCACGGCCAATAAGCCGATCCGCGCCAAAGTCGACGGCGTCCTCAACGGGGACAAGCTGATCGTGTCATCCATTCACTAGGCTCTATGTAAGAACGCCCTACCGCCGGATGGTGGGGCGGTCCCCGGGCGCGGGGCCGATCTTCAATTGAGGGCGATTGCCGGAGGGATCGGTCTTGTGCCCGGCCTCTTCGGCCATCAGGCGCTCGCGAATCCGGGTGTATTCGGACGTTGTGACCACGTAATCCGGCCGCGACGGAAGAATCTTCTGGATTTCCTCCTGCGTCTTCGCAATCCGGTCCGCGTCCATGGGGTGCGTGGCGAATAGCCGTGAGATCGCGCCGGGCGCGTTGCGCTCGAGCGCTTCCAGCTTTTCGAAGATGCTGACGGCGCCGTTGGGATCGTAGCCGGCGGCATACATGTACTGCACGCCCAGGTAGTCCGCCTCGGTTTCGTCCTTCCGTGCAAACCGGAGCAGCGACATGGGAATGCCGACGCCCGCCGCCTGGCTGGCCGCATAGCCGCCCCAACCGCCCAGGGCGATGCCCAGCGGAATCGTGCCGATCTGCGCCAACTCTCCCTTAGTGGCATTGCGAGTCATGTGGCGGGCGGCCACGTGCGCGATTTCATGCGCCAGGGCGCCCGCGAATTCGTCTTCCTCATCGGCCATCTTGATGAGCCCCGTATAAACGAAAACGTAGCCGCCGGGTAGCGCGAAGGCGTTCACTTCGGGCCCATCGATCACCTCGAATGTGAACGGAACCTTGGCGTCGGAACTGCGAACCAGATTCTGTCCCACGCGATTTACGTACTCGGCGATCAGCGGATCGTCGAGGATCCTGGCCTGCCGCCGGACTTCCTGCGCGAGCTGCCTTCCCAGGGCCATCTCCTTCTCGATGGAGTAGAAGTTGATGCCTTTGCCCACGTTGCGATTGCCGATCTGGTTGGGGTCGTCTTTCTTCTTGTCGGCGGCGCAAAGGGCTCCCACGGTGAAGGTCAGGGACAGAGCGGCAACGGCACGATAATGCATCCCAGGTGCCTCCTGGGCACCTTTCCCTATATTGTAAAGGAATGGTCTCAGTTAAGAACGCAAATTCTTCGGCGGCGCCGGCGGTTTGGGAACAATATGAAAACCAGTTCCCGGTCCGCGCCAACCGGATTTATCTGAATCACGCGGCCGTCTCGCCACTATGCAAACCGGCTGCGGACGCCATGAAGCACCTGGCTGACGATTGCCTCCATTTCGGCAGCCTGCATTACGACGAGTGGCTGGCGGCATACGAAGGGCTCCGGGTAGCCGCCGCCCGGCTGATTGGGGCCAACCGAAACGAAATTGCGTCGGTCAAGAACACCTCCGAGGGCATAGCCACCGTGGCTACAGGGTTGAACTGGAAGCCCGGCGACCGCATGGTGGCATTTCGTGAGGAATTCCCGGCGAACTACTATCCCTGGAAACGGCTCGAGGAGAAGGGCGTGGCCGTCACGTGGCTCAGTGTCGGCGATTCCCTGGACCGCATCGAGGAAGCCACCCGCGGCGCCCGCCTGCTTTCCATCAGCTTTGTGCAGTTTCTGAGCGGCTACCGCGCACCCATTCGAGAAATTGGTGAGATTTGCCATCGTAACCATTGCATATATATGGTAGATGCGATTCAGGGCATGGGCGCCTTCCCGATCGATGTACGGGCTTGCCACATCGACACCCTGGCCGCCGACGGCCACAAGTGGATGCTGGGTCCGGAGGGCTGCGGCATCCTGTACATCAGCGAAGCCCTGCAAGATCAAGTAGATCCGGTGGAATTCGGCTGGACCAACGTGGCCGGCTACAACGATTACGCATCGCGCGACATGGCCCTGCGCCCGGATGCCGGCCGGTACGAGTGCGGCACTCTGAACACAATTGGCATCTATGGTTTAAAGGCAGCAATTGAATTTTTACTCGAAGTAGGGCAAGGAGTAATAGCCCCAGTTGTCCAAAATCTCGGAGACCGGATCGCCGAAGGCGTGCAAGCCAAAGGATATGAACTGTTTATCCCGCGCACTGCGGCCACCGGAGCGGGCATCGTCAGTTTCCGCAAAGAAGGGGTGGACGCCGTGGAACTGGTGGCGCGCCTCCGGCAGGCGGGTATCTCCGTCGCGCCTCGCGCGGGTTGGGTACGCACTTCGCCGCACTTTTACATCTCCCCGGCCGAAATCGACCGGTTCCTGGCGGAGTTGCCTTAGCGGCGCGCGGCAAGAAAGCCGGCTACCGCCGCGGCGGTCTCACCGGCCACATGCTGCAGATTCCGGTCGAGCGACTGCACCACGTCAGCCACGCTCTTTCCGCTGACCGGGTCCTCCCGCTCCACGGTGTGGTCCCAAACGTTCTGGTTGGTCTTCCGGTCGATCAACTCGACGTGCAGCGTAATCCTGGTCTGAATGGAAGCTCCATCCACTTCGTCGAATTCTGCGAGCGTGCCCCGCAGGAGGTAATCGCCGTTGGCCGCGCTCCCCGCATCCAGCACGCGCCGGTACTTCCCCGAATCGCGCAAGGCGTCGATTAATGCGTTGTGGACCATCGATCCGGGCCGCTCGATCCAGCGATGGTATTCGTACGCGCCCGCCTCGTTGGACCCGGTGCGGTAGCGAATCCGGCCATCCTGCAATTCCTCCGGAGTCGCGATGGCGCCCACCAGCAGGACGAGTCCGTCGGGGCTGGCCCGATTGCCCGGCGGTGCGGGCGCTCCCAGCGTGTAGTAGTGAACCGGCCGGTTGGAGACGCACCCGGCCTCCACCAGGCACCCGGCCATCGCCAGCAGGATTGTAATCAGGATGCGCATGGCTTATTTCCGAACCTCCCCCGGCTTGCGATCCGGCACTTTGATGCCGCGAATCAGGCTCGCCGGAGAACGCATCAGGGTATCCGTCAGGGTCCGCAGATTCTCGGTGGTCATGCGAATGTTGTCGAGCAGTTCATCGATGTTGCCCGAATTCTGATCCAGCGTCTGGTTCAACTGATTGAGCAACACAGTGGACTTCGCCAGCGTATCGCGCAAACCGGTGACGGCGGCTATGAATGTCCGGCCGGTTCTCCATGAGCGTGGAATCCACGTGGGCCAGCGTGTCATTGGCGCGGGCGGTGGTGGTGTTCAGGGAATCCAGCAGCGGCCCAAGGCGCGTGGTCAGTTCCTGCACGTTGGCGAGGGTTGCGGCCACCTTGGGGCGCGTTTCGGTCAACATGCCGTTCAGGTTGTCCAGGGACTGGTTGGCTTTAGGTCGAACTTCGACCACCAGTTTGTCCAGGCCATTCAAGGTGCCGGCGATATTGGCGCGGTTGCGGTCGTTGAGCAGGTCGTTGGCGCGCGAAAGCGTCACCTGCAGGCCGTCCAGGTTCTGGTTGAGTTTCTGTAGCGCGCTCTGCACGTCCGGCATCAGGGCCTGGGCGGCATCTCCCAGTTGCGGCAGGCCGAAGGCCTCGACGGATCGCAGGGCCGAACCGGGCTGCAAGAGAGCGGCATGCTCGCTGCCGGTGGTGATCTCGATATAGTTATCGGTCAAAGGGCCCAGGGTCGAAATCTTGGCGACGCTATCGGTTTTCAACGGCGCGTCGCGATTGACGGTGAGGTCGATCTCGATCCGGGTGGAGTTCCCCGGATCCACCCGGACCCTGCGCACCTTTCCGACCGTCATGCCGCCGTATCGCACCGGCGCGCCCGGCTGCACGCCTCCGGCGAATTTGAAATAGGATCGATAGGCGACGGTGACGCCGCCCAGCCCGCCCGAGATCACCACCGCGGTCCCCAGCAGCAGGCCTACCGCAATCAGAACGAACAACCCTACCAGAGTTCGCTCGCGCGCCGCGTCCATGTTCTATCTGATCCCTTCCGTGTAGATTCGCAGGTGGTCCACATCTTCATCCTGGGTGGAATCCGGGACGCGGTCCAGAAACTGGCGGACCCTGGGATGGCGGCTGTTGCGCACTTCCTCCACCGGTCCCATGGCGGCGATGTTGCCGCGATCGATCAGAACGATCCGGTCGGCGATCAGGAATGCGCTGGCCAGTTCGTGCGTCACCACCACCATGGTGAGGCTGTACGCCTTCTTGAGATTCAGGATAAGATCGTCGATGCCGGCGGCGGTGATGGGGTCCAGGCCCGCCGAGGGTTCGTCGAAGAACAGGATCTCCGGCTCCAGTGCCATGGCGCGGGCGAAGGCGGCGCGCTTCCGCATACCTCCGCTGAGTTGCGACGGGCTGTAATTTTCGAAGCCGCTCAGGCCCACCTGCTCCAGCTTGATCCGCACCATGACTTCAATGGTGCTGGGTTCGAGCGTAGTATGTTCCAGCAGCGGCAGAGCAATGTTCCCGCCTACAGATAATGAGCCGATCAAAGCGCCGCCCTGGAAAGCCAGGCCGATGCGTTTGCGGATGGCATCCATCTGCCGCGTGTCCGCTGTCGAAATATCGACACCTCGAACCAGCACTTGACCGGACGATATCTTCTCCAGACCCACCAGGGTCCGGAGCATGGTGCTCTTGCCGGAACCGGAACCGCCGATTACCACCAGTGTCTCGCCGCGCCGGACGTCGAATGTAAGGCCATGCAGAACCTCCAGGTCCCCGTAGCGCACTCGCAGGTCACGGGCCGAAATCACCGGATCGCCGGAAACAGGCGCAGCCATGCGTTTAGCTGGCCCCCCGCGCCATGTAGAACACCGCCGTGAAGACCAGGTCGATCAGGATCACCAGCAGAATGGAGATCACCACCGCGGACGTAGTCGAGCGCCCTACCTCTTCGGCGCCGGTTCCGGTGGCGAAGCCTTCGT
Source organism: uncultured Solibacteraceae bacterium (assembly GCA_963835555.1). Classification (GTDB taxonomy): domain Bacteria; phylum Acidobacteriota; class Terriglobia; order Bryobacterales; family Bryobacteraceae; genus Sulfopaludibacter. The sequence continues at coordinate 30,902 of CAWIGC010000014.1, read as the reverse complement.
GGCAGCCCACCGCGGTGATCACCAGGCCGAACACCAGGCTCTTGACCACCCCGCTGGTGATGTCGCGGAGAAGCAGGGCGTCACGCGTGGCAAGCATGTAACCGCCAAAAGTGAAGCCGCCGCCGGCCACTCCAAACAGGGCGCCTCCCAAAACGCCCATCAGGTCCGCCCAAATCGCCAGGCACGGCAGCATCGCCGCCATCGCCAGAAATTTGGGAACCACCAGAAAGGCCACCGGATCCAGCGCCATGGTTTCGAGCGCGTCCAGTTCTTCGGTAACCCGCATCGTCCCAATCTCCGCCGCGAAGGCGGAGCCGGACCTTCCAATCACCACGATCGCGGTGATCAGCGGCCCCAGTTCCCTGGTGATGGCGATGGCCACCAGGGAGGCCACCAACTGCATGGCGCCCAGTCGCTGCAGCTCATACGCGCCCTGCAGAGCGATGATGACCCCGACAAACAAGGTGATCAGCGAGATGATGGGCGTAGCCGCAACCCCCGCGGCCATGGCTTCATGGATGGCGCGCTGCAGCATCCGGCTGCGTTTCAGCGGCGACAGAAACAGCAGGCGCAGCGATTTCGCGGAGATTTCCGCCAGCGCTCCCACGTACGCGATGGTGTTCCCGGTTGCGGCGCCCACGCTTGCCACCCATTGCATTACGACGTACCTAGCGCCTCCTGCTCGGTCTGAAACACCGGAAAGACACGAATCACATGAGTCAGCCGGAACACCTCCAATACCGCGGGGCTGAGCCCGAACAGCACGAACGCTTTGCCCAATTGCTGCGAGCGCTTCAGAACCTCGATCAGGGTGGCGATACCGGAACTGTCTATATACCGGATGGCTGCCAGGTTGAGCGCCAGGGTACCCGCGGTAGGCAGGGCATCGAAGAGCGTGCGGCGGAGGTCCGGAGACGTACCCAGGTCCACATCTCCGTCCACTTCCACAACCTTGGCTGCCCCCACGTCACGAACCGAAATTTTCACGTGCTCTTCCTCAGGCATTTGCTCGCCACAAAGCGATTTCCCTCCGGCGATTCCTCGTAGGATACCCGATCCATCACCTTTTTGATGATCTGGGTTCCCAGGCCGCCGGGCCGATCGCAACCCATTTCGTATGCACATATCTTTGACCTGTCCGGAGCATCGCCACTGTCGAGCAATGCAATCTCCAACCCATCCGCGGTCTCGCGGCACTCCAGCTCCATCCAGCCATCGGTACGGCCGTGATAGGCGTGGCGGATGACATTGGTCAGGGCCTCGTCCACCGCCAGCACAATGGCCCGGCATTCGGATTCCTCCCAGCCGATCACCCCGGCGAGAGAGCCGATGGCGCCGCGAACCACACACAAATATCGCGGATCGCTGGGCACGGAGAACTTCATTTTCAGGCGGCGCGGAGTTTCCCCCATGGTCACATCCACGGGCGTCGCTGCAGGGCCAATACGGTCTCATCGTCGCCGGTGGGCACGGCGCCGCGAAACCGGGAAACGGCCGCGAGCAGCCCCTCTCCGGCTGCCGGCGCGGTCCCTGTAGGCAGGCCGCGGGCAAGGGAGAGCAACCGTTCCAGACCCAGTTGCGTGCCGGATTCGTCGCACGCCTCACTGACGCCGTCCGTGTACAGCAGCAGCAGATCTCCGGGCTCCAGTTGGATGGCTGTCTGACTGTAGCTCGTGCCCGCAATCAGGCCCAGCGGAAGGTTGAGAATCTCTTTGCTGAGCGGCGTGGAGTCCAGCAACAGGCTCCATTCCCGGGGAGCAGCCCGGTACCACAGCGGCGGCACATGCCCGGCATTGGTAAACAGCAGTTCGCCCGAGTGGGAATAGAAGCTGGCCACGAAAGCCGTGGCAAATCGGGTATTCTCCGCACTCTTCAGAAAACTATCGTTCAACTGGCGGATCAGCGTGGATTGGTCCCACCGCTCCACATGATGCCGAAGGGCGTCGCGCAGGCGGCCGGCGGCGGAATTGACCGTTTCTCCATGGCCGGCGACATCCGCCAGCACCACGCGCGCCATCACCCCCTGGCTGCAGGACGACATGTAGTAGACGTCTCCGCCCCGCGGTGAAGGCTGTAGCGGACGGCAGGAGACCCAGCCGGCCAGACCCGGCAACTCCGCCGCATACGACGCCAGGTGATTCCCCCCACGCACTTCCTGGCAGGCAAGCCTGCGTACCCCATCCGCGGTTTCCATGGTGTTCCGATTTACCCTGACCCTATTGAGTGTCGAAATGTGTGGACGGATTCAACAAATGGCCGCCGCAGGTGGCGCGGGCCGCCGCTCCATCTGTATTAAAGAATACGAATCTGGAGGTCATTGTCCGAAAGATAAATACGGCCAAACAGATCCCAATATACTGGATCGGCGGTATTGCCGCGGTCGCTGCATCCGCATACCATGTATGCGGGTGAATAGGTTTTAGGGCAATTCCGGACCGGTGCGAAGGCTCCGCCAGGACTCCTCCAGCCGGAACCCGTTATTTGGGGTGAGCGGGAACGTATGCAAAAAACAGAGACTCTTGAAGATCTGGAGCTTCTTCGACAATTTGACACTTGCACACTTTCGAATGCAATCGAAGTGTTGAACATTCGCCTTCGCAATGAGGGCTTTGTGGCCGGCACCGCAACCTGCCGGTTTCCCAACCTGCCGCCGGTGCTGGGATACGCCGTCACCGGCAAAGTGCGTGCGTCCAAGACCCCGGTAACGGGCCGCTGCTATGGCGAGCACATTCAGTGGTGGCGGTATGTAGCCGGCACGCCGTCTCCGCGCATTATAGTGATCCAGGACGCCGACCAGCCGCCCGGTTTCGGGGCGCTGTTCGGAGAGGTCCACGCCCGGATCAGCCGGGCTCTCGGCTGTGTCGCGTATGTCACCAACGGGGCGGTCCGGGACGTTACTGCCATTGAAACAATGGGCTTCCAGTTGTTTTCGGGAAGCCTGGCCATCTCCCATGCCTACGCTCACGTAGTGGAGTTTGGCGAGCCCGTGGAAATCGGCGGGCTGCGGATCTCGGCGGGCGACCTGCTGCACGGGGACTTGCACGGTATCCAATCGATTCCCGCGGGCTATGCGAAGCGCCTGATCAGGATCGCTCGCGCTCTGATCGATAAGGAGCAGGAACTGTTCCGGTTGTGCGAGTCCGATGGGTTCAACGTAGAGAAACTGTGCGCCGCGCTGGAAGATAACGCCGGCGTGACGTCCTCCCGCTGAGGCCCCGGCCGCGTCTGAGTTCACCGCGGGGCTCGCTCCACCGGTCAGCGTACCGGAAAGACACAGATGTCAACTCTACATATCCAGAAGACCGCGGTCCGAGGACTTCTCGTACTCCTCACGGCCTCCCTGTGGCTCGCCACATCGTGTTCCACCGGTGAGGTGCAGGCAGGCACGGCAGGCGCATCGGATTTGCCTACCGTAGCCGTAGCCGGCGTGGTTACGGATAACCTGTCGAGCGGCCTCGTGCTCACGGCGGAGTTTAAACCCTTCCAGCAAGTGGAGGTAATGGCCAAGGTTGCCGGCTACGTCAAACAGATCAATGTCGATGTCGGCGATCGGGTGACTCCCAACCAGGTGCTGGCAACGCTGGAGGTTCCCGAGATGGAGGACGATCTGGCGCGCGCCAATGCCTCGGTAGATCGCAGCCAGGCGGAAGTGGCCCACGCCAGTGACGAGGTCCAGCGCACCCAGGCGGTTCACCAGTTCTCGCATGTTTCGTACACCCGGTTGGCGGGAGTCTCCAGGGAGAAACCGGGACTGGTTGCCCAGCAGGAAATTGACGATGCGCAGAGCAAGGACCTGGTCGCCGAAGCCCAGGTTTCGGCCGCAAAATCGGCACTCGCCGTGGCGCAAGACCAGGTAGACGTCAATCAGGCCGAACTGGCGAAGGTTCACGCGCTGCTCCAGTACACCAAAGTAGTAGCGCCGTTCGCCGGCGTAGTCACCCGGAGATACGCCGACAATGGCTCGATGATTCAGGCCGGGACGGCATCCCATACGCAGGCCATGCCGCTGGTGCAGGTCTCCGAAAACAGCCTGCTCCGGCTGGTTTTGCCGGTTCCCGAATCGGCCGTGCCGACGGTGCACGTCGGGCAGGACGTGGAAGTTCTGGTTCCCACGCTGCATAGGAGTTTTCCAGGGCGCGTGGTACGCTTTGCAGATAGGGTATCGCTGACGACGCGAACCATGGACACGGAAGTTGACGTTCCGAATCCATCGCTGGTGCTCATTCCGGGAATGTACGCCGAAGTGAACCTCACGCTGGAACGACGGAACGCCGTACTCGTGATTCCGATCATAGCGGTCGATCGCGACGGGGACGCCTGCGGGCGGGTGATGGTAGTCACGTTGAACAATCGCGTGGAGTCCAGGAAAATCACGCTTGGACTTGAGGGTGCTCAAAACGTGGAGGTCCGCTCGGGCCTGAATCTGGGTGACAGGGTTCTTTTGAGCGGCCGGTCCACGGTGCATCCCGGCGCTGAGGTTCGCCCGAAGACTACCAGTCTCCGTGCACACGCGCAGTAGACGACGGGGGAACATACCGATGTCAAGATTCGCAATTCGCAATCCGTATTTTATTGTTGTGGTCTGTCTGTTTATCGCTGTAGTCGGTGTGAGCAGCCTGGTCCGGATGCCGGTGGATATGTTCCCGTCGATGAACATTCCCGTGGTCGCGGTGGCCACCTTTTTTTCCGGTATGCCTCCGGAGCAGATTGAAAATGACATTACCAGCCGTTTCGAGAGGTTCTTTACCCTGGGCTCCGGAATCGAGCATATCGAATCCCGCTCGCTGCCGGGCGTGAGCGTAATTAAGGTCTACTTCCAGCCGGGAACCAATCCGGATTCCGCGGTGACGACCATCTCTAACCTGGCAATGGCCCAGTTGCGGCGTCTGCCTCCCGGTACTTTGCCTCCGGTGGTACTGAAGCTGGATGCATCCAGCCTTCCGGTGTGTCTGGTGACCTTCAAAGGCGAAGGGTTGAACGAGACCGTGCTGCGCGACTATGCGCAATTTCAGGTACGCAACCAGCTTGGCAGCGTTCCCGGCGCCAGCGTCCCCCAGCCGTTCGGCGGCCGTTACCGGCAGATCATGGTCTACACCGACCCGTACAAGCTCGAAGCGCACCAGTTGAGCCCCATGGATGTGGTTCGCTCCATCAACAACGCCAACCTGATTCTTCCCGCCGGCGACGTACAGGTGGGAACCCTCGACTACAACATCTACACCAACAGCCAGCTCTCCAGCATTGAGGACATCAATCAGCTTCCCATCAAGATGGTGGGACAGTCGCCGGTGCGCGTGTCGGACATTGGTTACGCGAAAGACGCACAACAGATTCAGACCAACATCGTTCGCGTGGACGGACAGCCTTCGGTCTACCTCCCGGTCATGAAACAGGGCGGCGACACCAACACCATCGCCGTCGTCGATGGCATCACCGAGGGTCTGAAGCATCTGTTCGATGTACCCAAAGAACTGGTCTCTAAGGTGGTCTTCGATCAATCGGCTTTCGTGAAAACGGCCATCGAGACACTGTTGGACGAAGGCGCAATCGGGTTGTTCCTGACGTCGGTCATGATCCTTGTTTTTCTGGGCAGCATGCGTGCCACCGTGGCGGTGTTCTTTTCGATTCCGCTGTCGGCGCTGGCGGCGGCGATCTGTCTTTTCATGGGCGGCAGCTCGATTAACAGTATGGTGCTGGGGGGGCTGGCTCTGGCATTCTCCCGTCTGATCGATAACTCGGTGGTCGTGCTCGAAAACATCTACCGCCACCTGGAACTCGGAGAGACGCCGGAGGTGGCGGCGGAAAAGGGCGGCCGGGAAGTCGCCTTGCCGGTGCTGGCAGCCACGCTGACCACGGTGGTGGTGTTCTTCCCGGTCACGTTCCTGTACGGCGTCAGCAAATTCCTGTTTACCGCGCTGGCATTGGCGGTGGGATTATCGCTGTTTGCTTCGTTCGCCGTGGCGATGACCGTGGTGCCGCTGTTCTGCGCGCGCTTCATCAAGGCCCCGGCCCACCATGGCACGCCGTCATCGGAAGTGCCGGTGACCGTGGATCATCCCAAGCGCACCCGTTCGTTGGGAGAGCGATTTAACATCTGGTTCAACGAGCGATTCGAAAGCTTCCTGAAAGTGTACGACAAACTGGTTGGTTTTACGCTGCGCCGGCCGGGTCTTACCCTGGCCTCTTTTGGAATCGTCTTTGCGGCCAGTCTGGCGCTGTTTCCCCTGCTGGGTATGTCCTTTTTCCCGCGGACCGACGCCGGCCAGTTCGTCATCAACGTGAAAGCTCCCACCGGGACGCGGCTCGCGGTGACCGAGGAAGAAGTGGCCAAGGTGGAGCGCCTCATTCACGACACCGTCGCGCCGGGAGATCTGGGCATGATCGTTTCGAACATCGGTTCGACGCCGGATTTCTCCGCGATCTTCACGCCTAATTCGGCCATGCACACCGCCTTTATCCAGGTGAGTCTCAAGGACGATCACAAAACCGGCAGTTACGAGTACATCCGCCGCGTCAAGCAGCGCATGCAGAACGAATTGCCCGAGTTGACCGCGTTCTTTTCCTCGGGCAGCCTGGTGGACGCGGTATTGAATATGGGCATGCCGGCGCCTATCGATGTGCAGGTAGCCGGCAGCGATATGGATGCCTCCTATGAGACCGCTCTCCAACTGTCGGCCAAAATCAGGAAGATCCCAGGCGTTGCCGATGTCTTCACCCCGCAGGATATCGACTATCCAGCCTTGTACCTCGACGTGGACCGCATGCGTGCGAGCGAGATGGGCCTGGATCAGCGCGAGGTGGTAGGCAACGTCATCACCGCCCTCACTTCCAACGGCATGATCGCTCCCAGTTACTGGATCGATCCGAAAACCGGCAACGATTACATGTTGACGGTTCAGTATCCCGAATCCCAGGTGAAGACGATCAGCGACCTGAAGGCCATTCCCCTGCGCGGTCCCAACGATACCTCGCCCACCCGGCTCGATATGATCAGCAAGGTAACGCGCATGAAGTCGCCGACGGAAGTGGACCATTACAAACTGCGGCGCACCACCGATATTTACGTCCGGCCGCTGAATGAAGACCTGGCCAAAATAGCCAATGCCATTGACGTCATTATTGCCGGGACAAAAGTCCCCGAGGGCCTGACGGTGACGTTGCGCGGGATGGTGCAGGGCATGCGCGATTCGTTTTCCAGTTTCGCGATCGGCCTGTGCCTTGCGGTGGTCCTGCTGTTCCTGATTCTGGTGGCGCAGTTCCGGTCGTTTATCGATCCGTTGATCATTCTTACCGCCGTTCCGCCGGGGATCACGGGGGTGATTCTGGTGCTCCTGCTATCCGGCACCACGCTCAATGTGATGTCGCTGATGGGAATTGTGATGCTGGTCGGCATCGCGGTATCCAACAGCATCCTGATCGTCGAATTCACGCGTCACCTGCGCGATGAAGAGATGGACGTGCGCTCCGCCGTGGCGCTGGCCTGCCGCGTCCGGCTGCGGCCGGTGCTGATGACTTCGCTGGCGACCATCATTGGCCTGCTGCCCATGGCGTTGAAACTCGGCGCGGGCAGCGAAGCTTACGCTCCCCTGGCGCGCGCCATCCTCGGCGGCTTGTCCGTCTCGGTGCTGCTCACCGTATTTCTGGTCCCGGCGGCGTATGTTCTGGTTCACGACAGGCCCGCGCGCGCCTGATGCTGGACTTGGGACGGCCGGCGGCGCAAGAATGGGATCGGTAGAGTTTACAGCTACTCACATTCAGGAGGAATACCAGGCATGACCGAAACCATGCAGAAACTGCCGCTGATCGGCGAAATGGCCCCCTCGTTCGAGGCCGAGACGACGCAAGGCCGCATCCGCTTCCCAGAGGATTACACAGGCAAATGGGTGGTCTTCTTCAGCCACCCCGCGGACTTCACGCCGGTCTGCACCACCGAGTTTATGACTTTTGCTGCCATGCAAAAGGAGTTTCAGGACTTAAACTGCGAATTGGTGGGCCTTTCCATCGATAGCACGTTCAGCCACATTGCCTGGCTGCGCACCATCCGAGAAAAGGCGGAGTTCCGCGGCATGAAGAACATCGAAGTGATGTTCCCGGTAATCTCCGACCTGACCATGCAGGTATCGCGCGCCTACGGAATGCTGCAGCCTTCGGCGAGCACCACCCAGGCAGTCCGCGCCGTCTTCGTGATCGACCCCGAGGGCAAGGTGCGGGCGATCCTCTACTATCCGCTGAGCAACGGGCGGAACATACCCGAAATCAAGCGTCTCCTGATCGCCCTGCAGACCACCGACGAGTACAAGGTGGCCACGCCGGCGGGATGGGTGCCGGGCGAAGAGGTGATCGTCCCGCCGCCGGGATCCTGCGGCGCTGCCAAGGAACGCATGGCGGCGACAGACCCCACGGTGCGGTGCGTGGACTGGTTCCTCTGCTTCAGGAAACTGCCGGACTAACCGCAGTTCGGAACTCCAGCCGCCGGCCGGCTCCGGCCTCCAGGGCGCGGGAGTGAAACCGCCCGCGGAGGTAAGCCTGCGCGCCGAATCCGGTGCAATGGGCGGGCGCCATCCATTGCACCTCCCGGCGGCTCAGGGCGTCGCCGGCCGCCTCCCAGGCGTCGCTTTCCGATAGCATCAGGTGAAAGCCGCCAATCACGGCGAAGATCCTCTCGTGTCCGGTGATCTGTGCGATGCGGTCGAGCGTCTCCACCAGGCCCGCGTGAGCGCAGCCGGTGACGACCACCGTTCCGTTGCCGGTCTCCATGAACAGAGCCTGGTCGTCGGCAAGCGGATCCGTTTCGCGGCAGCCCTCGTCAAGGAAGAAGCCGCTTTCGACGGCCCGCGTCCGCGGGATCTCGCCGGTACACCAGACTCCGGGCGTCACTTCGGTGACCGATTCCGTCTTTACCAGCCGGCCGCCAATGGCGCCCAGGGCCTCCCGGGATGCATGCGGCATGCCGATGTCGCGATGCGGCGGCCGGTCGCGCCTGGCGAATTTGGGGCTCAGCGCCGCCGGGTGCATGAAAACCCGGGGCCGGCCTCCCGACTCCAGCACCGGCGCGAGTCCCCCGGTGTGATCGTAATGCCCGTGGCTCAGGACAATCGCGTCCAGGTTATCCAGCGCGCAGCCCAGCGCCGCGGCGTTGCCCGCGAGCACTCTCCCCTGCCCCGTATCGAAGAGGATCCGCCGGCCTCCGGCCTCCACCAGAATCGCCAGCCCGTGCTCGGCGAGCAGGTCCCGGTTGAAGAGGGCGTTGTCGGCCACTATGGTGATTTGCAGATCGTCGATCATCGGTTCTCCTGGCTGGGTCCAGCATAAGGGGCTTCGAAGGCCCGGCGCAAGCCGCGGCGGTTTGCGGAGTTCGTTACACTGACAGTATCGGGTCTGAAAATAAGTTTTGACAGAGCCGGCAAGGGGTCTCCACAGCGATGAACAAACAAAAACGAATCTTGATTGTTGGCGGTGTGGCCGGGGGCGCTTCCTGCGCGGCCCGCCTGCGCCGGTTGGACGAACAGGCGGAGATCGTCATTTTCGAGCGCGGTCCCTATGTTTCGTTCGCCAATTGCGGTCTGCCCTATTACGTAGGCGAGATCATTCAGCACGAAGACAAACTGCTGGTAGCCACACCGGAGTTGTTCCGCGAGCGCTTCCATATCGAGGTTCGCACCCGGCATGAAGTGACCTCCATCGACCGCGCCGCGAATGAAGTGGAGGTGCGCAATCTGGAAACCGGCGCCGTCTACCGGGAGCGGTACGATGCGCTGGTGCTCTCCCCGGGCGCAGCGCCAATCCGTCCCGATTTGCCGGGGGTCGACTTGCCCGGCATCTTTACACTGCGCACCATACCGGACAGCCGGGAGATTCGCGAGTGGCTCAAGACGCACCACGCGCAGCGCGCGGTGGTGGCCGGCGGCGGTTTCATCGGCCTCGAAATGGCCGAGAACCTGGACGTCTGGGGGCTGGACGTAACCATTGTCGAGATGGCGGACCAGTTGATGCCGCCGCTGGATCCGGAAATGGCCGAGTTCGTGCGCCTGCGCCTGGCTGCCCACACTGCCGGGGTTCGCTTGGGCGACGGAGTGGCGGGCTTCGAGCCGGCCGGGAATGGCGGCTTGACGGTGCTGACCAAGGCCGGCGCGCGCATCCCGGCCGACATCGTCATTCTCTCCCTTGGCGTGCGTCCGGAGGTGGGACTGGCGCGGCAGGCGGGCCTCGAAATCGGCTCCCGCGGCGGCATCCGGGTGGATGATTCCATGCGCACCGGCGACCCGCGGATTTGGGCTGTGGGCGACGCTGTCGAGGTCCGGAACAGCATTACCGGAGAGTGGGATCTGGTTCCGCTGGCCGGGCCCGCCAACCGCCAGGGACGCATTGCCGCGGACGCGATCTGCGGGCGCGCCTCCCGTTTCCGGGGTGTCCAGGCCACGGCCGTTTGCGGCTTCTTCGGTTTGACCGCCGCCCTCACCGGGGCCACCGAAAAATCGCTGCGCCGGGCCGGCATCGGCGATTACGAAGCCGTGTACCTGCACCCGGGCCATCACGCCGGATACTACCCGGGCGCCAGTCCGATTCACCTGAAACTGGTGTTCCGGAGGTCCGACGGCTTGGTCCTGGGCGCCCAGGCCATAGGCGAGGAGGGCGTGGAACGGCGCATCGACGTGATTGCCATGGCCATTCAGAAGGGCGCCACGGTATTCGACCTCGAGGAAGCCGAACTCTGCTACGCGCCGCAATATGGCTCCGCCAAAGACCCGGTCAATCTGGCCGGGATGCTGGCGGCCAACGTGGTCCGGGGAGATGTGACGCTGGCGCCCTGGAGCGGATTGACGGACACCAGCGCCTTCGTGCTGGACGTGCGGGACCCCGCTGAGGTGGCAGGCAATAGCATCGATGGGGCGGTAAACATCCCTCTGGATCAACTCCGCGACCGCCTCGCCGAGTTACCGCGCGACCGGGAGATCTGGGTCGCCTGCCGGACCGGCCACCGTTCTTACTATGCTTGCCGGCTGCTCAGCCAGAATGGGTTTCGCGTGCGCAACCTGCCGGGCGGGCACGAATCGTATAAGGCGTGGTTCCCGGAAGGCCACCGTCAACTCACCGGAGTGAAACTGTGAAGACCTTCGCTACCATGGGGCGCGAGGATCTCCTGCGGGCTCTCACCATGTTTGCCAGAAACTGGCTGGCGCACGACGGGTGCTGGTTTCTGGCGGCGGAAGAACGCTTCGGCATGGACACCGCGATTGCCTTGGACGCCGCTTCATGGGCGCGGTTTGCGGCTGCCGAAGCGCGCCGGATTATGGCAACTTTCGGGATACCCGAGGGAGGCGGTCTGGCAGCGCTGGAAGAGGCCCTGGGCTTACGGCTTTATGCCGTGGTCAATGCGCAGCGCGTGGAGTGGGCAGAAGACCGGCAGAGCCTGCGTTTCTTCATGGACGAATGCCGCGTCCAGGAAGCCCGCCGCCGGAAGGGGCTGCCCGACTTTCCCTGCAAGCCGGTGGGCACAGTCGAGTTCGAAACGTTTGCCCGCACGGTGGATCCGCGCATCGTCACCAAATGCCTGGCGTGCCCGCCCGAGGCGCCCGCGGGCCGGTGCTGCGCGTGGGAATTCACACTCGGCACATAACAGCCTGCCAGGATTCCGGCACCTGACGGCGGGCTGGCACCGGGGACTCGTCACCACGCCGGATCGCGCCCGGAACTCCCATTGAATGCGCCGTTTTTCCGGCGTCCGCCTGTGGCGCATCAGTTGCACATTCATTGTGCGAAGGATGCGGAAGGAGCCACAGGATGAAATTCTCAAGCGCGCTTTTGGGACTTGCGCTACTCACTGCGGTGCAGGGCGCTGAACTGAAGCCGGAGACTGTGCGCGCGTGGAACCAGTATGTTCACGACGCCGATTCGGCCATGCATGCGCGACTGTCGCCCGGCCGCCATTTCCTTTGGACCGACGAAGCACCGGACCGCGCGGAGCGCGTCCGCAAGGGCGAGATCCTGGTCGCGCCCGTGGACGGTGCGGGCATGCATCATGTGCCCGACGGATTGATTCATCACTGGGTGGGGGCGATGTTCATTCCCGGCGCGACACTCGATGGAGTCCTCGCCGTGGCTCACGATTTTGGGCGCTACAAGGAGATCTATAAGCCCAAGGTTCTGGATTCCCGGTTATTGGCCGGCGGAGACAGCCGGCAGGAATATTCCATGCTTTGGATGAACAACGTTCTGTTTGTGAACGCCGCCCTGGAAAGCCGTTACGAAGCGCGCGATTTCGCGGCCGGTCCGCATCGCTGGTACACCATCACGCATGTTACCGGCGCGCAGGAAATCGCAGATTACGGGAAGAGCAGCGAGCACCTGCTGCCTCAGGGCGAAGGCAATGGCTTCATCTGGAAGTTGCAGAGCATCGCCCGTTATGAGGAGCGGGACGGAGGCGTTTATCTGGAACTGGAAGCCATCGGCTTGACCCGCGATATCCCCGCAACGCTCCGCTGGATGGCGTCCCCTTTGGTCACGCGCCTTTCGCGCAGCACCCTGGCGGCGTCCCTGCGGCAGACACGGGAAGGAGTCGCAGCTTCCACTCGCGCCATACCCGCGCTAACAGCAGGCTCCATGCGCGGCTCTCATCCCGGTGCTGTGGCGACAACCGAAGAGAACGATTCCGGGGACATGCACCGATGAAGCGCGGATTCGCCGTGCTCCCATGCCTCGCTCTGCTTTTGATTTTTCAGGCCCGGACGTCCCCGCTGTCGGTGATCGCGCTGGGCGTGGCCAATCCGGGCGCGAGCGGTGTGCCTTCCGGCTGGCAGGTCAAAGTGGTCCACGGCAAGCCGGATATTTCCGGCTGCCAGGAATCGGACAGACTGTGCGTGCATCTAACAAGCCGGAGCTCGTCATTTTCGCTGGAGCGCAGCGTGGCGATCGACCCCGCCGAGACGCCGTACCTCTCGTGGCATTGGATGGTCACCAGGCTTCCCGCGGGCGGCGATTTCCGGAAGTCCGGCACGGACGATCAGGCGGCCCAGGTGATGGTGGCCTTCGCCGACCGGCGGATCCTGAGTTATATCTGGGACACCACTGCGCCCAAGGGTACGGTACGGCGGGCCAGCACGATTCCGCTGGTGCACGTTTTCGCCGTGGTGTGCGAATCGGGAGCAGCCGAAACCAACCGCTGGGTGGAAGAGACCCGCAACGTAGCGGCGGACTATGAGAGCACTTTTGGCAAGCCTGCACCCGCAGTAAAAGGGCTGCGCCTGCAAATTAATTCGCAGCACACCGGCAGTCTCGCCGAAAGCTATTTCGGTGAGGTGGCATTTCGCAGTACGCCCGAATAGGGCCGCTGGATGGGAGGGGTATGGAACGTAATGGATTGACAATCGGAATGGCGGCTCTTTGCGCGGTGCTGTCCCTGGGCGCCGTGGCGCACGCGGCGGGTTCGGATCTGGAGCGGGCCGAAGAGGCGTACCAGCACACCGATTACAAGGCGGCCCTGAGTACGCTGCTGCCGGTTTCGCCGAAGAACGGAGCCGTGTACGCCCTGACCGGCAAAGCCTATTACATGGACGGACAGTACCGGAATTCCATAAGTTATCTGGAGAAGGCTGTCGCCGAAGATCCTCAGAACTCCCAATATTACGATTGGCTGGGCAAAGCCTATGGCAGGCGCGCGGAGCAGGCCAGTTTTCTGACGGCTCTGCCGTATGCCAACAAGACGCGCGCGGCTTTCGAGAAGGCCGCCGCTTTGGATCCATCCAATCTGGAAGCCCTGGGAGATCTGTTCGAATACTACCTGCAGGCTCCGGGAATCGTGGGCGGTGGGGTAGACAAGGCCGAAGAGGTCTCCGTCCGGATCGGCCGGCTCAACGCAGCCGAATACCATTACACGCGCGCCCGCCTTGCCGGGAAGCGGAAGAAATTCGACGTAGTGGAAGCGGAACTCCGCAAGGCCCTGGAACTGGCGCCGCGCGAGATTGGCCGCACGATAGACCTGGCCGGATTCCTGGCGGCGCACGGCCGCTACCAGGAAAGCGATGCGTTGTTTCGCACGGCGGCTCAAAGGGAACCGGATTCGCCCAAGCTGCTGTTTGCGCGCGCAGAGGCCTATATTCAAAGCGGGCGCAACCTGGAAGAGGCGAAGATGCTGCTCACCCAGTACGCCGGATCGCGCATTACCCCCGACGATCCGCCCCGTTCCGAAGTTGCCAGGCTTCTGAAAGCGTCACGGTAAGGACTTGCGGATGCCGAGCTTTTCCATACGGAATTGCAGCGTGCTGCGTTTCAGTCCAAGCGCGACGGCGGCGCCGCGCGGTCCGCTGACCACCCAGCCGGTGGCTTTGAGCACTTCCAGAATCTTGCGCCGTTCCACCTCTTCGAGCGTCTCCTGCTTGCCCGGCGCGGTGGAACCGGGCTGGGCGTGCAGACCGGCCAGGGGCACATGCAGAACGGGCCCGGCGGATAGAATGACCGCGCGCTCGATCAGGTTCTGCAATTCCCGGATGTTCCCCGGCCAGCGGTAATGCTGCAGCGCGTGCATGCTTTCCGAGGGAATGGTATCGATGGTTTTGTTCATGCGCCGGGCAAACTGCTGCACGAAATGACGGACCAGAAGGGGAATGTCTTCCTGCCGTTCGCGCAGCGGCGGCACATAAATGGGAAAGACCTCCAGGCGGTAATAGAGGTCCATGCGGAACGTCTGCTCTTTCACCATGGCAGCCAGATCCCGGTTGGTGGAGGCGATCAGGCGGGCGTCGGTGCGCAGCGTGCGGGAACTGCCAAGCCGCTCGAATTCCCGTTCCTGCAGCACGCGCAGCAGTTTCGGCTGGAGGTCCAGCGGGATCTCTCCGACTTCGTCCAGGAAGACCGTCCCATGGCTGGCCAGTTCGAAGCGGCCGATCCGCTGCGCGATGGCTCCGGTGAACGCTCCCCGTTCGTGTCCGAACATCTCGCTCTCCAGAAGCCCGGTCGGGATGGCGGCGCAGTTCAGCTTCACAAACGCGTTTTTGCTGCGCGAGCTGAGGTTGTGGATGGCGCGGGCCACCAGCTCTTTACCCACTCCGGTTTCCCCGTAAATGAGCACGGTCGAATCGGTGGGAGCCACGGTCTCAACCTGCTGCAACACCTTCTGCAGCGGCTCACTGCGGCCGATAATGGAATCGAAATTCATCTGGCTGCGAATTTCGTCTTCCAGGTACAGTTTCTCCTGCGCCAGCTTGTCCTTGAGTTCGGCGATCTGTTTGTAGGCCAGGGCGTTTTCCACGGCGATGGCCACTTGTGCTGCCACCTGCCGGACGAATTCCACTTCGTCCCCCGTAAATGGATGGTCGTGAAGCCTGCCGAGGCACAAAACACCCAGAGTGCGGTTGCGGCTCACCAGGGGAACATCGCACAGGGCGTGAAAGCCTTCGGCCACTGCCAGGTTGCTCGCGTCCAGAGCCGCCAGTGCCCGGGCGTCCAGCGCGATGGGCTCTCCCATGCGGAAGACGCGGTTGGTCGGCCCTTCGGCGGCCGGAACCTTGCCTTCCTCGCGAATCAGGCCTCGTCCCTCCGGAAAATCCACCGCATGAATGCGCAGCCGCTGGTCGTTCGGGTCCGGCAACGCCACGCCTACCGAGTCGCACTTCATCATATGCCGAACGCTAGCCGATATCGCTCTTAGCAGATCGCGAAGCTCCAGATTCGACACAATGGCGTTGTTGAGATCCAGCAGGAGTTTCAGACGCTCATTGTCGCTCCGCAACTCCGCCGGTGTGGCCGGCATCGGGACTGGGGCGGAAAGGTCCATGCAATCCTAGAGATGCAATTCTTCGCGGTCTGGTGACACAGAAAGGGTTGTCACCCCGGTGGCGGATGTTGCATCCTGAGAGTAGAACCACTATGCCGATGTATGAATATCGCTGCCAAGGTTGCGGCAAGAGCTTTGAACTGCTGCGCCGGATGCAGGACTCCGACCGGGATTTGAAGTGCCCGGAGTGCCAGTCTGCCGAAGTCGAGCGGCTGCTCTCGACTTTCGCCGCCGGCGGGTGCAAGCCATCCGGGTCCGGCCGGTTCACTTGAGCGCGGTAACCACGGCCGGTCGGCCGATACGTCGCAGTTTCACTCCAACAGTTTCCATCCGGCGGCCTCATAGCGCGGCCCGCTGCCGTTGCCGGAGCGGCGGAGCGAGCCCGACTGTTTGGATGGTTCCCAAGTCAGAGTTACCTCCGCCAGCGACGGGTTCCAACTCCCGTCATCCTCATAAAGGACCGTCGGCTCCGCGGAGTTGCCGTACACCTGCATATGCAACCGGAGACTGGCAGCGCCGGCAGTATGGAGCGTGGTCTCCGCGAGCGGAAGTATGGCGCCTGCCTTGACGTAGAGGGGGATCTGCTCCAGGGGCGGTTCGATCTGGATGCGCCGCTTGCCGGCAGACCGCTCTCCGGTCCAGAAGTCGAACCAGTCGCCTTCGGGAAGATAGACTGCCGCGGGTGGATTGCCCGGCCACCACCGGCGCCACCAGCAGGGAGTCGCCTACCAGGTACTGATCGTCGATGGCCCATGTAGCGGGATCGCCGGGATAGTCCATTACCAATGCGCGGAAGGGCGGCACCCCCTCGCGCCGGTACCTGACGAAGGCGGCGTGCAGGTACGGAACCAGGCGCATGCGAAGTTCCATGATGGTGCGGCATTGGTCTTCCACCCGTTCCCAATCGGGCGCCAGGCGGTCGGCGTTATTGGCATCGCGTTCCACCTGCTTCCAGGGCGGATTCTTGATGTACCAGCCGTTGACGATGGCCATTGGCGACAAGACCACCGACTGGAGCCGGCGAATCAAATCCTCCGGGCTGCTGGCACTGCGCAGCTCGGGAGTCCAGAGCAGCCCGGAAAAGCCCATGTTGGCCACCCCGCGGATGAACTCCTTATGGTCGTACAGGTCGCTGTACAGAACATATGGGTAGGGCGCCGCCAGGGCGCCCGAAGAGCGCACCAGGCCATAGGTCCTCTCCCGGCGTTTCTCGAAGATACTCTGCACCGTGTCCTGGTAGCGCTGGCCGAAGAGGCTGTGCATCTGTTCGCCATCGGCGCCGGAGGGAAACTTCGCCACCTCCGGCCAGGACCAGTTGCCGGTAAAGTCCGAGTTGTCGCACTCATCGAGCTTATAGCCGGAGACGCCAAGGGCCACGTGCTCCTTCTCGTGATACCCGGCAAAAATCCGGCGCGCTTCGGGATCGAGGAAGTCGGGCACCAGCCCGTCCCAGACTTCGTAATCGCCCGAATGCGGCGCCAGCGCCTGGTGGATGGGCGAATCCGGATGGGTGAAGGCGTGCTCCCACAGGTTGAGACGGTACGACTGGGCGGCGAGATCCTGTACCAGGCGGGCTGGCTCGGGAAACTTCTTACTCCAGACGTAGGTACAGGAATAGGCGTGGGTTTGCCACCCCGGCTCGAGGCCGATGACATCGCAGGGAATACGGCGGTCGCGGAATTCGGAGGCGATTCGTAGCACCTCCTCCTGGCTGTAATCGCTCTTGACGCGGTACCACATGCCCAGGCCCCAGCGCGGCGGCAGCGGGCCGCCGCCGGAGAAGAGGTTATAGCGCTGCACGGCCTGACGCATGGTGGGGCCGCCGAATACGTAGACATCGATGCCCGAGGCTTCGGGGATCTCGACCATCGCTTCGGTGGCCCGGTCGAACCGAAATCGCCGGTAGGCAGCCGGCAACGCGTCCGGACCAATGCCTGCCGGAGCCGGTTCCGCGGCCGGCGCCGGCGAGCCTTTCCGGTCCTTGTTCCCGCAATAAAAGGTGGCATAACGGGCGGTATCCACGAGCACGCCGTAACCCCCGGTGGTGACGTAAAAGGGAACGGGCGCGTGCGAATCGCCGGTATCCATTTTCGGGTCGGCGTTCACTCGTAGTCTCTTTTTCAGGCCGCGTTGGATGAGGGACTGAAGCTGGAGTCCCAGACCGTAGACGATCTCATTGGCAGCAAGCGGAATGCGGACGAGGTAGCCGCGCTTGGATCCAGCGGCGGCGACGGCCACAGGGCAGGTTGCCGGCGCCGGCAGGCTCGCCAGGGGAGCAACGGCCGGCGGATAGTGACGCGTGGCCACCGGGGTAATGGCTTCGGGAGCGCCGAAACGGAATCTCCACACTCCGGGATGAATCTGTTGGGGGGCCTGCCGCGCCTGCGCGCCGGAGGGCTGTACCTGCAGGAGCGCGCCGCCGGCGCCGGCCGCTCCCAGAAACTTACGCCGGTCGATTCTCATATGGTGTTACTTCAATTCTCTATCCAAACGACTGCCAGGGGAACTGTGAAGTCTTTTCCCGAAGCGGCCGATATGTAACTCGACGGCAGCAAGGCACCGGACGAATGGCCAATTATCGATTCTCGCTTCGCGCAAGATTTGCCTTATGGACCTCCACGGTGGTCGTGGCATCCACTCTCGGGTTGACCGGAACGGTCGATTGGGTCTGTTCCCGCACGCTCACCGCGCAGGCGGATGAAGGGCTCAACCGTAGTGCGACCAGCACGGCTCAGGCATTGGACCTATGGATTAACAGCCGGGAGCGCGATGCGGTAAACCTGAGCGAACTCGAGCCGTTGGTAGCCGCGTGCGCGGACCACAAACCCGACGGCGCGGAACAGGTGTTGAAGGAGATTCACCGCCGGTCGCCGTTTTACGAAAACGTATTTCTGGCTGACGAAAATGGCAAGCTCTTTGTGGATTCCATCGGCGGCAAGTCCGTCGGCATCGATCTGATGGGGATCGAGGGCTTTCGAGCGAACGTGGAGCACGCCCGGCAGGGGGAACTCTGGGTGGGCGAGGTCATGAAGTCGCCGGCCACGGGGAGGCCCGTAGCCCTGGTCACCGCGCCGGTCCGGACCGGCAGCCGGCTGCTGGGCATCCTGGGAACACCCATCGAACTGTCTGATTTCTCGGACAGTTTCGTCAAGGACCACCACCCCGGCAAGACCGGGTATCTGTACCTTTTCGACAGCTCTGGAATGGTCCTGGCACACCCCGACCCAGCCAAAATCATGAACCTGAATATCGCCAAAACGGATTTCGGCGGTGAAATGCTGAGCCGGGCTGCTGGAAGGTTGGAGTACGACTTTGGGGGAAGGGCCAATACGGCGTATTTCCAGCGCGTCCAGAAGAAAGCGTGGACCGTTGTCGCCGTGGCCCCAACAAAGGAACTGCTCGCCGGAGTACGAGAGGTTCAATTCTACCTGGCATTGTTTGGGCTCATCACGCTCGGCGGTACCCTGATCGCCGTAATGGCGATTGCCGGGAGAGTGTCGCGGTTGATCAATGGCGTGGTATCCGAACTGACAGGCTCGGCCGACCAATTTGTAGCGGCTGCCTCCCAGATTGCCCAGACTTCTCAATCGGTGGCGCAAGGGGCGTCGGAGCAGGCAGCTTCGATTGAAGAGACTTCATCCGCGGCCGAAGAAGTTACCGCGGTAACGCGCCAGAACAAAGAAAGAACAGCGGCCCTGGCAGGCACCATGAAAGAGACGGGCACAAGCTTCCAGGTGATGACCGGATGCATGGATGCCCTGGTCAGGTGGATGACAAACTTCAGGCACTCGGGCGAGAAAGTGTCGAAGATCGTCGGCACGATCGATGAAATTGCGTTTCAGACGAATATTCTGGCGTTGAACGCCGCCGTCGAGGCGGCCAGGGCCGGTGAAGCGGGTCTGGGGTTCGCCGTGGTCGCTGAGGAGGTCCGCAACCTCGCGCGCCGCTGCGCCGAGGCGGCGAAAGACACCTCCACGCTGATTCAGGAATCGATCGACAAGACCGCGGAAGGACAGGGAACCGTGGATGAATGCGCAAAAGCCATGGCCACGAATTCCCAACTCGCGCAGCACGTGGTGCAACTGACCGGAGAACTGGACGGAGCCACCGCAGAGCAGGTCCGCGGCATCAACCTGATCTCGCAAGCCGTATCGCGGATTCAACAGACCACGCAGGAGACCGCCGCCAGCGCTGAAGAAAGCGCGTCCGCCAGTCAGGAACTCAGCGCCCAATCCGCATCGGTGCGCACGATGGTGAGCCAGCTTGAGGAACTGGTCCACGGGTAGTATTCGCGTCCGGGCCGGGGGCGCCACCCACAAGCACCACGCGAC
The DNA here is from genome assembly GCA_963835555.1 of uncultured Solibacteraceae bacterium. Lineage (GTDB taxonomy): Bacteria > Acidobacteriota > Terriglobia > Bryobacterales > Bryobacteraceae > Sulfopaludibacter. The sequence continues at coordinate 10,802 of CAWIGC010000014.1, read as the reverse complement.
CCCGATTCCTCAATGGCAACCTGAGACGCTGGTTCGAAATCGTGGTCTCGCTCTGATCGGAATGCGAGCGAAGCCGCACGGACACGGACCATAAAAAAGCGGCGCGGCGTTCGGATGCGTCGCCGCGCCAAATATCTTCCGGCCGAAAAGTCGTGGGGCGAGCTTTTCGGCCGGATTGCGGATCTGCTACTACATGTATGACGCATCAGGCGCCCATTTCGTTGGTTCCGTTTGCGACACAATGGTGTCCTGGACGGTACTAAAACTAAACGGCCTGCCCCATAGCCTGACCGGCGAACGGGAACTCCTTTGCGGAGTACCCGCAGCAACATGCGTTCGTCATCGGCTTTCACCGCGGTCGCCTTGCCGGTTCCTCAGTTACTATCCAAGCTGAATATAACTGATAAACCGTTCTGTTATTCTTATTCCCGGAGGTGTTTAGTGCGGCCTCTCGTCGCGTTGTCCGCCTTACTCGCCGCCATATGTTCCGGACAATCTCTGAAAATTGGCGAACCCGCTCCCGCGGTCACTCTGGAGCGGACCATCCCCGCCGGCATGACCACCCTGAAAGGCAAACCGGCAGTCCTGGAATTCTGGGCCACGTGGTGCGGAAATTGCGTGGCGGAGATCCCTCACCTGAATGAACTAATTGCGGAATTCCCCGGCGTTCAGTTCCTCTCCATCAGCGACGAACCGGCGTCCACCGTCCTGCCTTTCCTCGCCTAACAGCCGATTCACGGCTGGGTCGGGTTGGACCGCCAGAGCGCCACCTTCAAGGTCTATATGGTGGACGCGCGGCCGCAAACCATGCTGATCGATAAGGACGGAATCCTGCGCGCTATAATGCATCCCGAGCAGGTGGATGCCGCCGTTCTTTCCGACCTGATCGCCGGCCGTCCGCTCCGGTCATACAGGCTGTACGCGCGCCTGCACATGCTCGAAGACATCACGGCCGACCCGGTCTTCGCCCTGATGCTGCGGCCGTCCCGGAAGCCGAAGCCGGGGGCGTTTTTGGAATCGACCGGGGCAGATTGGAGGGAGACAATATCTTCCTCCGGACGATTATCGCGCAGGCCTACTCCACCGGTGAGCGCCACCTGGAGGGTTTCGAACATCTGATGACCACCCGCTACGACTTCTGCGTCCTGCTGCCCGATGGACTGACCGTCGAAAGGGAACTCCTGCGCGAGATGCTGGAGCGCAGTTTCAAACTGAAGGTCCGCCACGAAGCGCGGGAAATGGATGCCCTGGTCCTCAAGCTCACCGGCTCGCCGCCGCAAGAATATCCCGGGGGATTTCCCATGACCAACCTGGTCGGCAGCCCGACAAGAGCGAAGACCTTCCCGCCGCCCTGAAATCACAACTCGGCATGGAATTGTCGTCCGAACGGCGCGCAGTCAACATGCTGGTAATCGAGTCCCTGGAGCTGCCCGCCTTTCGGGTGAATATCCCCGGCCGGTAGTGTCTCCACTGTGAACGTACTCGCACCCCTGACGTTCCCGGATCTCTCCAGATTCGCAATTAGTACATGCTACTCAGACGTCTAATTCGCCGCCGGCATCTCAACTTTATCGATAACCAGTACTTCTACCGGCCCCTTGACGGGCTCTAGTTTCAGCCCCAGTTGCTGCACAGCGCCGAAGATATCGGGAAGCCGGTCGTCCGGCGCGCCTAATAGCGGCGCGAATTCCAGGCTGAAATTGTACTGACCTTCGATCCTGGTACGATCCACCACGGGCGCACCTACCACGCCGATTAACATGTGTACCAGGTCGGCGATGCGCGCGCCCGTGCCCTTGATCATGCGATCTCCCGAGCTTGTGAGGGTCAGCCTCTTCTCTGCGTCGCTGGCCGCCTGCAATTTCGGGCCGCCCTTGGCCACCACCAGGGCATACTCCGGAAGGGTCCTTGACTCACGATGACACTCCATCTTGAACCGCTCCGCCAGCAGCGCCTGCAGCATTTCGGGAATTTGCCGGACCGTCGCCCCGGCCGGGGACTTGGCATCGATATTGAACAGCGCCGTATCCCACCACTTCGGCCCCCCGGCGAGCTGATACTCGTTCAGCTCATAGGCCATACGGACCATGCTCTTTAGCGTGGCGTTTTTCATCCGCAGGCCATGCGGCGCGGGGTAGACGCTGGATTCGGGACTCGACGGATCGCCCGGTTTCACGCTAACCACGTCGAATTGCACCTGTGCTGCCGCCAAAAGCGCCAACACGAGAACTCGCATACCTACAACTCTACACGCACCCCGCGCCCCGCGGCGCTCGCCGCGCGGTAGGCCAGCGCCGCCGTCGCCAGGTCCTCCACGGCCAGTCCCAGCGATTTGAACAGCGTCACCTCGTTCTCCGATTGCCGCCCCGCTTTGGCACCCGCAATCAGTTCGCCCAGTTCGAGTTCCACGTGTGCGGCCGTCATCCGGCCTTCCCGGATGGTCTGCACGATGTCGCCCGATTCGTGCAGCGCCGCCTCGCGCGAATCCACCACCAGGCGGGCGCGCGCCACCAGCGCGGGATCGATCTCGCGCTGCGACGGCCGGCAGGCTCCGATGGCGATCACATGGGCACCGCCCTTCACCCAGGCGTCGGCGATCGCGGGTGTGACCGAACTGGTGGCCACCACCACTACGTCGGCATCGCGCACGGCCTCTTCCGCCGATACCGCGGCCCGCACGCCCGTCTCTTCGGCGAATTCAGCCAGGTGCTCCGCGTTGGGACTCCACGCCCGCATCTCTTCGAACGGAATCACCAGCGGCAGTGCCTCTACGTGACTGCGCGCCTGCACGCCCGAGCCCAGAATCGCCAGTACCGAAGAACTCCGGCGCGCCAGGTACTTCACGCTCAGAGCTGACGCCGCCGCGGTCCGCATTTCGGTAATCAGCCGTCCATCCATCACGGCGATCAACGCGCCGGTATCGGGATCGAATAGGGAAATCGAAGCCTGGTGCGTGGGCAGCGCGCGCCCGGCATTTTCGGGAACCACCGACACCAGCTTGGCGCCCAGGATAGCCTGCTCTCCCAGGAACGCCGGCATCACACCGAAAAATGTGCGGTCGCGCAGTTCGAAGGCGGTGCGCACCGGCTGTACCACGCGCCCGGTAGAGAATGCCGCCAGGGCTGCTTCCATCGCATCCATCACCGCGGGCATGGTGAGGGACGCCCGCACGTCCGCTTCGCTAAGCCAGAGTGGCATCTTGTTACAGACCGCCGCCGCGACGCCCGCCGCGTCCACCTGTGGGAGCCGGCGACGCGCCACCCCGCCCGCCTGCCGGAGGCTCCGGCGTATACTCCTCGCCCGGCTTCAGCGCGGTGATACGCAGTGCCGTGCCGTCGTACGGGCAATTGTCGAATTCGAAAGGATGGCTGCGCCGGCACAAGGGGCAGTATTTCACCACCCGGGGCAGCGGATGAACCGCTTTGGACGAAAGCCACGCCTCGCGGAACGCCGTCATTTCGGGCGTGAGCTGCTTATCGGCGAGTTCGTACGGCACCAGTTGCAGCGCCGGAGATTCCGCCAGCACCAGGTCCACTTCCTTCTTGCCGCCGCGGCTGTCCAGCTTCAGGTGGATAGTATCGCCGGGCTTGTGGCGTTCCAGCAGGGCGTCCAGGTCGCGCTGCGTGCGTGGCGCGGAGCGGTCCCAATCGGTGATTGTGTCGCCGCGATCGATGCCCGCCACGTACAAGGGCGAGCCGTTCTGCGTAGGGCTGGTGATCTCCATGCCGCGCTCGCTCCAAAGTACGCCCTGCGCACCCAGGTAGCTGCGTGCCGCGACGCCCGTGCGCTTTTCCAGCAGCAGGCCGGCGCGCGCCAGCAGCCCGGCGTAATCCATCGGCTCCTTCCCGTAAATATGGCGCTGAAAAATATCGGCGGCGAATTCCCTGCTGGTCACTTCGCCCAGAGTCTGCTGCAGGTCGTCGAGCGTGTAGGGCTTCGACGTATCGGGATGCTCGCGCCACATGGCGCGCATCCAATCGTCCAGCGTTTTACCGGGAAAGCGCGAGCGGATGGAAAGATCGATGCCCAGCGCCAAGGCCTGTCCATAGGTGTAATAGGAGATAAAGGTGTTGGCGGTGTTGACCGGGTCGTTGGCGGTGGCGGCATCCACGAAAGGCGCGCGGCGGCTCATGTCCACCACGTTGAACACCTGCCGCCCGGGCGCGGTAAGCACGGCGCTGACGGCTCCGCCCATGCTGCGCGCGAAGCGGTCGATATCGGTAAGGCCCGCGCGCTTCAGCGTGAGCGGCCCGTAATAGTTGGTGAAGCCTTCGGCGAACCACAATTCGCCGGACATGTCGGCGCGCTCGAAATCGAACGGTTCGAGCGTCTTCGGGCGGATGCGTTTGACATTCCAGGAGTGGAAGAACTCATGCGCCACGGTGCCGATCATCTGCGCCGCCCCGGTCTTCAGATCGCGCGCGCCGCTGATTACGGTGGAGTCGCGATGCTCCATGCCGTCGCCGCTGGCGTAGGGAACATAGTCCAGCAGGAAGGTGTAGTTGCCGTTATCGTATTTGGGAAACGCGCCGAAGACGCCCTCTTCCTCGCTCACCACTACCTGGCATAAACGGGCGAAGGCGGCGGCCTCCTCGTCAGTCCCGCGATGGTGCAGGGCCATGCGGAACTGCGCATCGCCCACCTTCCATTCGGCCAGGTAGTGATTGCTGATTTCGACCGGGCTATCCATCATGCGGTCCATATTGGGCGCGGTCCAGGCGCCGTCGGGCTGCGGCGCCAGTTGCGTCGCGACCTTCCAGCCGCTGCCCGCGGGAAGTTCGAAGCGCAGAGAGACCGGCGTCTTTTCGAAGCCATGCGCCCACACCACCGTGGCCGGCAGATTGAGGTGCGCGTGCGTGGGGTCGATGCCGTCATAGGTGCCGTCGGCGCGGTCGCCGAAGACGGTGTACTCCACCACCACGGTTCCCTTATGGCCCGAGACATTCCACTGGTAGGGCGAAGGCTGCGTGACCGCCAGTTCCCTGCCCTGCCCATCTGTAGCGTGAAAATGGTACACGTTTTTGGCGAATTCGTGCAGCGCGTACCGGCCGGGCGAAGAGCGGCTCATCAGCACTTCCAGCACCGGCTGGCGCACGCCGGTGAAGGTGGCGCGAACCTCCGCCTCATGGTGAACGGCGTTGGGAAATTTCAGTTCATACCGCACCGGCTCCTGCGCCAACAGCGGGAGCGCACACAACGCGAGGGCGAAGAGTTTAAGCATGAGAAAGGCAGTATACCAGGGTCAGAACGCGATCTTGGGCGCGGCCTGCTCCAGTCCCACGCGGCCCACCGCGATCTCCGCGACGTAATAATTCTCGCCGCCCATGGCGCATCCGGCCATGCGCCGCAGCATGGCGATCTGGCCCACGTGATTGATGGCATCGGCGACCGGGCCCTGGAACAGCCTCGCGGGCGTCGCGTGCAAGGGCTCGCCACCGGCCAGCCGCGCGTCGAACGCCTCGAGGGCGGTGAAAAAGCGATCCACTTCCCGGTCCCATGGCAACGGCTCGGAATTGTGCCATTTCTGGCGGCCGTTGGCGATGGAGATCGCCCAATCGAACAGGTCGCCCATGTGGGCCAGAATCTGGACCGGCGTGCGGCCCGTGGCATCGGCGCGGTATCCGGCGAACTCGGGCGGCGCGCCGCGCAGGGCCTTGCCGGCGCGGTATGCCAGGGTGGCCACGGTGTGCCGTAACAGCTCTTGACTCATGCGTCCCTCCGGAAATCGATGAACCCGCGATTGGGGTCGGCGCCGATCAACGTGACGCGCACGCGATCGCCCACATCCAGCCCGTGCTCGCCTTGCATGACGCGGCCCTCCACGGGCGGATCCAGGATGCGCACGAACACGCCCTTGGGCGTGACGCCGGTGACGACGGCGGCGAACCGCTGGCCCACGCGCTTCTGGAGCGCCACCGCGGCCAGGCGCTTGTTCATGTCGCGCTGCACTTTGCGGGCGGCGTCCTCTTTCAGGGTGCAATTGCGCGCGATGGCGTCCAGGTCGGCATCGGCGTAGGGGGCTGCGTTTTTGGCGGTGAGCGCTTTGAGCAGCCGCTGCGTCACCAGGTCGGCAAAGCGGCGATTGGGCGCGGTGGAATGGGTGTAATCGTGCGCGGCCAAGCCGAAGTGTCCCTGTTCCGCATCGCCCGGCCGCATGAGCACGTATTCGCCCGGGCCCATCAGTTTCAGGACCGTGAGCGAGACGTCGGCGTAGTGGTCCGGATCGGCCTGCTTGCGCCGCATCAGAAAAGCGTTGAGCGCGCCGGAGTCGGGGTCCGGCGGCAGCGTCTCGCCATGCTGGCGGGCAAGGTCCACCATGCGGTTCCAGCGCTCCGGCGCCTTGACCACGCGGCGGATCGACGATACGCCGGCATCGCGCAGGGTGCGCGCCATCACTTCATTGGCGCCGATCATGAAATCTTCGATGAGGTGCGCGGCGCGGTTGGAGGCGCGCGCGCCCACGTCCTGCACGTGTCCGTTGACCACCGTGGCCTGCAGCTCCGCGCGATCGAAGGTGAGCGCGCCGAGTTTGTGGCGGGCTTCGCGCAACGCCTGCGCGGCTTCGTCCTGGAGTTTCAGTTGAGCCTCGAGATCGGCGGAAGCCGCGACCTTGGGCGGCGGGCCGGCTTTGCCTTCCAGCCATGCGCCCACGGCGCTGTAGGTGAGTTGCGCGCGATTGCGCACCAGCGCCGGGTAGACGCGTCCGCCTTGAATGCCGCCGGCGGCGTCTACCGTCATTTCGATCACGATGGCGGCGCGGTCCTGGTCCTCGCCCAGCGAGGTCAGGTCCGTGGAAAGCTCCTCGGGCAGCATGGGAAAGGTGCGAATGCCGGTGTAGACGGTGGTGGTCTCGCGCTGCGCATGAAGGTCGATGGGGGTGCCCTGGCGGACGGCGGAATCCACGTCGGCCACGGCCACCAGCACGCGGATGCCTCCGGGCACGCGTTCGGCCCATTCGATCTGGTCGAGGTCGCGCGAATCGTCGTTATCGATGGAAGACCACGGCAGGGCGGTAAGGTCGGGCAGCTCAGGGTGCGGCGTGAGGTGGATGCCCGCGAGCTGCCGTTCGGCGTCGGGAGGAAAATCGGGCTCGAAGCCGTGATCGATCATTTCCTCCCGGGCAGCGGCGGCGAGATTGTAGTCGGCATGGATCATGAATTCGTAGGATAGGCTTCCCTGGCGCGTTCAGGCAAGCGTCGTAAGCTAAGAGCAGGCATGAAAATTCAAACGGTTTGCGTGTATTGCGCTTCCAGCGAACGAACCCCGCCGGTATACCTGAAGGCCGCGGCGGATTTGGGACGCGCGCTGGCGGAGGCGGGAATCGGCATCGTGTATGGGGGGAGTTCGCTGGGTTCGATGGGCCGGCTGGCGGCCGCGGCTTTAGATGCGGGCGGGAGGGTCACGGGCGTTTTGCCGCGCTTTATGGACGACCTGGAGTGGGGCCACCGTTCGCTCACCGAACTGCGCCTGGTGGACGACATGCATGAGCGTAAACGCACCATGCTGGAACTGAGCGATGCCGTGGTGGCGCTGCCGGGCGGCTGCGGAACTCTGGAGGAACTGTTCGAGGCCATCACCTGGAAGCGCCTGGGCCTGTACCGGGGGCCGGTGGTGCTGGTCAACGTCAACGGCTTTTATGAAGCGTGCCTGCGGCTGCTCGAACGCTGCGTGGAAGAACGTTTCATGGATCCCAAGCACGCGGCCATGTGGCAGGTGGCGGAGCAGCCGGGGGAAGTGATTGCGGCGCTGCGGTCCGCTCCGGAATGGCCGGCCGACGCGCGCTCTTTCGCGGCGCTGCGATAGCGCGGAATGCGGGATACTGGTGAGACAGCCGATGGCTCCGGAACAGCAACTGGTGACGCAGCTCTTGAAGCAGTGGGGCGCGGGCAACAAGCAGGCACTCGACCAACTGATGCCGCTGGTTTACGAGCAACTCCGCACGCTGGCGGCGCGGTGCCTGGCAAGCGAGCGTCCGGACCACACCCTGCGCGCCACCGACCTGGTGAACGAAGCCTACATGCGCCTGGTGCACAGCGAGCCGGACTTCAACAACCGGGTGCATTTCTTCGCCGTGGCGGCGCGCCTGCTGCGCCACATTCTGGTAGATCATGCGCGCGCGCAGAACCGGCAAAAGCGCGGCGCCGGCGTACAGGCCATTACCCTGGACGAAGCGCTGATCGTGGGGCCTTCGACCCCGGCGGGTATTCTGGAACTGGACGATGCCCTGGAACGGCTGGCGGTGCAGGACAAGCGGAAAAGCGAAGTGGTGGAGCTGCTGTTTTTCGGCGGTCTCACCTATGACGAGACCGCCGCCGCGCTGCACATTTCGCCCGCTACGGTGCACCGTGAATTGAAACTGGCGAAGGCCTGGTTGCACCGCGAACTGGCGAGCCGTTAGGGTTTCAAGTATGGCCGCGCCCTCCAGCCCGGAACGTTGGAAACGCCTGGAGGAACTTTTTCACCAGGCGCTGGAACTGGCGCGGGACGCGCGAGGCCCCTTCCTGGATACGGCCTGCGCGGACGACGCCGGCCTGCGGGCGGAACTGGACTCGCTGTTGCAGTCCGCCGAAAGCAGCGCGGATTTCATCGAAGCGCCTCTGCACGCGGCGGCGCGCGATTTTTGCGCCGGACGTGCGCCTGCCGCCATGGTGGAAGGCGCGCTGGTGGGCCACTACCGGATCCTTTCGACGCTGGGTTCCGGCGGCATGGGCCGGGTCTACCTGGCGGAAGACACCAGGCTTTCCCGCAAAGTGGCGCTGAAGACGCTGACGCCGGGACTGGTTCACAGCGCTCGCGCGCTGGGCCGTTTCGAGCAGGAGGCGCGTTCCGCTTCAGCGCTCAACCATCCCAACATTCTGACGATTTACGAGGTGGGCCAGTTGGAAGGGTCGCACTACATCGTTTCCGAGTTTATCGATGGCATCACGCTGCGCGAGAAACTGGCGGGCGGCCGGTTGGGAGTGGATGCGGCGCTGGATATCGCCATTCAGGTGGCGGAGGGCCTGGCCGCGGCTCACGCAGCGGGCATCGAGCATCGCGACATCAAACCGGAAAACATCATCCTGCGCAAGGACGGACTGGTAAAGCTCGTGGACTTCGGCATCGCCAAGCTGAGCCGGGAAACCGGAAGCGAAGAACGCGAAGGCGGCGCAGTTCTCTCGGCCACCCTGCCGGGCGTGGTGCTGGGCACCGCGCGGTACATGTCGCCCGAACAGGCTCGCGGCCTGCCCGCGGCCCAGGGTACGGACGTTTTCAGCCTGGGCGCGGTGCTCTACGAGATGCTGGCGGGGAGGCCGGCGTTTGAAGGGGCCACCAGCAGCGATGTGATCGCCGAGATCCTGAAAGGGGAGCCACAGCCACTCTCGCGAACCGCGCCGGAGACGCCGGCGGAACTGTGCGCCGTGGTGGCGCATGCACTCCGCAAAGACGCGGAAACGCGATGCCGCGCGTCCGATATGTCGGCGAGCCTGAAGGACATCAAACGGGACCGCGAGTTCCGCGCGCAGTTCGGCCGGCCGCCGAGACGGCGTAAGCGGCTGGTGCTGATTCTGGCGCCGGTCCTGGTGGTGGCGGCACTCGCCGGATACCTGGGCTGGACCCGGTTTGCGAGGCCGGGCGCGGCGGGAGTTCGCAGCCTGGCGATTCTGCCGTTCCGCAACCTAAAACCCGACCCGGCCACGGACTTCCTGGGCTTTTCGCTGGCCGATGCCGCCATCACCAAGCTGGGGTACGTGAGTTCGTTGACCTTGAGGCCATCTTCGGCCGTGGAGCCGTACCGCAACCGCGCGGTGGACCCCCGCAAAGCGGCGGCCGAGTTGAATGTGAACACGCTGCTGACGGGCGCATATCTCAAGGACGGGGACGACCTGCGCATCACCACGCAACTGATTGACGTCCGCGCCGACCGCATTATCTGGCGCGACACGATCGACATTAAATATGAGAAGCTGCTCACGGTGGAAGACCGGGTGGCGCGGCAGATTATCTCGGGGCTGGAACTGACTCTTTCGCCGGCTGAAGCCAGTCACGTGCAGGTGGCCGGGCGAATCGATCAATCGGCCTACGAGCAGTACCTGCGCGGCGTGGACCTCTATGCCATGAACGACTACCTGAGCGCCATTCATGTGCTTCGGGAATCCGCCCGGATGGAGCCGAATTACGCCCTCACCTGGGCGCACCTGGGCCGCGCTTATTCGGCCAATGCTTCTTTGCAGTTTGGCGGGCGGGAACAGTATGGCGAGGCGCAGGCCGCGTATGAGAAAGCCCTGGCGCTGGACCCGGCGCTGCTGGAACCGCGTATCTGGATGGCCAATCTGTTCACCGATACGGGCCGCGTGGAGCAATCCGTTCCGCTGCTGCGCGCAGTGCTGGCGATCAATCCCAACAGCGCCGAGGCGCACTGGGAACTGGGATATGCCTACCGCTTCGCCGGTATGCTGGACGATTCGGTGCGGGAGTGTGAGTTAGCGCGCCGGATCGACCCGGAAGTAAAAGTCAATAACTCGGCACTTAACTCCTACTTCTACCGCGGACAGTACGACGTGTTCCTTGCCAGCCTTCCGGATATCGATTCGGTGTACATACTGTTCTATCGCGGGCTGGGCGAGTATTATAAGCGGGACTACGCCGCGGCCACGGCGCATTGGGACCGGGCTTTCGCACGGGACCCGGCTTTGCTTCAGGCCGAAATCGGCGAGGCGCTGGCCGATGCCGTGCGGCGCCACTACTCCGCGGGTATCGACCTGCTGCGCACAACGGAAAGCAAGATCGACTCCCGCGGCGTCACCGACGCCGAAGGCATA
>CAWIGC010000013.1:0-8248 GCA_963835555.1 uncultured Solibacteraceae bacterium | reverse complement strand
TAACCGACCACGTACACGGTGGGTTGCTTGGTGAGATCCGGAGTTTCCGGCTTCGTGGTCTGGGCCGCTGCCACACCGAGCAGGGCTAGACAGAGTAACAGGCTTCGTCGCATGAGCACCTCGTAAACCAACAGCCTAGCGCATGGCGCGCCGGATGTCTAAGGTATACAGGCCTGGAATTTCCTGAACTGGGGAGTTGTCCGGTGGGGGATTCGGGGGATGGAGGGGTCCCATTTGCGAGGTGCGCGAAACGAAGCCAATTCTTCGGCTTCGCTTGTAGATTGTGGCGGCTGGGCGGCCTGCTGGAGACGTTCGAGTTCGACCTTGGCTTCCTTATATGCTTTTTCCGAGGCGGAGATCTGGCGGCGGAGGCGCAGGAAGATGGTGCTGGCTTGGGAGAAGGCTTCGCCGAGCGGGGCGCCGGAGGAAGGGCCGGCCTGCATGGTGTGATATTCCCAGAGTTGGGCTTCGACACGGAAGAGGCGGCGGAGGAGCCATTCGTTGCGGATGAGGCAATCCACCTGAAAGCGCTGATCGGGGGTGGTGGGGGCAAAGCGGTCGAAGTATTCGGATTGCAGGCGCGCGAATTCCTCGGGAGATTCGCCGGGAACGGATTGCGATGCGGCATCGAGGCCGGACTGGAGAGGCGGCGCGAGAGGCGACAAGTTACGCTCCGGGTCGACGGCAGGCCCAGCGGTGCGCTGAGCATTGCGGCGGTCGGCGCGGCGTTGTTGGCGAGTGGACATGTTTTCCCTTTCCACGTTCACGGTAGCAACGGAGCAGGCTGGAGTCTGAAATTCGGTGGTGTAAGTGGCTTTGGTATGAACAGAAATATTTTTTCAAAATGTGGCAATGCTCCGGCGGGCAAAGTCGATGCACCACGAAGGCACGGAGAACACGAAGAGAGCACGGAGAAAACCCTGGTGACCGGAGGCTGAGATACGGGCCGCCGATGATCGCAGATGAATCACAGGTCCATCCGACGCGGCCCGGGATGGCTTACGGGGTCTTCTTCGATTTGGGGGGACGTTTCGCGGCAGCGCGCTTGGCGAGGCGCGGCCTTCGCCGCCGGTTTCTTTCGGACCTTCGGGCCTTTCGTTCCGGTCCGGTGTCCGCGGCCATATCGAGGCCAAAGATGCCGGCGAGGTCTTCGCCGCCCAGTACCTTAGCCGCGTCCGGCCCGTTCGGAGACAGCGGCATGGATGTGCCGGCTCTGAGGATCAGATCGTTTTCGTCCACGCCGCGCAGCCGGAACAGGAGCTCGGGTTGGTGATCGAAGCGCGCCCCGACCCCATAGAGGACCGCCGCCACGTGCTTGCACATACCGGCATAGTCCGGGCAGCTGCAGGACAGGTCGATTTCGGACGGCGAAGGGAACAGACCCTGACCCTGGCGGCAGATCCGTTCCATCACGCCTTTGGAAAAGCGCCCCTGGAGCAATTCCACCAGGGAATCGATGGCGCCCGCGCAGTCTGTGCAGATAGACTTCCACCGGGTTTTGGCCACGGGAGCGATGTTCAGCGCGACCTCATACAAATCCGAGCCGCTGACCCACGCGCGGATTTCGCCGGCGTCGATCCGCAGATCGACCACCGAACCGTTGCGCACATAAGTCCGGCCGCGCGGCAGGCGATTCGCGAAATCGCTGTACCGCTCCAGATTTTCGCACCAGGACTTGCCCCAGAACGTCTTGGCGATGGTACGGCCTTCCACCACCACGGGCGAAACAGCTTGTCCCTTTTTGCGGCGCTTTTCCATTTCGCGCAATGCCTTGCGCCGCCGTTCCGCGACGGAAACGTATGGCCTCCAACCCCAGCCGCCGTAACCCACCGTTCACACCTCCTTGAGCGCTTTGTTGATATCGAGCGCCACCAGACGGAGCAATTCGTCATCTTTCATTTCGGTCAGCAGCACGTCCGCGCCGGATTGTAGGAGCCCGTCGGAGAGCTGGCGCTTGGATTCGATGAGCTGATCGATTTTCTCCTCTACGGTACCGCGGCACACGAACTTATGCACTAAGACGTTCCGGGTTTGACCGATGCGGAAGGCGCGGTCGGTGGCCTGATTCTCCACGGCCGGGTTCCACCACCGATCGAAATGAACCACGTGCGAAGCGGCCGTGAGGTTGAGGCCCGCGCCGCCGGCCTTGAGGGAAAGCACGAAGAAGCCTACGCCTTCGTCCTCCTGAAACCGGCGCACCAGGTCCTTCCGCTTTTTCACCTCGGTTTCGCCGTGAAGCACCAGCCCCGGCCGTCCGAATACCGAGCCCAGAAAGCCGGCCAGGGGACCGGTGACTTCACGGAACTGGGTGAAGACCAGCATCTTCTCCTGCCGGGAGGCAACCTCTTCGCCGATCTCGCGCAGGCGAGCCCATTTGCCGCTGTCGCTTTCGGTCCAGGCGCCGTCGCCCAGCCACTGCGAGGGATGATTGCAGATCTGCTTGAAGCGCATCAGGAACGAAAGAACCAGGCCCTTGCGCTGGATTCCGGTGGACTCGGCGAGTTGATCTTTCATGTCATCCACCGCCTGCTGATAGAGCGCGGCCTGGCGGCGGCTGAGGGCGCAGAAGGACTTGATCTCGGTTTTATCCGGCAGGTCGGAGATGACCGTCTTATCCGTTTTCAAGCGGCGCAAAATGTAGGGCCGCACCAGTTCGCGAAGGGGACCGTAAGAGGCGTGAGGGCTGTTTGCCAGCCGTTTGGCGAAATTGGAAAACTCCTTCGGTGAACCAAGCAGCCCCGGGTTGAGGAAGTCGAAGATGGACCACAAATCGCCCAGCCGGTTCTCTACCGGCGTGCCGGTAAGCGCCAGGCGCGCATCCGCTTTGAGAGTTTTTACGGTGCGGGTCTGTTTGGCGCCGGGGTTCTTGATGTTCTGGGCTTCGTCCAGCACTGCCAGGCGCCAGGACGATTCCGCGATCCACGGCAGGCGCAGCAGGGAGCCGTAGGAGGTGATGACCAGGTCAATCCCCTTCATCCGCTGCGGCGTGAGAGCCTTGAGTTCCGCGGCGGGAAGGGCCGACGGATGCGCGGTGAGCGCCTTCAGGCCCGGCGCGAAGCGTTCGATTTCCGCCGCCCAGTTGGCGAGCAGGGAGGCCGGCGCTACCAGCAGGCTGGGGCGCGACGGTTCGCCGCGGCGGCGTTGGAGCACCAGCAGGAGCGACAGCACTTGAATGGTCTTGCCGAGCCCCATGTCGTCGGCCAGGCACGCGCCCAGACCGAGAGTGCTGAGCAGGTACAGCCAGCGCAGGCCCACCTGCTGGTAAGGCCGCAGCACGCCGTTCAGGGCATCGCCGGGATCGATCTGCGCCAGCGCCTGCGGGCTCCGCAGGCCCTTCAAGGTGTCGGCGAGCCAGGGTCCGGCGACTATTTGCGCCCAGCCGGCGCCTTCGGGCGCCGGTTCGTCATCCGGCGCAACGTCCGCGCCGGCCAGGAGGCGCATGGCCTCACCGAATGCCAGACCGTTCTCACTGGCCGCGCGATGGATCTCGCCGAAGCGATCCATCATGCGCTGAAGCTGTTCGCGATCCAGTTCGACCCAGCGGCCGCGTACCAGGGCCAGGCCATCGGAGCGGGCCAGGATGTCGCGGATCTCGGCGGCGGTCAGGCTCTCGCCTTCCAGGGTGACTGCCATCTGGAAATCGAGCAGGGCATTCTGGCCGAGTCCCGACGGGGGCTTGCCACCCACCGAGGCGGTGACGCGCGGGCGCGGCGGCCGGTTGCCGCGCCACGCTGCAGGCATGCGCACCACTACGCCGGCGGCTTCCAGTTGCGGGACGTCCCGCAGCAGTTGGAGGGCTTCGGCGGGCGTCCAGCGCAGCGGATGGAAAATCTCGCCCGCATCGATCATGCGCTTGAGCCAGGCGCAGTTCTCGGAGGCGCGCTGCACGGGAACCAGAAGCGACAGGAGCCGGCTTTTATTGGCCGCGCCGGCATATTCGCGCAAGGCCTGCCCGAGCGGCAGATGCTGCGCCTTGGCCTGTGCCGAAAGGCGCGTGGTGTAGGTGGCGAGAAAGGCAAACGGCGCGTCCGGGTCCTTGCGATTCTCGGCGAGATTAAAATGAACGCGGCCGACCAGGTTCCAGGCAGGGTTGCGGCTCTTCAGGAAATCCTGGACGCCGGTTTTCGCTTCGGCCAACTCGGCGGCAAAGGCGCGGTCGAGTTCGTGCCACAAGGATTGCAGCACCGCGCCGGTAAGATACTCCGCGCCACGCATGGGCGGCGCGACAAAGGCAATGGATTCGAGCTCGCCCTCCGGAGGGGGCGGCGTGGGCTCCTCGTGCGGCAGGTCCCCGGCGCCGTACCGGGTACACAGTGATGCTACATAGCGTGCGCCGAATTCGCGCCAATAGGAGAGGACCGGCGGCAGCATCCCGCCCGCCTGCTCCGCGCCCAGGAACAGCAGGCCGTGGCCCGAGCCACGCTCGAATGCCTGGCGGAGGTGCTCGCCGAGTGCGGCGTCGAGTGGCGGCGCATCGGACTCGTCAGCGAGGACAAGCCGGCCGTGAGGACTCAAGCCGAGTGAAAAGGGAGCGGACTCCATGACGGGAACTGTTCAGGATAGCAGTAGAGGACGAATTAGGAGTCGTGGGGTCACCGGTTCTTTTTGCAAGACTGCAATGGGATATATTTAACGAATCGACCGAGAGGAGTTTCGTTATGCCCAGAAGATTCGCCGGCATCATGCTGGCACTGCTCGTTTTTTCCGTTCCGGCTCTGGCCGGCGATAGTGTCACGGCATCCCCCGCTCCGGTGAAGAAGGCCAACTATGAACTGGCGGCGCAATGGACGGCGTCCAAGATCGGCAAACTGATCTTCGACATGGCTGTGACTCCGCACTGGCTGGATTCCGGCGACCGCTTCTGGTACACCTTCGAGAACCACCAGGGTCGCAAGTTCTATATGGTCGACCCGGCGAAGAAAACCAAGGCGCTGGTCTTCGACCCGGTCAAGCTGGCGGCTCAGCTGACCGCGGCGACCGGACTGCCCTACGATTCGCAGCATCTGCCCATCACCACGATCCGGTTCGTCAAGAACGACAGCATCCATCCAGTTCGACGTGAATGTGCCGAGCGACGCCGTTATCCCCGGCGAAAAGAAGACCACCGCCCGGCGGTGACCACCGTAAGCACCGATGCAGCCAGCAGGACGAGGCGGAGACGCCGAAGATCCGCAGCAGCAGGTGGGCGGGCGCGGCGGCGCAGCTTCGCAACGCCGCCGGGCCGCAACCAGAAGAGCTCGTACTTCGAATACGAACTGGCCACCGGCAAACTCACGCTGCTGGAGGAGCGCGCCGCAGCGCAAGCCTGCCTGGGCCTCGCATTTCGCCCGACGAGAAGACCGTGGTCTTCGCCAAGAATCACAACCTCTACATGATGGACGCCGCCAATTACGCCAAGGCTCTGAAAAACGCCAACGACGCGACCATCGTGGAGACCCAGCTCACCACCGACGGCGTGGAAGACTTCGGCTACGGCGGCGGCCGCGGCATGGGCGGCGGATCAGCAGCAACAACAGGAACAGCAGCAGAACGAGCGGCGAGGCAGGGGCAGGACAACAAAACCATGCCCGCGTCAGCGCCGGTCAACGTCTCCTGGTCGCGAGATTCGAAGAAATTCGCGCTGGTCCGGCGCGATGCGCACAAGGTGGCGAAACTCTGGGTGATCAACTCGCTGGCCAATCCGCGGCCCACGCTCGAGACTTACAGCTACGCCATGCCGGGCGACGCCGACATCCCGCAATCGCAGCTGGAAATTTTCGACGTGGCCGCGAAGGCCCAGGAAGATCGTCAAGGCCGACGCCTTCAAGACGAAACGCTCAGATCGAGATGGAGCGCCCCTCCACCGCGCATGCGCGAAGAGCACGAGAAGACCGAACCGCTGTGGGCGAATCCGGGATCGGACAAGCTCTACTTCACGCGCATGAGCCGCGACCTGCATCGGCTGGATGTCTGCGTGGCCGACACCGCCACCGGCGAGGTCAAGCCGCTGATCCAGGAGCGCATGAACGTCTACATCGAGACCAAGCCTCTTCGCCTCATCAACAACGGCGCGGAGATGGTCTGGTGGACCGAACGCGACGGCTGGGGTCACTATTATCTCTACGACGCCGACGGCACCCTGAAGAACCAGATCACCAAGGGCGAATTCGTGGCGGAAGATATTTCGTATATCGACGAGAAGGCGCGCGCGATCTACCTCACCGCCGTCGGGCCGCGAGGACGGCGAAAATCCGTACTTCATGCACTCTCTACAGCGCCAAACTGGATGGCAGCGGCATGAAGATGCTGGATCCCGGCGATGCGTCGCACGCGGTGGCGGCATGCCGATTCGGGCAAGTACTTCGTGGACAACTGCTCGCGCGTGAACACGGCGCCGACGATTCGCTGCTGTACGACGCGCAGGGCGCGATGACGCATGCCGCTGGAAAAGGTGGACGTTAGCCCCGCTGATGGAGGCCGGGTATAAGTTCCCCGAGCCCTTTAAAGTGAAAGCCGACGATGGCATCACGGACCTCTACGGGGTGATGTACAAGCCGTTCGATTTCGATCCCGGCAAGAAGTACCCGATCATCGAGTACGTCTATCCCGGGCCGCAGACGGAAAGCGTGACGCAAGTGTTCACGCCGAAGCAGCAATCAACATGCGCTGGCCAACCTGGGCTTCATCGTGATCGAGGTCGGCAATCGCGGCGGCAACCCGCACCGCTCCAAGTGGTATCACACGTTCGGCTACGGCAACCTGCGCGATTACGGCCTGGCCGACAAGAAGGCCGCCGTCGAACAACTGGCGGCGCGCTATCCGCTCGATCGATATCGATCGCGTCGGCATCACCGGGCCACTCCGGCGGCGGATTCATGTCCACCGCGGCGATGCTGATCTATCCCGATTTCTTCAAGGTCGGCGGTGTCGGAATCCGGCAATCACGAGAACAACGTCTACAACAACACCTGGAGCGAAAAGCACCACGGCGTCAAAGAAGTGACCGGACAAGGACGGCAAGGTCACGTTCGAATACTCCATCGACAAGAACTCGGAGATCGCCAAGAACCTGAAAGGCCACCTGATGCTGTCCACCGGCGATATCGATAACAACGTCCACCCGGCAACACCATCCGCCTGGCGGACGCGCTTGATCAAAGCGAACAAGCGCTTCGATTTCGTGATCCTGCCCGGCCAGCGCCACGCGTACGCGACCGCCGGCGAACTACTTCTCCTGGATTCGCGCCGACTACTTCTGCAACTACCTGCTGGGCGACTTCGACCAGAGCATCGACATGTGGGAACTGAACAATGGAACGGCAGGCGGCGGATAAAGCTCCTCCCGTGCGCCAGGGTCAGGGGACGCAACAGCAACAGCAGCGCCGCGGCGGAGGCGGCGGCGGGGGAAACTGAGAGAGCTTGCGGACCGGCCGATTCACCTTCTATCGCCGGCTTCGGTGCGGCGCCGGAATCAGTCCCGCGGCATGAGCCACTTCGATAACGCCGGCCAGGTTCCTGACGCCTAGTTTCTTCATCATCTTCCGGCGATATGTGCGTACCGTGTTGTGCTCCAGGTTGAGTTCGATGGCGACCTCTTTGGTTCGCTTCCCTTCGGCGACCATCCGGAGCACCTGCATCTCGCGGGGAGAGAGGGAATCGACAGCGGGAACGCTTTCACCGCGCTCCTGGCTGCGCTGTACGCAGGCCAGCAGGCGACTGGAGGCGCCGGAGCTGAGGTAAGTGCCACCGGCGGCTACGGTGCGAACGGCCTGCAGGATCTCCTGGGCCGGCGATTGACTCAAAACGAAGCCACGCACGCCGGCGCGAATGGCAGCCAGGATCGAATCTTCGTCGTCGTAGTCCGAGAAGGTCACGACCTTTGTCCGCGGGCAGACCCGCAGGATTTCGGCGGTGAGCCGGGCGCCTGTGACGCCGGGCTGATCCAGGCCGATGAGCACCAGGTCAGGCTGGAGCCGCGTGCACAGCGGGACCGCCTCGGCGCCGCCGGTGGCTTCGCCGGCCACCTGGAGATCCGGATCGCCGGCGAAAACAGCACGAAGTGCGGCAATCCTTTCGCGATATTCGACCAATACTACGTTGACCGTCATGAAGCTATCTGCGCCGCGTGAAGAACGTAAGGAGCCAGACGAGGAGGAAAACGAAGAAGAGAATCTTCGCGATCCCGACGGCGGTTCCGGCGATTCCGCCGAACCCCAGGATTGCGGCAACCAGCGCAATGACCAGGAACACCAGTGACCAATGGAGCACG
>CAWIGC010000012.1:0-121097 GCA_963835555.1 uncultured Solibacteraceae bacterium | reverse complement strand
GATCACTGGTGTCCGGTAAAGTACTTTGCGTAAGCTGACAAAGCTTTGCCCGTCAGCAGTTTGCCGCGATTTTTGCGTTGCCGCGATTTGAACGGCAACTGGCTTTCTTGAGCCCGTTTTGCGGCGGCGGACAATGGTTCATGAACCAGGGCCGCACCGTCTTCTCACAATTGATCGCCTTCCTGCCGGATCGGGAGTTTCGCCGCTGTGTCGCGCGTTACGATGGCGACGCCCGCTTGCGAGACTTCTCCTGCTGGGATCAGTATCTGACCATGGCCTTCGCTCAACTCACTTATCGGGAGAGCCTGCGGGACATAGAAGCATGCCTCCGCGCTGTGGGGGCGAAGTTGTACCACATGGGCTTCCAGGGCAAGGTGGCGCGCTCCACTCTGGCCGACGCCAACGAGTCTCGTGACTGGCGCATCTTTGCCGACTTCGCGCATGTCTTGATCCGCATCGCACGGCCCCTCTACGTCGCCGATCCCATCGGCGTGGATCTCGACCTCAGCCTGTACGCACTGGATTCCACCACCATCGATCTTTGCCTGTCGCTGTTTCCCTGGGCGAAGTTTCGCCGCCACAAAGGCGCGGTGAAGATGCACACGCTGTTGGACCTGCATGGCAATATTCCCACGTTTATCAGCATTACCAACGGCAAAGTGCATGACGTCAACATCCTCGACGAGATTGCGCCGGAGGCCGGAGCCTTCTACGTCATGGATCGCGGCTACGTGGATTTCGAGCGTCTCTACGTCTTCACGCTTAGCGCCGCCTTCTTCGTTGTGCGCACCAAGTCCAATGTCTTGATCCAGCGCCGATACTCGCATCCGGTGGACAAGGCCACGGGCGTTCGGTCCGATCACACGGTCATTCTTACCGCTATCAACTCCGTCAAAGCCTACCCAGACCAGTTGCGACGAGTGAGTTATCTCGACGTGAAAACGAGGAAGCGATTCAAGTTCCTCACCAACAACTTCGCGCTGCCGGCACTTACCATCGCCCTGATCTACAAGTCGCGGTGGCAGGTGGAATTGTTCTTCAAATGGATCAAGCAGCATCTACGAATCAAAGCGTTCTTTGGCACCAGCGAGAACGCCGTGAAGACCCAAATTTGGATCGCGGTCTCGGTTTACGTGCTGGTAGCCATCGTCCGCAAGCGTATGAGTCTGGACTTCAGTCTTTACCAAATTCTACAGATTCTCAGCCTCACGCTTTTCGAGAAAACGCCCATATTACAGGCACTTCAAGCATCGGACTCCAAAAACAGTCTGCTCGATGACGGCAACCAGCTGATTCTATTCGACTTCTAACCGGACACCAGTGAGGAAAGATGAGAAACTACTGTAGAGTACCTACCGCGTCCCCGCCCAGGCTGACGGCGGCGCGGGTCGGCAAAACCGGCAAAATTGCGGGTGTTTTATCCCGGCACTGACATTCGAGGAACAGACAGGAGAGGAAGCGCCCTACGAGCGGCTCTTGAGCGACGCCAGCCACCGCTTTGCCTCCGCGATCCGCGGTTGAATGAACTCGTCACCGACCCGCTATCGCTGCTGGCTTATGACGCCTTCATTCTTGAATCCGAAAAGGAATCCGATGATACCCCTGGAACAGAAACTCCTCGATCTGAATCTGACGGTCATGAGCCACCATCTGGAGACGACCCTCTCTGAGGCTGCCGGCAAGAATCTCAGTGCGGCGGCGACTCTGGAATGGCTCGCCGATATGGAGTTGGAAGCGCGTCGCAACCGAGCCATCGAGCGCCGCTTCAAATGCTCGAAATTACAGGCCCAACCCAGCATCGACGCGTTTCACTTCTCTCACCACAAGAGCCGCTCGCAGAATAAGAATCGCGTCTTGCGCCTCCTCGACCTGAGCTTTATCGCCAACGGCACCAACCTGATCCTCATCGGAAATCCTGGGGTCGGCAAGACTTTCTTGTCTAAGATCGTGGGATGGCGAGCCTGTCAGTCGAATCAGCGCGTCCTGTTTTCCACCGCCATGGACATGCTCAATCACTTACTCGCCTCGCAGGTCGATCACTCGCTCGTCCGCAAACTCAAGGCGTATACCGTAGCCCGCACTGCTCTTCTGCGACTAATGTGAAGTTGTCGGCTGTGCGCAGGAATCTACGAGGTAGGGCGGTTTTGCTGATATTTTCTGGGTCGGCTGGCCAGGCGTGCACGGTGATTGGCGGCTAACACGGAAGCCGGCTTGACACGTTTGGGAAAATGGGATTTCGGGCTGTCCAGTGGCTGTAAGGACTGGGGAGGACGGACGCCCCCTTTCCCGTTTCCCCCTCCGGGGGAAAGCCGGGGCGGGAGGGTTCCCCCCACGCCGCCAAAACCGGGCGGCTCCCCCACAAGAGGGCTGCCGCCCCCTTGTGCATCCCCCGCTGGCTACTTCCACTGTGACGGCCTAGATCTGGCCTTTGGACCTCTGGCTAGCCAGAGTTTCACAAACCCTTCACTCACAGGAGACATATGCAAACAGACTGGACCAAGGTGCTGGGATGGCCCGGATACCGAGTGTACGACTACCAGATTGACGAACCGCGCCGCCATCTGACCCTGCACTTACGGCGCAAGCGCGGGAATCGCAAGCTGACCTGTGCCCAATGCGGGCGCAGGGTGCAGGACATCCACGCCGTCTACGAGCGCAAGGTGCGCGACCTCCCGTGCTTTGAGTTTCAGACTTCGGTGGTGGTGGAGTTGTACCGGATCCGTTGTCCCAACTGTGGTGTCAAGGCGGAGCGCAACCCGCAGGTGCCCAGCAAGGCGCCCTACAGCAAGCGCTTCGAAGATGCCGTGGGGGAGGCCTGTGAAGGTGCCGCCGCCCGTCAGGTGGCGCGCCGCATGCGCCTGGCCGAGAGCACCGTGCGGGCCATCGATCTGCGCTATCTGGAGCGCTGGGAAGCCCGCCGGCGTAAGCCGCCGCTGCGTCATATGGGAGTCGACGAAATCTACAAGGGCAAGCGCGAGAAGTTTCTCACGGTGGTGTGCAATCTGGAGACCGGCGAGCCGCTGTGGTTTGGCCGGGAGCGTAAGCGCGACACGCTCGACGAATTCTTCCGCAGCCAGTTACGCAGCCGGCAACGCAAACGCATTGAAGCGGCCTGCGTCGATATGTGGGAGCCGTTCCGGCTGAGCATCCAGCATTGGGCGCCGCAGTGCCAGATCGTCTACGACAAGTTCCACATTATGCAACATGCCAACGCGGCCATTGATGAAGTCCGCAAGGCCGAGTTCTTCCGTCAAGGACCCCAGAAACGGGGACTCATCAAAGGCAAGAAATGGCTGCTGCTGAGCCGCTGGAAGAACCTGACCGAGGTGCACCGCGGGGAACTCAACCAACTGTTCCAGATCAACCGGCGGGTGTTCAAGGCCTATCTGCTGAAGGAAAGCCTGGAGCGCTTGTGGCAATACACCTACCCAGGAGCCATGCTCAACTACCTGCAGAAGTGGATGAATCAACTGCGGTGGCAGCGGCTGGCTCCGTTCGAGAAACTCGCCGTCACGCTACTGAAGCACGTGGAGGGCATCGCCAACTACTGCCGGACCAAAGTTCGCATGGGTGTGGTGGAGGCCGTCAATGGCAACATCCGGATGCTCATCAATCGTGGGCGCGGCTACAAAAACCTGCGCTACCTGCTGCTCAAGGCCAAACGACTGGCGGTCAGCAACCTCGAACTCCTCGCCGTCCGCAGAATCGGGAAAGCAGTGTAATATGCCCACTTTGTCAGATTCTCGCGCAGAGCGGGATTTCCCTGATATGTGCTCGATGTGCGGCGGAGGATCGCGGTTACGGCCACCGTTTTGGCCGTCGTATCGACCGTGAAGAAGATCCGATAGCTACCGGCGCGACGGCGCCAGAGACTGCCGCCGCCTTCCAATTTGAGCACATCGCCGCCAATGGGATCATCAGCCATGGAGCGGACGGCAGCCCCGATCTTTTGCTGGCCCTTAGCGGGAAACCTCGCGGTTTGTTTTTGTGCCGGCTTTGCGACGGTTACGGTCCAGGCCATGGAGAAAATCGGTTAAGGATACGGACTCGCCACGGGCAATGGCGGCTTCGCCTTTGCGGATGGCGGCAACTTCGGATTTGGTCGGTTTATATCTGGCTGGTTCGGCGGGCGTGATCGTTATGGTGCCGGAAGACACTTTAAACTCGAGCCGGTCGCCGCTTTTGATGCCGGCCTGGCGCTGCACGCTGGGCGGCACAATCAAGCCGGTTTTGCTTTTTACGATGACGGTCATAGGCGGATGCGATAATTTTATTCTGCCGATAGCATAGCAGAGTGGTGAGGTCTGTCAACCTTTTGACGGCTGGGTTGCCGCATTCTCCACATCGCTTAAGGAGCGCAGAGTTCGGTCAGGCAGTGCCCAGATCCTGTCCAGAATGGTCTCCGGACGGCGCAGATAAACCGGGACGGGCGAGTCGTGAGCTGTGTCGGTGAGCAACGGAGAAATGCTGAACCAAAACAGGCCGGTTCGCTTGGCAGTGCCGCAGACTAGTGGATGGGTGGCCAACTCCATAACCGTCTCCCTCGGGCTTCGTCGGTCGTCTCGACAAGCACGGCGCGAACCGGATGGATGCCGAAGGCCTCCTTGTGGCGCTGCTGTTTCTTGATGAAATGATAGTAGGCCCGGAATTTCTTGAGCATGTCGGGCATGACCATGCTGCCCCGGTCGGCTTCATAGAAAAAATGACCGAGCCTGGGTTCGGCCGCGCTGTCGGTAAATCGCAACGTGAACAAAGCGTCCGGTTCGACCGGCAAGCGTTCAATTTCGTCGGCTTCTTCCCAGAAGTACTCATTGCCGCCGCGGCTGGATTTAACCTTGGGTACTTCCACTTTCTGCCCAGTGAGCTGGCCGCCCTGGCCCCACGCCTCCAATTTGATTCGTCCCTGGGACCTCCGGCAAGCCATCTCCAAAGCAAAGTGCATTCTCGACAGCATGAGGCTGTGTCTTAAAAAGCCAAGCTGCATGTGCTGGCCCCGGAACGCCGCCTGGGCGTAGTCCTTCTCGCGGTTGCTCTTGATTTCGTCAATCATCTGAGGACGGATATCAAGCCCGCGGCGCTCGGACAGCAAATCGAGCGGCTCCCGGCTGTCCAGGTAATAGTGAAACTCGCTATGCGTGCGAATACCGGGGAACGCCCAGCGGTTAATTAATCACACCACGCTCCCACAGGCGCCGCAAACGGCGGTGCGTCACGTCCTCGTTGCCGCCGACAAGACGGACGAGTTGCGAGGCCGGTGAGAAGCGGTAACGGAGAATTGCGTCGATCAGGTCCAGGTCCCGATCCGTGATCGGTCCTGAGCTGACCTGCTCGGGCCTTATGAACTTGGAGAACTTTTGCTTTTGCATAAACAGGTTTGTGCCCAGAACTGGCTAGGAAGAAAGAACTTAAGCAGACCTTTTGCCGTTAGGGCAAAGGGTCGATGGTGTATCAAAACCGTATCACAAGACCGGGAATTGATACGATTTGGGTTGTCTACTGAGCGAAAGCAAACTCCCCTGATTGTTGAAAAACCAAGGACAGGATAGAGACGTTGGAGGCGGTTCGTGGTCCTCCGGAGCAAAAGGTCTGTGGTTCGAATCCACTCGGGCGTACCACATTCCAAAAAAGTCAGCGCTTTCCCGTATACCGTCCGTCGTACTCGCAGCCTTCCAGCATTGCAGCAACTGGTGGCTGGTGTTGGACGGGAAACGGACTTGGACACTGCGCTGTGTTCGCCCTTGCGGACGTCTTTGCCTTGGCCGGGCATCTTCCGCCTTCTTGAGAATTTCCGCTTCGAGCGCCACCGCCGCCATTTTCACCGATTTCCGGGATGCTCTGCCGATAGTACTTCAGCCCAGGGGTAGCCCCTTCGCCATCGATCGCATTTTGGCAGGATCCCGACAGCGCCGGCGATGCCCGCGCCGCTAAGGAATCAGCCTGTCTCAGATGCGTGCTCTCGCCGGCACACTCGTGCCCCTTACCTTGTCCGCTCCGGCACGGCCACCGGCGCAATCTCTTTCCACGCTGCTCCCGGCGCCAGCGCGGCGTACACGCCCGCCATCTCATCGCGCAGAATCCGGTTCAAATCCGTGACCGCCTTGGCCGCATCGTCCCAGGCCCAATCCAGTTCCCGTGTCTGCGCCGCGGTCGGCACCCCGGAGTATGCATCGATGGCCGACTGCGCCCGCGCCGCCATCTGTTGCGTCCCGCCAATCTCACCCTGCAGGCGAGCGATCTCCGGCGAGACTTTGTCCAGAATCAGCAGCGCGCCCTTGCCGTCCTCGCCCGCCGCATTCAGGTACTGGCGAATCGGCGTCAACTGAATGGAGAGCGCTTGCGCGGCCTCGCGCGCCGAGCCCAGTTGTTCCTGCAGTGCGTAAGCGCTCATCACCGCGGCGTGCTGCAATGTGCGGTCCCGCTGCGTGATCTGCACCCGCGGGTTCGGCCCCACCATCAGATCCTTCGTCATGGGAGCGCCTCCCTCGGGTGTGACGGTCACGGTGTATTTTCCGGGAAGCACCAGCGGGCCCGTGCCGCCGCCCCCACGGCCTCCTCCGCCGTTTCCGCTGTACCCGCAACTGGACGCCACCGGGCCGTGCGACAACGCCGGCGCCTGCCGCAGATCCCAGCAGGCGCGATTCATACCCGGCGCCCCCGGCCCCTGCATGGTGCGGATGATCTTGCCTGCCTCATCGGCCACGGAAATCAACACGCCCGGTGCGACTTGCGGCAGGTAGTACGTCAGCACCGCGCCCAGCGGCGGATTGGGCGCGAAATACTCCCCGGCGCCGAACCAGAACTGCCCGCCGAAGATACTCTCGTGGCGTGCCGGAGCAATCGAAAACAGCGCGCCTCGTTCCAGCGCCTGCGGCGTCAATTCCGCCAGCGCCTCAATGTGGTCCAGCACCCAGATGCTGCGCCCGTGCGTGCCCAGCACCAGCGCCTGGTCGCGTTGCTGAAACGCCAGGTCGTAAACCGGGACCGGCGGCAGGTTGGTATCCAGCGTGACCCAATGCGCTCCCCGGTCGAAGGTGGCATACGCTCCCATCTCCGTGCCCGCCACCAGGAAATTGGCATTCCCCGGATGCTCGCGAAGGCGATGCACCGAAGTCTGCGGCAGTCCCCCCACGATCGGCTTCCAGGCGCGGCCATAGTCTTCGCTGACGAACACGTAAGGGTGGAAATCGTCGTTGAAATGGCCGTCCACCGTCAGGTAGACGCGCCCGGCCGCATACTTCGAAGGGACAATGCCGCTGATGTTCAACATGGACGGCAGGCCGCGGACTTCCAGCCGGTTCCAGTGCGCGCCGCCGTCGCGCGTAATCTGCAGACTGCCGTCGTCCGCCCCGGTATAGAGAATGTTCTTGTCCAGCGGCGATTCCGCAATTACCGTGAGCGCGCTGAAGTTCGTCTGCCCGTCGTGGCGCGACAGCGCGTGCGCCGGCACAGGCCCGCCCATCATGGTGAGGCTCTCGCGATCGATATTGGCCGTCAGGTCGCCGCTGATCGCCTGCCAGTTCAGCCCCCTGTCCGCAGACCGAAACACCACGTTGGCGCCCGTGTAAATAACATTTGGGTTGAACGCCGACACAATCAGCGGCGCGGTCCAGTACCAGCGATATGGCCGCGCGCCGCGTTCCGCCGGCGGCACCGGGCCAATGTTCTGCGCCTCCATATTGTCCAGATCCAGCCGCGCTGTGTAGCCGTTCTGCGAGCTCACCAGCACGGTGTGGTCGTCACCCTCGAAGACCGTCTGCATGCCGTCGCCGCCGCCGATATTGAAGGCGTCCTTGAAAGAGATTCCGTAGCTGATGCGCGACGCGCTCGGCGTGCACCAGTTGCCGTTGTCCTGCAGGCCGCCGCACACCAGGAACGGCTCGGCATTATTGACCGCCACGTTGTAAAACTGGCCGATCGGCAGATTCAGGCGGAACAGCCAGGTCTGGCCGCGATCGTAGGAAATGGAAACGCCGCCATCGCCGCCAATCACCAGGTGATTCGTGTTTTCCGGATTGATCCACAACACGTGGTCTTCGCTGTGGACGTTGCTGAACACCTCGCGGAAATTCTTCCCGGCATCGCTGGAAACATAGAAGCCACGATTGGATCCCATGATGTAGACGCGCGTCGCATCCTTGGGATCTACATAGATGCGGCTGTAGTAACAGGGCCGCGGATTCAGGCCGCTCATGTGCTCCCAGGTGTCCCCGCCGTCGATGCTGCGGAACACGCCGCCCCGTGGCCTGGACGGGGGCGTCTGGATCGTGGCGCCGCGCCCTCCGCGCCCCCCTCCGCCTGCGGCCGCCTGGTCGGCTTCCACGATGGCATACACAGTGCGAGGATCGCCCGCGAAAATGTCGAGTCCGATGCGCCCCTTGTCGCCCGCCGGCAGACCGCTGCGCAATTCGGTCCAATGCGCGCCGCCGTCGCTGGTGCGGTAGATGCCGCTCCCCGGCCCGCCGCCGTTGTACCCCCAACCTTTGCGCTGCCGCTGGTACATGGCCGCGAAAATTACGTTGGGATTGCCGGGATCCATAGCCAGGTCGATCGCCCCGGTGTTTTCATCTTTATACAGCACCTTGCTCCAGGTGGCGCCGCCATCGGTGGTCTTGTAGACGCCGCGGTCGGCGTTCGATCCCCAGAGGTGTCCCACCGCGGCCACGTACACCGTATTCGGATCGCTCGGGTGAATCACGATCTTGCCGATATGGTGCGTATCTTCCAGCCCCATCTTCTTCCAGGTGCTCGCCGCCGTCGAGCGACCGGTACACACCGTCGCCCCATGAAGAGCTCTGCCGGTTGTCCGCCTCGCCCGTCCCCACCCACACCTCGGAAGGGTTGGAGGACGCCACCGCCACCGCCCCAATCGACATCATCCCGCCCGCATGGTCGAACACCGGAGTCCACGAGACGCCTTCGTTGATGCTTTTGAACAGGCCCCCTGTGGTGGAGGCGGCGTAGATAGTGACCGGCTCCCCAGGCACTTTGGCGATAGCGATATCGGCGATGCGCCCGCCTGTTGCAGCCGGGCCGATACTGCGCCAATGCAGCCCGCCCAGCAGCGGAGAAGAAACGGTTTGTGCCGTCACGGCCAGCGCCGTGGCTATCAGTATTGCGCCAAGCCGGATAAGGAAACGCATCGAGGAACCTCCTGGGGCGAAAACCCTATCATAGAACGAGAGACTATGATCCTACCCGAGGAGATTGAGGCGCTCGACGAAGCCTTTTCCGCCGTCCGCGCCTTCGCCGGCGAAGTCCGCCAGGCGCCGTCCCCAGCCGCCTGGTTTCGCGATACCCTGGCCTCCCTGCTGGATGCCGCGCCCGGCGGGTATCGCCTGCTGAAACTGGGACTCCGGCATTCCACCAGTCTCACGGCCTGGGCCTGCCGCAACCTGCTGGAATTGAACATCTATACGCAGTACGTGCTGCAGTCGGAGGCCAATGCCCGCCGCTTCGCCCTGAATCGCGTAACTGACGGCATCGATACCTTCGATTCGTTCCAGACCTGGCTGGCGCGCAACGATCCCGCCCTGGTGCCGCCCGAAGCGGAGCGAGCCCTGCGGCAACTGTCGGATTTGCGCGCCCGCGAAGAGGAACCCGCGCCGCGTTTATATTCCCTGAAATATCTCTCGGCGGAGGTAGGACTGGCCGACGAATACGCGTATATGACCCGCTTCTGCTCCAAGTTGGCCCAGCCCGGCGTCTTCCTGGTTACGGCTGCCGAAGCCGATCTTGAGATTTTCCAGCCCGCTCTCTTTCGCGCCGGAGCAGGCCACGGCATGGAGATCTACCAGGCGGCCAGGGATCACTTCACTTCCTTCGGCGCGGCGCCGCGCCCCTGACTGCCGGCCACCATCTGATACAACTTCCGAAACTCCGGATCCGTCAGATGAAACGACAGATTCAGGATGTTGCCTTCCGGATCTACCACCAGGCTCTGCGCGGATTCCGGCGCCAGTTGCTTGGCCTGAGCCTGCAACAGGTTCACCATCAGCTTCAGCGTATTCGCCAGCAGTTGCGCGGTCTCGGCCGTATCGGCCTGAGCCAGCGCGTTTACCGTAGCCTGTTTGCCGAACTTCACGCCGCCGGAAACGCGCTGCACGTTCTGCAAGATATTCTGCGCCGAAACGCCGCGCCCCGCGCCCGCCCGGGTTGCCGATGGCGGCAATAGGTTGGAGGCCGAAACCGTGGAGACCACCCAGGCGTCCTCAGCCGCGCTCAACTGCGCTATGCGCGCCGAGAGAGTCACCGGCATGCTCCACGGAGCCGACGCCTGGTCGATAGCCGTCTTGACGCTGGCCAGGTCGCCCGTGATGAGTACGTTCGCCCCCAGGAAGGCGAGTCCCATGGCGTGCCTGGCGTCGGTCACCAGCGTCACGTTCTTATACCTCTCGGTGAGCGCTCCGCGATCCACCGCTTTGGAAATCACCGTGGACGGATGAAAGCTGCCGCGCGCCAGCGCAATGCCCGCATCGTACTTGGGGGCGGAGTTGGAGGCCACCAGCAACTCACGGAAACTGTGCGCATCCAGGCCGAAGTCCGTGGACGCCTGCTGAAGCTGCCGGCTTCGCTGCATCATCGCCGTCAACACGTACCGCCCTAGCGGCGAAGCGGCTGCGCCGCGCACGTTCACGCCCCCCAGCACCTTCACATCCGGCATTACCAGGCTCAGCAGCTTCTTATCGGCGGCAGACAGGGTGCCCGCGAGTACCAGCGTCGCGATCGCGACCGTGCGCATGACCATAATGTAAGGGACGCGGCAGCTTCCTGAAAGTTAACAGCCGGTTCAGTTTCTGAACGTGCCTTCCGCGAAGCAACCAGCCAATGGCAATTGCCGCGAATCCGCACGCCCACAAATCTGCGACCTGGCGATATGTTTTTGACAAGGTTGGTTTTGTAGGAAATTGTTAAGCATTGCCCCGGCCGGGCGTCATATTTTTAAAGATGACCCGACTTGTGTTTGCCATGGCCCTTTCTGCGGGCGCCCTCCGCGGCCAAACGCCTCCCGCGCCGGCGTTCGATGTTGCTTCCGTCAAAGTCAGCCCACCCGGCAAGCGCGGCGGCAATCCCTTTCTCAACCAGAACATCCGCGCCACCCCAGGCAGCCTCACCATGCGCCAGGTGACCCTGAAAGCCTGCATCCAGTGGGCCTATCACGTCTTCGAATACCAGGTGAGCGGGCCCGACTGGATCGATTCGGACCATTACGATATCGCCGCCAAGGCCGCCGGACCGGCCACCGAGCCGGAACTCCGCCTCATGCTGCAGACCCTTCTCGCCGACCGCTTCCAGCTCGCGTTCCACAGGCAGACCATCGAAAAACAGGCGTATGTCCTCATTGTGGGCAAGAACGGACCCAAGTTCCACGAATCGACCGAAGATGGCGAAAGCGAAATCCAGCCCGATCAGAAGACCATGAGCGTGAGCGTGCACAGGGTGAGTGTGGCGCAATTGATTGACCCGATGTCACGCATCTTTCAGATGCCGGTAGTCGATAAGACCGGACTCAAGGGCCGCTACGACGTGGCCCTCAGTGTGGCCAAATACGTTCCGCAATCGGGCGCTATAGCCGATCCCGTCTCCATCATTCAGACCGCGCTGGAGGAGGACCTGGGTCTCAAGCTGGAAGCCAGAAAGATGCCGTTGGATTACCTGGTTGTCGATCGCGCCGACAAAGTGCCGTCCGGCAATTGAACCGGAAAGCGCATCATTCCTTGCTGCGCGGGCGTTAGCGCCAGCCAGGTTGCGCGGCCAATGGCGTTGACCTCGCGGCTCTCGTCCGTGTACCATCGCCGCACATAGCGCACCGTGACCAGCGCTCGCGGAGTGCCGCTTGTGTTGGGTGTGCCGCGATGCAGCGCCCAGGGATGACGGAGCAGCACATCGCCCAGCCCGAGTGGCGCCGGCTCCAGTGCGATCGCCCCGCGGTGTACCGCCTGCAACGCTTCCACCCGCTTCATGCGGTGCGTGCCCGGCGCAATTTCAATAGGGCCGTTTTCGGCTGCTATGGGTAGCAGTCCGAAGCTGACCGCCAGGGCGTATGCGGGCAGCGCCAGATCCGGAGCCTCTTCAAACAGCGGCCGGCGATAATCCGCGTGGACCTCCTGGTAATCCGAGCCGCGAAGGGGCACATCGCAGCCCCACTGGTCGGCAACTACGCGCTCGCCCATGACCCCACGGACAACGTCCAGAATGCCGGGGTCGAAGAAGAACTCCGGGGCGAAGCAGGGAGGCTCGAATGGCATCGGCAGGTAGTGCCGATGGGCGCCGCGGTTCGGCTCATGGCCATGAGCGTCGAGATACGCCAGCAGCACCGGCCAAAACGCCTCCCGGCATTTGTCGATGACCGCTTGCGGCAGATGCGCCTTCAGTACGCAATAACCCTGGACTGCAATTTCCCGGATGCTCTCGCTTGCACTCATCGGCTCGGTCTGACAACACTCCGAATCGATCACTGCGCCGGCTGATTCACCGTGAACGCGTACAGACTGTCTCCCGCTGCCGCCAGCACATACTGCTTGCCGTCCAGCATATAGGTGATCGGCCCCGCGCTCGGCGACGCCATCAGTCCCGCATGCCACAAAATCTTCCCCGTAGCTGCCTGGAACGCGATCAGGTTCGAGCCGTTGCTGGTGAACAGCAGTTTGCCGGCCGTCGATAGGTTGTTGACAATGCCGCTGCCGCTCGGCCAATCGTGCCGCCAAACCGCTTTCCCGGTGTGATAGTCAATTGCCAGCAGTGCGTTCCCCTCGTTGCCCACGCCGCTATCCAACCCGCCCCATCCCTCCGGATGGTCGTCCGTATCGGTCAGATAGAACATGCTGTACGACCGGCTGCTCCCCACGTAGAAAAGTCCCGTGTCCGGATCGTAACTGGGAGCCTGCCAGTTGGTGGCCCCATTCGACGAGGGCGAAACCAGCACGCCGTCCGTCGTGGGATACTTGGCCGGGTTGGCGATGGGCTGCCCTTTGGCGTCGAACCCTTTCGCCCAGTTCACCGTATCGATGAACGGAGTGCCCACAATCCGCTTGCCCGTCACCCGGTCCAGCACGAAAAAATAGCCATTACGGCTGGCCTGCGCCACCAGTTTCCGCTTCTGCCCGTCAATTACCCCGTCGAACAGAATGGGCGTCTCCACCGCGTCCCAGTCGTGCACGTCATGCGGCGAAGGCTGAAAGTACCAGACCATCTTACCGGTGTCCGGATTCAACGCCACAATCGAGCAGGTATAAAGGTTGTCCCCCTTCCGGCTCTTCTCCGCCATCACCGGATTCGGATTTCCCGTCCCCACGATGTACAGGTTCAATTCGGGATCGTAGGTGCCCGGAATCCACGCCTGCCCGGTGCCGTGCGCCGAACTGTATTCGTCCGGCCACGTATTCATCCCTGGCTCGCCCTTGCGCGGCGTGGTCCACCACTTCCACTGCAGCGCCCCCGTCTCCGGATCGCGCGATTGAATGAAACCAGGATTGTCCAGGTGGTCCCCGCCGATCCCTGTAACAATGTGATTGCCGATCACCACCGGAGCCACCGTCGAGGTGTAGTCCAGCTTCGGGTCCGCAATGGAAACCTTCCACCGCATTTTCCCGGTCCTCGCGTCCAGGCTGACCAGGTTGCTGTCCGGCGATTCGAAAAACAGCCAGTTCCCGTAAATACCCACGCCGCGATTGCCGATCGTGCTCCCCGTATTCGGCGGGTACTGATAGTGCCACAACTCCCGCCCGGTGCGCGCGTCCGCGGCCCATACGTTATTCGGCGACGTGAAATACAGGATGCCGTTCACCAGCAGCGGCGTCGATTTGATCTGCACGCCCCCTCCCCGTGCCGCCGCCGCCCGCCGTAAACCGCGTCGCCCATGACAGCGCCAGATTTTGCACGTTGGATGCATTGATCTGCGTCAGGGAACTGAAGCGGCGTCCGGAATAATCGCCGTTATAAGTCGGCCAGCTATCGGCCGGAGGCTTCAGCAATTCGGCCGGTGTGAGCCCCTGCCCGTAGGCGCCCGAAAGAGCCACGGTCAGCAATGCGGAAAACAGAATGCGCTGGTTTCTCATTTCAGTGTCACCAGGTAGGCAGTCACGTTATGTATATCGGCGTCCGTGTACTTGGGCAATAGATCGGTGTGCGCCTGCAGCGGATCGTGCACTTCTACTTTCGGAGAATTCCCCTCGCGCGTGAACGAATGATACTCGCCCGCGGCGTCGTGCAGGGATACGCTGAAATCGTCGATCCAGTCCAGTCTTCCGGAGACCTTCTGGCCGGACGCCAGGGTTACCGTCACCGTAGCCGCGCCCCGGTCCGAACCCGGTGCCGGGCCGCCGCGTCCGCCTCGCCCCCCGCCCCTGCCCCCGCGCGGCTGAAGCCAGCGGGCTTGCAGCGCAAACGCGTCGTAGCGGCTCCCGATGCCTTTCAGGTCGCCGGCCGCCGAGTGGCAACCGCTGCACGTGGCCGCGAAATAGGCCTCGCCCTTTCCGGCATTCGCCGGTGAGCACATCCTTGAACGCATAGGTCGTACGGTGGCCCGCCGCGAATGTCTGCACGTGCAGCCATGCGATCACGTCGCCAATTTCGGCTTCGGTCAGGTTCGGCTTCGGCATGCCCGCATCGGGCCGTCCGTTCCGCAGCACCGGAGCGATCAGAATGCCTTTTTCGTCATCCAGCACCAGCGACGAACGGATCAGGTCCGGCGCGCCCACCCCGCCCCGTGCCGTCGCGCCGTGGCATCCCGCGCAGTTGGTCTGATACAGTTTGGCGCCGCGCTCCACCGCCGCCGGATCCTCCTTCGAACCCGCCACCGCTGCGGCCTCCCCTCGACCTTGCGCCCGCCCGGCCCGGCCCGCGGCGGGCTCCTGAGCCGTCAGGCTCGCTCCAGCCGCCAGTAGAAGCAGGAGCGGCAACGCGCCCCCTTCCCGAATTAGCATGTGTCCCCTCTGAGAACACCAGTTTACCGCGCATGGTCATATTACGGTTGTCGCCGCGAACCCGATGACCACGTGCCCCTTCTTGTGGCCCGCCTCCGCGTACCGGTGAGCCCCGGCGATCTCCTCCAGCGGATACCGCCTGTCAATCACCGTCCTCAGCGCCCCGGCCTCGATCAGTCCCTTGAGAAAAGCCAGGTCCCCTTCCCCCAGCTTCGCCACTCCACTAATGACTTTTGCGGCGCCAGTAACGGAAATCCACTGGCTTCTCAGCATCCCTCCAAGAATCGACAATGTTCCTCCCGAACCCCCGATCCGCGCATAACAACCGCCCCGCTTCAGGCACTGCAACGTACGCGCGAAACCGCTCTTGCCGATGGTGTCGCACACCGTGTCGTAGACCCGGCCGGCTCTGGAGAAATCCTCCTTCGTGTAGTCCACCGCTTCGTCCGCCCCCAGAGACTTCACCAGTTCCAGATTGGCGGTGCTGCACACTCCCGTGACGTGCGCCCCGAAGTGCTTCGCGAGTTGAACCGCGAAAATCCCAACGCTTCCCGAGGCGCCGTAGACCAGCACTCTCTGGCCGGCCTGAATCTTCGCCTGCCGGAGGAAGTGCAGCGCCGTCACGCCGCCGAACAAGACCGCCGCGGCTTCCTCAAACGTCATATTCACCGGCTTGATCGCCACGGCGGCATTCTCCGGCACGCACAGGTATTCGGCATGAGCCCCGAACCGGAACCCGGTCGATCCGAATACCGGGTCGCCCGCGCGGAACCGCGTCACCGCCGTGCCCGTGGATTCGACCGTTCCGGCGAATTCCATCCCCAGAATGCGGGCCTTCTGCGGCGCCCAAAAGCCGTTGAGAAACCGCACCAGGAACGGATCGCCTTTTCGCATCCGCCAGTCCGCCGCGCACACCGTCGCCGCGTGGACGCGAACCAGAACTTCATTG
Source organism: uncultured Solibacteraceae bacterium (assembly GCA_963835555.1). Lineage (GTDB taxonomy): Bacteria > Acidobacteriota > Terriglobia > Bryobacterales > Bryobacteraceae > Sulfopaludibacter. The sequence goes on along the minus strand of CAWIGC010000012.1, from coordinate 105,227 downwards.
TCCCTGGGCGCCGGCTTTTCAACGTCCTGGATCTTCACAACTTCCGGGGGGCCGTACCGCGTATATACCGCAGCTTTCATAGTGAGGCCAATTCGCAAACCAATACGCGGCCGCGTCCCCCAAAGTTCACTTCACATATCGGCGTTTCTCCCTGCGGGCATAACGGGCAGCGTCTCAAAAACTCAGATCCGCGACCTTTCTCCGCACCACCACCTCCACCACATTCCGCACGCCCACGAATTTCGCGTTCAAACGCTCCGCGCCTTCCCGGCCAAGCTGTTGGGTAAGGAACGGTCCTCCCTCCATATCGGCAAGCTTGGTGTAGACGGTGGAAACGGTCACCTCGTTCGGATTGGCTCCCGGACCCCGTTGATTGACGATCATCCCGATCTTCGCCTTCTTATACACCGGCAGTACTTCGGCCTTCATCAGGTTTTGGAACTCCGTCATCTTGCCCGGAGCAATGCGATACCGCACCATTACGAGCATGTTCGGCATTGGCCCCTCGGAGACATTGCTGATTTCCGGCAGTCGCGTCGCCATGAAACTTGAGGAACTCTCGATGCACTTACGAAGCTTCTCGTTCAGTCTCGCGGCGCCGGGCGTGTCCAGTGCCCTTACCATCGGACTTTGCCCGTCGAATTGCGACATCTTCTCGATCGGCGAAACCAGAACGTACTCGTACGCGTTGCCGAATATCGAAGTGACATACACCGTACGGGTCTTTTCGCCCGCCTTCTTCAGCGCCGGTACAACTTCGTTCTTTTGCAAATCCACCCACTCGGTCAGCATGTCGGGCTTCACGTGGGTGATGGTGACACGCGACCGGAGCGGCATGTCACTTTGCGCCGGACTCTGCGAACAGAAAGAAAGCGCCAGCGTGGCAATGCTGGCGCAGGAAAGAAACTGCGCTCTGACGTTCATACTGTATCCTCGTTTCGTTCAACCCTTCGGAATGCGATTGCGGCGCCACCCCAGCGCCGGCCGGCAACGAATCCCCCCAGAGGACTACCGCCGCTCCCGGCGGTGGATCGAAAAGTTGTTAAGCAAGAATGCAGCCGCCCTTCTACGAAGTCAAGAGTCATTTACACCAATGCCACCGGCCCAAGTACCCCCAAAACGGACAGTGGAACGGCTATGAGAATCGGGCGATTGTCGTACCCGCCGGACCAAATCGATTACCATAAGTCTTTACCGAATGATGATCGCCAGCCAGGACCTCATCCGCACCATCGCCGAAGAAGTCATTGCCCGGATCGAAGCCCGCGGCGCCGGTGACGATGGCGTCTTCGAAACCGTCGATCAGGCCGTCAAAGCGGCCGCCGCGGCACAGCCTCGCGTCGCTGCCCTGGGCCTGGAAGATCGCGAACGGATGAACGCCGTCATCCGCCGCATTTGCTACGACAACGCCGAAGAGCTGGCGCGCATCGAACTGGCCGAAACCAAAATCGGCCGCGCCGACCACAAGGCCATCAAGTTGCGCAACATCCGGCTGGTGCTGGGCGCCGGCGCCATGCGCAGCGAGGCCGCTTCGGATGTCACCGGACTCTGCCTGGTAGAGGCCGCGCCGTGGGGCGTTATCGGCATGGTCCTCCCGGCCACCCATTCGGTCCCCACCATGGCCAGCAACGCCATCAACATCCTCGCCGCCGGCAATACCGCCGTGTTCAGTCCGCACCCCACCGGCGTCAAGGTGGCCGCCCGCGCGCTCCAGATGTTCAATCGCGAGATTCTGCGCGAATTCGGCATTGCCAGCGTGCTCACCATGGCCCGCGATGCCACCATTCAGAACGCGGAACAGATGTTCCAGCATCCCGATGTCGCCCTGATTTGCGCCACCGGCGGCCCCGGCGTGGTGAAGGCGGCCATGAAGTCCGGCAAACGCGTGATTGCGGCCGGTCCCGGAAATCCCCCGGTAGTCGTGGATGAAACCGCGGATCTCGACGCCGCGGCCAAAGCCATCATTCAGGGCGCTTCGTTCGATAACAACCTGCTGTGCATCGGGGAAAAGGAAGTGTTCGTCGTGGCCTCCGTGGCCGATGCCTTCCTTCAGAGCATGAGGCTCGCCGGCGCAGTCCAGCTTGACGCCCGCGCCATCGAAGCGCTTACCAGCGCGGCGTTCACCTTCACGGAGAGTAACGGCGTGCGCCACCCGCAGGTGAAGCGCGAGTTCATCGGCCAGGATGCCAAGGTGCTGGCCGAAGCTGCCGGCGTGCGCCTGCCGGCCGGCGCCGACCTGCTCTTCGGTGAAACCGGCGAAGACCATCCGTTCGTGCAGGAGGAGCAGATGATGCCGTTCCTCCCCGTAGTGCGCGTTCCCGACGTGGATGCCGCCATCCAGGCTTCCGTGCGTGCCGAACATGGCTACCGCCACACCGCCATGATTCATTCGCGTAACCTGGAAAACGCTACGAAAATGGCGCGCGCCCTCAATGCCACCCTGTTCGTGCAGAACGCGCCCTGCTACGCTTCTTTGAACCTGCCCAGCTATTTGAGCCACAGCATCGCCACGCCCACCGGCGAAGGAGTCACCACGCCCATGACGTTCACCCGCCAGCGCCGCATCGTGATCGGCGGCGGCGCCCTGAGAATCCTATGAAGTCTATCGATCTGACCAAGGAGAAAGTCATCACCCTCGGCGACCTGACCGCGTTGGCGAAGGATGACACCACCGAACTGCTGGTCGGGGAAAACGCCGTCATGACCCCTTCAGCGCTCGAATTCACCGAGCAACGCCGTATCTCGGTCCGCCGCGGCGGCCGGGCGCCGGCCGGCGGTAATGACCTGTTCACCTCGCCCGAAGCCGAAGCGGTAAAGGAAGAGATCTGTAACGTGGGCCGCAAGCTCTGGCAGCGCCAGTACGTGGACGGCAACGGCGGCAACATCTCCTATCGCATCGGCCCCAACCAGGTCCTCTGTACCCCCACCCTGTTGAGCAAGGCCGACCTGCGCCCGCAGGATCTCTGCATGGTCGATCTCGAAGGCAAACAACTCGCCGGCGGCCGCCCGCGCACCAGCGAGATCCTCATGCACCTGGAAATCTATAAAGAGGTCCCCGAAGCCAAAGCCGTGGTGCATTGCCATCCCCCGCACGCCACCGCGTACGCCATCGTTGGCCGCGTGCCGCCCACCTGCGTCATCCCCGAATACGAAGTCTTCATCGGCAAGGTGGCGCTCTCTCCCGTACGAGACCCCGGGTACGCCCGAATTCGCGCGCACCGTCATCCCGTTCGTCAAAACGCACAACACCGTGCTTCTCGGCAATCACGGCATCGTCTGCTGGGGCGACACCGTCACCCATGCCGAATGGTACGCCGAAGTCGTGGACACCTATTGTTGGACCCTGATGCTGGCGTCGCAGCTCGGAGCGCCGCTCTCTCACATCACCAGCGACAAAGCCGCCGACCTGGTCGCCATCAAGAAAAAACTGGGCCTCCCCGATCCCCGTCACGAAGACAAGGAGTGCGCCGTCTGCGACCTGCCGGCCGTCCCCGGGTCGATCGCCATTCCGCCACCGTCCCGTGCAGCTTCCCCGTCCGCCGAAGTCGAAGAGATCATCCAGGCGGTCACGGACCGCGTGCTTGCCGCCTTGCAGTCCAAGCGATAGTCCCCGGGTCCCTGGATGGTCACTTCCCGGGACCCGGCTCTCCTCCGAATCGCGTAGTGGAACCGCGTGACGACAGCATACCCCGAAATCTTTACGCCGTCGATTCGTCATCCGTGCGTTACATAACGTACTGGTGCCGCAAGCGTCCGCCGCCGCACGGTGGCTGGTTCATCTCCACGTCTTCGCGCCGCCGCCTTGCCTACCCAGGAGGCGGCCCGCCCCCCTCCCAACTGGTACCTTGAATGAAATGACCCCTTCCACCGACCACGCTTTTGGCTTCGCCACGCGCGCGCTCCATGCCGGACAGCAGCCCGACGCCGAAACCGGCGCCCGCGCTGTGCCCATCTACCAGACCACGTCCTACGTCTTCGACGATACGGCGCACGCCGCCGCTCTCTTCAATCTCCAGCGGCTCGGCAACATTTATACCCGCATCATGAATCCCACCACCGCCGTCTTCGAAGAGCGCATGGCTTCGCTCGAACGCGGCGTCGGGGCCCTCGCCGTGGGCAGCGGGCAGGCAGCGCAGTTCATTGCGCTCACCGGCCTGCTGGAATCCGGAGACGAGATCGTCGCCGCTAACACACTGTACGGCGGCACCTACACCCAGTTCGACGTCTCCTTTCGGCGCCTCGGCATCCAGACCACCTTCGTCGATCCCGACGACCCCGAAAATTTCCGCCGCGCCATCACCCCGCGCACGCGCGTCCTGTACGCCGAGACCATTGGCAATCCGCGCATGAACGTGCTCGATATCGCCGCCGTGGCCGCCATCGCCCACGAAAACAATCTGCCCCTCATGATCGATAACACCTTTGCCTCGCCGTATCTCTGCCGCCCCATCGAGCACGGCGCCGATATCGTGGTGCATTCGGCCACCAAGTTCATTGGCGGTCACGGCACTTCCATCGGCGGCGTGATCGTCGATAGCGGCCGCTTCCCGTGGGACCAGGGCCGCTTCCCGCAACTCCTCGAACCCAGCAAGGGCTATCACGGCATCCGCTTCTACGAGACCTTCGGCGATTTCGCCTACATCATGAAAACCCGCGTGGAAGGCCTCCGCGATTTCGGCCCCGCGCTCAGCCCCTTCAACTCCTTTTTGTTTTTGCAAGGCCTGGAAACCTTGAAGCTGCGCATGCAGTGCCACTCCCGCAACGCCCTCGCGGTGGCGGAGTTCCTGCAAAACCATCCGCGCGTCGCCTGGGTCAACTACCCCACTTTGCCGGGCGGTCGATACCATGCCCTGGCCCAACGCTACCTGCCCAAAGGCGGCGGCGGAGTGCTCACCTTCGGCATCCAGGGCGGGCTCGAAGCCGGACGTCGCTTCATCGAATCCCTGCAACTCTTCTCCCACCTCGCCAACATCGGCGACGCCAAAAGCCTGGTCATCCATCCCGCCTCCACCACGCATCAGCAATTAACCCCGGAAGAACGTCTCGCCGGCGGCATCGGCGACGACCTGATCCGCCTCTCCATCGGCCTCGAAGAGCCGGAGGACATCTTATGGGATCTGGATCGGGGGTTGAAAGCCAGCGTATGAACCAGTGCGCCGTTTCGTTCGGAAATTTCCTGCAGGAAGGTGTCGGCGGCAGTTCGCCGGTCAACCAGGGCAGCTTCGCCAGCACCGCCGCCGATCGCCTCGCCATTCTGGAACGCTACCGCCGCATCGCCATGGTGGGGCTGTCTTCCAATCCCTTCCGGCCCAGCCATTTCGCCGCCATTTATCTGCTCGCCGAAGGCTATGACGTGATCCCCGTCAACCCGCGGGAATCCGCCGTCCTCGGGCGCACCTCGTATCCCTCGCTCGCGGCGATCCCGGGCGGCGTCGAAGTGGTCGATATCTTCCGCGAGCCGGCCGCCGTCCCGGCCATCGTCGAAGAGGCCATCGCCATCGGCGCCAAGGTCATCTGGATGCAACTCGGCGTGGTCCACGAGGCTGCCGCCGCGCGCGCCCGCGAAGCCGGCCTCCAGGTGGTCATGGATCGCTGCATGAAAATCGAGCACGCCCGTTTCTTCGGCGGCTTGCATACCATCGGACTCAACACCGCGGTCATCTCCGCGCGCCGGCGTCCGCGCCCCGCCGGGCGATAGGTCACAGCAGCAGCGCTTCCATGCGATGCCCCCGCACCATCCCCTCGCAGGGCGACCATTCGAAAACCGTGAACCGCCCGTCCTGCGACGCTACCAGCGCCAGCGCATCCCGCTGGTCGTTGGCAAACTGAGCCGCTGAAAGGTGACGCGTGCCGCCCAGTTCGTCGGGTTGCACCCGCTCCGCCACCTGCCCTTGAATCGGCTCGGTCAGCGTGATCTGTTCCACCTGCGGAAAGCCCCGTCGGCGGGCGATCTTCGCTCCGAAGCCCAGCAATTCATACTGGTCGTTCATCACTACGGCCCCATCTACCGCGGTCAGCCCCGCCACCCATTCGATCGTCCGCCCCAGTTCTTCGTGCGCCGCGTCCTTCTGGCTCAACTGCGCCAGTTTGGCAAACGGCGGCGAAACCGGGTACGCCATCGCCACAATCGATTCCCGCCAGGCCTCGCTGCCCGCCGGCACCACCAGCAGGGCCCCGCCCCGCCCGTGCTCCCGCATCGAGATCGCCAGCCGCACCAGCACGTTCACCGAGTGCGCCCAAGAGGCCGATGGCGCGAAACCCAGCAGCGACGTAAGCAGTTCCGGACACTCTTCCCCCTCGGAAGCGTGCTCGTCCACCAGCTTGATCAGGTCTCCCTCCAGCAGCACTACGTTCACGAACTTGCCCGCTTCGTCGCCGCTGTGGTGCTTCACCACCAGCAGTCCCGGCGCCGCCACTTCCAGCACAAAGCAATAGCTCGGTATCGTGCGCGTCGTGCCCCAAACGTATAGCTCCTCGCCGCTTAGCCATACCCCCAGGTGAATTCCGTGGCGCTCCACTGCGGGCGCAATCCGCGTCAACGGCGCCGGAGCCAGTGGCAGCGCGCGCTCGAACACCAGAGGATGGACGGCCTCTTCCGGCGACAGGAACGCCAGCGAGATCCGCGGCAGGTACCCCTCTTCCCGTCTCAGGCTGGCCCAGAATGCCGCATCGATCATAGCTTCAATGGCGTCGGCCTCCGGCACCGATGCCAGGCACCCGGGATTACCCTTGCGGGCATGCGCCATCCGCCGCGCAAAGTAGGCGTGTACTGTAGGGGAGACGATTCGAGCAGCGGCGTAGGCCTCGCGCTTCATACACCTGATTATCGCGTGCCGTCCCTCTGAAGTTCGTAAGCCTTTACGCCGATAAGCCAGTTGATGGAAAAGTCGAGATTTCCCCGGCGCGTTCGAGCCGTTACGCGTCCGGGGGACAAAGCACCGAAAACCCGGTGCCAGTGCGGCCAGTGCCGCCAGTGTCTGAACGATGCCCGCTGGGAGCGGATCTACGCACAGAAGTTCGCCGACCCCGCCTATTACACCCGTCAGGTGTTAGCGCATCCGTCGCCGTTGTCCTCCCTGTGATGATGCCAGGCAATCGGACCTCACCTTTTCGAGGGCCTTGACCAACTCCGCGGGAGTACTCACGGCAATGGTCTGTCCCCCGAGCATCGCTACCGAGTCGCTGATCGTGTCGCCAATGGGTGCCGAAGACATGGGTCGCGGACTGGATGGGCGCGGCGACGGTCCCCACATACAGGGTCCTCCTGTTTCGGGTCCGTGGCAATCCGGCATCCCGATGGTAGAGCCTGGTGGTGGCGTGTATCCCAGAGTGTGCGGCCCGTCAGACGTTCGAGGCCGGCCGAGTTGAAGGTAAACGAAAAGCGGATGTGAGACGCCCGTGACAATCATCCCGCGCGGAATCCTGTATCGGTCCTGTCCAGCGGCCCCAAGAAACACCACCGCATCCGCCGGGTCGGGTTCGCGAAGTTCCCGATTCACTAAACCTGCCACGAACTCTGCGGTCATCTGCGGCTGAAGACTCCCGTAGTCGATCGTTCCGCTCTGTGTTCCCTCGATGGTCTTGCCAACCTCTGGCAGTGCCGCCGGCTGAAAGCTATCGCTCCGGAACGACTCCTTCTGCTGCGACATATTGAATATGACCAGGCGCGCCGATTCAGCCGGAATGAACCGCAGCAGGGCAGCGAGCGAGCCCGTCAACATCGCGAGATCGGATGGCGGGAATAGCCCGGGTGTAATGTGGATCGGTTGCGAATCGACGAAGACAGTGAGGCGTCGCAGGCGCTGTTCGGGTTTGGTGGCGACTGGAGCCGGGTCTGCTTTCACCGTGGCCCGCCAATCCGCGCGACAGGTTTTGCCGGCATCGTCTATGGCGAGTGCCTCGACGCGCCACGCGCCCGTAGACAATCCGAATCGCGCCCGCAGCGTCGCCTCCTCCCCGGAACCCCCGCCGCGGGGAATGTCGTAGCGGCTCGCCAGATACGTCGGTTTTCCGTTGACGGCTTCCGGCTGCAGGCGCAGCAATAAGCTCAGCCCCTGCCTGGGTCCATGGACTGGATCTATGGGGAACGTCAGGCTGTAGCCTGCTTCGTGCCGCAGGCTGAAATTCAAAGCTGGAGCGATCGGCTTGAATCCGCATTTCATGACGGGTACCGTGGCGGCGCGCTGGAATACGGCTTCGGCCGCGCCCGCCCGCGGACCTTCAATCGGAACCATGGAAATTTGGGCGGGCGCAGCCGCAACAGAAAGGAGAAGAACCCATACTCCACGAGCCGGCATGGCGAGCCAGACCCTCCTGTACACAATCTGATGCGCCGCGCGTCTGTTCCCCATACAGATACCAGGGTATTTTCGAAGGGAAAAGTAAGTACCCTCTGCTCTCCGGCCCCCGCGCGACCGCATAACGTACCGCTGCCCCGTCTCTCGCTCCTCCGTGTTTCCTCCGTGTTTCCTCCGTGTTCTCAGTGTCTCCGTGGTGAACCCCCGCCCCCACACGGCCGGGAATGGTAAGCTTGTCAAAAATGCAATATGCAACCTTTGCCCTCATACTGTCTTTAGCCGTACCCGCGCTGGCCCAGTCACCCGAAGTACTCATGAAGGAACCCACGGTCCGCGCCGCCATGGAAGCCGCCCGTGCCGATGGACCGCATACCCTGGATTTGCAGGTGCAGGTCTGCGAGATCCCCGCCCCGCCCTTCCATGAAGACAAGCGCGGCCTGGAACTCAAGCGCCTCTTCGAAGAACTGCATCTCCACGATGTCCGCATCGATAAAGCAGGCAACGTCATCGGCGTGCGGCCCGGCAAATCCGCCCACCCGAACCTGGTCTTCAGCGCCCATCTCGACACCGTATTTCCCGAGGGCACCAACGTCAAAGTCACGCGCACCGGCGACCAGATGAAAGGGCCCGGAATCGGCGACGATTGCCGCGGCCTTGCCTTGATGCTCTCGGTGATTCGCTCCCTGGACGAAGGACACGTCGAAACTCCCGGGACCATCACCTTCGTCGCCGATGTCGGTGAGGAAGGCCTCGGTGACCTGCGCGGCATGAAGAGTCTCTTCTTCGACAGCCTCAAGGGCCAGATCGATAAATTCATTTCCGTGGACGGTACCGGCCTCGGCCTCACCCACATCGGCGTCGGCAGCAATCGCTACAAGGTCACCTTCAAAGGGCCGGGCGGCCATAGTTATGGCGCTTTCGGCATGGCCAATCCCATTCAGGCCATGGGCCGCGCCATCGCCAAAATCGACGCCTTTCAGGTGCCCGCCCAGCCCAAAACAACCTTCAACGTGGGCCGAGTGGGCGGCGGCACCAGCGTGAACGCCATTCCCTTTGAGGCCTGGATGGAGGTGGACATGCGCTCCGCCGACGTGGCGGCGCTCAAGGAACTCGACAACAAATTCCACGCCGCCATCAACGAAGCGGTGGAAGAGGAAAACGCCCGCTGGAACGGCCGTGGAGCCGTCACCGCGTCGGCCGAACTGGTGGGCATGCGCCCCGCCGGCCAGACCCCCAAAGACAGCCCCATCGTGCAGACCGCCATGGCCGTCTCGCGCGCCATGCAGATTGATGAGGTATTGCGCGAGGGCTCCACCGATTCCAACGTGCCCATGAACCTGGGAATTCCCGCCATCACCATCTCCGGCGGCGGAATCGGCATGGGCGCGCATTCCCTCAATGAATCCTTCGACGGCAAAGACGCCTGGCGCGGCACCCAGCGCGCCATCCTCCTCGCCGTAGCCCTGGCGCGTTAATTATGAACTACCCACACGAACTGGAATTCGCCCGGCGCATCGCCGTCGCAGCCGGTGAAAACGCCAAACGCCTGCGAGCCTTGGGCATCTCCGCCGAAACCAAGCCGGACGATTCGCCCGTCACCATCGCCGACAAGGATAACGAGCGCCTCATCCGCGAAGCCATCGAACGCGACTTTCCCGCCGACGGCATCCTGGGCGAGGAAGGCTCCAGCAAGCCGGGAACCAGCGGCCGCCGCTGGATCATCGACCCCATCGATGGCACCCGCGACTTCGTCCGCGACAATCGCTTCTGGTGCGTCCTGGTCGCGCTGGAAGAGGCCGGGGAATCGCTCGTCGGAGTCGCGCATTTCCCCATGCTCGAAGAGACCTATTGGGCCTCGCGCGGCGGCGGCTCCTACCGCAACGGCGAGCGCCTTCACGTGTCCGCTGTCGCGTCCATCGAAAGCGCCGTGTTCTGCCCCAATGGCCTGCAACTCGCGCAGGCCGCTCCCCACCTGCCGCGAGTGATGGAACTGATGCAGCGCTCCTGGGCCGCGCGCTCGTACGGAGGCGCGCTGGATGGCTGCATGTTGGCGGCGGGCAAAACGGACGTCTGGTTCGAGCCCAAGGTCGAAGTCTGGGATCTCGCCGCGCTCAAGCTGATCATCGAGGAAGCGGGCGGCCTGTTTTTCGCTCTGGACGGCTCGCGGCGCATCGATCGCAAGAACGCCCTCGCCTGCGCGCCCGGCCTCGGGAACCTGGTCCGCCAGGCTTTCGGTATCGTGTAGTACCATCTCACCAATGCGATATTTTCGGAACCCACAATTCTTGTTCCTGGCCATGCTGTGCCTGTCGGCCGCTGCCTGGGGCCAGGGCGGTCGGGCCGGTCGGGCTGCCGCCGCCGCGGCGCAACAGGCCGCCCCGCCGGCGAATCCCACTGGACGCGGAGCAGCCCCCGCGGCCCCCACCGGCGCCGCTAGCGATTTTTTCATCTACGACACCACCGCAGGCGCAAGCATGGCGATCCCCGAAGCGCCGCCCATCGAGAGCCACCAGAAGATCACGGCCAATGGCGAGCCGCTGGCCTACACCGCGCGAGTCGGCTACCAGCCCCTGCGCAACGCCACCACCGGCCAGACGGTCGCGCACGTCTTCTATACCAGCTACGCCAAAGATGGCGTCAGCGACGAATCGTCGCGCCCGCTGGTGTTCTTTGTGGGCGGCGCTCCGGGCGCTGCCGCCGCCTGGCAGGAGTTTGGCGGTTTCGGCCCCAAGCGCATGAAGTGGGCCACCGACGGAACCGCGGGCGATCCGCCCTACGGCTGGGTCGATAATCCGCACACGCCGCTCGCCCAGGCGGACCTGGTGTTTGTGAATCCCATCGGCACCGCATTCAGCCGGCCGGACCATCCGGGCCAGGGCGCCGGCTTTTGGAATACCGCCGGAGATATCGCCTCGCTCGCCGAATTCGTACGCACCTTCGTCAACACCAACAACCGCCGCAACTCCCCCCTGTTCCTCGCGGGCGAAGATTCCGGCACGGGCCGCGTGGCCGGCCTCGCCGCTTTCCTCAATGAGCACCAGGTCCCCGTTCACGGAGTAGTGCTCCTCTCCATGACCATGAGCCCGGATGCCGCCGCCGGCGATGCCGCAGTACATCACCCTGCTCCCCAGCCTGGTCATGGCCGCCTGGTATCACAAGAAACTGGCGCCGGAGTTGAGCGCCATGAGCGCCGAACAGATTTCCGGACAGGCCCGCCAGTTCGCCTCGCGCGAATATCTGCACGCCCTCTACAAAGGCGACCGCATGACTGCCGACGAACGCGCCAAAGTGCTCGCCGATATGTCGCGCCTCACCGGGCTTTCCAAACCGTTCCTGGTGAACAACAACCTGCGCGTTACGCTCGATCGCTTCAGCGGCGAGTTGCTGCGCGACCCGCGCCGCGGCCTTTCCAATTCGGATTCGCGGGTCAGCCGGCTTCGTACCGCCGGCGGCCGGCGGCGGGCGCGGGGGACGCGGCGGCTTCGGCGTTCCGGCCATGGCCATCGACTTCAATCTGAGCAGTCTCGCCGGCGGTTTCCAGACCGCTTATGAGGCCTACCTTCGCCGCGAGCTCACCTTCAACGGCAACAATAACGGAATCTTCTATCTCTCCAGCGGCGGAGTGGGCGCCTTCACTTCCACCGGCAATGACGATGCCAGCCTCGCCGGCGCTTTCGCCCGCAACCCTCATCTGCGCCTCTTCGTGGGCGTGAACTATTTCGACCTCAGCGCGCCGTTCTATGCCACCGAGTATACCCTGGCCCACCTGAACGTGTCGCCGGAGGTACGCGCCCACAACATCACCGTCAGCCATTTCGAGGCCGGCCAAATGGCCTATGTCGATAGCAAGGCCTCGTCAGGCTGCAGGCCGACCTGGCCCGGTTCATCAGCGAAGCAACTTCGTCGCAAATAGGAGCAATGCCATGAGAATCCACAAACTTTGTTTTTTCGTCATCCTCATCGCTGCCGCCAGTGCGGGAGCCTTCGCCCAGGGCGGCGCGGCCGGGGCGCCGCCGCCGCCACCAACGACTTTTACCGTTTCAACTACAGTTCCACGGAGGACATGCAGCCCATCAACTACCCGGCGCAGCCCATTACCACCCAGCACCAGATCACGCTGCACGGGGAGACCATCCAGTACACCGCCCACGTGGGCTTTATGCCCATCAAGCAGGCCACCAGCGGCGCAGGTCAAAGGCCATCTGTTCTATGTTTACTATTCCAAGAACGGCGTCACCGACAAATCCAAGCGGCCGGTCTGGTTCCTGTTCAACGGCGGACCGGGCGCGGCCACCGTTTGGCTGCACATGGGCGCCTTCGGCCCCAAGATGGTGAAGATGGCCCCGAACGGCCTGGCCACGCCGCCGCCGTACACCTACGTCGATAATCCCAACTGCCTGCTGGATACCGGCGACCTGGTCTTCATCGACGCCATGGGCACGGGCTTCAGCCGCCCGGACCAGCCCCAGTTCGGCCCCGAGTTCGGCGGCGTGGAGAATGATCTGGCCGCCTTCGGCGAGTTCATCCGCAGCTTCCTGAACGAGTACAACCTCTGGGGCTCGCCGCTGTTTGTCGGCGGCGAAAGCTACGGCACCACGCGCGCCGCCGGACTGGCCGGCTACCTGACCGATCACGACATTCCCATCAACGGCGTGATGCTGCTCTCGGCGGTCATCGACTCCAATGCCAGCGCGGGCGAACAGCGCCAGTTGCAACACCCTGCCGACCGAAATCATGACGGCGCATTTCCACAAGAAGCTGCCGCCCGATCTGCAAAAGCTCTCGGTGGAGCAGATCGCCAAGCAGGCGCGTGATTTTGCTTCCGGCGAATACCTGGAGTATCTGTTCGACGGCGCGCGCGCCACGCAGTCCCAGCGCGACAAGGTACTGACCGACATGGCGCGATACACCGGCCTCCCCAAGACCTTCATCGACGGCTTGGACCTGCGCGTTCCCCTGGGGCCCTTCAGTACCGAACTGCTGCGCGATCAGCACCTGATGACCTCGCGCCTGGATTCGCGCTTCTCCGGCTATCAGCTCGATGCGCGGCGCCACCAATACCAGCTTCGATTACAGCAACGCCAATATCGAAGACTGCTTCCTCACCGCCTTCGAGGCCTACGTCCGCAACGACCTGAATTACAAAAACGAGGGCCTGTATTACGTCGCCGGCAATGCGCCGCCCTGGTCCGGGGAATACAACACCGTGGTCAACCTGGAGGACGGATTCGCCAAGAATCCCCACATGCACCTCTTCGTCGGCATGGGCTATTACGATTTCGCCTGTCCCTTTTACCCCGTGGAGTGGACCATCGCGCACCTGAAGGCGTCGGACGAGATCAAGAAGAACAACATCTCGTATGGCTACTACGAATCGGGACACATGGTCTATATCGATCAGCCCGCGGCGGCCAAATACCATGCGGACCTGGTGAAGTTCGTGCAGGCGTCTCTGCCCAAGTGACCGGCCGGGGTGACGACCTTTCGGCACTTGCTTTCGCCTTCGGCACTCTCGCGCCCGGCTAAACTCCTATTCCTGCAGGCTTTAGACGCCTCGCTCCGTTTGGCGCGAGACTTGCCATATAGTGGGCATGCCAGAGAGTCGCGAACTTGAACTCATCGCCGCCGGTAAACGGGGAGATGAAGCCGCCATCAGCGAACTGTTCGAGCATCATTATCCGGCAGCCCTTCGGGTGGCCCGCGGTATCCTGCGCTCCGAGGAGGATTCGCAGGATGCCGTGCAATCCGCCTATCTGACGGCGTTCCGCCACCTTGGCAGCTTCCGGGGCGATTCCGCTTTCAAAACGTGGATCACCCGCATCGTGACGAACCACTGCCTCATGTTGCTGCGCCAGCCCAGGTTCCGCTTCCGCTGGATCAATTTCGATGAACTGGCCGGCAGCGGAGGCCCCTCGCAACCTGTTTCTAAGGGATTGAGCCCGGAGAATGCCGCCCTTTCCGGCGAACTCGCTTTGGCTCTCTCGGAAGCAGTCGCCCGCCTCCCCGAGCGGTTGTGTGAGGTCTTCAAGCTGTATGCGTTTTCCGGCCTGACCATTCGTGAAGTCGCGGAGGTGACCGGTCTCACCCTGCCGGCCGCTAAGACGCGACTGTTCCGTGCACAAACGCGCATGCGTGCGCACCTACGGCCGGTATGGTCCAGCGTGCAGATGCGCGACGAGGCCGCCTGATATGAACAATGCGGATTCCGGCATCGTTACGCTCACCGGCCATCTTCCCGTGGATCGAACCGTGCGGAAGATCGAGGAGGCGCTTCAGGCCAAGGGAATCAAGCTGTTCACCGTGATCGATCACAGCGGGGAGGCCGAGCGCCTTGGTTTGTCCATGCCGCCCACGAAACTATTGATCTTCGGTAATCCGAAAGCCGGCACTCCCCTAATGCTCGCAGCGCCCACCATCGCCATCGACCTGCCTCTTAAGATCCTGGTCTGGGAAAACCGCGAAGGGCAGGTCCAGATCTCCTATAACAGCGCTGAGTACCTGCAAGCCCGGCACGCTCTGCCTCAGGATCTGGTGCAGGTCATTGCCGGGGTAGCGCTTCTGGCTGCCGCCGCCCAGTAAGTGGTGACTAACTCAAAGATGCAGTCACCACCGACCTGAGCACCGGAGCTATTACCGAAATATCTAAAGCGCTGCGTCCGCTGCTCGCCTGCTGTCGGCATCTCGGCATTTGTCGGCATGTTAGCACTTGCCCCTTAGCTAACTCCTGAATTCTCATTCGCCGCGAGCGGCATTCTGCTTGCCTTCTTCCAGCCAGGGGAGTCAACCGATGAAAGCCGCTCATATAATTCTCGACCTCGCGTTCCTGACGGCGGGGCTCCCCGGATTACTCCCTGCCGTGGAACTGCGGACCAACACCCTGCAAGCCTGGAATCGCTATGTCGCGAACGCCGATTCCGGGATGCAGGCGCGGGCGGATGGCCGGGAACCGTTCTTGTGGGCGGATGAGGTTCCCAGCCCGGTCCGCCGGCCTGCAACACGGCAAGGTCCTGGTTGAACCGTTCGCCGGCCACGGCATTCGCGGCGTGCCGAACGGGTTGATTCATGACTGGATCGGCGCCGTGTTTATCCCTCGCGCCACCATTCGATCTCTGCTCGCCGTGCTTCGCGATTATGACCGCTACAAAGACGTCTACAAACCGGCCGTTGCCGCATCGAAGACGCTGGTCTGTATGGACGCGGACCAGCGGTTTTCCATGGTCTGGCAACACAAGGTCCTGTTTGTCAGTGCCGCCATCGAGGGCCAATTCAGCGCCCGTGAGTTTACGCCGGGCCGGGACCGGGGTTACAACATCGCCGACACCACCGACGTGCGGGAAATCCAGGACTTCGGACAAACCGGCGAGCACCTTCTGGCGCCCGGACATGGAAGCGGCTTCATCTGGCGTCTGCACAGCATCGCCAGATATGAAGAACGTGATGGCGGAGTGTATCTCGAACTGGAAGCCATTGCTTTGACGCGCGATATCCCGCTGTCGCTGCGCTGGCTCGTCAGCCCGATCGTCAATCGTCTCTCGATCGATTCTTTGGAGACTTCGCTGCGTCAAACCCGCGAGGCCGTGGAATCGCTGGAAGAAGAACCCGGGCAGTTCGTCCCCTGCGCCGCTCGCGCTCGTTGATCCGGGCCTGCGCGTCACCAGGACGGTTGTTCGCGCGCCCGGCCGTGCTGGTTCCGTAAGGCCGGCCGAGTGGGTAATCGCCGCCTTTTCGTCTATGCCGCCGCCATCGCGAGGATGCTGCCGCTGGCTGCGCATGTTCGGAACCGGGTGCTACTTTTCAACCTGGCCGTGATTCTGGTTGGCGCTCTGTTGATCCATGACGATCGCAACCGCAGAAGCGTCGCCCTCGGCATCATCCGCGACCGGCTGCCGCTGGGCCTGGTTCTGCTGGCCTACCGCGAGATGGGCTGGTTCGCTCTACCCCACCCTGATCACGCGCTGGAATCACACTGGGTAACCTGGGACCGGCTGGTATTGCGCGGCGGCGCCCGGGCCGCCATCGGGGCGTTCGGGCCGCTGGCGCCCGCGATACTCGAAATCGCCTATGCGCTGGTCTACGCACTTGCGCCGTTTTCCCTCGCCATGCTGTACCTGTACCGGCTTCCCGGGCGCGCACGGGGGCGCGGCATTCGGCATGCGGCAGGCCTTGCCGGTTTGTTGATGGCGGCCGCTGCTGCCGGGATAACGACACCGTGCCGGCATACGGGCTGCCGCTCTCCGGTCGATGACATCTTAACTTCCTATAAGTGGTTGTATTGATAGTGGCATCCTTTGGAAAGTAACTTGCCCTAGTAAGTTATGACCGGCAGGTAAGCATGGAAAACCACGGCGTGGAAGTGAACTACGGCTATTCGCGAAACACCCAGACCTATGGCTTGCCGGAAGGCGCTCTGGGAGTGAATTCCAATCAGCATGAGGTGACTGCGGCTTACGTCTACCGGCACCCGCTTAGGAACTTCACGCCGTTCGCCGAAGCCGGCCTCGGCAGCCTCGTATTCGACCCCAGAGAGGCCCCCGGAGCAGCCACCCGGGCGCGCCTTGCCTTCGTATATGGCGCGGGCGCGGACGTTAATATCACCAGGCGGATCTTCGTGCGGGCAGAGTATCGCGGTCTGGTTTATAACAGCCCGACCTTTGACTTCGCCCAAGCCATCGGAGCGGACCGCGCAACCCATCGCGCCGAGCCGTCCGTGGGGTTCGGCTACCGCTTTTAATAACCCGAATGAGGTAGCAGCAGATGCCGAATCCAGGGTATACGTCGTTCCGCCCGGGTTTGATACGATTTAGAAATACTTACGGGATGCGGGAAACCTTCGTACATGATCCATATTCCACACGCCGCGAGTGTGGTCGCAATGTTGGGAATTGTCTGCCTGGGACAGGGCGGCTGCCGGCCGTCTCAACCGCCCGCTCGCTCCTCTGTTGAATTTACGCGGCTGCCCCCGGCCGGCGAGGGCAGCCCCGATATCCTGCTGCCCATCGAGGGCCGCGTTACCGGGGCACAGCCGGGGCAGCGAATTGTGTTATTGGCCCAAAGCGGGTTGTGGTGGGTTCAGCCCCTCTCGAACCACCCTTTCACTCCCATTCAACCCGATTCGCGATGGAAGAACTCCACCCACCCCGGAAGTGCCTACGCCGCGCTGCTGGTGGACGCCGGATACACCCCTCCCGCCACTATGAATGCGCTACCGCAGCCCGGTGGCGTCATACGCGCCGTGGCTACCGCCGATGGCGCGATGCTGGATCGCGTCAAGCCCAAAGTAGTGGATTTCAGCGGTTACGAATGGGATGTCCGGCAAACGCCCGGCACACCCGGCGGGTCGCGGAACCTGTATGATCCTGAAAACGTGACTGTCGATAAAGACGGGTTTCTGCACCTTCGCATCGCTAAGAAGGGAGCGGCCTGGACCAGTTCCGAAGTAGACATGCCGCGCAGCCTCGGTTACGGATCGTACCGTTTCGTCGTGCGCAATGTGGCTCACCTGGAGCCGGCTGCCGTACTTGCCATGACCACATGGGACGACGCCGGTCCCTATCGCGAGATCGATATCGAGATCGGCCGCTGGGGTGAGTCCAGCGGCAAGAATGCGCAGTATGTGATTCAACCGTATTACATTCCTGCGAACGTGGTGCGCTTTCTGGCGCCTCCCGGGCGGCTGGCCTATTCCTTTGTCTGGGAACCCGGAAAGGTGTCGTTCCAGACGGCTCGCGATGCGCACCCGATCGCCGCGCACGTCTTCACATCCGGGATTCCTTCGCCCGGCAGCGAGTCGGTCCGTTTGAACCTGTATGTCTTCGCCAACCAGCGGAACCCGCTGCGGCATGAAGTCGAGGTGATCATTGAGAAGTTCGAGTACCTTCCTTGATTGCCGGCGCGCAGGCGTTACTCTGGCATGTCTCGCGGCACTCGCGAGTCCCGCCCGTGCCGTCGATCCCAACCGGGCCATGTCGCAGTACATCCACGAACGGTGGGGAAGGGACCAGGGCTTCCCGCGCGGCCCTGTGTACGCCATCGCGCAATCCAATGACGGGTACCTCTGGATCGGGACCCGCGCCGGCCTGGTGCGTTTTGACGGTCTGAACTTTCGCCTGGTCCGGGATGGCTCCGGAGCGTTCAACAGCGGGAGCGTTCTCGGCCTCACACCCGACGGCAATGGAAATCTGTGGGTTCGGCTGGAAGGATCGACCCTGCTGCGATATCGCGACGGCGTGTTCGACACTCCGGCGCCGCAGTTAGCTATGCTGGACTCCTGGATCACCGCCACCAGCCCGGCGAGCCAGGGCGGCTTCCTGATTTCCCTGATGACGCAAGGCACGGGCGTCTACCGGCAGGACAAGTTCGAAATGCTCGTGAGCGCCTCTGCATTGCCGCGCTCGCCGGTGCTCTCCGTGGCTCAAACTTCCGAGGGCAGCATCTGGTTGGGCACGCGCGGAGCCGGACTCTTTCGCCGGCATGAGGGACGGACTCTGCCGGTTGCCGGGGGCCTGCCCGATCCCAAAGTCAACTGCCTGCTGGCAGACACGGCCGGCGCCCTGTGGGTGGGCACCGATAGCGGCATGGTGCGTTGGAACGGGACCAGGCTCACCTCTGAAGGCATACCCGCCGCGCTCCAACACTTGCAGGTTCTCGCAATACTCAAGGACCGCGACGCCAATATCTGGGTGGGTACCGATTCCGGCGGCTTGCTGCGGCTCAGCGGCGGCGTGGCTTCGTCGCTGGATAACGGAGAGGGCCGGTCGCACGAGGCGGTGACGGCGCTGTTCGAAGACCGGGAAGGCAGTCTGTGGATAGGAAGCGATAGCGGGCTGGAGCGGCTGCGGGACAGCGCCTTCGTGACGTATTCCCTTCCGGAAGGCTTGCCCTCGGACGGCAGCAATCCGGTCTTTGTCGATTCTGAAAACCGCATGTGGTTTCCTCCGGTGCAGGGCGGTCTGTGGTGGATGAAGGACAACCGGCACGGACGTATTAGCGCACCCGGCCTGGACCGCGATGTAGTCTATTCCATCGCCGGCCGGGACGGCGAGATCTGGGCCGGAAGGCAGCACGGTGGCCTCTCCGTTCTGCGGCCCAAGGGCAACTCGTTCTCCGTCCGGTCGTACACCCAGGCGGACGGGCTGGCGCAAAACAGCGTCTACTCCGTGTATCCGGCGCGCGACGGAACGGTGTGGGCGGGCACGCTGAGCGCCGGAGTAAGCGCGCTCCGCAATGGCCGCTTCACCAACTATACGATTGCGAACGGGCTGGCCTCGAACACTGTCGCCGCCATTCAGGAAACCTCCGGCGGAACTATGTGGTTTGCCACCCCGAGCGGATTGAGTTCGCTCTCGGCGGGGCGCTGGAAGACCTACACCGCGCGCGACGGTCTGCCTTCCGATAACGTGAATTGCCTTCTGGAGGACACTGCCGGCGTGCTTTGGGTGGGGACCGCATTGGGGCTCTCGTTCCGCGGTTCGAACGGCTTTCAGGTTCCTCGGGAGATGCCGGCGTCCATGCGGGAACAGGTGCTCGGCTTGGCCGAGGATAAGTTCGGCTGGCTCTGGATGACAACTTCGAACCACGTCTTGCGCGTGAATCGCGACAGCTTGGTGCGCGGATTCCCGGCGGAAGGCGATGTCCGGGAATATGGCCTGGCTGACGGCCTGCGCGGCGTCGAGGGCGTCAAGCGAAACCGGTCCGTGATCGCAGACCCCGCGGGGCGGATCTGGCTTTCGCTGAATCGCGGCATATCGGTGGTGGATCCAGCGCGCTTGACCCGGAATGCCGCTCCTGCCATCGCTCGCGTGCAGACCATCTCCGCGGATGGCGAGGCGATCCGCCGGGGAGACGCCGTCCACGTGCCCGGCGGCCATCGCAGGATCACGTTCACATTCGCCGGTCTCAGCCTTTCCGTCCCGGAGCGCGTGCGCTTCCGATATTTCCTCGAGGGTTTCGATCATGGGTGGAGCGACCCGGTGGCTTCGCGCGAGGCGGTCTACACGAACCTCCCTCCCGCCCCGTACCGCTTTCGAGTTGTCGCCAGCAATCCGGATGGAGTCTGGAGCAGCCATGAAGCGGTGATTGCATTCCGCGTGGATCCCTTGTTCTGGCAAGCCTGGTGGTTCCGCGCCGGCTGCGTGGTGCTTTGTATGGTCGCGATCTCGGGGCTGTATCGATTCCGCATGCACCAGATCACCCGCCAACTCAATTTGCGGGCGGAGGAACGGCTGGCGGAGCGAACGCGCATCGCCCAGGAACTGCACGATACGCTGCTTCAGGGTTTTCTCAGTTCTTCCATGCAAGTGCACGTTGCGGCAGACCGTTTGCCGGACGATTCGCCGGTCAAGCCGATTCTCACGCGCGCTCTCCAGTTAATGGGGCAGGTAATCGAAGAGGGCCGCAATGCGGTGCGCGGTCTGCGGGCTTCGCAAAGCTCGTCGCTGGACCTCGAGCACGCGTTCGCCCTGATCCAGCAGGAAGTGGTTCCACCGGATCCGGCCGCTCCGCAGCCGGAATTCCGGGTGATCGTGGACGGCGAGCGCCGGCCGTTGCACCCTTTGTTGCGCGATGAGGTGTATCGAATCGGGCGGGAAGCTTTGATCAATACGTTCCGCCATGCGCAGGCCGGCAAGGTCGAAATCGAACTGAAATATTCCCCCAGGCA
Source organism: uncultured Solibacteraceae bacterium (assembly GCA_963835555.1). GTDB lineage: Bacteria > Acidobacteriota > Terriglobia > Bryobacterales > Bryobacteraceae > Sulfopaludibacter. The sequence goes on along the minus strand of CAWIGC010000012.1, from coordinate 84,272 downwards.
GTTTCGCGTTCTGGTGCGCGACGATGGCCGCGGCATCGATCCGGAAATCCTGCACTCCGGCCGCGACGGGCATTTCGGGCTCTCCGGTATGCGGGAACGGGCGGACCGGATCGGCGCGCGCCTCCACCTCTGGAGCAGTCCTTCGGCGGGCACCGAAATTGAACTGGCAATCCCCGGCCATATTGTCTTTCAGGACCAGCGGAACCGGCTGTTCCCGTGGCTCAGCAACCCGCTCCGGCGCACGGGCCATAAGAATGGAAGAGGCAAATGAACGACGAAATACGCATTCGGGTACTGAGCGTCGATGATCATCCCCTGCTGCGCGAGGGGATCGCGACCATTATCAACAACCAGCCGGACATGCTGCTGGTTTCACAGGCAGCCACCGGCAGCGAAGCCATCCAGCACTATCGCAAGCACCGGCCGGACGTGACTCTGATGGACCTGCGCCTTCCTGACCTGAGCGGCATCGACGCCATGATCGCCATCCGCCAGGAGTTTCCCGAGGCCCGCATCATCATACTGACTACCTTTGAAGGCGATGTGGAGGTGCAGCGCGCGCTGCAGGCGGGCGCGCGCGGATACGTGCTCAAGAACATGCCTCCCAGCGAACTGGTGCAGGTGATCCGCCAGGTGCACTTAGGCAAAAAGCGGGTCCAGCCTGAAGTGGCGGCGCACCTGGCAAACCACATGAGCGACGAGGAACTGACTGCGCGCGAAATCGAGGTGCTGCAAAGAATCGCGGGCGGAAACCGGAATCGCGACATCGCCGGACTCCTCAACATCTCCGAAGAAACCGTCAAGGTCCACATCAAACACATCATGGACAAGCTCGGGGCCAGGGATCGCACCCAGGCCATTGCCATCGCCGTAAGGCGCGGGTTCATCCAGCTCTGAGGTAATTCCCCGAAAGTGGTAGAAGAAGACTCCGAGCGTTAGGGATTCACCAGCCTGCAACATTCGGTAGCTTAGGGTAGGCGCGTTGCGATTGCGCCTGGGAGTGCGAGGATCCACCTGCTACAACGCTTATTTCCGGCTTTTCCCGGCGGCTGGCCCGGATTGGCACTGTTTCTGTTTCGGGCAGTTTTTGCGATATCCCTGCTGGTGCAAGGCCAATTTTATTTGCGGGAGGCGGACGGCGCGCCGGCCACGTGGCTGGTCGGTTTGGGTTCACTCGCCGCCAGCCTCCTGTTGCTGGTAGGCTTCCTGACGCCGATTGCCGGCGCCATGGTCGGGTTCGGCGGCATCGGAGTGGCGTTCTCGCTGCTTCCGGCTTGCCCGATCGGCGTTTTCGATTCCAAGGGGGCCATCGTCTTCGCGATCGCGGTGCTCTTTGGGATCGTGGTGCTGGGCCCCGGGGCCTTTTCGCTGGACGCGCGGGTGTTCGGCGCGGCGGGAGATTATTATTCCTCCACCGCGAACCCCTTGAGAACGCCACGAAGACTCGCTCTCAGGCGGCAGGCACGCGCACGGCCAGCACGCGCTTCGGACCTTTCCCCACCTTCACCCGGGCCACCTCGCGCCGCGTGTGGGCATCGATGATGGAGCAGTCATTGGTATCGCTGTTGCTTACCGCGCAGTATTTGCCGTCAGGCCAGGCCATGTGTGGGCGTGTTCACTTCCAGGGGGCAATCGAGCGGCGGCGCGGGCGGCAGTTCCACGCGTTCGATCACCTTGCGGCTGGGAATGTCGGCGACGGCGAATCCGTGCAGACTGGTCAGCGCGATGTACAGCCTCTTTTCGTCGGTGGACACGGCATAAGGTCGGGGGATGCCGCCGGTGGGAATCCTGGCGGAGTAGTCCATCTTTTTCAGGTCGACCACGTCAATCTCGTTACTGCCCATCGACGACACGTACATATCGTTGTTATTACCCGAATTGAAGCAGTTATGCGGCGTCTTCACTGGCAGTACTTTTACCACTTTCTTCTGCTCCGTATCGACGATGTCCATGTTGATTGCCCACCTTGATGGTGTCCACCACCTTTAGCGTGCCCAGATCGACAACCGATATGTCATCCCCCAGGCTGTTGTCTACGTAGAGGAGCATCCTGGCTCCGCCATCCGCGGCCGCCGCGTTCACGGCTGCGGCAAAGGTCATGGCTACACAAAGAAGATTCATCCGCACAGCACACCTCTGTTGTCGATCGGTTTACACCCGGACTGTGATATTCTTCCGCCATGCCGAACAAGCCCGTCTCCCGTCGTTCGTTCATGGCGGCCGCAAGTTCCGTGCCGGCGGTGGCAGCCAACCGGCAGGCCGTAGTGGTGCCGCCCGTTCTGCTCAGCCCGCCCAAACCCGCTCAGGACGCGCTCCTGATCGTCACCATGTACAAGTTCGAGCCCGCCGAGATCGCCAGGATCAAAGCGGCCGCTCCCAAGGCGCAGGTGGACCTGGTAGTCTGCAGCTCGCGCGAGGAATTCCACGAAAAGGTCAAAGACGCCGAGGTGGTTTACGGGGATGTCCGCGCAGACACCCTGCAGGTGGCGAAGAAGCTGCAATGGGTGCAGTCCGGCGAGGCCGGCATGGAAAACATGGACCCGGCCATGCGCCAGAGTCCGGTGGTGCTGACCAACTACCAGCGCATTTTTGCGCCCGGCATTTCGGAAACCGCCATGGGCATGCTGCTGTGCCTGACGCGCGGCATCGCCAAATACTACATGCCGCAGTTCTATAAGCAGCGCACCATGCAGCACGTGGGCACGGTAAGATCGGCCCATCATACCGAACTGGTGGGCCGGACCATGGGCATTGTGGGCATGGGCGGCATCGGCAGTGCGCTGGCGCGGCGCGCGCATTACGGATTCGACATGCGAGTTGTGGCCACCGATGCCAAGCCCATTCCCAAGCCGGATTGCGTGGCCGAACTGCACGACCCCGGCTGGTTCATGGAAATGGTGCCGCAGGTGGACGTGCTGGTGGCCGCGGCGCCGCTCACGCCGCAGACCGAGCGCATGTTCAACGAGCAGGTGTTCCGCAGCATGAAAAAAAGTGCGCATTTTCTGGCGATGTCCCGCGGAAAGCTCTACGACGACATGGCCCTGGTGCGCGCGCTGAAGGAGGGTTGGATCGCCGGCGCGGGCCTGGATGTGTTTCCCATCGAGCCGCCGCCTTCCGATCATCCCATCTTCGATTGTCCGAACGTGGTGATGACGGCGCACACATCCGGCTGGAGTCCCGACCGGCAGGTGCGCGTGATCGACCTGTTTGCCGAGAACGTCCGGCGCTATACCGAAGGTCTGCCGCTGATGAACGTGGTGGACAAGCAGCGGGGATATTGACCGCCGCTACTTCGGATTCATCAGGCGGCCGATGAAGAGGACCGCGTCGGTGGCCGTATCGCGAATCAGGAAGAGGAACGGGTGATCGGCGCGGAAGACCACGGGCGGTTCGGGCCGGCGCACGGCAGCAACCCGCAGGGCAAATCCGGTGGCCGCGGCAGCTTCGGTTCCGCGCTCGGAAACATCGACGAAAGCTTTGTGGACCGCATCGGAGATGAAGAGCTTTTCTTTCGTTGAGATCCCTGAAAAATCGGCGTGGCTGGTGAAGGCATCCGGCATCCCCATCGCGGAAAGGGCCTTTGTCAGGGAGAATTGCGACTCCACGCGGAACTTCGGCAGACTCACCTGCACGCTGCGGCCCGCGAGGTTGCCGCACCAGCCTTTCAGATTCTCGGGCGTGAGCAGTTTTTCCAGGGCGGGCAGACCGTTCGACGCCTTCGGAAGCAGCACGTCGAAAGCCATTCCGGTGCCGGCGTAGCGCATCTCCAGGATCTGCGCAGTGGGCTCGTCGGCGTAACGGAAGTTGGCGGTCTGGTTCATGAAGTCCGTTTGCACCGTGGCTCCGCCGGGCAGGGTGAAGGGCGCCGGCTGCGTTTGCGTGGATTGGAACGGCGCCTGCCAGCGGCCATAGAAGTAGATGGCGCTGGTAAGAACCATGCGAGTGCTGGCATCGAGAGAGCCGGCCGGAAACAGGTTCTTAATCTTCTCTTTGGTCTGTTCTTCGGTCCAGCGGTTGATTTGGGAGCGGGCGCCTTCGGGATTCCGTACGAAATCCAGCGGATTGAGCGGCGCCTGGTAGTGGTTGGCCAAAGTGCTTTCGAAAGCCGGCTCGATGGGAAAACCTTGCTGCACCCAGAGGCCGTTGGCTGTGTGCAGTTCGTTGCCGTCCGCATTGCCGGATTTCTTGAGGCCGGCTAGAAGTTCTCCCAAGGCGGCATCGTAGGCGGGGTCGTAGCGGGCGTGCAGGACGGATTCGATTTCCTGCGCAGTCTTGCCGCGCGCGCCCGCCAGCACCATGGACAGGGCGGTGGCTATGTTGAACGGGGAGAGAATCAGGTTCCCGTCGCCGCGAGCAAGTTGTTTGTACGCGTCCGTTGTAAAGGCGTTCATGGCCGGTACCATTCGCGAGTCCGCGGCCGGCAAGGCGGCAGCCAACAGGATCGGAAGGAAAAAGCGTCGCATAGGCCCTCACCTCCCATAATGCCGCCAGAGCGCCGGTCCTTTCAGTTGCGGCGGCCGCGCGGCGCCTGGGCCTGGGCGAGCATCTCGGCGAATTCGGCCTTGGTCATTTTCAATTTCTCCGGGTGCGCGTCAATCCACTTGGCAAATGCGGCATATTTTTGCGCATTCCAGCCGCCTTCGAACTCCGCGCCGTTGGTGCCTTTGGTGTTCAGTTCGAAATTGAAGGCATCCTGAAGATTGGTGAATTCCGCCTTACCGATAGCGGTGGCTGCCAGGGTTGCCGGAATGAAAATTACGCCATCGCGTTTGGCCAGCACCAGGTCGCCCGGCACGACTACCGCCCGGCCGATTCGCACCGGCACATTGATGCCGGTCAACTGCATTTGCGCCCACGCGGACGGATCGTAGCCGCGATAGAACCCGTTGAGGTTCTCGATCCCACGGTTCTCCTCCGCATCGCGGATGCCGGCGTCGAAAATAAACCCGGAGTGCGTGTGATGGGCGATTCCGCTCCCCAGGTTGGAGCCGATGAGTGTGCCTTCGATCACCTTTCCGTAGCCATCGGCCACCATGGTGTCACCCATCTGCAGTTCATTGATGACCCAACTGTTGGTTCCGCTGACGCGCCCTTCCTTCTTCCCCTCGGCAGCCACCGCGTTCGCCATATCCGGCCGGCGCGGCATGAATTGCGCCGTGAGCGCGCGGCCGGCAAAGGGTTTATCGCCATGCAGAGCCTGCCATCCGGCCTCGAACTGATTCATGTACCCCTGGCCGCGCAGATATTCCCAAACGTCTTCGAGGGAGACGTCCAAGGCGCGCTCCAGCAGGTTGTCGGCTACCTTGGGGCGGCCGTCCGGGAAGCGTTCGCCCTTCCAGTCTGACGTATAAAACAGAATCTGTTCCTTCGTTTGCTTGACCTGCGCGAAGGAAACGGACTGCGCCAGCAGCGCGCAGGCGATCGAAACGATCAACACGGACCTTCTCATTGGCTTTCTCCCTCCATTAGTCATACCGCGAATTGGGCACGGGACCATCATGTAAATTGTCTCTTTTTTCAACTGCGGATGCGGACCCCCCTCTTGACTCCGGCCGCCTGGTTGTAAAAGATTATTAGACACGGGAGCCTCGTGTCCCGTCCACGTAGGAGGTCAAATGATGAAAGCCCTGGATCGCAATTGCATGGACAAGGAGGACTTGCGCCGCCTGTCCGATGCCGAGCTGGAGCGCATGGGTGTGCGGCTTCTGAACCGGCAGGAAGCAGTGCTGCAATGCCGGCACTGCATGGAGACGTGGTCTCCGCAACTCGATTACAACGGCAAGCTTCCGTTTGGCTTTTGGGTGTGCCCGGCCAGATGCAATCAGGGGAGCGCATAATCTCACCAGAATGCGCGCACTGATCCTGCCGCTGCCGGCTGTTGCCAAAATTAATCCTGAATCGCAGCAGGCGTCGCTGGACTGGGCACACTTGCGGCCTGCGCCGACCTGCTCACCGCCCGCCGCGCGGTGAGCCATTCTCCGCGTCGAACGGTTCTACGGGTGGCATGATGGATACGTGACCAGGCGTAATTTCTTCCAGACGACCGTGTCGGGTGCTGCGGTGTCTTCTGCACAAACCGGTTCGGACGTCCCGTGGTACCGGCGGGCCTGCCGGTGGGGTCAGACCAATATCACCGAGCACGATCCGGTGCAATATGACATCCCGTGGTGGCGCGACTACTGGAAGCGCACCCGAGTACAAGGCGTCATTATCAACGCCGGCGGCATCGTCGCCTACTATCCCGAGCAAGTTTCCGCTGCACCATCGCGCGGAGTTTCTCAATGGGCGCGATCTCTATGGCGAACTCGCCGCTGCCGCCCATGAGGATAGACTCGCCGTGCTGGCGCGCATGGATTGCAACCGGACCGCGGAGGATTTCTTTCGCGCGCATTCCGATTGGTTCGCCCGGCAAGCGTCCGGCGAACCGTATCGGGCCGACGACAAGTATGTGACCTGCGTCAACAGCCCCTATTACGACGAATACATCCCCAGCGTGCTGGTCGAAATCATCGAGCGAAGCCACCCGGAGGGTTTCGCCGATAACAGTTGGAGCGGCCTGGGGCGTAACAGCATCTGTCATTGCGACCATTGCGCGCGCAAGTTCCGCGTGTCTTACGGCAAGCCCCTGCCGGGTGTCAAGGATTGGAACGACCCTGTCTACCGCCAGTGGATCCAGTGGAACTACGCACGCCGCCTGGAAATCTGGGATCTGTTCAACCGCGTGACCAAGGCGGCGGGCGGTCCGAACTGCCTCTATATTGGGATGAACAGCGGCTCCATCTCCAGCCAGAGCCAGTCGTTCCGAGACTTCGTGGAGATTGGAAAACGTTCGGAGTTCATGCTGCTGGACCACCAGGCGCGCGCTGATGAAACCGGCTTTCAGCAGAATGGCGACACGGGCAAGTTGGTGCACGGCTTACTGGGCTGGAACAAGTTGATGCCGGAGAGTATGGCGCTCTACCAGGCGGGCCGGCCGACCTTTCGCCTGTCCAGTAAGCCCGCGCCGGAGTCGCGCATGTGGATGATCGAGGGCATCGCCGGCGGCATCCAACCCTGGTGGCATCACATCGGGGCGCACCACGAGGACCGCCGCGCTTATCGGACGGCCGAACCCGTGTTCGCCTGGCACCAGCAGCACGAGCAGTACCTGATCGGACGCCAGCCGGTGGCCGCGATCGGCGTCGTATGGTCACAGTACAATACGGATTACTTCGGCCGCGACGAAGCGGCGGAACTCGTGGACGCGCCATATCGCGGAGTGATTCAGGCGTTGATCCGCGCACGCATACCGTACCTGCCCGTGAACGCGGATCACATTGCTCGCGACGCCGCCCGCTTCTCCGCGCTGGTCCTGCCCAATGTTGCCGCCCTTTCCGATGCGCAGTGCGCCGCGGTACGCCAATTCGTCGCGGGGGGAGGCGGTCTGGTGGCGACGGGCGCGACCAGCCTTTACGACCAGTGGGGTGACACGCGGAAGGACTTCGCTCTCGCCGGTCTGTTCGGTGCGCACGCGCCTGCACCGGATTTTGGCCGCCGCGGCGTGGTGCGCAATTCGGTACACAGCTACCTGCGTTTGTCCACGCCTCATCATGAGGTACATCGGGGGTTTGAAGAGACCGGGATCCTCCCCTTTGGAGGTTTGCTCGAGCCGCTGCGCACGGATTCCGGCGTGACCATTCCTCTCACCTTCATACCTCCGTTTCCGGTCTATCCGCCGGAAACCTCGTGGATGCGCCAACCCAAGACCAACATCCCCGCCTTGATTCTGAGCACCCACGGCGACGCACGCGTGGCATACATGCCTGCCGATCTGGATCGCCGCTTCGCCCGCGACAACCTGCCCGACCACGGAAACCTGCTCGCTAACCTCTTTAGATGGTCGGCGGCGGATCGCATCCCGCTGGAGGTGAAAGGCGCCGGTCTGATCGATTGCCATCTGTATCGCCAGACGGGACGTCTGATTCTACACCTGGTCAACCTGACGAACGAAGCTACATGGCGCGCCGCGATGGACGAGTGGATCGCGGTCGGTCCGTTGGAGGTCCGCCTGAAACTTCCCGGCGACGTAAGAGGGAAAACGGTTCAGTGTCTTGTGGGCACGATGAAGCCGGCGGCAGCGGTCCGTCAGGGCTGGTTGACCTTCGACGTGAAGTCGGTCCTGGACCACGAAGTGGTGGTGGTTTCGTAGCCATCGGATCGCGGAATCCCTATCGGGTCAGGCCCGTTCCATTTCCGCGGTATACTTGCGCATCCTGGCAAGTCTCGCCACGAAAGCGCCGTGCAGACCCTCGGCATGCTCCCGGATGGTCCTCCTGCTATTCGTGATCGGCATCTTCGTGGTCGCGGCATCCACCTGTCTGATCCATTCGCCGGGAATCGAACCCGCTCCGGTCAGCGCGCCGGAAATGCCCGCGGCGCAGGCCGACATGCAGTCCGTGTCGCGTCCCATATTCACGGCGGCCAGCATGGCTTCCCTGGTATTGCCCCTGACCATGCGAAAAGACGCAGACCGCCTTGGTGACCACTTCGTTTGCGTACGAAGTTGGATAGGGCATACCCTTGCCGAAGTAGACTTTGTCGAAAGCTACGCGCAGTTCCTTATAATCCTTGCAGGGCTGGGCGACCTTCAGCCCCCTCTCGATTTCAGACGTGATTCCCCGTCCGATCCTGGGATGACCCTTGAGAATCGCGGCGATCACGCTATCCACCGTCGCTCCCGGCTTCGTGGCCGTCGCGATGGCGATGGCCATAATGGCCGCCCACTGAAGACCCCGGCTGTTGGCGGTCTGGTACAGTTGTCCCACTTCCATCACGTCGTTTACCGCGCCATCCACATCGCCCGCGTTGATCAGGGGAATCGGATGGCAGGACCGCGACATCGAAACCAGCCCGGCGTAATCGCAATACTTGCCGATATCCGCCGCCGGGATGCCGGACTTCGCCATAGCCAGCAGCACGGCTTCGAACGGCTCGGAGATCATGCCCGCCGCCTCGGGCTTCATGTCCCGCACCCAGATCTTGCGAACGTCTTCGGCCGTCACCCGGTCCTGCTTCTCGATGATCGCCGTGATCATCATCTTTTGCCGCTCCACGCCGTCCTCGGTGGTGCCCGGTTCGCGATTCCAGTTGTTGCCGTAGTCGCGGTAGGGTAGCAGCTTGTCGATAACGCCGAATCTGGCTTCGCAATCCTGCCAGTTCCACCCCTCACACGGGCCCTTTTAGCGCCGAACCGACGTGGCAACCGGCGATGCAACCCAGGAACTTTTCCTTCAGTCCTACTTGGCCGGCGTCCCCCGCCTGCTCGTCCACGGACGCGCTAGCCACCAAAGGCAAAATGCTCTGATTCAAAAACTGACGACGGTCCATTCGCGGACCTCCTCATAACCAAAGAAGCGCTCTGATCGTACAATCGGGCGCCCGGCCTGTCAAGGGAATGCAGGTATTTTAGTCTGAAACGTGCGGAAGACCCCATCACTCGTTTGCCGTCTCCTTCCGGGTTGCCCTGTCCGGCCCGATACTGCGCCCGCTTCCCGCTCCCGACGATTCCGTCCCGTACTGTGTCCCTGCAGGCCGGCGGATCGCCCCTGACGATCCCTCCCGCTTCGGCGCAGATGGCGATGGTTGCCGCCGCGTCGCCGTTGATCGATACTCTGTCCCTAACCCATACCCAATTGCGGCGTGTAGGCGTCACCGGTACGCGGGAGTTGACCAAGGTCACCGTTACGTTTCAGGCGTCGCCGAGTTTCGGAGGCTGGTTCGTGCTGACCCTTCCGTTCACATTTCAGGGGAGCGTTTCAATCAGCTCCGTGTCCGTGGTCCTCTCCAACAGCAGCGGAGATTCCCAGGCGGCTCCCTACCGCCCTGCGTTCTTCATCTTGTGCGCAATCAGAAAAGCCAGCTCGATAGCCTGCTCGCCGTTCAGCCGCGGATCCACCTCGGATTCATACGCCCGCGACAGATCCTCCACGCCGGTGCCCCGCGCCCCGCCGATGCATTCGGTCACATTCTCGCCCGTCAGTTCGATATGCACCCCGCCCAGTTCCTGCCCCATCGCCCGGTGAATGTCGAAAGCCTGTTCCACTTCCGAATAGATGTCGTCGAAATGGCGCGTCTTCAAACCCGTCGAAGTGGTGTGCGTGTTCCCGTGCATGGCGTCGCAGATCCACACCGGCCTTCCGCCTTCGGCGCGGACCGCTTCCACCAGCCCCGGCAGCGATTCGGCGATGCGCGCGCGCCCCAGGCGGTGAATCAAAGTGAGCCGCCCGGGACTCCGCTCGGGATCCAGCATATCCAGCCACCGGGCGATGTCTTCGCGCTTCGTGCCTTCCCCCACCTTGATGCCGATGGGATTTTCGATTCCCCGCAGATACTCCATGTGGGCGCCATCGGGCCGGTTGGTGCGCAGTCCGGCCCACGGAAAGTGGGTCGAGAGGTTGAAATACCCCGGCCGCCGCGGCACTCGCCGCGTTTGTGCCGATTCGTATCCCAGGTGCAGCGCCTCGTGGGCCGTGTAGAAATCGATGCGATCGGTCTCCCCTGCCCGGATTCCCAAAACGTTTTCCATGAAGCTGAGCGAATCGCCGATAGTATCGATGAGCCGCCGGTAATCTCCACCCAGCGGCGACTGCGCCGCCCAGTCCAGATCGAAATATTCCGGGTGATGCAGGTCCGCAAACCCGCTCTTGATCAGGGCGCGCACAAAGTTCAGCGTGAGGGCGGCGCGCTCGTACCCGCGTAGCAGCAGTTGCGGATCCGGCGTGCGCCCTTCCAGCGTGAACTCGGGGCGGTTAATGATGTCCCCGCGGTAGGAAGGCAGAGTCACGCCGCCGCGGGTCTCGTCATTGGCCGAGCGCGGCTTGGCGTACTGTCCGGCAAAGCGGCCCATGCGGATTACCGGCTTGTTGGCGCCCACCACCAGCACCAGGCTCATCTGCAGCAGCAGCTTGAGCATGTTGGTGATCCGCGGAGGCTTGCAATCCACGAACCGCTCGGCGCAATCGCCGCCCTGCAGCACGAATCGCTTGCCCGCGGCCGCTTCGGCCAGTTGCTGGCGCAATTGCACGATTTCCCAACTCACTACCAGCGGAGGAAGCTGTCGCAATTCGCCCAGCACCCGCTCCAGCGCGGCGGGGTCGGGGTACTCCGGTTGCTGTAGCGCGGGGAACTGCCGCCACGAATCCGGCTGCCAATTGGTGAGGCTGGTGGTGCTGGGAAGGGACATCAGAATTTCACGGTAACACAGGGCCTCGGGCGGGCCGTGGTGGCAGGCGATATTCATGCCAGGGGCGCCGGCGTGGGACCGGCGTCCCTGAATGGCATGGATCCTAAACTTTCGCGCGCCTTCTGAAGCGAGTCAGACAGAGACCCGCCAGCGCGCTGCCCAGGTATCCGAACGTCGCCGGCTCCGGAACCGTCGGCCGGTTGGATGTGATCGTCGTCGAAAAGTCTACGGTGCAGTTCTGGCAAACGCTCAATCCATTAGTGGTGCCGTCGATCCAAAGGGCGCTGGCGCTGATTCCGGACTTGTTGCCCCAGGGACCGACCCCATTGGCCCCCTGGCTCGTCACGCCGCCCGTGGGAGTCACCCACGGTTGCTGCGCGCTTGGGCTATTGTTCGAATCGTTATAGCTCGCCAGCCAGTTCGTCGTATCGGTCAGCAGGTGTTGCGTACCGTTCGAGAAGTGAAAACCGGCGTCGCTCAAAGTGAAATCGCCGATGATGGCGCCCGGTCCGCCGTAATTGATAGCTTCGATCTGCAAATAGTACGTCTGCCCCGCGGTCAGAGAAAAGGTGCTCAACGGAAATGGCTGACCCCAGTCATTGCCGCTCGCAACCAGTGTCCCGCGCACGGAATTGCTTGTGCTGATATAGGCAAAAAAGGCGTTATCGGCGGTCAGAGACCCGCTGATCGTGGATGCCTTCGCGCAACGCGCAAAGGATCCTCCAGCCAAACCTGCCACTAAAAAGATCGTCGAAAGACGAAGAAACCCAGCTTTCATCAAACATCCTTTCACCCGAGGTCACCGGTTCTGTGTGACCGGCGTTTCGAAAGATTAGCATGAGCCAGGGAGTTCGATTATTGCCTTTGGTTAGCACTGTCACGCTGCAATGGGCAAAAGCGGTTATAGAACTGCTAAAGGGTGATTCCGGTCGTTGCCGCCTCACGTGGTCGCCAGGCTCGCGACATATTCGCTCGGACAGCCAAACCCTTCCACCTTCACCTCCAGCCGTCGCAGTGCGTCCATTGCGAGCATCCGCCGGTGGGCATTGAACGTAATCACGTGAGCGAACATGCCGCCAAAGGTGAAAGTCTCCGGCGGTTCGCACAGCGCATCCACAAATGTGTCGTCCCACGCGCTTCGATTGCGCACCTCACTAAGCACGCCATTAAATTTAGCGTCCGCTCTGTCCAGGCGCGCCAGCATGGCGGAAGGCGTTCGGTCCTCCGGCGGAGCATTGTCTATCGGAGGCATGCTGCCGCCTGTAAGCGCCGCAGCCCAGACTTCCTTGGTTTGTACCATGCGGTCCAGAATCTGGCGCAGATTCTGATCCGGGCCATCCCACGGAAACACCTTCACCTGATGTTTCAAAGGGCTGTCAAGCTGTTCATCGTTCAGCGTCTTCGCCAGATCCAGAAGACGCCGTGTGTGCCAGGACTCCTGGCCCGAGAAAATATCGAAGAGGTCCATAAATTTACCAGCTCCTTTCGTGTCATTACCAGAATGGTGATGAATACCGTTCGTCGCGTGCAGGTGAGTATATGTGGCCCCCATACGGCGATATAGGCTCGGCGATACGCGGAACGCCTTGCGGAACGCCCTCGTGAACGCTTCGAGCGATCCGTAATTGGCATTCAGGCCGATCTCTGTCACCGTGAGTTGCGTACGGGATAACTGCCACGCCGCTCGTTCCAACAGCAGTCTCCGCCGCATGGCCACCGGCGTCTCCTCGATCATCGCCCGGAACACCCTGTAAAACTGGGTCCGGCTTCGATACGCGTGGCGGGCCAGCCCATTGGCATCCTGCTCTTGGTCAAGCGACTCCCGAATCACTCCGGCTAGCCGCTGTGCTTCATCCACAAAAGAAAAATATCATGTCAAGCGTCCGGGGCCGCCTGATCGGGAGTCCCAAAAAAGAGGGGTGCGGTTTGCCGCCAGGCAGTCATTCACTTCGCAGGGCAACCGAAGGGCTGATCCGCGACGCTCGCCGGGCGGGAAGATAGGCCGCCAGCGCCGCGATGCCCATCAGCAGGCCCGATACGCCCAAGTATGTAAGGGGGTCCCTGGCATCCACGCCGAACAACATTCCTTGCATCAGCCGGGTAAGCGCCAGCGCGCCCCCAATGCCAATTGCCACCCCGATCGCTCCCAGCGTCACCGCTTGCCGGACCACCAGGAACATGACATCGCGCGCAGCCGCGCCCAGCGCGATCCGCAGGCCGATCTCCCGCGTCCGGCGCATCACCGAAAACGAGATCACTCCATAGATGCCGATGGCGGCCAGCAGCAGCGCCGTCGTTCCGAAGCCCGCCAGCAGCAGCGCTGAGAGACGTGGCGTTCCCATCGCGTCGGAGAGATATTCCTCCATGCTCCTCACCCGCGAGACGGCCTGTTTGGGGTCTGTCTCGCGCACTGCTTCCCGTAGCGCGGGCGTCAGGCGCTGAGGGGCCGAAGCCGTGCGCACCGCCAGCACCATGTCCGCGATTGGCGCCTGCCGGTACGGTTCATAGAACTCCGGGTCGGAATCCTTCCTGAGTGACATGAACTTCACGTCGCCCACGATGCCGACAATCGTGTACCACCTGTTTGGCGAACCGAAGCGCTTGCCGATCGGGTCGGCGCCCGGCCAATACCGTCGCGCCATCGTCTCATTGATGATGGCTGTTCGAGGCGATCCGCCATCCTGCTCCGAGAATTCACGGCCCCGGATCAGCGGAATCCGCATCGCACGGAAATACCCGGGGTCGATGATTCTCCGCCAGAAGATAGGGGTCTCCTCCGGTCGCGGCGGCGGCTGCCCTTCGATCAGCAGGTTCACACCCGTATTCGATCCGCCGAACGGGATGAGGTTGACCATGCTTGCGGCCCGAACGCCCGGCGCCGCCGCGAGCCGGTCCAGCAGCGTCCGGTAGAATGCCATGCGTTGTTCGGCGCTGGGATATTTCAGCGCCGGCAGCGTGATTGACGCAGTGAGAACGCCCTCGGGCTCGAAACCAGGGCTGGTTGCCTGCAGCCGAACCAGCGTCCGCATCATCAGGGTTGCGCCCATCGTCAGCAGCAGGGCCAGGGCAACTTCGGCAACCACCAGGGCGCCCCGAAACCGGTTGCGAATGCGGCTCTCGCCTGCCGCGCTACTGCCTTCTTTGAGCGTCTCGTAGATCCCGCCCCGAAGACCCGTTAACGCAGGCACAAGGCCGAAAATAATGCTTGTCACGAAACAGGCAAGTGCCGCGAACACCAACACGGACCGGTCCAGCGCGGCGCTTTGCAGGAAGGGGATTCTCTCCGGACCGTAGCGCGAGAGGAGTTGAATGCCGGCGCCCGCCAGAGCCACACCCGCCACACCACCGCAGGCGCCCAGCATGACACTCTCAGTGAGCAATTGGCGGAGGATACGCCAGCGGGCGGCTCCAAGCGCCGTCCTGAGAGCCATCTCTCGCTGTCGCACGCTGGCGCGCACCAGCAACAGGTTGGCTACGTTGGCACAAGCAATTAGAAGCACCAAACCGACCGCGGCGAACAGTACCAGCAAGCTGAACCGTACGTCCCGAACCACAAAATCGCGCAGCCGCCAGACTCGCGCACCCCTCCCTTTCATACCCGGATACGCCGCTTCCAACCTTCGCGAGACGGCGTCGATTTCGGCCTGCGCGCGCTGCAGGGGGACACCCGGTTTCAGGCGTCCGTAAACTCCTACCGAGGGAGCCCCGGGCGTTCCACGAATCGTGCTGCTGGCAATGGGAACATAGATGTCCGCCGCCTGCGTCGGGAATGCAAACCCGCGCGGCAGAATGCCATTCACCCGGACCATCCCGCCATCCAGATCTATGCTGCGGCCGATGAGCTTGCGGTCCCCTCCGAAGCGGCGCTCCCAAAAGCTGTACGAGAGCACAGCCACCGCCGGCGCCCCGGGCTGATCCTCCTCGGCCAGGAAATCGCGGCCGGCCATCGGATGTACACCCAGCATTGGAAAGAAGCTCGCGTTCACCCGGAGAAGATCCACCCGCTCGGCATCGTTGCCGGCGAGGAGCGTTGCCGAACCCGGCGAGTACGCGGACATGGATTCGAACGATGCGCCGCCCGCCTTCCACTCCGCATAAGTACTGTAGGCGGCAAAAGCGTAGGCCAGATTGCGGCTTGGGCTGTTCGCCCAAATCCACACCAGCCGGTCGGGATCGGATACCGGCAGTGGCCGCAACAGGACAGCATTGACAACACTGAAAATAAGCGTGCTCCCGCCGATGCCGAGCGCCAGTGCGATCGTTGCCAGCCCCGTCACGCCCTTGTTACGGGCCAGCATACGCAACGCGAATCGCATGTCCGGGAGCATCGCCAGAGTCTGACATTCGCTATTGTGCCAAAAGCCCGATTGCAGGGGAAGCGCCAATCCGGAGGGTCGATCGGTTCCTCCGCCCGATCCCCTCCGGCGCCACTGCCGCGGCGCACCAGGCTCAGGAGAACCGGTGAATCTGCCGCTCTATCTATCAATGCGGAAACCGCTGGAAAATTTAGCGCGCCTCCCGCAAAAAAAATTCCTGCGCTACGATCCCAGCATCTTCAGCGCCCGGTCCAGGCTGCGCCGCATCCGGTTGAATGAGCCGGCCAGCACCGAGATTTCGTCCTTGCCGCCCGCCGGCAGTTCCGGCATATCCATCTGCCCGACGCTGATCTGATCGGCCATCGTGGAAAGCCTCCGAAGCGGCCGCACCACCGTGAACAGCAACACCAGGTCCAGTAAAAGCAGGCTCACCACGAATACCGCCGCCAGGTCGGTCACCAGCGTTTGGAAGGACTGGTTGGCCATGCGCACCGGCAGCGCCATTGGCACCGAGACAATCTGCGCACCCACGATCTCGTTCGGCTGCCAGCCGAATCCATTGTTCGATCCATACCGCCGGATCATGGCCGGTGGCGCTACGCGCGGCACGCTGTGGCATTCCAGGCAAGGGGGATCGGCTTGAATCGGCCGCGCCAGGTAGAGCGACCGCCCGGTGGGCGTGTCCCGTTCGCCAACCAGTTCTTTGGAATTGCCGCGATGGTTCCGAAACGCGTTGATGATGTCCGCCTCCCAATCCACGGCCCGGTCGCGCGGATTGGTGGGGTTCAACGTCGCCTCCTTATAGGCATAGTCCGGATAGCTGGCCCGTAGATAGTCGAAGTTCTCGGTGGCCGCGAACGCCGGAACCGTCTGCGGCAAAAACGAACGCTGGTGTTCCTGCTGATTCACCAGCAGCGGCTTGACCTCTTTCGTAGTGTAATCGCGCGCCGACCGCATGGCTTCCATCATCAGCCGCGCCTGCCGCAAAACTTCTTCCCGCGCGTCGTTCTGCAGAAACTGGTGAGAGACCGCGGCGGCGATGGCCAGTCCCGCCCCCAGAACCAGTCCGAGGATCAAGTTGAACTTCGGCAAGAGCTTCATCTCGTATATCCTACCCCGCGGGCGGCGGCGCTGGTATTTCGCCGTACGGCATCGTAAAGTGTGATTTCGTAGCCAGCGCCAGTGGCCGAATCCGGCCGGGTGGTGGATTTCCACCGCCAATTCTTGCCGGATTTTAATGTAACCACATGAAGAATCTATCCGTTAGAGGTGTTAGATAGGATGAGAAGGAAGGCGTTATGATTCGCAGAGTCGGGTATCTTGCAACTGTTATAGCGTTGCTCGGCGGTACGGCAATGGCAGATGCCGATGATCCGCCATCGCGCGTTGCGCGCCTCAATTATCTCAGCGGACCGGTGTCATTCCGGCCGGGCAGTGTGGATGATTGGGCTCCCGCCACGCTCAATTATCCGCTGACCACGGGCGATCATATATGGACCGATCCCGGTGCTCAAACGGAATTTCACATCGGCTCTACCGCCATTCGCATGAATTCCGGAACGGCGATCTCGATCCTCAACCTCGACGACCAGATCGCCCAGATCAGCCTTACCGAGGGCGCTCTCAATGTGGTCATCCGCTACCTGGGAGAAAACGAAAGTATTGAAGTGGATACGCCCAACGTGGCCGTCTCCCTGCTGCGTCCCGGCAACTACCGCATTCAAGCCGATGGCGATGAGAGCGTCTCCATCGTGACCGTTCGCGGCGGCGAAGCCGAAGTGACCGGCGGCGGCGCAGCCTTCCCGGTGCGCGCCGGGCAAAGCGCCCGGATTGCGGGCATGGACACCATCTCCCAGGAGATTAATCCCGCTCCCGGTCCCGATCCCTTCGACCAGTGGTGCATGGATCGCGAGCGCCGCGAGGGCGGCGCTATTTCCGCCCGCTACGTTCCCCGCGAAATGGTCGGCTACGAAGACCTGGATGAGTACGGCGTGTGGACGGAACTTCCGCCTTACGGTCCGGTATGGCGGCCGCGCGCCGTGGCGGTCGGTTGGGCTCCTTATCACTACGGCCACTGGGCCTGGGTGGAACCGTGGGGCTGGACCTGGATCGATGATGCGCCCTGGGGCTTCGCACCCTTCCATTACGGCCGTTGGGCCTTTGCGGGCAGCGGATGGTTCTGGGTTCCCGGCCGCGTCATGGTCGGGGTCAGGCCGGTCTACGCGCCCGCGCTGGTGGCCTTCGTGGGCGGCGGCGGGTTCAGCGTCGGCGTTCGCCTGGGCGGCGGCGTGGGTATGGCCGCATGGTTCCCGCTGGGGCCGGGCGAAGTCTACCGTCCCGCGTACCACGTCAGCGACAGGTATGTCCGCAACGTCAACATCGTGCACGTTTCCAACGTGACCGTAATCAATAACTGGAACGTGACCAATGCGCGCTACGCCAACCAGGGCGTCAGGGGCGCCATGACCGTAGTGCCGAACGAAGCGTTCATTCACGCGCGTCCCGTGGCCTCGGCCGCCCTGGTGGTGCCGCACGATGAGATCCTCCGCGCCCGCGTGGTCGGCGCCACAGCCGGGGTCGCTCCCGTTCGGGACAGTGTCGTGATGCGTCCCGGCGGCGCCGTGGCCGTGCATGCGCCCCCGGCCCGTTTCGCCGATCGCCAGGTAGTAGTGCGCCATGCTCCTCCGCCGCCGCCCGTATCGTTCGCCGCCAAAGAACAGGAACTGCGAACCAACGGCGGCCGCCCGCTGGAGCCCGCCCGGGAAGCCGGTTTCCGTCAGAGTGCGCCTCCTCGCGCCCCCATGGTGCGCCCCGTGAATCCGCAGGGCCAGACCTTCGGCAACCGGCCGGCTCCCCAAGGCGGACAACCCGGCGTGTTCCAGCCCCGAAACCCCAACCCGCCGGCGGGTACTCCGGCTCCGCCACGCAATGACCGGCCATCACCGGTTCGCCCGATGCAATCCGCGCCCGTGCCGCCGCGCAATGACCGGCCATCACCGGTTCGCCCGATGCAATCCGCGCCCGTGCCGCCGCGCAATGAAACACCGCGCACCGAAGCGCCCGCGCGCACCGTGCAGCCGCCGCGCAATGAAACGCCGCGCACCGAAGCGCCTGCGCGCACCGTGCAGCCGCCGCGCAATGCCGAAGGCGCGCGCAACTCCGGAACCAAAAAGCGAACGGACGCCCCCTGGCAGGGGCGGAAAGAAAAGCGACCGGACGATAGAAAAGAAGGACCGCTAGCCCTACGTCCCGGTTGTCGCAGCCAATGCCCGGCTCTTGCTACGCACCAGGCAAGGGCCGGTAATCAATAGCGTGGCGCCGGACGTCCGCGCCACCAGTTGGTTCATGGCGATCAGGCCCCAGGGCTGTCCGAATTCGTTCCGCGTAGTCGCCGCGACCTTGCGCAGATAGCTCGCCAGGTCCTGCCGCAGCATCTGAAACGTGGGATCGTCAGGACCGGCCGAAGGGTTGCGCGCCATCCACAGGCGGAAGCCGGCGAGTTCCTGCGCCGTCCCCACCATCGTCTCGGCCCACCACTGGATGGTGGAATAATCCGCCGTGATCGCGCCCACCAGCGGAGCCGCAACACCCGGAAACAGCGAACCGAACCCCGGCTGTCCCACTGCCTTCATGCGATTCCACAGATCGTCGTCGATGGCGGGTTTCCGCCGGACGGCATCGATAGTCCCCCTCCTGCACCAGGAATTGAATCGCGGCGCGTCCTGCCGATTCGTACCCTTCGCGCGCCAGAGGACTCCCGCCGGCATCCAGGAACATCCGGGTCACCAGGTCTGCGTCGTATTCCGTCGACGCGGTAAAGAGCGTCCGTCCGAAATCGGCAATGCCCGCCGGCGCCGCAGCCTCGTCCAGGGAAAGCAGCCCGAGGGCCACACCTGTATGCAGTTTGCGCGTCATGTCTTCGGCGCTGGTGGACTGCTGGAGTTCGAAGAAGCAATGGCTGCAGTGCAGCGAAGCCGCGCCCGCCACCTGCTTCGTCCCGTGATACGCCGCCGTAATCAGGAACGATTCCGCCAGCACGTGCCGCAGCCTCTCTGTATCGGCGCCGAAATTAAGCTGCGCCGATTGAATCCGCTCCGCCGTAGCCTGATCGGCGATCACCAGCGAACCGGTGGCCGGCTCGTACAAGACTTTGCCCTCCAGCGCCAGCGTGGCCACCGAGCGGTAGTTCAGAATGCCCAGCAGGTTGACGTTCCACTCCACCTTGGTCTTGCTAACGGTGTCCCAGATGCTGCGCACGCAGGCGACACCCGGAAGCGCCCCCGCGTGCAACCCGGTCAGATCGCCACGCAGCGCCTGGTCCACCGCGGTCCGCGACTCGGCAGTGAGCGCGGCGGGAACAATCTCATAGAGGAACGTGGCCGCCTTCGAATCGCTCACCGTAAAGGCGCTGCTCACCGCGATTTCGAGCTTGCGGCAGGCGCACGCCTTCACGGCGCTCTGAATCGCCTCTGCCTGCTCCTTCGGCACGCCGGCGTCGGCCAGTTCCTTCAGGTCCGCTTGGGGATCCGCGCTGATTAAGCCAATTACCTGCGAGAACAGGTCCGTAGTGCCGAACCCCGCCGAGATGCCCTCGCTCACCGCGGCTGTCACCGTGACGCTGCTTCCGTTCCTGCGATACCAGCCCAGGCGGACGGCGCCGCTATCCAGCTTGCGCGCCACAACTTCGAATTCGGTTTCGATTTCGCACGAGACCCCCACGGTCGCCGAGCCGCCCGCGCTCACCGATACCACGGGCAGCGGAGCCGGCAGGCTGGCCGACGCCAGCGGGTTGGTGACAGCCAGCAGATTCGCCGTGCCGGAAACAGTCAGTTCGCCGGTCAGAGCCACGCGCGTAATCTGTCCTGCCGCCAGATCCGCCAGGTCTGCCGCCGTCGCCGGAATGGCAAACCCGGCCACGGTCTGCTGCACCGCCTGTGCCAGCGTGATGCCGCCCTTGCGGGGAAAGCGCGAATAGCTCGCCACTTCGAGCTTGCTCGCAGGCTTGGCCCCGAAGGTCAACTCACCCGATGTCACCGAAACATCCGCGGAGGCCGAGGCATCCAGTCCGAACGAAACGTAGCAGGTGTCCGGCGGATTCTTGATGGAATCGTCCTGCCCCGGCAGGTCGTCCGTATCGGTAATCACCGCCAGCGTGGCGTGCGCCCCCGCTGCCACGAAAAGCGCCGGCGCTCCCGCCCCCAGATTCACCGGTTCGCCAAAGGAGACACCGGCAGTGAGCGAATGCAGCGCCGGCTGGTCCAGCGTGAGTCCGCCGAACTTCGAGAGATCCAGCTTATTGATTTGCAGGGACGGCAATTGCTGAAAATACTTCAGGAAGGCGGAGTTTGGCGGCCGGCTGTGCGTCCAGGTCGAGCCCGAACTGGTCCGTCATCTTGATGGTCGGCATAAGTTACTCCAGCGTGTACGGCGGTTCGAAATTGGGCACGCCCGCATGGCGGCCCGCGATCCATCGCAGCACATACACCTGGCGCGGATCGGTGAGCGAATGAGTCAGTGAGTTAGTCGCCACTTCCAGGAGGGCGTGCGCCATCAGATCCTTGTAATAGTCGATGTCCGGCTCGATCATGACGCAATCCACTCCGTCGATTGTCTTCTTATCGTTTTCATGGAAGGTCAGTTGCACATTGGCTTCGCCGAACTGAATCTGCTTCCAACTGCGGGTGGCCCCGGCATGGAATACCGCCGTGCCCACCTCGGGCGAGAACTGGCCCTGCGCGGTCGCCTGAATCACCTGGTCGATTACGGCCGGATCCGCCCAGGCAAAAAAGCGGTCGTGCGCCATGGTCTTGTCCCAGATCAGCTCTTTGATGTAGTCCAGCGGCGTTTTCACCGGCAATTGGATTTGCGACATGGCCGTGACCAGATTGAAAAAACAGGCCAGCACGTCCGGCTGCATCTCCATCAACTGGCTGTAGCGGTCCGCGGCTGAGGCATCGTCCGCCGAGCCTGCCCGCAGCAGCGCCGCATACGCCGGATAGTTCTGCGTCAGGCGGCTCCAGATGGCATTCCGGAAATTGAACGCGGCATCCTTCGCCACCAGCATGATATCGACCACCGTGGGATGCGCCGGGGTTACCGTCACCGGAAAAAATCCCGCTTGTTGATACCGGTCAGCCGATGCGACCACCGCGTAGTTGTCGCCAAAATTATTGAAGAACGGAAGACCGTCGATCCGGATGCTGGATTGCGTCACAAAGCCGTTCTGCGGCAATGAAACGGTCTGCTGGTTTCCGTCACGAACCGTCAGTAGCGCTTGTGTTCCGGCCTGCAGAGGAGTCCTGGCTCCGGAAAACAGATTGACGTTCAACGTGCATGTCTTCAGGCCAATTGCGGCGGTTGCCATCAGGGGCCCTCCTTTTCGTGTTCCAAATCGTACACCCAAAAGGAAATAAAACGAAGGCTCGCCCGATGGATTGGTGTATGATTCTACCCATTGTGGAATGATCTTCGCGCTGGCGGGACGCCGAATCGATTTGCCGGACGCCGGCGCCGCCCGGTTTCCGCTGCGGAACGTGGACCTGGTACAATGCCGCCTCCAGTCTCTCTTCGCACCCCATCGGGAGGCCACGCTGGTCTGCTCGGCCGCCTGTGGCGCGGACCTTCTGGCGCTGCAGACGGCGGGCGCGCTGGGATGGAGACGCCGGGTGATTCTGCCCTTCGACCGCGACCGGTTTCGCGAAACATCCGTAACCGACCGCCCGGGAGACTGGGGCGCCCTGTATGACCGGATTCTGGATCAGGTGATGCAGGCAGGCGGACTGCAGATCGGGTGGTCTGCGGCCACGGAGCAGGCCTACGAGCGCACGGCCGGCCTGATCCTGGACGAAGCGGCGCGGCTGGCCGCCGGTTGCGGCGAAACCCCCACCGCCGTGGTGGTGTGGGACGGCAGAGAGCACCCGCCCGCCGATGCCAGCAAGCGCTTCGCGGATGCGGCCGGAGCGCGCGGTATGAAGGTGCTCCACGTGAGCACGCTGGAGTGAGGAGGAGCGGATGGCGCAACGCGAAACCGATCGTCTGAGGCTGGCTCGCCAGATCGTGGCCGGCAGCCGGAGTCTCTCCGTTTCGGAGCTGATGGACCTGGCCCACGGTCTGCAGGAAGAAAACCACACCGGCTACGCCCGCCGCGTCCTGCAGGTGGCCCTGCCGCTCGCGCCTGCCGAACTGCGGAATTCGATTCAGATCCAACTCGCCCTGGCCACTTATAAAGACCCCGACCTGCCGGTGGACGATCGCTCCAAAACGGCGGAGTCCTTACTGCTCGATCTGCTCTCCCGCGCCGAAAGCCTGTCGCTGGCCCAACACCAGGAAACCCTGGGCGTCCTGGGCGGCGTCCACAAGCTTCGCTGGAACGTCTACGGCCACAAAAGCCACCTGGAAAAAGCGGTCTTCTACTATCACAGCGGCTACCGCCTGGGAATCGCTTCGGACTTCGGATACACCGCCCTGAACACCGCATTCGTGCTGGACCTGCTCGCCGACGCCGAGCGCGGCATGGGCGCCGCGCCGAGCGATGCTTCGCAAACCCGCGCGGCGGAGGCATCGCGCATCCGCACCGAGATCGTTAACACGCTGCCCGGACTGCTCCAGCAGAATGAGTCGCTCGAAAGCCAGTGGTGGTTCGAGTGCACGCTGGGCGAAGCCTGCCTGGGACTGCGCCGCTTCGAAGACGCCGGCATCCACGTGCGCCGGGCGGCCGCCCTGAACCCCGACAACTGGCGGGTCGAATCCACCGCGCGCCAGATGGCCGCGATCGTGCGGCTGCAAAGCCAGGCTGACGGCCTCCCGTTGGAACGCTGGAGCGAGGCGCCGGGCTTCGTGGTTCTCACCGGCCTCATGGGCGGCAGCGCGCCCGCCGCCATGGCCTTCTTCCTCGGCAAAGTCGGGCTGGCGCTCTCCGGCGGCGGCTTTCGCGCGTCGCTCTACCACATTGGAGTGCTGGCCCAACTGGCGGAACTCGACATGCTCCGCTACGTCGAAGTGATCTCGTGCGTCTCCGGCGGCTCCATCCTGGGGACCTACTATTACCTGGAACTGCGCCGCCTCCTCCAGACCAAACCCGATACCGAAATCACCCGCGAAGATTATATCCAGGTTGTGAAAAACATCGAGAGCGGCTTCGTAGCCGGGGTGCAGCGGAACATCCTGGGCCGCATGTTTCTGGAGCCCGGCAGCAACTGGAAAGTGCTCACGTCCCGGAGTTCCACCACGACCGACCGGCTGGCCGACCTCTACGAGCGGGAACTGTACGCCCGCGTGCAAGACGAATTCGCAGGCAGCCCGCAGCGCTACATTCAGGACCTGCTGGTGCGGCCCGCCGGCATTGCGGATCCCGCCGGCTTCGCCCCCAGATACGACAACTGGCACCGAATTCACAAGGTCCCCATCCTGGTGCTCAACGCCACCGCGCTCAACACCTGCCACAACTGGCAATTCACGGCGACCTATGTGGGCGAGCCGCGCGCTGCGTGGAATCGATACCAAGATCGACGGAAACGACCGGCTGCGCCGCCTGTATTATGACGAAGCGCCCGCGCCATACCGGCGCATCCGCCTGGGGCAGGCCGTGGCCGCATCCGCCTGCGTGCCGGGCCTGTTCGACCCCCTGGTGCTGGAGCAGTTGTATCCGGAGTACGCCGTGAAGCTGGTGGACGGCGGCGTCTACGACAACCAGGGCGCGGCCAGCCTGCTGGAGGAGGACTGCACCGTGCTCCTGATCAGCGATGCCTCCGGCCAGACGGCGCTCGATAAAGATCCCGATGGCGCGCGCATCGGCGTATCCCTGCGGGCGAACAGTGTGCTGATGGCGCGCAGCCGCCAGGGGCAATACCAGTTACTTTCCGCCCTGGCCGATTCCGGACTCCTGCGCGGCCTGGCCTACGTACACCTGAAAAAGGACCTGGACGCCCATCCCGTGGACTGGGTGGGGTGCGCCGATCCCTCCACGCCGGAACGCAATACCATCCTCACCACCTACGGCATTCGCAAAGACGTGCAGGCGCTGCTGGCCGGCATCCGCACCGATCTCGACGCCTTTTCCGACGCCGAAGCCGACGCCCTGATGCTCAGCGGCTATCGCATGATGCGCGAGGAAGTGCAGACCTGCATCCGCGGCTTTCCCCTGGTCAAAGCTACGCCGGTGGCCTGGGGATTCCTGGCCATCGAGCCGCTGGCAGCGGCACTGCAGGACAGCCCGCAACTCGAACAGCTCAAGAAGATGCTCCACGCGGGCAGCGCCACCACCTTCAAGCCCTACCGCGTCTCCGCCGGCATGAAGGCGATCACGTGGCTGGCAGTGGTGGCGGGGATGTGCGCGCTGGCTTTGCTGGTGCTGTCCGCCCGCGGAGTTTCCGTCAGCCTGGCTCGCCTGCTGGCCGGCGTCATCGTCGTGGCGGCGGCGAGCGGCGCGGCTAAGCTACTCCTGCAAAAAGCACTGCGCAATCCGAATCCGCTGTGGCAGGTCCTGCTGGCCATCCCCATGCTGGTGCTGGGCTGGCCCCTGGCATGGATCATCACCCGAATCCTCGATCCCGTGTACATGCGTTCCGGCCCGGCGTATCGGAAGTAGCGATGGATCACCCTGTTTTCGTAAGCTACTCTTCCACCGACCACGCCGTCGCCACCCGGATCTGCGAATCCCTGGAAAAGAGCGGACACGCCTGCTGGATCGCACCGCGCGACATCGAACCCGGCGCCGATTATCCCACCGCGATCCTCAGCGGTCTGCAAAACGCGCGCGCCCTGGTGGTGATCGTCACGCCTGCCAGCCTGGCATCGCCGCACGTTCTCAGTGAAGTCGGCCACGCCTTCGGCGAGAAGAAGCCTATCATCCCCTTCCGCCTTTCCGACGCTCCGTTGCCGCCGAAATTCGACTACTTCCTTTCCATGAGCCAGTGGCTGGACGCCCACGATGGCTGCACCAACGAAAACCTGGCGCGGCTCAACGAAGCGGTGTCAGACGCACTGGCCGGCGGAACAGGGGCGCCCGCGACCGGGACGCACCGCCGCAACAAATGGCGGTACGTTTCTGCCGCGGCCGTCTTCCTCCTCGCCACCGGCGCTCTGACATACTGGCGATGGCCCGCCGCACCGCCCAAGACTGTGCCCCTGCCACCGGTCGATACCACTAAAACCAATCCGCCCGAGAGCAAGCCGCAGCCGTGGGTGAATCCCAAGGACGGGCTCACCTACGTCTGGATTCCGCCCGGCACGTTCACCATGGGCTGCTCTCCGGGCGACACCCAATGCGAGCCCGATGAAGGCCCCACCCACCTGGTGGAATTGCCCGCCGGCTTCTGGATGGGACAGACCGAAGTCACTAACGCGGCGTATCGCCGCACGGTTGCGACCGCGGCCTTTCCCCCTGACGAGGCCAATCTGCCGGCGATCGGCCTCTCCTGGCTCCAGGCTAAGGCCTACTGCGCGCAGGTGGGCGCGCGTCTGCCCACCGAGGCGGAATGGGAGTACGCGGCGCGCGGCGGAACTGCCGGCGCCACGTACGGCGTGCCCGCCAAAATCGCCTGGTACGGCGGCAACAGCGAGGGCGTGCGGCACCCGGTGGGTAAGCTGCAGCCCAACGCGTACGGACTCTACGACATGCTGGGCAATGCCTCCGAATGGGTGCTGGACCGCTACTACAACAAGTACGATGTCGAAGCGCCCGCCACCGGCAACGTGGACCAGCCGCATACCGGGAACTCGTTCTCCCTGACACGCGGCGCATACTGGGAATCCGAAGTGCAGGACATCCGCGTTTCCCGCCGCTCGGAACAGGAGCACGACCTGCCCGTTCCCATGGCCGGCGTCCGCTGCGTCATCGACAAGAGGTAGAGTGAGAGCATGTCTGTGAAAACCGTTGCGGCCCTTTTCGGGCTCTGTCTGGCCGGCCTTTCCGCGGCGCCGCGCAATCTGGAGATCTACTGGATCGATGCCGAAGGGGGCGCGGCGACCCTGATTGTGGCCCCGAGCGGCCAATCCATGCTGGTCGATACCGCCAACCACGCACCCGAAGACCGCGACGCCAAGCGCATCTTCGCCGCCTGCCAGAAAGCCGGATTGCAAAAGATCGATATCCTGCTGACCACCCACTTCCACAGCGACCACATCGGCTCCATGCAGGCCCTGGCGAAACTGATTCCCATCGGTGAGTATATGGACCACGGCGAATCCGTGGAGATTGCCCGCCCGCAGGTAGCCGCCGCTTATAAAGCATATGTGGAGCAGAGTGAGGGCAAGCGCAGGATTCTCAAACCGGGAGACGAAATCCCACTGAAGGGCGTGGATATCCGCGTGATCATGTCGGCAGGCCAAGCCATTACCAAGCCGCTCCCCGGCGCGGGCGCACCGAACCCCGCCTGCGCCGACTTCCAGCCGCACGGCGTGGAACCCGACCCGGACAACGACCAGAGCGTGGGCTTCGTGCTGCAATACGGCAAGTTCCGTTTCATCGATATGGGCGACCTCACCTGGAATTACGAACAGAAGCTGGTCTGTCCGGCGAACCTCATCGGCAAGATCGACCTGTACCAGACCACGCACCACGGGCTGGAGCGCTCCAACTCGCCGCAGTTCGTCTGGGCGATTCAGCCGCGCGTCGCCGTGATGAACGACGGTCCGCGCAAAGGCGGCCCGGCAAGCGTGTTCGAAATCCTCCGAAAATCGCCTGGACTGGAAGACATCTGGCAGGGACACCTGGCGCTCGGCACCCCGAAAGAGGTGAACAGCGACGAAAAGATGATCGCGAATCTCGGGCCCTTCGGCGCAGTGCACCGGGAATCTGATCGAGGCTTCGGTGGACGCCAAGGGCAAGTACACGGTGACCAACCTGCGCAACGGCTTCAGCAAGACGTACGAGTCACGGTAGGCGATCGCATCAGCGGGCTAACTGGATGTCGAACTCGACCTGTAGTTCGTCTTTCACCCGAATCGTGCCACCGGCTACTCTCACGGGCTTGATGCGGAAATCGGTAATGCGGAACCGGCAAGTGCCCGCAAAGTGGCCGTCCCGTTCGTGCACTTCCAGTGAGACCGGCCGGGTCTCGCCGTGCAGCGTCAAGTCTCCGCGGACCGTCCAGGCTCGTTCGCCGGCAGGCTGCGCGCCGGTGGAGCGGAACCGGATCTCCCGGTAATTGGCGGCGTCGAGCACGTCGGCGCCCAGCATGTTGGCCTGAATATCCGCACGGTCCCCGGCGGACGCTTTCGGGTCCTGAACGCGCAGCGTTTGCGCATCGACATGCAGTTCCACCTTGCGGCCCTCTAAGTCGACGACGCCCCCCGACAGCGGTGCGGAAATCTCGTGATCGTGGCCGAACGCCGAAAGGAGGCCGGCCTTATACACGTGCACGGTCATTACGGACTTCGCGGTGTCTATGGAACGCGGTTGCCCGCCGGCGGCCCCGGCGGCGCAAGTCAGCAACAGGGCGGCGCGCAGCCACCGCCGCACGCTACCCGCTGGAATTCCGTCTCGCTGCATCGGTCTCTTGCAATTATGGCACCGCCCGCTTGACCGCGCCTTCCGGCTGCAATACCGTGAGTCTATGCAGCGCCGGCAATTTCTCGGATCTTTGGCGGCCGCGGCCGGCGCGGCGCTCGGCGGGTCCGACTCCGCGAATGCCAAGCTCTGCCACCGGCTGGACGCCCGGAGCACCACCGACGACGACTTGCGCTTCCTCCAGCAGATCGGCCTCGAATGGGTGAGGCTGGAGTTCGGGGAAGGCGCGGTCACGCTGGACACGCTCCGGGCGGCCCGGCAGCGCTTTGCCCGCTACGGCATGCGGATTTACTCCGGCGTTCACTATGCCTACCGGTCGCGCCGCATCCAGTTGGGGGAACCGGGACGCGATGAGGATATCGAGACCTACCGAAGGTTTCTTGGCGATCTGGGAAAGGTGGGGATCCCCATCGCCTCTTATGATTTCCATCCGGCCAATACCTACACCACGAAGATGGTGGAGCATCGCGGTTATTCCACGCGGGAATTCGATCTGGACGATTTTCGCCGGCGAGTGGAAAAGCGCGCGTTCGCGCGCGAATATTCGGCCGAAGAGATCTGGTCCAACTACACGTATTTCATGAAGGCGGTGCTGCCCGCCGCCGAAGAGGCCGGAGTGAAACTGGCCCTGCATCCGGACGACCCGCCGGTGGCCGAGATGAATGGCGTGGCCAAGCTGTTCATCCATTACGACGGCTACCGGCGCGCGGAGCAGATCGCCGGCGGCAGCCGCAACTGGGGCCTCACGTTCTGCGCCGGCACGTGGTCGGAGGGAGGAGAGCGCATGGGCAAGAACGTCCTCCAGATGATTGCCGATTTCGGCGGCCGCGGAAAGATCTTCGAAGTGCATTTCCGCAACGTCACGGGGCCGCTGCCGCACTTCGACGAAACGTTCCCCGACGAAGGGTATGTGGACATGTACCAGGTGATGAAGGCACTGCGCGAGGTGCGCTTTAGCGGCGCCATCGAGCCGGACCACGTGCCGCGCCTGGCCGGCGAAACGGGCATGCCCCGCGCGGGCACGGCCTATTGCCTGGCATACATGCGAGCCCTGCTACGGCGGGCCAACGAGGAGGTGGGATAGATGAATCGCAGAGATTTCCTGGCGGCCACCATGCTTACCGCGGCCGCCGCGGAGGCGGACGCCGTTCCGCAACTGGCAGTGAACGGCGGCACTCCGGTGCGCACCACGCCCCTGAGCGGGCCCAACTGGGGGCCGCAATATTACGACGATAAAGAACAGGCGCAGCTCAACGAAGTGCTGGCCGGCCACAATCCTTTCCGCTTCAGCAACCCTCTGGACCGGTCGAAGGTGGCGGCCTTCGAGAACGAGTATGCGGCCCGCATGCGGACCAGGTACGCGCTGGCGGTCACCTCCGGGACCGCGGCCCTGCACACCGCCATGGCGGCGCTGGAAGTGGGTCCCGGCGACGAGGTGATTCTTCCGGCGTGGACCTGGTATTCCTGCTACAACACGATCATTCAGGCCGGAGCGCTGCCGGTCTTCGCCGAAATCGACGAATCGTTCAATCTCGACCCGGCGGGCATCGAAGCGCTGATTACGCCGCAGACCAAGGTGATCATGGCGGTGCACCTGCAAGGCAATCCGGCGGACCTGGACCCGATTCTGCAGATCGCGCGCCGGCACGGACTGAAGGTGCTGGAAGATGCCAGCCAGAGCGTGGGCGCCACCTACAAAGGGCGGCCGCTGGGCTCGATGGGCGATATCGGCATCTACAGCCTGCAACAGAGCAAGACGCATCACCGCCGGCGAAGGCGGAGCCGTGGTGACCGGCGATGCGTATCTGTACGAGCGCGCCTGCCGGTTCCACGATTTTACGGTGCGCCGCGACTTCCCCACCAAGCTGCGATTTCCTGCCGGGGCTGAACTACCGGATGAACGAATTCACCGGCGGCGTATTGCTGGCGCAGTTGCGCAAACTGGACACCATTATCGGCGACGTGCGGCGCAATGCGCGGCGCGTGTACGACGGAATCAGCGGCCTGCCCGGCACGCATCTCCGCCGCTTGCCCGATCCCGCCGGCGAGCTGGGCACGGGCATCTTTCTGGGCTTCCGCACGAAGGAAGCACGCGACCGTTACGCCCAGGCGATGAAAGCCGAAGGTGTGCCCGTGATGGCTCCCGCGGGTTCGGTGATTCTGCCCGTCGTGCCGGAGATCGAGCAGAAAGTGACAGTGACGCCGCGGTGGCCGTCATTCGCTTCCGCGCGCGGGCCAGGCCATCCGCTATGGCCGGGAATGCTGCCCGCGCACGATCGATATCCTGAGCCGCTTCGCCGGAGTGATGATGAGCCCGAAATACACCGAGCGGGACACCAGCGATGCGGTGGCCGCGATCCGCAAAGTGTACCCGGCGATAGGGGGATAGGTCCCTGGGTCATTGCTTCCACAAAAACGCGGCCGGATGGCGGCGGAACTCGTTCCACAGCTCGCGCAGGAGGGTTCGGCGTCCCCGGGTATCGAGGTTGCGCGCGCGCACGGCGAGCCACAGACCGAGGGCGAAAGAGACGCCGAAATTCATCAGTCCGGTGGCCAGGAGCCCGCATGCGGCCCAGGCGACTTCGCGCCAGGGCAAGGGACCGCTCCAGGCCAGCGCGCTGACGGCATACGCCAGCGACGCGCTGGCGAGGGTAATGTGGCGGACTTCGAGGGGCACTCCGGCGAACACGCTGACAAACGGAAGCAGCCCCAGCAGCAGGCCCAGGCAAACGTAACCCGCCACGCCGCTGAAATGGCGATCCACGAACTCGCCGAACTCCGCGGCCGCTTCCCCGCCCAGGATGGCGCGAACGCGGCGGCTCTGGGCAATGGCGGCGGGCAGCCGGTGGATCACCATCCAGTTGGCGGTCCACCCGGCGAACAGGCCCGAGAGCCACAGGAAGCATCCGGTGAGGGCGGCGAAGGGGATGGTGAACGACCGCAGCGGGTGCATAGAAGCCACCCCGTGATGGGCCGTTTGCGGAGAGAGGAAGGGATTGCCGCCGAGCCATTGCAGGAACAGGTCGATGAGAACGGCCAGCGGGATGGCGCCGAGCATGTTACCCAGGGTGACGATGGTCTGGGTGCGCGCAATCGCGGCCACCACCTTGATCTCGGCCTGCATGCCGTCATCTTTCTCCATGGCGTCGCAAAGCGCGGCGGCGGTCATGGAGGGCATCTTGGAGGCCAGACGCCAGCCCAGAAACTGCATCAGCACAAAGCTCACGGTGTAATTGAGACTATGCGCCACCCCGATCCACAAGGGCGCCAGGGCCATGGCCGCGAACATGTATTTGAACATGGCGGTGAAGGCGGTGATCACGCCGGCGCCCACGGCGCCGCAACCCATGAGGAACCAGTCGCGGCGCGAGCCGGCAATATAGTGCTCGCCGCTCTTGCCGGTGTGGGTGACAACCTGGCGGGCCACGCGATTCACGCTGTTCCGCAGCAGAATGTGAACGCTGCGCTCGCCGGCGAAGGCGCGAATCAACGTGCAGCCGAAGGCACGGCCGTCTTCCTGCCCGGAGATGACGCGCAGGAGCATCTCGATGCGATCGAGTTGGGCGATGACCAGGTCCAGTCGAAAGACCAGGTCCGAAGAGACGCCCTGCTCTTCCATGCGGGTATGGGAAATGCCGGCGGAGACGCGGCAGCGGAGCACGATCTCATGAAACCGGCGGCGCGCGACGGAATCGGCGGGAAATTTGGCGAACCCACCGGCGGCTTCCACCAGATCGAAGAAAGGCGATTCGGTCTCGAACCGGTGGGGCATCACTTTCATCACGGCGCGGGAGAGGCCGATTCCGGCGGCGCGCAGCGCGAGCAGGCGGACGGCCACCGGGAAATCGCCGGCTGAGGTGGCGAGGAGTTCCCGCCAAGGCGCCACGGCCTGCTGGCTGAGGCCGGCGAACCACTGCGCGTCCTCGCGGTCTAATTCGGCCGTCTGGAGCGCAGCGTAAAGATCGAGGGCGTCTTCCAACTGGGGGAGGATCCGGCTTTTGACGCGGGTCAGGAATTCGCGCGCGAGGGAAGTGGCTTCAGGCAGTCCGGCTTCCGCGTACACCCTGGCGGCGAAAGCCCGCACCCAGATCTGCTGGAACTTCTCTTGAAGAGCGGCTTGCGCGAGAATCTCTTCGGCCAGGCCCTGGAACAGCGGCCCGCGCTTCTCCGGTGAAGCGCTCTTCAGCCATGCCAGGGTTTCCTGGAGCCATTGCCGTTCGATCTGCGCGCTCTGGCCGAGCGGCAGGGCAGCCAGCGCCTGGAGCGGGTCTGAGGGAAGTGCCTTCACGTTCTCTATGATCTCGCACCGCGCGCGGCGCCTAACGATAGTTGCTCCCCCGGTATCACCAATGACACTCTGGACGCGGACCTTCTTTGCAACTGAAAATGTGACGTGCGTTATACTGGCTTCCTGCATA
Source organism: uncultured Solibacteraceae bacterium (assembly GCA_963835555.1). Classification (GTDB taxonomy): domain Bacteria; phylum Acidobacteriota; class Terriglobia; order Bryobacterales; family Bryobacteraceae; genus Sulfopaludibacter. The sequence continues at coordinate 51,809 of CAWIGC010000012.1, read as the reverse complement.
ATTTACGTTCCATGGCCGCGATGCTGGCGGGCGTCTGCGCCGCCGTGTGCGCCCAGCCGGCGGAGAAAGGCCTGGCGAGCTGGTACGGGGGGGAATTCGATGGACGGGTGGCGGCGAGCGGGGCGGTGTTCCACCAGGAACAACTGACGGCGGCGCACCGGAGCCTGCCGTTCGGCACAACGGTGCGCGTCCGCCGGACCGATACCGGGGCCAGCGTGGTGGTGCTCATTAACGATCGCGGACCCTTCATCGACTCGCGCATCGTGGATCTTTCCAATGGCGCGGCCCGCCAACTGGGCATGATTCTGCCCGGCGTGGTACCGGTGGCGCTGGAAGTGGTGGAGACGCCGCGTCCGGACGCGCGCACGGTCTTCGCCGTGCAGGCGGGAACATTCCGCGTTCCGGCGAATGCGGAGCGCACGCGCGCGTTGATGGAAAAGCTGTACGGCGCGGCGCGCATGGTTCCGTCCGCGTCCGACGCCAGCCTGTGGTGCGTGCTGGTGGGGACGGCGGCGACGCAGGCCGAAGCGGAGACGCTGAGAACGGCGGTGCGTAAGACGGACAGGGAATTCGAATCGGCGTTCATCGTAAGGCTCCCGGCTTCCCTGCAATCCGTAGCGGATTGACACGCTCCTCCCCCGGGCGCACTATATTATCAGTTAAACGGTTCCGAATTACCGCTGGTGATCCATGACGGAGAACGCTGCACCCCTCACGGACGGCCGTATCGCTTACCTGGAAGGTTTGGTGAAACAAGGCAAGACTGCCGCCGCCGTCTTCACGCAATTCAGTCAACTGGACGTGGACCGGATTGTCAAAGCCATGGTGTTGGCCGGACTTCAGCAGGCTCAATACCTGGCGCGCCTGGCGATTGAAGAGACGCGCCTGGGCGTACTGGAGGACAAAGCCATCAAGAACATGGTGGCCACCGAATTTGTATACAACTACATCCGGGACAAGCCGAGCGTCGGCACGATTCGGGAATTTCCGGAACGCGGGCTGGTGGAAGTGGCCGAACCGATCGGGCTCATTTTTTCGGTGACGCCGATTACCAACCCCACCTCCACGGTGCTGTTCAAATGCATCATGGCCATCAAGACGCGCAATGCAGTGTTGTTCGGCCCGCATCCGAAAGCCTGGCGCTGCTGCCAGGAGGCCATCCGGATCATGTATGAAGCGGCGGTGCGTCACGGCGCTCCGGAAGGCGTATTCACCTGCGTGGAAGCGCCCACGATTCCGGACAACGTATACCTGATGCATCACAAGGAAGTGAAGCTGATCGACGCCACGGGCGGTCCGGGAGCGGTGAGAGCCGCGTACAGTTCGGGCAAGCCGGCGCTGGGCGTGGGCGCGGGCAACACGCCGGTATACCTGGAAAAGACGGCACGGCTGGACATGGCGGTGGTGGACATCATCACTTCCAAGACATTCGACAACGGCACGATCTGCGCCTCCGAACAGACGGTGGTGATCGATGACGAGATATACGATGTGGTCCTGGGGAAGTTCGCGGACCTGGGGGCGCACATCTGCGACGAAAGAGAAACCGAGCTGCTGGGGCGCGCGGTCATCGATCCCAAGACCGGGTTCATGCAGCCGATGGCAGTGGGCCAGAAGGCAACGGATATTGCCCGGGGGTGCGGGCTGAGAGTGCCGCCGGATACCAAGCTTCTGATCACGCCGATTCACGGCGTGGGACGGGAGCATCCGCTTTCGGTGGAGAAGCTGTTCCCGGTGCTGGCAGTTTATCGCGCGAAATCCACCGACGAGGCGCTGCGGGTGTGCATCGACGTGAACCACGCGGGGGGCCTGGGACACACGGCGGTGATTTTCTCCCGCAACGAGGCCATCATCCGGAAATTCAGCGAAGTGATGGATGCGGGGAGGATCATCGCGAATTCTCCCGGGTCGATCGGCGCGCTGGGCGGGGTGTACAACGATATGGTCCCCACTTTTTCGTTCGGCTGCGGCACCGGGGGCGGCAACAGTACGACCGACAACGTCAACCTGTATCATTACCTGAACATCAAGCGCGTGGCGCGGAGGACCCAAGCCCACATGTGGTTTCGTGTTCCCAATCAAATTTACTTCAACATGAACGCGGTAGAGAATCTGCGCCAGTTTCCCTCGCGCGCCACCCTGATCGTGACCAATCCCATGCTGGAGCAGATGGGTCACGCGGCGGTGGTGCGGCGCTCGCTGCCGGAGCAGACGCTGGTGCGCGTGCTGGCCATACCGGACGCCGAGCCGGAATTGAAAGTGGTGATGCAGGGCGTGGAGGCGCTCAATTTGCACCGGGCGGACCAGATTGTGGCGCTGGGCGGGGGGTCGGTGATCGACGCGGCGAAGATCATGAAGCTGAAGTACGAATCGCCGGAGGCAGACATCGAGGAACTGGCGGCGCCGTTCCTGGACATCCGCAAGCGCGTGGTGCAATACCCGGCCGCGAAGGCCAACCCGGTGCGGCTGATCGCGATTTCGACGACGAGCGGCACGGGCAGCGAGGTGACGCCCTTCGCGGTGCTGATCGATAAGGAACGCGGGCGGAAGGTGACGCTGGCGGATTACTCGCTGAGCCCCGACGTGGCGATTGTGGATCCGCAGTTTGTGATGTCGATGCCGAAGGGGCTTACGGCCGATACGGGGATCGATTGCCTGACGCACGCGCTGGAGGCAGGCGTCTCGATACATGCATCGCCCTATACGGATTCGAATGCCATGCAGGCGATTCGCCTGGTATTCCGGTATCTGCCGACGGCATACGAACAGCCGGGCGATGAAGAGGCGCGCAGTATGATGCACAACGCGGCGTGCATTGCAGCGCTGGCATTTTCCAACGCGTCGGTGGGGGTCAACCACGCGCTGGCTCACGCGTTCGGCGCGCGATTCGGGGTGTCGCACGGGAAGGCGAATGCGCTGATGCTGCCGCACGTGATCCATTACAACGCCTCGGTTCCTTCGAAATTTATGCCGTCTCCGAACCAGCGGGCGTATGTGGCGCACAAGAAATACGCCGCGGTGGCGGACCTGCTGAACCTGGGAGGCGAGACGGTAGCGGAGAAGGTGGCGAACCTGGTGGCGGCGACTTCGCAGTTGCTCGACCGGCTGGGCATTCCGCGATCCATCGCGGAACTGGGGATTCCCGAGGCGGAATTCCAACTCGCCATACCGGAACTGGCCAAGATTGCGTTCGACGACCCCTCGTGGCGCTCCAACCCGCGGATGCCGCTGGTGAGCGAACTGATCGAGTTGTTCTGGAAGGCGTACCGCGGGCGCAGTCCGGTGGAAGGCGAACCGGCGAGCGCGAAGGAATGGTCGCACGTATGACAGAGAATTGCATTCGCATCAAACTTGACCCGGAGCAGGCGGCGCACACACTGCGGCAGGAGGCCGTAGAGCAGTTGGCCGACGCCGCCGAGGAAATGCTTCTGGATTTCAGCGCGATGCCGCGAATCGACGCCAACACTATTGGTGCGCTGGAGGAGTTCGCCGCAAAGGCTGACGAACGACCGGTCCGCGTGGTGCTGTGCGCGGTCAACATGGACATCTACAAAGTGCTCAAGCTGCTGAACCTGGCGGCGCGCTTCCATTTCGTGAGTTGAATTGGGGGGCGGTGGTTTATGCGGCCATACGAAGGGGCTTGGGGGGCTTGTTAAAGAGCTTTCGGGCCTCGGCGAGGCGTTGCGCGTGGACGACCAGGCGGCTGATTTCGGGGTTCGAAAAATCAAATTGCGGATAGTGGGTGAGGCGGGGGAGATCGCGGGCGATATCGAACGACTCTCCTTTGCTTGCCGCGAGTTGGGCTAGCAGGGCGGCTTCTTCGACGGCTTGCTTCAGGGCTTCGCGGCGTTCCTGCTGCAACTGGCGGAGCAGGGCGGTGGTTTGTAGCTCCTTGCGTTTGATGCGCTGTTCGTAGAGGCTGAGCAGGGTGCGGTTCTTGGGGTCGCCGAGCCAGATGCGGGCTTTGGCAAAGGCGGCGTCGATTTCCGGGTGGTGGGCGGTGATGGTATCGGGCTGGGTGAGGCCGAGGGAGTTGATGTTGTTATCGAGGGCGGAGGCGTGCTTGAGACGCCAGCGGTCGTCGGCGATCTCCTGGACGAGTTCGACTTCCATGCCTCCTACGGGGGCAAGCGATTGGTGGATGTTTTGGCAGTGGGCTTTGTAGGCTATCTCGTCCTCGGGGGTGAGGATGAGGACCTGGCCTGTGAGGCCGTGCCGGTAAGCGTTCAGAGCACGGGGGTCGCGCGGTTTGGGTACTGTAAGTTGATCTTCCATAGACTACCTCCACTTTCATTGGATCATGTGAAGTTATGGATTCCGGGGACGGATGGGAGTAAGTGGTTTGTTGTGAGCGACAAATAAAAGTCAAATGGAAGTCATCGCGATTGTGGCTGGACTGGCGGGTGGAGCAGTTAAGGCGGGCGACGGGGATCATACATCTTAGAAGGGCCTGACAGCGCGGGCGAGCCGGGACGGGAATCTGCGGCTTCGCTCAGCCGCAAGGTGACTTCTCAAAGGCTCCAAAGCCGGGAGTCCCTGGCGACCGGCTGTCGGTCTGTGATTGAGGCGTGAGCTCGGGCGTAGTCGCGCGAAAACAACAGATTCCACTCTGTGTCGACTACGACGGAGGGAACCTTCAACGGGATGAACGGAGTGGCGGCAAAGTGGGCGTCCCCTACACGTCGCGTCAGCACCGTATCCGTGCGCCATTCCGGACCTATCTGACCGGCCGTTACCTCATATGGAGGGACAAGTGCGTCAGGAATTTCGATCGTTAATCGAACATAGTCTATTGGCATTCGTCGCAGATGTACCCTCGTCTCCAGGACCGCAAGAGCTAAAGAACCAGCCGTATAAACGACTGCCATTCCGGGGCTGTTCCAGCGACCGCCATACAGGCGAGCACCTTCGCCGTCCAAATCAATGTATTTGGGGCTGCAGACACGGTAGACGCGCATCAACTGATGACGCCGTGCTGAATACGGCCCAAAATATTCAGAACCTCACGCCGGCCTTCTTCTGTCTGGATAGTGCGGATTGGGGGCGCATTGTCGAGGGCCGGATTGTTCTCTCGTATCCACTGTATGGCACGCTCACTGTCTCCGAACACCCCCAACACCCGCACCAAAATCAAAGATTCGACTTCATGGGAGCGAACGCGGTCGAGATCTCAGACGCAAGGGAATTTTCCACTCGCTTGGCGGTCCGCGCGGATTTGTACGCGAGAGCAGCTCCGACAAACGCTAAAGCCGCGCTTGCAAAGGATGAGAGGAGAATGACCGAGTATCCTCTCTGTTCACCGACAAGCAGAGTCACAGCCATTGCGGCCAAGGCAACCGAAAAAACGGCGATAGTCGAAAAGACTGTGCGACTCGCGGCTCTTAGTTCGGCAGCCCTTTGCACGACGTTGATATACTCGCTTAGCCAAGACTCCCCCACGGGTACAATGAAAGATTTCTGAACGCCCTGAAGGGCTGCCCGACGATCTATTTGCTCTGGCAAGCGATTCCTCGTGAGGGGCCGCTCTAGAAAACCACAGGCGACCGCATTTCTATTCTCGCTCTTTTCGGCTTCGGGTGCTCAAAAGGCCGCAGGTCCCAGGGGCAAGCCGGTCAGGCTAGCCAGCATCCTGTGGCTCTCTTGGCAACCGAACAAAGCCGCCTCGACTCGGTTGGTGGGATCGCCATTGGCGGATCCGATCAATTTGCCCATACCCATTCGCGAGGCTGGTCGCGTTCCTGTAATCGGGACGATGGCGCCTGGGGGGCTCCCGAAAGTTCGCAGAATGTCCGCGGAATTGCGCGCGGCCGAGGGTGGGTCCATAATCTACCAAGAGGATTCGAATGAGACTAACACGTCTGATTCTGCTGTTCGCGGCAGCCCTCGGGATAGCGATGGCGGCCGATTCGCCGTTTAGCGGCAAATGGAAGGTGAACCCGGAGAAGAGCCAGTTTGCAGGGACCACCACGACTTACGAAAAGCTGCCTTCGGGCGAGATGCAAATGACCGCCGAAGGGCAGTCCTACAAATTCAGGACGGACGGCAAGGAGTATCCGGCGATATGGGGCGCGACTGCGGCCTGGAAGCAGCTCGACCCGAATTGCTGGGAGACGACGGTCAAAATGGGCGGCATGACAACCACGGTAACCACCGAGATCTCCGCCAATGGAAAAACCATGACGGTCAGGTCCCGCGGGAAAGAAGCCCAACGGGGAGAACTTCGAGATGAATGCGGCGTGGGTACGCGTTTCGGGCGGACCGGGGCTGGCGGGCAAATGGAAGTCCACCAAGGTTCAGGCATCCGCCGAGATGTGGGAAATCAGCGCCAATGGCGACGACGGACTGACCATGAAGATCATCGACTACGATGCGGTCTGCAGCGTGAAATTCGACGGCAAGGATTACCCGTGCACGGGTCCGACGATTCCCAGGAATTTCAGCATGGCCGCTAAGAAGACCGGGGCACGCTCGGTGGAATTCACGGAGAAGATCGATGGCAAGGTGGCCTACAGGGACCTTTTCACCGTGTCGCCGGACGGCAAGACGATCACCGATGACGCTGCGCCGGCGGGTTCGAGCGAGAGAATCAAGATCGTTTACGATAAGCAATAACGGCGGCCGCTCGGGTCATTTCGATTTCGGCTGAAACGCGGGAAGCGCGTCTTCCCATTGATTGTCCGTGAGCTGGCGGATTCCGCTTCCATCGGGGTGCATGGCGAACAGTTCGCCGTAAGGCTGCGGTCCGAAATCGCCGGCCAAGGCCTCGTCTTTCTACCCCATGTGCGAACTGGTGAACACGATCCACTGCCCGCCGGGCGACCAGATACCGTGCGACAATGCGCCCTGGTCGTCAAAAGCGGGACTGGCGGTGAGGCGTTCCAGCCCGCTGCCGTCCGGATGGACGCGGTAAATGTCGGCCGACCCACGGCGCTCGGAGGTGAAGACAATCCAGTTCCCATCCGCGGAGAATGACGGGGTATAGTCCAGGCTGTCCGCAGGCAGCAGGGCGCGCTCGTTTTGGCCGTCAGCACCGGCGAGGAAGAGGCCAATCCGGGTGGGCCCAACCCGCGAAAACTGTAAGCGAGCGGGTGCAGCCGCGGTTACCGGTTCCGCGTTGAGAAGCCAAAGCAGCAGCAGGATTCGCATGGCAGGGAATTCTAACATAGCGGCCAGCCGCTGTGGCCGGCATCCCGGCGATAATAGACCAATGCGTTTGCACGATTATGCGCCAAGGCCGGCGCACCTGAAATGGCTGCTGGATTCCGACCCGGCCATCCGCTGGCAGGTGATGAGGGACCTTACCGGCGAAGCCCCCGGCGCGATTGCGGCGGAGCGCGACCGGATTGCCACGGAGGGCTGGGGAGGCCAACTTCTGGCTCGGCAATCCGCGGGCGGCAGTTGGGGGGAGGGTCCGCGCGGGTGGCGAGACGACCTGCCGAAGGAAGACCGGGGCATGCTGATTAGTCTGTACAGCCTGACGGTGTTGAAGGACCTGGGCCTGGACCCGGGCAGCAAGCAGGCTCGCAAAATGATGGACCGCGTGGAAAAGCGCCTGGTGTTCAAGCGGCTCGACAACCGGCCTTTTCTTCACGGCGAAACGGAGCCCTGCATTAACGGCAGAATTCTGGGCATCGGCTCGTATTTCAAAGAACCGGACGACGCACTGGCCGCGCAACTTCTGGGAGAGCAACTGGCAGATGGCGGCTGGAACTGCGAGGCGCCGCCAAGCCGGCGCTCTTCGTTCCATACGACCATCTGCGTGCTGGAAGGGCTGCTGGATTACGAACGGGCGGGGCGCAAATCGGCGGCCCTCACGAAGGCGCGCAGGAGGGCCGAAAACTATCTGCTGGAGCGGGGCATGTTCCGCTCGCTCCGAACGGGCGCAGTCATCGACAAGCGCTGGCTTCGCTTTTCGTTTCCGGCGTTCTGGCATTACGACGTGCTGCGCGGACTGGATTATCTGCGGGAGGCGGGGATCAAACCGGACGGGCGCGTCAGGGAGGCCATCGAAATTGTGAGGGAGCGGCGGCACCAGAACGGGCGCTGGCCGCTGAACCTGCGGCATCCGGAATATATTCCGCTGGAGATGGAGACGGAGGTCGCGAGGGCAAGCCGCTGGAATTCCCTGCGGGCTCTGCGAGTGCTGCGATGGTACGAGAAGGCAGGGATTCCGTGAGGGTATGTGCGCGGGGGCAGCGGCGGGGTTCGTGACGATGGGGCGGTTGCACGTTGTCGTGGGGCGGACGTCCACAATAGGCGCGCGGAAACTGATATAGTCTTCCAGCTAGAGGTACACCTACGCCAATGAACAGACGCCAATGGAACGGTGCCGCGCTGGTTCTATTCGGGCTGATACTTCCGGTTGCGGCCGGGTTCCAGCAGGGGGCCAGTGCGGCGCAGGCGGTGACGTCCGCGACGAAGGGAACGGTAACGGCGACGGTGGTCGAGGCGGCCAACAAGTTCCTGGCGACGCTTCCCGCCGCGGAGCGGGACAAGTGTCTATTCGGATTTACGAGCAGCCAGCGCACGGGATGGTCCAACCTTCCGACGGGAATTTTTCAGCGGAATGGGTTGCGCATGGGCGACATGACAGCGCGGCAGCGCGAGGCGGCGCTCGGGCTGGTGGCGGCAGCTTTGAGCCGCGAAGGGTACCGGAAGGTCACGGACATTATGAACGGCGATGAGGTGCTCAAGAATGCCGGAGGCGGGCGGACGGGCGGACGGCAGGGAGGCGGGAACGCCGGTCCGGCAGGCAGACGGGGCGGGGGTATCCGCTTCGGACTCGACGAGTACTACATGGCGATCCTCGGAACCCCGTCTACGACCACGGCCTGGATGATTCAATTTGGGGGGCATCATCTGGCAATCAACGTCACGATCGCAGGCACGAACAGTGTAATGACGCCCAGCCTGCCGGCGGCGCAGCCGGCGAAGTATATTTTGAACGGCCAGACGATCCGGCCGCTGGGCCACGAAAATGACAAAGGCTTCGCACTGATCAACGCGTTGAGTACGGCGCAACAGAAGCACGCGATCCTGAACTATGAAGTGAGGGACCTGGTGCTGGGGCCCGGCGCCGATGGAAAAGTAATTCAACCGGAAGGGATACCAGCTTCCGAGTTGGATGCGGCGCAGCAGGCGATGCTGCTGGACCTGGTGCATGAGTGGGTCGGCATCCTCAACGACGAAGCGGCGACCGCGAAGATGGCGGAAATCAAGGCCAACCTGCCCGACACCTACTTTGCCTGGAGCGGCGCCACAAAGAACGGCGGACTGGCGTACTTCCGGGTGCAGGGGCCGACGGTGGCGATCGAGTATGCTCCGCAGCAGGGCGATATCGACCACATCCACACGATCTACCGCGACCCGACCAACGATTACGGCGCGAAGTTCGTCAAGCCATGAAGGCATGGAGACGCATGGTGCGATGCGCAGTGCTGAGCGCGGGGCTGGCGGCTTTGCCTCCGGCCGGGGCGCACCGGGTGGATGAATACCTTCAGGCAACGCGGCTGCTTATCGACACGGATCGTGTGGAGCTGGAAATCGACCTGACAGCCGGCTCCGCGGTGGCTGCGGCGGTGTTCGGCTGGATCGATACGAACCGGGACGGAGAGGTCTCCGATGCAGAGGGCGAAGCATATGCGCAACAGGTACTGCGCTCGGTGGCGCTCGAAGTGGATGGCCGCGCGACGCCGGTCCGGCTGGGCGGGGCGAGCTTCCCGGAATTTCGTGCGATGAGTCTGGGGGTGGGGACCATCCGGCTGCGGGCAACCGCGGCGGTTCCGACGGCACGCGCCGGGCGCCACCGGGTTCGATTTGTGAACACGCACCGGGTGGAGTCGAGCGTCTACCTGGTCAACGCACTGGTACCGTCGAATCCGCGGATTCAGCTCGGGGCACCGCAGCGGGACCGGGCGCAACTGGGGCTGACGCTGGATTACACGATTGCGGGCGGCGCGCCGGCGGGGCGGAGGCCGCTACTGCTCATGGCACTGACGATGGCGGTATGTTTGTTGTTGCGATGGGGGTACGGGACCCTCACTGTTCGCGCAGCACGATGACGGGGTCCACGCGGGTGGCGCGGCGGGCGGGCAGGACGCAGGCCAGCAGGCCCACGACCGCCAGTGTCACCACGGCCGCCGCCATGACCGCCGGGTCGAGGGGCTTGACGCCATACAGTTGACCGGCCACGACGGTGCGCAAGGCTACCGCGCCGGCCGCGCCGAGGACGAGGCCCGCGCCGAGCAGCCAGAGCGCCTCGCGCAGGATGAGCTGTCACGACGCCGCGGGCGGTGCATCCCAGGGCGGTGCGGATGCCGATTTCGCGCTGCCGCTGGGTGACCAGGTAGGCCAGGACGCCATAGATGCCGATGGCCGAGAGGAACAGCGCCAGGCAACCGAAAAACATCGCCAGGGTGAGGGACGCGCGCCGCGAGGCCAGCGCGAGGTCGCCGCGCTCGGACATGGTGTGGACATCGAAGAGCGCCAGGTTGGGCGCAATGGCCGCGAAGCGCTGTCGCGCGGCGCGGATGGCGACTCCGGTATCGCCGGCAGTCTTGATGGCCAGGGCAAAGCCGCGCCGCACGTTCTGCGCGTAGGGCAGGTAGTAAGCGCCCACGGGACTGCCGCTGCCTTCGACACTGGCGCTGTGCACTTCGCGCACGATTCCGACGACGGTCATAAAATGGGTGTGCTCGTCGGTCTTGAGCAGATTGTTGATATCCTGCGGCAGATACATGCGGCGGCCGATGGGGTTGCGGTCCGGCCAGAAGTGATGTGCCAGGCGCTCGTCCACGAGAATGGCGCCGGGCGCCGATTCGCGATCGCGCTCGTCGAAGGGGCGGCCGGCCACCAGCTTGATGCGCATGGCCTCGAAATAGCCCGGGGTGACGGTGACCTGCTCCGGCGAAATCAGCGATTCCCCGGGCTTCATGATGTAGCCTTCGGCGAGGATGACGCTATCGCTATGATTGCCGCCCCAGGGGATGGTAGTGGTGGCGCCGGCGGCGGTGACGCCGGGAATGGAGCGAATGGCCGCAAGCGTCCGGTCCATCAGCGAACGGGCGTCGGATTCCTTCGGGTAGAGCGACTGGGGCACGCTGGTGGCAGCGGTGACCACGCCGGAGACGTCGAATCCCGGATCGACATGCAGCAACTGGCGGAAACTGGCCAGCACCAATCCCGCGCCCGCCAGCAGGACGAAGGCCAGGCCGACCTGCGCCATGACGAGGCATTGCCGCACGCGCCGCGCGCGCCGTCCGCTGGTGCCGGAACGGCTCTCTTCGCGGAGCACTTCGTTGACGCGGGCGCGCATCACCTGAATGGAAGGGATCACGCCGATGACGATGCCGACCAGCGCGGCGGTGAGCAGCATGGAGAGCACTACCGTGGCGTCCACCCGCACCTCGCCGGCGCGCGGCAGGGTCTCGATGCCGCTGTGCGCCAGGGCTCGCAACAATCCGGCGCCGAGGGCCGCGCCGGCCGCGCCGCCGGCCAGCGCCACCAGAATGCTCTCGGTGACCAGCTGGCGCATCAGGCGGCCCGCGCCCGCGCCCAGGGCCAGGCGCGTGGCAAATTCCTTGCGCCGCAGGCTGGTCCGCGCCAGCACCAGGTTGGCCACGTTGACGGCGCCGATGAGCAGCACGAAGGCCGCGCCGCCCCACAACAGATACAGGGCCTTGCGCACCTCTTTCACCAGCATGTCTTCCAGGGGCATCACTTTGGAGTAGTAGCCGGCATTGATCAGCAGTTCGCGGAAGCTGGGGAATTTGTCGAGATTGGCGCGATTGAGGGCGTCCACCTGGGCCTGCGCCTGGGCGAGCGTGGCTCCCGGCTTGAGGCGGCCGATATTCTGCCAGTTATTGGAATGGTGGGTCTGGCGATCTTCCGCGTTGAATGCGGCGGGAATCCAGATGCGGACATCGGGATCGATGAAATTGAAGCCGGCGGGCATCACGCCGACAACGGTGTAGGGCTGGCCGCTCAAGCGGACATCGCGGCCGAGGGACGCCTCGGGGGTTCCGAACAGGGTCCGGCTCAATCCGTCGCTGAGAACGGCCTTATGTTCGGAGCCGATCTCGCCTTCGCTATCGGCAAAGGCGCGTCCATAAGCGGGCGGGACGCGCAGCAGGCGGAACAGGGAAGGTGTGGCGACCATGCCGGTGACGCGCTGCGGGGTGCCCTGGATATCGAGGGTTTGTCCACTCACGCGGAAGAGGGCCTGCTCCGAGAAGGCGTGAACGTCGCGGAGACGGTCGAAGTAATCGCCGGTGGCGGCGTTGTAACCGAAATCCGCGCCGGCTCTGGGGTAGCGATTCGCGGTCACCAGGATAGAGCGCGCGTCCGGCACCGGCAAAGGGCGCAGGAGGACGGAGTTTACGAGGGCGAAGGTGGCGGTGTTGGCGGCGATACAGACGGCAATCGTCAGCACCACCGTGACGGTGAAGCCTTTATCGCCGGCGAGGGTGCGGATGGCATGCCGGAAATCGTTGAAGACGGAACCCATACCAGCAAATACGCTAGGGGGGCTACAGCTTGTTGCAATAATTTTGAGATATCTCTTGACCCTGACGTAACGTCAGGCCTGATGATGTTTTTGAGAGGCGGCAGTTGAAACAGGACATCGACGCGTTGTACCGGGTGAACGAGTTCGCAGAGCTGGCGGGCGTGACCGTTCGTACGCTGCATCATTACGACCGGTTGGGGCTGCTGAAGCCCAGCCGGCGGAGCGGGAGCGGATATCGACTGTACGGCGACCGCGATTTGGCGCGCCTGGAACAGATCGTGGTGTTGAAGTTTCTGGGGCTGCCTTTGAAACAGATCCGGGACCTGCTGAAGAAGGAATCCGGGCTACCGGAATCGCTGCGACGGCAGCGGTGGGTGCTGGCCGACAAACGGCGGCAACTGGACAGCGCGATCCATGCGATTGAAACGGCCGAGCAGTCGCTGAAACCGAAGCAGGAGCCGGACTGGAATCTGTTCAAGAAGATCATCAAGGAGATTGAAATGCAGAACGATACGGAGTGGTCCAAGAAATACTACTCGCCGGAGGCGCAGGCCAAGGTGGAGGAGCGGAAGAAGCTGTGGTCGCCGGAATTGCAGGAGAAGGTGAGCAGGCAATGGTCGGAGCTGTTCGCCGATATCGAAGGGGCGCTACACGAAGACCCGGCGGGGCCCAGAGGGCAGGCGCTGGCGGCGCGGTGGAAGGAACTGGTGCGCGGTTTCACGGGAGGCGATCCGGAGATACAGAAGGGCCTGAACAAGATGTGGGGGGATCAGGACAACTGGCCCGAGCCGCGGCGGCAGGAGTATGCGATTAAGCCGGAAGTGCAGGCGTTCATCATGAAGGCGATGAAGAAGTAGGGCGAGGAGCGACAACATTCCGGGCGTGGTACGAACTGCGGACGAGGGGGCCGGATTCGACGTGGCCGAAGCCCATTTCGTACCCCGCCTGCTTCAGGTCTTCAAATTCGGCGGGGGTCACGTAGCGGACAATGGGGAGGTGTTTGGGGGAGGGGCGCAGGTACTGGCCCAGGGTCAGGATCTGTACCTGGTGCGCGCGCAGGTCGCGCATCACCGCCAGCACTTCGGCGGCGGTCTCGCCCAATCCCAGCATCAAGCCGCTTTTGGTGGGGGTGTGGGGTGAGACGCGGTGCGCATGCGCCAGCACATCCAGGGAACGTTCATAGCGGGCGCCGAGGCGCACCTGGCGGTAGAGGCGGGGGACGGTCTCGGTATTGTGATTGAGCACGTCCGGGGCGGCTTGCATGACGGTTTCGACGGCGGCGTGGCTGCCTTGAAAATCGGGGATCAGGACTTCGACGCCGCAGCCGGGAACGCGCCGGCGAATGGCTTGGATGACCTGGGCGAACAGTTCGGCGCCGCCATCGGGGCGATCGTCGCGATTGACGCTGGTGACGACGGCAAATTCCAGGCCCATGGCGTGCACGGCTTCGGCGACGCGATTGGGTTCATCGAAATCCACCGGCAGGGGAGCGCCCTTCTGCACGGCGCAGAAGCCGCACCGGCGGGTGCAGACATTGCCCAGGATCATGAAGGTGGCAGTGCGGTGGTTCCAGCACTCTCCCACATTGGGGCAGGCGGCGCTTTCGCAAACGGTGTGCAGGCGCAGACGCCCGATGAGGTCTTTCAGTTCGCGATAGTTCTGCCCCACGGGAGCGGGCGCGCGCAGCCATTCGGGACGTTCTGTTTTGGAAGCGATGGAAACCAGCACTTCCTTTATTGTAGCCGGGCCGGAGTCGCCACCTTGACGCGCGCGGCGGCTTTGCACAGGCTGTCCCAGTTGCCATCGGCGATGGGGATGCCGTTCCGGAGGCGTTCGGCCTCGGTGCGCCATTCGGGATCGCCGGCCACCATGACTTCGTCGTAGCCGGGCGCGGGGGGAGTGGATTTCATGAGGGCCACGAGTTGTTCCACGCGGGCGGTGAATTCCTCGACGGGCATAAAGCGGGAGACATCGATGGCGATGAACATCTGGCTGTTGCGGACCTTTTTGCCGCGCACGCGGATTCCGCCGATCTCATTGGCCATGGCGCCGCCGCTCAAAACGGAGCAGAGGATCTCGACCATCATGGCAAGGCCGCTGCCTTTATAACCGCCGAGGGGCATGAGCATGCCCTTGTAGGCCTTTTGCGTATCGGTGGTGGGGACGCCTTCGGAATCGAATGCCCAGCCCTGCGGAACTTCCGGCTGGCCGTTGATGAAGGCCTTGAAGATGCGGCCGGCGGCGACGGTGGTGGTGGCCATATCGAGGAGCCAGGGGCCGGGGACGGACATGCAGATGGGGTTGGTTCCCATGCGGCCTTCCCTGCCCTGCCAGGGCGGAACGATGGGCGACGCATTGCAGGTGACGATGCCGATCTGCCCGGCCGCACGCATCTTTTGGGCCCACCAGGCGGCGGCGCCGAAGTGGTTGGATTCGCGCGATACGACCATGGCCATTCCCTGGGCGGCGGCGATGCGGACGGCATGGCGGCAGCAGGCGTCGGCGACCCACTGGCCGAGGCCGTTTTCGCCGTCGAAGAGGAGGCAGGAGCCCATTTCGGAAATGACATGGCCGTCGGCCTGGGGGTCCATCTCGCCGGCCAGGATCTGGTCGATATAAAAGGGCAGGAGCTGGATGCCGTGGGAATCGATGCCGCGGAGGTTGGAGGCCACCAGGGAGGAGGCGGTAAGGGAAGCCTTGTGCGAAGGAACGCCGGCGGCGAGGAGGATCTCTTCGACGAACCGGTTCAGAATACCGGATGAAATCAGAGGCATGAATGTCCAGTTTATCAACAGCTTACGACTTACGGGAACTTTTCCAGGCAAAGGGGTGTCTATACCTTTGCAAGCGTTAGAGTTTCCTGGTAGTTTGAAGTCAGGCTGAATGTGAGGCTGCCGGTGGCCACTTCAATCTTGGACCTAAGCTCGGATCGGACAGCAGAGGCGAGCGGCGACAGCGACGACCTGCGCCTGGTGGAAGCGCTTCGCGACGGCGTGGAACGCGCCTACGAGGAGTTGCTCACTCGCTTTCAGCAGCCGGTATTTGCCCTGGCATTCCGCCTGCTGAACGATCAGTCGGAAGCCGGCGATGTGGTACAGGAAGTATTTCTCAAGGTATTTCGCAATATCGGGAGCTTCCGCGGGCAAAGCACGCTGAAGACCTGGATTTACCGCATTACGGTCAACGAGGCTCACAACGCGCGGCGCTGGTTCTTCCGGCATCGACGGCGGGAAGTAGAGCTGGATACCGACCCGGACGAATCGCGCAACTGGAAGGAGAGCATTCCAGACCGAAACCGCTCGCCGTACGAGGAGGCAGCAGACCGGGAGCAGCATCAGATGATTGAGGCGGCTCTCGAAAGGATTAACCCGATCTTCCGCGAGGCGGTTGTGCTTCGCGACATCACGGATTTGAGTTACGAGGAGATCGCAGAAGTCCTGGGTGTATCGTTGGGGACTGTCAAGTCCCGAATCCTGCGTGGGCGGGAAGCCCTGCGGGAGGAACTGGCGGGCAGCATAAAAGCGAGACCCGCCTTGAAGCTAGTGCCGAAAACGGCCGAGTAAATTATGAGCTGTGTACAGGTGCAAGAACTGATTTCGTCGCTCGTTGACCAGGGGACATCTGGCGGGGAGCGGCAGAATGCGTTGGCGCACATCGAGTCCTGCCGCGAATGCAGCGCTCAATACGAATCGATGGTGAACATGCGCGCTTCTCTGCGAGACATGGCTCGGCCGGCCATGCCCGCCGGTTTGCGAGCAGAACTGCACGCCATCGCGGACCGGGAGAGAATCCGCCGGATCGCCCGGGTGAGTTTGGGAACCCGGCTGCACAACTGGGTGTCGGTGTTCCAGATCCACTGCCAGAACATGATGCGTCCGGTGGCGCTGCCGGTTGCCGGGGGCATCATTTCGGCCATCCTGCTGTTCGGCATGTGGATTCCGGACCTGACGGCGACACCGCGAAGTTTTTCGGGAGACGTTTCCGCGCCGATTTTCACGGATCCGAGCCTGAGCCGCTCCAACCCGGTGCGGTATGGCGGCGATGTGGTGGTGAAGCTGATTATCGATGAGCGCGGTAAAGTTGCGGATTACGAAGTGATTCAAGGGCAGGATTCCGAAGAACTGCGCAACTTCATTCTGTTTTCGACCTGGACTCCGGCCACATCGTTTGGCAAACCGACCTGGGGCAAGGCGCTGTGGAGTCACGGTGAAGCGATCCAGGTGAAGGGCTGACGCCCTGTCCAGACAGAAACTCGGGCAGCATTTTCTAGTCAACGGCTCGATTTTGGAGCGCATCGCCGCGGCCGTGTGCCCCGCGAGGCAAGAGCTGGTCATCGAGATCGGTCCCGGCCGCGGCGCCCTTACCGAGAAGTTACTGCATCGCGCCGCCCGTGTGGTCGCCATCGAGGTGGACTCCGAGCTGGTGGAGCACCTGCGGGTGAGGTTCGCGGGCAATACGCGCCTCGAAGTGGTGCAGGCGGATGTACTGAAGACGGACCTGGCGCAGTGGGGAGTAGCGCCGGTGGCCGGCAACCTGCCGTATTACATCACCTCGCCCATCCTGGAGAAGACGGCGCGGATGTGCCCGCCGCGGGCCGTGTTTTTGGTCCAACAGGAAGTGGCCGAACGGCTGACGGCGAAGCCGGGCACTCGCGCATACGGTTTTCTGACGGTGCAGACGGCGCTGTTCGCGAAGGTGCGCTACCTGTTCGGCGTCAAGCCGGGCTCTTTCCAGCCACCGCCGAAAGTGGATTCGGCGGTGGTGATGCTGGAGCCGCTGCCGGCTCCGGCGGAGCGGCCTGACGATCTGATTCGGTTCGTGGGGCAATGCTTCGCTCACAAGCGGAAGACTCTGCGCAATAATCTGTCTCCCTTTTACGGCAAGGAACGGATCGAGGCCTGGCCGGAAGCGGGTTTGCGGGCCGAGCAGATTCCGGTGGAAGGCTTCCTCGAAATGTGGCAGAGGCTCACAAAAGGGTGACGCATTTTCCACACAATTCAGGATTGGCGGAGGGTGACCAGCGGATCCACTTGGGACGCGCGGCGGGCCGGCAGGTAGCCGGCGGCCAAGGCTACGGCGGCTAATAAGATTGCCACGCCGGCGTAGGTCACGGGATCGGTGGGTTTCACTTCGAAGAGCATACTGGTGAGGAGGCGCGTGGCGGCGACGGCTCCCGCGAGTCCCAGGATCAGGCCGAGGGCTACGTAGGCGAGCCCTTGCCGCAGCACCAGCCGCAATACGCTGCCCTGGCTTGCGCCAAGGGCCATCCGCAGGCCGATTTCATTGCTTCTTTGCCCCACCACACAGGCCATCACGCCATAGATTCCGGCCATGGCCAGCAGCACGGCCAAGCCGGCGAAGATGCCCAGAAGCAAGGTGCGGAAACGCGGGGCGGCGACATTTTCGGCCAGGTTTTCTTCCAGGGTGGAGAATTTGACCGGCACGTTGGGATTGCGTTCCCGGACCATGCGGCGCAGGGTTTCGGAGAGCGCCAGGGGGGCAGCGGCGGTGCGCGCCAGCAGTTGGAAATCGGAGCGGGGGTGCTGCTCGAAGGGCATATAGATTTCGGGCCACGGCGGGGAGGCAGGGCCGAACTGGCGGACATCGCCGACGACTCCGACGATGGTCATCGGTTTCATGGAGCGGGTATCGTAACCGCAATACATGGTGTGGCCCAACGGGTCCTGGCCGGCAAACGATCTGCGCGCGAGGCTTTCATTGATGAGAATGGTGGAGGGCGCGTCGTAGGTATCGCCGGCGTTGAAATCGCGGCCGCTCTTCAGCGGAATTTTGAGAGCGTTGAAGACGCCGGGCGAGACGACCGAAAGGACGGCCTGCGGGGCGGCCACGGTCCGCTGCTCCGGCAGGTTGTCGATCCAATACCCGCCGTTGGACATGACGCGGCCGGGGGGCGTACGGGCGCCGGCCGCCGCCTCGACGCCGGGTATGGCGGCGGCAGCAGCGATCAGTTGCTTGTATAGTTGGACGGCGCGCCGGCGGCCATTCAAATCCGACGCGGGCACTTCCGCCTCCATCACCAGAACGTGCTCGGGACGGAACCCCAGGGGCATGCTCTGGAGGGTTTGAAAACTCCTGATCAGGAGTCCGGCGCCGGCCAGCAGAACTACCGAGAATGCAATCTCGGCGACAACCAGGGCGCCGCGAAGGCGCGGCGCTCCCCTGCCCCCCGCGACTCGCGCGGTACCCTGCTTGAGCGCATCGTTGAGATCCACGCGGGAGGCCTGGAGTGCCGGGACCAGACCGAACAAGAGGCTGGCGAGCACAGTAACAGCGAAGGTGAAGGCCAGGACGGAGCCATCGATGCCGGTCTCGGCGAGGCGGGGCACATTAGCGGGCGCCAGGGCGACCAGCGCGGAGGAGCCCCACAGCGCCAGCAGGAGCCCGGCTACCCCGGAAATGGCCGCGAGCAACAGGCTTTCCACAATCAACTGACGGGCAATGCGGCCGCGACCGGCGCCGACCGCGGCGCGAATGGCGATTTCGCGGGTGCGCGCCGTGGCCCTGGCAAGCAGCAGATTCGCAATATTGGCGCAGGCGATCAGCAGCACCAACCCCACTGCGCCCAGCAGCACGTAGAGCATCAGCCTGACGTTGCCCACCATGGAATCGCGCATTCCCGTCACGGCGACGCTTTTGTTCCGATTGCTATCGGGATACTGGCGTTCCAGACGTGCTCCGATGCCGGTCATTTCGGCTTGGGCGCGTGGCATTCCAATACCCGGCTTAAGCCGCGCGACCACCTGGTAGTTGTGCGCCGAGCGCGAGGGCGTCTCGGGAAAGAGGGAATTGGCCGCCAGCCACACTGCCGTTTTACCGGGGAAGCTGAAGCCGGGGGGCATGACTCCGACGATGGTCAGGTCTTTTTCGAACATGCGGAGCGACTGGCCCAACACGCCGGGGCGGCCATTGAAATGGCTTTGCCACCAGGCGTAGCCGATCAGGACGGCGGTTCCGTTCTTGCGCTCTTCGGCGGAGAACTCGCGGCCGATGACCGGCTGCACGGCAAAGACATCGAAGAACTCGGGCGTGACGGCGGCGGCAGGTGTGTACTCGGCCACGGAGTGCACCGTGACGGCGGTGGTGTCGTCGTCGTAGTAGGCCATGGCGGCAAAGGAGGCGCTTTGATCATGCCAGTCGTGAAAGTCGGGGGCCGACACCGTGCCGCGGCGGCCGCTGGTCTTCCAAAGCGAGGATAGGGTGACGATGCGGCCGGGATCCTTGAACGCCAGCGGCTTGAGGAGCACGGCATTCACCACGCTGAAGACGGCGGTGTTGGCGCCGATCCCCAAAGCCATCACGAGCACCGCAAGCACCGTAAAACCCGGATCTTTCCGGAGAGACCGGAGAGCGTAACGGAAATCCATGGTTCGGGGACAAGGCAGGTGCGCTGCCAATCCGGCAAGCGCATTCCAGGCCACGATCTCAGGGGAATGGGAGGGAAGGACAGTGCTGCCGCCGTTCAGAACCGGACAGACCGTCCTGAAAGCGGACACCCCGCAGGCTAGTACATGGTGGCGGTTCGCACACGGGGCGGTGATCCCCTACTGGAAACCGGCTCTGCTCATAGTGGTATAATCTCAACTTATGTCGGTTCCTTAATCGCCAGCCGGGAGTGCCGCACTCCCCTTCCCAATCCTTCGCTGCATTCCGCAGCGCAATCACTTCAAAATTAAGGAGTTCGCAGGATGAGAAAGCTGTTATCCAGTGGTTTGGTATTATTTGCGGGCGTGGTGTCGCCGATTGCGCTACCCCTCCGCGAAGCCCCGAAATCGCCCACCGCCGACTACCGCAAAGATCCTCGTTTTCAGGCACTTCACAGGTTTTTTGAAGCTGGAGATTGTCCCGCCAAGGAGTATGCCCACGCATTTCTGGAAGCCGCGGACATCTACAAACTGGACTGGCGGCTTCTGCCCAGCATTTCGTTTATCGAATCTACCGGAGGGAAAGCCTCACAGAACAATAACATTTTCGGCTGGGATTCGGGGCGGGCGCACTTTTCCAGTCCCGCGGCAGGAATTCACACGGTGGGATACTATTTGAGTCACGCCATCCAGTACAAACGCAAGAGTCTGGATCAGTTACTGGCAACGTACAACCCGGCCGGCGACTACGCACAAAAGGTGAAATCCGTTATGCGGCGGATTGCACCGGTGCAATAATCGTCAGACGATTGCCTATTTGAAATTGGAATAACAAACTTTATGTTAAGAAAATTGTTAATTTTATCCTAAATTTTCATACGATTTAAATTTATTATTAAACTCGTGATATTACTCACAAATTTAATTTTTTGATAAGTAAAATTATATCCGGAATTATAAACAAAGATACTTTTATATGGTAATCTTTTTATTATCGTCGCATTGTTTTTGGAGAGTCCAAAATCAACTATTTGAATTCCAATTGACATGTTTTTATTAAATTGAATGCTTGCTTATCCAATCGTAAAGTTCACATAAATTGTAGCATTTTGCAACAAGCTTAAATCTCAAATGCCATACTTTGAAGCATTTCTGATTCAAGAATACTCAGACTTAAGAGTACAATTATGAAATCATCCTACTTGATATGTATCTCATTAATAATTTCCATCATCGTATTCATCTCCTCAATTTTATTCCAGAAAATTGTCAAAATCTATGTAGTAATGTATTGTATCTGCACATTAAATTGAAATATTCAATTTTTGAAGAGTAAATTCTGAAGCATTTATCACTGAAGCTATTATAAAACTTGAATTATCATTTATTCTTGATATGCTTGAGAATTTTGAAGTATAAATGTGAGAACTCCATATTCCAATTTGAGTGAGGTCGTCATTAAATGGTTGAATTAATCCAGAACCATTTTATTATCCTACAAAAATGTTTAAATTATTTGTTAGATGAATAGCTTAATAATAACAAGAAATAATTGTAGGATCTGAATAAATTATTTGAATATTCATTACAAATTATTTTTTGGTGTTTTAGACAATAATCTTATTGTAAATTTGCAATTCTTAATTAAATTTGCAACCGCCTACATATATTATAGATTCGTTAATCAATAATACTGTTTTTATCTAAAATAACTAAAAATTTTCAGAATAGAACCCTTGACTAATATTAGACAGGAGAATTGTATGGCTAATTAAATATTTTTAAAATTAAATCTTATAAACCCACTTATTATAATATACTACTCCTTATTACATTATTGAAACCATCGGCCGCGCTCATTGGTGCTTCTCCCGCAGCTCGGAATAGAGATAGGGGACCATGATCGCGGCGATGGTCATCAGCATGATCACCGCGCTGGTGGAGCCGACCGCCATCTGGTTGCGGGTGAACGTGTAGGAGTACATGAAGGTCGAGGGCAGCTCCGCCGCGCCGCCCAGATTCTTGCCGGTGACGGAAATGACGAGATCGTACGACTTGATCGCCATGTGGGTGAGGATGATGATGGCCGAGAGGAACACGGGCCGCATGATGGGAGAACGATGCGCCAATAGGTGGCGAAAGCCGAGGCGCCGTCGATCTGCGCTGCTTTGAGGATTTCCCCGTCGATGCCGCGCAGGCCCGCGAGGAACATCGCCATCACGAATCCGGAGGTCTGCCAGATGCCGGCGATCGCGACGCAATAGATCATCATCCGGGGATTGACGACCCAGTCGAACTTGAAACTCGTCCAGCCCCAGTCGTGAACCGCCTTCTCGAGCCCGATGCCGGGATCGAGAAAGAGCTTCCACGCGGTCCCCGTCACGATGAACGACAGCGCCAGCGGATAGAGATAGATCGGGCGCAGGATCCCTTCGCCGCGGATTTTCTGGTCGAGCAGAATCGCGAGCGTCAAGCCCGAGGAACAGGCAGAACGCGACATAGAGCCCGCCGAAAATGCCCATATTGACGATCGCCGTGTACCAGCTCGACGGCGGGTCAGTCTCAAAAGTCCAGTTCCAGAGTTTCTGATAATTGGCGAGGCCGATGAGCTTGGTCGAGGTGAAGCCCTTCGAATTGGTGAAGGACAGAAAGAACGTCCAAAGATTGAATCCGTAGACGAAGATCAGCACGAGCAGGAAGGACGGCGCGAGCACCAATCTCGGCAGGTGGTGCTGTAGTCTTCGCGCAGCGTAGCCCCACGTGGCTCCGCCACGGCGATCGGCTCAATGAAAGCGGTCATGAGCGGCCCCTGGGGATGAGTCCCATCGTTCGATGCTTGCGGAAGCGCCCTCCCCCGCGACGAAACGGAGGAGGGCGCAATTTTTACTTGGCGTTGTTCAGCGCCTTCACCAATTCGGTCACCGCGGCGTCGGAACTCTTGATTTCGCCGTGGAAGAACTTGGTCACGACGTCATGATAGGCGCCTGCGACCGCTGGCGGCTGTGCGTAGTTCTGCGCCATCGATCCGACGAACTTGCCGTCCGCATTGGCCGCCTTCACGTCGGCGATGCCCTTCTTGCCGCAACTGTCGAATGCGGTGTCGGGAACGTCCATGCGCGCGGGGACCGAACCCTTGACGACGTTGAACGCCGACTGGAAGCTGAGCTCATCGTCGCGTCGGCGAGCGCGAGCTGCGCCGCCTTGCGATCCGCCGAGAACGTCGAACATCGCGAACATGTCGGTGTTGTAGATCACCGAGCCGTCCGTCCCGGGGAAGCGATAGCAGAGGAAGTCCTTGTCCGCTTTTGATTGGCGTTGACGAACTCGCCCTTGGCCCAGTCGCCCATCACCTGCACCAGCGCGTCGCCCTTGATCACCATCGCCGTGGCGAGGTTCCAGTCGCGGCCCGCATAGTTCGGGTCGGTATAGGCGCGCAGCTTGGCCAAGTTGTCGAACGCCTTCTTCATCGTGTCCGACTTCAGCGCGCCCTCATCCATGTCGATGAACGCCTTCTTGTAGAAGTCGATGCCGCCCGTGGATGTCGACGACGAAGTCGAACAAGGTGGCTTCCTGCCAGGGCTGGCCACCCAGCGCGAGGGGAATGATTCCGGCCGCCTTTGCCTTGTCGAGCAGAGCGACGAAATCGTCGAAGGTCTTCGGCTGCGTACCGCCGATCTTTTCCATCGCCGCCTTGTTGATCCAGACCCAATTGACGGAATGGATGTTGACTGGAACCGCGTCCCATTTCCCATTGGTGGTAGTGAACTTCTGCAGCGCCGTGGGGATCGACCTTTGCCCAGCCTTCCTTCGTCGCGAGCGAGGTGATGTCGCCGAGCTTGCCCGCTTCCGCGTAGTCGACGGCGTAATAGCCGAGGATTTGCGAAGCGGTCGGCGGATTGCCTGCGGCTACCATCGCCTTCAAGCGCGGTCATCGCGCCTTCGCCGCCGCCGCCCGCGACCGGCACGTCCTTCCAGGCGTAGCCCTCTTTCGCCAGATCCTGCTTGAGCACGTTCAGCGCGGCCGCTTCGCCGCCTGACGTCCACCAATGCAGCATCTGGACTTCTTTGTTGTCGGCCGCCTGGGCCCCGCCGGCAAAACCGATCGCCGAGGCGGCCATCGCGCTTGCCATCAATATGGTGCGGAAATGCATTGTCTCACCTTCCAAGTCGTTTCTCCCGCCGGAAACGGTCCGGCCCCGTATCAGAAACCTTGCATCGGCTCCCGATTCTTCCCGTCCCTTACGCGCCCCGTGGCAGCCACCAGCTCGTTCGCGGACCGGTGTGGACGTGAAACGTTTTCTCTTCTGTGTAATCCTTGACTGCATTGCGGCCGAGTTCGCGGCCAATGCCGGACTGATGGTAGCCGCCGAACGGCAGCTCCGGCGTCCCGTCCATGAAGGTGTTGACCCACACGGTGCCGGCCCGCACGCCCCGCCCCACCCCGATCGCGGTATCGACGTCACGGCTCCAGACGCTTGCCGAAAGACCATACGACGTCGAATTGGCAAGGGCGATAGCTTCTTCCACGGTCTCGAAGGTCAGAGCGACGACTACCGGACCGAACACCTCATCGCGCGCGATCGCCATCGACGGGTCGACGTTCTCGACGATCGTCGGCGCCATGAAAAGACCGTTCGATTCGAGCCGCCCGCCGCCAGTCCGCAAGACAGCGCCCTTTTCGCGCGCCGCCTTCAGATGCGACTCAATCTTGCCGAGATGATCGGCGGTGATGATCGCTCCGACCCGCGTTTCCGGATCGAGCGGGTCGCCGACCTTCGCCGCCGCCGCCCGATCGGCCAGCGCCGCCAGGAACTCGTCGGCGATTTTCGCGTGCAGAAGGATGCGCGAGCCCGCGTTACAGCATTCGCCGGCGTTGAAATAGGCGCCGAAAGCCGCCGCGTCCAGGGCCGCATCCATGTCTGCGTCCGGGAAGATCACCTGGGGGTTCTTGCCTCCCAACTCCATCGACACTTTCTTCAGCGTGGCCGCGGCGGCGGCCATGGCCGCCCGCCCGACCCCGGTCGATCCCGTGAACGAAATCATGTCGACGCGCGGGTCCGTCGTCATGGGCGCCCCGACCTCGGGGCCGTAGCCGGTGACGATGTTGCACGCGCCGTCGGGCAATCCCGCCTCGGCCAGCAGCGATCCGAGATGCAGCGTCGACGCCGACGTCATCTCGCTTGGCTTGACGACGCAAGCGCAGCCGGCGGCCAGGGCGAAAGGAAGTTTCTGCGACACGATCAGCAGAGGAAAATTCCAGGGCGTGATGATCGACACGACGCCGATCGGCTCGCGCAGGACGAAGCCCAGCCGGTCCGCCCCAAATTCGCGTAGCTCTCGCCCGAGAGCTCACGCGCGAGCGAGGCCGCATATCGCCAGATGTCCGCAGCGCCTTCGATCTCGCCGCGCGCCTGACCGATCGGCTTGCCCGACTCGAGCGTATCGAGGATCGCGAGAATCTCGCGGTCGCGGTCGATCAGATCCGCAACTTTCAGGAGCACGCGCGCCCGGTTCGAGGCCGTCTCATGCGGCCAGCGCCCGGTGTCGAAGGCCTTGCGCGCAGCCGCGATGGCGCGCTTCGCGTCGTCGGCGCGGCCACGCGGCACACGCGTCACGACGACCCCATGCGCCGGGCTCCGACGCTCGATGGTCTCGCCGTCGCCGGCCACCTCCCGGCCGTCGATCAGCATCGCGCGCTCACGCGGAAAGCGCTTCAGCGCCTCGTTCAGCTTCCACGTGTCAACAGTGATCGGAGTCTTCGCGTTCATGGGAACCTTTCCTAGCGGCCCGCGAATTCGGCGCCCGCTTGGCGCGGAATGCGGCGACGCCCTCGCTCAGATCCTCGGTCAGCGCGGTCAGCGCGCCGGCGAGACCTTCGATCGGCGCGTCGCGATCCTCGCCCTCCGCCGACATTGATCATCGCCTTGACCATCTGCACCGCAATCGGACCCCGCTTGGCGATGTCGGCGGCGACCGTTCTGGCGCGCGCGACGCCGTCGCCCTGCTCGGTCACTTCGTCGACAAGACCGAGCACAAGCGCCTCCTCCGCGGTGAACATCGCGCCCGCGAGCGCCATGCGGCGGACGACCGACGGCCCAAATCGACGCACAAGCCGCTGGGTGCCCGACCAACCCGGCGCCATGCCGAGCCCGGACTCCGGAAGGCCGAGCTTGATCCCGCTCTCGGCGATGCGGATGTCGGCGACCGCCGCAAGCTCGAGGCCGCCGCCGAAGGCGTGACCGGTGAGCGCCGCGATCAGGGGAACGCGCAGCCGCGCAAGCGCCTCGAACGCGCGATGACCGGCGCGCGTCCAGTCGCGCCACATCTCAAGCGCCGGAAGACCGCCCCAGGCGGCGATGTCGCCGCCGGCGCAGAACGCCTTGCCCTCGCCGGAGAGGATCGCGACTCGGGCGTCCCGCGAGGCTTCGATCGCGCGGCGGCGTCGCCGAGCGCGTCGATCATCGCGCGATCGAGTGCGTTGAGCTTGTCAGCCCGCTTCATCGTCAGACGCGCGAGGGGGCCTTCAAATGTGAGTTCGACGAAGGCGCTCATTGGAGCCGCCTCCCGGGCCGGGTGAAGCATCAAGATTGATCGGCTCGGGATGGAAACAGCGCCGGGTCCATCTTCCGCAGCTTCGGCGCCACCCTCAGCGGAAACTCGGCCTGAGCAAGTACGTCGCGCTTCAAGATCGACGCCCGGGGCCAACTCGACAACGGTCACGCCTTCCGGCTCCAAGCGAAGCACGCACCGTTCGGTGACGTAGAGAATTTCCTGACCCTGAGCGACCGCCCGCGGGCCCGAAAAGGAGATCTGCTCGACAGAGTGAACGAGCTTCTTGACCTTGCCTTCCTTCGAAATCATCACCGCCCCGTCGCTGACCTTCGAGTCTCGGCCCCTGCGGTGAAATAGCCGGAAAAAACGATCTTCCTCGCGCGCGCGGTGATGTCGACGAAGCCGCCCGCCCCTGCTGTCACGTGCGGCCGCACGCCGAGTTTGGAGACGTTGACGGAGCCGAGGCGGTCGATCTGCAGGAACGAGAGCAGCGACATGTCAAAGCCGCCGCCCTGGAAATAAGTGAACTGAGCCGGCGACGGCACGATCGCCTCGGCGTTTGACGCGCAGCCGAATTGGAAATCGAGCAACGGCACGCCCCCCACGGCGCCCTGTTCGATGACCCAGGTCACGGCGCCGTGCCTGCCCTCCTCGATCAGGATTCGCGGCACGTTCGCAGAAATGCCAAAGCCGATGTTGACCGCATCGCCCTCGCGCAATTCCTGAGCCACCCGTCGCGCGATGACCTTGGCGATATCGAACTTCGGAGTCTCGAAGGACCACAACGGACGAAAGATCTCGCCAGAAATAGCGGGTTCATAAGGCGTGTGAGTCGTCTGCAACTGATCCGGCGCGATGACGATGTAGTCGACGAGTATGCCGGGCACGACGACGTCGTGGGGACGCAGCGTACCCGACGCGGCAAGCCGTTTGACTTGCGCAATTACGATCCCGCCGTTGTTGCGCACTGCAAGGGCCTGATCGAGCGGCCCGAGAATGCCGCCTTCGTGCTCGTAAGAAAGATTTCCTCTTTCGTCGGCCGTCGTGGCGCGAATGATCGCGATCTGCGGAGTGATGGTCGGGAAGAACAGCCATTCGTCGCCAGCGAAATTGACACGTCCACGATCGGCTCCGAAGCCGCCTTGCGTTCATCGCGCAGCCTTCGTGGCCGGGATCGACGAACGTATCCATTCCGACTTTGGTCAGAACGCCTGGTCGCTTTGCCGCCGCCTCGCGATGAATGTCGAACAGGATGCCCGATGGCACGTTGTAGGCGGGGATTGCGTCGCCAGTGATCATCTTCCAAATCGCCGGCGGCTCGGCCGAGGACGGACCAGACGGATAGGAGCCGGCCAGATACCCGCGCGAGACAACCGGGCTTAGCCAGGTGGTCGATACCCTTCACTCCCCACATGTCGCCGGCCGCGATCGGGTGGAGCGTCGTGATGTTGCGCGGATGACCCTCGGCGTCGAACCGCTCGCCCGATCGCAGCCAGCACAGCGTCGGGACAACCAAGCGCCGAAGACGAAGAGACGGTGACGATCGCGCCGTCGGGGATCAGGCGAGCGGCGTCCGAGGCGGAAATGACTTTCTGCCTGGACATGCTCTGCCTCAAACGTTCAGGTCGATTGCGGTTTCGGCGCCGGATCGCGCCGCTTCGAGCGCGAGATGGCGACGCTCAGCGACTTGACCCCATCCTCGCCCGTCGCCGACGGCGCGCCGCGTCCTGCGACCGCCTCCTGGAAGAGGCGGATCGAGCGGACGTAAAGATTCTTCGTGATCGAGTTTCAGCGCTTCCTCGCCGGAGGAAGTGCGGAGCAGAACGTCGCCCTTCGGCGCCTGGGTCATGCAGTCGCGGCCGATCAGCGAACCCTAGCTCCCCATGCACTTCAAACCCGGTCGTCGCGTATTTGGTGGTAAATGCGTCGTGAAACTGCGCGAGCAGCCCGCTGGAGAAGCGGATGACGCCCATGGCGCCGTCCTCGAGGCCCTCGCTGGCCCATTCCGCCGTGCGAGGTCATCGCGCTCACCGCCGGCGGTTCGTCGTCGAGCACGAAACGCAAGCGTGTCGGCGTCATGGACAGTAATATCCATCATAACGCCTCCGCCCGCCTCCGGCTTCTCGATCCGCCAGCCCTGCAAATGGGGCGGCAGATAGACAGCGTGAAAGACCCGGGCGAACAGCGGCTTGCCGATCCGCCCCTCTATGATCGCCGTCGCGCATCGCGCGGTGTGTGGCGGCGTTGCGAAGATGATGGTTTGTCCCCATGACCACGCCGCGCTTGCGGCATTCGGCGACCATCGCGCGCGCGTCGGCGAGGGTCAGCGCCAGCGGCTTCTCGCAGAGAACGTGCTTTCCGGCCGCGGCCGCGGCGAAGACCTGGTCGCGATGAAGCTCGTTGGTCGTCGAGATGTAGACGGCGTCGACGTCCTTCGACTCAACCAGTTCCTCCAGGCTCGTCGTCGCCTGCGCGATCCGATGCTCGTGCGCGATATTTGGCGGCGCGGTCCGGCGTTCGTGCTCATGACCGCGACGACTTCGCCGCCGTTGGCGCGGAACGCGCTCGATCATGTGCTCGCGCGGCGATCGTGCTGGCGCCGATCGAGCCCCCATCGGAGTTTCGTCATGGAGCGCCTCCCGTCGGATTGTAGTGTCGAAGTGCCGCAAGAGGCGCGCACGATCAGGGTTGTCGGGCACAATGACCGTTTCCGGTTCAAAGTCGCCGCTGGCGAGTTGGCGCATCAAGCAGCTGCGCTGCGCGAGAGCCGAGATTGCGGCCGTTCACCGCGACGCTGCGTCAATGCGGGAAGCGTGTGTTTGGCCTCTTCGATGTCGTCGAAGCCGATGACTGCGAAATCCCTGCCCGACCGAGATCCCGGCTTCGGCAAGCGCGCGAACAAGCCCGATCGCGACGACGTCGTTGTAACAAAGGGCTGCGGTCGCGGGCTCGCGGAGGTTGAGCAATTGCGGAGCCGCCGCCCCGCCGCCCGAGTAGTTGGTCATCGTCTCGATGACCAGCGAACTCTCGAACGAAAGTCCGGCGTCTTCGCAGGGCGAGCCGATAGCCGGCGAGACGCTCCTCGCGAACGATCATCGACTTGAGCGCCGCCGACGAACGCAATTCGCGTGTGTCCGGCAGCGATCAGATGAGCGGTCGCTTTTCGCGCTCCCTCCCGATTCTCCGGCGAGACCAGCGAGGCCTTGAGCCCGGGAAGGCGGCGCATGACCTGAACGACCGGCAAGCCAGCGATCAGCGCCTTCAACTCGCCCAGCGACGTGCCGATCGCCGGCGACGAGCACCAGGCCGGCAGCGCCGTGCTCGCGCATCGAGCGGATGACCTGCTGCTGGCGAACCGGATTCTCGCGCGATGTTGGCGAGAAACGGAATGAAGGCCGCGCCCTGGCAGGCCTGCTCGATGCCGATCGCCAGTTCGACGTAGAAGGGGTTCGACAGGTCGTTGATGACCATGCCGAGGACGCCGGATTTGGCGCCCGCGCAGCGTCGCCGCGCCGCGGTGGTAGATATAGCCAAGCTCGCGACATCGCGTCCGAGACGCGCTCTCGGGTCGACTCGGCGACCAGGCCGCTCCCGCCCAGCACCAGAGAGACCGTGGACTTCGACACGCCGGCGCGCGCGCGACGTCGACGATGGTCGCCCGACCGTTGCGCACCTCCGTTTCTCCAGCCCTTCGTCGTTCATGGCATCTCAATCTGGATTTGGAACGTTCCAAGCAACGTCGCCGATCCGTCATCTGCTTGCATCCTAGACGCAGGCAATTTGAAGATCGTTGCCAAGCGTAATTGGAACGTGCTAATAGCACTAGTCGATCTTGGACATCCCGTCAACTCCCAACTCAGAGAACAACCCTTGAGCACGCCGATCCCCCAAGCGATCCTCGACCGGCTGACCGACGTCGCGATGCCGAGGCTCGCCAATGAGAGGCCGCCGCAGGAGTTCATCCCGGCGCTCGGCTTCAGACTGCCGGTGCGGCGTTGTCGAGGCGCTGGTGCTCGGCAGCGGCGCGGCCGGACTGCGCGCAGCGGTCGAACTGAAGCGCCGGGACGTCGACGTCGCGATCGCGACCCAGAGCGCCTTCGGCGGCACGTCCGCCTGCTCGGGATCCGACAAGCAGACGCTGCACACCGCCAACGGCGCGGATCGAGGCGACGACTTTCGCGCCATGGCGGACGCCCTCGGCGCCGGCGGCGCGATGGACGAGGACACCGCCTATGTCGAGGCGGTCGGATCGGCGCGGGCGCTCGCGTCCCTGCAATTCCTGGGGCTGCCGATCCCGCAGGACCGGCTGGGCGGCGTACTGCGCTACCAGACCGATCACGACGAAGTCGGCCGCGCGACGAGTTGCGGTCCGCGCACCTCCCGCCTGATGGTGCAGGTCCTGGCGCGGGAGGCGATCCGGCTCGACATTCCGATCTTCAACCACACGACCGGCGTTCGCCTTCTTGTCGCGCCGCGGCCGCCCGTCGTGCAGCCGGCGTCCTGGCGATGCGCCCGAAGCAGCGGACCGACGGACAATCCGCTCGGCCTCGCCGTCTTTCTCTGCAACTCGCGTCGTCATCGCCACCGGCGGCCCTGGCGAACTCTATCGCGACAGCGTTTATCCCAGGCACTGCTTCGGCTCGCTCGGCCTCGCGCTCGAGGCGGGCCTCGAAGCCGTCAACCTGACCGAGAGCCAGTTCGGCATCGGCACGTCCGCGCAGACGGATTTCCCTGGAATCTCTCGGGCACCTACGTGCAGTGCGATGCCCTATGTGTTCTCGCTCGACTCTCGCGGGCGCGAGCGCAACTTTCTCGCCGACTATTACCGGACGACGCGGGAGCTGGCCTCGAACATCTTCCGGAAAGGCTATCAGTGGCCGTTCCATGCGACGCGCATGCTCGACTTCGGCTCGAGCCTGTTCGACCTCGCAGTGTTCCGGGAGACGCAGGCGGGACGAAAAGTGTTCATGGATTTCAATCGCAATCCGCTCGCCGTCCCGGGAGACGCGGATTTCGATCTCGAACGCGCTGGATCCGCGACGTGCGCGCCTATCTCGAGAACACCGGCGCCCTGCTCGAAAAGCCGATCGATCGCCTTCGCAAGATGAACCCGCTCTCGATCGAGCTCTACAAGCGCTACAAATACGACATCACGCAGAGATCCGCTCGAATTCGCGATCAACAACCAGCACATGAACGGCGGCCTCGCGGTCGACACCTGGGGCGAGACGAGCCTCGAGGGCTGCTACGCGGTCGGCGAAGCGGCCGGAACCCATGGCGTCACCCGTCCGGGCGGCGCGGCGCTCAATGCCGGCCAGGTCTTCGGCACGCGCTGCGCCGAACTATATCGCCTCGCGGGCAGACGCGGCGAAAGCCGCGCACCCGCCGGAACGCGACCTCATCGAAGGCGCTCTCAGCGAATCCTTCGACGTCCTTCGAGCCGACAGCCCGATCAAAGCCGAGGCCATCAGGAACGAAGTTCAGGCCCGCATGAGCGACCACGCGGGGATCATCTGCACGGACGCGGACGTGCAATCGGCACTGGCCGGCGCGAGCGCGCTCAACAGCGCGATCCGCCAGCGCGGCGTCGCCTTCGAGGGGGCTTACGGAGCTGCTGAGGGCGCTGCAATGGCGCCAGATGGCGATCGTTTCGGAAGCGGTGCTCGCCGCGCTTGCGTTTTACGTCGAGCGAGGCGGGGGAAGCCGGGGGGCGCGGACGGTATGCAGCCCGGACGGGAGCCAGGTCCCGCTCGCCCGGACCGGGCCGCTGACCGAATTTCGATTCCGTTCCGAGCGCCTCGAGGATCGCGCCGAACAGATCCTGGTTCGGCTCGAAGGCGATCATTTCACTTGCGGCCGGCGGCCCGTCCGCCGGCGCGACCGGTCCCAGCGACCGTTCTTCGAGCGCGACTGGCCCGATTTCCTCACCGGCGCGATCTTCGATCCCAGCACTTGAAATTCAATCGGAACGGAGCGGTCGGTGCGACAATTAGAGCCCTCATGAGAGGCCGCAGACATGACCCCGCCCCAGACGTTCACAACAGCTTCAAAGTAACCCTTGACCACGGGACACCGTCCAGACATGGCCGCTATCCGCGCATTCCGGCCGATGCGGCGGCAGTGTAACGCTTAATGACCCCTCGCCAGCGTCAGCCGATGAATGAGTTCTGCATGGGCGACGACGTCGGGTGCGACCCGCTCGCCAAGCCGTCGGATGATCTCGGCTTGCCCGGAGGCCGGAATGGTCCGGTAGCTCGAAAACGTTGTTAGGCAGCTTTCATGCCCGAGGTTCTGCGACCACGCCTTGAAGGCTTCGGCGTCGAGCTTCTGGTCATAGGCGATCTGAACAAGGGTGTTCCGGAACAGTGCGGATTGAAATACGGCAATCCTGCCCGCGCACAGGCGTCGCGGAAGATCTCGCGAACCGGATTGGCGTTCGCCCAAGGCGCGCGATCGAGCGAAACCGCGCGGAATGCGAGGTCGGCGCCGGGGGCGACCTTGGTTTTCGGGAACAACGGGTCATCGGATCCGAAGCCTTTTTCCTCTCGAAGGAAAGCTACCCAGTCGACGACCATCTGCAGGATGTCGTCGCCGACCGGAAAGAACGAGGTCGTGAAGCTCTTCACCCGCTTGGTGCGGACCTCGCGCGAGTCCTGCTCAATCAGGCCGCGTTCGATGTCGATGTGTTTCAGACGAAATGAGATAATCGCCCTATCTCGGGCACCCGACAGGATCGTGAAGGCGACAAGCGCACGATTACGCTTCTCGATTTCCGTCTCGTTCGGCAGAGCAGCGATCATCGCGCGAACCTGCGCGAGCGTCGGGCAACTCTTGAACCGCCGCGCGGTCGCAATTCTCGACAATTGTCAGGGGCGTTGAAATACTCGGCGTCGGCATCCTTTATCCGCGACGCATAACCCCGCTGATCCGCGAGCCAACGAAGAACACTTTCAAGCGCGGCGAGCGTCGCTGGACGGTCGAGGCCGAGAGCGGCTTGCCCGTTCACTCATTGCCTGCCCCGCCGTTAGGTGAGCCTTGAAATCCCGCGCCTGTTCGATAGTGGAAGTTGCCGGGAAATCGCGGTCGTTTGACCTACTCCTCGAAGCGTTCGATCGCGCGCGGCACGGCGTCGATCGAGGCCTGTCGCGTCCCTTTGCTTCTTTCAAGTGGACGAGGTAGCGCCGCTTCATGCGCTCGTTTCAGCGTCGTTCATCATGTTTTTCGAACCTCATTGAGAAGTCAGACATTCGGGAGGGAGACGCTAAGCCCGTCGCCTTCTTTCGCGGCGCTTCGTCCGCCAATTCGCCCGCGATGGTGGCGAACGTGTTTGCGCCCTCTTCTGCGCGGGCGAGTTTTGCTGCCTTCTTGACTAGCGGAAGGGTCTTTGCCGAGCGCCTTGCTTGCGCGTCTTGCGTGCGTCCCGAGCATCTTTCAATCCGATGTCCCGATAGACGCCTATCGCGAGGGTCTTTTGGGCGCCGGCGAATCGGTACGCGAGACGCCAGCGTTTTGCGCCATCGGGAGTAACCCACAATTGGAGCCCGCCGCCTCCGAAAGCTTAATGATTTTCGGGCCAGGGAGCGCGCGCTTTATCGCGAGATCGGTAAGGGCCATGTTGGTACCAACCGCGGCGGGATTGCCGCGTACCAACTAATCTACCAACATTGTGTTGGACGCAAACGGACGGCACCGGACCGTTTTTGGACCGTGATATTGTTAGCATTGATTTTTCCGAGTGTTGGACGAATTTGGACGTCTAAAACGTCAAAATGGTGCCCAGGAAAGGACTCGAACCTTCACGGCTTGCACCGCTGGTACCTGAAACCAGTGCGTCTACCAATTCCGCCACCTGGGCACGGCGCGCTTCATAAGAGGGCGCGCAGGCGCCCTGTCAATGGCGGCGCCCGCGGCCCTCGGGCGCCGCTCGCGGTTGCGATGAGCCCGCGTTCATTGCAGCCTGCGACCCGGCGGGCCGGGGAGACGTTCTGGATGCGCTCGACACTTTGCGCTCTGCGTGCGCTTGCGCTTGTCTCCGCCGGCTTCTCGCGCAGGAGACGTCGGCGCAGGAGACGTCGGGGCAGGGGACAAGCCTGGGCCATCGGGCCGCGCACGCTTCCGCCTCCAGCCAACGCGAGCGCTGAGCTGCGTGATCTTCTCGCCGCCGAGCCCACGCCCCGGCTCGAAGCTCCTGCACGGCGAAGCCCCGACCGAACTCTTCGTTGGAAAGGGCTGATCGCGCTCCGCGACGAGGAGGCCGCCAAGAACGCAAGGACAATCGCGACCCGAGTTCGACGTCACGGTGCGCGAGGCCCGCATCCACGGCGTCACGGTCTATTGGGTCGATCCGCCGCACGTCGCGCCGGAGCACAAGAACCATCTCTTCGTCCATGTCCATGGCGGGGCTTGGCTCTTTAACGGCGGCGTCGGCGCGACGGCCGAAGCCGCCCTGATCGCCGCCAGGGACGGAATTCCGGTCGTCGTCCATCGACTATCGGCGCGCGCCGGAGTTTCCCCATCCCGCGGCGATGGACGACGTCGTCGCGGTGTGGAGCGAGCTCCTCAAGACCCACTCGCCCTCGCAGATGGCGCTCGGCGGCACCTCCGCCGGCGGCAATCTGACGCTCGCCGCGACGCTGAGATTAAGGATCTCGGACTGCCGCTGCCGGCGGCCCTCATGCTCGGCACGCCCGCCGTCGATATGATGAAGACCGGCGACAGCCGGTTCCTCAATGACGGCGTCGATCACGGCCTCGCCTGGGACGGCGACGCGGCAGAAGCGGTGAAGATCTACGCCGACGGACACGATTACGCCGAACCCTATCTCTCGCCGATTCAAGGCGACGTCAGCGGCTTTCCGCCGGCCTATCTCGTCACCGGGACGCGCGACCTTCTTCTTAGCGACACCGTCCTCATGCACGCCAAGCTCCGCCGCGCCGGGGTCGCGCCGACCTGCACGTCTACGAAGGCTTCGCCCACGCCGACTATCTGAAGTTCTACCGCACGCCGGAAAGCGAGCAGCATTTTGCGGAGCTGAATGCGTTTCTGATCGAGAATCTGGCGAAATAGGCCGGCGCCGCGCGGGCATGACGCGCCGCATGACAAACGTTCGCGCCCGGCGCTAAGATGGCCCGGCAACGCCGCGCGATTTCGCGCCGCCGGAGGATTACGCCGATGAGCGCGCGACTTTCGCTGCATGTGCCGGAGCCGAGCGTGCGGCCGGGCAGCAGGCCCGATTTCAGCTATTTGAGCCTGCCGGAGGCGGGCGAGGTTCCGCGGCCGCCGATCGACGTCACCGGCGGAGATGCGCGACCTCGCCTATGGGCTGATCCGCGTGCTCGACGACGACGGCGAGGCGGTCGGCGCCTGGGACCCGAAGCTCGACGCCCGACGAACTGCGCCGGGGCCTGCGCGCATGATGCTGACGCGCGCCTATGACGACCGCATGTATCGCGCGCAGCGCCAGGGCAAGACCTCTTCTACATGAAGTGCACCGGCGAGGAGGCGGTCGCGCGTCGCCCAGGCGCATGGCGCTCGAGCCCGACGACATGTGCTTTCCCGACCTACCGCCAGCAGGGCCTGCTGATCGCGCGCGGCTATCCGCTCGTCGACATGATGTGCCAGGTCTATTCCAACGCGCAGCGACCGGCTGAAGGGCCGCCAGCTGCCGGTGCTGTATTCGTCGCAAGGCGCACGGCTTCTTCACCATCTCCGGCAATCTCGGCACGCAGTTCGCGCAGGCGGTCGGCTGGGCGATGGCCTCGGCCTATCAAGGGCGACACGCGCATCGCCGCCGGCTGGATCGGCGACGGCGCGACCGCCGAGGGCGATTTCCACCACGCGCTGACCTTCGCCGCGGTCTACCGCGCGCCGGTCATCCTCAACGTCGTCAACAACCAGTGGGCGATCTCGTCCTTCCAGGGCATCGCCGGCGGCGAGAGCGCGACCTTCGCCGCGCGCGCGCATCGGCTATGGCCTGCCGGCGCTGCGCGTCGAC
Source organism: uncultured Solibacteraceae bacterium (assembly GCA_963835555.1). GTDB lineage: Bacteria > Acidobacteriota > Terriglobia > Bryobacterales > Bryobacteraceae > Sulfopaludibacter. The sequence goes on along the minus strand of CAWIGC010000012.1, from coordinate 15,376 downwards.
GGCAACGACTTCCTCGCGGTCTATGCGGCGACGCGACTGGGCGGCCGAGCGCGCGCGCGCCAATCTCGGCGCCGACCCTGATCGAGCTCTTCACCTATCGCGCCGGAGCCCATTCGACCAGCGACGATCCCATCGCGCTACCGGCCCGCCGACGAGGCGCCGGCCTGGCCGCTCGGCGATCCGATCGAGCGGCTGAAGACGCACCTGATCGCGCTCGGCGAATGGTGCGAGGAGCGGCACGAGGCAGCTGGAGGCCGAGATCGACGACGAGGTGCGCGAGGCCGACCAGCGAGGCCGAGAGCTACGGCACGCTGGACGACGGCCCGAACCGCCAGCGCCAGCGACGATGTTCGAGGACGTCTTCAAGGAGATGCCGCTGGCATCTGCGCCGACAGCGCCAGCGAGACTGGGAGTCTGAGCCGATGCCGCGCGATGAACATGATCGCAGGCGCTCAACTCGCGCCATGGACGTGATGCTGGCGCGCGATCCCGACGTGCTCGTCTTCGGCGAGGACGTCGGCTATTTCGGCGGCGTGTTCCGCGTCACCGAAGGCCTGCAGAAGAAGCACGGCGGCAGCGCTGCTTCGACACGCCGATCGGCGAAGGCGGCATCGTCGGCGTCGCCGTCGGCATGGGCGCCTATGGCCTGCGGCCGGTCGTCGAGATCCAGTTCGCCGACTACATCTATCCCGGCCTACGACCAGCTCGTCTCGGAGGCGGCGCGGCTGCGCTATCGCTCGGCCGGCGAGTTCACCGCGCCGATCGACCGTGCGCACGCCCTATGGCGGCGGCATCTTCGGCGGCCAGACGCACAGCCAGAGCCCCGAGGCGCTGTTCACCCATGTCGGCGGGCCTGAAGACGGTGATCCCGTCCAATCCCTACGACGCCAAGGGCCTGCTGATCGCGGCGATCGAGGACGACGATCCGGTGATCTTCCTCGAGCCCAAGCGGCTCTACAACGGCCCGTTCGACGGCCATCACGACCGGCCGGTCACGCCGTGGGCGAAGCATCCGCCGAGCGAGGTGCCGGAGGCCACTACACCGTGCCGCTCGGCAAGGCGGCGATCGTGCGCGCGAGGGCGCGGCGGTGACCGTGCTGGCCTATGGCACGATGGTGCATGTGGCGCTGGCCGCCGCCGAGGAGACCGGCGTCGACGCCGAGGTGATCGACCTGCGCACGCTGGTGCCGCTCGACATCGAGACCATCGTCGCCTCGGTGAAGAAGACCGGCCGCTGCGTGATCGTGCACGAGGCGACGCGCACCTGCGGCTTCGGCGCGGAGCTTGTCGGCGCTGGTGCAGGAGCACTGCTTCTATCATCTGGAAGCGCCGATCGAGCGGGTGACCGGCTGGGACACGCCCTATCCGCACGCCTTCGAATGGGACTATTTCCCCGGGCCCGGCGCGCGTCGCCGCGGCGCTGCGCAAGCGCGTATGGAGGCGCTGAGCATGGGCCAGCTACGTCTTCAAGCTGCCCGACGTCGGCGAAGGCATCGCCGAGGCCGAGATCGTCGCCTGGCACGTCAAGGTCGGCGACATCGTCGCGGAAGACCAGCACCGCTCGTCGACGTGATGACCGACAAGGCGACGGTCGAGATGACCTCGCCGGTCGCCGGCAAGGTCGTCGCGCTGGCGGCGAGCCCGGCGACGATGCGCGCGGTCGGCTCGGCGCTGGTCGTGCTCGAGGTCGAAGGGCGCCGGCAATGCCGCCCGGCCGGAGCGCCAGCGCGAAGCCGGCGCCGCCGGCCCCGCACCGCAAGCCGGCCGAACGGCCGAGCGCCGACCGCGCCGCGCCGCGCCGCGCAGCCGCGCCGCGCCTGACGCGCGCCGCCGCGCCGCGCGCGCGTCGCGCCGGCCGCCGTCGCCGCGCCGCGCCGGGCGACAAGCCGCTGGCCTCGCCCGCGGTGCGGCAGCGCGCGCGGGACGCTCGGCATCGACCTGCACCTCGTGCCCGGGCACGGGCCCAGGCGGCCGCATCAGCCACGGATCTCGACGCCTATCTCGCGCGGCCGGCCGCAGGCCCGGCCGCGCACGGCGCGGGCCAAGCAGCCGCAACCGGCGGTCGAGACGATCAAGGTCATCGGCCTGCGCCGCCGATCGCCGAGCAGCATGCAGAGTCCGACGCGCCGCATCCCGCATTTCGCCTATGTCGAGGAAATCGACGTCACCGAGCTGGAGGAGCTGCGCGCCACCTCAACGCCCAGCGCGCCGAGGAGCGGCCGCAGCTGACCCTGCTGCCGTTCCTGATGCGCGCGATGGTGAAGGCCCTCGCCGACTATCCCGCAGATCAACGCGCACTACGACGACGAGGCGGCGTCGTCACCGCCATCGGCGCCGTGCATATCGGCATCGCGACGCAGACCGCCGACCGGGCTGATGGTGCCGGTGGTGCGCCACGCCGAGGCGCTCGACCTGTGGGACTGCGCGCGCGAGATCGCCGGCGTCGCCGACGCGGCGCGCGCAGGGCAAGGCGACGCGCGAGGAGCTGTCCGGCTCGACCATCACCATCACCAGCCTCGGCGCGCTCGGCGGCATCGCCACGACGCCGGTCATCAACCATCCGGAAGTGGCGATCGTCGGCGCCAACAAGATCGTCGAGCGGCCGGTCGTGCGCGACGGCCAGCTTCGTGCTGCGCAAGATGATGAACCTGTCGTCGTCCTTCGATCACCGCGTGGTCGACGGCTACGACGCCGCGCCTTCATCCAGCGAGTCAAGGCGCTGCTGGAGCATGCCCGCGACGCTGTTCATCGATGAGCGATGGCCGAATGAACGAGCTGCACGCAAGGTTCTCATCGTCGGCGGCGGGCCGGGCGGCTATGTCGCGGCGATCCGCGCGGCCAGCTCGGCCTCGACACGGTGCTGGTCGAGGCGGCCGGCTTCGGCGGCACCTGCCTCATATCGGCTGCATTCCCTCCAAGGCGATCATCCATGCCGCCGCGCCGTGCATGCGCTGACCGAGCCGCAGGCGCCGAACGCGATCGGCATCACGCTCGGCGCCGCCCGAGCTCGACTTCGCCAAGACCGTCGCCTGGAAGGACGGGATCGTCGTCGCGCCTCAAACACCGGCGTCGCCGCGCTGCTCAAGCGGCGCCAAGGTGCGGTCGTCGAAGGCTGGGCGACGTTCATCGACGGCAAGACCGCATCGTCCAAGCCGACACCGGCGAGCAGCGCATCACCGCCGAGCACGTCATCCTCGCCACCGGCTCGGAGCCGGTGGCGCTGCCGCCCTGCCGTTCGGCGGCAACGTCATCTCCTCGACCGAGGCGCTGTCGCTGACCAAGGTTCCGCGAGACGCTCGCCGTCGTCGGCGCCGGCTATATCGGGCTGGAGCTCGGCATCGCCTTCCGCAAGCTCGGCGCGAAGTCACCATCGTCGAGGCGCTGCCGAAGATCCTGCCGCTCTACGACGCGGCGCTGACCCAGCCGGTGCGCGCCGGCTCGCCGATCACGGCGTCGAGACGCATCTCGGCGCGCGGGCGCTGGGCTTCGCCGAAGGCCGCGCTCGCGGTCGCGGGCGCGGACGGCGCGAAACGCGCGCTCGCGGCCGACAAGATCCTGGTCACGGTCGGCCGCCGCGCCGCGCACGCAGGGCTGGGGCCTGGAAGGCGCTCGATCTCGACATGGCGGGGCCCTTCGTCCGCATCGACGACCGCTGCCGACCTCGATGCGCAATGTCTGGGCGATCGGCGACCTGGTCGGCGAGCCGATGCTGGCGCAACGCGCCATGGCGCAGGGCGAGATGGTCGCCGAGATCATCGCCGGCCAGCAGCGCGGCTTCGATCCCGTCGCGTCGCGGCGATCTGCTTCACCGAGCCGGAGATCGTCGCGGTCGGGCTCTCGCCGGACGAGGCAAGGCGGCGCATGGCGAGATCATCGTCGGCCAGTTTCCGTTCCGCGCCAACGGCCGCGCCATGACCAAGCAGGCGGACGAGGGCTTTGTCCGCGTCGTCGCGCGCGCCGACATCACGCGTGCTCGGCATTCAGGCGGTCGGCGCGGCATCTCCGAGCTCCGGCCGGCTTTTCGCTCGGCGCTGGAGATGGGCGCGCTGCTCGAGGACATCGCCGGCACGATCCATGCCCATCCGACGCTAGGCGAGGCCTTCCACGAGGCGGCGCTGAAGGCGCTCGGCAAGCCGCTGCATATGTGAGGCGTATTCTCCTCGCCCCGTGAAACGGGAGAGGATGTCGCCGAAGGCGACAGGTGAGGGGCGGCGCGGATATATCCGGATAGGGCGCTCGCGCCGCCCCTCATCCGGCGCCACAGCCCGTCGAAAGACGGCCGTCTTTCGACGACCTCCGACGGCCTTCTCCCCGCAAGCGGGGCGAAGGGGCACAGACCATTTCTCTCACCGCCGAACGGGCGATCGTTTCGGCCAGCGTCCTGCTTTTGGGTCTACGCATAGCCTGCGTTCTTGAGGTATGCGGCGCATTCGGCTGGTTGGTATTGGGCAAGGATTTCGGCGCTGGCGTCTGAGATGGCTTCGTAAGTTCGCGCTCCGACTTTTCGCAGCAGGGTTTTGAACTTGGCGAAGACCTGCTCGATTGGGTTGAGGTCAGGGGAGTATTTCGGCAGAAACACCAGCCGCGCGCCGACATCGCGGATCGCTCTTCGTACGGCCTTTCCCTTGTGTGAGCCGAGATTGTCGAGGATCACGACGTCGCCTGGCTTGAGGGTCGGGACAAGAAACTGCTCGATATAGGCGCGAAAGCGCTCGCCGTTGATTGGACCGTCGAACAGGCAGGGCGCGTCAATCCGATCCTGGCGAAGAGCGGCGAGGAACGTTGCCGTCTTCCAGCGTCCCTGCGGGACCTTGTCGATGAGGCGCTCTCCCTTCGGCGCCCAGCCGCGAAGCCTTGTCATGTTGGTTTTCGTCCAGGTCTCATCGAGGAAGATAAGACGCCTGGGGTCGATGAGCCCCTGATAGGTCCGCCAGCGCGCTCGATGGCGGCTTATGTCCCGGCGATCCTGCTCGCGCGCGACGAGCGTCTTTTTTTTAACGTCACCCCGATCTTGCGGAAGAAACGGCTCATCATCGAGGTGTCGGCTTTGACGCCTCGCTCGGCCGAAAGGCGATCGCAGAGAGCCTGAAGCGTGACATCCGACTTCTCGGCCCGCGCCGCCTCGAGGAACTCCCGATGCGGCATGAGCTTGGAGGCGCGATGGCCGCCATGTCCAACAGGTTCTCGCGAGCCCTCGCGTTCAACCCGTTCGACCCACTTGACCGCCGCGGATTCGCTCACCGCGTAATGACGACCGGCAGCCCGCCGGCTCATCTTGCCCGTCCTCACCGCATCGATCACCCGATTGCGCAAGTCTTGCGAATACGGCTTTGCCATCTCCTGCTGGCCTCCGCCCAGCCAGCAGGTTGAATCAAAATCTCGCCGATTTGGGAATCCCCCCCCAAATTCATCCCAAAAGCAGGACGCTCTAGATGCGAACGGGCGCAAGACTGCGTGAAGCCGCAGCCGAGACCCGGACCTATGGGAGGAGAGTGATGGCTACAGGCGGTCGTCACTGGTATACGGCGCTCTACGTCCAGGTGCTCATCGCGGTCGTTCTCGGCGCGCTCGTCGGATGGCTCTTCCCCGCCTTTGCGACCAATGATTGGGTCGAGTTCCTCGGTCGGGGTTTCGTCAAGCTCGTCAAGATGGCGATCGCGCCGCTCATCTTCTGCACGGTCGTCTCGGGCATCGCCCACATCCAGGAAGCCAGCAGCGTCGGCCGGGTCGGGCTGAAGGCGCTCGTCTATTTCGAGGCGGTCTCGACTCTGGCGCTGGTCGTCGGCCTTACGGTCGGCAGCGTCTGGCGCCCCGGCGCGAGCTTTCCCGACATCACGCTCACGCCGGAGCAGGCCGCGCAGGCCAAGTGCTATGCGGACGCGGCCCGGCAGATCCGGCCGGTCGACTTCATCCTGCACATCATTCCCGACAGCATCGTCGGCGCTTTCGTCAGCAGCCCCGACGCCGGCGCTCTGCAAGGCAGGAGCGCCGCAGATCTTCCAGATCGGCGACATCCTGCAGGTGCTGTTCTTCGCCGTCCTGTTCGGCTTCGCCCTCCTCAATCTGGGCGAGCGCGCCGAGAGGATCCGCAGCCTCGTGGACGATCTCACCCATGCGATGTTCGCCGTCATCGGCATCATCATGAAGGCCGCGCCGCTCGGCGCGTTCGGCGCGATGGCCTTCACCATCGGCAAATATGGGACGGGCTCGATCGGGAACCTTCTCGACCTTATCCTCACCTTCTATGCGGCCTCGGCGATCTTCGTTCTGGTCGTGCTGGGGCGATCGCGCGGGCGCTCGGCTTCTCGATCGTCCGCTTCCTGCGTTACATCAAGGACGAGCTTCTGATCGTGCTCGGCACGTCGTCCTCCGAAAGCGCCCTGCCGCTCCTGATGGCGAAACTCGAGCGGCTTGGCTGTTCGAAACAGGTCGTGGGCCTAGTGGTGCCGACCGGCTATTCGTTCAACCTCGACGGCACCAATATCTACATGACCCTGGCAGACGTTATTCATCGCGCAGGCGCTGCACGTCGATCTCAGCTGGGGCCAGCTCCTGACCATCCTGCTCGTCGCGATGCTGACCTCGAAAGGGGCGAGCGGCGTCACCGGCGCCGGCTTCGTCACTCTCGCTGGAACCCTCGCCGCCGCCGACGCGAGGCTCGTTCCGGGGCTTGCGATCATTTTTGGCATCGACAAGTTCATGAGCGAGGTCAGGGCGCTGACCAACATCATCGGCAATGGCGTGGCGACCATTGTCGTTTCAATCTGGGAGGGGGAGCTCGATCGCGCGAAGATGGACGCCGCCCTTGCCGGCGTCGACGCGGAAGAGGCGATTTTGGAGGCGGAACTGGCGCCGGACTAAGCTCCGGTCGGCGCGCCGTGCGCCCATAAGGCGGCAAATACGTGCCAAGGGGGCCGGCACTCCTTCGTTGAGCATCCCTTCGAGAACGCTCTCAGCGAGAGCCGGGTACAGTGCCTTCCGTTGGTGCTGGCGCTTCCCATTTATTTGTTGCAGAACCACAAATATTCCACCTCCAATTCCATGCCTTCTTTGTGTCTCGGTACGACCGCTATTTGCGCATTCCGGCCGGCAGGAGTCGACGTTAAGCGGACATCCGCGGCGGCACGCCACGTTGCATCGGACACGTCGCGGACCAGCTCATCATCGATGCAAGGATGCCCGCCAAGCTCACCTTCCACTTTTGTGATGCGCTTTTCGCCGGCTCAGCCGCTGATCAAATTCCCAAAGGGTTCCCAGATTTCGCCCTTGAACCTGGCGAGCTGCATTCGCGGGATCACGAAATAGGTGTGGGGCGAGGTGTTGATCTCGACGCCCGGTAGCGGCACCGGCAGCTCGAGATCCTTGATGGCGGGCGCCTTTGTGCGTGAAGGCCGCGCGAATGGTGGCGGCTGGCGACGTACTCCATCCGATTTTGGCGACCCGATGCGACCCTGCTTTGACGTCGCTTTGGACGAGCTCAGAACCATTCGCGACCGAGCGGTCGACCGCACGCAGAAATACTTCGCAGCCTGATCAAGCCGCGGCGCATACCAGCCAAGGGCGGCTTTCGGGCCGCCTTTTTGTCGGGTTATCCCCTCTTCTCCGAGTAAGTTGACAGCGTTCATGCGTGGGATCACTGTGATACAAGCGACTGGCCCGATGTGGAGCCGCTGCCGATGGCCGCAGGAATTCGGAACGCGCCCTCGTGAGGGAGGGTATTATGGATTGGCTCAGAGAGATTGCAGTCGCTGGGCTATTGGGGTTGGGCGCAATCTCGCTCATGGACATTGGGGCTCGCGCTGAGCAGGGAGTCTTCGACGACCGGATCGTGTTCGGACAATCGGCGGCCTTCGACGGGCCCGCGGCGGCGCTGGGTCTCGGGATGCGGGAAGGCATTCTCGCCTCCTTCAACGAGGCCAATGCCGCCGGCGGAGTGAACGGCCACAGACTGGAGCTGGTCTCCTACGACGACGGGTACGAGCCGGAACGAGCGATCGCCAACACCAAGCGCCTGATCAACGAAGACGGGATCTTCGCGCTCGTCGGTGAGGTGGGTACGCCTACTTCCAGCGCGGCGCAGCCGATCGCCACTGAAGCGGGGCGCCGTTTATTGGGCCGTTCACGGGCGCCGCCTTCCTGCGCAACCCTCCCTGGGCAATGTGATCAACGTTCGTGGTTCGTATGACCAGGAGACGGAAGCCTGGATCGAGCGCCTCACCAGTGACCTCGGAGTGTCGCGGATCGCCATACTGTACCAAGACGACACCTTCGGTCGCGCCGGGCTCTCGGGGGTCTCGAAGGCGTTGGAAAAGCGGGGCATGAAGCTCGTCGCCGAAGGCACCTACGAGCGCAACACGACCGCGGTGAAGATGGCGCTGCTGGAGATTCGTAGGGCGGATCCCGAGGCTATCGTCATGGTCGGCGCCTATAAACCGTGCGCTGAGTTCATCAAACTGGCGCGCCGGCTCAAGCTGAACCCGGTGTTCGTCAACATCTCATTCGTCGGCGCCAACGCCCTCGCAAAGGAGCTCGGCAAGGACGGGAAAGGGGTGGTGGTGACGCAAGTCGTGCCATTCCCCTGGGACACGAGCATACCGGTCGTGGCCCGGTACCAAAAGCGCTCAAGGCAGCCAATCCGGACGCGCAGATCGGCTTCGTGTCGCTCGAGGGGTACATGGTCGGCCGATTGGTTATCGAAGCCTTGGGGAAGATGAAAGGGTCCGTGACGCGCGTGGGCCTGCTTTCGACGATCAAAGAGGTTGGCACGTTCGATCTGGGCGGGATCACATTGACCTATGGCGCGGACGACCATCAGGGCATGGACAAGGTCTTTCTTACCGTGATCCAGGCGGATGGCAGCTTCAAGCCGATTGACCGCCTGGAGCGTTGAGATGAGCGGCGGGCCCGGTAGGCGTCGTCTCTTCGCCGGGGAGCGCCGACCCCCTCCCGCTGACGACGCGTCGTCATGAACGCAGCGGATCAAGAGCCTGCCGGGGCCGCGCCAGTCGATGAGCAGACTTCGAAGTTGGCGGCCACGGGCCGCAAGCGCGACGGCGAGGCGCCGTTTGGCATCAAGGCTAAACTGTTTCTAGCGTTCGGCAGTATGGCCATGTTGACCTGCGGCGCCAGCGCGGTCGCGTGGTATGCTTTCACCGACATTGACCGGTCGGTAGCGCGGATCACCGCCGAGAGCATCGTCGGCATGACGGCTTCGCTCCGCCTCGCCGAGAAGAGCGCCGAGATCACGGCGACGGCCCCCGCCCTCATCGCGAGCCGCAACGAAAAGGAGCGGGTTCAGGAACAAGGCAGGCTCGTTCAGAGGCTGAAGGAACTCGCCGCCGTGACTGAGCGCCTGAAGTCCACGGGGGTGGGCGAGGCGAGACTCGGCAATCTGATCGAGATCGAAGGCAAGATCCCAGCCGAGCTCAAGGCGCTGAACGGCGCAGTCGAGCAGCGCCTGCGAATAGGCGCTCTAAGAGAGGCCGCCGTCGCCGGTCTTGCCGCGGTTCACGCCAAGTTCCAGGAGGCCCTGGAGCCTTTGGTGGATGACGCCGGCTTCGACCTTGTGACCACCAGCGAGGACATGACTGCCAAAAGCAAGGAAGCGATCACAGGACTTGTCGAGGGCGGAGTCAATGTCTTGCAGGCGCTGCTGACCCTGCGCGCGGACGCCAATCTGGCGGCCGGCTTGCTGACCGAGGCGGCGCATGTCGACGATGCGGCCTTGATCCAGCCTATCCGCGAGCGGTTCTCGGCGGCAGCCGCGGCTATCGAGCGGAATCTCGAGAAATTGCGCCCATCGCCCGAGAACGAACGGCTGCGCAAGTCGAGCGAGGCGCTGATTAGGCTCGGCGGCGGCGCGGAGAACGTTTTTGATGTCCGGTCTCAGGAGCTCCGGGCCGCGGCCGACGCGCGGCGCTCGCTCCAGGCCAAGCGGGAGGGAAGGACGGCGGCGGTGGAGGCGGCGCACCGCGCCCTACGCGAGACGCTCGCGCCAATAGTCGACGACGCAGGCTTCAACCTCGTGACGACCAGCGAGGACCTGACAGCCAAGGGCACGGAGGCGATCGCCAGCCTGGTCGAAGGCGGGGTGGGAAACCTCCAAGTGCTGCTGACGCTGCGCGCCGAGGGCAACCTGGCGGCGGGTCTGCTGAACGAGGCCGCGGGCGTGCCGGACCCGAGCTCGTTGGGGCCCCTCAAGGAGCGCTTTGTCGCCGCGGCGAGCCACGCGGAGAAGTTGCTCAAGCGGCTTCCCGCCGCAGCCAATGGTTCGCTGAAGGGCCTCACAGAAACGCTGATCGGCTTCGGCGCCTCCGCGGGAAACATCTTCGATCTGCGACGCGAGGAGCTACGCCAGATCGCGGCTGCTCAAGCTTCCTTGCAGGCCAACAACTCGCTCGTCCTTGAACTTGGCAAGGAAGTGGCGAAAATAGTCGTGAACGCCCAGAACGGCAGCGACGCCGCGGCGCTCCGCACCGCCCAGGCCATCGGCGACGGCCGGCTTCTGCTTCTCCTCATCACTGCTCTCAGCGTACTGGGGGCGAGCCTGATCGCGCTGCGGTATGTGGCGCCCCGGGTCGTGAGACCTATCGAGAGGATAACTGAGGCGATGAGCGGCCTGGCCGGGGGCGACACGTCGATCGATGTGCCGGGTCGCGACCGCAGCGACGAGATCGGCCGAATGGCCGACGCGCTCGGCGTCTTCCGGGACACGGCTATCGAGCTCCAGAAGTCGAACCAGAGGGAGATTCGCGAAGGTCGTCGGCGATTGGCGGTCGCGATCGAGAGCATCTCTGAAGCGTTCTCGCTTTACGACAGCGAAGATCGCCTGGTCGTGTGCAACAACAAATATCGAACGCTTCTCTATCCCGGCGGCGGCGCAGAGATAGCGCCCGGCATGACATTCGAAAGCATCGTTCGACGCGCCGCCGAACGCGGCTACGTCAAGGATGCCGAGGGCAGGGTCGAGGATTGGGTCCGAGAACGCATGGCCCGTCACCGAGAACCGGGCGGCCCGCAGGTTCAGCAGCGCGGCGACGGCCGCTGGATTCTGGTCAGCGAGCGCAAGACCGACGACGGAAGCACGGTCGCCGTCTACTCCGACATCACAGAATTGAAGCAGCGTGAGAACCAGCTGGCGGAAAAGTCCAGGGCTTTGGAGCTGCTGTCGAGCCAGCTGGCGAAATACCTTTCGCCTCAGGTTTACGATCTATTTTCACTGGAAGGCAGGAAGTCAAAATCGCCAGTCGCCGGAAAAAGCTGACTGTCTTCTTCTCGGATATCGCGGGCTTTACGGAAACGGCCGACAGGCTCGAGTCAGAAGACCTGACGCGGCTGCTAAACCACTATCTGACCGAAATGTCGGCGATCGCCCTAACTTATGGAGCAACAATCGACAAATATGTCGGCGACGCCATCGTCATCTTCTTCGGCGATCCGGAGACACGCGGCGTCAATGAGGACGCCCTCGCCTGCGTCGAGATGGCCATCGCCATGCGGAAAAGAATGCGCGAGCTGCAGGACGTGTGGCGGGCGTCGGGCATCGAAAGGCCCCTTCAATGCCGGATCGGAATCAATACGGGATACTGCACGGTCGGGAACTTTGGCGGCGAGGATCGGATGGACTACACCATCATCGGCAGCGGCGTGAACCTTGCGTGGCGGCTCGAAGCGGCGGCCACGCCGGGGGAGATCCTCTTGTCGTATGAAACTTACGCGGCCGTTCGCCAACGGGTCCGCTGCGAGGAGCGTGGGCACATATCGGTCAAAGGCATCGCCTACCCGGTCGCCACCTATCAGGTCGTCGACACCTATGAGAACCTCGGCGCGCGGGGCGGTTTCATTCACGAGGAACGCCCCAGCCTCAAACTCGACCTCGACCTCGACGCCATGTCCGCTGATGATCGAAGTTCTCGCGGCCGCGGTGCTACGAGAAGCGCTCAATCGGCTGTCCGCGTTCGACCGAGCTACCTTGCCGGGCAATTGGACACTAGCTAGCACTACTTTGGCAGATTTATTCGAGGGATCTTCGGAGGGTTCGCCTGCAGTGGGGACATCGATAGGGCGGCGCGCGAGCGAGAGTTGCGAGGACGGCGCGCCGGATCGCGGGCAGTGTCGGCTTGGGCGGCCCTTGGCGGATTCTTTTTTCCCCCGCTCGCTTCAGCGAGGCGGCGGCTTTGCAGGTAGGCGTATGCGATCATCGTCATGAGCGCGTGGCGGTGGAGGCCATGCCAGGATCGGCCCTCGAAGTGATCGAGGCCGAGTTCTTCCTTGAGTTGCTGGTGGGCTTGCTCGCAGACCCATCGCGCCTTGATCGTGGCGGCGAGCGTCTTGAGGTTGGCGTCGGCAGGCAGGTTGGAAAGATAGTATTTGCGCTCGCCCGAGACGCGACGCTCGCCGACGAGCCAGGCCTCCTCGCCCGGCATGTGCTGCATGCCCTTGTTATGGATGCGTTGTGGCGGACCATCGGCGATCCGCACGCGCACGGCGGCGAAGGAAGCCGCCAAAGGCCCTTTGGTTCCTTTACGCCAGCTGACGCGTCGCCACTTTGCCGTCGCGAGCATCGTCCTCGGCGGGCGCGGAGAGTTGATCAGGGATATGGCGCTTGCGTGGCCGTCCGCGTCCGGCGATCGGAAAGAAGAGTCTGACGATGCTTGGGTAGACCTTCTGCAGCTTCGGGATTCCGACTGCCCACCTCAGGCTGCGTGCATCGAGCCCCTTGGCGGAATGGCGCGGAAAGGCCGTATCTGCGTCCGCCAGCACGTCGCAAAGCGGACGCCCGCGGCCCGGATGCGATCGATCTCGGCGAGCGCGATCTCCGGCTTTGTGCGCGCCGCTCGCCAAGTCTCGGGCACGCGGGCCTTTGCCATCCGCTCGTGTCGCCCGGTCCAGCTTTCCGGCAGAAACAGACGCAGGCCGATCATCTTCGGAACCTCGTCCCGCGCCAGTGTCAGCGACACCAGCGTCCGACAATTGGCGGTCTTGCCGAGCGCCGAGGCGTATTGGGGCGCGACGCCGACCGAATGCGACCCCTTCTTCGGCAGCGCGGTGTCGTCGACGACAAGGACGGTTGCTCCCCGATCAGTTTGTCCGCCTGGATCGCGAGTTCCTCTTCCAGCGGCGCTTCGTCCCAGACGCCGCTCGCAATGAAATGATGCAACTGGTCGTAGTCGCCGGGCGCCAATCGCGACGCCATCGGCTCGACGCTCTTGCGTCGCCCGGCCCAATCAGCCCCCCCACATAAAGCGGGCACATCCGCCGGCGCGCCTTGTGTCCGAGCCGCGCCAGGAACGGCGCAAGCCACCGTTCAAGATCTCCATTCCAACCCGCCACGCCGTCGGCTCGAAATCGCGAAGCCGACGATCGGGCGAAATCCTTTCCAAACTCCTAATCTGCCAAAGTAGTGCTAGTGGGGTGGTTTTTTGATTACCAGTACAGCCTGGCGAATTATCTTTGCGACGTATCCCCCGCTTCGGCCGGCAGATTCTCGTTCGCGTGAAAGTCCCTTGGCAAACGCCTGCAGCGATCCGCGCTCCACGCTCGAAGACTTGCCGCCCATGAAGGAGACTTCGCGACCACCACGTAGCCGGCGTGAGCCGCTCACCGCACGCAACTGATCGCCGATACGCGCTTGCCGCTGGACTAGCAATAGTAGATCGTTCTGATCGGCGCCGTCGAACGAGTACGTATTGCTAGTCGAGCGGCAAGCGCTTATCGGCGATCAGTTTGCGCGCGGTGGCGGATCAAGCGGCGACGTTGAGGTCGCGAATCTCCTACATGGGCGGCGATCTTCGAGCGTGGACGCGATTGTCGGCAGCGTTTGCCGAGGGATTTTGGCCGCGACGAGAAGTCTTCCGCCCGAAGCGTAGGGAGATTAGAGACACAGATAGCTCGCCAGGCCGTTGCCGGATCAAAATAACCTCCTCACTAGCACTACTTTGGCAGATTAAGAGTTTGGAAAGGATTTCGTCCGATCGTCGGCTTCGCAATTTGTGGGGCCAGGCGATGGCGGATTGGAATGGGGATCTGGAGCGGTGGCTGGCGCCGTTCCTGGCGCGGTTGGGGCATAAGGCGCGCAGGCGGATGTGCCCGCTTTATGTGGGAGGGCTGATTGGGCCGGGCGATCGTAAGAGCGTCGAGCCGATGGCGGCGCGATTGGCGCCGGGCGACTACGACCAGTTGCACCATTTCATTGCGAGCGGCGTCTGGGACGAAGCGCCGCTGCAGGAAGAACTCGCGATCCAGGCGGACAAACGGATCGGTGGACCCAATACGGTCCTTGTCGTCGACGACACCGCGCTGCCGAAGAAGGGGTCGCATTCGGTTGGCGTCGCGCCGCAATACGCCTCGGCGCTCGGCAAGACCGCTAATTGTCAGACGCTGGTGTCGCTGACACTGGCTCGGGACGAGGTTCCGATGATGATCGGCCTGCGTCTATTTCTGCCCGATAGCTGGACCGGCGACGCCGATCGGATGGCCAAGGCTCGCGTGCCCGAGACTTGGCGAGCGGGGCGCACAAAGCCGGAGATCGCGCTCGCCGAGATCGACCGCATCCGGGCCGCGGGCGTCCGCTTTGCGACTGTGCTGGCTGACGCTGGATACGGTCTGTCCGCGCCATTCCGCCAGGGGCTCGATGCGCGCGGCCTGAGGTGGGCGGTCGGAATCCCGAAGCTGCAGAAAGTCTACCCGAGCGATGTCGGGCTGGTGTTTCCGATCGCCGGACGCGGACGGCCCCGCAAGCGTCCTATCCCTGATCAGCTCTCGGCGCCCGCTGAGGACATGCTTGGGAAGGCGAGGTGGCGGCGCGTCGTCTGGCGCAAAGGAACTAAAGGGCCTTTGGCGGCTTCGTTCGCCGCCCTGCGCGTGCGGATCGCCGACGGCCCCCCGCAACGCATCCATGACAAGGGCGGACAGCACACGCCAGGCGAAGAGGCCTGGCTGGTCGGCGAGCGTCGTGTCTCGGGCGAGCGCAAATATTATCTTTCCAACCTGCCGGCCGACGCCAACCTCAAGACCCTCGCCGCCACGATCAAGGCGCGCTGGGTTTGCGAACAGGCGCATCAGCAACTCAAGGAAGAACTCGGCCTCGATCACTTCGAGGGGCGCTCCTGGCCCGGCCTCCATCGTCACGCGTTGATGACCATGATCGCATACGCCTACCTGCAAAGCCGCCGCCTCGCTGAAGCGAGCGGGGGAAAAAAGAATCCGCCACGGGCCGCCACAACCGACGCTGCCCGCGATCCGGCGCGCCGTCATCGCAACTCTCGCTCGTGCGCCCCCTTATCGATGTCCCCACTGCAGGCGAACGCTCCGTCGATCGCTCGAATAAATCTGCCAAAGTAGTGCTAGCTAGTGTCCAATTGCCCGGCAAGGTAGC
>CAWIGC010000011.1:0-31924 GCA_963835555.1 uncultured Solibacteraceae bacterium | reverse complement strand
TCCGGGGCAACCCGGCATAATGGATTACGACGCTTATGAACTACCGCAAACTCGGCAGGACCAACTTCGAAGTCAGCGACATCGGCTACGGCGCCTGGGGCATCGGCGGCAAACAATGGCTCGGCGGCACCGACGACGAATCCCTGCAGCCCTCCGCCGCGCCATCGAGCTCGGCGTCAACCTCATCGATACCGCTTTGGCCTACGGCGATGGCCACAGCGAGCAGCTGGTGGGCCGCACGTCCGCGAGCACCCAACAAGATCTACGTAGCCACCAAGGTCCCGCCGAAGAACCGCATCTGGCCCGCGAAGTCGGGCATCGGCATCAGGACGTCTTCCCCTACGACTACATCGTGCAGTCCGCCGAGGAGAGCCTTCGCAATCTCGGGCTGGACTCCATCGACCTGCTGCAACTCCACGTCTGGAACCGCGAGTGGGTCGGCCGCGACGAATGGCGCCGCGCCTTCGAAGATCTCAAGCGTTCCGGCAAAGTGCGGTCCGTCGGCGTATCGCTGACCGAGCACGATCCCGATTCGGCGCTCGCCATCATCCGCACCGGCCTGATCGACACCGTCCAGGTGATCTACAACATCTTCGACCAGTCGCCGGAAAATCAGCTCCTGCCGCTCTGCCTGGAGATGAATATCGGCGTCCTGGCGCGTGTCCCTCTCGATGAAGGCGCACTCTCCGGCACCTCGACGAGAAACCAACTTCCCGGCCGGCGACTTCCGCGAATATTACTTCCGCGGCGACCGCAAGAAGCAGGTGGTGGAGCACGTCGGACGCCCTCCGCCGCGACCTCGGCGAGGCGAACCCTCCCGCTTCGCCCTGCGCTTCTGCCTCTCGCACCCGGCGGTGTCCAGCGTGATTCCCGGCATGCGCACCCGCCACCACGCGGAAGTCCAACAGCCGCCTCCCGGCCTCGGCCCTCTCCCGCCCGAGACCCTGGCCATCCTCAAACGCCACGCCTGGGATCGAAACTTCTATAATTGATCCCTGTGACCTCCCAAGTTTTCCTTCTTCCTCCTCCTCGCCGCCACCGCGGCTTCGCGCAAGGCCGCTTCGCACCCGGCATGAAGCCCTTCGTCGCAGTCGACGCGCCGGTCATCGCGCTCCAGCATGTCCGTATTATCGACGGCACCGGCGCCGCACCCGCGCGAAGATCAGACCATCGTCATCGACCACGGCAAGATCGCGGCCATCGGGCCGGCCGCCTCCACCCCCGCACCCGCGGGCGCTCAAACCCTCGACCTCAACGCGCAGACCGTGATCCCCGGACTCGTCGGCATGCACGAGCACCTCTTCTACCCCTCCGGCGGCGGGATCCCCATATACAACGAGCAGGCCTTCAGCTTCCCGCGCCTCTACCTGGCCACCGGCGTGACCACGGCGCGTACCGCCGGCAGCCTGGAACCCTACACCGACCTGAACATGAAGCGTCTGGTCGACGCCGGCCGCCTGCCCGGCCCCCGCCTCCACATCACCGGCCCCTACCTCGAAGGCACGGGCAGCATCGCCGGCCCCCAAATGCACGAACTCACCGGACCCGAGGACGCCGTCCGCACCGTGGACTATTGGGCCGCCGAGGGCGTGACTTCCTTCAAAGCCTACATGAACATCACGCGCGCCGAGTTGAAGGCCGCGGTGGAGGCGGCGCACAAGCACGGCATCAAGGTGACGGGCCATCTCTGCTCCATCGGCTTCCGCGAAGCCGCCGCGATCGGCATCGATAATCTGGAGCACGGGCTGCTGGTGGATACGGAATTCCACCCGGGCAAACAGCCCGACGTGTGCCCCTCGCAAGGCGTCACGCGCGGTGAAATGGGCAAGCTCGAGATCGGCGGCGCGCCCATGCGCGACATGATCGCAGACCTGGTGGCGCACCACGTGGCCATTACCAGTACGCTGGCCGTCTTCGAAGCGTTTAACGGCAGCCGGCCGCCGCTGGAGCAGCGTTTTCTGGACGCGCTCTCGCCCGAATCGGCCATCAGCTATCTGAGTTCCCGCGCCCGCGCGCCCGGCGGGGAGGATGCGGTTTCCGCCCAGGGCCTAAGGAAAGAACTGCAATTCGAGTACGCCTTCGTGAAGGCCGGCGGCCTGTTGATGGCGGGCGCCGACCCTACCGGCAACGGCGGAGCGCTGGCGGGATTCGCCGATCAGCGCAATATCGAACTGCTGGTGGAAGGCGGTTTCACCCCCGTGGAAGCCATCCGGATCGCCACCTCGAACGGCGCCCGCTTCCTGGGGGAGTCGAACCATTTCGGCACTGTGGAAACGGGCAAACTGGCCGACCTGGTGGTATTGGACGGCAACCCCGCGGCGCGCATCGCCGACATTCGCCGCGTGCGCCTGGTTTTCAAGGACGGCGCCGGCTACGATCCCTCCAAACTCCTTGATTCGATTAAGGGTTCAGCCGGCCTCCACTAACAGGCAAAAAGTACCTCAATCGCAATTGAATTGTTACAAAACTATCGTATACTCGAAAAATCGCATGCATAAACGGTTTCGCTGACCGTTCACTCCGGGTCTTGTTTTTGTAGCAATTTTTTGGGAGGGGTTACATGAAGTTCACGTATTTCGTGGCGCTATCTCTGTTTGCCTGCGCCCCCATCTTCGCGCAATCCGCCGCCGGCGTGGCCGGTATTTCGGGCGTTGTGAAAGATGCGAGCGGCGCGAGCGTACCGAGTGCCAAAGTCGTCATCTCCAGTGCGAGCCAGGGACAGGTGCGCTCACTTACTACCAATGATTCGGGCGTGTTCTCGGCGCCGGCTTTGATTCCCGGCGCGGGCTATAAAGTCACGGTGACGGCTTCCGGCTTCAATGTCTACGAAGCCGATAATCTGACTCTGGCGGTGGGGCAGAACCTGAATCTGAATGTCGCGCTGGCGGTGGGCACCAGCACCACGGCGGTGGACGTGACCGCCACCGCGGCCATGGTGGACGACACCAAAAGCGACGTCTCCACGGTGGTGGACAACCGGCAGATCCAGGAACTACCGGTGAACGGACGCCGGGTGGATTCGTTCGTACTGCTGACGCCGGGCGTGACCAACGACGCCACGTTCGGGCTGCTGAGCTTTCGCGGGGTGGCCGGCAATAACTCGTTTCTGCTCGACGGCAACGATAACACCGAGCAGTTCTATGACGAGAACGCCGGCCGCACGCGCATCCAGTCGCAGATTTCGCAGGACGCCGTGCAGGAGTTTCAGGTGGTGTCGAGCGATTATTCCGCCGAATACGGGCGCGCCATGGGCGGCGTGGTCAACACCGTCACCAAGAGCGGCGGCAACGATTATCACGGCAGCGGATTTTACTACTTTCGCAGCACCGGATTCGACGCGCGCGATGCCTTTGCGGCATTCAATCCGTCGGAAAAGCGCGTGGAAGGCGGCGCCAGCTTCGGCGGCAAGATCATCAAGGACAAGCTGTTTTTCTTCCTCAATTTCGACCTGACCCATCGCGATTTTCCGATGGTGGACAGTTATGTTTCGGCTACTGTGCTGAACCCCACCACCCAGAGTTTCATCGGCTGCGGCGCACCCGCCACGCCCGCGCAATGCAGCGCCATCAATGGCCTGCTGCCGCGCTTTTACGGGCAGGTTCCCCGCACCGACGATAACGACCTAGGCTTCGGCCGGCTGGATTATCATCTCTCCGACAAGAACACCTTCACGGCGGAATTCAATTACCTGCGCTGGCTATCGCCCAATGGTATTCAGACCGGTCTAAGTTCCACGGTGGGTTCGGCCATCAACGGGAACGGTGACGATTCTGTGCGCGTGCGCAATGGCAAGCTGGGATGGACTTTCGTGCCCACCAGCAATTTCGTGAATACCTTCCGTTTCGGCTGGGATACCGACCGCCAGGCGGACTCGTTCGACCAGGCGCAACTGGGCGGCGGCCTGGGCTACCTGGATGTTTCGGTGGGCGGCGTGCAGCTTGGACCGGCCAATTACCTGCCGCGCGTGGAGCCTTCCGAAACCCGCTACGAATTCTCCGACGATGCCAGCCTGGTGAAGGGCAGCCACACTATCAAATTCGGCTTTAACTTCTTCACCACCGAAGATTACAACTCTTACATGAGCAATGTCTTCGGGTCCTACAGCTATCTCAATCCGACAGCGTTCGCGCAAGACTACTCCGGCAATACCGACGGAATCAAGCACTGGACTTCCTACTCTCAGACTTTTGGCAATCCCATTGCCGATTACCGGATTAACGAGTTGGCGTGGTACGTCCTGGATCAGTGGAAGGCAACCTCACGGCTGACTCTCAATCTGGGCCTCCGCTGGGATAAGTCAATGAGCATGAACTTCCCGGTGACCAATCCGGACTGGCCGCAGACTGGCTACATCCATACCCCGAGTAAGAACTTCGCGCCGCGCATCGGCCTATCTTACCGGTTGACGGACAAGACGGTGCTGCGCGCGGGTTATGGCATGTTCTATGCGCGCCTGCTGGGCGGATTGATCGACAATCTCTGGACCACCAACGGCGTCTACCAGGTTGCCGATTCACTTACTGCCACTAATCCCACGCAGTTTGCCGCCGGGCCGGCATTTCCCAACGCCCTGGCTGCGCCGCCCGCCGGCGCCACCGTGGGAGCGGCCACCATCCAGTTCGCCGACCCGCACTACAAGACGCCGTATACGCAGCAGGCCAACATTTCCCTGGAGCGGCAACTCACCGCGGACATGCTGCTGAGCGTATCGGGCATCTGGAGCCGCGGCGTCCACCTGATGAGCACGGTGGATCTGAATGCGCCGCAACCCACAGGGTCCTACACCTATACCATCGCGGATGCCAAAGGGAACCCCACCGGATCCTTCGCCACTCCGCTCTACCTCACTCCGCGTCCCAGCACCAGGTACGGTGCGGTGATCGAAGATGTGAACGGCATCGACAGTTACTACGACGCACTCGCCGTGACTCTGAATAAGAGGTTCTCGCACGGACTGCAGGCGCTGGCGTCTTACACCTGGGCTCACCAGATTGACGATGGACAAGGCGGGGGATCCAGCGCGATCTTCTTCAGCAACGCCGTCTCCGATACCTATAACGGCAACAATGCCTTCGAAAGAGGCAGCGGGACGCTGGACCAGCGGCACCGCGTGGTGCTGTCTTTTGTTTGGGCGCCTACGTTCACGCATTCCAGCAGCGCGTTGGCGAAGTATCTGCTGAATAACTGGCAACTCTCCGCGATCACCACGCTGGCGGCAGGCCGCGTGTCCGGCAGTCCCACCATCCGCGTGGCGAACGCCGGTCCCAGCGGGTTGCTATCCACCGGCAGCATCAACGGCTTTGGCGGCAACTTCCGTGTGCCGTGGCTGCCGGTCAACAGCATCTATACGCCGGCGGCTTATCGTTCCGACGCCCGGCTGACCAAGCTGATACCGATCATGATCAAAGACCGGGCTACCAGCCTGTCGCTCAACTTCGAAGCATTCAATCTCAGCAACTCGTGGTCGCCCACGGGCATGACCAGCCAGGAGTATCTGGAATCCACCAAGGGAGTGTTGACACTGACTCCGACGGCGTATGGAATCGGCTCCTCCGACGGCGGTTTCCCGGACGGCACGCAGGCGCGGCGCCTCCAGATCAGCGCCAGGTTCAGCTTCTGAAGAGGTCGGGGCTCGGCTTCACGCCTTTATGAGCGCCGTTCTCCACCTCGATCGCATCTCCAAGTCCTTTGGCGGCATCCTGGCCGTCCACGAGGTAAGCCTGACGGTACAAGCCGGGGAGATCCACGCCATCACCGGCGAAAACGGTGCGGGCAAATCGACCCTGATGAAGATCGTGGCGGGGATGTACCGGCCCGATTCCGGAACCATTCGTTTCGCAGGGCGGCGGCTCGCCATGATTCACCAGGAACTCCTCACGTTCCCGGACCTGAGCGTAGCCGAAAACATTTGCATGGGCCGCGAGCCGTCGCGCTGGGGATGGCTGGACCGCCCGGCCATGCAACGCCAGGCGGCAGGCCTTCTGGCGCGGCTCGGCATGACCCTGGACCCGTCAACCCGGATGCGCCGCCTGAGCTTCGCCGAGCGACAGAGCGTCGAAATCGCCAAAGCCCTCGGCGGCCAGGCAGACCTGCTTATCATGGATGAGCCCACCTCCGCGCTTTCCGATCGTGAGGCGGAACTGCTCTTCCGCATCATCGGCGATCTGAAGCAGAACGGCGTGGCCGTCATCTACATTTCCCACCGTATGGCCGAGATCTTCCGCCTCGCCGATACCATCACGGTCATGCGCGACGGCCGGCACATCGCCACCCGGCCGGCCGCCGAACTCGACCAGGAGCGGCTGATCGCCCTGATGGTGGGCCGGGCGCTGGAACCCCTGGCAGGGCTGCGGAAGGGCGCCCCCGGCGAGATCGTGCTCGAAGTCAGCCTGCCGGGCATCCAGTTTTCGCTGCGCGCGGGAGAGATCCTGGGCCTCGCCGGCCTGCTGGGCGCCGGGCGCAGCGAAGCGGCCGCGGCGATCTTCGGCCTGGCCCCGGCGCCCGGCGCGCACATTCGCCTGGCGGGCCGTCCGGTCCACATCAATTCGCCTGCCGACGCGCTGGCCTACGGCATCGCCATGGTGACCGAAGACCGTAAGGAATCCGGCTTCGTACCGCGCATGTCCGTGCGGGAGAACATGACGCTCTCCAGCCTCCATCGCTTCGCCCGGGGGCCGTTCCTCCTGCCGCGCCGGGAGACAGCAGCGGTGGAAGAGCAGATCCGGCTGTTCCGCGTGCGCGCCGCCGGAGCCGGACAAGCCCGTGCAGGACCTCAGCGGCGGCAACCAGCAGAAGATCGTGATTGCGCGCGCGCTGCTCACCCGCCCCCGCGTGCTCATTCTGGACGAACCCACGCGCGGCATCGATGTCGGCGCTAAGGCCGAGATTTATGTGCTCATCGCCCGCCTGGCCCGGGAAGGCCTGGCGATTCTGTTAATATCGTCCGAAATGAATGAGATTCTGTCCCTCAGCGACCGTATCCTGGTGATGCGCGAAGGCGCCGTCTCGGCCGAGCTTTCCCCCGCCCGCACCACGCCGGAAGAGATTCTCCGGTACGCCATGCCCAACTGACATGGAAAAGCGGAAACTCCAAGCCCGGATGGCCTCGCTGGGCCTGCCTATTGCCCTGGCGGTTTTGGTGGCAGGGTTGTCGCTGGCGCGGCCCAACTTCCTGAACCTGGCCAATCTGGTGAACCTGGTGCGCCAGATTTCCATCAACGGCATTCTGGCGGTAGGGGTCACTTACGTTCTGTTGACCGGCGGGGTGGACCTTTCGCTGGGCTCGGTGGTGGCGCTTTCGGGTGTCGCCGCCGCCTCCTTCGCCCATCCCGGAGAATATCCCACCGTCGTGCCCGTGGCCATCGGAATCCTTGCGGGCGCGGTTTGCGGAGCGGCCAATGGCCTGGTGGTGGCGCGCGGGCGGGTGGCCCCTTTCATCGTCACCCTCGGGATGATGACGGCGGCGCGCGGCATGGCGCTGCTGGTGAGCGGAGGACGCCCGGTCTCCAATCTCGCGGCCGGATTCACACATATCGGCAGCGGGAACATTGCCGGGGTGCCGGAGCCGATCCTCATCTTATTCCTGGTGGCGCTGCTCTCCCGCGTGCTGCTCACGAACATGCGGTTCGGACGGTACGTCTACGCAGTGGGTGGGAACGAAAACGCCGCCCTGGCGTCGGGGGTACCCGTCCGGTCCGTCAAAATGGCAGCCTATACCCTCTGTGGCGCGCTCGCCGGACTGGCCGGCGTGGTGCTGGCTTCGCGCATCACCACCGGGCAGCCGAACGCCGGCATCGGGTATGAGTTGGATGCCATCGCGGCGGTGGTGATCGGCGGCACCAGTTTGAACGGCGGCGTGGGCGGCGTGGGCGGAACCATCCTGGGCGCGCTGCTGATGGGAGTGATTAATAATGGACTCGACCTGCTCAATGTGTCGTCCTATTATCAGCAGGTGGTGAAGGGGCTCATCATTGTAGGCGCGGTCTGGCTGGACAGGAGCAAGCACAGGTGACGAAAAACAAATGGGCCGTCGCGGCGGCGCTGGCGGGTGGCATTTTGTTGGGGTGCTCCGGGCGGCAGCCGTCCGGGGAAAAGAGGCCGGTGATCGGCGTCTCGCTGCTGAATCTCTCCAATGAACTGATTGTCACGTTGGACCAGTCAATGGAAGCGAAAGCCAGGCAGATGGGGGTGGAACTGATCGTCAACGACGCGCAGCGCAGCGCCGAAAAACAGGTACAGCAGGTGGAGTCCTTTGTGGCCCAGAAGGTGGATGCCATCATTCTGAACCCGTGCGAAGTGGAAGCCAGTTCCCCGGCGGTGGAAAAGGCCTTTGCGGCGGGGATACCCATCGTGAATGTGAATTCGGAGACCAGGGCCGCGCCAACGGCCTTCGTCGGGTCGCGCGATGAACAGGCCGGACGTATCGCCATGGAGTACCTGGCGCAGCGCCTGAACGGCAAAGGCAATGTGGCCATGATGCAGGGTTTTCTGGGTCAGGCGGCGCAGATCGAGCGGGACCAGGGGGCGCGTGACGTCCTGGCTAAGAATCCCGGGATGAAACTCATCGCGGTGCAGACGGCCGAGTGGGACCGGGCCAAAGCCATGACCCTGATGGAAGACTGGCTCCAATCCTACGGGGCCCGCATCGATGCCGTCTTCGCCCAGAACGATGAGATGGCCATGGGAGCGCTCATCGCATTAGAGCAGGCGAAACGCAAAGACAAAGTGATTCTGGCCGGAGTCGATGCCATCCCCGATGCACTGCAGGCGGTGCGCGACGGACGGCTGGACGCTACCGTCTTTCAGGATGCCCGCGGGCAGGGAAACGCCGCGGTGGAGACCGCCATAAAAATCCTGCGTAAAGAGCCCTACGAAAAGCAGCTCTTCATTCCCTTTCAACTGGTGACTAAGGACAACGTGGCGCAGTTCCTGAAGTAGAGGGCTACGCCCCCATGGCGTCTTCTTTCCCCGCTCCGTATTCCTTCAGCTTGTTATGCAGAGTCTTCAGGCTGATCCCCAGAATTTCGGCCGCGCGCGTTTTATTGTTCCGCGTGTGCTCGAGCGTCCGGAGAATCAACCCCTTTTCAGCCTCTTCCACGGTCGTGCCGATGCGGATGCGCAGCGCCTCCAGATCGTCCGGCGCGGGCGCAACCGGCGGCGCGCTGACCGGAACCGCCGACCCCGGCGATGCGCGGCCGGTCCTGCAGAAACGCGGGCAGGTGTTTCGGTTCGATCGTGCCCTCGCCGGCCAGAATCACGGCGCGTTCCAGCACGTTGCGCAGTTCCCGCACGTTGCCCGGCCAGCCATAGCGCCCGAAGGCCAGAAGCACATCCGGAGACAGATCCGATACACGGCATTCGTGTTTCCGGTTCAAGTCGCTGAGCAGGGCTTCGGCAATGGGCTGAAGGTCTTCCTTCCGGTCGCGCAGCGGAGGCAGATGAATGTGGAACACATTGAGGCGGTAATACAGGTCTTCGCGCAAATGGCCGCCGCGCACGGCTTCCTCCGGCACTTTGTTGGTGGCTGCCACCAGCCGTACGTCCACTTCGAATTCGGTCTTGCCGCCCAGCCGCCGCACTTTGGAGTCTTCCAGGATGCGCAACAGCTTGGCTTGCGTCGGCATCGGCATTTCGCCGATCTCATCCAGCATCAGGGTGCCGTGCTGCGCTACTTCGAAACAGCCGGCCCGCCGCTCCGAAGCGCCGGTAAACGACCCCTTCTCGTGGCCGAACAGTTCGCTTTCGATCAGGCTCTCCGGCAGCGCGGCGCAGTTGATGGCCACAAACGGACCCTGCCGCCGCTGGCTGAGCGCATGCAGCGTGCGCGCCACCACTTCTTTTCCGGTGCCGCTTTCTCCGGTCACGAGCACGCAAGCCTTGCTCGGGCCGGCCTGCTGTAGCAAAGTAAAAATTTCCAGCATGCGCGGCGATGCGCCTACCAGTTGGCCCAGCGACCCCTTGTAACTGAGTTGACGCTCCAGGTTGCGCTTCTCCGCGGTCAGACCCGCATGACTGCCGGCGCGGCGGATCAGCACCTCCAGGCCTGCCGGCTGAATGGGTTTTTCGAGGAACCAGAAGGCGCCCAACTCGCGCACCGTTTTCACGGCGGTTTCTACACTGCCATAAGCGGTCAGCACGATCGTGGGCGGCATGTCGCCCGCATCGCGCAGCCGTTGCAGGAATCCGAAACCATCCAGGCCGGGCATATTCAGGTCTGTCAGGATGACGTCCGCGGGAAACTCCGCCAGCTTTTCCAGCGCTTCATTCCCATCCCCCGCTGTTTCCGGGGTCATTCCCCAGGCGGAAATCATTCCGGCCAAGCCGCTCCGCTGGCTGGCTTCATCGTCTACGATTAGGACTTTTAAAGGCTGATTCAAAGTGGCGCGATCCTTCCGAGGTGCTTCCCTTACCCATTTTACGCTGCCGCCGGAACGTTCGGCGGATCGCTTGCAGGGAGAAGCGGCAGGGAACGTGCGGTGCGATGCGAAAATGCTAGTATTAGAACTAATTGTGCATAAGGGACGTCGTACAGACATGGGTCTGCCCAACTGTGCGGGATCTCGTGAGGGAGGCTTGTGGTAACCCTGGTTCTTCGGGCGCGACGGCGTCTGCTGCAAAACGAACTCCTGTCCCAAGGCGCCAACGCGGGCAGTGCAGCAATTCTGGCCTTTATTCTTCTTCTGCTCGTCGGCGTCCAGATACTGAACTGGCAATGGTTTCTGCTGATTCCGGCAGCGGCGATCGGCTTCGGGCTTTACCGCGCGTTCCATCGCGTGCCGTCGCCATATCGCGTCGCCCAGATTGTGGACCAGCGTTTGGGGCTCGCCGATACCCTGTCCACTGCGCTGTTTTTCAGTGACGAGGCGGCGGCATCTCACGCCGCGCCCCAGGTCCGGCGCTCGCAGGCGGAACGCGCCGAGGAAACCGCTCGCACGGTTGACGTGCGTCAGGCGATTCCCTACACCCTACCGCGCGGCATGTATGCTTTAACGGCTCTGGTACTGGTGGCCGCCAGTCTGTTCGCATTGCGCTACGGGCTCAGCCGCCGGCTGGATCTGAAACCGCCCCTCGCCAGCATGATCCGGCAGCAGTTTGGCTGGACACCCAAAAAGGATACGGCGCAGGATCGCCGCCGCACTCCCCCCGTTCCCGAAGCGCAGGACGACAACGCCGCCGCGGCCGATCCGCAGGATCAGCAGGGGCAGCAAAAGCAGGACGCGGAGCAGAATCAGGACGCCAATTCCGACGGGCGACCAGGCTGCCGACAAGACCGGCGTCTCCAAGCAGGATGCCGGGAAGCAGGGCGACAAAGGCGACCAGAAGAACGCGGACGATCAGGATGCGCAGGCCGAGAAGGCCTCCGATGCCGCCACTGGCGATAACGACGCCAGCAAAAGCGGCGAACAGGGCAACAAGAGCGAACAGGCCCAGAACAATCCCAAGAGCGACTCCGGCAGTTCCAACGATAGTCCCAGTTTGTGGAGCAAGGTCAAAGACGCGGCGCAGAATCTGCTGTCCCGCATGAAGCCGCAGCAGGGCAACCAGAATCCTCAGGCGGGACAGAACGACCAGGCGAATAAACAACAGGGACAAGGCCAGCAGAACGCCGGCAAGCAGCAGCAATCCGGCAAGAACGGCCAGCAGAACGGCGAACAGGCGGGCGACGCGCAGGAAGGTCAGAACGGCGAAGAGGCCAAGAGCCAGCAGGACCCGCAAGGCAAAGGAACCGGCAAGAGCGATTCCCAGCAGGCCAGCAAACAACCCGGCAGCGGCGTGGGCAGCCAGGACGGCGACAAGAGCATCAAGCAGGCCGAACAACTGGCCGCCATGGGCAAGATCAGCGAGATCCTTGGCAAACGCTCCGCCAGCATCACCGGCGAAGCCACCGTGGAAGTGCAGAACACCAGCCAGCAGTTGCACACGCAGTACGTGCAGCGCGGCGCGGAGCACACCCAGGGCGGCGCCGAAATATCACGCGACGAAATCCCCGTGGCGCTGCAGAACTACGTGGAACAGTACATCGAACTGGTGCGCAAACAGGCCCCTGCCGCCCAGAAGAAGCAGTAACTCCCCGACCGGCCGGGAGGCCGGTCCTACTTCGTTTCCCAAATCCGCTTGGGAACTCCGGCGTCGCGATTCTGCACGCGGTCGTATAAATAAAAAGTAGAGACCGTGCCCAGCGATTCGTTATACAGGCTCTCCAGTCCGAGCGCTTCCTTGATGTCCTCTTCCAGATCGTGCAGGCCTTTCAGTTCGTCCGCCAGGGCCGGCTTCTGCTTTCCGCCGGCCGTGCGGAAGAATTTCTGATAGCCTCCGTCCACCAGTGAAGCAATGTCGCCGCCAATCGGAATGCCCGCGCGACCGTCCGGCCGGAGCACGCCATCCGCCTCTTTCAGGTCCACTGCAAACCCCCCACGGCTGACCCGTGTGAGACCGCCCTGCCCCGGAGTGACTGTGAAACCTGCCTGTCGAAGCGCATCCAGCCGTTGTGACGGAGAAGGAGTGCTCGGCTTTTCTCTGCGAAAGAACATAATTCTATTCTAGCCTTGTCGGAGAAATCTGTCGGCTGAAGAACTCCCGCTGGCCGGCCGATCTACCGATCACGCAGAGGTGACACAACCTGGCTCCGGGTCGAGGACCAGCAATCGATCGGAAGCATCTTCGGAGTTATGGCCAGCCACATATAGTTTGCCGTCCGGCGAACAAGCCAGTGCGCGAGTCCGGGCAAATGCGGAGCCCTGGCGACCGATATCGAGATGGCCGCCGGTATCGACGGAAATGATTCTACCGCCCTTCGTTGCGATATACAGAGTGCCGCCGGGGCAAACTCCGGATGCGAATTGGACCGGCTGTAAACCGGCGGGAAACTCAACCGTCCAGTCCCTTTTCAGATGGAAGCTTGTCTCGCCATACAGATGAAAGAATAACGCTCCCGCCACACACAGAGACCTCAACATTCCAGTCGCCCTCCGAATTGTTCTGCGCAACCTATTTTTACATCCGCCGGTACGCGGCTTAGATTATACTAGCTACCGCTAAGCCCAATTCTGGAGGGGATCGATGCGCTGTTTCCAAGTGTTACAAGCGGGTCTGATAGTTCTGAGCGCGCTCGGTGTTGCATCCGCGGCAACTCCTGCCGGCAACGCCTACCTGCAGCACAACCTGGTTGCCGATCAACCGGGTATCGCCGATTTCACCGACCCCAACCTGGTGAATCCCTGGGGAATCTACACCTCGGCGGCCAGCCCCTTCTGGGTTAGCGACGCCGGCACGGGTCTTTCCACCGTCTACAGTTCGGCCACCAGCACCAGCGGAATCTTCTCTATCAGCGCCCTGAAAGTGACAGTGCCGCCTTCGGCCAAGGGAGCCTCGCCTTCGGTGGCTACCGGCGGTATCGCCAATGCCACCGGCGGATTCCTGGTGCAAGGGAAGGTGCCCAACTTTATTTTCGTCACCGCCGATGGCGCGGTATCCTGCTGGGCCTCCGCCGTCAATCCCACCCAGGCGCAGTTGCTGGTGGACAACTCCTCCAGCGGAGCCGTGTACTACGGACTGGCGGTCAGCGCCACCACCACTAACGCGGCGCCCATGCTCTATGCCGCTAATTTCAAGACGGGCGGCATCGATGTATTCGATACCAATTTCAAGCCGGTGACGCTGCCAGGCACTCCGTTTGTCGATTCGCAAGTGCCTGCCGGGTACGCTCCCTTCAACATCTGGAATCTGGGCGGCAAGCTCTATGTGATGTGGGCCAAGCAGAATACCAACAAGAGTTTTGCCGTCCCGGGTACTGGCAATGGCGCGGTTTCCATCTTCGATCTGAATGGCGTGCTGCTGCAGCATGTAGCCACGGGCGGCCCGTTGAACGCTCCCTGGGGCGTGGCCATCGCGCCGGCCACGTTCGGAGCCTTCGCCAACGACATTCTGGTCGGCAACTTCGGCGATGGCACCATCAATGCGTTCGATCCAAAAACCGGCGCCGCCCTCGGCGCACTGGCCGATCAGAACGGCAACCCCATCGCGATTTCGGGACTGTGGGGACTCCTGGTGGGTAACGGCGGCAACGGCGGCGACCCGAATGCCGTCTACTTCGCGGCCGGCACCGACAATCAGCAGCACGGCCTTTTCGGCAGCCTCCAGGCGGCTCCCGCGATCACCGCAAGTTCCGTCACCAACGCCGCCGACGCCGCCGCCACCGGCATCGCTGCCAACACCTTCGTCACCATCACGGGCGCCAGCCTCGCTCCCCTCACGCGTAACTGGACCACCAGCGACTTCACCGGCGGCACCAAGCTGCCCACCTCGCTCGGCGGCGTCAGCGTCACGGTGAATGGCAAGCCGGCGTACGTCAGCTATATCAGCACCAAGCAGATCAACGTTCTCACGCCAGTCGATACGACCACCGGACCCGTGCAGGTGGTAGTCAATAACAACGGCCTCTCCAGCGCCAGCGTGACTGCGACCATGCAGACGTACTCGCCGGGATTTTTCCTGTTCAAGGATGGCAAGTCCATTGCGGCCGTACATGCGGGAGGCGCGCTGGTAGGGGCAACCACTCTCTACACCGGAGCCAGCCAGCCGGCGCAACCGGGCGAGACCATTGCCCTCTTCGGCACCGGCTTCGGCGCCACCAGCCCCGCCATCAGTGACGGCAGC
Source organism: uncultured Solibacteraceae bacterium (assembly GCA_963835555.1). GTDB lineage: Bacteria > Acidobacteriota > Terriglobia > Bryobacterales > Bryobacteraceae > Sulfopaludibacter. Next base: position 17,269 of record CAWIGC010000011.1, on the reverse strand, counting down.
CTCGTGGCCACGCCAATGGCGGTAACCACGACACCTGCGAGTCACCTTTGGCGGAGTTAACGGCAGAGGTTGTTTACGCGGGCCTGATCGCCGCCGGCGTCTACCAGATCAACGTGATTGTTCCGCCGTCAACGGCCAGCGGAGATATCCCGGTGGTTGCGACCGCGGGCAGCTTCACTTCCGCCGCAAGCGCGATTATTACCGTGGCCCATTAGCGGCGCGCTTCAGCGCTTCCACACGAACTGGCCGTTCACGATAGTCGCCATTGGTCCGCCCGCGGAAGGTGCGGCCGTCAAAGGGCGAATTGCGGCTGCGCGACTGCGATTGGTTCAGGTCGTAAGTCCATTCCACGTCTCCGCTGAACACGGTCACGTCTCCCGGCGCCCCCGGCGTGAGCGTGCCGCGGCCCAACCGCATCACCTGTTCCGGTCCGGTGGTGAACAGCTCCACCATCCGATTGAGAGTAATCTTGCCCGGTGCGACCAGTTCTTCGAGCGTCAGCGCGATGGCCGTCTCCAGGCCGATAATGCCGAACGGGCAACGCTCGAACTCCTGCATTTTTTCGCTGCCGGGGTGCGGCGCGTGATCCGTGGCGATCACTCCAATGGTGCCTGCCGCAATTCCGTCCATTACCGCCTCGCGATGCGTGCAGGAACGCAGTGGCGGCTTCATTTTGTAATTGCTGTCGTAGGGATGCATCTGGTCATCGCTCAGCGCGAAGTGATGCGGGGTGGCTTCGCAAGTCACCGGCAGCCCGAGCCGCCGCGCCTGCTCCACCATGGCCACGGCGTTGCGCGTCGAAATGTGAGCCACATGGTAGCGCGCGCCGGTCAGTTCCGCCAGCAGCAGATCGCGGGCCACCATCACGTCTTCGCTCGCCGCCGGAATGCCGCGGAGACCCCAGCGCACGCTCTTGATGCCCTCGTGCATGTCGCCGCCGGCGCTCAGGTTTAGGTCTTCGCAGTGGTCGATCACCGGCAAATCATAGGAGCGCGCGAACTCCATGGCGCGGCGCATCACACGGGAATTCATCACCGGCTGGCCGTCGTCGGAAATGGCCACCGCGCCCGCCGCCTTCATGGCGCCGATGGCCGCCAGTTCCTCCCCGGCGCTGCCTTTGGTGATGGCGCCGATGGGGTACACGTTGACCACGGCCTGGCTTCTGGCCTGCTGCACGATGTAGCTGGTCACGGTGGGGCTGTCGTTGATGGGCTTGGTATTGGGCATGCAGCAGATGGACGTGAATCCGCCGGCCGCCGCCGCGCGCGACCCGCTCTCGATATTTTCCGCATGCTCGAAGCCCGGCTCGCGCAGATGCACGTGCATGTCAATGAACCCGGGCGCGACAATCATGCCGGTCGCGTCGAACACCTCCGCCTGGGGCGAGGAAAGATTCGGAGCCACTCCAGCGATGCGCCCATCCACGATGAGCACATCGGCAACCCGATCGGTCTGCGACGCCGGGTCGATCACGCGGCCGTTCTTAATAACGATCGACATGGCCTATCCAATCACCTTTTCGAGCACCGCCATCCGTACCGCGATGCCGTTTTCCACCTGGTTCAGAATCACCGACCGCTGGAAGTCGGCGACTTCGCTGGAAAGCTCGCGGCCGCGATTGATGGGACCCGGATGCATCACAATCGCGTCCGGCCTGGCCAGTTCCAGATGCTCCAGACGCAGCCCGTAGAAGCGGAAATACTCGCTGGCGGGGAAGGACGCCTCGTGCTGCCGCTCCAGTTGCACGCGCAGCATCATGATCACGTCGGAGTCGCGGATGGCTTCGCGAATGTCGTTGGTCAGGGTCACTTCGGGGGCCAGGTATTTCAGCTCCACGGGCAGCAGCGAAGGCGGTCCGCACAGCACGATCCGCGCGCCGAATTTCGAAAGCAGGTGCACGTTGGAGCGGGCCACGCGGCTATGCGCGATGTCGCCGATAATGGCCACCCGCAGCCCTTCCAGGGACGGGCGGTGATCCAGAATGGTGCGCGCATCCAGGAGCGCTTGGGTGGGATGTTCGTGCGTGCCGTCGCCGGCGTTGATGATGGGGGTGGGCAGGTGGCGCGCCAGAAAATGCGGAGCGCCCGATGCCGCATGGCGCATCACAATAGCGTCCGGACGCATGGCCGCCAGCGTGTTCAGCGTATCCACCAGCGATTCGCCCTTGCTGACGCTGGACCCGGATGCCGTAATGGACACCGCGTCGGCGCTCATGCGCTTGGCGGCGATTTCGAAACTGGTGCGGGTCCGGGTGGATGCCTCGTAGAACAGGTTGACGATCATCTTCCCGCGCAACGTGTCCAGCTTCTTTAGCGATTGGCTCTGCAGCGGCTGAAAATCCTTGGCCCGCGTCAGAATGGCTTCGATCGCGCCGCGATCCAGCTCTTCGATTCCCAGCAGTCCCTTCATATTCCGTTCAAGCTTCGACGGACGCCGTCTTTTCCACCAGCAGGACCTTCTCCATGCCGTCGATTTCCTGGAATTTCACTTCGATGATTTCGATGTCCGTGGTCTGCACCTTACGCCCCACGAAGCGCGCCTCGATGGGCAACTCCCTGTGGCCGCGATCGATCAACACCAGCAGTTGCACGCGCGAAGGGCGACCGTGATCGAACAGGGCATCCAGCGCCGCGCGAATGGTGCGGCCGGTGTACAGCACATCATCCACCAGGATGATGTCTTTGCCCTGCACGGAAAAGGGGATCTCGGTTGCGCTCACCACCGGCTTCACGTCCACCGTGCTCAGGTCGTCCCGGTACAGGTTGATATCCAGAATGCCCACTGGAACCGTGCGATTTTCCAGTGAAGAGATCTTGTTCGCCAACCGCTGCGCCAGCGGCACACCCCGGCGGCGGATGCCGATAAACGCCAGCAGGTCCAGGTCTTTGGTTTTCTCCAGAATCTCATGCGCCAGCCGCACCAGGGTCCGGTCGATCTCGGATGCGCTCATGAGTTGGGCTTTTTCGCGCGTCAGGGACATAGGCCTCCGATCAGTCAGGTTAGCATGTATTACCTCATGGCCTGCCCGCCGGAGCGCGTCAATCGCCGCCGCCAGGCACTCCTCCTTGACCAGCACATAGTCCGTGTCGAACGTGGAGATGGCGAAGATGCTAACCCCCGCCTCCGCCAGCGGAACGGCCAGCGACGCCAGCACCCCCACCAGGGCGAAATCCAGCGGACCGGCCACCTGTAGCGCGCGCCAGCCTCGCTCGCATGGCGCCTCCGGCGGCGCCGAGGCTTCCACGCAAACCATGGATAACTCGCCGCCCGTTCGGGTCACCGAGTGGAAACTGCCGCGAGGCCATGCGGGCTCCGGCGCGCCGGCAGGCAAGCGGCACACGGCGAGCCGGCCGTCGTGCAACAGGATGCGCATTGGTAGAAGTTTATCAATCCTTGAGCCGACAGCCCCACGCAACGCTGCGATAATGAGAACGATGGCCACGGACTCCATTTGCCCCAAATGCGGCGGCACCGGCTTTCTCATCGTCGAAGGAGCCGGCGTTTCCGGGGCGAAGCCGTGCGAGTGCCGTTTCACCGGGCGAGCCGCGCGCATGGAAGAACGCTCCCAGCTTCCGCCGCTTTATCGCAACACGTCGTTCGAGAATTTCAGCGTACCGGGCCCGGAAAATCCCATCGCCCGCCGCGACCTCACCAACATTCTGCTGGCTGTCAAAAATTACGTCCGCGATTTTCCGAACGAGGCGCGGCCCGGCATCCTCCTGCTCGGCGAACCCGGCACGGGAAAGACGCACCTGGCCGTCGCCGCCATGCGCAAGATTCTGGAAAAAGGCTTCGAGTGCGTCTTCTGCGATTACCAGACCCTGCTGAACAACATCAAGGCCGGGTACGACCCTTCCTCCGATACCTCCAACCGCGAAGCCTATCGCATGGCCCTGGATTGCGAGGTGCTCCTGCTGGACGATTTGGGCGCCCATCGCGTCACCCGGTGGGTGGAAGATACCATCACGTCCATCATCACCTACCGCTGCAATAACCGGAAAGCGCTCATCGCGACGTCGAATCTCCCCGACCCGGACGCCGGCAGCGTCGTCATGCAGAAGTCTCCTCTCGGCAACGTGGAGTATCGCGAAACCCTGGCGGACCGCGTGGGCGCGCGCGCCCGTTCCCGCCTGTTTGAAATGTGCACCGTGGTCCGCATGCCGCTGGTAGAGGACTATCGCATTCGAAAGGCCCGGACCTTTTGATGCGCGCCTGCGCCCGCCTCGGCCTGTTCCTCGCCTTTGCCGCGGCAGCGTCTCCCGTCCCACCCGCTCCGGCGGTGGAATTCGTCCAGGCAGTCGAATTTCCGTATTACCTATGCCCCCAGACTTTGTGGGAGCGTGAATTGGTCTGGCTGAAGAACCTGGGCATCCACGCCGTCGAGTTTTCCGTCCCCTGGAACTGGCACCAACTGCCGGAGGGCGGTTTCGATCTCACCGGCCGCACCAGTCCGCGCCGCGACCTGGTGGGTTTCGTCCGCCTGCTGCGCCGTCTGGGCATGCGCGCATGGGTACGTCCCCTGCCGCCTGTGGCTGGCTGGCCCAACCACGGCGCACCCGCCGGACTCTCCGACCCCGGAGCGCAGCGCGCCTGGCTGAAGGCCCTGGAGAGTGTGCTGACCACGCAGACCGCGAGCCACGGCGGGCCCATCGCCTGGGTGGAAGGAGGCGCGCTCTCCATCGACGCCGCCAGGCCCCCCGCGCCCGTAGTCGTCATTCCGGCGGACGACCCCAACGCGTTGCACCGCAGTCGCGCCGCCATTGCCGGCGTCCGCGGCGCCCTGCTCTGGACCGGACTGGAAGAGTCCCTGTACCCCGCCGGCTGGGAGACCGATGCCGGCCCGCTGCTCCAAAAAGGCGCGGTGGACATCGGCGGCACCGACCGCCGCGCAGCCGCCGTCCTCAGCCGCGATGCCGCCCTGCTGCGTAACTGGTCGCCGCTTCTGGCCGGGTTTCAGACAGTGGTCATGCCCAAACCGGCAGCCGGCAAACTGCCCGCCGGAGTGACCGCCATGGAACTGGTTTCGCCGGCAGCATCCGCCATAAGCATCACGAATCGGAGCACTCAGGCGTTTCACGACGAACTGCGCGCAGTCGAGGCCATCAGCAAACACGTCATCACCATACCCAAGGTAACTGTGGGGCCGGGTGAATCGTTGTGGCTGCCGCTCAATGTTTCCCTCGGACCCAAGGGCCTGTGCCGCGAATGTACCAATTTTTCGGTCGTCGAAAGAATTGTGTACGCCACAGCCGAACTCCTGAGCATCGAATATGAGAACGGCATTCTGGCCATGGAATTCTCCGCTCCGGCGGATGCCGAAGCCATTCTGCAACTGGAACGCCAGCCCGTGGGGCCTTACCTGGCCGCCGGCAAGCCCGCCGATTTCGATTGGGACGACAAGCTCTTCCGCGCGCGCCTGCCCATCCCCGCGGGCCGCGCCGCCGACCACCGCGTGCGCGTGGGCATCGCCATCGAGGCGCCCGAAACGTCCGCCTTCTTCAACGATGCCAGGCGCCTCATCGTGGGCCGGAAAAATGTCGTCTCCACCAGTTACTCGTCGCCGGAACTGGCCGCGCGCTCGCGACTGCGCCTGCCGGAAGGCTATACCGCCACCGCTAAGCCCGGCTCCGAAGGCGCCGTCGATTACGAGATCTCCGTGCCCGCCGATGCCGTGCACGGCGACTTCGCCAACCTGGCGCTGGAAGCCGACGGCATGCCTCTCGGCCGCGCCCGCCTGGAACTGTTTCGCCCCGCCACCATTCGCATCGCCCAGGCTATCCGCGTGCATTTCGGACCCCGTGCCGAACTCGAGCCCGATCCGCCCGCGGCCACCATCGATCCGCGAGGCGGCAGCAACCTGGACGTGGTCATCCGCAACAACTGGCCCGGCATTCAGACCTTCCGCCTGGAAGCCTCCGGCGAAGGTCTCGATTTCTTCCCGGCCAAACAGGAGATCTCCGTCGGCGCCACTGACGAGCGCCGGTACCTGCTCCGCGTCTTCGCCGCCCCAGGCGTCACGGGACTGCGCGACTGGCGTCTGAAGGTCAGCGGCGGCGCCACCCTGGACCTGCCCCTCCGCGTCGTGCTGCTGCCCCGTGGCCACACCGTGGTCTGGACCGCCGACCTGGATGGCGACGGCTCGCCGGAATGGATTCTCGAATCGCAGAAGGCCCGCGCCGTCTTTTCCTCTGAGGACGCCGGACGATGGATGGAGTTTACTTCCAAGGAGACCGGCGTCAATTTCCTGCCGGACCGCGGCGCGTTCGCGGCGGCGGGTCCCGTCAAAGCCAAGGCCTCCGGCGAACGGCTGGAGATCGCCGGCAAGGGCTGGACCCGCACCATCAGCCTGACCGATAATGCCCTCACCATCGAACAAACCTCGCCCCTGCCCGCGGACACCCTGCCACCTCTGAAGCAGGGCAATCTCACCCTGTCCATCGCGCACCCCACCGCCACACGAGCCGTCTATACCCTAAAGTAGGACAGACCTCCCGGTCTGTCCCCTCTATTGCGCCGTCTCGTCGTAGTGCATCGCACCCGCCTGGTTGCCGTCCGGATCCTGAAAAAAGAACAACCGGCCGATGCCCGCCAGGGTGCAGACCGGCATCACGATGGTTCCCCCGTTGGCCACGACGGCGTCGGCGGCTTTTTGAATGTCGGTCACCGAGATGGTGCACTCGAAGGCATTGGTCCGCAGGCCCGGAACCAGTTCGCGCCGCTGCTGCAGCGAGCCGCGCAGCGCCACCGCCACGGGTGCGGATTCGCTGTCGATCATGTAGAACCCGGGCGGTCCCCAAGCCTGAAAGCGCCACCCGAAAACATTCTCGTAAAAGCGGCGCGCCCGCGGAAGGTCGTCGGCGTTGATTGCGAAATGAGCTACCTGGGACATGGTCGGTTCTTCCTTTCTTTCGAGGATTCTATCCCGCGCAGCCTATGCCGGCAATGCGCTATCTTGCCAATATATGTCGAATTCCCGCCACCAGGACCGGAGCGTGGCTGTGCGCAGTTTCGGCGTGACCTTCCCGGATGCGCGGGCCTTCGCGCCGCATCATCGCGTGCCCCCGCCGGCGCAGGACTGGCATCAATTGATCTACGCCACGCGCGGAGCCGTCACCGTGCGCACCGCTCTATGCGCCTGGGTAGTACCGCCGCATCGCGGGGTGTGGATTCCCGCGGGTTTCGAATACCGGCTGGAAATGAGTGGCGCGGTAGCCTTGCGCTCCCTCTACATCGCCGCCTGGGCTCGTCCCGCCCATACGTGCTGTGTGGTCAATGTCTCGCCGCTATTGCGCGAGCTGATCCTGCGCTGTGTGCAACTGGGCGCACTGGACGCGGACCAACCCGTCCAGCGCCGCCTCATGGGCGTCCTGTTCGATGAGTTGCAGACGCTCACCGCCGTCCCTTTGCAATTGCCGCTGCCGCAGGATAGCCGCGCCGCCCGCTTCGCCTCCCTGGCGGCCGCGCACCCTGCCGGCGATATGCCCGTCGCCAGGATGCTTCGCAAATGCGCCGCCGGCCGCCGCACCATGGAGCGCCTGTTCCAAAGCGAAACCGGTATGACGCTGGGCCAATGGCTGCGCCGCCAGAAACTGCTCTACGCCCTGCGCAGCCTCGCCGCCGGCGAAAGCGTCAGCACCATCGCCCTGGAACTGGGCTACAACAGCTCCAGCGCATTCATTGCCATGTTCAAAAGAGAGTTGGGCCAGACACCCACCCGGTATTTCGCATAGCCGGGTCCCTACCGCCCGGTCCTGCAGGCACATCCCTTTTCGCAATCTACCGGGCGTGTGTATGAACCCGGCTATATTCTCCTGGAGGCACTCCCCTACCCTAACCCTGGCTTCGTCCCCCGTACGTAGGCGGCACCAGCAGGGTCAAGGCATCCCGCACGATACGGATCTCCACCGGCAGGTGTCCGGCGTACTCGCCATCCACCTGTACGTACGCGCGGCTGTCCTTGGGCGCCGTCAGGCGCGCACAGTCTGTCCGCAGCACGGTCACGCCCTTCATGCCCGCCAGCCGGTTGATCGCCATCCCGGCGAAGTACTTGACATAGGGCAGCGAGGAACGCCCCTCGAACACAATCGCTTCGAACTTGTCGTCGAACAGGGTCACGTCGCGGGCGATTTCGAAATCCCCGCCGTAGTTGCGCACCTTGCTCAACAAGGCAAAGGAGCAGGTGCGCTTCTGCCCGCCGGCTTCCAACTCCATCTGTGCCAGTCGCCGCCCCAGCAGACTCCAACCCGCGACCCAATACGCGAACTTGCCGGTTTTTGCCTTCAACGCGGCGTTGACATGGTACACCACGTGCGCGTCCAGCCCCACGCCGGCCATCAGCAGGAAGTAGCGCGATCGCTTCCCGCCCTCCACGCTCACGTGCCCCACCGAGATACGGCGCGGAGCCGTCTGCTCCAGGCGCTCGGCCGCGCGCAGCAGCTTTGCGCCCATGCGCATCTCCATCGCCAGCACATTCGCCGTGCCCGCCGGAAGAATGCCCAAGGGAACGCGTGAATGGATCATGCCTTCGGCCACTTCGTTGATGGTGCCGTCGCCGCCCGCAGCCAGAATCAGGTCGGCCCCGCGCGCGATATAGTCGTGCGCAATCGCACCGGCCGTGGCCGGACCCGTGGTGGGCGCCACCGTGACGCTGTGCCCGTTTTTCGTCAATATTTCGACGGCCCGCTGCACCAGGGCGCCGCCGCTCCCTCCAAACTTACCTGCGCGAGGATTGTAGATGAGGACGGTGTTCCGGTAGCTCGTTATGGTATGTTACCCGCTTTCCTCGTTAAATTATAGATGAGAGCACCATGAAAGATCCCACGCGGGAAATCGAACAGTTGCGAGAAGAATTACGACGCCACGAGCACCTGTACTACGTGGCGGACGCACCGGAGATTACCGATGCCGAATACGATGCCCTGATGCGCCGGCTGCAGGCGCTGGAAGAGCAGCATCCCGAACTGGTGACGCCGGATTCGCCCAGCCAGCGCGTCGGCGGCAAGCCTCGCGAAGGTTTTGTCAAAGTGCGGCATAGCGTGCCCATGCTGAGCCTGGACAATGCCCTCAACGAAAAAGAGCTGCGCGATTTTGACCGGCGCGTCCGCGAACTGCTGGGCGGCGCTGCATTCCGCTACGTCACCGAACTTAAAATGGACGGCCTCTCCATGGCCGCGCATTACCACGATTGCGCCTTTGTTCGCGCCGTGACCCGCGGCGATAGCCAGGTGGGCGAAGACGTCACCGAAAACGCCCGCACCATCCGGTCGCTTCCTCTGCGCGTCCGCAGCGATCTGACCGCATTCGAAGTCCGCGGTGAAACCGTGATGAACCGGCGCGCCTTCGAGCGGCTCAACGCCGAACGCGATGAGAAAGGCCTGAGCCGCTTTGCCAATCCGCGCAACGCCGCGGCGGGTTCGCTTCGCGTGCTCGAGCCGCAGATCACGGCATCGCGCCGCCTGGATTACTATACCTATTTTCTTTTCGTCGAAGACCGGCCCGCTTTCGACAGCCACTGGGAATCCCTCGAAGCCATGGCCCGCATGGGCTTCAAGGTGAACACCCACCGCCGCCTCTGTGACAGCGTGGACGAAGTGCTGGCCTTTTGCGCCGGTTGGGAATCCCGCCGCGAAGAACTCCCTTACGAGATCGATGGCGTGGTGGTGAAAGTGGATTCCATCGCGCAGCAGGTCGCGCTGGGCTTCACCGCCAAGAGTCCCCGCTGGGCCATCGCTTACAAATATCCGGCGCGGCAGGCGGTCACTTCGATAGAGAATATCGAAGTGCAGGTGGGGCGTACCGGCGCCTTGACGCCCGTGGCCCGCCTCAAACCCGTGGAGGTGGGCGGCGTGACCGTGGCCCGCGCCACGCTGCATAACGAAGACGAGATCGAACGCCTCGGCCTGGAAATCGGCGACCAGGTGGTAATCGAACGCTCGGGCGACGTGATTCCCAAAGTCGTGCGAGTCTCCTCCCAGGGCAGCTACCGCAAGAAGTTCCACATGCCTTCCCATTGCCCGGTATGCGGCGGCAGGATTGTGCGGGAAGAGGGGGAAGCCGCCAGCCGCTGTATTAATACCAACTGCTCGGCCCGGCTCAAGGAATCTATTCTCCATTTTGCCTCCCGCGGCGTCATGAATATCGATGGCGTGGGCGAAGCCCTGGTGGATCAACTGGTGGATCGCGGTCTTGTGAAAAGCGTGGCCGATCTGTACGACCTCACCGAAGAGAGCCTGTTGACCTTAGAACGCATGGGCAAGAAGTCGGCCGCCAATATTCTTCGCAACATCGCCAATTCCCGAAAGAACCCCCTGCCCCGAGTGATTACGGCGCTGGGCGTCCGCTTCGTGGGCGAGCGCACCGCGATCTTCCTGGCGGAACATTTCGGCAGCATGGAGAAGATCGGCTCCGCGACACTCGAAGAACTGCAGGAAGCCGAAGAGGTGGGACCCAAGGTCGCGGAGAGCATCTTTCAGTTCTTCCGCGAACCGCGGAATCAGGAATTGATCGAGCGACTCTCCGCCGCGGGACTGGTATTCACGTACAAATCCACACGCCCGCGCGGCGGACCGCTAAAAGGGCTGACCTTCGTGATTACCGGGACGATGCCGCACCTCAGCCGCGACGAGGTCAAGAAGTTGATTGAATCGGCCGGCGGCAAGGTAGCCGGCTCTGTCAGTAAGAAAACCAGCTACCTGGTCGCCGGCGAAGATCCCGGCTCCAAACTGGACAAGGCGCAGGAACTGGGAATCCGCATTCTGGATGAGCAGCAGTTGCTCCTCCTGATTCGCGGAAGCTGAGTTCCCTCACTCCCGCGCACGGATTTGCGGCACTTCCCAAACGCGCAGTCCTACGGGAAGGCGCCCGATACTCCGGGTGAGCGCCGCCGCCATCTGCCCCAGCGTAACCAGGCCCAGTCGCTGCGCACCGGCGCGCGTGGGCGGCAAGCATCCCAGAATCCAATAGAGCGGTTGCAGAACCAATGGCCAGCGGCGTCCCGGTCCGCCCAGGAAACCGCTCGCCCCGGCGATGAATACTGCTGCCATTGCCTGATCATACGAAAAATTGCAGGAAACAGATCTCCATAACCGGCGCGCCGCTAAGGGAGGTTCAGCTTTACTGATTGTTGTCCTTCATCAGCTTGCCGACGCGCTTCAAATTTGTCTTGATCTCTTCGGTGGCATCCAGAATCTGGGTCGTGTCGTAGATCACCCGGGGCGTCATGAACACTATCAGCTCTTTGCGGTCGGTAGTGATGTTCTTCGCCCCGAACGCCGCTCCGATGAAGGGAATGCGGTCGAGAATCGGAATGCCCCCCGAACTCTCCGTGTGAGTCTCCTGAATAGCGCCGCCGATCGCGATCATGTCGCCGTCCTGCACGGTCACCTGCGTGCTAAAAGAACGATTGGAAAACGACGGCGATTGAATCGCCGCGCTCGCGGAGGGTGCGATGGGCGCGCTCACCTGTTGGTTGATCACCATGGTGACGATACCGCTGGAATTCACGTGTGCCAGGATGCTCAAAGTAATACCCGAACTCTGGTTGCTCACCGTGTTGGTGAACACCGAACTGCCCCCGGACTGCACGCCTCCAGCGATACCTTGGGAAGTCAGCACCGGGTCCTCACTGCCAACGTTCATCGTGGCCGCCACGCTATCGGTGGCGATAATACTCGGCGCCGAGACCAGCTTCGACTTACTTCTGTTTTCGCTTGCGGTGATCAGAGCCAGCAATTCCTTGCTCTGCGATACCAGGAGGCCGGTGGTCAGGCTCAGCCCGCCGGCGCCTCCGGTAGCAGCCAGAACCCGCGAGGCGCCCACCGTGCCTCCCGGTCCCCCGCTGTATCCCGCGGGATTCTGAGTCTTCTGCTGCAAAGCGGACTCGACGCCCATGGCAAAATTGTTGGTCAGATCCACTTCGTAAATCTTGGCTTCGATGAGCACCTGCATCGGCGCTACGTCCAGTTGCCGCAGCAGGCTCTTGAGTTGCTCGTAATCCTGCGCCGTGCCCTGAATCAGCAAGGTGTTATCGAACGGATTGGGAATCACGTGCGGCATGTTCGGCGGCATCCCCATCCCCGAGGGATTGTTGCCCAGGTAACTTCCGGTAAGACCGGCGCCGCCCGGACCGGTTGTTCCCGCTGCGGTGGTTCCCAGCGGGGATGTTGCCGGAGTCTGCGCCGCCCCGCCGCCGTAGCCGCCGTAGCCCCCCATGCCATATCCGCCCATGCCATAGCCACCCCCGCCATAGCCACCCCCGCCATAGCCGCCCGCGCCATAGCCGCCCATGCCATAGCCACCCATGCCATAACCACCCATGCCCATGCCACCGCCATAGCCCATCCCCAGACCGCCGATACCCATGCCTCCGCCGCCGCCCATCATGCCCGTTCCATTCATACCGATTCCGGCGGCGTACATGCTGCTGTTAGCGCTGGCGGCCATCCCGATCAGGGCCATGGGATTTCCGCTGTACAGGGCCATAATAGCCATGGCTACATTGATGGCATTGCCGTACTTCAAACGGTAGACATAGTTATTCACCGAACCGGCAGTTACTTTGACCGGGATGTCCAACTTATCGATCCACGACTTCACCTGAGTGAAAATCCCGGGATTCGGCGCCACCGCGATGATCGTATTAATACGATCGACGGGAATAAAGTGTACTGCCGCATTCTTCTCGGAGAGCGAATATGCCTTAAAGACGTTGTCCAGATCCTTCACCAAATCGGTCGGACGGCTGTTATTGACATCGAACAACTTGACCCTCTGTCCGGCGAACGTATCGCTATCGAACATGCCGATCAGTTCCATGGTGCGCCGCATGTTGCGGCTGTTGTCCTGAATCAGCAGCAGGTTGGCCGGTTCGTAAACCGAATCGGTGCCGCCTTCGCCCATGAACGGATGAATCAGCTTTTGAATTTCCGTGGCGGTGGCGTATTTCAGAAATACCAGGTTCAACACCATGCGTTCATCCTCCGGCATGGTCTTGGGATCGGCGTTCGTCATGGGATCGACAGGCAGGTTCGATACCGACGCGGTAGGCACGATGCGGTACAGGTCGCCCACCTTCACCATGGTGGCCTGGTTGATACGCAGGATGGTCATCAGCAGCGGCATGTAATCCACCGGCTTGACTTCTCCGTAAGTGTGGATGGTAACTGTGCCGACTACGCGCTTATCCAGGATGTAATTGATCTTCAGCCGCTTCGCCAGAGTGTCGATCATCTCTGCCAGGGATACGTCTTCGAACATGAATTCGCGCTCGCTGGGCCCTGCCGCTGGAAGCGCCTGCTGCGGGGGTGGCGGCGTCTGCGCGGGCTGTGCGGGGGCGGTTTGCACCGCCGGAGCCGCTTGTGCCGGAGCGGGCTGTGCAGGCGGAGTTTGCGGGGGAGCCGCTTGTGCCGGAGCGGGCTGTGCAGGCGGAGTTTGCGGGGGAGCCGCCTGCGCCGGGACTGGCTGTGCAGGTGGAGTTTGCGGGGGAGCCGCCTGCGCCGGCGGAGCTTGCGCCGGCGGCGTTTGCGGCGGCGGCGTTTGGGCAAGCGCCATAGCCGCACAGGCAGTTACTAACAACAGACGTATCTTCATCGTAAGACTCCCAACCTAAATAAAAGATGGCGAAGTGTCAGCGCCCGACGGGCTCCCAATAACACACCTGTCCGAACGGACCCGGTTTCGTGACCTTTCGAAGGCCATTCACCACAGTCCCGGCAGGGGTAGTGTCGCCGTCCTGACACCGATGGATTCCGCCGCCCTGGTCTTTCTCATCGGGCCCGCGCTCCGCCGGCGGGGGCGCCTGGGCCCGCGCTGGACCAGGCGCCGCGGCAGCCGGAGCGGCAGCCGGCGCTGGTGCGTCCGCCTTGTTGTGGCTGGCCAACTCTTCCAGCGTCTTGTGGACCTTCTGATCTCTCCACTGCAAATCGATTCCATCTTTACTGACGGCCAGCAGCTTGAATTCGCCGATGGTCTCACCGGTATGAATCGATTTCTGCGCTTTACTGTTCGCCAGGCTCATGATCGCGATCGGCCCCTCGGCATCGCCGAAGTTCATCATCCCGTGGTACGCGGGCAATGGCGGCATGGGCGGAGGCGGAGGCGGAGGCGGAGGCACTTCGATGGGAACATCCGGATTACGGTCCTTGGACAGCAGCAGCTTTTGCGCGATGGGCGCATAGGTGGTGGCCAGCACCGTGGTGGAAGGCGGAGGCGCCGGCGCCGGTGGCGGGGGCACCGGCGTTACTTTTACGTTGCGCTGCGCCGTTTCACGCGCCTTTTTCTCCCGATACAGATCGCGGAACTGCGAGCCGGCATAAACCACTACCGCCAGCAGCACTATGTCGAGCAACAGCAGTTTGCGATTCAAAACCCCGCCAGTCCTTTCTTCTCAGGCGCCAGCAGCTTCCTCGGGACCAGGCCCGAAACGCTCAAACGCACCTGGAGAATTTTCTTCTTATCCGTCCCGCCGCTGATGCGGATGCCATTCGTTGCGAGGATCTGGTCCTGGTCGGCCAGCCCGGCAAGCAGGTTCACCAGTTGCACGATATCGCTGGCGAAGCTCACCGTCACCGTAATCTCTCCGTAGTCCGCGGAAATCGGCTTGCTGTGGGACTCGTCCAGACCGCGCGTCTGTACTCCGTTTGCCTTGGCGACGTTGTTGACCATTTCCAGAATCGCCGCTTTCGCCTGCGATTCGGTCTCCGCCCGGAAAATGCCTTTTTCCAGAGTAGCGACCGTGGCGGCGGCGTTCTTCGTCACCACTTCTTTGCCGGGCACCGTGGCGGCCACCTGCCGGACATGCTGCAATCGCTGTTCCGCCTGTGCCACCGTCTCGGAAGGAGCCACCGCCGCGGTCGCAGAGTCGCCCCCCATCACCACGAAACGCAGAATCAGGATCGCCGCCACCCCGGCCACGAGACCGAAACCTGTTCGCTTGTCCAGGCTGCCGACCGTCATGGATGCACTCCGCGTTTTGCCTCGATCAGGAACTGATCCACCCCTGCCGGCGTGCGCACGTCCTGCACCGGGTTGGAATTCTTGAAGAACGGCGAGGCATCCAGAATGTTTACCAGCTTGGTGGCCTGCGGCGCCTCGCCGCCGAAGCGGAGGCTGTCGCGGGCGAGTTCGATGTTGTTGACCCAGGCCGGCGGCTCCACCAGGCGGGTCAATTCGTTCAAAGCATCCAGATCGTTGCGGGTCATCCCGCGATATTGCTCCAGCAGGCGCGTGCGGGCGCGCAGACTCTCGGTCTGCCGGTCCAATGCCGCCGCGCGCGAAGCCTGCGGCTGCAATTTGGCGATTGCTGCCTGAAGCTGGTGCAGATACTGCCGTTCCGCGTATCGCGAATAGACCAGCATCCCGCCGGCTACCAGCACCAGCAACACCGCCAGCGCGACGGTGGGGATGAAGACCGCGCGCGAATTGAAGCGCCGGAACTCCGCCGGCAGCACGTTGGCCGAGGGCGCCAGGCGGGGACAGGCCCCGGCCAGCGCCGTAGCATATGGCAGGGCATTGCGGGAAAGATCGTTATCCACCGGGTTGACCGCCGGCTTCGGCAGCACCTGCTCCAACTGCACCGGGACAGTCTCGGGCGGAAGCCGCAACTCCGCCAGCGCCAGGGTGGTGGCGCGCTGCGGAGCCAGATCGAATTCGGCGCAGAACACCGGGCGGGTGGCGCTTTCGCCGTATACTTCCACCGCGCCGCTGGGCCGCCCGGCTCAGCGCTACGAAGCCGGCGCCTTCGCTGTGCCCGTTGAGCCGGATGGCAGCGTGGACCGCCGCGGCGGAAAAAGTAAAACTGGAAACCGCGACGCCGGCTTCGTTAAAAAGCTGTACGTAGCGGCTCACTACGCTCTGCCGCGCAATCCCCACCAGCACCGAGCCGAAGGTTAGCGGCGACCATCCCCAGTAGACTTCTTCATCGCCATAGGGGTGCAGCGTATCCAACTGGAACCGGATGGCACTGTCCACGTCCTTTGAGGCCACTCCCGGCAGCGCCATCTGGCGGACAATCACTTCCCGCCGCGGCAGCAGCACTGTGGCGCTCAGATGGGCCGCCCCCAGGGTCTTGAGGAAGTGCGCATATTCCGCGCCCCACTCGGCTGCCGGGCGGCTGGCATAATTCACAATCGTGGACCGGCCCACCACGTGGATGCCGGTGGGGCGCACGCGAGCCGCCACCACTTCCAGATTCGTGGCGCCAATTTCCACGCCGATGCCAAAGCCGAATGCCAGCAGCTTGCGCACGTCTTTGGTGAGGGAAGTCGAAAGAGGCATGAAGGTCAGTTGATCCAGGCGGAATCGTACCAGCGCAAAATGTGAATCGGCGCGTCGTAGCCGGGCGGCATATACTTTACCTGGGCCGCCACCGTACGGCGCATATCGGAGAGTTGGCCGGCGCCCGTGAACAGCCGGGCAGTGGCTCGCATGGTGACGATGGTGTTGCCCGCTACACGCAGCAGCGCGCCCGGGGAACCGATCGCCTGCAGGAAGTCCGACAGGGTCTTATCCGAGAAGGGCGTCAGCCGCCGCATCTCCAGAATCGCATTCACCGCCGAGGGGGTCAGCCCGATGGCCACCAGCACCGCGGGCTGCGCCGTATTGACGTCCACCCGGTCTTTGGTGCCGAACACCGACAGGCAGTCGACCAAGCCCGGCCGTGCCAGCAGACGCGGACCCTGGGGGTCCGAGCCTTCCGGCGCCGGGACGTAAGTTCCGTAGAAAATGTCTGGCGTAACGCCTTGCACTTGCAGCAATTCCTCGATCTCTTGAATGGACGCGTGGGGCACCGGAAAAGTCGGCGCCAGGGCAAGATTGTCAGGATTTGCGGGATGGTGCCAGTCGTCGATTGCCAGGGCGACCAGTTGCGCCCGCGCGGGCTCCATTCCCAGG
Source organism: uncultured Solibacteraceae bacterium (assembly GCA_963835555.1). GTDB lineage: Bacteria > Acidobacteriota > Terriglobia > Bryobacterales > Bryobacteraceae > Sulfopaludibacter. The sequence goes on along the minus strand of CAWIGC010000011.1, from coordinate 382 downwards.
GCCAAATTCAGCCGGTACAGCACCTCCGGCGTGACGCTGTTGACGTTCAGCTTCCCGGTTTCCGGCAGGAACTCGACGTGGACTATGCCGCTGGCAAACTGATAGTCGATCGCCGTGGAATTCTCGGGAATGGGCCGCTTTTCCGGCGGCAGCTTGATCGACCAGAGCAGTTCCAGGGACGCGCGCTCGATTCCCCCGGCCGCCAGGTAGTAACTCCGCAAGCCATCCACCGACGTGGATGCCCGTTCGGTCTCGCCGCGCACCGTGGAGGAAAGCGAGAACGCAATGGCCGCCAGGGCCGCACTCAGCCACAGCACCGCCAGCAGTGCGCTGCCCCGTTTACCGGCAGTCGAAAAGTGTCGCGGGCCCGCAACTTGCCTTG
>CAWIGC010000010.1:0-221939 GCA_963835555.1 uncultured Solibacteraceae bacterium | reverse complement strand
CCGCTCCACCTTGATCTTCGACAGCTCGTGATCGCCGTCTTCCCCGCGGCCTTTGATCGGAAACCACCACCTTGTCGCCGGGCTTGATCTCTTCCCCGGCCTTCTGGAACTCGGCCAGGGGAATGGTGCCTTCGATCTTGTAGCCGATGTCGAGGAAGACCTGCTCACCGGTCACAGCGACTACGGTGCCTTCCAGGCCTTTGACGCCTTCCTTTTCGGCTTTGTGAGAATGAGACTGTTCGTATTGCGACAGAATGTCGCCGAAAGACTCGTTGGGCTCGTTTTTGGTTTGGGAACCAGGGCCGATATCCCGGTCCTGATCCAGAATACTTGGGTTGGGCATGAGACGTTCCTTCTCATTGTGGCATAATCCCGACTGAGATATTACAGGTGCCATTTTTCAAGCTTCCCGGCTGGATGCGCATGGTCCGTCCGCAGGACTTCGTCTGGCTGTTTCTCTTCGGCGTGCTGATCGCGCGCCTTTGTATGGCGACGCCTACGAGTTGGCGCCGCTGATCGCGCTGGGCCTCATGCAGATCGCCGAACCGAGGATCCCTGCCCTACAGACTACGCGCGGACGTGTGGCGGGAATCGTTCTCAAGCTCTTGCTGATCTGGCCTCTGCTGGCATTCACCGGAACCGTGGGAAGCCGCTACTGGGTGCTGCTGCTGCTGCCGGTGGTCTCCGCCGCCACCATTTCAGGCGTAGGCTGGACGCTGTTCTGGGTGCTCCTGGTGGCTGGCTTTTACCTTTCTTTCCTCCTGTTCCCGCAGGCGAACTGGAATCAGTGGATCGACCTGGCGCTGGAACGCGTCGTTTTTCTCGCCATGGTGGGCACGCTGACGAACATGCTGGCGGAGGATTTGCGCATTCAATCCGCCCAGCATCAGCGCACCGCCGAGGAACTGGCGCGCGTCGTCGCCCAACTCCGGGAGGCCGAAGATGCCATGCGCCGATCCGACCGCCTGGCGGCGCTGGGACAACTCTCCGCCGGATTGGCTCACGAACTGCGCAATCCGCTGGGGACCATCAAGGCGTCTTCGCGAGATGCTGGCGCGCAGCGTGAGTGCCGAAAATGATGTGGCGCGGGAAGTCTCGGGCTTCATCAATTCCGAGGTGGACCGCTGCAACGCCCTGATCACGCGGTTCCTGCAATTCGCCCGTCCGGTGCAACTGGAGCGCGACAAAGAAGTGGACTTGGCGAAGGTGCTGGATCAGGCCATCGCGCTGGTGGAGCGGGAGGTTTCGGGAGTTTCCATCTACCGGAACTACGAACCGGAAATGCGGCCCTTTCCGTTCGACGCCGGGTTGATGGAGCGCGTCTTCTATAATCTGGTGCTGAATGCCGCGCAGGCCACCAGCGCCGGCGGCGCGGTCACGGTGAAAACGCGTTCCTCGGCCGGAACCGCGGAAGTCTCGGTGATCGATCGCGGCGCGGGCATCGAGGGGAAGAACCTCAACAGCATTTTCAATCCGTTCTTCACCACCAAAGCGGCCGGGGTTGGCCTGGGGCTGGCCATCGTTTCTAAAATTGTGGATGAACACGGGGGTAAAATAACGGTGGAAAGCGAGCCTGGAAAGGGCAGTATTTTCCGCGTGCTGCTGCCGATGGACTTGATGGCTTCGGAGAGTTCCCAATGAGACAAGAGTTTTTTCATCGCGGAGACGCGGAGCCGCGGAGGAAGACGCAGAGAAAAAATGGAGCAGCACAAACTGAACTATTCCCCAACCCCCAACCCCTATCCCCAGCCCCCTTCTTCCTCTGCGTCTCCGCGCCTCCGCGTTGAGCTGTGCTCATGAAGAGACGCATCCTGGTGGTTGAAGACGAAGAGAAGCTCCGGCGGGTGCTGGAGTTGCAACTGGCCTCCGCGGGGTTCGACGTGGACAAGTCCGGCACCGCCGAAGAGGGGCTCAAACTGGTGGACCGCGCCGACCTGGTGCTGAGCGATCTGAGGCTGCCGAATATGGATGGCCTGCAATTGCTCGGCCTGATCCGCCGCCAGAATGCGCAGGTGCCGGTAATCATGATGACAGCGTTCGGCAGCGTGGAAACGGCGGTGGAGGCCATGAAAGCCGGCGCGACCGACTTCCTCCTCAAGCCGTTTTCGCTGGACCATCTGATGCAGGTGGTGAACAAGGCGCTGGAGGTGCGGGCGCTGCGGGAAGAGAATCGGGCATTGAAAGAAGAGCTGGGCCGCCGCTACGAATTCGACAATATCATTGGCCGCAGCCAGCCCATGCAGGAAATTTTCGCTACCATCGAGCGGGTCGCCCCCACGCGGGCCACCGTGCTGCTGGCGGGCGAGAGCGGTGTGGGCAAAGACCTGATCGCGCGCGCCATTCACTTCCGCTCCCCGCGCAAGGACCATCCGCTGGTGAAAATCAACTGCTCCGCCATTCCCGAAAACCTGATGGAGAGCGAACTGTTCGGCTACGAGAAGGGCGCCTTCACCGGAGCGCAGACCACCAAGCCCGGCAAGTTCGAACAGGCCGACACCGGGACGGTTTTCCTGGACGAAATCGGCGACGTGCCGGCGGCCATTCAGGTGAAGCTGCTGCGCATTCTGCAGGAGCGCGAATTCGAAAGGCTGGGCAGCAATCAGACGCGCCACATCGATGTGCGCGTGGTCGCCGCCACCAATCAGGATTTGCGCGCCGCCCTGGAGCAGGGCACGTTTCGCGAGGACCTGTATTACCGGCTCAACGTGGTGCCGCTCAATATTCCGCCGCTGCGCGAGCGCAAGGTGGACATTCCGTTTCTGGCCGGTCACTTCGTGAAGAAACTGGCGCCGGACACCGGCTGCCTGGCGGAATCGATCACCGATGCCGGCATCGAAAAGCTGATGGGCTATCACTGGCCCGGCAACGTTCGCGAACTGGAGAACGTAATCGAGCGGAGCCTGGTGATGTGCACCGGCCCGGTGCTGGACGCCAAGGACATACATCTGGAGAGCGCCCCGCGCCCGCGGGCGCACAACGATTCGAACTTCCTGCCGGAAGGCATGACATTGGATCAGTATGAGCAGGACCTGATTCGCGAAGCGCTGCGCCGCGCGGACGGAAACAAAAGTCATGCCGCGCGTTTGTTGGGTCTGACGCGCAACGCCCTGCGGTACCGGCTGACGCAGATGGGGCTGGAGGCATAGAGCATGGACATCGCACAAATGCTGCAGAATATGGCCGAGCGCGTCTCGACCGGGGCATCGGTAAAGAACGTTTACGGCGAGCCGGTGGTGGTTGGCAATCGCACCGTGCTTCCGGCCGCCCGCGTCCGGTACGCCTTCGGCGGCGGAGGCGGCCGCCCCAAGGGCGAAGAGGCGGAAGGGGGTGGAGGCGGCGGCGGTGGGCGTCTTTCCGCGCGGCCGTGCGGCGCCCTGGAAATCACGCCGGAAGGGACCCGCTACATTTCATTCGGAGGCCAGCGCAGGGTATGCGCCGCATTTGCTGTCGGGTTCCTGTTCGGCGCGGCAGTGATGGCGCTGCGAAGGCCCCGCCGGATCGAAGTCGTAAAGCGTGCGGCAGGGTAGGGAATTATAATATTCAAAGTGGAGAAGAAGGTCAGGGTATTTGCAAGCTTCAAGGCGGCCGATGAGGCTGACGCGCGCGACGACGCCGGGATGTCTCCCGAGGAACGCCTGAATATCCTGAACGAGCTCCGCGAACGCCGTCATCCTCATGCCGCTGAACAAAGACTGGCGCGAGTTTATCGAGTTACTAAACTCGAACGAAGTTGATTACCTGATAGTCGGTGCTCACGCCGTCGCTTTTCATGGTTATCCCCGCTATACCGCCGATCTGGACCTGTTGGTGCGGCCAACCGAAAACAACGCCTTCCGCGCTCTCCATACCTTATCGCATTCGGATTCGGCAATCTCGGAATTCACGCGTCGGATCTTATCTCACCGGGTATGGTCAGAGCTGAGAAGACGCATGACGGAGCGGAATTCTTGACGGAATTTTTATCGGCGTGCATCCGCGTTCATCCGCGGCCGATTCTCTTCACTACTTCTGCGTCACCGCCGCGACGATCGCTTCCGTGTCCATCTTCTCCAGCTTGCTTTCGTCAAAGCCGGCGATCCGTCCCAGAATCAGTTTTGCCGGAATGGCGTGCCCGGGATTGCGCCAGCGGGCCATCTCCACCAGGGAATCCAGCGCCTGCGCGCGAAGGTCGCGCAGCAGTTGGGGGTCGCGCGACTGCGTCATCGCCTCGAACAGCAACGACGCTTTATTGTGGTCCTCCCAGGAGCCCGAGGAGAGCAGGGAAATGAACGGGCCCGGTGGAATCTTGCGGCTTATTTTAGGATCGGCCGCGACCAGCACCGCCAGCGCCCGCGTCGCGTTGTTGCGTACGCCGGGGTCCGGATCGAGCCCCGCCTTTACCAGGGCCGCGACCTGCCGGGCGGAGCGGCGGGCATACCCCAGAGCCTCTGCTGCCATGGCGCGCTGCTCGCTATTGGACGATGTGGCCAGCACCGTCAGCACGTTCTTCTCTTCGCGCAGCACCAACTCCCGGAAGGCGAGTTGTTTGGCACGCGCCGCGGGATCCTCCAGCAGGGAGTAACCTCGCGACCGGTCTTCGCCCGAATTCCCCTTCTGGACTGCCGCGCCCCACGCCTCCATCATCTCGTCGTGGGCGCGTTGCAAGGCAGGCGACAGGCTGGCCTTTCCCGTGGGCGCCGGGTGGAACGCAACCGGGTGATAAGAGGCGCCGCCGAGTCCGAAATACAGCATCCAGTTCCCACCCGAGTCGCAGCAGACTACGCCGAGATCCGTGGGGGCGTGGCCGGTCATTTTTTTTACTGCATCCCTGGCTGCGGTGTCGTCGAAATGCTCCGGGTCGAAGGGGGCGCCTTCGTGGATGGGAAGGGCGGCGCGAACGGCCGCGACATCGATGCCCTGATAGCCGAAAAAGTCGATGATGCCGGCCGCCGCGGCCAGCAGCCACACAGCGCAAGTCACGGGAGTGCCGCGAAGATGGCGCGCGCCCCGTCGTAAGCCCAGACGCTCATGTATTCGCCGACGCGGGTGAAGGCTACCAGCACGATCAGAAGCATGAAGCCGGCGCGCGCGATTTCGTTGTAAATGGCCGCCGGAATGCGGGCCGCCAGCAGGAGCTTGGAGCCGTCCAGGGGCGGCACCGGAAGCAGATTAAAGATCGCCAGATACAGGCTTAGCAGCACTCCTTGGCGCAGAAAGGCAGCGACCGCCGGAACCGGGGTCACCACCGCCAGAATCGCCAGAATTACCGCCATCACCACGTTGCTCGCCGGTCCCGCCAGGGCTACCAGCGCGAGGCCGTTCAAGCCACCGCGCAGTTTGGAGGTTTGGGTAAAAACGGGCTTACCCCAGCCCAGGAAGCCGCCGGAAAGCAGCGTGGTAACGAAGGGCAGAATGGTAGTGCCGATCCAGTCGATGTGGGCCAGCGGATTCAGCGTCAAACGGCCCTGCAGGCGGGGCGTATCGTCGCCCAGTTGCGTGGCCACCCAGGCGTGAGCGAATTCGTGCGGCGTGGTGAGCAGCCACAGAAGCATGACGTTCAGGACGGCTTCTTGGATTTGGAGATGCATTTCGCGACAGGCGGAATTACGGCGGCCCACAAGCAGAGGAACGCCACTACAACTACGATGACCGCGACCATGGTCCGACAGAGCCATTGTACGTGGTATCATGAGCTTTACACCATCATTTCTTTCCCGAGGTCAAATCCACTTGGCGTTAGTAGAAGGTTGCAAGCACTCGCTCGACATCTCCGTCCCGGTTGAGGATGTGGCCAGCGAGACCAACCGGGTCACCGGGGACGTGCAGAAGCGTGCCAAGCTGCCGGGCTTTCGTCCGGGCAAAGTGCCGGCGTCGATTATTCGCAAGACGTTCGCGGGCGACATCCGGCAGAAGGTGCTGGAGAGCATCATCCCGCGCTTTCTGAGTCAACAGTTCGCGGCGGACAACCTGAACGTGGTCGGCACGCCCGACATCAGCGATGTCCATTTCCATGAGGGCGAGCCGCTGCGGTTCAAAGCCACGTTCGAGGTCGTGCCCGAGATTGAACTGGGCGACTACAAAGACGTGGAAGTCCCGTATCACGATCCCGAGGTCACAGACGACGACGTGCACAAGCGAATTGCAGAGATTCGCGAACAGAAGGCCCAATACGTCAACGTAGACCCGCGGGCGCTGGAAAACGGCGACCATGCCGTGGTGTCTTTGGAGAGCATCGGCGGTGTTGACGAGCCGATCAAGCAGGACGAAATGGTGCTGGAGATCGGCGGGAGCGACACGCTGGAAAGCTTCAGCGAAAACCTTCGCGGCCTGAGTCCCGAGGATACCAGGGACTTCGAAGTCACCTATCCCGAGGATTACGGGAGCGCCAAACTGGCGGGCAAGACAGTGAAATTCCACGCCACGGTGAAGGGGTTGCGCCGCAAGGAGTTGCCCGAGTTGAACGATGAGTTCGCGCAGGATCTGGGCGATTACCGGACCGTGGACGAATTGCAGGAAGCCATTCGCAAGGGCATCTTCGGCCAGAGGCAGTACGAGGCCCAGCAGGAAGCCAAGAACCGGATCATCGATAAGTTGGTGGAACAACACGATTTTCCGGTGCCCGAGGCTTTCGTGGATCGGCAGATCAAAAATCGCGTAGAGCAGAGCCTGCGCGCCATGGCCGCGGAAGGAATGGATCCGCGCGAGTTGAAGCTGGACTGGAACAAGGTGAAGGAGTCGCAGCGCGAGAAGGCCGTGCATGAGGTGAAGGCTTCCATGTTGCTTTCCCGGATTTCCGAGCGGGAGTCCATCCATGCCACCCGGGATGAAGTGGATAAGGAAGTGGAACGGCAGGCCCGGCAGACCCGGGAACCGATCGCGGCCCTCCACATGAAATTTGAGAAAGACGGCACGCTGGGCCGGATTGCCAGCCACATTCAGACTGAAAAGACGCTCAATTTCCTTTTCGAACACGCCCGTAAAACTACGGAATCATAGGGGTTATCCAAGGTTAGCTGAACCTGAAGTACTGGTGCGTCGATGCCAACTTTGGAATACATTGCTAAGGAGCGTACGTTCAGGTGATAATAGTAACGAAATCGATTGAGGTTCTCTACCCCCGAGGCCGAGGTGGTTTCCCAATAGAGCCGAAGGTGGAACAGGAGAAAACTGCTTGAAGCGAGCCGGATCCGATGATGCTTTGCGGTGTTCTTTTTGTCATAAGAGCCAGGACGTAGTAGGAAAGCTCATCTCTTCCCCCAGCGATTACCCTCGCGCGTACATCTGCGACGAGTGCATAGCTGTGTGCAATTCGATATTGGAGGATGACAAGGTCGAACCTCCTTCCGGAACTCCCAACAAGATCCCCAAGCCGTTGGAAGTGAAGGAGTTCCTGGACCAGTACGTGATCGGCCAGGAATCCACGAAAAAGAAGCTGGCGGTCGCGGTCTACAACCATTGCAAGCGGATTCACATGAACCGCATGCGTAATACCGAGGTCGAACTGCAGAAATCCAACATTCTGCTGATTGGCCCCACCGGGACCGGCAAGACCCTGATGGCGCAGACTCTGGCGAAGATCCTGGACGTACCGTTCGCCATTGTTGACGCGACCACTCTGACCGAAGCCGGCTATGTGGGCGAAGACGTCGAGAACATCATCCTGAAACTGCTGCAGGCGGCCGATGGCGATGTGCAGAAATGCCAGCAGGGGATTATCTACATCGATGAGATCGACAAAATCTGTCGAAAAGATGAGAACCCGTCGATCACCCGCGACGTCTCTGGTGAGGGGGTCCAGCAGGCGCTCCTGAAGATTCTGGAAGGCACGGTTGCCAATGTACCGCCGCAAGGCGGACGGAAGCACCCGCACCAGGAATTCACCCCGGTGGACACGACCAACATCCTGTTCATCTGCGGCGGCGCGTTTGTGGGGCTGGAGAAAGTGATCGCGCGACGGACCGGCAAGAAATCCATGGGCTTCCTTCAGGAAGAAGAGAAGGGGTTGTCGCGGCAGAGCATCAGCGGGCGAAGGGATATCGACCTGCTGTCGCAGGCACAGCCGATCGACCTGATCAAGTTCGGTTTCATTCCGGAATTCATCGGCCGTTTGCCGGTATCGGCGGTTCTGGAAGATTTGGACAGGGTGGCGCTGATCCAGATTTTGAGTCGTCCCAAGAACGCCATCATCAAACAGTATCAGAAGCTGTTCGAGTTCGAGAACGTGCGCTTGAAGTTCAGCGACGACGCGCTGGAAGCAATTGCCGACCTGGCCATGGAGCGCAAAGTCGGCGCCCGCGGTCTGCGCATGATTCTCGAGGATCTGATGCTCGATCTCATGTATTATCTGCCTTCTTATAAGAAGGTGAGGGAATTCCAAGTCACCAAAGAGATGGTGCTGTCGCAGAAAATCAGTCTTACAATATTAGAAAAGGCTGGCTAGGGGCTTGGCCGGTTCTTGAGGCTGGCGCAGGTCTTGCCGGCTTTTCCGGCTGCTAGCAGGAGACGAATCGCGGCTTCCGCCCGCCGCGTCTGGGTCCAGGGACGCGTCACCCCCTGGGGAGAACAATGCTTACTTCAAAGGAAAAATCCGATACAAAGCGCCTTCCGATGATGCCCATCCGGGATGTGGTCATCTTTCCGTACATGATGACTCCGTTCGTGGTGGGGCGGGAATCGAGCGTACGGGCCCTGGAAGAAGCCATGGCAGGGGACAAGAAGATTTTTCTTGCCACCCAGCATGACGCTTCCATCGATGAGCCCAAGCCTAACGAAATCTATAGCGTAGGCACGATTGTAAATATCGTCCAGAGCCTCAAGCTGCCGGACGGTAATATCAAAGTTCTGGTCGAGGGAGTGGAGCGCGGCAAGGTGGTTTCCGTCGCCGACGACGAAGGCTTCTTTCGCGCCGTGGTGCGCACCTCCGGCTTCAAAGTGGAAGCGGGTCCGCAGTTAGACCAGTTGATCAGCCGGGTCACGGGGCTGTTCGAACAGTACGTCAAGCTCAGCCAGAATCTGAACTACGAGACCATGATCGCGGCCATCCGGGTGGACGATCCCGGTAAGCTTGCGGACACGGTCGGCGCCAACCTGCAACTGACCATTGAAGAGAAGCAGGAACTGCTGGAGATCTTCGACCCGATCGACCGGCTGACGCGCGTGGCCGAGATGCTCGACATCGAAATCGAAAAGTTGAATGTCGATCGCACCATTCAGGGCCGCGTCAAGCGCCAGATGGAAAAGGCGCAAAAAGAGTACTACCTCAACGAGAAGATCAAGGCCATTCAGAAGGAACTGGGCCGCGGCGAAAAGAGCGAGATCGATGAGTTGAAAAAACGCATCGAGACCGCCGGCATGACCGCCGATGCGCAGGAGAAGGCCATGGCGGAGCTGAAGCGGTTGGAGAACATGCCGCCCATGTCCGCCGAATCCACCGTATCGCGCAATTATCTGGACTGGCTGCTGGCGGTGCCGTGGAAAAAGAAGTCCAAGGAAATCCGCGAGCTCAAGTACGCCGAGGAAGTGCTGGAAGCCGACCACTACGGCCTGGAGAAAATCAAGGAGCGCATCCTGGAATTCCTGGCGGTGCGCCGCCTCGTGAAGAATCCCAAGGGCTCCATTTTGTGCTTCGTGGGGCCTCCGGGCGTGGGCAAGACCTCGCTTGGCATGTCCATCGCCAAGGCCACCGGCCGCAAGTTTATCCGCCTATCGCTGGGCGGAGTACGCGACGAGGCGGAAATCCGCGGCCATCGCCGCACCTATATCGGCGCGCTGCCCGGACAGATCATCCAGATGATGAAGAAGGCGGGCACCAAGAACCCGGTCTTCATGCTGGACGAAGTGGACAAAATGTCCATGGATTTCCGCGGGGATCCTTCCGCGGCGCTGCTCGAAGTGCTCGACCCGGAGCAGAACTTCATGTTCATGGATCATTACCTGGACGTGGAGTACGATCTGAGCCAGGTGTTCTTCGTGGCTACGGCCAATGTTCTGCACACCATTCCGGCGGCCCTGCAGGATCGCATGGAAGTGATCCGGCTTTCGGGTTATACGGAACTGGAGAAACTGGAAATCGCCAAGCGGTTCCTGGTGCGCAAGCAAATGGAAGCCACGGGGCTCTCTAAGGAGCAGGTGGAATTCACGGATGAAGGCGTCGCCGGGCTGATCCAGTACTACAGCCGCGAGGCCGGGGTGCGCAATCTGGAGCGCGAAATCGGCAACGTTTGCCGGAAGGTTGCCCGCCAGGTCGTAAACAGCGAATCGGGTAAGGAGAAGAAGAAGCTGCCCAAAGCCGTGATCGATGGCGCCAAGCTTCCCGAACTCCTGGGTCCGTGGAAATTCCGCGACCTGGAAACGGATAAGAAGAACGAAGTAGGCGCTGCTACCGGCTTGGCCTGGACCGAAGTGGGCGGCCAGATTCTCTCTGTGGAATGCACCCTGATGGAAGGGAAGGGCAAACTCACCATCACCGGCAAGCTGGGTGAAGTGATGCAGGAGTCGGCGCAGGCGGCGATGAGCTATATCCGGTCGCGAGCGCACCTGTTCGGCCTGCCGCGCGATTTTTACCGCAACCTGGATGTCCACATTCATATCCCCGAAGGGGCCATTCCCAAGGACGGACCCTCGGCCGGCATCACCCTGGCCACTACCATCTGCAGCGCATTGACCCGCATCCCGGTGCGCGGCGACGTGTGCATGACGGGCGAAATCACGTTGCGCGGTAAGGTGCTCCCCATCGGCGGTCTGAAAGAAAAGTTGATGGCCGCCCACCGGCATGGGATTCTGGAAGCAATCATGCCACGGGAGAATGAAAAGGATCTTCCGGATATTCCCGACGCAATCAAAAAGACCATGAAGTTGCACTTTGTCGAGAACATGGATCAAGTGCTGAAGATTGCCCTGGAGCGGGAATTGGTCGCGCTGCCCATGCCGGCGGGTAATCCGGCCGTGGATGTGCAGCCGGTAGATGAAACCGTGGCGCATTAAGGGCGTGTTTTTTTGCGCGCAGAGTTTGTAACAAGTTCCGCCAGTCCGGACAGGCACCCTGCTGACCGGCTGCCGGAGATCGCATTCTTAGGAAGAAGTAACGTAGGGAAATCCAGCCTGATTAATGCCCTCGCGGGACAGAAAGGGCTGGCATTTACCAGTAACACCCCGGGTCGCACACAAACGATTAACTTCTATCGGGTCGACGGGACGTTCTATTTCGTCGATTTACCTGGATATGGATATGCCCGGGTGCCCAAGAGCTTTGCGCTGGAATGGAAGAAGCTGATCGATCAGTATTTGCAGGAGAGGGAGCCCCTGAAGTTGTCCTGCGTGATTCTGGATGCCCGCCGCGGATGGATGGATAAGGATCTGGACCTGAAGCGGTGGCTCGAACATCACGGAAGGCCGTACCTGGTGATCGCTACAAAAATCGACAAGTTGAATCAATCTGAGTTAGAGCACGCGTTGCGCGCCATCCGCCGGGAAGGCGTGGAGCCGTTGCCGTTCTCGGCCCTGAGTGGCCGGGGAGTGAGGGAAATTTGGCAAGCAATATCGACAACACTTCAACCACGGTAGGAAACAACCTGCCGCAGGAAAAATCCGACAAACCCACCGAAATCGCGGCTGAAAAACAGCCTGCCCCCGCCGAACACGAAAAGCCGGCCAAAACCGACGTCGAAAAGACGGTCAAGCATACCGAGCGCGCGCCTCGCACCGGACTCGCGGGCGAAGGCAAACCCAAAGCGGCGGAGAAAGCCGCCGAACCGAAAGCCGACGCGCCGCCACCCGCGCCCAAACCCGCACCCACGCCGGTGGCCGAAGTGAAGCCGCCGGTGGAGACGAAACCGGTCGAGGCCGCGACGCCCCCGGAGGTGAAGCCGGCGGCCCCGGTGGACCCGCCGCCCGCTCCCATTGTGGAGGTGCCCCTGCCGCACGGCGGCGGTCCGGGAGCCCAGCGGCGCAAGCAGCAGGCCGCCCAGAGCGCCAAGAACGGTACGCCTACGCTGGACCTGGTGGAGCTCAAGGACATGAGCATCCAGAAGCTCAACCAGGTGGCCAAGGACATGAACATCGCGGGCTTCGCCGGCCTGCGCAAGCAGGAGCTGATCTTCAAGATCCTGCAGACCCAGGCGGAAAAGAGCGGCCTGATCTTCTCTGAAGGCGTGCTGGAGTGCCTGCCCGACGGGTTCGGCTTCCTGCGCGCGCCCGAGTACAACTACCTGCCCGGGCCGGACGATGTGTATGTCTCGCCGTCGCAGATTCGCCGCTTCGACCTGCGCACCGGCGACACCATCAGCGGCCAGATCCGCCCGCCCAAGGAAGGCGAACGGTATTTCGCGCTGATCAAAGTCGATGCCATCAATTTCGAACCGCCCGAGGAAGCGCGCAACAAGATCTTCTTCGACAACCTGACGCCGCTGTATCCCAATGAGCGGCTCAAGCTGGAGACGGCCCGCGACAACTACTCCGGCCGTGTGATGGATCTGCTGACGCCCATCGGCAAAGGGCAGCGCGGCCTCATCGTATCCCCGCCGCGCACCGGCAAAACGATGCTGCTGCAGAGCATCGCCAACTCCATCACCACCAATCACCCGGAAGTTTCGCTGATCGTGCTGCTGATCGACGAGCGTCCCGAAGAAGTCACCGACATGCAGCGCAGTGTGCGCGGCGAAGTGATCAGCTCGACCTTCGACGAGCCCGCCACGCGCCACGTGCAGGTGGCCGAAATGGTGATCGAAAAGGCCAAGCGCCTCGTCGAGCATAAACGCGACGTGGTGATCCTGCTGGATTCCATCACGCGCCTGGCGCGCGCCTACAACACCATCGTCCCGCCCAGCGGCAAGGTGCTCTCGGGCGGCGTCGATTCCAACGCGCTGCAGCGTCCCAAGCGCTTTTTCGGCGCGGCGCGCAATATCGAAGAAGGCGGATCGCTCACCATCATCGCCACGGCCCTGATCGATACCGGCAGCCGCATGGATGACGTGATCTTCGAGGAATTCAAAGGCACCGGCAACATGGAAATCCACCTGGAACGCAAACTGGTGGACAAGCGCGTCTTTCCGGCCATCGACATCAACAAGAGCGGCACGCGCAAAGAGGAACTGCTGCTGCCCAAGGACGAACTCAATCGCGTGTGGATTCTCCGCAAGGTGCTCAATCCTCTATCGCCGGTCGAGACTATGGAACTGCTGCTCGATAAACTCGGCAAGACCCGAAGCAACGGCGAATTCCTCGGCTCGATGAGCGGGTAGAAGAGCGACGAAGCGACTTGATAAGCGCGACCTTCACCTCAGCAACGAAGAGGCCTGTCTCAGTTCGGGCGGCCCGGTGAATATCCACCACACAGTGCAGGGTTCGACATCGCTTCCTGTGCGTTGCCGAACATCCGAGAGAACCACGCCGCCGTACTTAGAGATCGTCCAAACTGTCAGCTCCGGCGGGTCGGGAGCCTGCAAGCCTCGATACAGGATCGTGCCCTTTCCGAGATTCTCGTCGATATGGTACTGGGGGTGCATCCTGGCGAGCAGAGACTGGAAGAGCACGGTTCCCACGTTCTTAACGAACATCACGCTCACTTCGTCGTGAGGCCGCAAATAAACTTTCCAGTGGTGCCATGCGAGGCCGCGGCCAACGTATTTGAGGAGATCGATGAGTTTGTCGCCGTCGAAATCTACAACGCTCGTCCGCTGATAAATTCCGCCGTCTTCTCTCAGCCAAGCGGGCTTCATCGAGCTGAATAGCTCCCGTGACACCTTCTGGTTCCTGTCCAATCGTTTCGGGACGCCCTTGGTTAGGTTCTCCACTGCCTGTGCGTGCCTGCCGGCAAATGGCAGGACAGCGGATAAATACGTTTCAAGTCGAGACTTCTTGTTGTTGCAATCAAGGCAGGCAGGCGCCTTGGGCAGGTTCTTTCGGTCCCTCGCCAAGAAGAACTGCCGGGCGAAGACCTGATCCTCCGACGTGGCGACAGCGTTTGAGCAGTAGGCGCAGCGCTTTCCTTTGAAGTCCCTTCTCAACCGATTTCATCCTCCATCGGCACGCGCTCACAACGAATGGCGGTCGATCGGTTCCGTCGACCAATTTCCCATCCCTCCGATCCGCTGATGTCCAAACGACCAGATCACGTCAGGCCGCGGCACGAGGGCGCACTTCCGCTTTGATGCGGGCGGCCGCCGCGTCCTCGGCGACGGCAAGGTCATACTTCGCCTGCAGGTTCATCCACATCTGAGCGGATGTTCCAAAGTAACGCGCCAATCGTAGCGCTGTATCGCCCGTAATGCCGCGCTGCCCTTTGACGATTCCCCCGATTCGGTTTGCAGGCACTCGCAGGGAGAGAGACAGCGCGTTGACCGTCAATCCCGCATCCGTTAGCAGTTCTTTGAGCACCTCGCCAGGATGAAGCGGCTGAAGCCGTGTTGATTTCTGAATTGCCATCTCAGTTCCTTCTAGCGATAATCGACAATCTCCACGTCGTGGGCATCCCCGTCCCGCCACCTGAAACATATCCGGTATTGGTCATTGATTCGAATGCTGTACTGTCCCTTCCGATCACCCTTGAGGGCCTCCAGCCGAAAACCGGGCAACTCGAGATCTCCAAGCGATGTCGCTGCGTCCAGGACTTCCAGCCGGACACGCGCGGAGTTCTCGATCGCCTGGAGACGCCTGCTGAATTTCCGCTCCAGCAGCCGCCGCGCATCCTTGTCCCGGCAGGAGCGGATCATACGCTTCTCATATTACGACACGCGTACCATGGCGGCAAGCGGATCGAAGAACCGGTCGAAGAACCGAAGATCCGGTGCGTATCTCAACTGGACAGCATTGGCCCGCTAGCCGCGGTAGCAAGGCTTGCTAGAAGCCGCCAGTACGATCGCCTGTCAGCGCGTGAACGCGCATCCAGCCTTTCAGAGCCCACGAGTCGCCGCGATTGAGCGTGAGCGCGGCGCGGTACTGGCGCTCGGCATCCTCTAAGCTCCTGTTTTTCTCGTACCACAGGGCCAGCGAGCCGTGCGCCGTCGCGGAACCGGGTCCGAGTGCGACCGCTTTCTTCAGCATTTCACCCGCGTCCGGTGAGCGTCCCATTTGGGCATACACCAGACCCATCCACTCGTATACTCGCGAGCAGGGGCGCAGCCGGGCGGCCGCCTGGAGCCTCGCGATTGCCTGGTCGAACTGGCCGAGGCAGGCCAGCGTGCGGCCCCACGCTACGTCCACATAGTAGTTGTCCGGCAGCCTGCGCTCGGCACGCTGAAGATACGGGGGCGCCAGATCGCAGCGATGCCGCTGCAGCAGGATCTCGGAGAAATTGAGCAGAGGCCGGGGATTGTGCACCGCGCCGGCGGCCGCCAGTTCGACCAGCTTATCCGGCTCGCCCCACAAGCGATTCCGGTCATAACAAAGCTTGCCGAAAAGGAGCGCCAGCAGGCAGACCAGGGCGGCGCCGGTCGCAGTCGCAGGCACGCTTCACAGCCCATCAGAATCAGGCCCAGCAGAGGCACATACGTGCGCCGCTCGACCAGCGCATCGTCCAGCGGCACAATCGAGGAAGTCGGGGCCAGCCAGATCAGGAACATCAGGAATCCGAAACAAAACAGCGGATACCGGCGTCGCAGAACGATCGTCGCGCTCACGATGACTGCGAGCAGCAGCATATAGTAAATCGCGCCATGCTCGGTGACGGTGTGCGAGGTGGCATCGTCGTGATCCAGCGATTGGCCCAGGGGCAATACCGAAAGCCGGACATACGTGAACAGCGCGCGGGCTTCGGTGAACGCGTATTGATACCACTTGAACGTGGCCACCGAAAAGCCCGCGGATGTGGCTGCGGCAAGCATGCGAAACACGGCGATGGCGGCGGCGATGGCGCCCGGAACCATCAGGCAGTAGAGCCGCCAGTTGCGTTTCAATCCCCGCAGCGAAAAAGGCGCCGGCCAGAATAGATCGGTGAGGACCAGGATGGCCGCCAGGCTTACGGCGTTTTCCTTGGTCAGCAGCGCGGCGGCGAACAAAAGCAGCACGAGCCAGGCCTCGGTCCAGGAGATGGATTCGTGACGCCGGTACAGAAACGCGGCGTACGCCAGCGGCAGGAATAGCGCGGCCAGGCTCTCCGACCGCCCGGCTACGTAAGAGACGGATTCGGTCTGGAGCGGGTGGATCGCGAACACCAGGGCTCCGATGATGGACGCCAGCTTGGCTTTTTGTGACGGCCATCCGGCCTTCTCCAGCAGCCGGTGAAGCACCAGCAGCACCAGCACATAGTTCAGCCAGTACGAGAACATCAGAACCGGCCGCACGCCAGTGACGGAGAGCCAGGTGGACAGCGGTCCGTAGCCGGCGGAATTGGCGTAGGGCAAAGTCAAGTCGTCAAAGATGAAATGGCCGTGGAGCGCCCGTGAGTACAGACACAGAACGCCGGTCAACAAACCCAGGCACAGGAGGACAAATTTTCCCGGGGAGATGAATGAGCGGTGCGAGGGGACTTCGTCCCGCACCGCCGGCTTGCGGGTCCTGTTCAAACCTCGCAGTCTAGCGCAGCCGGCGAAATAGTCTCTGTGAAGCTGTACACACGCGAAGCCGTTCCGCGCACAAATTAACTTTTCAATGTACGATCTTCAACGGGCCGGCTTGCGGCCTTCGGAACTGTGTTTACGATATGATGACCAGAGCCGGAGGGAAAAGATCATGTCCACACGCAGGAGATTTTTCGCACAGATGGGCGCTGCGGCCGCCGCCGCCCGCCTGCTTCCCGAGGCGGCCTATGCGCAGCGCGCCGCGGTGCGGGGCGCCCTGGTGCAGGATATGGTGTGGCTGAATGCCAACGAAAATCCCGGCCGGGCCTCCGGACCGTTCGCTGGACGCGATGCGCGCGGTGATGGCCAATAGCGGCCGGTACCACTACAACGAATTCGGCGGCATCTACGAGACCATGGCGAAAGCCGACGGACTCACCGCCGAGCAGATCGTGGTCGGCTCGGGATCGAGCGAAGTGCTGCATATCGCCGTCGAACTGTTTACCTCTCCCACGAAGCCCCTGATCATGGCCAATCCGGCCTATGAGGGACCTCGGGACGTGGCGCGCAACCTGGGCCATCCGGTGATTCTGACCAAGCTGCGCGAGCACTATACCGCCGATATCGGAGCCATGGTGGACGCGGCCGATAAGGCGCACGGCGGCTTGATCTATCTGTGCAATCCGAACAATCCTACCTCCGCCATCACCACCGCTGACGAAATCGATTGGGTGGTCAAAAACCTTCCCGCCAACACCACCCTGCTGGTAGACGAAGCCTATATCCACTTCGTCGAGCGGCCCGACGTGAAGACCGCCATCCCCTACGTGCAACAGGGCAAGAACGTGATTGTGACGCGCACGTTTTCCAAGATCTACGGCATGGCGGGTCTTCGCGTAGGTTACGCCGTCGCGCGGCCGGACATTATCCAGCAGATATCGCGGATGTCCTTGAACGTGATTTCGATTGTGAGTGCGCGCGCCGCCCTGGCGGCCCTGGCCGATAAGGACAACATCCTGCGCACGCGCAAGGCGACGCTGGTGAAGACGCGCCGCGAACTCACCGGATGGCTGCAGGAGCGCGGCGTGAAGTTCATCGATCCGAATGCCAACTTCGTGATGATCGACGTGGGCCGCAACGCCCGCGAGTTTATCGCCAAAATGCCGGCCCTGGGAGTCGCCCCCGGCCGTCCCTTCCCGCCGCTCGACAACATGCTGCGCGTCAGTATCGGGACCGACGCCGACATGGCGAAGTTCCGCGAAGTCTTCTGGAAGGTCTACAAAGCGTAAGGCCTGAATCGTCGCGCAGCAGAACCGCTTCAGCGGTTCAATGGCCGTTCGTTGATCCAGTGGAAGCCCCGGCTCAGGAGCAGGAATTTCGCGGGGTCCAGTTTGCGTAGGCGCAACGTAATGGGGCCGGTGAATTGCAAATGCTCGGGGTCCGGCCGCGAGTAGGTCAGGGTGAGGGGGGCTTCCTTGCCGGCGGTGAGAGTGACGGTACTTTTGGCTTCATCGTATTTGACGCCGTAGTTTTTCACGGTGTCATCCGTGAGCCGCACTGTAAGAGTGGTGGGGTATTCGATGGCCACCTTTCGCCATTGCGCCGGAGCGGCAGGCAGGGGATCCGCCACATACATTCCGTAGAGCGGAGGCCGTTTGGGGTGGACGCGAGTGCTCTGGTAGGCTTCCCAGCCGCCGTGGATCTGCTGGTACAGCACATAACCCACGAACAGAACCGGCGTCACCCGGGCGGCGATGCGCAGGCTACGGTTGGCGAAACCCGGGGCAGAAAGGTCCGCGGGTTCGGTCGGTCGATTGAGGATCAGGAACGCGCACAGGCGGTGCAGGTCCGGCGCCATCAGGAAAACGGCCATCAACAGCAGGTTGGTGGAGTACAGCTTCACGGGGACGTCGTAACAGTAGTTGAGGGCCACCACATTACAGAGCACGCCGAAACAGGCCATCGCGCCCAGCGTGGCGGTGCGCCGCGGAAGCAGCAGTAGTCCGCCCAGCACCTCCGCTGCGCCCGAGAAAATAATGTAAGCCGTGGAAGCACCCATGAACCACCACAACGCTCCCATCGGAGAGAATTCGCCATAGGGTTCCATCAGGCGCGCGAACCCGGGAGTCCGGAACTGCAGCGGAAAAACTTTGGCGAATCCATAAGTGAACATGGTCACCGCCAGGGTGTAGCGGACCAGCACGCGCAGCCAGGCGTGCAGACGGCGGTATTCCAGCCGGCGGCGGTCCAGCACAGACCACACCAGCGCCGCGAATAACGCCAGCACCACGAAGCAGAGCAACTCGATGTAATCCAGGGTGGTGTCGCCGCTGCCGGTGGGGAAGCGCGTGATGACTTCGCCGCTCAGGTGAAAGATGTGTACCGCCACCCAGGTCTCGATGCCGTCCCACATTTGCATGTAGGGGCGCGTCAGCCATGAGGTGCCGGGGAGCATTTCCAGCAGGTTGGCCGAGCCATGGGCGGGCGCCAGGTACAGCAGGTAATAGCTGAAAAGAAACCGGAAAAGCAAGCGCAGGGGAAGCGGCCAATATTTCATGGATTGGAGTATTGTACTGCGGCTTGACAGGCCCGGCCGGCAGGTGCTAGAAATTTAGCATGTACGTGCTAAATTTATAGCAGGAGAGTGCCATGCCGGATGATGCCGATATTGCTTTGCCCAGGCTTCTTTCTCTTTCCGAGGTGGGGATGCCCTGGTATCGCTCGATTTTCCGATCGTTTCTCATGTCCACGCTGTTGCAGGCGGGCGTGGTGGCGCTGATGTTTACGGTGCTATCCAGCCATGCCGTGCAGGTGAAGGTGAAACAGGCCGTGACCCTGGTGATGCCGCTGGACCTGACGCCCGCAGCGCCGCCCAAAATGGCGGCCAGGAAAGGCGGCGGAGGCGGCGGGGATCGCTCGCTGCTTCCGGCCAGCAAGGGGCGGCTGCCCAAGGCGGCGGTGCGGCAGTTCGTTCCGCCGTCGGCTGTGACGGCCAACCTGGCTCCGCGGCTTACCATGGACGCGGCCATTCTGGCGCCGCCGGATGTGATCCTGCCCAACGTCAACATGCCCAACTTTGGCGACCCGCTGGGCAAGATCGGGCCGCCCTCGAACGGGACCGGTTCGGGCGGTGGCACCGGCAGCGGAAAAGGCGGCGGATCGGGCTCGGGGAGCGGTGGCGGCGCAGGTCCGGGTGAGGGCGGGGGATTCGGCGGAGGGGTGTACAGCGTAGGCGGCGGCATAACCAAGCCGGTGGCGATTTATGCGCCCGAGCCCGAGTATTCCGAGGAAGGCCGCAAAGCCCATCTGCAGGGCACCGTGGTGGTGGAACTCGTTGTAGACCCCAGTGGCAGGACGCGTAGCTTCAAAGTGCTCCAATCGCTGGGACTGGGACTGGACGAGCAGGCCCTGAAAGCCGTGGCTGTGTGGCGGTTTAGGCCGGCCACCAAAGACGGCAAACCGGTGGCGGCGATCGCCGACGTTTACCTGGGATTCCACCTGCTGTAAGCGCGGTTTGCTATCATCGCCTGCGTGAAGATCACGGCAGACGAATTCCGCAGGAACTACGCCGCCATGAGCGACGGCGAGTTGCTTGCGCTGGAGCCGGACGACCTGATGGACGTGGCGCGCGAGTGCTACGACGCCGAGGTCAAACGGCGCGGCTTGAAGCGGCGCAGTCCCGTGCCCGCCGAGCGCCTGGAGGAATCCGAGCCGGAATCCGAGTTGGATTCCGGGATCGAAGAGCCCGTGGCCTTACAGGTCTTCCGCTACGCGGGAGAGGGCCGGCTGGCGCGCGACCTGCTGCAGGCGGAAGGGATTCCCTGCTACCTGGAAAACGAGCATCTGCTCCACGATCCCTTGATGGTGGAGAATCTGGGGGGCGTGCGGGTGATGGTGCCGGTGCGGTTTGAAGATCGCGCCCGGGATCTGCTGGCCGAAGGCTTGCCGGAACCGCGCCTGCAAGAGCCCTGGGACGGCGAGGTGGCGCACCGCTTCGTCGAGACCAACGGCATCCGCATGCACATCGCCGAAGCGGGCGCCGGACCCCTGGTGGTGCTGCTGCACGGCTTTCCGGAGTTGGGCAATTCCTGGCGGCATCAACTGGAGGCGCTGGCCGAGGAAGGGTACCACGCGGTGGCGCCGGATCTGCGCGGGTATGGGCAGTCAGACTGTCCCGAGGCGCTGGAAGCTTACGACATTTTCCAGTTGACGGCCGATATCGCCGGGCTGGTGGATGCCCTGGCCGGGGCTCCGGCGGTGATCGCCGGACACGATTGGGGCGCCTGGATCGCGTTTCATTGCGCCCTGCTGCGGCCGGATCTGTTTCGCGCAGTGGCGCTGCTGAGTGTTCCGTTCGTGCCCCGGCGCGACGTGAATGAGTCGCGGTGGGAAGAGCGGAGGTACCCCGGGAAGCTGTTCTACCAGGCGTTTCTGCGGTCGCCGCTGGCGGAAGCATACTTCAGCGCGGATGTGAAGGCGCGCCTGCTGGGCGGACTGTGGAGACTCTCGGGAGACGTTCCGCGGGACAAGCGCTGGAAACCCGTGACCGCGCAGGGTGCGCCGCCGGATCTGCCCTCGACTCCACCCGGACTGCCGCCGTGGCTGGAAGAAAAGGACCTCGGCGAGGCGGCGGCGGAGTTCCAGCGCACCGGCTTCACCGGCGGTCTGAATTACTATCGCAACATGGACCGGAATTGGGCTCTGACACCTTTTCTGAATGGCGCGAAGTTGCTCCAGCGGTCGCTGTTTCTGGCAGGGTCCGCGGACCCGGTGTTGGAGTTTCTGGACGAGGAGTACGAAGCACTTGAATCGAATGTGCCGAACCTCTGGAAAAAAGTGTTGATTCCAGGAGCCGGGCATTGGATCCAGCAGGAGCGGCCGGACGAGGTGAATCAATGGCTGGTAGCATTTCTCAATGAGTTAGAGGCGGGGGTAAGGGCCCAGTAAGCGTTTTTCTATAACGGGAATCCGGATTTTTTTGGTATTATCTTTCGGACTTATACGATAGAATTGGTATGCATGCCGCCTGAAAAGCCTGATGCTGGAAGAGAGCTTCAGGTTGCCCGTAAACGCTACGAGTCGGCGCTGGCCCAGTTACGGCGGGCCGAGGGTGTTTTTACCGATTTGGACCGCCCCCATCCCGATGGCACTGAAGCGCTGAAGAACGCGAACCGTGAGTTTTCGGTGGCAACGGACGAGTTTCGGCGAGCCCTTCAGAGGTTCTCCGATGCGGTGTTGCGGAAAACCCGCGGAGACTTGAACCCTGGGCGAAGCGCAGATACCACCCAGTGATGACCCCTGCAGCCGCGGCTTTCGCCAGTTCCGAATTGAAGGCTCTAATGTGCCAGGGCCAGGTTCTGCGGGTCAAATCCCTGATTTCCCGAATCGACGTGAGTCTCACGCTGGCCTCGGTGGCCCGGACCGACCTTCAATTAGGATATATCGAAACGGGCCAGCGGTGTCTTCGCATGGCCCGCGAGGGATACCACAGGGCTCTGGAGTTGCTGGATACGGTATGCGCCGAAGGCCCGGAACTGGAAGTCATGCTCGCGCGCGTGGAGCACCTTCGCCGGGCGCTAGGAGAACCGGGAGAGCCGGAGCCGGAACGCGCTCCCGTCCCTGCAGTTTCCCAGCCGCAGGTTCCGGTCCCGGCTCCAGGGAACGGTACGAATCCGCGACTCACCAATCGCGAACAGGACGTAGTGAAACTGGTGGCGGAAGGCTTGAGCACCAAGCAGATTGCCGGCCGGCTCGGCATCACCTTTAAAACCGCGGCGTGCCATCGCGGCAATGCCATGAGCAAACTCGGCGTGCAAAACGCAGCGTCTCTGGTGAGTTCGGTGATGCGGCTCGGGTTGATTTAATTTAATCCGTCGGTTTCGAACCTTCACCTATTGGCGATTCAGGACGGCGCGCACCCGGGCGGCCAGTTCCGGCAGCCGGAACGGCTTCCGCAGAAACGCAGCCGCATCACTCAGAACACCGTGATGCTTGATTACGTCCTCATTGTGGCCGGACATGTACACCACCTTCATTTCGGGACGCAGCGGCGCCAGTTGGAAGGCCACTTCGCGTCCGCTCATATTCGGCATCACAACGTCGGCGAGCAGGAGCTCAATCGGCCCCTGGTGTTCTTTAGCAGCGCGGATTCCCTCGCGGCCGCTGGCTGCTTCCAACACGCGGTAACCCAGACCCGCCAGGTATTGCGCGGTAACCTGCCTGACCGAGGGTTCATCGTCCACCAGAAGTATGGTTTCGGAGCCTCCATGCGTCGCCGGAACCGTTGGAGCGGCTTCCGCCTCTTCCGCGAGCAGCCAGCGGCAGGTACACGGTGAACGTGGTTCCCGCGCCCAGGGTGCTGGTGGCCACAACATAACCCCCGGATTTGCGGACGATGCCGTACGTGGTCGCCAGGCCCAGCCCCACGCCCTCGGCCTTTCCCTTGGTGGTGAAAAACGGCTCGAACAGGTGAGCCTTGATCTCCGGGTCCATTCCCGCGCCGGTGTCCTTCACCACCAGGCGTGACGTAATCGCCCGGCGGTATGCCCGAGCTGCCGTCGCCTTGCGCTCTCCGGCAGCGAGATCTCTCCGTCTGTACGATGATCTGCCCTCCGCTCGGCCATGGCATCGCGGGCGTTCAGCACCAGGTTCAGGACCACCTGCTCCAGTTCGCTGCGGTCCGCCTTCACCACGCCCGACGTCGGGCCGCAGCCCAAGACCAATTGAACATTCTTGTTCAACATCACCAGGAGCACCTGCCGCATTCCGCAACCACCTCGTTCAGATCCAGGACGGTGGGCAGCACCACCTGCTTACGGCCGAAGGCCACCAATTGCCTGGTGAGCAGCGTCGCCCGCTCGGCCGCCGAGCGGATTTCCTGCAGTGCGTGCCCTCGGCGCCGGCTCCCTGGAGTTCCTGCTCCAGCAGGTCGCAATGGCCCAGCAGCGACGTCAGCAGATTGTTGAAGTCGTGCGCGACGCCGCCGGCCAGCCGTCCCACCGCGTCCATCTGTTGCGCCTGCTCGGACTTGTTGTTCCTTCGTGCGGAACTGCGCTTCCATGCGCTTGCGGCCGCTGATATCGCGGATGTTAAACTGAACGACTTTGCGCTCGCCCTCGGAATAGAGATTGCAGACGATCTCGGTTTCAATCATCTGGCCGGATTCGGCCGTCAGGGAAACGTTCTTTTGCAGCGATTCGGCTTCCCGCAGTTGGTGGATCGCCTTTTCGTCGATTCCGGTTCCCGGAACACGGGCGCTCTCCCAGAACTTGACGCCCACCAAGCCGCGCCCGCGGGTAGCCCGAAAACCTCACCAGGAAGGGGTTCACATCGACGATCTCGCCGCTTCCGGCATCCGCGATCACGATGCCGTCCGGAGCCGCCTCGAACAGACGGCGATAGCGCGCCTCGGCCGCCTGCTTTCGTTCGGTCACGTCGAACAGCGCCAGCAAGACGCCTTCGATGCGGTTCTCCGCCGTCCGGTAGGGCCGCACCCACATGGAGTAAGACCGGCCATCGGTATCCTGCACCTCCCGCTCGCGCGGGCTGAGGTCTTCGATCACCTCCTGGCACAGCGCGACCACGTCGGGCACGTTGATCTTCAGGCGCAAATCGCTCATCGGCCGCCCACGTCGGTGGGCAGCAGGCTGAGAATCTTCTCCGCCTGCGGGGTGAACCGCCGGATGCGCAGGTCGCCGCCCAGCATCACGATCGGGATGTTGACGCTGCTCAGCAGATTCAGCAGGTCGTTATTGATCTGCTGCAGTTCCGCGTTGCGGCCCTGCATCTCCTCGTTGACGGTGGTGAGTTCCTCGTTGGTGGATTGCAGCTCTTCCTTGGCGGTCAGCAATTCCTCGTTGGTGCTCTGCAGCTCTTCGTTGCCGGACTGCACCTCTTCGTGGGCGGACTTCAGTTCTTCGGTGGCCGCTTCCTGCTCCTCGATCACGGTCTGCAGGTACTCGCGCGTGGCGGCAAGTTCCTGTTCCATTTCCTTCACGCGCAGCGCCCACGCGGCACTGCTTGCGGGCACCCGGACGGAGCCTGGCTTCTTATCGGGAACCGGAGGGTGGGTCTGTTCCTCGAAGATGACCAGGAACTGCGCGGGAACCCCAGGCTCGGCGTGAATGGGAACCACCGTCAGGTCCAGCGTGCGGATGTGGTCTCCCGCCGAGATCGAGGCACTGCCCCTGACCGCGCCGGCTTTGCTGTGCGCCTTGCGGATCAGCCTCTGGACCTCAACGGCCAGGCCCCCGGACGCCATTTTGGCGAGATCGAGCGTGGCTTCTCCCGGAGCATGCTCGATGTACTGCGCCGTGTGGCCGCGGAATTCAATAATTCGCAGCGCCGAATCCACCACCAGGGCGGCTGGGGAGTAGCGCGCCAGCAGCATTTGATCCACCTTGTGGTGGGTGGCTAACAGATTGTTGGCCGGGGGCGGCTCGCGGTGGGGTTCGTGGTGGCGCGATTCCTGGTAGGATCCCAGGTCGTGGCTCAATGGCAAGGTCGCCGGTCTCCGGGAGTAGATCTTGAGCTTCTTGTCGATGGGCGCAAACAGATTGGTGGCGCCGCCAACGCTCTCCGATTGTCCCAGCACCAGGTAGCCGTGCGGCTGCAGCGCGTAGTGGAACAGCCTCATAGCGGTGCTTTGGAGGGGCTGGCCGAGATAGATCAGGACATTCCGGCAGAGGACCAGGTCGCACTTGGAAAAAGGCGGATCCTTGGTCAGATTCTGCCGCGCGAAAATACACATGTCGCGGATGGAGCGGGCGATCTGATAGCTGTTATTGATGCGCACAAAGAAACGGCGCAGGCGCTGTGACGAAACGTCCGCGGCGATGGTTTCCGGATACATCCCCGCCCGCGCCTTTTCGAGCGCCCAATCGCTCAGGTCCGTACCGAAGATCTGAATCGGCGTCGCCGAGGACCCCTCTTTGACGTACTCGGCCAGGCAGATGGCCATGGAGTATGCTTCTTCACCGGTGGCGCAGCCCGGTACCCAGACGCGCAGCGCGTCGCTGGCATTGCGGTCTTTGAAAACAGCCGGAAGCACCTGTTGCTGAATCGCTTCAAACGTGGCCGGCTCGCGAAAGAAAGAGGTGACGTTGATCAAAATATCCTGGAAAAGCGAGGAAAGCTCTTCCGGATGCTGGCGGATGAAGTCGGCGTAGTGGCCCAGGTCCTCCATTTTGAGCAGCGCCATCCGGCGCTGGGTGCGCCGCTGGATGGTTCCGGGTTTGTAGAGACTGAAATCCACTCCGGTAGCGTTGCGCAGCAGGTTGAAGATCTCGCGCAGGTGCCGCGTATCGTTCTCCGTGCCGGGCTCCTCCGGCGATGCCACCGCTTCACGCAGGTAGCGATGCCGCCGCAGGCGCAGCAATTCCCGCGCAATATCCGCCACAGGCAGGACCGAATCGATGCACCCGGTGGCGATGGCGCTTCTGGGCATGCCGTCATATTGCGCGGTGACTGGATCCTGCGCAAACGTGATACCGCCGCCGGATTTGATTGCTTTGACGCCCTGGCTGCCATCGGACGCCGTGCCCGAAAGGACCACCGCGATGGCTCTCTCCGCCTGGTCCGCGGCCAGGGAGCGGAAAAAGCGGTCCACCGGCATGTGCGGCACGGCCGCGGGACGCGGTTCCAGGTGCAGAACCCTGTCGGAGATGAGTAAGTCCTTGTTGGGCGGAATTACGTACACGTGATTCGGCTGGACCGGGGTTTCGTGAACCACCTGGGTTACCCGCATCGGGGTGGCCCGCGCTAATAGCTCGGTGAGGATGCTGGAATGTTGCGGGTCCAGGTGCTGCACCAGCACCAGGGCCAGACCGCTATCGGCAGGCATCTCCTGGAGCAGCGATGTGAACGCGTCCAGACCGCCGGCAGAGGCCCCGAAGCCGACTATGGGACACTGCTCTTTAATATCCTTCGGAGTTACTCCGGTAGCAGCAGGCGCTGGAGCCGGCTGTTCCGGTTTACGCCGTTTCGAGCTGACGGCTGGTTTCGCTTTTTTCATTGCCTAGCCGAGTATCGCGCTAACTGAATGCTGGTTGCAAATGGCATTATCACGCGTGTTCGCCGAGCAGTTTTCGTGCCTCGGCAGCGCGTAGTTCAACCACGTGGTGAATCACGCCGCAGGCCAGCTCCGTGTCGGGAAGATTTGCCAGGGAAGGCATGAACCGTCGGAGTCTCCCGACGTCCGCGGAATCGGGAAGCCCGTATTGCGAGATCGCCCTGAGGACTCGCAGCGCAACCTGCAAGGCAGACCGGCTATGGTCCATGGAAACAATTGTGATCTTGAATGCAGCATTACGCATCAGTCAAATGTCCTAGACGCGGCAGTTAGTCACCCATAAGGCGAAAACGCACAATACGCTCTGAAATGGTGCGGGAGCCCGGTTGTGCCGGTCCGCTCCGGGATGTACGATTGAGACACTACGGAACGGGGTTTGACCTGCTCCGCGTCCGTGGGGAGCGGCAGTTATGAGCGCCCGCAACGGTTTCTCCGATTCGCCGAATAGGAGACGAAACTCGCGCGTCCAGCAATTGCCCTGTGAGGAGCGGGCTCGCTTGCTGGATCTCTATTCCAGCGCCACCGGGGACTTTTCCTACTTGGTAGCGAGACTGAACGATATCGCTCTCTCTTATGAAATAGATGCTTTCAATCGGGCATGGGAGCAGTGCGAAGCAGCTCGCAAATACTGTGCCGACATCCGCACGCAGATCTATACGCATGTGGACGAGCACCGCTGCGCCCTGGAACTGCGGGTTAGGGTTTTGGAGCGGTAGCCGGCGTTTCGCCATCGCTCGCGCCGGATGCCGGCGACAACGTGCCGGCCGGCGTCGATAGGGCCCCGCGAGCCTGGTAGATCGTATCGCCTGCCCGCGAGGGTGCGCCTGCGCCGTTTCGCCGCAAACCAAACGCTAAACGCAAAGTCATGAGTGGCCGCCCGCTGCTTTCCCAATGGGATCAGACAGCCCGTGGCCAGTAAGCCTGGCCCGGTTCCTGAATCCTTCGCGACCACAGGCGGCTTGATTCGTAAGGCTCACCCCGCCCACTCCCCTTGACACTCTACCCGAAAAAGATTTATTCTTCACCAAGAATGTCTACTAGAGGGGATGTGGATCGCGTTGAGCTGCTGCAGGGAACCTTGGATTTGCTGGTTCTTCGCACACTACTTCCCGGCCCGGCCCACGGTCAGGAGGGACGATCATGAACTTACGTCGCCGCATGGAAGACGATATCGACCGTGATATCCGCGACCACATCGATATGGAAACCCGCGAAAACATCGAGCGCGGTATGGCGCCCCCCGATGCCCGCGCCGCAGCGCTACGCAAATTCGGCAACCCGCTGCGCATCGCCGAAGATACGCGCGCCGTATGGCGTTCGGGGTGGATCGAGCGCCTGCTCCAGGACGTCCGCTATGCGCTCCGTGGACTGCGCCGCAACCCGCTCTTTGGCGCCGTTGTCATCCTCACCCTCGCGCTCGGCATCGGCCTGAACACCGCCGTCTTCAGCGTGGTCAACGCTGTGCTCATCGAACCGCTGGCCTATCCTCATCCCGAGCGGCTCATCTGGCTCACGAACTATAACAAGGCTTTCAAGGTTGAAATTGCCGGCGGTCCGGACTTTGTGGATTGGCGCGCCCAGGCGAAGTCCTTCGACAAGATGTTCTGCTATGAATTCGACAATGAGACGATCACCATCGGCAATACCACCGATCAACTGATGGTGGCCGAGGTCTCGGGCGACTTCTGGCCCGTAGCCGGCGTAAAGCCCGCCGCCGGACGCCTCTTCACGATGCGCGCAGAGACGTCATCGTCCTCACTCACTCCTTGTTTCAGCGGCGGTTCGGCGCCGATCCCGCTGTTATCGGCAAGACAATCATCGTGGACGGCCATCCCACTATGGTGGTTGGAGTCCTGCCGCCGGGCTTCCGCTTTCTCTTCCCGACTCCATCGCAGCCCAACATGGATCGCACCGGGATCGAGGCCTATGTCCCCAGCGACAAAACGCCCGCCACTCAGATTCGGGGCCGCAGCAATACCATCGTAAATGTAGTCGCGCGGCTGAAACCCGGTGTCTCGTTGCGCCAGGCCCGGGGCGAGATGGAAACCATCCAGGCGCGGATCGTCAAACAATACTCCAACATCCTCAACTTCAGCCACCTGGAACTGCGAGTGGTTCCCGTGCAGGAACGGCTGGTGGGTAACGCACGCCCGGCTTTGCTGATCCTGCTGGGCGCCGTGACTTTCGTGCTGCTGATCGCCTGCGCCAATATCGCCGGGCTCCTGCTGGCGCGAGCTTCCAGCCGGCGCCGCGAGGTGGCCATTCGCGCCGCGATCGGCGCTGGACGCCTCCGCATGATCGCGCAGTTTCTGACCGAGGGACTGGTGCTCGCGCTCGCCGGCGGGGCCGCCGGACTGCTTGTCGCTCGATGCGCCATCGCCCTCCTGACCAGTTTCGGGCCGAAGGCCGTTCCGCGCCTGGAGGGGGTCGCGATCGATGGCCGCGTCCTCGCTTTCACGATGCTGATCTCGCTCGCCTCCGGTGTGCTATTCGGCCTCGGTCCCGCAATTTCACTTGCACGGGCCAACCTTCATAGCGAGCTCAAAGAAGGCGGTAAAGCCACCTCCAGCGCTCTGCGAGTGCGGCTCCGCAGTATGCTGGTGGCCGGCGAGTTGGCCGCCGCGCTAGTCCTCCTCATCGGCGCCGGACTCATGCTGAAAAGCCTCTGGCGCATGAACGCACACCCTCCGGGCTTCCATCCCGAAAGCATCCTGGTCAT
The DNA here is from genome assembly GCA_963835555.1 of uncultured Solibacteraceae bacterium. Lineage (GTDB taxonomy): Bacteria > Acidobacteriota > Terriglobia > Bryobacterales > Bryobacteraceae > Sulfopaludibacter. The sequence goes on along the minus strand of CAWIGC010000010.1, from coordinate 192,679 downwards.
GAAAGCGTCGCTCACCGGCCCCGCCTATCGCGACCGGCGTCAGCAGATCGCCTACTTCGAGGAAGCGCTCAACCGATTGGAACAGACGCCCGGCGTCGTCGCCGCGGGCACCGTATTCTCCCCGATGCGTGGTGTGATCCAGCTCGAAGGCGCTCCACTGCCGCCGCCTAACCTGGTGGGGGCGCAGCGAGGCATTTACTACTCCGTCTCCTCTGGATATTTCTCCGTGATGGGTATGCGCCTGCTCCAGGGTCGCTGGATGACCGACAATGAGCCGTCCGAAGTGATGATGGTGAACGAAACCTTCGTTCGCAGGATTTTGGGAGGCGCCAGCCCTCTGGGAAAGAGTATCCACGTCCAGTTCCCGCAGCGGCCGCCAACGGCCGCAATCGTCGGAGTGGTAAGCGATGTGAAGTACTCCAAACTCGATGCCGAGCCGGATCCCGAAGTCTATTTCCCCTATCGCCAGTCGTTCTTCAACGCGGCCTCGGACATCGTGGTTCGAGTCTCCGGAGATCCATCGCCTAGCGGCGCCCGCCGTTCGAAAACTCATCGCCGGCATCGACCCCAGCCAGATCGCCTTCGATATGGAGACCCTGGAGAGGACGCTCGCCCGTACGATTGCTCCGCGCCGCTTCAACCTTTTCCTGCTCGGAACGTTTGCCGGAAGCGCTTTGCTCCTTGCGCTGATCGGAATCTACGGAGCGATCGTCGTATGCCGTCACGCAACGCACCCACGAGATCGGCGTCCGCATGGCGCTGGGCGCCCGCCAGGGAGAAATTGTCCGCATGGTGATCCGCCAGGGAATGGCGGTGGCGCTGACGGGTATTGCCGCCGGAATCGCGGCCGCTTTCGGCCTCACGCGCCTGATGGCGACCCTGCTCTACGATGTAAAGCCCACCGATCCATTGACCTTCGCCGCGGTTGTGATCGCCCTAACGGCGACCTCCCTATTGGCATCTTGGGTTCCCGCCCTCAAAGCTGCACGAGTAGACCCTTTGCGAGCACTTCGCTATGAATAGCACCCTTCCATCATCTCCCAAGCATTGGGGAACCGGCATCTAATGGGCGGGGGCTCGCGGCGGCGAAGTTGGCGACTACCAACATCCGAATACCCGCGTGGCCTCCTAAATATTTAGTTGACACGGACCGTTTTCCGGGTTGATAATCCTAATAGTTTAGGAGACCGAGGTGCCCAGAAGAAAAAAGACCGAGCCGGCGCTCACCCCCCTGGAGCTGGAAATCATGAAGGTTCTATGGGAGACCGGACCCGCCAACGTCCAGGCCGTGCAGGCCCGCATCGATGGCCGGGACCTTGCGTACACTACCGTACAGACCATGCTGAACATCCTGCACCGCAAGGGGAAGGTGAAACGCCAGTTGAAAGACCGCGCCTATGTGTACCGGCCCGTGCTGAGCCGCCAGAAGGCCGTGGCGCAGGCCGTAGGCGATATGCTCGACCGCTTCTTCGGGGGTTCGGCCGACAGCCTGGTGATGAACCTGGTGGAAGCCCGCCGCTTGACCCCCGAGAAGCTCGCGCAGATTCAAAAACTGCTCGGGTCTACCGACGAGGAGAAACAACATGGAAACCATTAGCCGCTCTCTGCTTACTTTCTTACTGAACTCTCTCTGGCAGATTCCGCTGGCTGCCGCCGTGGCGGCGCTGGCCTGCTGGTGTTTGCGCAAGGCTCCCGCCGGCCACCGCCACGCGGTTTGGGTGGCGGCGCTGGCGGCCGCGATCCTGCTGCCGGTGGCCAGTGTCCGGCGCGCCGAGCCTGTGGACGCGCCGCACTTCGCGGTTTCGCTTTTGCCGCAAGCCCCGGCCGGCGAGAAGCTGGCGCGGATACAGGCAGCCCCCGCGCCCGCCGCCGTATCGCCGCTCCCGCGTTCCCGAACCATCTCCCTTGCCGGGACCACGGCCACAGTTCTGCTGGGCGCCTACCTGCTCTTCTTCCTGTTCCGTCTCGCCCGGCTGGGGTGGGCATCGCTGCGCACGGTGCGAGTCCGCCAGGCGGCTCATGCCAGCGAGATTCCCCTGCGGCTTGACCGCGTGCGCCGCCGCTGCCAGGAGGCCTTCGGCGTGGATGGCGTGGAGCTTCTCTTCTCGTCCGAGCTTTCCGGCCCGGTGACCGCCGGCCGCGCCATCATTCTGCCGGAATCCCTGCTCGTCGAGCCCAGCGACGATGTGCTCCTCACCGCCATAGGCCACGAAATGGCGCACATCGCCCGGCGCGATTTCTCCTGCAACCTGTTCTACGAGTTGCTGCATCTGCCGGTGGGCTTTCACCCGGCCGCATGGCTGATCCGCCGCGGCATCGAGCGCACGCGCGAGATGGCCTGCGATGAAATGGTCACCCGCCGCTTAATTAACGCGGGAGCCTACGCCCGTTCCATCATCAGCATTGCCGGCGCGATGAAGCCCCTGCCGCGCCCCGGCTACACCCTCGGCGTTTTCGACGGCGACATTCTGGAAGAACGCATTCGCCGCCTGCTGGAACGTCCCGCCGCCAACCTCAAGCGCGCGCGCCTGCTGCTGGCCGGCGGACTGGCCGCGCTGGCGCTCTGCGTGGTGCTTGCCTCCGGCCTTTCCTTCACCGCGCGCGCCCAGGGCGCTGCCGGCGACATGATCAGGCAGGGAAAAGCCGCCTACAACAGCGGCGATTATGCTACCGCGGCCAGCGCGCTCGAATCCGCAGTGCGGCTGAGTCCCGACAACATCGAAGCCCGCCTGCTGCTGGGCAAATCCCTGGCGCAGCAATACATCCCCGGAACCGATGCAGCCGGCCCGCTGGTCACCGCCGCCCGGCAGCAATTCCTCGACGTGCTGGCGCGAGACCCCGTCAACAAGCAGGCCATCCACGGCATGATGATTTTGAGCACCGACACCAAACAATTCGCCGAGGCTCACGATTGGGCGCAGAAAGCCATCCAGGCCGACTCGACCGACGTCACTGCCTACTATACGGCAGGCTTTCTGGACTGGGCGCAGACCTATCCCGATTACGGAAAGGCCCGTATGGCCGCGGGTATGAAGCCCCAGGATCCCGGCATTATCCCCGATGCCGGTCTGCGCCAGAGCGTGCGCGCGCAGCATGGAGCCCAGCTTGAAGACGGCCACCGCATGCTGCAAACGGCCCTGCAACTCCAGCCCGATTACTCCGATGCCTTGGCGTACATGAACCTGCTATACCGCATCGAGGCCGGAATCGCCGATACCCAGGCGGAATCCGCCGATCTCACGGCCAAGGCCGACGACTTCGTGAGGCTGGCGCTCGACGCCAGGCGCAAGCAGGCGCAAAATGCCCGGCGGGCGGGAGCGGCGCCGGTCGCCAATCAGGCCGACGAACTGCTGGCGCCACCGCCACCGCCTCCACCACCGCCTCCGCCGCCGGGGGGCTTTTCCGTTGGTGCTGCCGCCGGAACGCCACCGCAGCGGATCGGCGTCGAGGGGGCCGTACAACAGGCGAAGCTGGTGAAGCAGACACCGCCGGATCCCGCGCTGGCGCGCCAGGCCGGAGTCGCCGGCACGGTACGTCTCAGCGTGCTGATCGGCAAGGATGGTACCGTGCAGAACATCAAAGTCATCAGCGGACCCCCGCCGTTGGTGGCCGCCGCCATGCAAGCCGTCCAGCAATGGGTGTATCGGCCGACCCTGCTGAACGGCATTCCGGTGGAAGTGGTCACCACCGTGAACGTGAACTTCGCGATGTAGAGGGCCACTATGGCTGCCGTTCGCGCAATACGCTCACTACCATACGAAGCGTTGCCGCATCTGCAGGATGCGAAGCTTTTCGCCAGTGGGCGACACGATTTCGATGACATTCTCCGGCGGTGCGGGCTTCGGCCCAGGCGCCGCCGGAGGAACCGCGGCGATCTCTTCCGGCGTTCCCGCGGACAGTTCCAGCTCCGTCTTCTTCATGATCCCCACCGTGCCCGCCAGGTTGCCGGATGGCTGCACGGGTTGGGCTTCGATCTGCGCGCGCTGGTCGGCCGAAAGCCTTGGCTTTGCCGCCATCAGCAGGGGCGCCGGGCTCTGCAGCGACGTCGGACATTCCCTCGGCGCCGCCAGCGAAAGCAACGGCGTCACGCTGTTGGCGTTGGCATCCTGTTGTTTTTTTTGGTGACTCGACTCGAGCTCAACGCCCGGCTTTGATTTCACTCGCAACTCCAGGGCGATCCTGGTCCAGCGCGGGGTCATGAAAAATCTCTTCGATGCGCATTCCGAAGAGCCGGGCGGCCCGGAAGGCGAGCGGCAGGCTTGGATCGAACTTGCCCGTCTCGATGGCGTTGATGGTCTGTCGGGAGACATCGAGGACGTCGGCCAACTGCGCCTGCGTCCAGTCGCGCTCGGCGCGCAGTACCTTGAGCCGGTTCTTCATCGGTATCGCCACGTTCCGTAGAGGTTGGACGCCGCAAACGTCAGAGCCATGAGAATCAGTAGGGACGCGATGTCCGCATGGAAGGGAATCAGGTGGTAGGAGTCCATCACCGAAAACGGGACGCCGGCAATCAGGCCGACTCCCAACGTGATCCCCATGGAGTTTAGTTGAACCTTCCGCTGGAGCTCATCCAGTTCCGCGAGGTACTTTTTGTTGACCAGGATCATGCCGACGCCTACGGCGACGTCGAGACCGACCGCCAACAGGGTGAACACCAAGGCCTTATTCCAAAGAAATTTCGGTCCGAATGCCATCAGCGCCGTGGCCGCCGCCCATGCTGCGTTCCAGCGGAAGAGCCGTATCACGTTCGTCCGGGTCCGCGACTTATAGCCATGCTCCCCTGGTTTCAGTTGATTCATGATGTCCTCAATCGTTGTCTTTATGTCAAGCGTAGTTGACAATTGAAGTGTAGCTACCGAATCGGCAACGTGTCAAGTGTGATTTACAAAAAGACGTACTTTGTTGATTCGGGAGGTATAGCTGGATTTCACAAACGCGTCGCGGTGTCGAGTGAGTTTTTCAGAATCGACTTTACGTTCTGGTGTCACTGTCACTGCCGGGCGAAGCCATGCCAGCAAGGCGGGGCTCCCCGCTACCCAAACCACACACTTATCCGAGTATGCGAATGTGCCGCAGCAGGCGCAGTAAGATAGTCATCGCGCGGGCGAAGGCGGCGGCGCCCATGCCGTGAGACGGCGCAATCGGGATCAGCCGCTGCACCGCCACTGTCTGCGATTCGGTAAATCGCAGAATTCCCTCGGCGCCGTGGCGCGGGCGCAGGCCCGACTGTTTCATCCCGCCGACGGGCGAATCCACCGAGCCCCACGCCGCCGCATACGCTTCGTTCACGTTCACGCTGCCGGCCCGAATCCGCGCCGCCAGCCGCGCGCCCCGCCGGGCGTCCCGCGTCCACACGCTGGCGTTCAGGCCGTATGGCGTATCGTTGGCCAGCCGCGTCGCCTCCTCTTCGGTAGCGAAGCTGTAGACCGAGACCACCGGCCCGAATGTTTCTTCGGCGTAGAGCTTCATGCCTTCACGGACACCGGTGAGAATAGTCGGCTCGTAGAACAGCGGCCCCAGGTCGGGACGGCGCCGCCCGCCTGTCTGGACCACCGCGCCTTTGCCGGCCGCGTCGCGCACGTGTTCTTCCACCGTGGCCAGTTGACGCGCGTTAGTCAGCGACCCCATCTCCACCGAGTAGTCCATGGCCGCGCCCAGCTTGAGGTTCCGCGCCCGTTCCACGAACCGCGTGAGGAATGGCCGGAAAATCGCCTCCGCCACGTAAATCCGCTCCATGGAGATGCAGACCTGTCCCGCACCGGCGAAGCAGCCGCGGATGGCGCCATCCACCGCGTCCTCCAGGGCGGCATCGGCCAGCACCACCATGGGATTCTTGCCGCCCAGTTCCAGCGAGCAGCCGATCAGGCGGTCGGCCGCCTGCCGCGCCACCAGCCGGCCCACGCGCGCGCTGCCGGTAAACATAAGGTAGTCCGCGCGCGCGCCCAGCGCCGGCCCCAGCAGCGGGCCTTCGCCGGTGATCGCCGCCAGCACACCGGCGGGCAGTCCGGCTTCGCGCAACAGGTCCAGGGCCCACAGCGCCGTCAGGCTGGTTTGCGGGTCGGGTTTGAGCACCGCGGTGTTGCCGGCCATCAGTGCCGGGATGGCATCGGTGATGGCCAGGTTCAGCGGAAAATTCCAAGGCACAATCACTCCCACCACGCCAACGGGCACGCGCAACTCCCACGTTTTGGTAAGCAGCGGCAGGGCCCCTTTGCGCCGGCGTCGCCGCAGCAGGCCGGCGGCGTGGCGGGCATAATAGCGAGCTACCACGGCGGTATCCAGGATCTCTTCGAAAGCGTGCCGGCGGGCTTTCCCGGTCTCCAGTTGGATCAGGTCCAGCACTTCGTCCTGCCGGTCCAGCAGCAGGTCGTGGAAGCGCAGGAAGATGCGCCCGCGTTCGCCGAAGGAAAGGGCTGCCCACCCCGGTTGCGCCGCGCGCGCCGCCGTCACCGCGGCTTCGGCATCGCACTCGTTTCCCGCCGGAATGCCTGCCAGTTCCGCGCCGGTAAAGGGAGCGATCACGGGAAGCCTCTCCCGCTCGCCGCCGGAAAGGGTAATTCGCGAAAGCAGCCTCGCGAGCAACTTCGGATCGATCGCCAATCTATAAGCAGGTTACCCCCCGTTGACACGCCGCGCAATCCGTCTTACTCTACAAAGCGGAATAGGAGGTCTGATTATGGTTGAATATGAACAGCCACAGGAGGAACTGGACCTCATCGCGTTCGAAATGTGGCAGCGTTCCTGCCGGCAGGACCTGGCCGCCGGCGAAGACTGTTCCGATGATGAAGAAGTCGTAGGCGCCCACGCCAGTTGCCTGTAACCCTGTGACCGCCGCTTCCAGCGCGCCCGTTCAGAGCCGGCGCTTGTCCGGCACTGACGCTGCCTTCCTTTACCTGGAACGCAAAGAAATTCCCCTGCACATCGCCAGCGTCGCCTTGTTCGAGGAACCGATTCCTTTCGAGGAGTTCGTCGAGAGCATCGATTCCAAACTGCACCTGCTGCCGCGCTACCAGCAGGTGGTGGTTTCTCCGCGCTTCGACCTGGGCTATCCCACCTGGGAACCGGATCCGGCTTTCGATATCCAGCGTCACATCTTCCGCGTGACGGTGGACCCTCCCGGCGGGGAGCCGGAGCTTTCCGCCCTGGCCGGCCGGATTCTGAGCCACGTCATGGACCGCACCAAGCCCTTGTGGGAGATCTACGTCGTGGAAGGCCTGCGCGACGGTCGCGGCGCCATGATCGCCCGCGTGCATCACGCCCTGGCCGATGGCGTGGCGGGGGCGGCGCTGCTCAAGATCATGCTGGATCCCTCGCCGCAGGCCTCGCGCGCCATCCCCAAACGGCGCTCCCGCGCAGCGCCGGAGCCCACCGTCCCGCTCTCCCTTCCCGACGCGCTCACCAGCGCCGTACATAGTTCCCTGGAAAACCTGATTGCCGCCGAGGCGGGCATGCTGGATTTCGCGCAATCGCTGCTCAGCGAGCGCATGCAGACCGGGCTCCAGGGACTGGCCGCGTTGCTGCCGGAACTGGCCACGCCCGCGCAGCGCCTGCCCTGCAATAAACCCTGCACCGGCGAGCGCCTGTTCCACTGGGCCGACTTCGAATTCGCCGACCTTCAGGCGGTCCGCGCCAAGGTGGGCTGCAAGGTCAACGACGTGATCCTGACCGTGCTCAATCGCGCCCTGGTGAAATACTGCAAACTGCACGGGGAAAGCGTGGCCAAGCGATACTTGCACGTGGTCTGCCCGGTGAACATTCGCGGCGAGGAGCAGGGCGAGTCGCTGGGCAACCGGATCACCTTCATGCCGGTGATTTTGCCGATGAATGAGCCCAACGCCATGCGCATGCTGCAGGCCGTGGCCTTGCGCACCAACACCATGAAATGCGCGCGTGCCGCCGAACTGGTGTCCATCGCGGCCAGTTGGCTGGGCGCCGCGCCTCCGCCGTTGCAGTCCCTGTTCTGGGCGGCCATCCCGGCGCTGAAACTGCCGGTGCCGCTATTCAACATCATCTGCACCAACGTGCCGGGCTCGCCGGTGCCGCTCTATTCGGTGGGCAAGCGGATGACCGCCGCTTATCCGCAAGTGCCCACCGGCTACGAAATGGGCGTAGGCTGCGCGGCCCAGACGTACAACGGCAAAATCTTCTTCGGCCTGACCGCCGACACCCACGCGGCGCCGGACGTGGACAAACTGCGCGACTTCATCAAGACCTCCTTCCGCGAAGTCTGCCGCGCCGCCAAGGCATACTGAATCATGAATCTTTCCGTCCTGCATCCCGACCTGACGGGCCGCGTTGCCGTGGTCACGGGAGCCAGCCGCGGCATCGGCAAAGCGCTGGCGATTCGCCTGGCTCGCGAGGGCGCGGCCGTCGTGGTGGCCGCCAAGAGCGAACAATCCACCGACCGCCTGCCCGGCAGCATTCACGAAACCGCCGAGGAGATCCGCGCCGCCGGCGGGCGCGCCGTGGCCGTGGCCACCGATGTGCGCGACGAGGACGCCGTGCGCAACATGATCGAGCGCGCCGTCAGTGAATTCGGGCGCCTCGACATCCTGGTGAATAATGCCGGCGTCATCTGGACCCAGCCGATTCTCGCAAACGCCGCCCAAGCGCTTCGACCTCATGATGGACGTCAATGTGCGCGCCGCCTACGTGGCCTGCTACTACGCCCTGCCGCACATGGTGAAACAGCAATGGGGCCACGTGCTGAATATGTGCCCGCGGCTGCACGCGGAGCCATCGCCGGGCAAGGTGGCGTACATGATTTCGAAACTCGGCATGGCGCGGGTGGCTATCGGACTCGCCGCCGAACACCAGCGCGACAACATCGCCGGCAACAGGCTGTGGCCGCGCACCATCATCGAGACCCAGGCCTCCATCAACTGGAAAATGGCCGACCGCTCCCAATGGCGCACCCCGGAGATCCTCTGCGATGCGTCGCTGGCCATGTTCGCGCAGGAGCCGCGTACCGCGACCGGCCGCCAGTGGATCGACGAAGAGCTGCTCACCGAACTCGCCGGCATCACCAATTTCGACGGCTACTGGTGCGAAGGCCATCCGCCGGCCCACCCTTTATATATCGATAAGTGGTGACCGCTCCACTGAGGGTACTCAAGGTGCACCACAGTGTCGTGCCAACCCGACGCAAATCACCGGTTCGAGTGACGCGAGCGTCCGTCCGTCAGCGTGTGGCGATTCCGGCGCAACTCGCGAGAGAAGTCCGGCGCGTGGCGAAGGAGCCAAATGTGACGATGAGCCGCGCCCTGGTCGCTCTTGCCGAACTGGGCGTAGAAGCCGGAGCGGCTGCGCGGGCCATGCTCACGGGCGCCTATGAGAAATTCATGGCGGAGGGAGATCCCGTCAGGAAAGGCGAGGCCGGCGCGGATCTGATCCAGGCAATCTTCGGGAGCGATGCGATTACCTGACGAAACCCTAGGCGCCGGACGGCGACTGGTATAAGGATTTCGGGCTGTTCACCATTTGCGGAACCGGCAAGTTCCCGAAGACCGCCCTCAAGAAAGGCATGAAGCCATTCGGCACGGCGCTGTAGAAAGAAGGACTTTGTTTGTCCCGCGGAGGGTCGATTTCGAGATGAAGGCGCTTTTCCGGTAACGGCGTTTATCCGGCCGGAACCTCCGAAGGGTGTGAAATGCTAGGATCAATTCGTATGGAGTTGGCGATCCAGATTCAAATTGAGGAATTGCCTGAAGGCGTGTTCCTCGCAACGTCGCACGAACTTCCCGGCTTGGTTGCACAAGGGCGGACGGTTGCCGAGGCACTGGAAATCGCCCGCGACGTTGCTCGGAAGCTGATCGAAGCTCGGCGCGAGCGCGATGGCGTTCTGAACCTACCCAGCACGAGCGAACGGCGCGACTACACGATTGTAGTGGCTGCCTGAATGGGTCGCTTGGCAGGGTTTCGTTATCGGGAGATTACTCGAAAGCTGAGACAGAGTGGATTCGAGTTCGACCGGCAAGCTGCGGGCAGTCATGAAATCTGGTTCAACGCACGCACAAATCGGTATACAACAGTGCCAAACCACCCCGGCGACATGCCCGAGGGCACGCTGCGGGCAATATTGAAACAGGCGGGTATCGACGTAGACGACTTCCTGCGGGCGTGACTTACGATAAACCCCGTGTTTCAACCCTAATCACAGATTAAGCCGGTATCATTAATGAGCCGCACCGTCCATCTTCAGTGTTCTGCGCCCGGGCAACTCTCTCAGTTCACTGTGGGCATCGCCACGTGATCGATGACGATAACCTCCGTGAGTTTTCTTGCCCGCCTGCAACTGCAGTCCGAGCTTGCGTAGTGCGGCAGGGATCGTACCAGCCGGTTCGCTTGCAGACAACGGCGTCCCATCCGACGGCTGCGATTCGATGCCCATTTGAACCAGGAGTTGATCGATCGCCACATCCAGGTGTATATCGAACAGACCGGTCATGCCGGTCTGATCGACGACGTCCCGATCCATTGCACCCACAGGTAGAAGCAGAAGTTATCCAAGCTCGTTCCGTAAAAGTCCACGCCTCCATCCTTGGACCGGCGAATTCCACCACAGAACGGAGTTGGGGCGGGCAGCCCGGGTTTGATAGGCGCTGGCGGGCCCTTCGCTGGATCCAACGCAATACGAGTTCGAGTCTCTCGCCGACTGAAGTTTCGATCCGCCCTTTCCAATAACCAGGTTGTATACTGGCGTGTCCCGTGTCTCCCGATGGATTGCGAGTTTGAATCGATCCTTGAGCACGTCCTGCATCATCGGGCCCCGCATCATCTCTATGTTGGTAGGACTATTCGTCTTGGCATCGATCGTGAAACGCGCTGACTTGATCCACCCCACGCTACCCTTGATGGGTTCAGACCTCTGCCGTGGGGTCATGGGATGAAGAAACGCGCCCTTCTGTACCGCCCAGCCTTTCCTCCGAGTACACGATGTACGCCCCTCGGATCAAAGAATCGACCGTCGCGCAATCGATTCTCAGTCTCCCAGGCGTGTGGTCGATGTTGCCGCCATCGGCGGGAGCATTCGTACATGGCTTGATCGAGACGACTTCGAACTTCAATCCCACTGGGGCAGATTCAGCGGCCCGCGGCTGGCGCTGCGCCGCGATTTCGCAAACCCCGAGCAAACAGATCAGGATCAATCCAAATGGCCGTTTCATTGGCAACGTTTTGCCTCCAAATAGCCAGTCTTGATTTCCTGGGAGCAGTTGGGTCTGAGGCTGCAACCTGGCAGGAGCGATGTGGACTTTCTCGTGATCGACCACGTGAACAAGATGCCCACGGAGAACTGATTCTCGTCCAGCCGCTGCACACATCCACGCCGCCCCATACTGTGCGCTCAGGGCACCCGGTATCGTGAAGGCGCTCTCACCTGTGCCGAGTCCGGGCAATTTGGACGTTGAGACGATGCCACGTTCCGTGGGCCCCGGGATTCCTGGGAGTTATAGCAAGCACGTACTGACTGTGCAGGTCTTCCTCTATCTGCCGGTGGACTGCATCGAACCGTCTCGGTTGTTTGAATGCGCGTCCGCCGGTCGCCTCGGCAATCTCCTGCCTACCGCGATCACCCAGGACTGGAAGCAGCCTCCTCTCATCGTCGGTTGGCGAGCAAAAGGCTTCATGAGGCGATTCCCTTGCTCTCCGCTTGTCGCGCGCCGTAGTAGGTTGGCAGGTATCCGTTTCGCATCCCCTGCAGCCGGTATTCTCCGGGCGGAAGATGCACCAGAGTGAAACGCCCCTTCTCATCGGTCACGGTGCCGAACGGCGTCGAGTGATTATTCACCGGCTCGGCCAATACCTGCACTTTGGAGAGTGCCGCACCCGTAATAGCATCGGCCACGGTTCCAGAGATCGCCGATTCCGCTACCGTTCCGCTCTGCCAGTCCAACAGGAGCAGCAGAAGAACCAGCGGCATGTTCACTCGCGTTCCAGCGTTGCGGCGATGCGATTTGCCAGAAGCTGCGAACTGAAGGGCTTTTGCAGGAAGCCCGCAATTTCCTGGCCGGCGAAGATGTGCATGGCCTGCGATTCGGTGTATCCGCTGGTGATCAGCACCGGAATCTCCGGACGATGCCGGCGCAGCTCGGGCAATGTTTGCGCGCCGCTCATGCCCGGCATGCTGAGATCCAGCACCACCAGCGAGATGTCCATTGGATTGCGCTGGAAAAGCTCGATGGCCTGCTGTCCGTTTTCCGCCAGAATCACCTCGTAGCCATGCCGCTCCAGCACCGTCCGCGCCATCTGACGCACAATGATTTCGTCGTCCACCACCAGCACCGTGAGCTTGCCGGGTTGAGCTTCGGCTCGCTCCGGCGTGTCCATTGTCCCGCCGTGCGGAGAGACTGGAAACAGCACCAGGAAGCGGCTGCCGTGGCCCGGGGTGCTGGTTACGCTGATGGCGCCCTTGTGTCCGCGAACGATCCCCGCCACGGCTGCCAGGCCCAGTCCGCGGCCTACGAATTTAGTGGTGTAAAACGGGTCGAAAATCTTCGTCCTGGTGCCCTCGTCCATGCCGCAGCCGGTGTCGATCACCTCCAGGTAGACGTACCGTCCCGGAGGCGCGTCGCCCGCCGCCCACTGGCTCTCCGGGCGGACCACGTCAATCCGGCGCACTCCTGTTTGTACCCAGATTCGTCCGCTTTTTCCGGTGATGGACTCGGCGGCGTTCAATACCAGGTTGGTGAACACTTGCCGCATCTGTCCGCGGTCCCCCTCCACCGGCGGCAAATCCTCCGGCAGGTTCATCTCCAGCACAATGTCTTTGGAAATGGCCGGCTTCACCAGGATGCTGATCTCTTCGTACAACTCGGAAAGGTTCAGCGGCTCCAGCAGGAACCGCCCCTTGCCGGAATAAGCCAGCATCTGGCGGGTGAGATGCGCGGCCTGCTCGCCGTTCTTCACCACGTGCGAAAGCAACTCGCGCGCCGGATGATTCCCCGGCAGCAGGTCCTGCGCCAGGCTGGCATGACCGATCACGCCCACCAGCAGATTATTGAAGTCGTGCGCAATGCCGCCCGCCAGCACGCCCACGCTTTCGAATTTCTGCGCCTCCAGCACGCGCTGCTGCAGCTTCTTACTTTCGGTCAGGTCCAGCACGAAACACAGATCGCGATACGGCGCGTCCTGCAGCCGGATGCAACCGATTAGCGCGGAGACGTGGCTGCCGTCCTTACGCAGGTATTCCTTTTCGAAGGGGCCGTACGAGCCGGTCGATTTTACATCGGCGATCGTTTGTGGACCCAGGTGCCGGAATGCCGGCGCGGTCATGTCGTACCAGCGGAGCAGGCCCGCCTCCAGGTCCGCGCGCGTATACCCGACCATGTGCAGGAACACGTCGTTGGCGTCGATCACCCGCTCTTCGTCGCCGGAAACAATACCGATGATGTTGGATTCGTACAGCCGCCGGAACCGGTCCTCGGCTCCCCGCTGCTCTTCCAGGCTGCGCCGGTAGTGCGTGATATCCTCGGCCGTATAGACCACACGGGGCCGGCCCGATTCACCCGGCTTCACTGCCGATACCGTGGACGCGAACCACCGGCCGCTGAAATCGCTGAAGTACTCGAAGCGTACCGGCTGCCCGGTCGCGCTGCTCTCGCGGTATCGCTCGAACCATTCCGCCAGGATGGCCGGCGGCATACCGTGCTCGCCCAGGCGGCAGCCGCGCACCTTGTCCGGAGTTACGCCCAGCACTTTGCAGGATGCGGGGTTGGCGTGCAGTACTTCGAAATCGTTCTCCAGCGCCTCCAGCACCCCCATGCAGATGGGCACGCTGTCGTAAAAACTCTGCAGAATGGCGGAGGCGTCCTGCAATTGCGCTTCGACGCGCCGCTGCTCGCTGAGATCGGCTTTGGCCGAAGTGATCCGCCGCGGTGAGCCGTCCTTGCGGCGGGCGATAAAGGTGCGGTCGCGAAGCGGCGCGTAATTCCCGTCCGCCAGACGGAAGCGGTATTCGGAAATCAAATGGTTGACCGTTCCGGCAAGCGCCGATTCCAGCGCGCCCACTGTCCGTTCCCGGTCCTCGGGATGAATCCGTTCGATCCACCAGTCTACCGAGATTCCGTCGTGCGGCCGCGGTCCGAACAACTTTTCGTAGATGTCGTTCCACCAGACTGTGCGGGCGTCCAGGTCACAATCCCAGATTGCGTCGCCAATCGCATTCGACAGTACCGCAAACCGGTCTTCCGCTTCCGAAGGCGCATCGCCGCCGGCCGCGGCAATTTCTAAGAACCTCAGACGGTACCGATCGATGACCGAATGGGCCTCTGACGGCTGGTGGGAGGGGCTCATCACAATCCTGGACTCCCCATTGTAAGCTGGCGAACAATTCGCGATGTGTTAGAAACGTTACAGTGACTCAGGTCCGGTGACCCTGCCAAAGGTTATCACCAGACACGGCAGACTTGCTCCCGCACCATGGGGTCCCCCTGCTTACAAGAGAAAGCCTTGGCAAAATCCGGCATGTTACTCACCACGCCATTGATCCGGTATTCGTCGGGCGAATGTTCGTCGGTAAGGGCATGCAGCCGCTTGCTCTCCGGCCGTTCGTAGCCGCAAGCCCATTGCGCCGCGCCAATAAAGAAGCGCTGTTCCGGAGTGAAGCCGCCCACGGGTTGTAGGTTCTGCCCGCGCGTGGCAGTCTTCCACGCCATAAACGCCAGGATGGTCCCGCCCAGGTCTGCCGTGTCTTCGCCCAGCGTCAGCTTGCCGTTCACCTTCAGGTCATCCACCGCGGTGTACTGCGAATACTGGTTGGAGATGCAGGCGGCGCGCTCCACAAACTCATCGCCATCCTTCTTAGTCCACCAATCGCGCAAGTTGCCTTTGCCGTCGAACTTACGGCCCTCGTCGTCGAAGCCGTGAGTCAGTTCGTGGCCGATGGTGGCGCCGGTATTGCCGTAGTTCGGCGCGTCGTCCATCTTAGGATCGAACAGCGGCGGCTGTAACACGCCGGCCGGGAAGTTGATGTCATTCATGGAAGAGTCGTAGTAAGCATTGACTGTCGGCGGCGTCATCTGCCACTCGGAGCGGTCCACCGGCTTGCCGATCTTATTCAATTCGCGCCGCGCTTCGAACTGAATGCTGCGGTCCACATCGCCCAGAAAATCATCGCGCACGATTTTGATGGAACTGTAGTCGCGCCAGTGGTCCGGATAGGCGATCTTGTTGACGATGCTGTGCAGCTTGACCAGCGCCTGCTTCTTGGTTTCGTCGCCCATCCACGAGAGCTGCTCCAGGTCCGTTTCCATGGCCTGTTCGATCTGCCGCACCATCGCCAGCGCGCGCTGTTTGGTGTCGGGGGTGAAGGTCTTGGCCACGAATACCTGCCCCAGAGCTTCGCCCAGATCTTCATCCACCCCGCGAACACACCGCTTCCAGCGCGGCGCCAGGGCCGTCACCCCGCGCAGGTGTTTCTGATAGAAATTGAAATTCTCCTGCACGAACGCGCTGGAAAGGTAGGGCGCTTCGGCATGTACCAGGTGCCAGCGAAGGTAGGCTTTCCAGTCCGCCAGCGGACGCGTGTGGAGTTGCGCTTCCAGCGCCTCATAAAACGCCGGTTCGGTGACATTCAACTGGTCCGGCGCGGCCAGACCCAGCGCTTTCCAGTAGGCTGCCCATTCGAAAGAGGGCGCCATTTTGAGAAATTCGGCGCGCGTGACTTTGTGGAACATCTTGTAAGGGTCGCGCCGGTCCACGCGGCTGAGGGACGCGGCGGCCAGCGCGGTTTCCATGGCGACCACCGTCTGCGCGTTGCCGCGCGCCGTCACCGGCGCTTCGCCCAGCAGCCGGAACATGCGCGCCACGTGCTCGCCATACCGTGCCCGCGTTTCCTGGCTCTTGGCATCCGTCTTTAGATAGTAATCGCGATCCGGCATCCCCAGCCCGCCGGCCAGAGCAAAGGCGATAACCTGGTCGGAGTTGGCGAAGTCCTGCGAGGAGCCAAACTGGAAAACGGCGTTGTCGTTGCCCAGTTCCAGATGGAATTGCGCCACCAGCGCCGGCAGATCGGCCAGCCGCTTGAGTCCGGCGATCCGGTCCAGACGCTCCTGCAGCGGCGCCACGCCGGCCTTTTCGACGGCGGCTTCATCCATGCACGCCGCGAAATAGTCGCCGATTTTCTGTTCGGACGCGCTGCGGCCCTCCCGCGGCTTCGCGGCTTCTTCCAGGATGCCCCAAAGGAAGCGCTGGTTTTCATCGGTCAGCTTGGCGTAAACGTTCCAGCGCGCCTGGTCGGCAGGAATCGGGTTCAAGTGATTCCAGTTGCCGCAGGCATACTTGTAGAAATCGGTGCACGGGTCCACCCCCCGATTGAGAAAGGAAAGCTCCAGGCTGGGCGTATATGGCAGCGCGTTGAGCGGGCGATCCTGCCCCAGGCACGGAACGCACAGAAAAAGAGCCAACAAAATATTGGGCCGCACGCCCTGAAGGTACCACACCACTCCCTCGCCATTCTGCTGATGCTATAATGTAGGGGTTCTGCCCGACAACCCAAGTTTCCTTTTATGTTCCTTAGTGTCAAAGAGATGGAGCTGCGGAAGATTCGTTTCGACGAAACTTTCGAGCCCGGGCAGATTGATTTTTCGGGCGAAGAGATCGAGCAAAGTTCTCCCTTAAAGGCGACCGGTGTAGCCGCGTTGCTGGCGCATTCCGGGGGCGAGGTTCGGGTAGAGGGGCGGTACACCGTGGAAATGACGGCTAAATGCGACCGCTGCCTGGGAACTGCCCGCTTTCCTCTGGATGCCGCGTTCGATTTGTATTACCGGCCTGTCTCTGACATCGCGAAAGAGGAAGAGGTCGGCATCGACGAAGGGGAAGCCGAGATCGGTTTCTACGAAAACGGCGGCATGGAACTGGAGGACATCCTTCGGGAACAGGTGCTGCTGGTTTTACCCATGCAGAGAGTTTGCAGCGAAAGCTGTAAGGGGATTTGCCCCGTTTGTGGCAGGAATCGGAATGAGGCCGGATGCGATTGCATAGTGGATACCAGCGATCGCTGGAAAGCCCTCCGGAACTTAGAGATTCAGTAACATAAGTTTTGCACCCGCGATACGCGGACGAGATTTGTAGAGGTAGAGATATGCCGAATCCGAAACGTAGACACTCCAAAGAGCGCACCAGCACTCGTCGCGCGCACGATGCCCTGAAGGCCCCCGGCCACTCGGAGTGCCCCAACTGTCATGAGCCCAAGTTACCCCACCGCGTGTGTCCACACTGCGGGCAGTACAAGGGCCGCGAAGTGGTCGAAGTCGCCGAGGAGTAAGCCGGTCCCAACATGCTGACCATTGCGTTGGATGCAATGGGCGGTGATCACGCCCCGCAAGCCGAAGTCCAGGGCGCTGTTCAGGCCGCCAGAAGTCTGGGCGTAAGGGTCATCCTGGTGGGCCGGAGCAATCTGGTCCGGCAGGAACTCCAAAAGTATGAGGACCACGCGGACTTGCCCATAGAGATCGTTCACGCCGAGCAGGTCATCACCATGGATGACAGCACGGATGCGGTCCGCACCAAGAAGGATAGTTCCCTGAAGGTGGCCTCGCGTCTGGTGCGCGATGGCAAGGCGCAAGGGTTGGTCTCCGCCGGTAACACCGGGGCGGTCATGGCCACGGCCAAGATCGTTCAGGGCGTGATACCCGGAGTGTCCCGTCCCGCGCTCGCCGCGGTATTCCCCACTGTAAAGGGCTCACCGGTGGTCCTGGTGGACGTAGGCGCCAACGTGGATTGCTCCCCGCGCCAGTTGGCGCAGTTCGCGGTGATGGGCGAGATCTACTCGCGGATCATTCTGCGGCGTCCCAAGCCGCGCGTGGGCATCCTTTCCATCGGAGAGGAAGACCATAAGGGCAACGACCTGACCCGCGCCGCCAAGGAACTGATCTCCGGCCTGAATCTCAACTTCCTGGGCAACGTGGAAGGCCGCGACCTGTTCGGCGGCAACGTGGACGTCATCGTCTGCGACGGCTTCATCGGCAACGTGGCGTTGAAGGTCAGCGAAGGGCTCGGAGACATGGTGAAGACGCTGTTGCGCGAGTCCCTGGAATCCACCATCAGCGGCAAGATCGGCTACGCCATTTCGCGCACCGCCTTCCAGGATTTCCAGAAGCGCCTGGACTATTCCGAGTACGGAGGCGCCCCGCTGTTGGGTGTTCGCGGCGTCTGTATCATCAGCCACGGACGCGCCAACGCCAATGCCATCCGCAATGCCATTCGCGTGGCCGCCGAATTCTCCGAGGGCCGGGTCAACCAGCAGATCGAAGAGGAACTGGTGGTAGGGGCGCGGTAAATTTCCGGCAATCCCTGCGCCTCTTTGCTTTGGCGATAGTCTAAAAGAGAGAAGGAAGCCGTGAAGCTATCTGCGTTGGCCTTTGTTTTTTCCGCTTGCGCCCTGGCCCAGCAGCACGCCCAATTCACCGCCCAGCCCGACCCTGCCACGGTCGCACCGGGCGGTAAGACGCTGGTGCGCGTGGATGTCAAAATCGATCCCGGCTGGCACCTCTATTCGGGCTCTTCCCCCGAAGGCATTCCGATTTCCTTCCAGTCCGCGACGGCTGAAAAACTGCGCCTCCTCCAGCCTCCGGTCAAGCGCGCCTTTGACCCCGTCGCCAACGCGGAAACGGAAGCCTACGAAAATGAGGTGCTGTTCCTGCTGGAACTTACCCTCCGCAAAGACGCTTCCGCCGGGCCCGCGGAGATCCCTATTTCCGCGCGCTACCAGACTTGCAGTTCCACGCAGTGCGTCCCCGGCCGTTGGAACCAGACCATCAATCTGACCGTCGATCCCGCGGCGTCCGCCGCCTCCCTGGTCATTCCCGCCGGATACACCGAGCCCAAGCCGCCCGCCGCATCGTCGGCCGGTACCGGCGCCGGCGCTCCGCAACCCGCCCCATCGCAGGGGTGGGGTTTGTTTCTTCTTACCGCGTTCGGGTTCGGCCTAGCCTCGATCTTCACGCCATGCGTCTTTCCGATGATCCCCATCACCATGTCGTTTTTCCTGAACCGCCAGTCTGGCGCCAGGCGGGACAGCGTGGTGCAGGCGGTGGTGTTCTGCCTGGGTATCATCGTGCTTTTCTCCGGAATCGGCCTGCTCACCACCCTGTTGCTCGGACCCGCCGGAGTCAAGAACCTGGGCGGCAACCCGTGGGTCAACGGGTTCATCGCCGCGCTCTTCATTGCCTTCGGTCTCAGCCTGCTCGGCGCCTTTGAAATCAATGTCCCGTCTTCCATCCTGACGAAGCTGAACCAATCTTCGGAGAAGGGCGGATTCGGCGGCACGCTGCTGATGGGACTGACGTTCTCCCTCTCTTCTTTCGCTTGTGTGGGCCCGTTCGTGGGTACTCTGCTGGCGGCGTCGGTGGGAGGTGGAGCGACCATGCGCCCGCTGCTCGGCATGATGTCCTTCGCTGCCGGACTGGCCCTGCCTTTCTTCCTGCTGGCGCTGTTCCCCTCGTACCTCAAGCGCATGCCGCGCAGCGGAGGCTGGCTGGCGCGCGTAAAGGTCGTGATGGGCTTCATCATTCTGGCCGCCAGCCTGAAATACATCGCCAGCCTGGACGCCACCCTGCAATGGGGATTCCTCACCCGCGACCGCTTCCTGGCCGCCTGGGTGGTGCTGTTCGCCATGGCCGGACTCTACCTGCTCGGCTTTGTCCGCCTGGAAGGCATCAAGCCGGATGAGACTATGGGGCTCGGCCGCCTGCTGTCCGGTCTGGTCCTGCTGATTTTCGCCATCACCCTGCTGCCCGGCATGTTCGGCGGCAACCTCGGCGACCTCGAAGCGTATGTCCCGGCGGCAGCGGAGGGCGCCGCATCGCCCGGCGGCTCCCAAGCCGCCGGCCTGGTGTGGATGAAGGACCAATACCGCGCCGCGCTGGACAAAGCCCGCGCCGAAGGCAAACTGGTGTTCGTGGATTTCACCGGCTATTCCTGCGCCAACTGCCACTGGATGCGCGCCAACATTCTCTCTCGCCCGGAAATCTCCGCCCTGCTCGGCAAGTTTGTGCTGGTGGAACTCTACACCGATGGCACCGACGCCGCCAGCGAGGCCAACGCCAAGTTGGAAGCCGAAAAGTTCAAGACCATATCTCAGCCGTTCTATGTGATCCTCCAGCCCGACGAGACTGTCGTCGCCAAGTTCGAAGGTCTCACTCACAACCCGGCAGAATTTCAAGCGTTTCTTGAGAAAACCGCCGTACCGTCTTCGCCCTCAATCGTTTCCAAGTTCACCAGCCTGCAAGGCGGACCGCTCGATCCGGCGCCCTTTGCCGGTAAGGTGCTCGTCGTGGATTTCTGGGCGACCTATTGCGGACCGTGCATCAAAGAGATACCCGGCTTCAATAAAATCTACAAGGATTTCGCCGCGAAAGGCGTGGCTGTCCTGGGGGTAGGGATGGACGAAGAGGGTGCGGACCTGATTGTCCCGTTCCTCAAGAAGCACCCCATGGATTATCCCGTCGCCCTCGGTTCCCAAGCAGTCAATAAGGAATACAATCTCGACGGACTGCCGGTGACGCTGGTGCTCGACCGCACCGGCAAGCAAGTCAAACGCTTCGACGGGCTGACCCCGGAAGACGAACTGCGCGCCGCCGTCGAGCAAGCCGCACGGCCGTAACCATGTTCGAGCATGCGACTGCCGGTGAGCCGCGGAGCCCTATCACCGATTGGTGTGTTCGGGGAGGCATTGGTGTAGCGTTCGTGGCGTTCGGAGCCGATAAATTCTCCGCCGACTCCATGTGGCCGCAATTCTTCGCCCAGGTGGGCATCGGCCAATGGTTCCGCTACTTCACCGGCATCGTCGAGATTCTGGGCGGCATTCTCACGTTCCTGCCGTGGACGGCGCAATTCGGCCTCGCCATTCTCGCCTGCACCATGGCGTGCGCCGCCCTTATCTGGATCTATCCGCTGGGCCAGCCTGGAAACTCAATCGTCGGCGCAGTGTTCTGTCTGGGTCTGAGCGCTTACTGGTGGACCAGGCGGTCACAATCCTGACCCCGCTTCCCGTGTTGATTCCCGGTCAGCGAAGGCACCATTCCCCACCCCCCAAACCCTCGGGGTCGAGATCCTCGGAGGCATTCTCACGTTCCTGCCGTGGACGGTGCAATTCTTCCTTGCCATTCTCGCCTGCACCATGGCGTCCGCCGCCCTCATCTCGACTATCCGCACCAGGCGGTCACAATCTTGACCCCGCTTCCCGTGTTGATTCCCGGTCAGCGATAGGTTCAAGAAAAAGGCCGGCCCGAAGGGCCGCACCATTCCCCACCCCCAAACCCTATCCCCAACCCCTATTTTTTCAGGCGATCCGGACAGTCTTCACGTTGACGAATTCGCGGATGCCATAGGTGGCCAGTTCGCGGCCATAGCCGGAGTGTTTGACTCCTCCGAACGGCAGACGCGCGTCCGACGCCACCATGCCATTGATGAAGACCATGCCGGCTTCAATTTCCGCGATGCAGCGCTGCTGTTCCACGGGATCGTTGGTCCAGGCGCTGGCGCCCAGGCCGAATTCCGTATCGTTTGCCAGTTGGATAGCGTGGTCCAGCCCTTCGGCGCGGAACAGCACGGCCACCGGTCCGAACATCTCTTCGCGGTAGGCGGGAGAATCCGGCGCCACATCGGCCAGCACGGTGGGTTCGTAGAAGTTGCCGGGACGGTGAAGCTTGTTGCCGCCGGCGAGCACGCGCGCACCCATTTCGATGCTCTGCTGCACCTGCCGGTCGAGGTCCTCGCGAATCGAAGGTGTCGCCAGAGGCCCCACCTGAGTGGCCTCGTCCATCGGATCGCCCACGCGCAGGGCCTTGATGCCCTCTACGAAGCGCTCCTCGAACTCGGCGGCGATGCTCTGGTGCACGATGAAGCGTTTGGCCGCAATGCAGGACTGGCCGTTATTGATAATCCGCGCGTCCACCGCCACCTGCGCGGCGCGCGCCAGATCGGCGGAAGGCATCACCACGAACGGATCGCTGCCGCCCAGTTCGAGCACGGTCTTCTTGATACGACGGCCGGCTTGGCAGGCCACCTGCGCGCCCGCCGGTTCGCTGCCGGTCAGGGACACGGCCTTCACCCGCCGGTCGTCGATCACCCGGCCCACTTCCCAGGAGCCGATCAACAGCGTCTGGAAAACGTCCTCGGGAAAACCGGCGCGGCGGATCACGTCTTCGATCGCCACCGCGCATTGCGGCACGTTCGAGGCGTGCTTGAGCAACCCCACGTTGCCGGCCATCAGCGCGGGTGCGGCGAAACGAAAGACCTGCCAGAACGGAAAATTCCACGGCATCACGGCCAGCACCGGCCCGATCGGCTCGTAGCGCAGGAAACTGCGGCCCCCGCCGGCATCCACCGGTTCATCGGCCAGCAACCGCTCGCCGTGCTCCACGTAGTAGCGGCATCCGGTGGCGCATTTGGCCGCTTCGGCGCGCGCGGAGGCGATGGTCTTGCCCATCTCCTGGGTCATGATGCGGCCCAGCCGGTCCTTTTCGGAATCCAGAATCTCGGCGGCGGCGGTAAGCCAGCGGCCGCGGTCCGCGAAGGATGTTTTTCGATAGCTTTGGTAAGCCCGCTCCGCCCTCGCCAGTTTGTCGTCTACTTGTTCGGCGTCGAGTGCCTCAAACGTTTGCAGCGTGACTCCCGTGGCGGGGTTGATGGAGGCGATCATGCTAGAAGTTCCAGCGTAGCGCCAGTTGGCCCGTGCGGGGGCTTCCGGCGGGCGGAAAAACGGCCGTAGATGTGATCTTTCCCGCATTCCCGTTGTTGACCGTGACCCAGCTTTGCAGCGGGCTCCCGCCGCCGGTGGGCTCGCCATAGTTCACGTGATTGAGAATGTTCTGGAAATTCGCCAGCAGTTGGATGGCGCCCCACTTTTCCAGACGCACCGTTTTCTGCAGGCCGAAATTGAATAAAATGTACCCCGGGCCTTCGATGATGCCGCGTCCGGCATTGCCCCACAGGCCGTTGGCGGGAGTACCGAACGAGGCTGGGTCGAACCACTTGTTCAGCGTTCGGGGCATGGCGATGCTGGACGTGATGATGTCCGGGCGCAGCGTGGTCTGGCGGGTGTTGGTGGGGTCCGGACCGCTGAGCACCGGGGTGTACCAGTTGCCCGTGCTGAAGTTGAGCAGGAGCGTTGGCTTGCCAGCCGCCCAGCAATCGGCCCCTTGCCAAACGGCAGATCGTAGAGCGCCTGATTGATCCACTGGTGGCGCGGCACGGAATAGACGTTGCCGCGATCGCGCCGGCGGTTGTACGTGTCCTCGATGGTGTTGTCCAGTTCGAAATCGTCGGTATCGTCGGCGTCGCTGATCTCCTTGGCCCAGGTCCAGGTGGAGTTGAACAGCAGGCCCGTGCGTGAAGCGCTTCTGCACCTGCGTTTGCAGGCCGCTATACAGCATGTTGGCGCCGTTGTCGGCATAGTTGATGGTGCCGAAGAGCGGATACGGACGGCGCGCGTTGTTGAATGCCACCGTGGATGCCAGCGGCTGGTTCACGTCGCGGCGGTAGACCAGTTGGCGTTCCCTTGGAGCCGATGTAACTCACGCGCACGCCCATATCGCGCGTGAATTCGCGCTCCAGCGAAAGCGTGTACTGCTGCACCGAGCTGTTGCGCAGATTGGGCGCCACGGCGCGCAGGGTGAGCGTACCCGGGGTGCCCGCGGCCGCGAACGGATTGGCCAGCGTGAACAGCGGCTGGCCGTTGGTGAATATGTTGGTGTTGATGGTGGTGGCGGCGAACGGACCGGCCGCCAGATCGCCGGGTACATTCGCCGAATAATGGGAATAGTAGATGCCCCAGCCGCCGCGCAGTACCGTCTCGCGCGTCTTTGCCCAATTGATAGGAGAAGCCGAAGCGCGGGGCGAAGTTGTTCTTGTCGCTCTGCCGCAGGGAGCGGCCCAGGCCCGCTGGCCGGCGGTCTCCACCGGATACGTGGATGGGAACAGCGCGCTGAACTTCTGGATGGACGCCTGGGTCGGCACCACGATTTTGCCGGTGGCCAGGTCGAAAGAGTACATATTGTCCCCGTTGGCGTAGGCCGGGCCGTTGTATTCGTAGCGCAGGCCGTAGATCAGGGTCAGCTTGCGACGTCACTTTGAAATCGTCCTGGGCGTAGCCGGACCAGTCGCGCGAGCGGTTGTACTGCGCCGGGAAGGGCTCTACCCGCGTCACCGTGGCCGGCACTCCCAGCAGGAAGTCGGCGTAGGCATTGCCGGTGAACGCTCCGGTAAAAGCGTAACTGCCGAAAATGGGATTGCCCGAATTGTTGGGCATGTAGCGATTGACAAACCAGTCGATGGCTTCCACGCCGAACTTCATGGAGTGGCGTCCGTGGACCCAGCTCAGGTTGTCGGCAAACTGCGCGTGCCCGTCGTTCACCGGGCTGAACAGGTTGATGTTGTTGTTGGTGAAGCCGGAGACGTTGAAGAAGGGAAGGCTGTTGACGGCGCCGCGGTCGGGCAGGCCGGCGATGCCGATCTGCTGCAACAGGTTCTGGCCGGTGAAATCCGCGCTGCTGGCCGAGACCAGGATCACCACGCCCGCGCGGAATTCGTTGACCACGGTGGGCCGCAGATTGGCAACGTCGCCGAATGTCCAGAAGTTCACGCGGCGGATGTTGTCGCTGGTGCCGATGGTGGTCGGCGGAAGCGAAGAGCGCGCGCCGGGAATCTGGTAATCGTCCTTGCGATTCGAGTAACGCACGAAGGCCATGTGATTGGCCGAGAAGTTGTGATCCACGCGGAACTCTTCGGTGCGATGCACCTCGGGTCCATTGAAGGATGCGCGATAGTTGGCCGCGGTCAGGCTGGGCGGCCCGAAATTCGGCAGCGGGAAGAAGGTCTGCTGCACCTGTTTGGCCTGCGGCGAAAGGTATTGCGGCAGTATGGTGTTCCCGCTGTAGGGGTTGAATCCGCTGAACGGATTCTTCAGCGCGGCCTGGCTGCTGAAATCTCCGTTCCGCATGGCCACGGTCGGCACATTGGGCGAAAACAGGTATGCCGAAACGCCGCGCGTGCCGTCGAAATCCACAAAGAAGAAGGTCTTGTCCTTCTGCACCGGACCACCCAGCGTGCCGCCATAGTTGTGCAGGTTCGTGAAAGGCAACGCGGTGGCGAAGGTGTTGCGCGCGTCGGTGACGCTGTTGTGCATGTACTCGTAAACGCCGCCGTGGAATTCGTTGGTCCCGCTCTTGGTGGCCGTGGTGATGGTGCCCATACCGGCGAATTCCGCGCGCGCGGTCAGCACGTTCGCGGTGAATTCCTGAATGGCTTCCATGGAAGGCTGCGACACGTTGTCCGGGCTGCCGAAATTGCCGAACCTGGTTTCGATGCCGTCCACCTTTACGTCGGTGGCGCCGGCCGTGCCTCCCGGCGTTAGCCACTTGGCGCCTCCGCCCACTTGCACCACTCCGGGCACGGTCTCCGGCAGGATCTCACTGATCAGCCCGGAATCGCCCGAGTTCTTGGCGACGCTCCGCATGGTGGTGGGCAGTTCGATGATCTGGCGGCTGGCCAGGCTGGTGGCAATGGCCGGCGTGTCCACCTGAATCACGGGCGAAGCGGCCTCAGTCACGATCACCGCGGAGTTGGCCGTGGCCAGTTCCAGTGGCAGGTCCTGCCGCACCGTGCGGAAGGCCTCCACGGCGAAGGGCCGTGTTTCCACCGGCCGGAAACCGCTGGCATCGGCATTCAGCCGGTATGTGCCCGGCGGCAGGTCGGGAAAAGAATATAGGCCTGCTCCGTTGGTGGAAGCAGTGCGCTTGACGCCCGTCTCCTGGCTGGTGAGAGTGAGGGCAACTCCGGGGACGGCGCCTCCGGATGGGTCAGCCGCCAGGCCCGTAACGGTGCCGAGAGGCGTTTGTGCCCGCAGGACGAGGGCGAGCGTGAAGAGGACAATGAGAGCCGAACGCATATTGGGGAAGCAACCATTTTGTCACAGTGCGGCGGGCACCGTATGTTAAGAAGGTGGGATTCAAAAATCGGGCATGGATCGCGGGGACTGCCGTTGCCGTTCTGGCGGCGCTGTTTTTCGTGGTGCTGGCCCATGCCGTAGCGCAGGGCCATACGCAGAGCCTCGACTCGAACGTGCGGGACGCCATCCACAGTTGGGCCACGCCCCGGTTTACGGAAGCCATGAGCGCCGTGACCCAGTTGGGATCCACGACCATCCTGCTGCCGCTCGGGGTAATCCTGGTCTGGAGACTGTATGTCGCCGGCAGGCGCCGGGCAGCCGCGCTGCTTGCCATCACAGTGCTGGGCGCCCAGGTTTTCGATCAGGCGCTCAAGTTCGGATTCCGGCGTCCGCGCCCAGAGGTGTTTTTCGGCTTGGCGCAGCCTGGGAGCTACAGCTTTCCAAGCGGACACTCTTTGACCAGTTGCTGTTTCTATGGGGTGCTGGCCGCAATTCTCACCGTTGGCGCGGTCCCGCGGTGGCGCAAAGTCCTGATCTGGGCGTTGGCCGCGGCCATTACGCTGGCTGTTGGGTTTTCACGCGTCTACCTGGGAGTCCATTATCCGACCGATGTGCTGGGCGGGTACGCGGTGGCCGTTGTGTGGGTGGCCATGGTGCGCGCGGCATACGAAGTGTGGCTGGCGAGGAGCAGGAAATAATTTCCTGATTGCGCCCATAAACACAATCTATCGGGAAACCATTGCCTTGCATCCGTCCGGTCGCGGAGAATTAAATGTTCAACCAGGAGGATTTTTTGAACGATCTGCAAGATTTTCTACGCCTTTCTTACGCCGAGCTCGAAGACCTGAACCTGGAAGCGAAGCAACAGCGGCTCAACCGCGTTCCCATGGATGTCGTCCAGGAACAGCGCATCAAATATTTGGTGGACGAGAAGCGCATTAAAGCCGTCACGGTGATGTTCAGCGACCTGGAAGGCCGTCTGCACATGCTCGATTACGACAAGAAGTTTCTGGTCAAGAGCTGGGACAATCTCACCTTCGATGGATCGTCCATTCGCGGATTCACCGCGCAGCGCGAGAGCGATCTGCGCCTGCACATGGACTGGAGTGCCTTCTACTGGGCTCCCGCCGATGTGTTCGGCCCCGGCAAGGTGCTGATCTTCGGGGAAGTGATCGACAAGGACGGCAGTCCGTATACCGCGGACATTCGCGGCGTGCTCAAGGGCTTCGCCAATGGCCTCTTTGAGAAGAGCGGCTATACCCTCAACGCCGCCAACGAAATCGAAGGCTTCCTGTTCAATGGCGCCGATGCCGAGCGCCGGTACCACGAGACGCAGAAGTTCGAATACGTAAACAAGGGCGGCTACTATCACTCGCTGCCGGGCGATCCGCTGCGGCTCTTTATCGATACCACCGCGGAAGTGCAGCGCGCCATGGGCTTCCAGAACGAAAAGGACCATCCGGAAGTGGCGCCCTCGCAGTTCGAGATCAATTACAGCTATGCCGAAGTGGTCGCGGCCGCCGATCATATCCAGTTGTACAAGCTGATCTGCCGGCAGGTGGCCAATCGCATGGGCCTCACGGCCAGCTTTCTGCCCAAGCCCGTGGTGGGCGTCAACGGCAGCGGCATGCACACCAACGTCTCCATCAGCAAGAACGGCAAGAACCTGTTCTGGGATCCCAAGGGCGAAGAAAAGATGAGCAAATTCGCCTGGCAGTTCGTGGACCGCGTCCTGACCGCCGGCAACGACCTCTGCCTGTTGCTCAACCCCAGCGTCAACGCCTATCGCCGGTTGGATCCGCACTTCGAGGCGCCGAACCAGATCAAAGCGTCGGCGGTGGATCGCGGCTCGATGATCCGCATTCCCATCGGCAACGAGCGCAGCGCGCGGGTCGAAGTTCGTTCCGTGGCGCCCGACGCCAATCCGTACCTGGTGATGCTCGCGGTATTCAAGACGGGTGTGGAAGGCGAGATCGCCAAGATCAAGAACATCCGCCAGGCCGAACGCTACCTGCCCGATAATATTTACGATGCCATGGCCAATTTCCGGAGTTCCGAGTGGACCACCACGCTGCTGGGCGAGGACGTGAAGGGCCGCTACGCCGATTTGAAGCAGGCATCCGCCGACCGCTGCCCCCGCCTTTTGGGCACGTTCGTCAAGACCCCGGAAGTGCAGTATCACCACGAAGTCTACAATCAGTTCCTCTGGAACGAATTCTAAACATCGGGAAAGGGGACAGACGATTCCAAAGCTCGTCTGTCCCCGTCCGGTCTAATCATTTCTTCGCAGAAACCCACCCGCAAACTGTCGCTTCCTCGCCAGCGTGCCAGGCTCGGGAAAAAGGCCGGCCCGAAGGGCCTCCATTCCCCATCCCCAACCCCCATCCCCAACCCCCTTTCGGCTGCGAGGTTTCCCACCTCATTCCACCACCAACGTCGTTCGTGGCTTAAAGCTCCGTGCTTCCTTCGTGTCCTCCGTGGCTTCGTGGTGAAGCGACCCTCCTCAGTTCTCCGTCGGAATCCGCTCCGCGCGATCCACCACTAACGTCTCTACGGGCGCCCTCCCGGGCTCCAGCTTCAATCCAAGCTGCTCCTGAATACAGGTGAGAATGTCGGGGCCGGGCTCCTTGCTGTTCTCCGGCGTGAACCTCAGGTCGATATCGAACGCTCCCGGCAGTCCGGTCTTATCCACCACCTGGTATCCCACTACGCGGGCCACCGACCCGGCAAGCACTCCCATGGTCATGGCATGGCCCATGATGCC
Source organism: uncultured Solibacteraceae bacterium (assembly GCA_963835555.1). Lineage (GTDB taxonomy): Bacteria > Acidobacteriota > Terriglobia > Bryobacterales > Bryobacteraceae > Sulfopaludibacter. Next base: position 164,027 of record CAWIGC010000010.1, on the reverse strand, counting down.
GCCCGGTATGATCTGATTCTGGCCGCCCTCTTCCCGCGCCGGCTTCAACCTGGGCCCGTTCTTTCCCACCACCAGGAAGTAGGCGCGCTGTTCTTTCGATTCGCGGTGAAAGGCCAGTTTGAAACGCTCCGCCAGCAGCGTCTGAAGCATCGCCGGAACCTGGTCCTTCGGAGTCGCCGGGCGGTATCTTCGCGACCACTCGTACTTGTCGCTGTCCAGCCACGGCAGGCCGCCCATCACCAGCCGGCTATCGAACTGGTACGCGATGGCGATCAGGATCTTGAGAGTAATGTTGGAATACCGCACCATGGCCGGGTCGCTGTCCATGGCGGTGTACCTGGCCGTGCCCGTGCGCGGCGGCGCCACCTTCACCGAAGCTACTTCAAACGCGGGAGCCGTCTGCCCCTGAGCGCCGATGGCCGCTATTGCCAGCATGGTCAAAGCCAGGGTGAATGCCCTCATCGCCCATGAGTATAACTCCAGCGGCGGACGCTGCTCCGCTTGACTTCATCCCTGCATTAGTGTGATTATCCGGCCTAATGCACCTGAAATCCTTTCTGTCCCTCTGTGTCGTGCTGGCGGGTCTGCCTGCCGCGGCGCAGACCCGGTTCACCGCCGCCGATTACGCCCGGGCGGAGAAGTTCATGACTTACAATACGACTCCGCTGGTGTTCCACAGCGGCGTGCGTCCGTCGTGGATCTCCGGAGAGCGCTTCTATTACCGCAATACTTCCGCCGATGGCAGTGAATTCATCCTGGTCGATCCGGCGAAGGGCACGCGACAGCCGGCCTTCGATCATGCCAAACTGGCTTCGGCGCTGGGCGCGGCATCGGGTGCGGCCATCAGCGCATCGCGCCTGCCGTTTCAGGAAATCGACGTGACCCCGGACGGGCTCTCGGTCAGCTTCAATTACAGCGGGCGTCGTTATCGATGCGACACAGCGGGCGATAAGTGCGGCGATATCGGCGCGGCCACGGCGTCCGCGGGCGGCGGTGGGCGTGGAGGCCGCGGCGGGCGCGGCGGAGGCGCTGCGGGAGGGCGCAACGAGTCGCTCTCGCCCGATAAGAAACGCGCCGTCCTGATTCGCGAGAACAATCTCTGGGTGCGCGATATCGCCACCGGCAAAGAGACGCAACTGACTACGGACGGAGTGAAGGATTTCGGCTACGCCACCGACAACGCCGGGTGGACCAGCAGCGATCGCCCGATCGTGGTATGGTCGCCCGATTCGCGCAAAATCGCGACGTATCAGCAGGACCAGCGCGGCGTCGGTGAAATGTACCTGGTGGAAACCAAGGTGGGCCACCCGACCCTGCGCGCCTGGAAATACCCGCTGCCCGGCGATCACACCGTCACCATGATCCAGCGGGTCATCATCGACGTGGACGCGGCCAAAGTGATCCGGCTGCAGATGCCGCCCGACCAGCACCGCTCCACCCTGTGCGACGATATCGCCTGCGGCGGCGAATTGGACGTCCAATGGTCTCCCGATGGTGCGCACCTGGCCTTCGTTTCCACTTCGCGCGATCACAAAGTGGAACAGCTCAAGCTGGCCGATGCCGCCACCGGCGCGGTGCGCGACGTGATGGAAGAGAAGGTGGCGACCTTCTTCGAATCCGGCAACGGCCGCATCAACTGGCACTACCTGCCGGCCTCCAACGAAGTGATCTGGTTCAGCGAGCGCGATAACTGGGGCCAGCTCTATCTATACGACCTGGGCACAGGGAAGCTGAAGAATCAGATCACCACCGGCGAGGGCAACGTCACGCGCGTTCTCCGTGTGGACGAAAAGAATCGCATGATCTACTTTCTGGCGGTCGGCCGCGAGAAGGGCCGCGATCCCTATTTCAGCCACTTCTACAAGATCGGATTCGACGGCAGGAATTACGCGCTGCTCACTCCCGAAGACGCCAATCACGACGTGACCCTCTCGCCGGACGGCGATTACTTCGTAGATAGTTATTCCACGCCCGATGTCCCCCCGGTGGCCGTTCTGCGCGATAGCAACGGCAAACTTGTAGTGAACCTGGAAAAGGCGGATATCTCGAAGCTGCTGGCTACCGGGTGGAAGCCGCCTATGCCGTTCACCGTGAAAGCGCGCGACGGGGTAACCGATATCTATGGGCTGATGTTCAAGCCTTCGAACCTGGACCCGAACAAAAAGTATCCCATCATCAATCACATCTACCCCGGACCGCAGACCGGCAGCGTGGGCTCGCGAAGCTTTTCACCGGCGCGCGGGGATTGCGATGCCCTGGCGGAACTGGGATTCATCGTGGTTGAAATCGACGGCATGGGAACTCCCTGGCGCTCCAAGAAATTCCACGAGGCTTATTACGGCGACATGGGCGATAACACACTCCCCGACCAGGTGGCGGCGATGCGGCAACTGGCGCAGCGGTATCCGTGGATCGACCTGGATCGCACCGGCATTTACGGCCACTCCGGCGGCGGCTATGCGACCGCCGATGCCATGTTCCGGTACCCCGACTTTTTCAAAGTGGGGATCAGCGAGTCCGGCAATCACGACAATCGCGAATACGAGGATGACTGGGGCGAAAAGTGGCAGGGATTGCTCCAGGATAAGCCTGGCAGTTCCGGCGACAATTACGATAGCCAGGCCAATCAGTTGCAGGCCAAAAATCTGAAAGGCCACCTGCTGCTGGCGCACGGCACCATGGATAACAATGTGCCGCCGTACAACACACTCCTGGTAGTAAACGAATTAATCAAGGCCAACAAGGATTTTGACCTGATTATGTTCCCCAACGCGGCCCACGGTTATGGCGCGGCGGCTAACTATATGACCCGTCGGCGCTGGGACTATTTCGTACGCTACTTATACGGCGCGGAGCCTCCGCCTAACTATAAGCTCTCGGCCCCGGCCGGTGGCGGACGCGGAGCCCCACCGGTCGGGGATTAGGCCCGTTTTATCGAATACTGACGCTATCGACCTGCACGAAGTCGCTGCTGTCCAGGGTGCCCGTAATGGTCGCCATCATGCGGGCATTCGGCGTCATGTCAGGGTTGGTGGATCTGTCGGCGCGCTGTTTCAGGGCCTCGGCGACCTTGGTGTTTCCGGCTGCGTCCAGTTTGAAGACGCGGCGTTCGATGACCAGCGCATAAGAAACCGTGGAATTCGTCGGATAACACGTGCTGATTCGCTTTTGCTGGTCATAACAGTGTGCGTCGATCAGGCTGCCGTCCCAGGTGTCGGCAAATACACAGACAGAGAGTAACGTCATAAGCACGAGCAGGAAAATGCCGGTTCGCATAGTGGTTCTCCTGGCTCTACCGGTGCACCTGGTATGCCACACTGAGTAACTTCTGTATGGGGAATTTACCGAACGGTTATCGTATCTACTTTCAAGGTATTATCGGCCCCCACTGAGCCGCTGACCTGGCCGTCACAGTAGCGCCGATCAGTCTGCCTTGGAAAGACTTGGCGAACATCAGCACTGAGAATACGGTCAACAGCGCAATTAAGGTAACGCTTCTACGCATAATGATCTTCCTCTCGATGCAGAACGTTGCTGAGTGACGCTGGACCTTACCAAGCATCCGGCGTTCCATATTCCTGTTTTCAGAGTGCTGCGGCGGTACGGCGGCGCTACATCCGGGCGCCAAAGATGGCTAAGTCCGGCTTGGGCGGTCTGTCGGCGCGGACCGTTTCGGTATTCACCCGGATCGCCGCCAGTTCCGCGATCAGGCTGCCGGCCCAGCGATAGATGTTATGTTCGCGGACGTAAGTCCGCATGCGAGTCATCCGGGCGCGGCGCTCTTCCGGAGCCATGCTCAGCGCGCGGTGAATGGCGTCCGCCAGGCCTTCGGTGTCGTAGGGATTTATCAGCAGCGCGTCCGACAGTTCCTGGCTGGCGCCGGCGAAGCGGCTCAGAACCAACACTCCCTGCTCGTCGTTGCGCGCCGCCACATACTCCTTGGCCACCAGGTTCATGCCGTCGTGCAGCGAGGTCACCAGGCACACGTCGGCGGCCCGGTAGTAGCGCTGAATCTGCGCGTGGCTGTGGTGCTGCGGCAGCAACACGATGGGCTTCCATCCGTTGGTGCGGAAACGGTGATTGATGCGTTCGGCTTCCTGCGGTCACTTCGTCGATCAGGTCCTGATAGCGGCGGATATGCGTCCGGCTGGGCGCGCCGATCTGGACAAACGTGAACTGCCCGGCGTACACCGGATACCGCTCGAAAAGCCGTTCCAGCGCGCGGAAGCGCTCCGGGATTCCCTTGGTATAGTCGATGCGGTCCACCCCAATACCCATCATGGAAGCCTCCACTCCGCAGTTGCGCAGAAGCTCCGCGCGTTCCAGGTAGACCGATCCGCCGGCGGGGTCCACGCCGGAAGCGCTTGTTGTGAAGGGCACGCTGATGGGGAACGGCCGCACGTATGTGAACTGGCCGGCGCGGTTCACCGCGAAGCGCTCGCGATCGATGCGCGATTCCAGCAGACGATCCACGGTGTCCAGAAAATTGTTGCAGTGTGCCTGCACGTGAAAGCCCGACCAGGTCCGCGCCCAGCAGTCCATCGAGCAGTTCGTCCTGCCACGGGCAGATGCCGAACGCCTCGGGATTCGGCCACGGAATATGCCAGAAGATCGCCACGCGCGCGTCCGGACGCATGGCTTTGATCATTCTCGGCAGCAGCGCGAAATGGTAGTCCTGCACCAGAACGATCGGCTTTTCCTCGCCGGAGATCTCTTCCAGCAGAGCATCGGCGAAGCGCTGGTTGACGGCGCGGTAACACTCCCAGTCCTGCGCACGGAAAACCGGCCGCGTGTGCGCGATATGGCAGAGCGGCCAGAGGCCTTCGTTGGCGAATCCGAAATAGAATCCCTTTTCTTCCTCGGCCGTCACCCAGACGCGCCGCAGCGTGTATTGCGGGTGCTCGGGCGGCACGCCCACGTGGTCGTGGCGGTCTACGGTTTCGCGGTCGGCATTGCCGGTGCCTTGCGCGATCCAGGTGCCGTCGGAGGCGCGCAGAATCGGTTCCAGCGCCGTGACCAGGCCGCTCGCCGGAACCGAGCACTGGATCTCCGCGCCGCGCCGGACATGCTCGTAAGGCTCGCGGTTCGAGACCACGAACAGGCGGCTGCCCTGCAATCTGGATTGGATGAACGCCCGCAGCCGCTCCTCGGTCCAAAGCGATTCCCCCGCGTCGCGCAGGCGCGCTTCCTCCTCTGCCGCGGCGCGCGCGGCGGTCAGGGTAGTGGCCAGGCGCCTGGCCTCGCGTTTCAGGGGCTCGAAGGCGGCTTCCCCGGCTAACTCGGGGACCTCCGATACCGCGCCTCGCCGCAAATCGCCCAGCCACTTTTCCAGCCGGCGCAAGGGATTCCGCAGAGTCCAGCGCAGAATCAGCAGCGTGGCGCACACAATCATCAGCGTTTGCGCCGCCACTCCGGCCAGCGCACGCCGCCACAACCCCATCACCTGCGCATCGATGTATCCCGCATCGTGCAGGATCGCCAGCGTCCCGGCAGGTCCGGCGATGCCCATAACCGGAGTCGCCACCAGGTGCATCGGCCGGCCGCTCAGTCGCAGAAACTCTCCGTTGCTTCCCGAAGGTTGCCGGGCAAGACTCAAGGCGCGGCCAGGCGGAACATCCGTTAGGGCGAAATTGGGAGTGGCGGCCAGCAGCTTGCCTTGCGTGTCATAAATGACGATGGCCGTGAGCCGCTCATGATGCTGGAATTGCGGCAGCAGCGCCTCCAGGGTACGCACCGAATCGGTTTCAACCAGAGGCGCGACTGACTTTTCCAGGCTCTCCGCCACTACCAGCGCCCGGCGATCCAGTTCGCGCCGCAGATTGCGCCGCACGGTATCCGCCTGGTAAATGGCCAGGCCCACCGACACCAATGCCACGCCCGCCGCGAGGGAAAAAGTAAGCCGCACGCTGAGCCGCATGTGAAGAGAGTAGCAAGGGGTGGGCCATCTCAAGCATGGCCCTTTGGGGGGAGAGTTATGGCAATCAAAGGACAAGCGAGGCCGGCGAAATGGAAGAAATTACACTGTGCAGTTCCACGCCCTTTTCGGGAATTGACAAAACTGGCACGCATCGCTTGGCCGGCGGATCATTCCGCACCTTCATTCCAGCGGTGCCGGAGCTAGACTGGTTCGGTAATTCCCAAATCTGGAGATTCAGACATGCCAAAGAAAGTGAAGCCTGTTCCGCAAGGTTACCATTCGGCGACGCCTTATCTTACAGTCAGTGATGCCGCCGGTGCGATCGACTTCTACAAGCGCGCGTTCGGTGCGCAGGAAACGATGCGGATGGACGCTCCCGGCGGAAAGATCGGACATGCGGAAATTAAAATCGGCGATTCCATGATCATGCTTGGCGATGAGATGCCAGGTATGGGCAATCAATCGCCGCAAACGCTGCACGGCACCACCGCCGGCATCATGCTGTACGTCGAAGACGCGGACAAGCTGTTCAACCAGGCGGTTTCAGCCGGTGCGCAGGTGGATACGCCGCTTGCCGATATGTTCTGGGGAGACCGGTACGGCAAACTGAAAGATCCATTCGGCCATTCCTGGGCGGTGGCCACGCATAAGGAAGATGTGGCTCCCGCGGAAATGCAGAAGCGAATGGAAGAAGCTATCGCCAATATGAAGCAGCAGACGCACACGGCTTGAGTGTGACCCCGCGCATATTGGCGGTGGAATTGCCAGGGTTCCGGTATGCCGGATAACAAGAAGTGTCAGCACCCCGCCTGCACCTGCCAGGCGGCCGAGGGAAGCAAATATTGCAGCCAGTATTGCCATGATGCCAAAGGCACGATGGAACTCTCGTGCAATTGCGGTCATGCGGGCTGTTCGCTGGAATCAGCCGCCTCCGCGATGCCGGAACGGTAGTTAAGTTAGTCCAACGGTTTCTGCTTCCGAAGTTCTTCCGCGTCGATGCGGTCCTTGGCGCGGCCGGTGGCATCCTTATTCCGGAGGAGAGACGATCGGCCAATGAAGTTGACGGGCAGGCCATCCAGATCTCCTGGGGCCCGGTCTTCCCATGCGTCGTCGAAACTCACGCCCGTGATGGATGTCATCAGGTCGATGCGGTTTGGCTCGTAACCCAGTTGGATCACTTTCCCTGGAAGTGTGAGATCGGCTGCGGATATGTCAAGGCTGCCGAACCCGAATTGAGAAAGGGCCCGCAGTACACGCACTGCGTTGGCGTGACTCGGGCGAATCAGGAAATCGATGTCGGCGGAGTATCGGGGAAATCCGTGCCACGAAACAGCGAGCGCGCCGACCACCAGATATTCAACTTCGTTCGAGTTCAAGCACTCGATAAACTCTCGCAAATCGCTGCTTAAAGGCATCGGGGTGGGCGCGCTCTCGCAGTTCGAAGAATATGCCGGCCCGCCGCTGCGGGGTCATTTCAGCACGGGAAAGCGCATCCGCAGCATCGGCTTCCTCAAAGCTGTCGAAAACGCGGACTACTTTCTCCATAATCTTATTTTACGCGGGTTCTTCGATTGTGGCGGCTGAAAGCGGGCTGCAACACCTCCAGGAGCCCCTCTTACTACAGCGCGAAGAACTCCCCGTCGCCGATGATTTCCGCCGGCCCGGTGAGGTATACATCGTCCTCCCAGCGCAGATCGATGGGGCCGGCGGGCGTGAGCACCCGCACCGGCGAGCGCACCATGCCGCGCACCACCGCGGTTACGGCGGCGCCCGTGGATCCGGTGCCGGAACTCATGGTCTCGCCCGCGCCGCGTTCATAGAAGCGGACGTCGATGGTGTGGGCGTCCACCGGCTTGAGGAACGATACGTTGGTGTGCCGCGGGAAGTGCGCGTGCGATTCGATTTCCGCGCCCATTGCACGCCAGTCGAAATCGAAATTGTCCACCGGCACGGCACACTGCGGATTGCCCACGTTCAGCAGGGTCACATCCAGCGCTCCCGCCGGGAGGGGCAGCCGGAAGCGCTCCGCCAGCACCTCCGGACGGCCCATGTTCATCTCGAATTCGAACGCCAGGCTGCCGCGCTTCAACAGGCGCAGCGTTTTGATGCCGGCGCCGGTCCGGACCCGCACTACTCCGGCGGCATAGCCGTGGCGGATCAGGAATGCCGCCGCGCACCGCGTGCCGTTGCCCGATATCTCCGCCGTGCTGCCATCGGAATTGTAGAGTTGAATCGAGCCCTCGGCCAGGCCATCGATGGGCTTAGCCACCAGCATCCAGCCATCCGCGCCAATGCCCGTGTGCCGCTCGCAAATGGCGCGCGCCATGGCGGCGCGATCGCCTTCCGGCGTTTCGTGTTCCCAGGTGAGCAGGAAATCATTTTTGGCGCCGTGCGCTTTCGTGAAAGGAATCTTCATCAGGGAATCTTTTCCACTTCCACCGCGGTCCCGTACGAGAGCACTTCGGTGACGCCTTGCATCACTTCGGTGGCATCGTACCGCGCGCTGATGATGGCATTCGCGCCCAACTCGTTAGCGTGTTGGATCATCAGGTCGAACGCGTCTTCACGCGTCCTCTCGCACAGCTTGGTGAACAGCGAGATGTTTCCGCCGACTATGGTCTGCAAACTCGCCCCGATCGTGCCGACAATCGACCGCGAGCGCACCACGATTCCCCGCACCACGCCCAGGTTGCGTTTGATGCGCATCCCCGGCAGTTCCAGAGCGGTCGTAACGTTTTCATGAGTTACCATGACATCCTCCTGTGCGCCGGTAGATTTCGATCACCGGCGCGTCCTTCACGATGATGGTCTGTTCCAGTGTGTAACACGGGCCCTGCCGGTTGGCGCGATCGACCGCGGTCTGCACCCGGTCACCGCCCGCAACGACGGCCCATTCCTGCCACAGATAAAGCTCCGGCCGTTCTACCGCCGCCAGCCATGGCAGGCCGTTCACTCCGGAGAACGTTTCGCGGATGGGCACGCCCATTTCGCGGAAGATGCCGGTCAAATCGCTGAACGATGTGATGATACCGGAACCGGGCACGTAGCGGGGAGCCAGGTACGCGGCGGCCTCATGGGTCCACGCGCGCCGGCCTTCGGAGTTGACGCGCGATTCCTCCCACGTGATCCAGTATTGCCGGTGCGGATGCGCCACCCATATGAAGACGCCGGCCAATACCACCAGGGTTGCCGCAATGCCGCGAGCGCGTGGCGCCACGGCCACCAGGGCGCCCCCGCAAAAGACCAGCAGGCACAAGGCGCTTAAACCGTAGCGCGTATTGTAGAACGAATAGGGGTACGGCATGCCCGGCATGAAAATCGGATTGCCCGAGGAGTGCATGCTCCACACGTAGAACAGGGGCGGAAGCGCCAGAAGCGTCAAGGGCCAGAAGGCGCGTTTCACCAGCGCCGCCACCGCGCCGGCCATCGCGATCGGGATCAGGCCCACCCCCGCGCAGCGCTCGATGGCGGTCCGCACGTAGAGCAGGGAAGTGCGCCAGTCGCCCTTGCCGGGATACGGCTTATCGCCCTGAATGGCCATCGCCGAATACGGGCCGCGATAGAAATCCAGCGGATCGCCGGTGAGCCACCAGTGGTGAAACAGCCAGTACAGCGGACCCAGGCCCGCGACGGCGCAGAACAGGATGGTGACGCTCCAGCGGCGCTTCGCCGTAGCGAAGAAATACGCGGCAACGAAGGGAAGCAGGAACCAGCCTTCGTAGCGCGCCATGGTGCCCAGGCAGGCCGCCACCGCGGCGCCGCATGCCGCGCCCCACCCCTGCGTCTCGCCGAAGCGCACCGTGAAATACAGCAGCGCCATCAGGCAAGCGTACGCGCCGGGTTCGGTCATGGGGATGGATTGCAGGTAAAGCAGGTTGGGATTCAGCGCGAACAGGCCCACCGCCGCCAGCGCCGCCTCGTCGGAACGGAAAACCCGCCGCACCGCCGCGAACAGGAACGCGCCCGCCACCACGAAGCACAAGCCCGAGGGAATCGCCCCCGCCAGTCCCGAACGCCACAGCCCGTCGTAGCGCACCAGCGGGAGCATCATCACGTGGATCAGCGGCAGCCACACCGTGCCGATCTGGTCGTAGCCCGGGGTCTGGTTGTCCACGATGCGGCGCGCGATATTCAGGTGCGCTTCGGCGTCGCCGTAGTACAGCGTCCAGCCATGCGAATTGACAAAAAAGATGGCCACGGCGCTCACGGCGGCCAGCGCCAGAATCACGCAGGCCAACAGACCCGCGCCGTTAGAACGCCGTGCAGTCTTGGAATTCCTGATAGCGGGCCTCGATTTCCTCGCGCGTCAGCGAGCGGAAGCGGTCCACGCCGAACTTCTCGCAGCAGAAGCTGCCCATCACCGAGCCGTAAATCACGGCGCGCCGCAGTTCGCGCGAAGTCAATGTCGCCGTCGCTCGGCGTGACGCCGCGGCCGGCCAGGTAGCCGATGAAGCCGCCGGCGAAACAATCGCCCGCGCCGGTGGGGTCGAACACGTCCTCCAGCAGGTAGCCGGGCGCGATGAAGTGGCCTCCGCGCCGGAACAGGATGGCGCCGTATTCGCCGCGCTTGATCACCAGCGTGTGCGGTCCCATCTCCATGATGCGCGCGGCCGCGCGGCGCAGGTTGTATTCGCCGGAAAGCAGGCGCGCTTCGCTGTCGTTGATCAGCAGGAAATCCCACTCCTTCAGGGTTTCCAGCAGCGGCGCGCGAAAATCGTTGATCCAGTAATTCATGGTGTCGCCGCCGGTGAGTTTGACTCCCGGTCATCTGCGCGCGCACGCATCTTCTGCAACGCGGGCTGAATGTTGCCCAGCAGCAGGTACGGCTCTGTGCGATAGCTTTCGGGCAGCTTGGGGTTGAAATCGGCGAAGACGTTGAGATCGGTGCGCAGCGTGGTCCGATCGTTCATATCGGCCGAGTAGACGCCGGCCCAGAAGAACGTCTTGCCGCCCGCGCACGCGCTCCATGCCGGAAAGGTCGATCTGCCGGGAAGCCAGCAGATCCATATCCTCCTGCGCGAAATCGTCGCCCACTACGGCGACGATGCTTAACCGGCGTGAAATAGCTGGCGGCCAGTGAAATATAAGTGGCCGCACCGCCCAGCATGCGGTCGATTTTTCCATGCGGCGTTTCTACGCCATCATAAGCAACGGATCCTACCACGACAAGTGACATGTAAGAGTCGATTGTAGCGTGACACGTCACATCACTTCCAGAATGACGCATTTCAGGTAGAGCGTTTCGGGAACGGTCAGCAGAATCGGATGGTCCTGGCTCTGGGTGCGCCGCTCCAGAACACGGAGCGTGCGGCCCGCATCCAGCGAGGCTTGCGCCACGGTTTCCAGCAGCATGACCTCGCTCATATGCTGCGAACAGGAGCAGGTCACCAGAATTCCTCCAGGCCCGAGCAGGCGGAGGGCGCGCAGGTTGATTTCTTTGTATGCCGAAGTGGCCGCGTCCAGGTTCTTGCGCGATTTGGTGAAGGCCGGCGGATCCAGCACCACCAGCGAATACTGGCGATGGGCGGCCGCGTAGCCGGCCAGCAGATCGAACACATCGGCCTCCTGGAAGGTCACGTTGTGGATCTGGTTGGCCTGGGCGTTGGCTTGCGCGGTAGTGAGCGCATGTTCGCTGCTGTCCACCGCGTCTACATGCTCGGCTTTTCCCGCCAGGTGCAGGGCGAATCCGCCGGTGGAGGTGAAGCAGTCCAGTGCCCTGCCGCCTCTCGCGTATTGTGCCGCGGCGAGGTAGTTTTCGCGCTGGTCCAGGAAGATGCCGGTCTTTTGGCCGTGCAGCAGGTCTGCCCGCAGCGAGAGATGATTCATGCGCACCGTCACCGATTCCGGCACCTCGCCGTACAGCGTTTCCGTTCCCAGCGCCAGCTCCTCTTTGCTTCGGACGGCCACATCGTTGCGGGCCAGAATGCCGCGGGGCTGGAAGATTTCCTGCAGGCAATTCGCAATCTCGTGCCGCGCCGCGTCCATGCCCTGGTTCAGCGTCTGCATCACCAGGAAATCGCCATACCGATCCACTACCAGGGCCGGGAGCAGGTCGGCTTCGCCGTGTACCACGCGGTACGCCTCGCTGTGATGTACGGTCAGTTGGCGATGCGCATCCGCGGCGCGCAGGCGCTTCAGGTAGAATTCGCGATCGATTGTCTCGGCCCGCGGGGAAAGCACGCGCAGCGTGATCTGCGAGGCGGAACTGTAATGCGCCGTGCCTAGCAGTTGGCCGCGAGGGTCCACCACCCGCACGGCGGAGCCGGATTGGGCTCCGTTACGGTCGGTCACGTCACTGGCGAAAATCCACGGATGACCGGAGGCGACCCTGCCGGCCGCCTTCCGGTTGACCCTGACTTCGTTCATCGCATGGCCTGCAGGCGGGCGATCCGGTCCTCCGTAGAGGGATGCGTCGAAAACAGGCGCATCAGGCTTTGGCCGGTGAACGGCTTAATAATGAACATGTGGGCCGTGGAGGGGGAAGCGTCCATGGGGATGCGCTTGGAATAGCTCTCCAGCTTTTGCAATCCGTTGATCAGCGGGTAAGGCGAGCCGACATATTTGGCGGATGCCGCATCGGCGTCGTACTCGCGCGAGCGCGAGATAGCCATCTGGATCAGGGCCGCGGCGATCGGCGCCAAAATCATCATGGCGATGGCCGCCAGGCCGTTGCCTTCGCCCTCGCGATCGTCACGCTGTCCGCCGCCGAAAATCATGGCCCAGCGCGCCATGCTGGCCAGCATGGTGATAGCGCCGGCGATGGTGGCGGCCACCGAGCTGATCAGAATATCGCGGTGCAGCACATGGCCCAGCTCGTGGGCCACCACTCCTTCGATCTCCGAATCGTTCATCAATTGCAGAATACCCGCGGTAAATGCCACCGAGGCATGCTGCGGATTGCGTCCGGTAGCGAACGCGTTGGGAGAAGCTTCGGGTATAACATATAACTTAGGCATGGGAATGCCCATACGCTGGGCCAAACCCTGTACGATCGGCGCCACGCGCCGGTACACTTCCGGGTTCTCTTCCTGAGTTACCGGTTTCGCCGAGTAACTCGCCAGTGCGATCTTATCCGAAAAAAAGTAACTTGTAAAATTCATTACCACGGCCAGCCCGAGCCCGATATACAGCCCGTTCTGGCCGGCGAGAGCCCCGCCACCCACTACCAGCAGGCCGCTTAACAGGCCCAGCAGCAGAACCGTTTTTACAGAATTGAAGCTCATGAGCTTACCTCAAAAAACCCGTATTGGCCGCAGATGAACGCGGATAAACGCAGATAAGAAACTTGCGTTCATCTGCGGCCTATGTCTCTTACACCGCCACTGGAACCAACTTAGTAAACTGCAGCTCACTCCCCTGTGGCGCGGCGTCCACCAGGATCGTGTCTCCTTCGACATACTCGCCGTTGACCAGTTTGAGCGCCAGCGGATCCTGAATCAGCCGCTGGATCGCGCGCCGCATCGGCCGCGCGCCGAACTGCGGATCGTACCCTTCCGAAATGATCGTATTCCGGGCAGCTTCGGTCACTTCGATTTTCACCTTGCGGTCCTTGAGCAGCTTGCCTACAATTTCGATCTGCATGTTCACGATCTGGGACAAGTGTTCGCGCGAGAGCGTATTGAACACGATGATATCGTCAATGCGGTTCAGAAACTCCGGACGGAACTGCTGTCGCAGAGCGTCCAGCAATCGCTTGCGGGTATCGTCGTTCTTCGTATCCTTGGCGTGCACCGAAAAACCGATCGACGCCTTATCCACAAACCCGGTGCCCACGTTGCTGGTCATCACCACCACGGTGTTTTTGAAACTGACCGTCCGCCCCTGCCCATCGGTCAGGCGTCCGTCGTCCAAAATCTGCAGCAGCACGTTGAACACTTCCGGGTGGGCTTTTTCGATTTCGTCGAACAGCACCACCGAATACGGCCGCCGCCGCACCTGCTCGGAAAGTTGGCCGCCCTCATCGTACCCGACGTAGCCCGGAGGCGAGCCGATCATGCGCGCGACCGAGTGCTTTTCCATGTACTCCGACATATCGACGCGGATCATGGCTCTGTCGTCGTCGAACAGATAATGCGCCAGGGAGCGCACCAGTTCGGTCTTGCCGACACCGGTGGGTCCCAGGAAAATGAAGCTGCCGATGGGCCGGTTGGGGTCGCTCAATCCGGCGCGATTGCGCAGAATCGCGTTGGAAACCAGGCGTACAGCCTCATCCTGACCCACCACGCGATCCTTCAGCCGCTCCGGCATCTGGACCAGTTTCTGAATTTCCCCTTCGAGCATGCGAGTCACCGGAATGCCGGTCCACTTGGCCACGATGCGGGCGATATCGTCTTCGCCGATATCTTCCTTCAGCAGGGCATGTTCCTTAATGGCTTCCAGATCCTGCTCGGCGGTCTGAATGTCTTTCTCGATTTGCGAAAGGCGGCCATAGCGCAACTGCGCGGCTTTTTCCCAATCGCCGGCGCGGCTGGCCTTTTCCTCTTCCTGGCGCAGCGTATCCTGCTCCGCCTTTAATCTGCGGACATTGGCGATAGCTTCACGCTCGCGATTCCAACGCTCTTTCAGCGGCGCCGATTCGCCCCGCAGCCGCTCCAGTTCGTTCTCCACCCAGCGCAGCCGCTCGTGCGAGCTGGGGTCTCTCTCCTTGGTCAGCGCCTGGCGTTCGATTTCAAGGTGCGACATGCGCCGGTCCAGGTCGTCGATCTCGATCGGCATGGAGCCGATCTGCAATCGCAGTGCCGACCCGGCTTCGTCGATCAGATCGATCGCCTTATCGGGTAGAAAGCGGTCGGCGATATAGCGCGAAGAGAGCACCGCCGCCGCGATAATGGCCGAATCCTTGATGCGCACCCCGTGGTGGATTTCGAATTTCTCCTTGAGGCCGCGCAGGATGGCGACCGTATCGTCCACGGTCGGCTCGCCTACCATGACGGTCTGGAAGCGGCGCGCCAGGGCGGCGTCCTTCTCTACATGTTTCTTATATTCGTTGAGTGTGGTGGCGCCGATGCAGCGCAATTCGCCGCGGGCCAGCGCTGGTTTCAAAAGGTTGGCCGCGTCAATCGCTCCCTCGGCCCCGCCAGCGCCCACCAGAGTGTGCAACTCGTCGATGAAGCAGAGGATCTCACCGTTGGAATCGATAATCTCCTTCACTACGGCCTTCAGGCGATCCTCGAATTCGCCGCGGAATTTGGTGCCCGCGATCATGGAGCCCAGATCGATAGCGACCAGTTTCTTGTTCTTGAGCTGGTCGGGGACGTCCCCGCGAATGATGCGTTGGGCGAGCCCCTCGACGATGGCGGTCTTGCCGACACCCGGTTCGCCGATCAGCACCGGGTTGTTCTTGGTCCGGCGGCTGAGCACCTGCATCACACGGCGAATCTCGTCTTCGCGGCCGATTACCGGGTCCAGTTTGCCCTGGCGGGCCGATTCGGTCAGGTCATGCGCATAGCGTTCCAAGGCCTGATATTTCGTCTCGGGATTCTGGTCGGTCACCCGCTGATTGCCGCGCACCGAAACCAGCGCCTTCAGGATGGCGTCATGAGTAGCGCCGGCCCGGTCGAGCAGTTGGCCTGCCGGATCGCTCCGCTGTTCGGCGATGGCCAGGAGCAGGTGCTCGGTGGAAACGAATTCATCTTTAAAATGGGTGGCCTCGTCAAAGGCTCGCTCGAGCACCTGGTTGAGCGGCTGGGAGAGATACATCCCGGGTTGCATGCCTGCGGTCTTGGGGAGACCGGTGAGCAGGCGCCGGGCTTCGGTCACGATGGCGTCCGGGTGAACATTGCACTTTTCCAGCACTGGCCGGACGATTCCTTCGGCTTCTTCCGCCAGGGCAATCAGCAGGTGAAGCGGGAAGAGCACCTGGCTCTCGTTCTTTTCCGCAACCGACTGCGCCTGTTGCATGGCTTCCTGCGCTTTTTGAGTCAGTCTGTCCAATCGAAACATGGATTTACCTTATTTTCCAATACCAAATGGGCAGGCCACCCTCGCGGGTCCGGCCTGCCCTTTTTTCCTTGCAGCTTCAGTGCCTTCCGCACTTCTATCTTATTCGATGCATTAGGCGTTGACTTCGACTTTGATCTGACGCGGCTTGGCGGCTTCTTTTTTGGGTAACGTAACGGTCAGCACGCCGTTCTTGTATTGCGCCGCTATCTGTTCTGTATTGAAGGAGTTCGGGACGGCGAAGCTGCGCACGAAATTGCCGTAGCTGCGCTCGATGCGATGGAACCCTTTGCCTGCTTCCTGCTTCTCGAATTTGCGCTGGCCGGCGATGGTGAGCGTCTGATTTTCGACGCGGACATCAATGTCTTTCTGTTCGATATCGGGCAGGTCGGCTTTCAGCACCAGCTCGTTCTCGGTCTCATAGATATCGACCGCCGGGGACCAGGGCCGGTTGGTTTGGGGCTCATTGAGGAAGCGGGTGAAGGCATCCTCGAAAACCCGGAGATTGGTCAAGGGATCGAAATGGCTCAGTGACATGTTTTTTAAGCTCCTTTTTGCTAGATCTGTTGAGGGGCCTTTGGCCTCATCTGTGTCTAATCATAAAATATGCGTGTATACTTGTCAAGTATTTATTAGTGCTATTTTGGCAAGAATACGTAGCTCGCCCTTGGTTGCCGCCCTCCAAGGACGGCTAGCGGAGCAGGTGAGAGAGAAATTGCGTTAGTTCGGCGAAGCGATGCTGGCGACCAAGTCGCTGAATCTGCGGATTCTAGGCGATGTGCGCGCCGCGCGTACCCACGTACACGGCGTACACCGACTGGCTGGCGGCCATGAACACGCGATTGCGCTTGCTGCCTCCGAAACAGAGATTGGCGCAGCTCTCGGGCAGCCGGATCTGGCCAATGCGGTGGCCTTCGGGCGAGAAGATGTGGACCCCGTCGTAGCCCGCGCCTACCCACCCGGCGCCAGCCCAAATGTTACCGTCTATGTCCGCGCGTATGCCGTCAGCCATGCCGTTGCCCAGGCCGGGAATATTCATATTCGTGAACTGGCGTTTGTTGCGGAGCGTCTTGCCATCGGCGAGGTCGAACACCTGGATATCCTGGGGAGCGCCGGTGTCGCAGATGTACACCTTTTTATAGTCGGGGGAGAAGCAAATGCCGTTGGGCTTGTCCAATTCATCGGTGACTTTGTCGATTTTGGCGGTCTTGGGATCGACACGGTAGACGGCCTCCTTCAACTCCTGCTTCGCCTGGAAACCCTCATAATTGCCCAGGATGCCGTAGGGCGGGTCGGTGAACCAGATGGCGCCGTCGGGATGCACCACCACATCGTTGGGTGAATTGAGCGGCTTGCCATTAAACTTGTCGGCGATGGTGGTGACGGTGCCATCCGGCTCGAACCGGCACACCCGGCGCAGGGCATGCTGGCAGCAGACCTGGCGGCCTTCGTAATCGAAGGTGTTGCCGTTGCTGTAATCGGACGCGCGAAAGGTGCTGACGTGCCCGTCTTCTTCCATCCAGCGCATCTGCCGGTTGTTGGGGATGTCGCTCCATACCAGGTAGCGCCCCTGGCCGCTCCAGGCGGGACCTTCGGCCCACAGCGCGCCGGTCCAGACGCGTTCGATATGGGTGTTGTTGATCTTGTATTTGTCGAATCGCCTGTCGAGCGGGAGGATGTCCGGATCCGAATAGCGGATGGGCTCTTTGCCGCTCCAGTCGCGCTGCGTCTGCCCCAGGGCGGCCGGCGCGAGTGCGGCCGCGGCAGTCAGGAAACCTCGCCTGTTCATGTCACGGGCTATTGTATGCCATCCGGCGGAATTCAGCGAATCGTCAGGGTGACCGGATTGGCCGGGTTGCCATCCACGGTCAGGTTCAACGTCGCAGTGCCCGATTTCACCGTGGCCGGAATCAGAATGTTCACCTGGTCGAGCCCCGCCATAGCGCCTTGCGCACCCGCATAGAGCACCCCCGCGGGAATTCCTCCGACGGTGCACACCGGCAGCGCCGCGGAGTGGCGGAGTCCGGTGCCATAAAGGACCAGGTACACCGCGCCGGCACGCAGATCGATCGGCGCCGTAGCCAGTACCGGCTCGCTCGCCGTGCCGTCCGGCCTGAGGGTGATCACTTGAGCGGCGGGCGCACCCTGGCCGGTGCCATCCGCGGTGAACAGCCCGGGCGCGACGGTTCCGATATTCACCGGCGCCGACAGCCGGCGCGACGGCGTGAAAATGCTCACGGTGGCGGGCCCGGGAGCGAGCCCGGCCGGAATCAGGATGCTGGCCTGCGTGGGCGAAACGTAAAACAGGGGCGCATTCAAGTTCTGGCCGGAGCTGTCCAACGCCGTCACCTTGGTGGAGCCGGCCAGGTTCGGCCCGAATAGCGTCACGATTTCATCCGGTGCCACGCCGCTGGAAACGTACGACGCGGAGTTGGTGACGGCCAGCAGGTGGAGTGTGGCCGAGGTCGCGCCGAAAAAGTTGGCATCACCGGTATAGATCGCGACTACGGCATCGGCGGCGGAAGGCAGGGGAGCCGAGGCCGTCAGGCCCGACAGCGCCACCGTGGTCAGAAGCTGCGAGTTGGCCGCATCGAGGAAGCGCACACTGCCGCCCGGCGTTCCCGCGCCCGGCGCACTGACGCCAAGCGTGGCCAGCAGCCCTCCGCCGGAGAGCGTCAGGGTGACTGCGGTAACCGCCTTCGTGACGGTCTGAACCAGTTGCACCGACCCGGCCGCATAGGTGGCGTCGCCCGCCCACGATGCCGTGATGGTATGCACTCCGGCCGGCAGCGTGACCGTCAGGCTGGCGGCGCCGGCCGTCACCGGAGCGGAACCGAGAGATGTGCCGCCCTCGGTGAATTGCACGCTTCCGGATTGCGATTCCAGCACCACCGTCAGGGTCACGGGCTGGCCCACCACCGATACGGGCGAACTGCTCGAGAGAGTCAGTCCGGCCACCGCGGGGTTGACCGTTTGGGTATACGTTCCACTGCCCGCGGGATACGACGGGTCGCCGGAGTAGCGGGCGGCGATGGCGTGGGTGCCGGCGCCGAGCGTAGCGTGGATCGCCGCCTGGCCGTTCACCAGCGCCGCGGAGCCCAAATCGGCGCCGTCGGAAGTGAGCGAAACCGAGCCCGTGGGCGTTCCGCCGACGCCCTGCGGCGAGATGGAAACTACCGTGGTGAAGGTGACCGGCTGGCCGGCGCTGGATGGATTGCGATCGCTGGTCACGGTGACAATCGACTGAGTGGCGTTCACCGTCACCGCACTGGAAATGCTGGCCGCGAAGTTGGCGTCGCCCAGGTAAGACGCGGTGATGCTGCCCGTCGCATTCGACGTGCCGAGCACCGCGCTGAAGCCGGACGCCGTCGCGGCCAGCGGTACCGTGCCGATAAGATTTGTGCCGTTGCGGAACTGCACAGAGCCGGTGGGCGACCCGGCGCCGGGCGCGGTCACCGTCACCACCGCCGTGAGCGGGCCACCGGTCACGGCGGTAAGGGTGGTGGCGGTGGCCGCCTGCGCGACAACCACCAGCAGCGGAGTGGGGGAGGCGGTCAGATAATTCGTGTCGCCATTGTAGGACGCGGTAATGTTGTGAGCTCCCGGCGCCAGTGTGGCGGTCACCGGCGCATGGCCGTCCACTCCGATTGTCTGGCTCCCGAGGAACCTGGCGCCATCCGAAAAGCTCACGATACCCGAGGGAACGGGCAGCCCGGTCGCGCCCAACAACAGACAATCCAGCACCACCGGCTGACCGAACACCGGCGCTGCCGGCGCTTGTGCCAGATAGATGCCGGGTAGCGCTTTGCCGACCGTGGTTGCGGCCGATGCGGTCGCGGGCAGGGTATTGGCATCGCCGCTAAAGCTGCCTGCCAGGGTGATACTGCCAAGCTGCGTGAAGCTCGCCGGGCAGGATGCCGCCGCGTTGATAAGCGGCACTCCGGTACATCCGGGAACGGCCTTCCCGCCGATCGTGAAATCCACCGTACCGGTAATGGGCCCGGAGCCAAGGGACAGCGCGACCGAAGCCCGCAGGATCACAGGCTGGCCGACCTGCGCGGGGTCGGAAGAGACCACGAGTGTAGCCGGCGCTTTGCCCACTGCGACCGTAAGGCTGGCCGGCTGCGGGCTTTGATAGCTGTCATCGCCGGCATAAGCGGCGGTTATCGTGGACGAACCAACGGGCAGCGTGGAAGTAAACGACGCGCGCCCGTCGGCTCCCACCGGCTGCGTCGCCAGGGTCTTGCCCCCGCTCGAATAAACAATATTTCCTGTGGGCATGGGCAGGCCGGTGGCGCCCATCAGCAGGCAATTCACCGTGACCGTCTGGCCGTAGACCGGCGCAGCGGGCGTCTGCGCCAGATAGATTCCCGGTACGGCTTTACCGACGGCGATGGCGCCATTGGCGGTGCTGGGCTTGGTGTTGGCGTCACCGCTGAAACTGGCGCTCAAGGTGAGCGAGCCGAGTTGCGCGGCGCTGGTCTGGCAGGTGGCGAGCCCGCCCGTCACCGGAATGCCGGTGCAGCCGGTCACAGGCTTGCCTCCGAGCGCAAAGTCGATGGTCCCGGTGATGGGTCCGGTTCCCGCTGCGAGCACCACCGATGCGCGCAGCGTCACCGGCTGGCCGATCTGCGCAAGATCCGAGGAGACAGTCAGAAAGGTTGACACTTTGCCGACATTCAGTGTGGCGAGGACCGGCGGCGAGGGCTGGTAATTGGCGTCGCCGCTGTAGACTGCCGTGATGGCGAACGAGCCCACGTCCCAGTTGGCTGAAAGCGCGGCGCGCCCGTCGGCGCCCAGCGGCTGCGTGGATACGGTCTTACCACCGGCGGTGAAGGTGACCGAACCGGTTGGCGCGGCTAAGTTCGCCATACCCACCACCGATGCAATGACACCCGCCGGCGATCCCCAGATCGGAGAGGTCGGCGTGGTGGTCAGGTAAACGTGCGGCACCCCTTTGCTGACCGTGAGGGACATGCTGCCCATACTGGATGTGGTGTTCTCGTCTCCGCTGAAGCTGGCATACACGAAGACCGTGCCGGTGGCGTTGAACGTGACGGTGCACCTGGCGATGCCGTACTTCACGGGCACCGCTCCGCACTCCGGCGCGGGCGCAAAGCCAACCGTGCCGCTGTTGACCGCCCCGCCCGCGCCTCCGGAGAGGGCGACGGTCGCCGTGATCACCAGGGGCTGGCCGAGCAGGGCAGGCCCGGCGGCGTCCATCCCGATCACGGTGGGAGCCTTGGCCACGGTGACGGTCAGCGGTGTGGCCGCCGAGGGTTGATACAGAGTGCCGGCGGCGAAACTCGCTCCGATGGTATGACTCCCTGGTAACAACGTCGCGATCCCCAGGGTAGCGCCGCTGTTGATGTCGATGGGGATCGGGTTCTGCGAAACGCCATCCACGGTGAAGGTGATGCTGCCAAGCTGCGCGTTCACCTTGGCGCGAAACTTCAAAGTCGCTCCGTAGACGGGAGTGCCGCTGTCCAGAGTGAGAGTCGTGGCGGTCGGCTGCAAAGCAGCGCACGCCGGCCCCGCACCCAACACCAGCCACAGCCAAAACCGTGACATATGTGATTGGTGGCGCAAGACGGCAATTTCTCTCAAGTTTTTCCGTGCGCTTGGCATAATGAGGGAGTGACACGACGGCCATTCGGATTTTCCGGCGTGGACGTGCCGGTGATCGGCCAGGGCACTTGGGAGATCGATGGCGCGCCGGCGGGCGAATTGCGCGCGGTGGAGGCTCTGCGCACCGGTCTGGATCTGGGGCTCACGCACATCGATACCGCGGAGATGTATGGCGGCGGGCGGGCCGAGGAACTCACCGGCCAGGCCATTGCGGGACGGCGCGATCAGGTGTTCCTGGTGAGCAAAGTGCTGCCGGGCAACGCCAGTTACGAGGGCGTGCTGCGCGCGTGCGACAGCAGCTTGCAGCGCCTGGGTACCGCCCATCTGGACCTGTACCTGCTGCATTGGGAGAGCAGCTTTCCCATCGGCGAGACCATGCGCGCCATGGAAAAACTGATCGACGACGGGCGCATTCGCTTCACCGGCGTGAGCAATTTCGATGTGCCGCAGGTGCGGGCGGCACAGGCCGCGCTGCGGCATCACCGGCTGGCGGCCAACCAGGTCTTGTATCACCTGAAGGAGCGCGGCATCGAACGCCAACTGATCCCCTATTGCCAGTCGCAGCAGATCGCCGTGGTGGGGTACACGCCGTTCGGGCGGCGCGCGTTCCCGCAGCCGGAATCGGCGGGCGGACGGGTGCTGGCGGAAGTCGCTCAGCGCAATGGCCGCACCGTGCGCCAGGTGATTCTCAACTTCCTCACACGCCTGCCCCAGACCTTCACGATTCCCAAGGCGGGCAATCCCGGGCACACGCGCGACAACGCCGGCGCGACTGGATGGGACCTGCCGGCGGACGATATCGCGGCGATCGACAGAGCCTTTCCGGCTCCCGCCCGGGATGTGCCGCTGGCGATGATCTGACCGGGCTGCGCCTTTCCCTCGATTTTCTTCCTGCTTCCTGCGTGTTCCCCGTGCCCCCGCGGTGAGGAGGATCGCATCTCTACTCTCGCAGCGCGATCATCGGGTCCACGTGCGTGGCGCGCCGCGCCGGCAGCAACGCCGCGGCCATGGCGATAGCGGCCAGAATTCCCGCGGAGGCGGCCAGCACGGCCGGGTCGGTAGCGCTCACTTCGTACAGCAGCGACGCCAGGTATCGCGTCATTGCCAGCGTCCCCGCCAGCCCCAGGGCCGTTCCCGCGGCGGCCAGCACGGCGCCTTCTCCCAGTACCGCCCGCAGCACATCCGCGGGACGCGCGCCCAGCGCCATACGAATCCCAATCTCCTGGCGCCGCTGGCTCACGCCATACGAGATCACGCCGTAAATGCCGATCGCCGCCAGTACCAGCGCCAGCGCCGCGAATGCCGCGAACAGCCGGGTGGACGATCGCGGCTGCCACACGGCACGTTCTACCACCTGCTGCATGGTGGCCACATCCGTCACCAAAGCCTCCCGGTCCAGCGACCATATCTCCTTTTCGACCGTGGCCGCCATCGCCGCCGGATCCCCCGCGGATCGCGCCACCACCGTCATGTACTTCTGAAAGTCTTCCGGGTTCTGCCGGTACGGAAAGTAGAATTCGTTGCCGGCCGCGGCGCCCCATTCCGCCTGCTCGACGTCCTTGACTACGCCCACCACCGTAATCCACGGGGATTTCGAGTTCGGTCCGCCCAACCGGATGCGCTTGCCCACCGCGTCCTCGCCCGGCCAGAAGCGCTGCGCCATGGTGCGGTTGATCGCTACCACCGGGGGCGCGGCCGAATCATCGCGCTCGCTGACGTCGCGGCCGCCCAGCAACGGGACGCCCATGGTTTGAAAGTAGCCCGGCATGGCCACCCGGAACGCCGCGCCGGGAACGTCCGCCGGGGCGGGAGCGGGCCGCCCTTCCACTGTGAACGAGAATGTCCACAGGTCTCCCGCGAGCGGCAGATGATTGATGCCGGCGGCCGCTTCCACTCCGGGAACCGCCGCTATGCGGTCCACCATCTGACGGTAGAAACGATGGCGCGCCTCCGGGCGGGCATAGGCGGGACCGGAGAGCACCACCCGCAGGGTCAGCACCCGGTGAGGGTCGAACCCGGCATCCACCGCGCCCAGCCGGGCCAGGCTGCGCATCATCAGGCCAGCGCCCGCCAGCAGCATCAGGGAGATAGCGATTTCCCCCACCGCCAGCAGGCTGCGCAGCCTGGTCCGCGCATGGTGCGAGGTTCCGCGCCCGCCCTCCCGCAGCGTGCTCTGCAGGTCCAGGCGCGAAAACTGCAGCGCCGGCGCCAGGCCGAACAGCACTCCGGTGGCTGCGCAGACTCCGAAAGTAAACAGGATCACCACCGCGCCGATGCCCAGTTCCTGGTAGCGCGGCAGCGTGAAGCGGCTGGCTTCGGGAATCGCCGCCGCGAGCGCGTGCACCGTCGCCCAGGCCAGTATCAAGCCCAGCGCGCCGCCCGCGGCCGAGAGGGTCAGACTCTCCGCCAGCAACTGGCGCACCAGCCGCCAGCGGGGCGCGCCCAGCGCCAGGCGGAGAGCCATCTCTTTTTGCCGGCCGCTGGCGCGCGCCAGCAGCAGATTCGCCACATTGGCACAGGCGATGAGCAGCAGAAACGTCACCGCCGCCAGCAACACCAGCAGCGCCGGCTTCACTCTCGCCACAGTGACCTCCGCCAGCGGCAGCACACGCGCCCCGGAATCGGCGCCGTAGGATTCCGGGTAGGCGTGCTGCAGCCGGCCGGCGATGGTGCTCATCTCCGCCCGCGCCTCGCCCAGGCTCACTCCATCGCGCAGGCGCGCGAAGACTCGCAAAGAACGGCTGCCGCGGTCGTTCGCGCGGTCCGGCGCGAATTTCAGAGGCGTCCATAACTCCGCTTTCTCCGCCCAGAACGGGGGAAAGCGAAAGCCCGCGGGCATCACTCCAATCACCCGATAGCTCGCCCCGTTCAGGATCGCGTCTCGCCCGATTGCCGCCGCGTCTCCGCCAAACCGCCGCTCCCACAGCGTGTGACTCAACACCACCGTTTGTTCGTCGTCGTCCTGGAATCCGCGGCCCAGAGCCGGCGAGACCCGCAGCATCGAAAGCAGCGAGGGCGAAACGCGCAGGCCCGGGATTTCTTCCGGCCTGCCGCTGCCGGTCAGCGAAGCGCCCCACACTTCGGCCGCCGCCATGGATTCGAAAACGTGCTGTTGTTCGCGCCAATCGCGCAACGTTGCCGGCGACGTGGGGCTGGTGCCATCATGGCGCAGGCTGGCTTCCTGTACGAATACCAGCCGGTCCGGCTGCGGAAAGGGCAGAGGCCGCAGCAGCACTCCGTATACCACGCTGAACATGGCGCTGTTGGCGCCGATCCCCAGAGCCAGCGCCACCAGCGCGGCCACCGAGAAGCGCGCCGATTGGGTCAGGGTCCGAAAGGCATAACGCAAGTCCGCGAGCATGAGCGTTAGACTGCGCGGACCCGAATCGGGTTAGGGCGCTACTGCCCGCGCCCGCCGCGGCCGGCGGACGGCTTCGGCATGGGCTTGCGCGGCAGCATTTCGGGACGCGCCGAGGCGTTGTACACGCACCACGCCTCTACCGCCGACGCCTGCTCCATATCGTTGGCCTGCAGCCGGTCATACACGTCCATGTTGGAGTGGTGCGTGCGGCTGCCGTAGTCCAGCGGATCCTGAATAAACTGGAAGGCGGGCAGTCCCACGGCGTCGAAAGAGACGTGGTCGGTGCTGCCGGTGTTGCGGATGGTCAGAGTGGTTGCGCCCAGGTCCCGGAATGGCTCCAGCCACGCCTCGAAAATGGGCCGCATTTCGTCGTTGTCCTGCAGGTAGATGCCGCGGATGCGCCCGCCGCCGTTATCCAGGTTAAAGTATGCCGCCAGTTTGGCGTGCTCCGGCTTCGGTTTCATGTCCGCGGGATCGGCAAAATGCTCTTTTACGTAAGCGCGCGAGCCCAGAAGCCCCTGCTCTTCGCCGGTCCACAAGGCGATGCGCACGGTGCGCGCCATTTTCAGATTCAGCGATTTCAAAATGCGCACCGCCTCCATGGCCACGGCCGATCCCGCGGCATTGTCGGTGGCGCCGGTGCCCCCGGTCCAGGAATCGAAATGCCCGCCCACCATGACGATGCCGGCGCGCGGGTCGGTCCCCGGTATCTCGGCGGTAATGTTGAAGGAGTCGGCTACCTCGGTGAGCCTGGTCTGGATATCGAATTCCAGGCTGACCGGAATCTGCTTTTCCAGCAGGCGTGTGATGCGGTTGTAGTGTTCATTGGCGATGATCGCGGTGGGGAGCGGTGGTTCGTCGCCGGCGGTGCGCAGCACCTGGCCGGAGCCCATGATGGTGCCGCCATCGGCGGCGCCGCTGCCCGGCTGTACCAGCACCAGCACGCCTTCATCCTTCCAGAATTTCGCCAGTTGCGCGCGGAAATTGTTGGCTCCGCCGCGTCCGCCCCGGCCCGCCGCCGCGCCGCGCCCGCCGCGTCCGCCGGCAGCCGGCCCGCCGTTCAACGGAGCGCCGCGCACGAAGCCCAGGGGCAGGGAAGAGGGATTGCCGGATATGGGGTCGGGAGCCACCGCGGCGGCAGCCAGTTCTTCATCGGTCAGGCGAACGGCCAGCGGAGCCACCGGAAGCTCATCGGCGTGCGCCGCGGCGGTAAGCACGATCTTGCCCTTCAGCTTGCCCTTCCACTGCTCCATTTCCTCGGCGTTGGTTATCACCGCCACCACGGCATCGCCAGTCACATCGCCCGCGGTGCTGCCGGACCACGGCGCCGCGAATCCGATGATGGGCTGGAATTCCGGCGTCTTCATCATGGCTACGTAGCGGGTGCACTCCCAGCCTTTGCCGAAACTGCTTCCCCACGGCTCCATCTTGGCGTTCGCCAGGCCCCAATCGGTTAGCTGCTTGACGGCCCATTCGGCCGCGCGTTTCGCCTGGGGGGAACCGGTGAGCCGCGGCCCATGCACATCGGTCAGATAGAACGAGGTGTCCATCACCTTCGAGTTTCTGCCGAAGGCTTCGGTCCGGATCTGGTGCGCGATCGCGAGACTGACGCGCTCCTTTTCCTGTGCCTGCAGCCAGAGGCAGGCGCACAGCGCCGCTGTCCCAACCATCCATTTACGCATGATGGGGACTGTATCACGCGGCGGGTGGTACTTTCAAACTGCACGCCCGCTGTGCCGGCCGCATTGCCTGGGCGGCGGCATAGTACCTCAGGACTTAGGAAAACAGTTGCGCTGGCGATTGTTTGAGTTAGACTGAAGCTGATAATTCCGGAAAGACATGGACCAAGCGCAACCAACCGTGCTGCTGGTGGAGGACAACGATCTGGTGCGCGGCGCCGTCATCGCCATGCTGGCCCCCCACGGCTTTACGGTTGTGGCGGCGGAAACGGCCGAAGAAGGCATCCTGGAGTTCGAATCCAACCCCGCGGTGTCTTTTGCCATTCTCGACATGATGCTGCCGGGAAAAAGCGGGCTGGATCTGGCCGCTGAACTGGAACGGCGCCGGCCCGGCTTCCGCATTCTGTACATGTCCGGGCTGGGTGACAGCATCGCCATGGAAAGTATCGCCAGCCGCGCTCCCGACATGGTGCTGATCAAGCCCTTCAGCGAAGAGATGCTCCTCCAGCGCGTGGCTGCCCTGCTGGGTGCCGGCGCGGCGAGTATCGGACCGCCGTACGGAAGCTCCCTCGTCACGATGTCCCGCTCGGTCTACCCCTGGGA
The DNA here is from genome assembly GCA_963835555.1 of uncultured Solibacteraceae bacterium. Classification (GTDB taxonomy): domain Bacteria; phylum Acidobacteriota; class Terriglobia; order Bryobacterales; family Bryobacteraceae; genus Sulfopaludibacter. The sequence goes on along the minus strand of CAWIGC010000010.1, from coordinate 136,900 downwards.
CCGGCTGGTGGAAGCTTCCGACGAACTCGGGAACGCCGGCGTCAGTCTGATGTGTTACGGCGATACGGCGGCGGGCTTCGCCATCGCGATCACCCACGTGGCGGTGCTGCGGGTGGCGCAGGTGCCCTACTCCTTCCGGTTTACTGGAAATGGAGTCATGCCCCTGATGCTGGCGGTGCTGCCGGATGACCGCGCGCAGGCGCTCAGCCTGCTCCAGCAAATCGGTTTGGGCGCGGACATTGCTCCGGCAGCCTGAAAGCCTAAGCTTTCACCGCTTCGATTTCCAGCGTGATGGTGATCTTGTCTCCCACCATCACGCCGCCGCCTTCGAGGGGCATGTTGAATACCAGGCCGAATTCCTGCCGGTTAATCGTTGTCTTTGCCGAAAAACCGGCACGCTCCCCGCCCCACGGATCCTTCTGACGGCCCGCGAATTCGGTGTCGAGCACCACTTCTTTCGACACACCGTGGAGGGTCAGCGTTCCGGTTACGTTGTACCGGTCATCGTCCACCTTGGCCACTTTGGTGCTCTTGAAGGTGATCTTGGGATGATTGGCCGCATCCAGAAAATCGGCGGATCGCAGGTGCTCGTCGCGCTTCTCTTCCTTGGTATCGATGCTGGCGGCATCGATTTCCACGTCCACGCTGGAATCCGCGGGATTGGCTTCATCGGTGATCAACGTGCCTGACCATACCTTAAAATGTCCGTTGACCTTGGAAATCATCAGATGCCGGACGGAGAATCCAACATGAGAGTGAACCGTGTCGAAATTCCATTTTTCTTGCGCCATAGGGGGATCGATCCTTTCGATACTTAGTATACAATACATACCACGGAGAACCATGGAAAAAGACGAATCCGTCGAAGGCGAATGTCCGATGACGCGCCTGATCGCGCTGATCGCCTCAAAGTGGGCGCTGCCCGTTATCTACAATTTATTGCTGGCCGCGCGGCCGGTGCGCTTCGGTGATTTGAACAAATCGATCGGCCGCGTCACGCACCGCGAACTCTCCCGCACGCTCAAGCGTTTCGAAGAGATGGGCGTGGTGAAGCGCAGAGTGTACGCGGAAGTGCCCCTGCGCGTGGAGTATTCGCTCACGCCGCTGGGACGCTCCTTGCGCGAGCCCGTCCTGACCCTGGGCGCCTGGGCCGAAAAGCATTCGTCCAAACTGGCGAAGGGGAAAAAGAAGCCGGCGTAGCGGCCGCTTACTTTCTGGGAATCAGATAGCCCTTGCGGGCCAGCACGATTCCGTTCGGATAGCGCGCCTTGGCGGCGCCCGCGAGTTCCACTGTGACCTTGCGCGCCGACCCCGCCTTGGCCGCCGGCATGGCGTAGTAGATGCTGTACCGTCTGCGCATCCGCCGCACCATCTCTCGAAAGGCATGCCCGGGATCGTCGGCGTTCACCGTCTCGCCGCCGGTCTTTTCGGCCGCGCCCCGCATGCTCTCGCAAGAGCCCAGCGTGGGAAATCCCGTCCGCACCAGGGGCGCGGTGGGAACGATCAGGCCGCAGACCAGAATGTCCGACTGCCACAGGTGATCCACTACTTTCTTCTCGCTGGCGGAACACTGTCCCTGATCGTCGGTGAAGATCAGGATGGCATGACGCCGGTGTTCGTCGGCATTATGCGAGAAATACTGCGCCGCGTCATCGAGCGCTTTGAGGATGAACGTGCCGCCACCGAAACGCACGTCCACAATATCGCCCACTTTCTGCACCACCTCGTCGAGGTTCCCGTTGAAGGGCGCCAATAGTCCCGCGGCGCTATTGAAATCGGCCACCGCGACGCGGTCCCCTTGGCGCAGTTCGGAAAGCGCGGTATGGGCCGAAACGGCCAGGCGGCGCACCGCGGGCAGCATGCTGCCGCTGACATCGAAGAGCAGCATGAGGTCCAGCGGATCCTCATCCTGCGAAAGGTAAAGAATGGACTGCGCGATTCCGTTGTCGCGCACCAGGAAATCGTCTTTACCCAGCCCGTCGATCAGCCCGGAGCCTTCGGTGGCCTGGGCGTCGATGCGCACCAGCGAGACGCCGGTGCGAAAGACCGGGTCCTGGACCGCGAGGAGGATGGCGGGCAGGCATAACAGCAGAGAAATCCGGGAAAGGCGCACTGGCGACATTCTGCCATAAAAGAATCGGGGGTGGCCACTGATGCTGATGGCCGCCCCCGTGTTCCAGACCAAAATGCGCTTCTCTCGCTTGATTCCATTGTGCAATCCCGCGTCCGGCGTGACTATACTGTCGAGACAGGAGATGCGGCTCGCCGGGTGATAATTGAAACAGTGCCTGGGCGCGTCGCTTTCGAATTTCCCAACTTCCGCTATTTCATGACCGCGCGATTCCTGATCACCTCGGCGACGGAGATGCAGGCTGTAGCGGTGGGCTGGCAGGTATACGGCCTGACCAATCGCCCCCTGGACCTGGGTCTGGTGGGGCTGGCGCAGTTCCTGCCCGGAGTTTTCCTGTTTCTGGTGGCCGGGCATACGGCTGACCGCATTCCCCGCCAGCGCATTCTGCAAACCTGCTGCCTGGCATTCTCGCTGTGCTCTCTGGCCCTGCTGGCGCTTACGGCTCGCGGCATTGCCGCCGCGTGGCCCATCTATGCGGTGCTGCTGGGCAACGGCGTGGTGCGGGCGTTCAACGGTCCGGCGGGCCAGGCATTTTTGCCGCTGCTGGTGCCGGCAGAGCACTTTCAAAACGCCGTGGCGTGGAGTTCCAGCGTGTTCATGAGCGCCACCATTCTGGGGCCGGCGGTGGGCGGCTTACTGTACGGGTTCAGCGGGAACCCCATGCCGGTCTACGGCTGTTCGGCGGCGTTCACGCTGGCGGGCCTGGTGCTGATTTCCCGCCTGCGCATTCCGCGCGTGGAGCGGCCGCGCAAGGCCGCCACCGCGGAGATGGTGCTGGGCGGCTTGCGCTACATCCGGCGCAATCAACTGATCCTGGGCGTGATCTCGCTGGACCTGTTCGCGGTGCTGCTGGGCGGCGCGGTGGCGTTGTTACCGGTGTACGCCAGGGAGATCCTCAAGGTCGGCACGATGGGCCTCGGGATTCTGCGCGGCGCCCCGGGCATTGGCGCGCTGGCGACCTCGATTGCGGTGGCGCACTGGCCGCTGCGCCGCCACGCCGGCGTCGCCATGCTGTGGTGCGTGGCGGGCTTCGGCGTGTTCACCGTGGTCTTCGGCTTTTCGCGGAGCGTGCCCCTGTCGCTGGCGGCGCTGGTGATAGTGGGGGCGTGCGACATGGTCAGCGTGATCGTGCGCCAGACCATGGTGCAGCTCCACACGCCCGACGAAATGCGCGGGCGCGTCAGCGCGGTGAACATGCTGTTCGTGGGAGCGTCCAACGAAGTCGGCCAGTTCGAAAGCGGTCTCACCGCCCAGTGGTTCGGCACGGTTCCGGCGGTGGTGCTGGGCGGTATCGGCACCATAGCAATTGTGGCGTTGTGGTCGAAGCTGTTCCCCTCGCTACGGGAGATCGATAAGATCTGACGGCATTCGATTCACCACGGAGTCACGAAGAACGCGGAGAAACCACGGAGAGAAACCATCTGTTTTTGATTTTCTCCGTGTCATTTTTCGTGTCCTCCGTGGCTTCGTGGTCGAAGCTGTTCCCCTCGCTGCGGGAGATCGATAAGATCTGACGGCATTCGATTCACCACGGAGTCACGAAGAACGCGGAGAAACCACGGAGAGAAACCATCTGTTTTTGATTTTCTCCGTGTCAATTTTCGTGTCCTCCGTGGCTTCGTGGTAAAGAATTACTTCTCCTTTTCCTGGCGCCTGGCCTTTACGAATTCGAGTTCGGTTTGCTTGGGGATTCCCGGCTCGAAACATGACGGCATTCGATTCACCACGGAGTCACGAAGAACGCGGAGAAACCACGGAGAGAAAACCATCTGTTTTTGATTTTCTCCGTGTCATTTTTCGTGTCCTCCGTGGCTTCGTGGTGAAGAATTACTTCTCCTTTTCCTGGCGCCTGGCCTTTACGAATTCGAGTTCGGTTTGCTTGGGGATTCCCGGCTCGAAGCATGACGGCATTCGATTCACCACGGAGTCACGAAGAACGCGGAGAAACCACGGAGAGAAAACCATCTGTTTTTGATTTTCTCCGTGTCAATTTTCGTGTCCTCCGTGACTTCGTGGTGAAGAATTACTTCTCCTTTTCCTGGCGCCTGGCCTTTACGAATTCGAGTTCGGTTTGCTTGGGGATTCCCGGCTCGAAGCAGCGGCGGCAGCGGGCCTCGTACATATCGGAGGCGCCGACCACGATCAGGTCGTCGCTGCCGCGGAGGCGTTGGGTGTGTTTCGCGGGATTGCCGCAGCGGACGCAGATGGCCAGGGTCTTGGTGATGGATTCGGCGTGCGCCAGCAGATCCGGGATGGGCGCGAAGGGACGGCCCAGGTAATCGGTATCGAGGCCGGCGATGATCACCTGCTTGCCGCTATCGGCCAGGCGCTGGGCCACTTCCACCAGTTCCGGGCCCATGAAGTTGCCCTCATCGACGCCAACCACTTCCGACCGCCAGTCGATCCGTTCGACAATTTCGGCGGCGCTGGCCACCACCTGCGACTTCATGCGCAGGTCGCCATGGGAGACGATCTCGTCGCTGGAATAGCGGTCGTCGAGAGTGGGTTTGAAGACTTCCACCCGTTTACGCGCGATCATGGCCCTGCGCAGGCGCCGGATCAGCTCTTCACTCTTGCCCGAAAACATGGGCCCGCAGATAACTTCAATCCACCCGACATTGCCGGTGATAATGTCCATAGGAATCGTTCAGGATGGCACAGTTAGCGTGCCGAATCCAGCAGCCGTCTCGTGTACGTGTTCTTCCAGGGCATCCAGCGCGCCGGCGAAGAAATGATCGGCGCCTTCCACCCAGCGCAGCATTTTCGGCTCGGGCAGGCGCTGGTAGAGAGCCTCGATGGCGGGCCTGGGACCGAACTGATCGTGCGTGCTCTGAATGAAAATGCGGGGCGCGGCGCACCGCTCCAGGTAGCCGGTTTCACCCATGCTGGTGGGAAAGCCGAGGGCCATGAGAAACCGCGCGCCATCCGCCTGGCATCCCAGTTGCGTGATGACGCGCGAACCGAAAGAGAAACCGGCCAGCGCGAAGGGCAGGGCCGGGTAGCGCGCTCGTAACCAGGTCAAAGCGGCGCGCGCGTCCTCGATTTCGCCGGTAAGATGGGCGTGCTCGCCCTCGCTGCTGCCCACGCCGCGAAAGTTGAAGCGCAGCACCACGGCGCCGGCGCGGCGCAATCCGCGAGCCAGGCGGTAGACCACCTTATTATGCATGGTGCCGCCGTACAACGGGTGTGGATGGCATGCCACCGCGGCAAAGAGTGGAGCGCGATCCTCCGGCTCTTCAAGCAAAGCCTCGAGCCGTCCCGCGGGACCGGACAGGGAGTGCGATTCAATGCGGCGCGGCACTAGTTGGTTCGGAAATTGATGAACTGCATGTCGATACCGAAATCGGCGTCGCGAAGCAGTTTGATCACGCTTTGCAGAGTGTCGCGGTCTTTGCCGGCGACGCGGACGAAATCGCCCTGGATGGAGGCTTGCACTTTGAGTTTGCTGTCCTTGATGGTCTTGACGATTTCGCGCGCCTTTTCGATGACGATGCCCTGCTGCAGGGTCACCTCCTGCTTCACCGTGGAGCCGGCGGCGGGGATAATGGGGCCGTAGGTGAGGCCCTTCAGAGGCACCTGGCGTTTGACCAGCTTGCCTTGCAGAATATCGGTGATGGCCCGGAGCTTGAACTCGTCGCCGCTGGTAAGGACGAGCTTCTTGTCCTTCTCGTTCATCTCGATATTGGAGTGAGAATCCTTCAGGTCGAAGCGCTGATGGATCTCCTTCAACGCCTGTTGCACGGCGTTGTGCACTTCCGGCAGTTCAATTTTGGAAACTACGTCGAAGCTGTTGTCGGGCATACGTTTTTATTGAGGGTCCGGACCGGGATCGTGGCTGGGCTCTTCCGGACGGCTGATCTCTAATCCGAGTATAGAACCGGAACGCAGCCGCAAGGGACTCACGCGCCGGACGGGTTCGGCCGGGGGAGCAAACGACGACGGCGATGCGGGGGCGGCAGGCGCCAGCGGAGTGTCTACGAAATGGGGAGCGCGCGGGCGACTCTTTAGGCGCCGGCTGGCGGTCTCCGCCCTGTCCCTTATTGGTATTGAGGGCGTCCAGTACGCGGCGGGCAATCTCATCGACCATGGTTTCCATGGAGGCGTCCAGCGCCACGGTCACTGCCGCGCGCACCTGCTCGGCATCCACCACGGCGATGAACGGCGCCGGCGGCGCCACGGGCTTGCCAGCTCCCGCCTGTCCGTCTTTGGGTCCTCCACCAGGTGTCCTTTCCGCGCGTAGCCGGGAGGCTTCCTCGGCCAGGGGCTTGACGGCGGCCAAAAGGGCGCTGGCCTCGAAGGGTTTTTTCAGGGTGCCGTCCGCCTGGGCGTGCTGGATCTGGGCTTCGTCGAACGGCTCGAGCACCCCGGCGGTCAGGATGACGCGCACGTGGCGATGGCGCGGGCTCATCTTGACGTACTGGCAAATATCGTAGCCGGTGCGTCCGGGCATGACGGTATCGGCCAGCACGACGTCCGGGTCCACGTCTTCGAGGCGCACCAGCGCCGCATCGGCGTTGCTCACGGTTACTACTTCGTAGCCTTCGTCGCTGAGGATGCGCTCCCCCATCCGTTGGGCGTGCGGACTGTCATCCACCAGCAGGAGGCGGCTCATTGCTTAGAGGTTTGCGGCGCCGGGGCGGTGGGGGATGGCGGGTCGGCCGGCTTCTGGTCCTTTTTCTTTTTGGCTGCCTTGGCCGCGTCCTGCTGCTTCTTCTTCTCCGCCTCGTCCTGAGCCTTTTTGGCCTTGCCCTGGGCCTTCTTCATCATTTCCTGCTGCTTGGCGATGGCCTTCTGTTGTTGGGCGAGGGAGAGCGGTTTGGCGGTGCCGGTGTGGTTCATGGGCAGCGGCGCATTCGGATTCGGCGCCTTGGGCGCGGTGGGGTCGGCAGGCGCCCCGGCAGGGGGTGTCCCCGCAGCGGGCGTACCGGCAGCGGGTGTTGCGGCAGCGGGTGTTGCGGCGGTTGTTCCGGGGGTAACTCCGGTAGCCATGCCCGCGGCCGTGCCGCTGGCTCCCGCGCCGCCGGTGGCGCCCGGCAGTTCGTTAGGCGCTTTATCGATCAGCGAGGTATTCGAGACCTGGGTGCCGGTGACGTCCGATTCCACTCCGGCGGGAGTGGGATTGGCGCTGGTGCCGGCCGCGCCGGCGGCCACGGCCGGAACGCTGGCCGGAGTCATGGGACGAAAGCTCTGCATAGTGGGACTGCCGGATTTGGCGGAACCGGCCAAATCGGGATGCGAACTGAACGGCCCCCAGGCTTTGCTCATGAAGCTGCGCTTCTGCCGGTTATCCAATTCATGCTTGGCGCGGGCATAAGCCACCGGGTCCGCCTCGGGCACTGGCCGGCCCATGGCCTTCAGGCGCGATGTAGCGTCTCCCACATGGATGCTCAGAGGATATTCCCTGACCAGTTTGGTGTAGGACGCGGCCTGCTGATTTTCGAAGTTGTCACCCATGCGCTGGTAAGCCATGCCCTGTAGCCAGAGAGCATCGGCGGCATTGCTGTACAGCGGATACTGCTCGGTTAGCGCCTGCAGCCGGTTGGCCGACGCCGGGAAACTGCCCTTGGTGGCGTAGAAAGTACCCACCTTATACTCTTCGTCCGCCAGCACCTCCTGGACGTCGCGCATGTACTGGAGCGCCTGCGGAGCGAACTTGCTGTTGGGGAACTGCAGCACTACCTGCTTGCACTCTTCCTGGGCCCGGTAGGCGTGCAGGGGATCGCGATCGCTCTTATCCATCTGCTGGAATTCCATTTTGCAGACTTTGCTCTGAGCTTCGGCGGCCTCTTCCATCTGCGGATAGAACAGAATGAAATCCTTGTATTCGGCTTCGGCCTGGGCAAACCCGTGGGCGCCGCCTTCGCGGAACCAACTGTCGGCCACGGCGAGCTTGGCTTTGGCCAGATACTCGCTGGTGTCGTAGGTATTCATGAGCGTCTGGAGAGTCAGACGCGCGCGCTCATACCGGCCATGTTCGATATCGTCGATGGCGGTGTCAAACAGCACCTTATCGGGCTGCTGCGTGTCCTTAGTGATTGGATTGTCATAGGCTTTCTTGCGGCAGCCGGTGGCCACCAGAAAGACTGCGACACTCCCCAAGACTACGACATTACGAATGGCGTTTCGAAACATATTGTATTCAGCTCAGACCTGCACGGCGGTAGCTTGCGCCGCGATCTTTTGCATCTCCCGCACGGTCGCTTCCGGGTCCGGACTGTGAAAGATCGCAGACCCTGTGACGATCCAGTCACACCCTGCGCGGACCACGTCCGCCAGATTGTCCAGATGCACGCCGCCATCGATTTCGATGGGCAGCGCTAACTTCTTGTCCCGTCTCATGCCGATCAGCTTACGCACCTTGCGGAGCACGTACGGGATCAGTTTCTGTCCCCCAAACCCAGGATTCACGCTCATCAGCAGCACGTAATCCGCCACTTCCAGGACATCTTCCAGCACCGAAACCGGGGTGGCGGGATTCAGCACCACTCCGGCCATGGCGCCTTCCTTCCGAATCATTTCCAGCGTGCCATCCAGATGGACGCAGGCTTCATAGTGGACCGAAACGGAGTTGGCCCCGGCCTTGACGAAGTCGGCGGCGTAGCGTTCGGGATGCTCGATCATGAGGTGCACGTCGAGATGGGCGCGGGTGGCCTTGCGGACGGATTCGACCACCGGCGGACCGATGGTGAGGTTGGGGACGAAATGCCCGTCCATCACGTCCAGATGCAACATGCGGGCGCCGCCCCGTTCCACGCGGCCGATCTCTTCGGCCAGGCGAGCGAAGTCCGCCGACAGAATTGAGGGAACGATTTCAATCATTTGCGGGCTTTCCTGATTTTATCATAGGTGGCGATCCGCAATCACCGCGGCGAAGAACCCGTCGCCCGGTTCGCGGCCGGGAATGCGGCGCATAGTCTCGATGACGGGCACGCCAGCGACGATGGCTTCATTCTCTTCCGGTTCCAGCGAGCAGGTGGAATACACCAGCCGGCCGCCGGGGGCGAGGACGGCGCGAGCGGCGGCCAGCAGGGCGCACTGACGCCGGGGCAGGTCTTCGAGATCGGCGGGAGTGAGACGCCACTTGATTTCCGGATTGCGTCCCAGGGTGCCGGTGCCGGAACAGGGCGCATCCACCAGAATGCGGTCAAAGCGGGCGGAGAAGGGCAGGGGCCGGGCGCCATCCAGCACCACCAGGGCGGCGCTCAGGTCACGGAGTTGAGCCAGGCGGTGGAAATGCAGGTCGCAGGCGACGGCTCGCACGCCGGCTTCCAGCGCCTGGGCGGTTTTATTCCCGGGAGCGGCGCAGAGGTCCAGGAAACTCTGGCCGGCGGAGAGGCCCAGCAGGGGCACGATGGATTGCGAGCCGATATCCTGCACGCGGCCCCGCAGGCGTGGTGTAAGCTACGGGGGCGGACAGCGCGGCGCGGGCGATTCCCGCGGCAGTTTCGGCGCCGAACTGCCGCTCCCAGCGGGCCAGCAGCCACTCCGGACAGGAGAGCGCCGTCTCCCGGTCGGGCCACGCGATGGGGTCGGAATCCACCTGGCGCAGAATGGCGTTGACCAGTCCGGCGGCCGAGCGCTTGCGCGCCCGCTTCACCAGTTCCACGCTTTCGGCGACGGCGGCGTGGGCGGGGATGCGCTCCAAATAGCGGAGCTGGTAGATGCCCATACGGAGGGCGGTGCGCACTTCCGCATCCAGCTTCTGGCGGCGTCCCGAATAATGCGCGATCAGGTAATCGAGCTGCGCGCGGAAGCGCAGCACGCCGAAGACGATCTCGTGAGCGAGACCGGCATCGCGGGAACTCAGGGCGGCGCTGCGGGCGTGGAGCAGGTCGGAAGCATATCCGCCGGCTTCCACCTTGCTCAGAATGTCGAAGGCCAGACTGCGGGCGGGAGAGATCAATGCGCGCCCGTTTTCGGAAACAGCAGGGGGAGCGCCGATTCCGCGGTGAACATGCAGCGGGCGTTATGGCCGCACAGTTCCACGACCTGCACCTGGTGCTTCGCCTCGAATTTTTCGTTCACGTATTTTCGAAAGGCCAGGCCGCGCGCCAGGCGGGTGGGGCCCTGGGCCATGGCCGGGCAGGAGCTGTCGAAGCCGCCGAGGGGCAGGGTATCGAGGTCGCCCAACAGGTAAGTGACGGGACGCGAGGCGAGTTGCTTCCTCAACTGGTCGTCGCTGGAACGGGCGCTATAGCCGGTGCGGCTTTGCAGGCCGTAGGGCCAGTGGTCATAGGTGATGCAGTTGCGGGCATCGGCGTACGGACGGAAGGCGGCGCCATCGGGCAGCGGCCGGGTGTTATCGAGGTAGGCATAGCTGGAGGGGTTGGCGACCACGTAGGTGACGGGGATGCCCAGCTTTTCGTGAACGCGGTTGCTCATCTCATAGCGATTGACGAACTGGCCTCCGGCGGAGTGGCCGGCCACGACGATGGTTTTGAGATTCGGGAAGGCCTGCCTGGCGGCCAGTTTCCGCAGGATCTCATCGACGAAATCGAAAGAGGTGAGCTTATCGTTATTGGTGGCCACGCCGCCGGAGCGCCAACTGTCGCCGCCACAGCTATAACCGACTTCGTTGGAGGCCAGAGTGTCATGGCAGGTTCCGGAATTGGAGGCGATACGCGGCACGATCACCGCGGTATCCTCCAGCGCATCGGCGAGGAACGCGGCGGCGAGGGATGTGCGGAAATAATTATCGGCATCGCGGTTGGTGCCATGAATGACGATGAGGGCGCGGGTGATTTTGTCGTCGCGGACGTCCAGCGGATGAGAACGGTAGATCATGGACCGAAAAGGGCCGCCGCCCAGGGTGACGAATTCGGTGCAGGCGGGCGAGGCTTTGGTGCAAGCGGCGCCATAGGCGACCCCCGTCAAAAGAAAAATACCGAGGAAACGCATCCCTGGAATTTTAGCAGGGGGATTCCATCGGGCGTACACTGCAGGAATGAAACTCATTGCTACGCTCCTCTTGTGCGCCGGCTTCGCGTTGCCCGCCGGCGATCCGGAAGGTTTCCACGTATGGAAAGCCGCCGAGCTGAAATCCATCGCCAAGACTCTGATGCCGAAGGTGGCCGACCACACCGCGACGCAGCCCATACCGGGCGTGGGCAACTATTCGTTTATCTCGATCCTGCGGACCGGCACGGCGGCGGCCGAGTATCACGAAACACAGGCGGATGTGTTCGTGGTGGAATCCGGGGAAGCCACGCTGGTGGTGGGCGGCAAACTGGTGGACGCAAAGACTACCGCGCCGCACGAAATGCGCGGCACCGGGATCACGGGCGGAACGGAACGGAAGATCTCGACCGGCGATGTGGTCTCGATTCCGGCGAAGGTGCCGCATCATGTAAAGGTGGATGCGGGTAAGGAGGTCACTTACTTTCTGGTGAAAGTGACACAGTAGCGGAAAGTAGCGCTGGCGAGTATCCTCGAGCTTCGAAAACGAACCGTGAAAGTCACCCTCGAAGATATTCAGTCCGCACGCGAGGAAGGGCGCAAGTGCTGATGGCGTTCGTGCTCGACACATATTCCAGCTTGCTGGGCGTTTCAGGACGAGCAAGACGCCGGGGCTGATGCCCCTTACGCCCGAATCAAGACCGAAGAAGCGGTCGTCCCCTGTCTCTGGTGGTTTGCCATCCGCAACATCCTTGCGGCGAACCGGCGGCAAGAGGATCATCCAGTCGGACACGGGCATTTTCCTGCAAAATCTCGCAGGGGATCCGAATCCGAAGGCGTCGTCCTCAGACCGGCGCCGACGACGTAATCGCCCGTGACCAACGGCATTTTCGCGGCGTGGCGATAGCCTTGGACCCGTGATAGAGACAGGGTTGCTGTTTGGTCCGGCTAGTCGCCGGCGAGCGCCCTTACGAAACTTCGGCTTCGCGAGGAACAAGTCCCCGCAGGGCCAGCTCGGTGCGGTTCTTGACCTGCAACTTCTTATAAATCCGGTTCAGGTATTCCTTCACCGTCCCCTCGCTCAAACACAACTCGTAGGCGATTTCCTTGTTGGCTTTCGCCTGCCGAATCAGAGCGACGATCTGATTCTCCCGGCGCGACAAATCCGGTCCGTCAATCTTGTTCTTCGAACGGGGCTGCCTGCACGCTACACAGACGTATTCGCGACGGACCGACTCGAACCTACTTCCACAACGGGCGCATGTCTTAGGTGTGACAGTCACATCGCGCTCTCTAGACATGGTCGAACGCATTTGGTGCATGGCTCTCCTTGACTCCTGCAAGAATAGTAATTTTGAATACTCTTAGCCATGCAATTCGTTCGCCGTTTGCAGGCAAACCCCGGAGTGATTTGGAATCTGCACTTTAGGAATTCCCGGAGGCCGACATCAGGCGATTCTTACACGCTCGTACGCGGGAGGAAGTATATTTTTCCGTCTAAGATGAGCGGATCGATCAGCGACGAGTGACCGTGAGCGCGATTTTTGCCGAGGTCCCGTTGTACGATCCTGCTACAGTCACACTCTGTTTGCGCCACACCAAGGCTGCTTTGGCGCTGAAGGCGGCGCTACTTGAATTAGCGCCGACCGTGACCGAAGCCGGCAAACTCAGCAGGGCAGGGCTGGCCGTCAGCGTGACGTTGATACCCCCCGCCGGCGCCGGCGCCGATAGCGTCACGGTGCATGACGTACTGGTTCCGGAGACCACGGTGGTTGGCGCGCAGGACAGTTTCGAAACTGACACGGCGGCCCCGATCAGCGACAAAGTGGTAGTTTTAGATGCCAAATTCAGGCTTGCCGTAATGGTGGCCGATTGATTCGTTGAGAGGACGCCGGTTTTCGCGGTGAACTGGGCCGAAGTAGCCGTCGCCGCGACGGTCACCGATGTGGGCACGGTGAGGCTGCTGTTGTTACTGACCAGACTCACCGGCGCACCTCCACTGGGTGCTGCCTGGGTCAGCGTCACTGTACAGGTACTACTCGCATTCGAGCTCAGGCTGGACGGAGTGCACGCCAGGGAAGAGACCAGCACAGGCGGCGTCAGAGTGATTGCCGCGGTTCCGGAACTGCCGTTGTAGCTGGCCGTCACCGTTGCGGTCTGGCTGCTGGTAAGGCTGCCGGTGGTGGCATGGAAACTGGCGGCAGTGGACGCCGCAGCCACGGTGACAGACGCGGGGACAGTGAGCGCCGCGGCGTTACTGGAGAGCGACACTGCTGCGCCGCCGGACGGCGCGGGCTGAGTCAGTGTCACGGTGCAGGCGCTGTTACCGTTGGAGCCCAGGCTGGTGGGCGTGCAAACCAGGGAGGAAACTCGCATGGCAAGCACGCTGATGGTGGCGGTGGCCGTGCCTCCGCCATAACTGGCCGTTACCGTCGCGCTCTGCGTGCTGGAGGGCGCTCCCGCCGTCGCCGTGAAGGTGGCCGAAGTAGAACCGGAAGGGACCGTCACGGAAGCGGGGACGGTCAGCGCGCCATTATTGGACGAAAGCGTCACAACTGCATTTCCGCTGGCCGGCGCTGAAAGTTTGACCGTGCACGTGGACTTGGCCCCTGCTGTGAGTGAAGTTGGCGAACATTGCTCGCTAATGCCGGCTGTCAGTACTGTGACGGTTCCGCCCGTGCCTCCCACCGTTGTCGCATTGCCATCCGGCAGCGCTCCCAGGTTTCCCGTCAGGGAGAGAGGCACCGAAGATCCGGGACTGGCCGTGCCTAAGTTCACTGTGGCGGTCGCCACCGTGCCATTGCCGATGGTGTTGGCATTCATGCCGGTGCCCACGCACGTGACCGCGCCGGCCGCGGCATTGCAGGCGATCGTTTTCCCCACCGCGGTGAGAGCCGGTCCCGCGGCCATGCTGATCGAGGCGATGGTTCCCGTCGGGTAACTCAGGGTCCATTGCAGGTCCGCCGGGACGCTGCTGCCCGCGGCCAGCGTGAGGTTCAGAGACACTGAACCGCCCTGTGCGGCAGACCCTGAAGCCAGGGTCAACGAATTCTGAGCGGCTACTACAAAGCCTGTGCCGATGAGCAGCAGAACCAGCCGCCCGCTGGAGTGTGAGTGAAAACCGAATGATCGCATCCTGTGAGAGTCCCGGCGCTTGCAGCTTTGCCAGGTCCTAACCGGATGATAGGCGCCAGCATACCGCTGGCGCCAGATTGCTATTGGTTGGAGATTCTTTTATCCCTTTTGACAGGCGATGCCCGCTACATGGCGGATTTGAACGAGTAGACGCCGGATTCGACTTCGAATATGGCGCTGCCATTTTCCGAGCGCATATACTTCACGCCCCTGGCGCTGCCTGCGGATTTGCCGGACTCGGTAACTTCCGCGGCGCTCTTGGCCGGCACCCACACGGTTGCCGAGGTGTTCGGCGGCACGGTGACGTTCAGGGTGAAACTCAGGGCGTCGCGTTTCCACGCGGAGGCGATGGCTCCATACATACTCTTGTGCGACGCGCGCACACTGGTCAGGTCGCCGGCCGGATACGGGTGAATCAGAATGTGATGGAAGCCGGGCTTGTCCGGATCGGAGCGGATGCCGGCCAGGTATTCGTACATCCACACAGCCAGGTCGCCAATCTGCATGACGTGATTGCCGGAATTCATGGCGGGGTCGGCGGTGTTGCCGTTCCACAGTTCCCAAATGGTGGTGGCGCCCTGATCCACCATGTAGCCCCAGCCGGGATAGGTCTTTTGAGTGGCGATGGTGTAGGCGAGATCGACATGGCCGTTATCGGAGAGCGTGCGCATGAGCCACTGCGCGCCCACCAGGCCCGTGCCTACGTGCCCGTGCGTGACGTCTTCGATGTTATGTGCCAGGCTGGCGATTACGGCGGCGCGCTGCTCGGGCGGCACCATCTGGAAATACAGCGGCAGGATGCTGGAGGTTTGTGTGCCGTTGTCGTAGTTGCCGGCGGCCGGCTTGAAGAAGCGCAACTGGAACGCGTTATTCACACGGCTGGCCAGCATTTCCAGATCCGCGGCTTCGGTGGGCTTATCGAGAATGCGCGCGTAGCGGGCGATGACGTGGAGCAATTCATAGTAGTAAGAGGACGCGATCAGGGTCTTATCGGTGATGCGGGCCGGGTCCTGGGAATGGATCAACTTGGGATCTTCCGGCGGGACGCACCAATCGGCGTACTGGTCTTTGGAAATGAGATCGCTCTGCACGAAGCCCCGGATGCGATCGAGCCATTTGCGCATGTCGGGATAATAACGCTCGATGGCGCGCCTGTCGCCGTACTCGTCGTAGAGCATGCCGGGAACATAGATGAAGGTGCTGGGCCACGTTAAATCGTCGTTGTAGAGCGGCCAGTAATTGGGGGCGACATCGGGGATGCTGCCGTCGGGACGCTGCGAGTCGGCCAGGTCGGCGCTCCACTTGGAATAGAACGCCGCCACATCGAACATATAGGCTTCGCTGCGGCTCACCTGCGAGCGGTCGCCGAGCCACCCCTGGCGCTCATCCCGCTGCGGGCAATCGGTGGGAATGCTGCGATAATTGCCGGCGATGCCCCAAAACACGTTGTGATGAATCTGGTTGAGCAGCGTGTTGGAACTGGTGAAATCGGCGGTCTTCTCCATGTCGTCGTGGACCACGCGCCCTTCCAGCGCGGCGGCGGTGGGAGTGCCGGGAAAACCGGTCACTTCGACGAACCGGAAGCCGTGATAGGTGAAACGCGGCTCCCACACTTCGGCGCCTTCACCCTTCAGGGTATAAACGTCGGTGGCCAGCGCGGTGCGCAGGTTGGCGACGTAGAGCGAGCCATCCGGGTTCAACGTCTCGGCGTGGCGCAGGCGGATCACTGTGCCTTTAGGACCGCCGGCGTGCAGGCGGCACCACCCGACCATGTTCTGGCCCATGTCAAAAATGAACACGCCGGGCCGCAACTGTTTGACGCTGAGCGGGCGCAGGGTATCGGTGACGCGCAAGGGCTCGGCCATCTCGGCGGTGAGCGCGCCCGCGGGCGCGGCCACCATCTGCACTGGCTGCCAGGTGGAATCCTGGAAGCCGGCGGAGGCCCATCCGGCCATTTCCTTGCGGGCATCGTACTCTTCGCCATCGTATTCGTTGTTGTTGCGGATGGGGCCATCGGCGGTGAGTTTCCACGATTCGTCGCTCACCACTGTGGCGGCGGAGCCGTCTTCGTATTCGATCTTGAGTTGCAGCAGGAGTTTGGGGTAGCCGAACGTCCGGGTGCCGGGCTGGCTGCGCGGCGCGTAGTAACGGCCGTTGCCCAGCATGACCCCGATGGCGTTGCCTCCGGCGGTGAGCCGCCGGGTTACGTCATAGGTCACGTAGAGGACGCGCTTATCGTAGTCGGTCAGGCCGGGCGAAAGCACATGGTCGCCCACCTTGGCGCCGTTGAGGTACAGTTCGGAGAGCCCCAGGCCGGCCATATAGATGGTGGCGCGGCGCACCTTGCGATCGATGGCGAACTCCTTGCGCAGCATGCGTGCGGGCAAGTGATGCTCGGCGGCGAGGCCCACCAGTCCCCAGGGCGCCATGCCGTATTCGCCGAGTTCGACTGCCGGCTGCCACGCCATATCCAGGTAGCCGGCCTTCTGCCAGCCGTCCTCCACGCTCGCCGCGGTGCGCCAGTGACTGTCGGTCTGAACCGTCAGCGGCTCGCCCGATTCGAATTCGATGCGCACCGTGGCGAGAAGGCCGGCGGGCCGGTCGGGCCGAAGATGCGGCACGTGAATGGCGACCACATTTTCACCAGGGTGAAGCAGGGGCGCGATGGATGCCGCGGGCGGAAGCAGCGTATTGGAGTTGGCCGCGATGGGCTCGCCGTTCAGGAACACATTGGCGCGAGAGTCGCCGGAAGCGATCAGGACGGCGCGCGCAATTTTGCGATCGGCGGGGAGGGTGAAGCTCTGGCGGAAATAGCGGTCGCCGGACGGGGCGGAAGTCTGCGCGCCGGCAGCATCCCAGATCCAGCGGGCCTTGTGGAGGTACTGGTAGGGGCTGGCGGGATCCTGAAAGGTCGCGGTTTCGTCGCGGCCGATCCACTTGGCTTGCCAGTCGGCGGCATCCAGCAGTCCCATGGACCATTGCGCCGGCGCGCTCCATTCACTCTCGCGCCGGTTCTGGTCCCACACCTGTACCTTCCAGAATGCCGTGACGCCGCTGGCCAGCGGTTTGCCGCGATAGACCACTTGGATGGACTGGCCGGAATCGACCTTGCCGGTGTCCCACAGGGTGCCGTTGTTGGCTTTCAGCGCGGATTCGGTGGAAGCCACCAGAATGCGGTAGGAAGTCTGCCGCAGACCGCGCGCGTTGGTGGCGCCGCTGAGGATCCAGCTCAGGCGCGGTTCGGTGGCATCGATGCCTTCCGGATTGGTGCGGTATTCACATCGCAGACTGCCGGGATGAATGGCGGCGGCGCCGAAAGCAACGGCGGCGAACGCGAAGAGAATCAGAACTGGCTTCATGAATTGCGGACCTGAACGGTTATTATCTCAGGCTGCGGGAACGTCCGGGGTTCGGCTGCTTGCGCATCGGGTTAGGTTAGGGCGTTACCCAGCCTTCGATTCGATCTTGACCGCCCCTCCGTTTGTGAGCGTCAACTGGGAATCGCTTCCGACCTGCTGGATCACTTCCCGCGTGATGCGGTCGTCGATCTCGGCGGCCCTGTGAATCTCCACTGGATAACGGATCGTGATCTCCATGCCGGAATCGACGAACCGCAGTCGGCTCTCCAGGCGCGGCGCCGCAGTGTGAAGATTCAGGGTGGACAGCGCAGAGTTGTACTGCCGCTCGACGACCTCGCGATATTCCGCATAGATGGATTCGACGGCCGCTAGGAGGCGTCGTTCCACCAGCGAGTAATCCGCGGTTCCCGAGAGCGTCAGGGTGATGGATCTCCAGGCGTAATCGATCCCCGGAATCTGCTTGAAAAGCGCCGAGGGCTGAAAAAAGACGGCGTTCGGAAACACCACGATGCGCCCGGTTGGTTGCGGGGCAAGGCCGGAGCCGCCCAACTCCATCAGGTACAAACGAAACAGGCCGATATCCGCCACTTCGCCGGTAACTCCGGAGACGGTCACCCGGTCGCCGACACGGACGCCCCAGCGCCCGACTAGAAAAAAATATGCGACCACGGACAGGATCACGCTCTGCATGGCTACCGCAATTCCCGCGGCGGAAAACCCGGCGAAGGTGGCGAGCGATCCGAACTCGGTCACAAAGCTGAGGACGATCAACAGCGAGACGGCGCAGGCCACAACGATTCGCCGCAACAGCAGGAATTGCCTCCGGCGGCGCAGATCCTGGACGTAGCGCATGGTGCCGCGGCGCCACAATTCGGAGAGGCCGAAGATCAACAGGAGCGCGATCGCCAGCATGCCGGTCCGAAGCAGAAGATATCGCAATGCGCTCCGGTAGCCTGCGTCCAGGGAGTTGCGCCATTCGATGATCCGTCCACGGCTGGCGCTGATCTGCGTGAATTGCTCGCTCAACGGCGACGACGATGCCGACAGTTGTTTGAACCGCGCCAGCAGTCCGTCGAGTTCCTTGCGTTGCGCGGTCAATGCGGTTACATCCGCAGATTCGGGCGCCTGCGTCACGGCGTCCCCACGCCCGATCACTTCCCGCAAGGCGTTTCGCAGCGGGGCGCGGAGATTCTGGCCGGACTGGCGCAAAGCGTCCGTTTCCTGCACCAGGCGGTCCAGCCGTCTTGTTTTTTGCGAGGCGGAGAAGATTTCTGTCGTCAGACCAATTATGCCCGCGGACTCCGGATGAAACTGCTGCGCGGGCGCCGTTCGCAGATTGGGAGCCGGTTCGGCCGGTATTTTCCGGTTGGAAGCCGCAATTTCGGGAACGGAGCGTTCCAGTTCACTGATCCTCGCTCCCAGCCCGCCCTCGTCGGGGCCGCTCAGAAAGCCAATCAGGGTACGCAGAGCGTCGATGCGCGCTTTGGCAAAGTTCGCCTCACTGGTCAGCTCGTCCCGTAACGCCAGCAGCCTGGCTCGGGAAGGCCCTGTTCCACTCTGCAATTGCTGGTTCAACTGCCCGATTTCCACCTGGGCCTGCTCGGCCCGTTGCTCTGCGGCGGCGACAGACTGCGCCAAGGTACGTTTTCGATCGCCATCGGCCGGCGCGTCCGGAGCGGTCGCTGGCGGGATTGCGGCCTGCGCACGCGCAAATTCGAAGCCCAGCCGAACCGCTTCGGTGGAACTCTGGGGTAGACTGCCGGACAGGACCGCCTGCTGCGAATCCACCTGCGACTGCACTATCGCCGTTACTTCCCTGTACCAGGTAATCGTTTGACTCAGGTAGCGCAGAATGTCTTCGTCTTTGAGCGGTCGCTGCGCACGGAGTTCCGGCGCTGGGACAAGCAGAAGCGCCAGAAGCGCCGGCAATGCCTTGCCGGTTCCGAGGCGCCGGCCGGCGACGGCAAGCGGGGTGAGCCACATGGAAGCCCGATTGTAACCCTGTTGGCGCCTGCTCAGTCTGTGCCTTATATCACGCGTTGAGGGAGCAGTCGGGGACCCAAAGATCAGAAGAGTAACTTCAGGCCGAATTGAATCTGGCGCGGCGCGTTTGCCTGCGAGCTGATGACGCCGAACTGATTCGAAGTCAGGACCGTATTCGGCATTCCAAAAACCACCTGATTCAGTATGTTGAACGCTTCGGCGCGAAACTCCACCGTCAGGCGCTCGATGGGTTTGAAATTCTTGAAGAGCGAAAAGTCGATGTCCTCCCCTGATGCAGCGCGGACGTCAGGCAGCGTTCGCCCGGTATTTCCAAAGCTGAACGGAGCCGGCTGCGAGAATACCGAAGTATTAAAATACCCGTTCAGACGCTGGGAAATGGGTCCGCTGAGTTCCGCGCTCTGGCCGTTATTATTGGGCCGCAGCGTATTGACCCCGCAATTGGTGCAGGTGTTCTGAGTGGTCACGGAAATCGGAAAGCCCGTCTGATAATCGTAGATTCCGTTCACTTGCCACTCGCCAATCAAAGCGTCGATTCCGCGGCTCCAGTTCTTGCCGAAGGCTTTGCCGCGTCCAAACGGCAATTCATAGGTGCCGCTGATCACCAGGCGCTGCGAGCGGTCGTTCGAAGATACGGCCCGCTCGGCCTGGCCGTTATAGATATTTTGAATGCCTCCGGTGCTGTTGCCCACGTTGGAGATCTGGGAGAAATCGTCGATCAGTTTCTGCGCCGTGTAGGAGAGCAGCGCATTCAGACCGTGACTGAAACGCTTTTCCACCTTCAACTGGAAGGAATTGTAGTCACTGTATCCGCCGGTGGGAAACGATGCGTAGACCGTGGTGAATTGCGGGAAGGGAGCCAGCAGATAGCTCAGAGGAA
Organism: uncultured Solibacteraceae bacterium; assembly: GCA_963835555.1. Taxonomy (GTDB): domain Bacteria; phylum Acidobacteriota; class Terriglobia; order Bryobacterales; family Bryobacteraceae; genus Sulfopaludibacter. The sequence goes on along the minus strand of CAWIGC010000010.1, from coordinate 116,499 downwards.
TGGTGGCCGCCGATTCGGGACCGGTCGGGATAATTCCGTAAAAGGGATTCGGCACGGCCTGTTGAAGCCGGCTTCCCAGAGCGATTGCGGAGGGTGTTAGTTGATTGATATTGTAATTGTTTTCGCCGGCCATGTTCAGGTGCACGCCATGACTTCCCACATAGGAGGCGTCAACCAGGATCTCACCCGGGAGCTCGTGTTGCACATCCAGGTCCCAGTTCTCCATATAGGGAACCTTGTTGTCTCCGATGAGTGGGTTTTCGAAGGAACTGCCGATGCCCGTCAGAAGGCCTTGCGAACTGCCGGCGGGATGATTCAGACCCGATGGAAACGGGTTGCTCAGGTAGACGGAAGGAGTAAGTCCATTGGGGCTTCCCACGTAATCGGTGGCCGCGCTGAAGCCTTCGTTCCCAATCGTGGCGTTGGCAACGCGTAAACTGGCCGAGTAAAAGATGCCGTAACCGCCGCGAATCACCGTGTTAGTCGCGGGCTGCCAGGCGAATCCGAAGCGCGGGTCGAAGTTATGCCATTGCGGATCGAACTGGCGGCGGCCGTAGTCGCCCACTCCGGCAAACACGGTGCCGCCCCTTAACCCGCTGATTCCGGCCGGCCCGGCCAGCGGCGAAGGCACGAAGGGGTCAAAAGTCTCCATGCGGTTATACCGCTCGGTGCGGGGAATGTCGAGATCGTAGCGCAGGCCCAGATTGAGGGTCAGCTTGCGGGTCACTTTCCAATCGTCCTGAATGTATGCGCCCATGTAGTGGCTTTGCGTGGCGGCATCCTTCGAATCGATCAGCATGGATCCGCTGCCCACGCCCAATAGCAGGGAGGCGATTCCGTTGCCGGCCGTGGCGCTGGCGGCATTGGGATTGGGCCCTTGCGTGATGGAATTGCTGAAGCTGAAGTTCCCCGTGGAGGAACCGGATTCGGTATCGTCCACGCGCAGCAACCGCCCCTCCCAACCGAATCGCAGGGTGTGGCTGGAGAGGATGCGTGTGTTCTCTATGGCGATCAAATGGCTGTCGAAGGAAGGATCGCGAGTGTCGCCCTGCCCCGGATTGCCGAGACTGTAATAGTTCTGGGCCGCGATGCCGGGAAAGAGAAGGTGGTCCGCGTTAGAGGCGATGTAAGTGGGGAATCCCAGCGTGGTGGGATTGAATCCCAGGCTGATGGACGTGTAATTCAGCTTGATGCGGGCGAACCCGTAGCGGACCTCCACCAGGTCCGTGGGGCTGAGCGTCAGCGTGTAATCGATGGCTGCGCTGTTGTTGGTTTGGGCCTGATTGTCGGGACTGTTCTGCGCCATCCTCACGGCGGACGGCAGCAATGCAGGCGCGGGTTGGTTCAGACCGAGCCGCGAATAGCGCACGAAGAAGCGGCTCTTATCGCTGAGGTTCTCATCGACCTTGGCATCGATCGAGTTAGTGTCCAGCACACTATTGGTGGCGGCGTAGTAGTTATTGACGCCGGAATTGGGCGCGCCCGGCTGGTTCGGCAGCGGATAGTAATTGACCACGTTTCTGGCTACCGCGTCCATGCGGCCCGAGGGAATAATATTGCCGGGAAACGGCTGCCGCACATATCCTGTGCCTTGCGCCGCCGTGGTGGTCGGGTCGTAAATCGTTACCGGTTGGCCGGCCGCATTCAGCGTATGGGAGAAGTCTCCAGCGCGCTGCGCGGCGGTGGGCACGGTGGTGTTCAAGGTGGTCGCGCTGCCCTGGCGCAGGCCTTCGTATGCGAAGAAGAAGAAGGTCTTGTCGCGGCCTTTGTAGACCTTGGGAATATCGACCGGCCCTCCCAGGCTGGCGCCGAACTGGTTGCGCTTGAAATTCGGAAGAGCCACACCGTTCCGATTGGAAAAGAATCCGTTGGAATCCAGGTCGGAGTTGCGCAGAAACTCGAAGACGCTCCCGTGGAACTGGTTGGTCCCGGACTTATAGATCATATTGATGATGCCGCTTCCGCTACGGCCGAATTCGGCGGAATAGGTATTGGTCTGGACCTTGAATTCCTGCACGGCATCCACCGAAGGGAACACGGCGAAACCCTCGATGGGATTGGCCAGGGCCGGCGATGACGGGATGCCGTCCACCAGGATATCGGTGCTGCCGGGCCGGCCGCCATTGATTGAGATGTTGGCGCTGTTGTATGTGAAACTGGCGTCGCCTTCCACTCCGGGGGCCAGAAAGACAAGCGAATACGCATTCCTCTGGTTGAGCGGCAGATTGACGATGCTCCGTGTGTTGATGACCTGCCCCATCGCAGAGGCTGGCCGATTCGATCAGCGGCGCGGCGGCCGTCACTTGCACGGTCTCCGTGGTGGCGCCGAGTCTCAAAGTAAAATCGAGGCGCAGCGATTGATTCACTTCCAGCGTGATCCCCGTACGCACTTCGGTGTTGAATCCGCTGCCTGCCACCGTAATCGTGTACGGACCGCCGGGAGGCAGCGAGGGGAAGGAATAGCGCCCGTCGCTGCCGGTTACCGTCCGGGCTTCGAGGTTGGTTGAGGTGTTGACAACCTTAACACCGGCCTTCGGCACGGCCGCTCCGCTGGGATCGAGAACGGTGCCTTCCAGCGATGCGGTAATAACCTGGCTGCGGAGGGGCGGACCGGCCCAGGCAACGAAAAGGATCACAGACCATCGCAGTGTTGCGGATTTCATGCATCGTCCCCCTGAAGAGCCCTTGCGCGCCCAGTCGGAATCGATTGTACATCCGCGCGACGGAACCGGAGTGTCTGCTTGTTCCCGAAATCACTGCTACGTGCCTGGGAACGTTCTCAACTTCACCGGCGTTTCGCCGCACGGAGATATAATCCAGGTGGTTGGAGAATACATGGCAGACATTATTGACGACCCGTTGCGGCGCTCTTTCCTGAGAACCGGAGCGGGAATGCTGGGCAGCGCGGCCCTGGGTGCGAATCCCTTGGCCGGCCAGGGGCCGCGGGGAACGGCGCGCCCGAACCTGATATTCATGACCACCGACGGTCATCGCCCGGACGCGCTCAGCCTGAACGGCAATCGGATTCTGGAGACTCCGAACTTCGACCGCATCGGGCGAGAGGGCGTGCAGTTCCGGAATTCGTTTGTGTGCAATGCGCTTTGTCTCCCTTCGCGCGCCACCGCTCTCACGGGCCTGCACAGCCACAACACCGGGTGCGTGGATAACCTGAACCGTGCCATCCCCACCGATATTCCACTGTTCACAGACCTTCTGCGGACCGCCGGCTACGAAGTGGGTGTGTTCGGAAAAGCGCATGTCCGCGACCTGGGAAAGCGGGACTTCGACTATTACTTCGGCTATCCCGGCGCAGCCACCGACTATTACTGGCCGGTGATCACCGAAGGTTCTCACGGCGACCTTGGGCCGCCCACCGTTCACGACGGCTACGTCGAGGACGTGGTGATGGACCGGGCGGTCCGCTGGATCAAGGAAAAACGAACGAAGCCCTTTTGCATGATCTTCTGGTTCCAATCTCCCCACGCGCCGTTTTTCCGGCCCCGGCGGCTTCTGGACCTGTATAACGGCATCTCGATTCCCAAGCCCGCCACCTTCGATGACGACCTGAAGGGCTACCCCGGTAAGCCTCGCGCTTTCGCTAACGCGGATGACAGCATCGGCACATATACCAGAAACTCGCAGACCAAGAGTAACTGCGCCCGCACCCTGGAGGAAGTAGTAAAGGATTACTACGCGGGAATTGTCGCCGCCGACCAGAACGTGGGCAAGTTATACCAGGCACTTACCGATATAGGGCAACTGGACGACACCGCGATCATGTTTTCGGCGGATCACGGCTTCTTTCTCGGCGAATGGCGTAAGTACGACAAACGGTTCATGCACGAACCCTCCATCCGGACGCCCATGCTGATCCGGTATCCAAGAATGGTGCGGCCGGGTTCCGTCGTGGATCCCATGGTGACGAATCTCGACATTGCGCCCACGTTTCTGGAGTTGGCCGGGGTCAACATTCCCAGCCGGATGCAGGGCCTGAGCATGGTTCCGTTCCTCAAAGGTGAGAAGCCAAAGACATGGCGCAAGGACTGGCTATACGAATATTACGAATATCCCGGCGCGCACAATGTCCCCAAGAACCGCGGCGTTCGTACAGACCGGTATAAGTTCATCCACTATTACGAAGCGCCCGAGGAATTCGAAATGTACGACCTTCAGGATGACCCGGGCGAGCTTCATAATCTCTACGGCGACCCGCGCCACACCGGGTTGGCGAATGACTTGCGCCGGCGCCTCGCGGAGCTTCGCCAGGAGACCGATGATCGTTATGTGTATCAGCCGCCGCCCGGCCGGGGATAAATAAGCGGGACCGGACGCTTATCGCCCGGCCCCGTGGAGGAAGATAGATGAATGTAAGATCCAACTGACTGTAGTGTTGCACGCCATACTTGTATTCCGGACCTGAATGTATGATATGCCCGCCTGACGTATGATTGAGAATATGCCCTTGAAAGCCCTCTGTCTCTTCGCCATGGCGGCCGCCGCGGGCTTCGCGCAGGCCGAAAGCGACGTGATTTTTCGCCAGAGTTTTCAGGAGGATACAGGCGCCTGGACGGCCATGGGCGACGGCGCTTCGGTGAGCCGCGCGGCGGATTCGCACGCCCTGGTTTTCAGTTACGAACTGGCCCCGAAAATATTTTCGGGAGTAGTGTCACCGGCCCCCTTGGACTTCGCCAAAATGCAGCGAATCCGCTTCCGCGTGAAGACCGACCATGCCACTGCCATGGGCCTCCTGCTCAGCGAAAAAAAGCCCGGAGGCGGCAACTATTCGGCCTGGTTCTGGTCGCCCGCGAACACCTGGCAATGGGTCGAGTTCACGCCCGCCGATTTCAGCGTCAACGATGGGCCGAATGACGCCAAGGATGCCGACGGCAAACTGGACTTGGCCGACGTGGAAGGCATCGGCCTGTTCGACCTGGGGCAGTTCTTCGCCCAGTTGCCGCAGAACGCGGACTTCCCCGTGGTTGTCCACCTGGATAAGGGTCAGCACACTGCCAGTGTGGAAGACTTCGAAGTGCTGAGTAGTCCCGCCGCGCCGCCGCGCGTTCCCGCCAACGGGCTACGCCTGGGAATGTTGGATCGGAACTTTATCGATTGGGTTACGCTGGGCGGCATGGATCTGAAGTTAGACGCCGGACCGAATCCCTTGAACGCGCCCGCACTGGAGGCGAGTTACCGGCAGGCGGAGGGGCATTTTCAACTCCTGCTGCGCCGCGTCACGGGCTCGGAGATGGCCCAGGCCAAGCGCCTGGTCTTCGATATTGCGTCCGAGCACGATGTCACCTTAATCGTCTCGCTGGAAATGAACAAGCCAGGCGGCGGCCAGGGTCCGCGATTTACTTTGCCCATCTACCCGCCCGGCGGTAAGGAAGTGTTCCACGTGGACCTGAAGCTGTCCGATTTTCAAGGTGACGGCAAGTTCGATCCGGCGCAGTGGCGTTCCCTCGCCATCGTCGATCTCACGGCGGTGGGCGGCGCCGCTCCGGAGGCCAACACCATCTGGATCGGCAACGTGGCCGCGATGAAAGAGTAGCCGGCGCGATACCATTAAACCGACAGGCCAGGAGGCCTTTGGTACGGGTTCCCTCGAAGCACTGCTCTCCCACGTGATCGATTATGCCGGCCTTTATCCGCCGGCATCATTGCCGCTGGAAGAGACCTGCGCCAACTACTCCGCCTACCTGGCATCGCACGAATCGTGGATGCTCAACCGCCTGGTGCTTCCTTTGCCTAAACTGCGGCTGGGCGAGGGATGGCGCATCAGCTTGATTGTCGAAAGCGAGCCCGCTCCGCAGCCTGCGCAGGTGGAGACCTTCGAAACGAAACTGCCGCGCAGGCTTTCCCTGCCCACCTATTGCGAAGCGCCTCTGGAAGCCATCGAAAGCGGGTTTGCCAAAATCCGCACGTCGGACATCGCTTCAGATGCGCTCGCGGAGTTTCTGTGCGGCGCGGCGGCGCGGCGATTGCCGTTCAAGGCCACCGCGGGGCTGCATCACCCCATCCGGTCCGCGGCGATGCATGGCTTCCTGAACGTGTTCACGGCCGCGGCGTTCGCCTGGTACGGCGCGGAACGGGCATTGCTTCTGGACGTATTGGACGAGCGCGACCCGGGCTCGTTCGCATTTACCGGTGACGCGCTTTACTGGCGGGGACGCGCGCTGGCCACCGCGCAGATTCAGGCGGCCCGCCGCGAGTTCGCGCACAGTTTCGGTTCCTGCTCCTTCGAAGAGCCCGTCGCCGATTTGCGCGCACTGGGACTGCTGCCATGATCGACCACACTCACGATCCGGCGCTGAAGAGTTGGGTGGAATCGGCCAACATTGCCGGCGTCGATTTCCCCATCCAGAATCTGCCCTTCGCCACGTACCGCCCATTTGCGGGCGATTCGCCGCGCGCCGGAGTGGCCATCGGCGATCAGGTGCTGGATGCCACGGCAGCGTTCCAGTTAGCATCCCTGCGCGATCTCATGGCAATGACCCAGGCCGAGCGATTGGCGCTTCGCCACCGCATCAGTCATTACCTGGCGATACACACGGCGGGCGTCGAAGCGCTCCTCTCTCCCATGACCGCGGCCTGTTTCGAACTGCCCTGCCAGATCGGCGACTACACCGACTTCTACGCGTCCCTCCACCATGCTACGAACGTGGGCCGCATGTTCCGTCCCGACCATCCGCTGTTGCCGAACTATAAGTGGCTGCCCGTGGGATATCACGGGCGCGCGTCGTCCATCGTGGTGAGTGGCACGCCCGTTCACCGCCCCAGCGGACAGCTCGCCGACGCGCCCGCCGGGCCGCCGGTATACGGTCCGACTCGCCGACTGGATTACGAACTGGAAGTGGGCGCGTTCCTGGGGCCGGGCAATCCGCTGGGCCAGCCGATTCCCATCGCACAGGCCGCGGATCATATTGTGGGCGTGTGCCTGTTGAACGATTGGTCCGCGCGCGACATCCAGGCTTGGGAATATCAGCCGCTCGGTCCGTTTCTGGCCAAGAGTTTCGCTACCTCCATTTCGCCCTGGGTGGTGACCATGGAAGCCCTGGAGCCATTCCGGCGCATGCCGGAACCGCGCGCGGAAGGCGATCCTCAGCCTCTCCCGCATCTCGCTACCGATTCGCCGGACGCGCTGTCCATCACGCTCGAGGTCTGGCTGCGATCGGCGCGCATGAGCGGCCCCGTGCGCCTGAGCCGCGGCAATTCCGCGCAGCTCTATTGGACGCTCGCCCAGATGGTGGCGCATCACACTTCGAACGGCTGCAATCTGCGGCCCGGCGACCTGATCGGCAGCGGCACGGTCTCCGGCCCCGCCAAGGAAAATCGCGGCAGCCTGCTGGAACTGACCTGGCGCGGCGCCGAACCGCTGGAACTGCCCACGGGGGAACAGCGGCGTTTTCTGGAGGACGGTGACGAAGTGATCTTCCGCGGCTGGTGCGAGGCTCCCGGTTATCGCCGCATCGGTCTGGGCGAATGCCGCGGTGTGATTTGCGCCTAAAATTGAACTGACAATGAGACGACGCGAGTTTTTCGCCATGGCTCTGGCCGCTGCTCCGTTCAGCCGCGGCGCCGGACGCGTGTTCGACGTCCGCGAATCCGGAGCGCGGGGCGACGGCAAATCTAAAGACACAGCCTCCATCCAGAAAGCGGTGGACGCCTGCGCGCAGGCCGGCGGCGGCACGGTTTACCTTTCGCCCGGCGCCTATCTTTCCGGCACCGTCGTGCTGAAGGACAACGTCACCTTTCATCTGGAGGCCGGCGCCACGCTGCTGGGCAGCACGGATTTGGCGGACTACACACTGCAGCCCGGCCCGCCCGCCAAAGGCGACGCCAATGGCAAACATCTGCTGTTTGCGCGCGATGCCGAAAACGTCACGCTCTCCGGCAGCGGGCGCATCGATGGGCAGGGCCGCGCCTTTTGGGTGCCGGCGAACCGCGTCCCTCCCAAACCGGAAGACCTGTGGCGCGACGTGGCGACTTACGATTGGAAGCCCACGGACCGTCCTTCGCCCATGGTGGAGTTCTTCCATTGCCGCAACCTGCGCATCGAAGATGTTACGCTGGCCAACTCTTCCGGCTGGACGCTGCGGCCGGTCGAGTGCGATACCGTCCTCATTCGCGGCCTGAAGATTCGCAATCCCGTGATCGGTCCCAACACCGATGGCATCGATCCCACCTGCTGCCGCAACGTCTTCATCAGCGACTGCGACATCGCTACCGGCGACGATTGCATCTGCCTCAAGAGCGAGAGTCCTTATGGCACCCTGGGCCTGTCCAAGAACATCACCATCACCAATTGCGTGCTCACCTGCTGCTGCAACGGGCTGAAGTTCGGCACGGCCACGCGCGGCGGCTTCGAAAATGTCACCTTCAGCAATTCGGTGATTTACAACGACGACGTTCCGTTGAACGCCCGCGTCATCAGCGGCATCGCTCTGGAAATGGTGGATGGCGGCTGGGTGGATGGCGTAGTGATCTCGAACATCCGCATGCAGCGGGTTCGCACCCCCATCTTTCTGCGGCTGGGCGGGCGCAACGGTATTGGCAGGATGCGCGGCGTAATGATCGAAAATGTGCACGCCACCGGCGCCATCCTGACGTCGTCCATCACCGGCGTTCCGGGGCACGAGGTCCAGGATGTGACCCTGTCCAATATCCGGATCGACACCGATGAGGCCGGCAAAGCCGCATGGATGGAGAAACCGGTGCCGGAACAGATCAAGGCATATCCCGAGGCGCGTATGTTCGGCCGGCTGCCTTCTTACGGCTTCTATTGCCGGCATGTGGCGGGGCTGAAATTCGAGAACGTCGGCATTTCCACGTCGCGGCCCGATGAGCGTCCGGCGCTGCAGTTCGAGGATGTCCAGGGCCTCCACTTGGACCGCGTGGATGTGGATGCACCCTCGACGCCGCAGCCGCTGGTGCGCCTCATCGACGTGCGGGATGCCGTAGTGGCCTCGTGTACGGCGCCGGCCAATACCAGCGTGGCGGTCACTCTGGAAGGCGCGGCCACCAAGGGCGTGCGGCTGGTGGGCAATGACTTTTCCCAGGCAAAGACGCCGTACGAGCTTCGCGGCGGCGCCGCCGCACCCACATCGCTCTGAGTCGCGGGACGCTACAATGAGCGTTCTGTATGAGGATAATCAGGCTCTGTACTCTTGGCGTTGCTTTCGCCTTTGCCGCGCTTGCCCAAGCGCCGGCGCCGAAGCTTCAGGCGCTGATCGTGACCGGCCAGAATGGGCACGACTGGCGCGCCACCACGCCGGTACTGCGCAAACTGCTGGAAGACAGCGGCCGCTTTGAGGTGCGCGTCACGGAGGAATTTCGCGGAGCCGGCGCGGAGACGCTGGCCCCCTACGATGTGGTGATCCTGAACTACTATGACGGCAACAAGCCCGCCCTGCGTTGGGGAGAGCGCGCCGATACCGCGCTGTTGAACTTCGTCCGGAGCGGCAAAGGGCTGGTGATCTATCACTTCTCTACGGCGGCTTTCGCGGGCTGGACCGAGTTCGAAAAAATGTGCGCCGGCAATTGGCGTCCCAACAATGGCCATCACTCCGCGCGCCACGATTTCACCGTCGATATCAAAGACCCGTCACACCCTATTACCCGCGGCATCAAAGCATCCTTTCCGCAGGCCAACGACGAGCTGTACGCCAATTTGAAGTGGCAGCCCGAAGGCAGCTTCCACCTGCTGGCCACGGCTTGGGACGACCACTCGCTCTACAAGCCCGGCGAAAAGCAGCCCGTACCCGGCAAAGGACTCGACCAACCCATGCTGTGGACCGTCGATTACGGCAAAGGACGCGTGTTCGCCACCGCCCTGGGCCACGACCCCGATGCCATGCGCCTTCCCGGTTTCGTCGCCACGCTCACTCGGGGAACTGAATGGGCGGCCACCGGGCAGGTGACCATTCCCGTGCCCGACACGCTGAAGTGAAGCGCCGGTCCGAATTCTACTGGGTGGACGTCGCCTTCTGATTCTTCACCTGTAGTTCGTTGACTACCTGCTGGACGTTGGGAATGGCGGCCGCAATCTGCTGGACCCCTCCCCGTTTCGCTTGCGAGTCCACTGCGCCGGTCAGCGTCACTACGCGTTCCTTCACGGTGAACTTCACCTGATTGTGTAGATTATTCTGAACCAGCGCGGCATCCAGATTTTGCGTGATTCCCTTATCCAGATCGGCATTCACTTCCTTCGTTCTGCCTGCATCGCCCGGTGGAATCACGGCGATCTCATCCGATACCACTTGCCCGTTGGCGAACGACTTGGCGAGTGACTCAGCCTGCCCTTTTTGATCGTCCGATGCCACCTGTCCGGCCAGTGTCACTACCCCCTTATCTCGATCCTGCGCCACGGAGACGCCCTTCAGGCCGGCCTGATCCAGCGATCTGCGGATGTTTGCAGACACATCCGGCGATTTGTCGGTGCGCGCACATCCGGCCATCGTTCCCGCCGCAATGGCCAGCGTTGCGGTCCAGCTTTTTAGCGTGTTGATCTTCATTTCCATTCGCTCCCTGTCATCGAGGTTCCGTGCAAGTTGCAGGCCTAAAGCGGTAGACACCTGACGGGACAGCGTTAAGGAATTCACATCCCGGTTTTGCTGTATTGAGGTCAATTTGCGTCCGGTGATAAGATCACGCAACAAGCGTTACCGTTAACGCATTCGTAACGGATGGGGTTCACTTTTTCGGGGCAACAAATTAGGGGGAGAGGTTTATGAAATTCAGATACGCGGCAAGCTTGTTCCTTGCGTTGGCGCTCAGTTGCGCCAGCCTGCTTGGCCAAACTGTGGCCAGTTCCCTGGTGGGGACGGTTGTCGATTCTTCCAATGCTGTGATGGTAGGGGCTGCGGTGACGCTGACCAGCGCCGATACGGGCGCGGTCCGCGCAGGCGTCACCGACAGTAACGGTACGTTCCGGTTCGTCAACCTGCTGCCGGGTACCTTCAGCGTGACGGTAAAAGCAGTCGGATTCAAGACGATGACGCAGGCCGGCATCGTCGTGGCGGCCGAAGAAATTCACAACGCGGGTAAGATGGTCCTGGAGGTTGGCAGCGTGACGGAGACGACCACCGTCACGGCAGAATCGGCAGCGGTGCAACTGGCGAGCTCCGAGGGTTCGCAGACAATCGATGCCACCAACCTGGAAGACCTTACGTTAAAGGGCCGCGATCTGTTTGGCTATGCCAGGCTCGTCCCGGGGGTGGTGGACACCGTGGCCAGCCGCGATGTGACCAGCCACTCGGCATTCAACGGAATTCACATCAACGGAAATACTTCGGCTTTGAACTTCTCGGTGGACGGCATTACCGACATGGATACCGGATCGAACGGTTCCAATCACTATGAGCCGAACCTCGATTCGATTCAGGAACTGAAAGTACTCACCTCGAATTACCAGGCGGAATACGGGCGCAACTCCGGCGGCGCAATCACCGTGATCACCAAGAACGGTACGCAACAGTTCCACGGTTCGGGCCAGTGGACCCACCGGCACGAGGAATTCAACGCGGATAGCTGGGTCAACAACCATACCATCAAGAACGGGGAAGCTACTCCCCGGCTGCCATACCGGTATAACGTGGAAACTTATGCCCTCGGCGGCCCCGTGTTTATCCCGAAACACTGGAATACCGACAAGAAGCGGCTTTTCTTCTTTGTGTCCCAGGAGTACACCGGTCAGTTCGTGAGTGGCGGTTCCCAGTTTAAATACACGCCCACGGCGCTGGAGCGCCAGGGCGATTTCTCGAAAAGCTTCAACAATAACGGCAGCCTGATCCAGGTGCTCGACCCGGCGAACGGAAACAAGCCGTTTCCCGGTAATGTGATTCCCGCATCGCGGATCAATCCGGTAGGCCAGCAGTTACTCAACTTCTTCCCGCTGCCGAACTACACCGCGACCTTGCCCGCGCAGTTGAACATCGTGAACTACTTCGAACAGGCCAGCGCCACGCATCCGCGGCGCAACGACGTGGTTCGCTTCGATACGTATATCACGTCCAAGCTCAGCGGCTACTTCCGCTGGATCAATGACTATGACGATACGACCCTGCTCTATCAGGGGGTCCAGTTCACGTCCGATGTGGGTGGCGTTTTGGGACAAAAGGGCATTTCTCCCATCGATCATCCGAATGGAGGACATGGCTATGCGGGTACCGCCACTTACACCTTTTCGCCGACCCTGATCAATGAAATCACGGTGGCCGAAAGCTGGGACACCTATTCGTTTTATACGCTCGACAACCAGGCGAGCGAGCAGCGCTCTTTGGAACCGGGTCTGCCGGCACTGTTCCCGCAGCCTACGGCGAAGGATAACGGGCCGGTATTGCCGATCAACGGATACCAGACCCTGCTGCCCACGTTCAGCTTTGGGGGAGCGCCCTCAAACGCCATGTCCTATGGACGCAACGGCGCATCCGCGGGGGCGTACCAAAACGCCAACCCCATCTGGACCTACCAGGACAACCTCAGCAAGATCGTGGGCAGCCATGCGTTCAAAGCCGGTATCTACGTGGAGAACAACGATAAGTACCAGCCGGCGGGAAGAAACTACAATGGGGCTTTCAATTTTGCCTCCTCGACTTCCGTCCCGCAGCTCAACACGAACGACGGTTACGCCAATGCTTTGCTGGGCAACGTCAACAGTTACAGCCAGTACACCGGAACAACTACGTTCGACGTCAAATACTGGAACGTAGAGTTTTATGTGCAGGATAACTGGAAGGTAAATCGCAGGCTTACCCTCGATGTCGGACTCCGCTTCTATCATCAGTCGCCCCAGGAAGACGTCAACAATACCTTTGTCAACTTCAATCCGTCACAGTACTCCCCGTCGGCCATGCCGCGAATTTACCGTCCGGCCTGTACCGGCGGAAAACTTACGTGCACTAGTGCCGCGAACGGGTTGGTGGCGATGGATCCTGTGACGGGCGCAACCGCCCCTAATGGATTGATCGGTGATTTTATTCCCAATACGGGCAATCCCACAGCCGGGTTGGCGGTGCTGGGGCTCAATGGTGTGCCGCTGGCGCCGTACCACCAGTCGCCGATCGCTGCCGCCCCGCGTTTCGGTTTTGCCTACGACCTGTTTGGCGACGGCAAGACCGCGCTGCGCGGGGGCTTTGGCATGTTCTACAACCGCCTGGACGGCAATCAGGTATACGGGATGTCCGGGCAGGCGCCCACGGTATATCAGGTGTCGGTGAGCAATGTGTCCCTGGCGCAAATCGCCGCGCAAAACACGGGCGCCCCGCCGACCCTGGCAAGCCGGAGCACCGCTCCCAACAGTCCCAACATCTGGCCGGCGGCGAATGTTCCCTGGGACACGGTGATGAACGCCAGTCTCGAGTTACAGCGAAGCCTCAGCTCGGATACCGTGGTCAGCATCGGCACCACCTGGAATCACGGCTACGATCAGCACCTCACTTACGACGCCAATTGGATTCCGATCGGAACTGGCTGGCCCTTCACGCCGTCGAATATCAACCCAACCACCGCGGGCAATACCAGTAATGACATCGGCTCGATTTTCGAGCGCACCCGCTACCCGGGTTACGGTTCCATGAGTAGTTCGAACTTTTCGGGGAGCAGCGCTTACAACGGTCTGAATGCCACCATAAACAGGCGTCTGTCTCACGGCCTGGCAGTGGGTGCGGCATATACGTTCTCGAAAGCCATGGGAGTCACCACCTTCACGCCGGAGGTTGCCAACAACCACGACTGGAACTATGGGCGCCTGGCTTTCGACACCCAGCACGACCTGCAAATCAACTATAACTACGACATCCCTGGCCTGGGAAAGAAACTGGGCATTCGGGCGCTCGGTGCCGTGACCGATAACTGGGAACTCTCCGGTATCGTATCCGTGCAGAGCGGCTTTCCCTACAACCCGGGTTGCAGCCTGACTTCGGGATCCAAGGGCATCACCGGCGGATATACCGGCACGCCGGACCTCGGCGCCCGCTGCGAGGTGGTCGGCGACCCTAAGGCCAACACTCCCACCAGCGGCAATGGGAAGGTGTTCTTCAATCCCGCGGCCTATGCGCTGCCGGCCATTGCTACCGGGCCGAATAACTCGATTGTCGGACCACCGGTGCTCGGCGATCAGGGCGGCGGCGCCGGCGCTCTCACCCTTCCGCGCAAGACTAACTTCGATGTAACCATGACCAAGAATATTCCGCTGGGTGAGAGACGCGTACTCAGGTTCCAGGCACAAGCTTACAACGTCTTCAACCACACGGAAATCTCCGGCATTAACACGGGTATCCAGTTGAATCCGGTCACCAATCAGGTGTCCAACGCTTCGTCGCTGGGGTATGCCAATGGTACCCTGCCGGCCCGCGTGATGGCGTTCACCGTGCGGTTCGAGTTTTAGATCACCGGCCCAGCTTCTGCAATAGTCTCTGGGCCGATGCCTTGGCATCCGGGTCGGCGCCCTGGGCAGCAAGTTTCAGATGCTCCAGGGCGCCGGCAAAATCGCCCTTGCGTCCCAGCACCACGCCCAGCTCAAACTGCGCGCGTCCGAATTCCGGCTGAAGCTGCACCGCCGTCTGCAATTCCCGCACGGCCCCTTCGGTGTCCCCCGTGGTAGCCAGCAGCGAGCCCCACAACTGGTGCGCGCCCGCCAGATTCGGGTCCGCCTGCAGCGCCGCCCGTACCTGCGTTTCGGCACCGCCGGTTTCGCCCGTCGAGGCCAGCAGCCGCGCGTAATTCAGGTGCGCCGCCCCGTCGTCCGGATTCAGCCGGATGCTCTGTTCGAATTGATATCGCGCCTCGGGGACCTCGGCCCGCGATGCCAGCAGGCTGGCGAGGTTTGCCCGCGCCCCGGCGTCGCCCGGTTGAATCCGTATGGCCTCGCGGAACTCCCGCTCCGCCGCATGCTCCATCGCCCGCTGCCTGTAGCAGCGTGCCCAGAGAATTGTGCAAGCCTGGCAGTTCGGGGTCGGCAGCGATGCCCTTGCGGAACGCTGCCGTTGCCTCGCCGTTCTTCTTTTCTCGCGACAGGGCCTGCCCCAGCATGCCCCATGCCACGGCGTCGTCCGGCGCTAGCGTGGTGACCCGCCGCAGCGTCGCTTCGGCTTTCGCCAGTTGTCCCGCCTCCATCTGCGCGCCGCCCAGTTTTCGCAGCACGATTGCAGAGCCCGGCGCCCGCCGCACCGCTTCTTCCGCGTAAGGCACGGCTTCAACAAGGTGTCCCGCGGCGGACAGCCCCTCAGCGAGATCCACATAATACCCGGCGCGCCCGGGACGATACTTCTCGATCAGGCTTTCCAGCCTCGGCAGCCCTCCCTTTAAATTGCTCCACTCGCGCACCTGCGCCATCGCCACGTAAAGCGAAGCCTCCTCCGCCGGCGGCCCGGGCTTCGCCGGATAGTACGCCACTACCTCGCCGCGATAGGCTGTCGCCGGGGATTCGCGCACTTCCGCCTTATCCGCCAGCAGGTCGCCCGCCGGCTGACGGCTGCGAATGAAGTGGTCCGTCATCACGATGTGGACCGCATCGTCGGTCCTCCGTTTCGGCATGTGGCAGCTCACGCAGTTCGCGCCGGGCCGGTGGACGCCGGAAGCGGCCGCGCGCGGGAACGCCGCCGCGTGACACGAACCGCAAACAGCATTGTAGTGAACCACGGCCGCCTCGCCCCGAGGAATATTGTGCGGATCGTGGCACGTGGTGCATCGCAGCTTGCCTTGCGCTCTCGGAGAAAGCATTGCGATTCGCGCAGCCGGTAGGCCGCGTGGGCCACCTCAAACCTCTCGCCCATCCCGCCCGCGCGGTCGAACGTCAACCGGAAATCGCCCAGCGCCTGCCCCGGCACGTACGAAAACGGCCCGCGATCCAGACGCCGGATGGCGTGCGGCAGCGCCACCGTCGTGGTCTCCAGGTGGCACTGCATGCAGACTTCCAGTTCCCGCTCCGCGCTCAGACGCCGCGGATTTACGATGGCCGCGCGAATCTCCTCGGGCTTCGCGCCCTTCGAAGCCGCCTGCACGTGCCGCTGCCCCGGCCCATGGCACCGCTGGCAATCGATCCCCTGAGGGAGGGGCAGCAGAAACTCCGGCCTCGCGCCGGTCTCGTCATGGCCCTTCGGAATCGCCGGATACGCGTTGTGACAGAACATGCACTCGTAAGTGATCGGGCGCGTCGAGCCGGGATAATCCGGCCGGTCGTAGCCGGGATTCATCGCCCAGTAACCGCCCTTCTCCGCGTACCAGCCGAGCGGCAACTGCTGCAGCGCGTCCCGGCCGGTCAGATGCAGATAGGTCCGCGAGTGATTCCCCGAACCCAAAACGAAATCCACCTGTTTCTCATCGACGTTGGTTTCCTTGCCGTCGAATCCGAGTTGCCAGCGCCGCTGATAATACTTGCCGCCCCGCTCGATCGTCGCAAAGTAACTTTCCGACGCCGCGTGATAAAACGGCTTGCCCGGTGCGATCTCTCCGGGCGTCACGCGCGAGAACGAACGCCCCATCCCGGTCTTCCGATAGCCGGCTGCAATCTCCGCATGGCAGCGCGCGCAGAGCGCCGGATCGGTATAGGCATTTGTGGGCGCTTGTTGCGTGTACCCGCGCTCCATCAGGACGCCGCAAATTCCCAGGAGCAGGGAAATCGTCAGGCCGCCCCGCGATGCGCCGCGCATAGTTCAGATTGTCGCATGGGCCGCATCTGCGGCAGACGGCAGCGCTGGTACATAATGGATCCCATGTCTCCCTCGCACGGCGAAATCACCCACGTCAGCGACACCGCCCTGATGGTCGCTGCCTGCCGGGCTCTCGAATCTCGAGGGCGAGGACGGCTTCGTACAGGATCCATTCGCGGCGCGCCTGGCCGGCGAGCGCGGTATGGCCATCCTTCAGGCGGTGCCCCGGCCCGAAATGATGCGTTTCGGGATCGGCGTGCGCAGCCATTTCATCGATGAGCTGCTATTGCATGCGCTGGCATCGGAACCGGTCGCCACGGTGCTCAGCGTCGGCTGCGGCCTCGATACGCGGCCCTGGCGGCTCGCGCTTCCGCCGGATCTGCGATGGATCGAAGTCGATTTCGCGGACATGCTGGACTACAAGGACGCCTTGATGGCCGCCGAGACTCCCCGCTGCCGGCGGGAGCGCATCACGGCGGACGTCAACGACCCGGCGCAGCGCCGCGCACTCTACGCAGCCGCCGGACCAGCGCCGGCGCTCATGATCACCGAGGGGCTGCTGATGTATCTGCCCGCCGCCACGGTACACGCGCTGGCTGCCGAGACCTGTCAGCAGAGCGGCATCGCGCACTGGATGACCGACATCACCACGAGTGCGTTTGCGAAAGCCATCAACATGGACGCCATGCGGTCGGTGCGCCAGGTGCAGGCCTCCGATTTTCTGGAGGGGGAGCAGATCCTGGACGTGGTCAGCCGCGAAGGCTGGGTAACGGCGGCGCGCCGAAGCTACATCACCGATATGGCGTTTGCGATGGAGCGCATTCGGCGTCTCATGGGCGATCGCCCGCAAGCCGCGGGTCCGCCGCCGGTCGCACCGGCCGATCCTACCGGAGTCCACCGGTTCGCGCGGGCGTAGGGCGTTCGGAATATCTGGCGGAGAGGGGGAGATTCGAACTCCCGTTACCCGTTAAGGTAAGCCCGCTTTCGAGGCGGGTGCGATCGACCACTCTGCCACCTCTCCGCGAGGTGTGGTTGGCTGTTTCGATTGTATCGTTTTACGTGACGCGGCGTCCAGTTTGGCGGGTGTCGTAGCCGCAAAGGGCATCCAGTTCGCGGCGGAACGCGGCCTGCGTGAGCACGTCGAGCAGGCGCTCTACGGCCGCGAGTTCCAGATTCTCCTGGCGAATCACCAGGTCGTAGCGTTCGCTGGTGAGCGGCAGAAAGCCGAGTCCGAAGGCGCGCGCGGCAGAGCGGGTGGCGATGCAGCAATCGGCCAGTCCGCTGTACACGCGCCACGCCGCGGCAAGGTGTCCCGGAGCGGAAGCCCCCTCGTAACCGGGAACGTTGGCCGCACTCACCCCCGCATCGCGCAGAAGTCCGTCCAGCAACTGGCGGCTGCCCGAGCCTTTCTCGCGATTGATCAGGCGAATGCCGGGCCGCGCCAGATCCGCCACCGACCGGACCTCAAGCGGATTTCCTCGCGCCACCACCATGCCTTCCTCCCACACGGCGAAGGCAAACACACTAACACCCCGTTGCGGGATATCCTGCGCATCCCGCAAGTGCGTGCCGGCCACATGGGTGGATTTCTGCTTCAGCAGGCGCAATGCGGCAGAGCTGTTCACCGGCGCCGAAACCAGCGTGACGCCCGCGCGCTGCAGATGGCGCGCCAGCACGCTGGTGGCGGGGTCGCATCCGGCGATCAGCAGGCGGTTTTCGCCAATCTGCTCATGAATCGGTTGCACCAGGGAGCGGGCCGGGTCCACCAGCAAACCGTCGGCGGGAAGTAGTTGCCAGGGCGCCGGCACCGCGGGCACGGCCAGCAGCCGGTTGCCCACGCGGCAGAGTTCCACCGGGCTCCCGGCAAACGCCTCGCCCGCGCCGATCATTTCCGCCTTCACGGTGCTCGGGGGCCGCGGTTCCTCCGCGTCCAGGGCGAACAGTTCCTCCACCGTCACTTCCAGAATGCGCGCCAGCCGCAAGGCCACCGCGGTATTCGGCACGTAGCTGCCGGCCTCCATCGCGTAGATGGTCTGGCGGCTTACTCCGGCCTGCCGCGCCAGTTCAGCCGCGGCAATACCGCGCTGTTGGCGCGTTTCGGCCAGCCGGCTGTGGACCTGCGGCCCCCGGGTTGTATCATGGTCACTTGCGGAGGACATTGTCTTCTATCCGAGACCATTCTATGCTAGCAGCGGCCCTCCTGCTCTGCGCCGCGTGCGCGCCGCGGCGTCTGCCTCCGCAAAAACTGACCGTCGCCGCCGCGGCCGATCTGCAATTCGCGCTCGATGATCTTTCCCGCCACTTCCATGCGGCGCACCCGCAAGTGCAAACGCAGATCGTCTACGGCTCCTCGGGGAATTTCTATGCGCAGATCCGCAATGGGGCGCCCTTCGATATTTTCCTCTCCGCCGACCTGGAATATCCGCGCCGGCTTGCGGAACAAGGCCTGGCGGAGCCGGCCTCGCTTTTTACCTACGCCGTGGGACGCCTGGCGGTATGGGTGCCTGCGCAATCCGCGCTGGACGTGGCGCGCCTGCAAATGAAGGTGTTCGCAGATCCGGCGGTGAAGCATGTCGCCCTCGCCAATCCGCAGCACGCGCCCTATGGGAAGGCCGCCGAGGCGGCGCTCCGCCACTTCGGCGTGTATGGCGCCATCGCCGGCAAAATCGTGCTGGCCGAAAATATCGCGCAGACCTTGCAGTTCGTGCAGAGCGGCGCGGCGGAAGCGGGAGTGGTGGCGCTATCGCTGGCCGTGGCGCCCGCGGTCCGCCCGCAGGGACGCTATTGGGAAGTGCCGCTGGACGCCTACCCCCGTATGGGGCAGGGCGGCGTCATTCTCAAACGAGCCCGGGCTTCCCCGGCTGCCGCGGCCTTCCGCGCTTACCTGACCGGCGCTGCCGGCCGGCAGATTCTGCAACAATACGGATTCTCCCTACCGGCGAATTAACATGGATTGGCAAGCCATCTGGTTGAGCGTACGACTGTCCGCCTGCACCACCGCGATCCTGCTGGCCATCGGTCTGCCCCTGGCCTATTGGCTGGCGTTTTCCCCGCGTCGCTGGAAGTTTCTGGTGGAGGCCGTGGTGGCCTTGCCGCTGGTCCTGCCGCCCACCGTGCTGGGCCTCTACGTGCTGCTGGCCATTGGACCGCACAGCCCCATCGGCGCGCTCTACGGCCGCTTGACCGGCGGACTGCTGCCGTTTTCCTTCCAAGGCCTGCTGCTGGCTTCGGTGCTCTACAGCCTGCCGTTCACGGTCCAGCCCGTGGCCGCGGCATTCGGCGCGGTGGACCGCCGGTTGATCGAGGCTTCCTGGTGCCTGGGCGTCTCGCGCGCGGCCACCTTCCGCCGCGTCATCGTCCCGCTGGCGCGCGGCGGCATCGCCACCGGCGTGATCCTCAGCTTCGCCCACACCATGGGCGAATTCGGCGTGGTGCTGATGGTGGGCGGCAACATCGCCGGCGTCACGCGCACCGTCTCGATTTCCATTTACGATCAGGTGCAGGCGCTGAACTACACCGGCGCGGCGCGAGACTTCGCTATTTTTGCTGGCCCTCTCTTTCGCCGTCCTGGCCCTCACCTACGCCTGGCAGCGCCGCATCGGAGCGGTATGGCCGCTGAACTGATCTGCCGGTGCTTCCTTCCGGATTCGATGGACGCGGACCTTCGCCTGCCGCTGGATCAGGCCCCGGTCACCGTGCTGTTCGGCCCGTCCGGCGCGGGGAAGACCACCCTGCTGCGCCTCTTGGCCGGGCTCGAGCGGCCCGATTCCGGCCACATTCTGTTTCGCGGCGAAACCTGGTTCGATTCCGCCCGCGCCATCCTCGTGCCGCCGCAACAGCGCCGCGCCGGATTCCTGTTTCAGGAATATGCGCTGTTCCCGCACCTGACCGTGCCGGAAAACGTGGCCTACGCGTCGCACCGCGCGCGCGGCGCGGAACTGCTGCAACGCTTCGGCCTCGCCGACCTGGCGCCCCGCAAGCCCCGCGCCATTTCCGGCGGCCAGCAGCAGCGTGTAGCGCTGGCGCGCGCCCTGGCCGCCGAACCTGCCCTGCTGCTGCTGGACGAGCCGCTTTCGGCCCTGGACGCGGCCACGCGCCTGCGCACCCGCCATGAATTGCGGCGCATGCTGCTGGAGAGCGGCATTCCCAGTATCGTGGTAACGCACGATCGCACGGAAGCCATCGCGCTGGGCGATTGGATGGCGGTCATGGTGGAGGGCCGCATCCGCCAGGCCGGTCCGGTGCAGGAGGTATTTCGCCGGCCCGCCGACGCGCTGGTGGCGCAATCGGTGGGCGTCGAGAACGTGCTGCCCGCCGTGACCGCGTCCCGCGAAGGCGGCCTGCTGGTGCTGCAGGTCGGCGGTCATCGCCTGTATTGCATGGATACCGGCGAAGAAGGCCCGGTCTTCGCTTGCGTTCGCGCCGAAGACGTGGTGCTCACGCGGCCCGGTCCACAGAGTTCCAGCGCCCGCAATCGCCTCAACGGCACGGTGGTCTCGGTCACGCTGGAAGGTCCGCTGGCGCGCGTGGAACTGGACTGCGGCCTGCCCCTGGTAGCGCTCATCACCGCGCAGTCAGTCGCCGAACTGGCGCTGATGGCCGGCCAGGCCATCTGCGCCGTGATCAAAACCACCAGCGTCCACGTGACCGCTTAAGTCCATTACCTATGCAGACGTGTCAGACTGTAAGGGTGGCGTCGCATATGCCTTCGACAAGAGAAGTCGATTTAGTCGCGTACGATCAATTTGGCCGGCCAGTCCTGCTTGCAGAGGTTAAGAGCGCTCATCGAACCTCCGGCCAGTGGGCGGCGCGCTTCCGCGAGAACCTGCTCGCGCACGGCACACTCCCGAAAGCGCCGTTTTTCCTCATCGCGACTCCGGAGCATATGTATTTCTGGCGGCAAGAGGACCCGATTTCCAGGGAAGAAGCGCCGCAGTTTACTATGGACGCTACCCGCGAGCTGAGGCCCTATTTTGAACGGTTCGATCAGACGCCGGAAAAAACCGGGGGGCAAGCTCTTGAGTTGATCCTCTTTTCATGGCTGCTCGACCTGGCTGAGTCCGGACAGGTGCGAGCCAATCAAGATCCTTCGCTTCGGTGGCTCGCCGAATCGGGGTTGCTTGATGCCTTGAGAGGCGCTCGCATCGAGTCCAGCGCCGTGCAATGAATGTGTACGTCGAGTCGAACTTCGTGCTGGAGCAAGCACTGGAGCAGGAGCAGGCTGAAAGCTGTCAGCGACTGATAGGCCTTGCTACCGCGGGTTCGATTCGCTTGGTGATTCCCGCGTTTTCGCTCGCGGAGCCGCACATCACGCTGATGCGCAAGGCGAATGAGCGGTCGCGCCTGAGTGCGGAGCTTCAGAGACAGCTTTCCGAACTCGGCAGGTCAAGGACCTACCGGGAAGCCCCCGGCAGCTTCAGGGAGATTACCGCGCTGCTGATTAGGAGCGCCGAAAGCGAGCGAGCAGGATTGCAGCGCGCGATCGACGGAATTCTCAATGCGGCCGAAGTGATTCCACTGACCTCCGACGTGTTTTATCAAGCTGGAGGAATCCAGATTGCACTGGATATGTCCGCTCAGGACTCGATTGTGCTAGCCTCCGTTGTCCGGCATCTTGCGGAGACCAAGCCCGCCGAGAGTTGTTTTCTGAACCGAAACACACGAGATTTTGACGATCCGAACGTTCGCGACATGCTGGAGGAGTTCCACTGCAGATTCTTTGGCCGATTTGACCACGCCCTCCAATACATCGAGGGGCACCTCCAAAAGGCAACTCAGTAGTTCGTCGCGGATCGACGGTGTTGGCTTTACACGCCCGAATCGTCCCTCCGAAATCGTCTTGCCTGTTGCAGTGTCGCGAAAATTCCATTAGAATTCTGAATCGTTTCAAGACTCGTAGAGCTTTCCATATTAGCGAGGGGATTTCATGACGCAAACAGGCACTAGGTGGATCACTGGCGGACTCGGCGCACTGCTTCTTTTTGCCCCGTGGATATCGTCGCCGCAGACCGCTCCGCAGAACGGCCAGCCGCCGGCAGCCGGCCGCGGCGGAGGCTTCATGCGCGGCGGACAGCCGTTCGATTATGCCGACCACGAAGGGTGGGTTTCCCTGTTCGACGGCCAGACGTTGAACGGCTGGGAGGGCGACACCAGATACTGGGGCGTCAAAGATGGCGCCATTTACGTCGAGCCGACCTGCGAAAAACCAACCGGCACCATCTATCTGGTCTGGCAGGGCGGCGAGCTTTCCGACTTCATGCTGAAGTTCGAATCCAAGGGCACCGGCAATGTCAACGGCGGCGTGCAATTCCGCAGTTACCTGACGGCGGACAATAGTGTCCTCCTGAAATATCCCGGCCGCGGAGGCGGCGGCATGTTGGCCGCTGCGAACCGCGGCGGACGCGCGCCCGGGGCAGGCCGCGGCGCGCCCGGCGCCCAGGCAGGCAGAGGCCGGGGTCCCGGCCGCGGCCCGGCGTGCGAAAATCCCGGCACGCCTCCCACTGCCGCCGAGCGCGCCAAATTCGACATGGCCGGCCCGCAGTTCGATTTCGACGCCAACAATCGCTATCCCGGACAATATTACGAGCAGTCCTCCATCCGCGGCATCGCCGCCAGCCCCGGTTCCATTGTGCTGGCCGAGCCCGGCCAGCGGCGCATCCTCGCCACCGTCGCCGATGAAGCCACCCGCAACGCCTGGTTCAAGAAGGACGATTACAACGAGTTTCTACTCATCGCCAAGGGCAACGTCACCACTATGTTCATGAACGGGCACCTCATCTCCGAATTCATCGACAATGACCCGGGCTATTTTCGCGCCAGCGGCAAACTCGGCCTCGAAGTCGAATCCACCGGCGCATACTTCACTCGCAATATCTGGCTCAAGCGCATGTAGAACGATCGTCCGCCGGATGGTTCATAATTGTGGTCGTCTATGCCGTCCGGTTCCCCATCCAGGCTGCGCGTCGGGTTGTTCGCCATCGGTCTCGATGCGTATTGGTCCCAGTTCGAAGGACTCCTCGGCCGCTTGAATGAATACGTCCAGCGCGTCGCCGTCCGCCTGGAGCGCGCGGATATCGAGGTAGTCAACCTCGGCATGATCGATACCCCGGAAAAAGCCGCGGAGGCCGGCCACGCCTTCCGCCAGGCCGACGTGGACCTGCTCTTCCTGCACGTCACCACCTACGCGCTCTCCTCCACCGTCCTCCCCGTCGTGCGCCGCGCCAAGGTGCCCGTCATCATCCTGAATCTCTCCCCGGGAGAGGCCATCGACTACGCCGCCTTCAACGCCATGCACGACCGTGGCCGCATGACCGGCGAGTGGCTGGCATGGTGCCAGGCCTGCCCCGTGCCGGAAATCGCCAACGTTTTCCGGCGCTGCCGCATCCCGTTCTTCCAGGTCACCGGCACGATTGAGGACGATGCCGCGTGGAACGAGATCGGCGAATGGCTCGACGCGGCCCGCGTGGCCCACACCATGGAGCACAATCGCCTGGGCGTGATGGGCCACTATTACGGCGGCATGTTGGATGTCTACTCCGACCTCACCCTGCAATGCGCCACCTTCGGCGGTCACATCGAAATCGTCGAAGTGGATGAATTGGCGGCCTTGCGAGCCGAAGTTTCCGCCGCGGAAATCGAATCCCGCGTGGCCCATTTTCGGGAAGCCTTCGACGTTCAGCCGGATTGCCCCGCCGCGGAACTCGCACGCGCCGCCGCCACTTCCCTCGCGCTGGACCGCCTGGTCGAGCGGCATCGCCTGGGCTCCCTGGCCTACTACTACTCCGGATCGGGCAATCCGGCCAACGAAGATGCTATCAGTTCCATCATCCTGGGCACCAGCCTGCTCACCGCCCGCGGCATCCCGGTAGCCGGCGAGTGCGAAGTGAAAAACGCCCAGGCCATGAAGATCCTGGACAGCTTCGGCGTCGGCGGCTCGTTCTCGGAATACTACGCCACCGATTACAAAAGCGATGTCGTCCTCATGGGACACGACGGCCCCGGTCACCTGGCCATTGCCGCCGGCAAAACCAAGGTGCGCCCCTTGCAGGTGTTCCATGGAAAAGTGGGCCGCGGCCTTTCCGTCGAGATGAGCGTAAAACACGGGCCCGTGACTCTGCTCTCCGTGGTCGAAAGCGACGGCCGCCTCAAACTGCTGGCCGCGGAAGCGGAGTCGGTGCCCGGCCCGATTCTTGAAATCGGAAACACCAACAGCCGCTACCGCTTCCGCCTCGGCGCGCGCCAGTTCATCAACGCGTGGAATGCCCAGGGGCCGGCCCATCACTGCGCCATCGGCGTGGGCCACATCGCGCGTAAGCTCGCCAAACTCGGCGCGCTCCTGGGAATCGAGACCGTGCAGGTGTGCTGACTGCCGCCATGTGTCATGCTTGAGTTTCTATGCGAGATCCGGACGTCATCGAATCCGAGCTGATGGAAATCAGCGGAATGGCCGACGAGGGTGTCAAGTTGGAACGTATCATCGCCTGGTGCGCGTCCCATCCCGACGAGGTCCCCTTCGCCCTGCATCAAATGATGGGCCGGCGCGAGAAGCACCCCGCCAAACCAGATCATTCGTAGCGCAGCGCTACCACCGGCGAGATCCGCGTTGCACGCCGCGCCGGAATCGCCGCTGCCAGCAGCACCACGCCCAGCAGGGCGCACGGCGCCAGCACGAACGTGAACGGATCCTTGGCGCTGGTGCCGAACAGCATGGCCTGCAACAACCGCGTCAGCGCCAGCGACCCTGCCAGCCCCAGCGCGATTCCCATCGCCGCCAGCGCCATGGCCTGGCGAATCACCAGCCGCAGCACATCGCCAGCCTGCGCGCCCAGCGCGATCCGCACGCCGATCTCCTGCGTGCGCTGCGCTACCGAAAACGAGATCAGGCCGTAGATTCCCACCGACGCCATCAACAGCGCCGTGGCCGCGAACAAGGCCAGCAGTGCCGTGTGAAACCGCGGCTCGGCCACATCCTGGTCCAGCGCCTGCCGCATGGTGCCGGGCTGCGAGACCGTCGCCGCCGGATTGGCCGCCTGAATCTCCCGGCGCACCCCGGCCATCAACCCGCTCGCCCCCTCACGGGCGCGGACCACCAGGGACATGCGCTGCGAGTAACTCTGGCCGAACGCCATATAATACGCCGCGTCGCTGTCCCGCTTCTCCGCGCGACCCAGATATTTCACATCGCCCACGATTCCGACAATTTTCAGCCACGGGTTGCCGAAACCCGGGCCGCTCTGCATCAGCCTCTGCCCGATGGCGTCCCGCCCTTGGAAGAAGCGCCGCTCCATGCTCTGGCTGATCAGCGCCACCGGCTCCGAATCGGCCGTATCGTGTTCGTCGAAGTACCGCCCGCGCAGCAGCGGAATGCCCAGGGCGCGAAAATATCCGGCGCTCGCGGTGACATCGGAAACAATGGGATTGATCTCCCCCGCTATCGCCGGTTGCCCTTCCATCGCGAATGAATCGGCATCGCCCTGCCGGTCCGGCGGCAGCGCATCGGATAGCGCCGCCCACTCCACACCGGGCACCGCCTGCACCCGCCGCAGAACTTCCTGGTAGAACGGCACGCCGATGCGCGCATCCTGGTATCTGCGATCCCCCGGAGAGATGGTCATAGTCAGGATCTGCTGCGTGGGTCCGGTGAATCCGCCGCTGACCCGTTGCAACCGGTCCAGGCTGCGCAAAAACAATCCCGCGCCCACCAGCAGCAACACCGAAAGGGCGATCTCCGCCACCACCAGCGCCGCGCGAACGCGTGCGCGCCGGCGTCCCGCAGATCCCGAACGGCCGCCTTCGTTGAGTGTCGAATGCAGATCGGCGCGCGCGCTCTGCATCGCCGGGTAGAGTCCGAACAGCACGCCGGTCAATAGCGAAACCGCCAGGGTGAAAATCAGCGCGCGGGCATCCAGCCGCACGTACTCCATCAGCGGCAGGCTGCCCGGATTCCAGACGCGCAGTAACTGGATGGCGACATACGCCAGCGCCGTTCCCGCCGCGCCTCCCGCCGCCGCCAGCAGCAGGCTCTCTATCAGCAACTGCCGGATCAGCCGCCCGCGCGCCGCCCCCAGGCTCAGCCGCAACGCCATTTCCCGATCCCGCACCGTGCCGCGAGCCAGCATCAGGTTCGCCACGTTCACCACCGCCACCAGCAACACCAGCCCTACCGCTCCCATCAGAATCAGCAGCGCCTGCCGCACCTCGCCCGCGAACCACGTCCGCAGTTCCAATACGGGCAGGCTGAGCCTCTTGTAAAAGGCGTTCTGCTGCATCAGCCGCATTCCGATCGCATTCGTCTCCGCCTGCGCCTGTTGCATCGTCACCCCGGGCTTCAGCCGCGCCACTCCCCGATAGAACCACGGACCGAAGCGCGTGGAGGGCGTCAGCTTCAGATTCGTCCATGCCTCCGTATCCGCGCTTGGGAAACGGAACGTGCCCGGCATCACCCCGATTACCGTATAAGGAGCGCCGCCGATCCGGATGCCTCTCCCCACTACATCGCGGCTGGCGTGGAACCTCCGCCGCCACAGGGATTCGCCAATCACCACCACCGATCCGCTGGTGGCCTGGTCTTCGCCCTTGCCGAAATAACGGCCCAGCACCGGCGTAGCCTGCAGGGCGGGGAAGAAGCCGCCCGTTACTGTCGCGCCCTTAATCTGCTCGGGCGTCGCGCCATCGCCGGCGATATCCAGGCCGGTATTGCTGAACAGCGCCGGTTCCTCAAACGCGTGGTTGTTTGCTTTCCACGTTTCGAAATCGCGGATCGACAGCGTGCCGTATGCGAAATCGCGCGGGTAGTACCGCATGCACACAACCGCCACGCGCGATGCATCCGGATATGGCAAAGGGCGCAGTAGAATACCGTACGCCACGCTGAACATCGCGGTGTTGGCGCCGATTCCCAGGGCCAGCGCCAATACCGCCACCCAGGTGAACGCTGGATTCTTACGCAGCGCGCGCACGCCATACTTCACGTCGCCCAGTACCTCTTCCAGCAGGTGGCCGGTCCTCTGCCCGCGAACCGCTTCTTTCACCTGTTCCACTCCGCCCAACTCCATTCGTGCCGCGCGCCGCGCCTCCGTTGGAGTCATGCCCGCTCTCTCGTTCCTCTCGGTCACCTGCTCCAGGTAAGCGTGCAGTTCGCCGTCCAGGTCGCGTTCCACATCCTCTTGGCGCAGCAGATTGCGCCACAAGCTCGATAGACGCATCGGCAACGGCATGGCTCGCTCCCGTTATTGCGCTTCCAGCGCGCTCCGCATGGCCAGCGCGATCGTTTCCCACTGGCGCGATTCGGTTTCGAACTGCCGCCGCCCCGCCGCCGTCAGCTTGTAGTATTTGGCTCGCCGGTTGTTCTCGCTCTCGCCCCACGAAGACGCCAGCCAGCCGGCCTCCTCCATGCGATGCAGCGCCGGAAACAGCGACCCCGGCTTCACCACGAAGGTGCCCCCGGTGATCTGCGCGATGCGGTTCGAGATTCCCAGCCCGTGCATTTGCTCCAGGGCCAGCGCTTTCAAAATCAGCAGGTCCAGAGTCCCCTGCAGCAGATTCGTCTGTTTACCGCTCATATAGAATTACTATAGAAGCCTACCGCTCTTTGTATAGACTGTCAATAGGTAGGCTTTTTGCTAGGTAGGCTTTTGCTTAGGGCAATAATGTGATGGGGATCCCCCGGAATTGAGCGCATCCTGGATACACTAAGCGACCATACATCCTTCCGAGACGCGATCATCTACTTCTCAGGCTTCCAAAACTGCCAGTGCCTTACGATGGATCTCCGCTGGAGGGATGGCAGGGTCAAATGCTCGGTCTGCGGGGCGCAAAAGGTCACTTGGCATGAGAACCGTCGCGTGTGGAAATGCGACAACAAGCACGTTAGCCCGACGTTTTCGTTGAAGACCTATACGGCATTCAAGACTCTCCGATCTCGCTGGAAAGAATGGCTTCCGGTAGCGTGGATATTGACCCACCACGGGACAGTTTGAAAGGATGGCCTGAGTTTTCGAAAGTGCAGGAGTACTATCCGGAAAGTCCTGAAGGTGTCAAAGCTTGAACGAGACAACTGGGTGCGCGCAGCGAAAACCGTATCACCCGCGCAGGTAATTCAACCGCCCCGGGTCGAAAGTGCCCCAAACACGTTGAATCGATAAGAAGAATTAGCCATTAGGACAAAATAAAGACCAACAAGAACATCGCAGTACTTCATTGGAAACTGATTACACGCATAAGTTGTTTAGGTGGTATGTCCGCCTGGCCTAGAGTGACTATCTTGTCATCATCTAGTATAAATGGTGCATAATAGTCAACTTTAATATTTCGATTAGCCCTAGATAAATAACTGAACGAGCCGTTTATATAGGTTCGTTCTGGACCCGAATCTGGGACAAAATAGCGCTGGCGCTCAGCATTCGGGATCACTTTGCCCCGTGGGTCCCTTGAACTGTTCAGTAATATTAGGAGGTAAATGGCGTTGTTAACTTCCAGCGATGGAATGGAGAGATTCCAGTTTGGCGCCAATGGAGTTCTACCTATCTGCATGCTTCCACCGCTGCTGATCCCAAATGTCATTTGCAATCCGATAGGCCTAACTGCAAATGGAATCGCCACCGAGTACTCATTGCCTGTAACTTCGATGCGCTCAATAGGGTATGGCAACTGCATTAGAAGATTAACGTCAGTAAACCTGACAGATCCATCATTTGTGATCATGAGAACATATTGCTGTCTGTCGGCGAGGTAAGTATCTGTATAAATGTCGCCGACGCGAGGCGTGAAAGTAAAATTACTTTTCGCCATGAACGATATGCTCAGTTTCTGGCTTTTCTCGTAAGCGAAAAAGGGAGGCGTTGTTGCTGCTTGGGTCGTCGGTGGCTTTAGTAGCACAGCGGCGGCATCAGCTTCCCTGTATATGTCCCGAGGCAGCACATAAAAGCGAAAGTAGGCATAAAGCGGCACCCATAATACCACCAGCAACACAAGGCCGATGACAAGGTCTCGCATTAATTCGCTCAAAGACATAACCCACTTCCAGAACTCGCGAATCGAGTGCGCTCCCATGACATTGATAAAGAAAACGACGATAGTGCCGACAATAAAGCCCAAGGGTGTTGTTCCAACGCCGAGGAGAAGTTTGTCAAACGCCGCTTCAAAAAATCGATCACGCACCATGGCAACGATCACCAAGAACAAAAGGAGGAAACCTAGAGAAACTGGGGCTGGGATGGCGTGGCGGAAGTGTTTCTTAGGGGGATGTTGCACAGGCATATCAGCGGGAGTGGAAGAGTTCTCTGCAGGATTGGGAGAGTCGTCGACCACGGCGCATTTAATCTACTGCTCCGGGCTTAAGATGTCAAATCATTACCTATTATCATTACCTATTATTTCCCTATTTTGCGATCGCGCACATTTGCGCATCCACTACCCGCGCCAGGTCGTCCGGCGCCAGCAGCATCTGGCAGCCGCGCACGCCCGCGCTCACCGAAATCACATCCCACAGAATGGCCGTCTCATCCAGGTACAAAGGATACGGCTTGCGCGTCCCTACCGGGGAGACGCCGCCGCGGATGTACCCGGTGAGCCCCAGCACTTCCTTCACCGCGACCAGTTCGACTTTCTTGTTTCCGCTGGCCGCCGCCAGGGCTTTCAGGTCCAGCTCCGTGTTCGCCGGGATGCACGCCATCAGCACGCCGGTGCGGTCGCCGCGCGCCACCAGCGTTTTGAACACCTGCTCGGGCGGCATCCCGATAGCCTCCGCCACGTGCGGCGCGCTCAGGTCGTTCTCGTCCACCTCGTACTCCCGCAGTTCGTACCCGATTGCCTCGCGATCCAGAATGCGGGCCGCATTGGTCTTCTCTTTCTTCGCCATCCCCTCACCGTAGTGTCGCAGGGCCGGGCGTTCAACGTCGGGGATGACGGGCGACTCCTCCCGGTCACGCCCATCGGCCCCACCTCATGAAGCACCCTCCTCGTATTCCCGTAACACCTCGCGGACTTCCTCGCTGGCCTCCAGATCGTCGGTCAGTTTCGGCGCCGTCGCGCCCGCCTCCACCAGAGCCCTCACCGTATCCGCATAGTCGCCCGTGTCGCGATGCCAGCTATTTTCCGACCCGTGCAGCGCCGACCCCAGCGCGCTGATGTGATGCTCGTTGTCTTTCAGTTCCAGTTGCGGACCGTACCGCAGGATCTCGCGCACCATCTCCGCGTTGCCGTGCCACGACGCCCACTGGAGCGCCGTCAGTCCATATTCGCCGGCAATATCCACGGGCCAGCCTCCCGACAACATCAGGCCCACCGCGGCGTTATTGTTGTTCTGCGCGGCATTCGGAAGCCGCCGCCGCTCGTCGTCCGATAGGGTCGCCAACCAGCTTCGGCCGGCTGGCCAGCAAGGCGCGGAACAGGCCCGCATCGCCCAGGTCGCACGCCTGCGCCAGCTTGACATCTTCCGGGCTGTGGGCCATCAGAAACTGGAAAACCTCTTCGTGCCCGAAGTCGCGAGCCACCAGGTGCGGCGTGCGCTCCGGCCCGAACGCCTGAAAATAGATCGTCCCTTCACTGCGCGAATCCTGCTTCGGAAAATACGCTTCGGAGACGCGCATGCGAATCGCGTCCGCATCTGCGTCCATGTGCCGCCGCACCAGCTCCAGATCTCCCAGGGCGGCCGCCATCAGGATGTCCGTCCGGCAGCCGCGCTCCACCAATAAACGCGCAATCTCCTGGCGATCTCGCGGATAGTGCCGCGCCTGCACCACCCGCACCATGTGTTGCGCGGGCGTCGATTCGTGCAGCAGGTCGCGCGCGTCCATCTCCGCTCCCTGTTCCAGAAGGTACCCGGCGATCTCCATGGTGGACGCGCAGTGTAAGGGCGTCATGCCGTTCACTCCGCGCGCAGCCACCACTCCCGCATCCGCCCGCACCAGTTCCCGCAGCGTGTCGAGCATCCCCAGGCGCGCCGCCGAATGCGCATCCAGCACCGCGCCGCGCTCCATCAGAAACGGCGCCAGTTCGGGCAGGCACTCGTCCAGCACGCCCATGCCGCCGGCCCACCAATGGCTTCTGGCGTTGATATCGGCGCCCGCCGCCAGCAGCACGTCGATCGTCGCCCGGTCGGTTCTCTGCACCGCCGCCAGCATCGCCTGCATCCCGGCGCCGTAGCCGGCCATCGGCTCGTTGATTTGCGCTTTCAAATCGGGGTGGCTTGCCAGCACCCGGCTCACTCTGCCCGCATCGCTGGCGCGAACCGCCGCCGCCAGCATCTCCGCCGGCGACAGCACTCGCGCCACTTCTTCCACGTGCTCCTTCAACTTCGGCCAACTGGCGAAGCCGTAGTCGCGCGCCAGCCTGTGTTGTGCATCCGCCAGCTTCGCGGACGCGTTTTCCCGCTGCATGTCGCGCAGCAGTTCTTTCGCTTGTTTCCTCAGAAATTCCAGATTCGGTTTCGATGGCAATTCGCGAGACATCACTCCTCCTTCTGTGGCCCGGTGTCCGCTATCACGGGCAGAAGTGAGGTTGATGTTCGTGGCGCCCAAAGCTCAGGTGGGATCGTCCCTTCCCGCGGACAGGATGCACCCTGCGATGCAGCGTCCAGTATATGGAAACCGGCCCGGCCATGCAAGCCCGTTGGATACATCCCGTTGGATACATCACCAATCGCAGGGGATTCCGGCGGCGCCTGCGACCGCGATGCGGACGGCAACATGGGCGCGCTCGATCGCGTGGGCAAACGGCAGTCCTTCACCGAAGCCCAGCGCGCGCAGCGCGGCGAACTGCTCCACCGCGTAAGCTACAAAGCCGGCGCAAAGGCGCTGGAGGCGATGATCTCCGGCGGCATCATGACCGGCTTCGGCGATGAGTGGACCCGCCTGGGCGTCACCAGCGAGCACACCGTCGATGGCTCGTTTTCCGAACGCACCATGGCGCCCAGCACGCCCCATCCCGGCGTCACGCGTCCATCGCGCCGGCATCCAGGGGAACTGCCACGCCAGCGGCGATGTAGCCATCGACATGGCGCTGACCGCCGTGGAGCGTGCGCAGCGCCTCTTCCCGCGCGCCGGTGCACGCCCCAAGATCACCCACTGCACCCTGATCGGCGACGGCCTGGTGCGGCGCATCGAAGCGGCGGGCTCGGTGCCCGCGCCGTTCCCCACCGTGGTCGGGGGCAAAACAGTCTACAGCGCCGCCTGAACTATACTCGGAGTCTTGCCCTGGTATCGCCAGATTCGCCGCGATCAGTGGCGCGTCCTCTTCGCCGCCCAACTGGGCTACCTGCTGGACGCGATGGACGTGCTGCTGTACTCCTTCGCCCTCACCGCGGTGCGTTCCGAATTCCAGATCGGTTCGGCGGCCGCGGGCGCTATCGCCGCCGTGCCCATGGTCACCTCCGCGCTGGGCGGACTGGTCTTCGGCTATCTGGCCGACCGGTATGGCCGCGCCCGGGCGCTGGCCTGGTCGATCCTCTGCTTTTCGCTGCTCACCGCCCTCACCGCCACTTCGCAGACCATCGCGCAGTTGATTCTCTGGCGCTCGCTGGCGGGCATCGGGCTGGGCGGCGAATGGGCCGCGGGCTCGGTCCTGGTGGCGGAAACCTGGCCTGCCGAGCATCGCTCGAAAGGCATCGGCCTGATGCAATCCGGCTGGGCCATCGGCTATATGGCCGCATCGCTGATGGCCGCCGCGGTTCTGCCCCGTTGGGGCTGGCGGCCGCTATTTCTGCTGGGCGTGTTGCCGGCGTTTTTTACCTGGTGGATCCGGCGCAACATTCCGGAATCGTACGAGTGGCGCAAGGGCGTCGAAACGCCTCATGCTTCGCTGCGTCCCTTGCTGCGGCCGCCACTGCTGGGCCGCCTGAGCCTGCTCACGGCACTGTGCTGCTGCCTCCTGTTCGGATACTGGGGACTGTTCACATGGATTCCCACGTACCTCGCCAGCCCTCTTGAGCGCGGCGGCGCCGGACTCGGCATCGTGAAGTCTTCCGCCTGGCTCTTCCCCATGCAGATTGGCGCGTTCTTTGGCTACATCCTCTTCGGCTATTTCGCCGACCGCGTGGGCCGCAAGGCCGCCTTCCTCACCTTCGTTCTCACCACCGCGGCCCTTATTCCGGTGTACGGCCTGTGCGCCAAAAGCGCCGCGATCCTTTTGGCCATGGGCCCGCTCATCGGTTTCTTCGGTCATGGATATTTCAGCTCCCTCGGGGTCATCGCCGCGGAAATGTTCCCGGCCTGGAGCCGCGCCACGGCGCAAGGCTTCTCCTACAATGCCGGCCGCGCCATCAGCGCCATCGCCCCCGCCACGGTGGGTGCGCTGGCCGACCGTTACGGAATCGGCGCCGCGCTGGGCTTCACCTCGGCGTTTTTTGTATGCGGGGCCGGAGTGATGGTGATCATGAGCGCCGCCAGTCGGCGTGGTAGTCTATATCTCTTATGAAACTTGCCGCCGCGCTACTCGTGTTTCCAGTTGCCGTCGCGCTGGCCCAACCGCCCACTCCCGAGTCTGTCCTCGGCCACAAGCCCGGCGACGATTTCTACCTGGCCAGCTACGACGAATCCCTCGGCTACTTCCAAAAACTGGCGCAATCCACCAACAAGCTGAAACTGGTGCACGCGGGCAAGACCACCGAAGGGCGCGATTGGTACATCGCCGTCATCAGCGCGCCGGCCAACCTCGCCGCCCTCGATAAGTACAAGGACACGGCGCGCCGCCTCGCCCTGGTGAAGGGCCTCACCGATGCGCAGGCGCACGACCTCGCGCACAACGGCAAGGTGATTGTGCACATCGATAGCGGCCTGCACGCCACCGAAGTCGCTCCGGCGCAGCACGCCATTCAACTGGCGTACAATCTGGTGACCGCCGCGGACCCGGAAACCACCAACATTCTGGACAACGTAATTCTGCTGCTGTGGTTCTCCATCAATCCCGACGGCCAGAACATGGTGGTGAAGTGGTACCGCGGCAACCTCGGCACCTCCTACGAAGTCAGCAACATGCCCGGCCTGTGGCAGGAGTACATCGGGCACGACAACAACCGCGACGGCTACATGAACAACATGATCGAATCGCAGGTCATCACGCGCATGGAGCTGGAATACTACCCCACGGTGTTTTACAACCACCACCAGACGGCTCCGTTCCCGGCGCGCATCTGGATTCCACCGTTCGGCGACCCGGTCTCGCTGAATCCGCACCCGCTGATGTACCGCTGGGTGAACGTGTTCGGCACCGCCATGGCGGCCTATCTGGACGAGCACAACATGCCTGGCGCAATGCACCGCGGCCGTTTTGACGATTGGTACCCCGGCTTCGTGGACCACGTAAACAATTTCCGCAACACCGTCAGCTTCCTCACCGAAACGGCTCTGTATCGCTACGCCACCCCGCACTTCTATACCACCGACGAGTTTCCGCAGGACAAGCGCGATCTGCGCACGGAAGTCTATTACCCCAGCCCCTGGCGCGGCGGATGGTGGCGTCTGGGAGACGCCGTGCGCTACATGATCGGAGCTTCCATGGCGGTGCTGGATACCGCGGCCAAGAATCGCGAAGAACTGTTGTACGACCGCTATCGCGCCGGCCGCGACGTGATCGCGCGCTTCACCAAGGACCCGCCGTACGCCTACATCATTCCGCGCGAACAGCGCGACACCCCCACCGCGCGACTGCTGGTGGAAAAGATGATGATCGACGGCATCGAAATGCACCAGGCGACGCGCGATGGCTCCGCCGGCGGCGCGCGCATCAAGGAAGGCGACTGGATGATCCTGATGGATCAGCCCTTCGCCGCCCTCGTGAAGGAACTGTTCGACGTGCAGAAGTACCCGCAGATTCCCCGTCCGCCGGCCATCGGCGAGGCCGCGGCCGGTGGAGGTCGCGGCGTCGCCGGAGCGGGTCGCGGAGCGGCCGGAGCGGCGCCGGCGGCTACCCCGGCAGCACCGCCAACGCCGGCTCCAGCGGCCGCGGCTACACCGGGTGGCCGGGGCGCGGGCGGAGGTCGCGGAGCAGCGGCGGGAGGACCGGCCCCCGGCGGTCAACCGCCAACCGGACAACTGCCCTACGATGTCACTGGCTGGACCCTCCCCATGCAGATGGGCGTCGAAGTGATCGCGGTGGCTCAACCGGTCAGCGCCGAATCGCGCGCCACCCTCCGCAAGCTCGATCGCATCGACCCCATCGTAGGCAAGGTGGAAGGCACGGGCCCCGTATTCGCGTTCTCCCATCGCACCAACGCCAGCCTCAAGGCGGTGAGCGACATTCTGGCGGCGGGCGGAACCGTGAAGTTCGGCAAGACCGGTGAGACCATTTACGCCACCGGCAAAGTGGAGCCCCTGCTGCAGAAGGACGGAGTCAACGCCACTTCCCTGAAGGAGGCCCCCGACTCCTGGCCCATCGCCAAACCGCGCATAGCCGTATACGACTCCTGGATGGGCAACATCGATGAAGGCTGGACGCGCTGGATCATGGAGCAGAACGATTTCCCCTTCACCACTCTGCACAATCCCGACGTCCAGGCCGGCCATTTGCGCGACCGCTTCGACGTCATCGTGATCGCCGAAATGGGCACGCGCCAGATCATGGACGGGATGGCGCCCGGCACCGTGCCCGGCCAGTACGCCGGCGGCCTCGGCGAGACCGGCGCCAACGAACTGCGCGACTTCGTCACTCAGGGAGGCACCCTGGTGACCTTCGGCAACGCCACCCTGTTCGCCATGGATCAATTCAGCCTGGCGCTGACAAACGTGGTCGCCGGCCTGCGCCAGGACCAGTTCTTCTGCTCCGGCTCGCTGCTGCGCACTGAAGTGAAAGAGCCGGCTCACCCTGTGGTTGCGGGGCTGCCGCTCACTTTGCCGGTGATGTTCGAGCGCAACCCGGTCTTCGATACGAAGCCGGCCTTCCGCGGCAAAGTGCTGCTCAGTTACGTCAAGGACCGCAATCCCCTGGCCAGCGGCTTCCTGCTGGGCGCCGAGCGCATTCAGGGCAAGGCCGCCGCGCTGGACGCCAATTACGGAAAGGGTCACATCATCATGCTGGCCTTCCGGCCGCAGTGGCGCGGCCAATCGCACGGCGCCTACAAGTTCTTCTTCAACGCGCTGTTCTTCAATGCGTCGATGGTGCCCGAAGCGCCCGCCCCCGGCGCAGGGCGCGGCGGTAGAGGCGGTGGCGCGCCCGGTGCGTGGAAGCGCGAAGCCGAAACCGTCAAGACCGACCTGACGCGCCTCGTCGATCAGAACCGCGCTTACTTCACCGCGCGCGGCCCCGCCGCGGCCGACGAAGGCAAAAAGCTGGAGACCGCGCTGGACACCTTCCTGCGCGACCGTCTGCCGGTGCTGGAGGACCTGCGCGCGCAAGTGGAAGATGCCGCCACCGCCCGCGCCGAAGCCACCTATATCGCGCAGCTTCGCAAGTTCGTCACGGACTTGCGCACCAAGGACTACAGCGCATCCAAGCTCGAAGATTTGCTGGACCAATACAAACTGGCGGTGGTGCCATGAGGAAGTTCGCCGTTTCGCTCTTATTCGCCGCAACCGCGTGGGCGCAGCTTCCCACGCCTCAATCTGTGCTGGGCCACAAGCCGGGCGACGATTTCTATCTGGCTACCTATGAGGACGCCCTGGGCTACTTTCGCAAACTGGCCGCCGCTTCCGACCGCATCAAACTGGTGAACGTGGGCAAAACCACGCAGGGGCGCGACTGGTGGATGGCCTTCATTTCCGCGCCGGAAAACCTGGCGCAGCTCGAACATTACAAGGATATCTCGCGCCGCCTGGCAGTGGCCCGCGGCATCACCGACGTGCAGGCGCACGCCCTGGCTCACGAGATTAAGCCCATCATCCACATTGACGGCGGCCTGCACGCCAGCGAGGTGGCCAATCACCAGCACACCATCCAGCTCGGCTACGACCTGGTGGCCCGCGAAGAACCCCTGTACCAGGAGATTCGCAAGAACCTCATCGTGGAGCTGTGGTTCTCCATCAATCCGGACGGCCAGACCATCGTGGCCGACTGGTATCGCCAAAACCTGGGCACGCCCTACGAGGTCAGCCCTCTGCCGGCACTGTGGCAGGAGTACGTGGGGCACGACAACAACCGCGACGGTTACATGCTGAACATGCTGGAATCGCGCGAGGTCACCAAGGCCACGCTGGAAACGCAGCCGCTCGTCTTTTATACGCAGCACCAGTCGGCGCCCTTCCCCGGCCGGATTTATCTGCCGCCCTTTGCCGACCCCATCAGCGGCAACATGCACCCGCTCATGCTGCGGTGGCTCAGCCTCATCGGCATGAGCATCGCGCAGTACCTCGACGATCATGATCTGCCCGGCTCCATGCACCAGGAAACCTTCGACGTGTGGTACCCCGGCTACCTCGATAACATCGGAAACTTCCGCCACACCATTTCCTTTTTCACCGAGACCGCGCTCTATCGCTATGCCACGCCCCACTTCTACACCGTGGACGATTTCCCCGCCGTGCGCCAGGGGCTGGGCGAAGAGATGCTCTACTCCAGCCCGTGGAAAGGCGGCTGGTGGCGCCTGGCCGATGCCTGCCGTTATATGTATGAGGCGGATATGGCGGTGCTGAACCTCTCCGTGAAATATCGCGAGCAGATGCAGTACAACAAGTACCGCGCGGCCCGCGACACCATCGAGCATTTCCAGAAAGAGCCGCCCTTCGCCTACGAAATTCCGCGCGAGCAGCGCGACGCGCCCACCGCCGCCGTGCTGATGGAAAAGCTGATGCTCAACGGCATCGAGGTGCATCAATCGGCCAAACCGGACGCCTGGGTGATCCTCATGGATCAGCCGTTCGCCGGCCTGGTGAAGGAACTCTTCGAGCCGCAGGTGTACCCCGCCATCAGCCAGCGGCCCTACGACGTCACCGGCTGGACACTGCCCTATCAGATGGGCGTCGAGGTCCACGCCATCACCACGCCGCTTACCGCCGCCTTCCGCGATTCCCTGCGCGCAGTGAAGGATATGAGCGGCCTCGCGGCGCCGTGGAATCGCGAGGCGAACGCCGGTTTCCGCGCGGTGAACCAGGTTCTGGCGGCGAAGGGTTCGGTGACCGTATCCGGCGACGAGTGGGCCGCCACGGGTATCGATAAGACTAAACTGGACGCCATCCTGGCCGAGAACCATCTCCGCGCCGGCGTCGCCAAAGAGGGCGGCAAGCCCGTCAAGCCGTTGCGCGTAGGACTCTATCGCCCGTGGACCGCCAGCATGGACGAAGGCTGGACCCGCTGGATTCTGGAGCAGTTCCAGTTCCCCTTCACCAATCTGTACAACGCCGACATCATCGATGGCCACTTGCGCGAACATTACGACACCATCGTGATTCCCGATATGAACGAGCGTCAGATCCTCGATGGCTACCGTCCCGGTACGATTCCGCAGCGCTATGCCGGCGGCCTGGGCGAAGAGGGCGTTCAGGAACTGCGCGATTTCGTTTCGGCCGGCGGCACCCTGGTGACCTTCAACAACGCCTCCCTGTTCGCCATCAATCAGTTCAAATTGCCGGTAACCAACGCGCTGGCTAACCTGCGCGCGGACCAGTTCTTCTGCTCCGGCTGCCTGGTGACGGTGCACATCGAAGACGAGAAGAACCCGCTCACCGCCGGACTCGCGGCGAACACCATCGTGATGTTCGAGCGCGGACCGGCCTTCGATACCAAGACGGATTTCAAAGGCAAGGTGCTGGCGCGGTATCCCAAAGAACGCTCCCCACTCGCCAGCGGATACCTGGCAGGCCCCGATCGCCTGGAAGGCAAAGCGGCGGCCATAGATGCGGACTTCGGCAAAGGCCACGTTCTCCTGCTGGGCTTCAAGCCGCAATGGCGCGGCCAGTCCCACGCGGCTTACAAATTCTTCTTCAACGCGTTTTACAATTGACAGCTCACCGGGACCAGGTCTGCCCTACCGCTCCCGCCGCTGCCGGCGGATCTCGGCGGGATCGTCCATGGCCGGTCCGGGCGCTTCGCCTTTCACCGTATGTGCCTTGGCGGGGTCGAAGATGGCGGCATCCACCGGAAGCGCGTCGTACGTCGCGAAATTCGGCTCTTCGGTAAAACAGTCGGCCAGTGACGGCGCGGCGGAATCGTACAGGTTGAGCGGCGGCAGATGTAACAGCCAGAAGGCCGTCTTCAGCAACCCCGGAAAGCTGGTGTTCACGTGCGAGACGTAATGGCGGCGAACATACGGACCCGCCGCCATGAATACGGTGCGGTGTGAATCCACGTGGTCCACGCCGCTCTGGGAATCGTCTTCGGTGATCAGCACCGTCATGGCGGACCACCACTCGGTGTGCGAAAGAAATTCCAGAATGCGCCCCAGCGCCAGGTCGTTATCCGCCACGTAGGAAGCCTCCACGGGATACCCCGCCTGCGGGCGCGGACGCGCCGTGTGGTCGTTGGGCAGATGGATAAACAGCAGCCGCGGCAGAGGTTCCTTACCGGCGCCGAACCGCTCGCCGATTTCTGCAATGAACTGCGTGGCGCGGAACTGATCGGGAATATTCGTGTTGAACCCGGGGTACCGCCGCGAGGTGTTGCGATACAGCGGATCCGGCATGGGCATGTTGGTGAAAAAGCGCCCGCCGGTCGGCTCCAGCCCTTCGCCTTCGTTTAAACCCGCCAGTTCAAACCCTTCGCCGAAATTCAGGAAGCCGATCTGATTCCGCTCCAGGTGGTGCCACAGCGCGCCGGCTTCCAGTTGCTCTTCGGGGTGCACGGAAGAATCGCTGCCCGCGAATAACAGGCGGCCCGGCGCATTCGTCGGCAGGCGGAAGCTCTTTTGCCCGCCATATGCCGCCATCAGGCTGCTCTCGGTCCACGCATTCGGGTAGGAGCCCACCAGCCAGTGATGCCCGTCCACGCTGACTTCCGAATCCGCATAGAAGTTGTCGCTGATGCTCCATCGCGACGCCATGGCGTGATGGTTGGGCGTCACCTTCTGACCCCACCGCGCCAGGGACGCATCGCCGTTCGCCCCCGGGATATCGCCGAAAACTTCGTCGTAAGTCCGATTCTCCTTCACGATGATCACCACGTACCGGACCGGAGGCGTCCGCTGCTCCGGAGTCACCGCGCCGAACCCGTTATTGGCCATCACCGCCGAGGTCAACGCCTCCAGCTCCGCGCGCTGCGGCAGCGTGAATCGCGAGACCGAACCGCGCCGCCCGTTCGCCTGACGAGTGGCCGGAGTGGAATTGGGTCCCGTGCCGTGCCCTTTGGCATTGGCCACGAACACGTCGTTTTTTGAAACCTGCACCCGCGTGGGAAACCAGCCCGCCGGAATATGGCCGATCACTTTTCCGCTCGCCACCTCGACCACGCCCACTGCGTTAATCCCGGCCTCCGCCACCAGCAGCCATTTGCCGTCCGCGGCCAGGCTCATGCCAATCGGCAGGATGCCGCGCAGGGATTCGCGCCCGGGAACGCGCAGTTCGATATCCTCAACCCGCTCCAGGCTGTGCGTGTCGATGACCGTGATCGAATCCTGGTTGGCATTGGACACATACACCAGCCGCGATGTGGCCACCACGCCCGAAGGACTGCTCCCGCCCATGATGTTTCCGCCCAACGGCAGGCCGGTGCGCACCAGCGCCTTGAGACGGGGCGCCGCCGGCTTGGACACATCCAGAATCGCCAGCGAATTGGACCCGGGTGCGTTCGGGTCGCCCAACCCGGGCACGTCCACCGGCCCCAGTTCCGTCGAGCGCGAAACACCGGCCGCGGCTTCCGCGGAAGGGAAACCGAACGGCGGAAAAGGCAGACCCGTTTCGGGCTTCTTCGTGTCCGCGCCCGGAAGCGCCCGGTATTCGAACATTCCCAGGTTCGTCACGTAGGCCGTCTTGCGGTCCGGCGAAAGCGCCACCGCGAACGGCAGGCGGCCGGTGCGGACCGAGGCGATCGCGGCGCGGCGGCGCACATCCACAATGACGATCCGGAAATTGGCCTGGTCCACAACATACAACAGGCGTCGCTCCGAATCGAATGCCAAGTCGCCGGTGTAACTATCGGCCGCACCGCCCTGATTGAGATCGATGAAGGGCGCGCCCTTTCCGGTCTTCAGGTCCACGCGGCGAACCCGCCCCGATTCGCCTTCGGAAGCAAAGAGGGCGTCTTCCCCATCGAAGGCCACTCCCATGAAAATGCTCCGCCAGTCCTCTTCGTCCGCCTCCTCGCCGTTCGCCCGGCGCTTTACCACCAGGCTCGTGACGGGTTGAGCGGATTGGCCGTCGAACACGGTCAGCCCGTAGCGGTTCGGGCCGCCATCGGCGGTAACCGCTTTGTGGCCGCTGGCACTTACCGCCAGTCCGAAAGGGCCCGGGTCCGGTGAAGTACTGTGTGCCATAGGGCGTGATCTTCCGCCCGCCCGGCAGAATGCTGGCGCCCGCTTCCCCGGCGCGATGCGCGGGCCTGTCGCCCGCGGGCATCTGCGCCAAAAGCGGTACCGCCAGCAGCGCAATCCAATAAGCTCCCCTACGGCTGCGTTCGCGATCGGACATGTTTCACTTTCTTTGTGCCGGTGCCGCGCCTTTCGAGCAGCACTTCCTGGCTGTTCACCGGCCGTCTGCCGGCCGTCTTCCGGCGCACATAAGTGCCATTGGAGTTCATCTGCCTGGCCTTCACGTTGTCGGCCAGATAGACCGGCAGTATCTTGTCGCAGATCGTGCGGATAATATCCGGATCTTTCACCGGCACCAGTACCTCAACCCGCGTATCCACGTTGCGCGACATCAAATCCGCGCTGCCGATATACACCTCCTCGGCGCCGGCGTTGTGGAAGTAATACACCCGGCTATGCTCCAGGAACCGCCCCACGATGCTGACCACTTCGATGTGATCGCTGATGCCGGGCACGCCCGGCCGCAGGCTGCAAATGCCGCGCACCAGAAGCTGGATCCTCACCCCCGCCCGCGAAGCCTTGTAAAGCGTCCGGATCAGCTTGGGGTCCGACAGCGAGTTCATCTTGAATATCAGGTGGCCGCCCTTGCCGCTTTTGGCGTGGCGGATCTCCCGCTCGACCAGCGCCTCCATACGCGCCCGCAGGTTCACCGGAGCCACCAGCAGCTTCTGATAATCCGCTTTGTATGAGTAGCCCGTCAGGTAATTGAATAAGTCACTTACATCGTCTGCGATATCTTCGTCGCACGTAAAGATACCCATGTCGGTGTAAGTGTGTGCCGTCACGGCGTTGTAGTTGCCCGTCGAGATATGCACGTAGCGGGCGATGCGGTCGTGTTCGCGCCTTACCACCAGCGCCACTTTGCTGTGAATCTTCAACCCGATGAGTCCGTACACCACGTGAACGCCCGCGCGTTCCAGCGCCTTCGCCCATTCGATATTGCTCTCCTCGTCGAAACGCGCCTTCAGTTCCACCAGCGTGGCCACCTGCTTGTCTTCCTCCACTGCCTCC
Organism: uncultured Solibacteraceae bacterium; assembly: GCA_963835555.1. Classification (GTDB taxonomy): domain Bacteria; phylum Acidobacteriota; class Terriglobia; order Bryobacterales; family Bryobacteraceae; genus Sulfopaludibacter. The sequence continues at coordinate 73,458 of CAWIGC010000010.1, read as the reverse complement.
AGCAAAGCCTCGACCACCGGCGAATTGCGGCCCACCCGGTACAGGCAGATCTTGATCGCCAGCACGGCCGGGTCGCGCGCCGCCTTGTGCAGAAATTCGATCACCGGCTGGAACGAATCGAACGGGTGATGCACGAAAATATCGCGCTCCCGTATGGCCGCAAACATATCGTGGTCTTCGGAGGTCTCCGCCAGATCCTTGGGAATTGCCGGCACGAACGGCGCGTCCTTCAATTCCGGCCGGTCCACACTATATAGGCTGAAAAGCCGCTTCATGGACAGCGGACGGTACGTGCGGTATACCTCCGATTGCGTCACCTCCAGATTGTTCATCAGGATGGTCAGCATCGAAGAAGGCATATCCTGAGTTACGCTCAGCCGTACTACATGCTGGAATCGCCGCTGCCGCACACCTTCCTCGATCGTCTCCAGCAGGTCTTCCGCCTCCAGTTCCTTGATGGCCACTTCGGCGTCCCGCGTCACATGAAACGGGTACGATTCCACCACTTCCATACCCGGAAACAGCTTCGATAGATTCGCCGCAATTACTTCTTCCAGCCACACCATGTCCATCCGCCGCACGCGCGCCCGCTTCGCCCCCGGCTTCATCTGCCGGTTCACCGTCACCAAAGGAGGCAGCGAATCCGGCACCTTCACGCGGGCGAAATGCTCGTGGCGGTTGTGGTCGCGAATCAGCACCGCCAGGTTCAAACTCAAATTCGAGATGTGCGGAAAAGGCCGTCCGGGGTCGAACGCCAGGGGCGTCAACACCGGGAATACCGTCTCGTCGAAATACTGCGCCGCGCGCTTGCGCTGGTTGTCCAGCAGGTCCGAATAGTTATGGATGGAGATGCCCTGCTCGTTCAATTCCCCGGCGAGCTCCTCCAGGCAGCGGTGCATCTCATTGAGCAGCTTTTTCACTTCCCGCCGGATCGCGATCAGTTGCGCCCGCGGACTCAGCCCGTCGGGGCTCGGTTCGGTGGCGCCGGCTTCAATCTGAGCCTCCAGCCCGGCCACGCGAACCATAAAGAATTCGTCCAGGTTCGAACCCACAATCGCCAGAAACTTCACCCGCTCCAGCAGCGGATTGCGCTTGTCCAGCGCCTCTTCCAGAACCCGGTGCTGAAAGGCCAGCAGGCTCAGTTCGCGATTCAGGTACAGCGCCGGATCCTTAAGATCGGGCTCCACGGCCGCCGGCTCTGCGGCCGGGGGCTTCGCAAGCTTCGCGGGCTTTGACGGCGCTAGGGCTGCCTTGGCGGGTTTCGGCATAGGGTCGCGTCATTTACTGTCGCACAAAGACAGACCTGATTGGTTACAGGCCGGTTAGCGTATCCTATGAACCTATGAGGACCGCCGCGCTTCTCCTCCTCTTCGCCACCCTGGCCGCCGCTCAGGCCGCCACGGAATACACCGTCTCCATGGACCGCCCCGCCGTCCACCAGTTTCACGTCAAGCTCCATTGCGACCGCGTCTCCGCCGGCACGCAGGACTTCACCATGCCCGCCTGGGCGCCCGGCTACTACCGCATCCTGGACTTCGAACAGTATGTTTCCAACTTCAGCGCGCGCGACGGCGCCGGCCATTCTCTGCCCTGGGAAAAGGTCTCCAAAAACACCTGGCGCGTGGCCACTGCGGATGCCCGCACCGTTACGCTGGCCTACGACGTCTACGGCGCTGTCTCCTTCGCCGTGCAGAATTACCTCAGCGACACGCGTGCGCTGCTGTCGCCCCCGGGCACCTTTTTGTACCTCCCGGGGCAACTGGCGCGGCCCGTAACTGTGACGCTGGAACTGCCGCCCGGTTGGACCACCGTGGCCACGGGATTGGAACCCGTCTCCGGCCGCCCCCATACCTTCACGGCGGCCGGCTTCGATGTGCTCTACGATAGCCCTATTCTCATGGGCACCCAGGAACTGCTCGAATTCCGTGCCAATGGCGTGCCACACCAGGTCGCCATGGAAAACGTACCCGCCGCGGTCGATCGCCCCAGGATGCTCGCCGACCTGAAGCGCATGGTGGAAACGGCCACCCGCCTCGTCGGCGATGTCCCCTACCGCCGCTATGCGTTTCTGCTGATCGGCGCCGGCAACGGCGGCGTGGAGCATTTGAATTCCGCCTCCATCGCCTTCAACGGCAACAGCCTCACCAGCGAGACCGGTTATCGCACCTGGCTGAGTTACGTGGCCCACGAGTATTTTCACAACTTCAACGTCAAGCGAATCCGCCCCATTGCCCTCGGGCCGTTCGATTATGAATCCGAGAACCTGACTCACATGCTCTGGGTCTCCGAGGGCCTGTCGGTCTACTATGAGGATATCGTGGTGCAGCGCGCCGGGCTCATGACGCGCGCCCAGTTTCTGCAGCGGCTGCAGAACGCCATCGCGAAATTCGAGAACGCGCCCGGCCGCCACTACCAGTCGGCCACCGATTCCAGTTGGCACACCTGGGGCACTTCGGGCGTAGGCAACGATCGCAATACCACCATTTCCTACTACGACAACGGCAGCATGTTGGGCATGATCCTCGATTTGAAAATCCGGCACGAGACCGGGAACCGCAAGTCGCTCGACGATGTGATGCGCGCCTTGTACCGCAAGTATTACCAGCAGCAGAGGCGCGGTTTCACCGATGCCGAATTTCGCGAAGAATGCGAAACCGCCGCCGGCGTGCCGCTCACCGGAGAGTTTGAATACGCCTCCACCACCAAAGACGTGGATTACGCCGGATATCTGGCCTATGCCGGCCTTGCCCTGAACGTCACCTCCGAGGACGCTCCGGGCGGCGTCCTGGGACTCAATACCCAAACGCGCGATGACGGCAAGCTGGTGGTGGTCAGCGGTCCGGCCCCGCTTGCCCCCGGCGACGAAATCGCGGCCACGCCCAAAGCCCTGAACGACCTCATGTCGGCCGGAAAGCCCGGCGGCCCGGTCACGCTCCACATTCGGCGCAACGGCGCGGATCAGGACGTGACCCTCACGCTCCAGCAGAACCGCAAGCGCACCTTCGTCATTCAGCCGCGCCCCGATCCGGATGCGTTGCAATCCGCCATCCTGAAAGACTGGCTGCCGCAGCTTTGAAGCTCTTACTCATACCGCAGGCACCGTAGCGGATCCACACGCAGCGCGCGGCGCACCGGTCCCAGCGCCGCCGCTACGCCCGTGAGCCCGAGCACCCCAATCACCATCGCGAAGCTGGCCGGATCCGAAGGGCTCAAGCCCGGGACAAAAAACAGGGAAAGCGGCCGGGTCACCACCAGGGCAACCACTAACCCTATGGCGATGCCCGCAACCAGCAGCCGCGCGAACTCGCCCAGCACCATTCGCGAAACATCTTTCGCCGATGCGCCGATGGCCATCCGGATGCCTATTTCGCGCGTCCGCCGGGCCACCGAATAAGCCAGTACCCCGTACAGCCCGATCACCGCCAGGAGCAATCCCAAGGCGCCCACGCTGCCCATCAGCGCCGCCCCGATGCGCGACGGTAGAAACGCGAACCCGATGGCGGAGAACATGGTCTCGACTTCCACCCCCGCCGCCGGTTCCGCCTGCCGCAGCGCCCGCCGCATGGCCGTCAGTTGCAGGGCGGGAGGCATGGCGGAGCGGACCACGAACTGAAGACGCGGCCGGTCGTTTTCAATCTGCGCCATCGGCTCGTAAACTTGCGCGCGCGCGTCCTCCCCCAGCGTGATGTTCTTGGTGCCGCGCACCACGCCCACGATTCTCGATGCCGGCGCGTCATCCCGCCAGCGAATCATGGCGCCGACCGGTTCGCGCGCCCCGCAATAGCGCTTCACAAATGTGTCATTAACCATGACCACCTTGGTTCCCCCTCTGTCCTGGTCCCCGAAGGCGCGGCCCTGCAAAATGGGGATGTCCATTACGCCGAAATAATCCGGCGTCACCGCGTTCCAGTTGAAACGGGCATGTTGTTTTTCCCCGTTGTCGGAGAAGGTCACGTCCACCGCGAAATTCGTAGCGTCGGTAAACGGAATAATGCGCGCCGCCGCCGCTCCCTGCACCCCGGGCATCGCGCGTAACCCGGCCAGCGCCCGGTCCACGTACGGGTCGATCGTCCGCCTGTCCTTATACACCCCCGGTGGCAGGTAGACTTCGGCGCGAACGGTATGGCGAATGTCGAAGCCCGGTCCCAGCGAGCCGGTCCGCACCAGGTTTTGCAGGAACAGCGCCGCCGTGGTCAGTACCACAAAGGATGCCGCAATCTGCGCGATCACCAGCATCCGCCGCATCCGCAGCTTACGCTCGCGGTGCATACCGGCCGAAAGCGATTCCCGCAACGATTGCCATGCCGGAACCAACCCGCTCGCCACCGCCGAGACGATGGCCATGAACCCGGCATAACAAACCACTCGCCAGTCCGGCGAGATTTGCAGGCGGATCGGTACCGGAAACGGCAGCGGAACCGCCGCGGCCGCCTTAGCCGCCACCAGCGCCATCAAAAGGCCCAGCGCCGCGCCCGCCACCGAAAGCAGCAAGCTCTCGGCCAGCAATTGTTGCAGCAGCCTTCCGCGGCTCGCGCCCAGCGCCAGCCGGATGGCGATTTCCTGCCGCCGCACCGAGGCACGCGCCAAAAGCAGCCCGGCCACATTCACGCACGCAATCAGCAGAACCAGCCCCACCACCAGCAGAAGCATCGCGAAGAACAGACCCACCGTGAGCGACTCCTTCTCTTTTGCCAGACGCGCAAAACCGCTCACCGGCGCTGCGCTGAAGTGGTTACCCGGTTCCCTGCCGTGTGGGAATTCCCGGTCGATCCGCTCTTCCAGCGCCGGCATCGCAGCATTGAGCTGGCCCACACTCATACCGGGCTTCATCCGCGCGTAAGCCGCCAGTATCGTCCCCTCGATGTAACGCGGCACGAACACGTCAGGCGCATAGCCGAGGCCAATCAGGCTGCGATAGTTATCCGGCAGGATGCCCAGCACGGTGTAGAGACGGCCGTCCAGCCGGATCGCCTTCCCTACAATTGCCGGATCGCCGCCCAGGCGCGCTCGCCAGAAATGCGGATGCAGCACCACCACCTGCAGCGGATCCGTTTCGTTCCACCCCCGCCCCTGCCCCATCGGCACGCCGAGCGTCTGGAAGAAATTGCCTGTAGCCTGCAGCGCATAGATGCGGCGGGTCTCGGTGCCGTCGTTGAAGTTGATGAAGCTTTCCTCGTTCTCGCCGGTCACGTCCTCAAAGACTCCGCTGCGCCGCAGCGCCTCGATCGTCTCCGGCATGACGTGGCTGTTGCCTCCCTCGCGCACATACACCAGCGAACCGGCGTCCCGCACGGAAGGCGCGCTGAAAAGAAATTCCACCGCCAGCGAAACAATCGCCGTGTTCACTCCGATCCCCAGGCCCAGCGAGAGCAGCGCCGTTAAAACGAAGCCGGGACTTTTGCGCAGTCCGCGCACGGCATACACCAGGTCCCGCCAGAGATTCTCGATACCGTTGAAGCGCCACAGATCGAATGCCTGCTCCTTGATGAAACCCGTGTTTCCGAAGGGAATCGGGTTCCCGGCGGCGGCCGCCATCTCCCGGTGGAATGCCATCTCCGCCTCCAGGTCCTGCGCCAGCCGTCCCCGGCGAAACAGCTTCAAAAGTAAACGCCGCATCATCGGGGTTGCCTCGCTAATACGCGATCCACCGCCGAAGACAGCCGGTCCCACGTCTCCTGCTGTTCGGCAATCAGCTTGCGCCCGCGTTTGGTGATCTCGTAGTATTTCGCCTTGCGGTTATTCTCCGAAATACCCCAGGTCGCCGAGATGGCGCCGTCCAGTTCCAGCCGGTACAGCGCCGGATACAGCGAGCCTTCCTCCACTTTCAGCACTTCGTCGGAAAGCAGATGAATGGTCTGAGCGATCGCGTAGCCGTGCAGCGGTCCACGGCCCAGCGAATGAAGAATCAACAGGTCCAGGGTGCCCTGCAGCAGGGCAGGCGTCGTCGATTTGGCCATGCGAATCGTTTCCTATGATCATCTACGGGAGCAGTTTCACAAAAGTTCCCTAGATCGTCATGGGAAGCAGATTATTTTTGGGACCCCTCGTTCCCATACGCCCTTGAGGCATGTGGAGCTACTACGCTTTCGTTATGGCGCCGGATCGATGGGAGATTTGATTTTGAGACCGTACGTCATAGGGGTGTTTGGATCCTTCGGGATGGCGCCAGCCAGTATCGGGCCAAGGGGTTTGAGCGTTAGTGTGTTGCTTTCGCCGATGGGCGCCGTCTGGTAGAAGCGGTATGCCTCCTCCGGGTTCTCCACGCGGGCTCGCGGAACGATAAGCACGGGAACGTCACGTCAACCGAATCACGTTCTCGGCAACTAGATCGCTGGTCATGGATCAAGCACGGAGCGGCGGCCGAGGGCCGGAGAAGAATGGCATTGCGCGCGACCAACGTACGATGGGGCTGCAGATAAAGTCGATATTCATCAATAAGACCAAGGTTGGTTAGGCTCCTGCACAGGTCTGGCCCGGCAACCGCAATCTCCCCACGCTGGCTGAGCCTTCAGTCCACGGATCGCCGCCTCGATGTCATCCTCCAAAGTGTCGCGTTGGGTCCGACTTCAACGAGCGCGACACAACCCACTTCGGCTGGCTCCGCCACTCCAACACCTCGTCGCACCCACGCCACGTCTTGTCCACCCGTCCCGGTCATGCGGCACTGTACACAATGCCCGTCACGCCGCGAACACGCCAATCCAGTGACAACAGAGCGCCGGGTCTGGCTTAATTCCAGATATCCGTTCCGATGTCGGCGAGCATCGACTTCCGCGATTCAGTACGATGGTTCAAACCTAATAGCGAGTTATGCTCTTAGGTACAGAAAGCTCACACTATGCCGAGGACCGCGCATCTGATCTGGACTCAGAATAGCATCGCGCCCCCGTTCGCGATAAAACCGAGATTGACCCACCTTTCGATCTGCTTCCACTCGCTGCCTGGGGAGTCCTGAACGAGAACCAGGCAACGTGGTGTAAAAACTAATTCGTCGGAGCCGGGATGAGCAAAACGCGACGAGTGCAAGCAGCCCGCGCACGACGCGTTCAAGGTCACAGTTACAGGAGGCGAAGGCATTCAGCGATTCGCCGCCGCGAAGTCGCGTTGCCTCCGCGACCCAGTCCGCACGGTCTTCGTCCCAATAACGCATTACCTCGTACATGCGGCGACCGTACACCATGCCCGTCAGGCCGCGCACTGCTCTATGAAGTGACAAAAGAGCGCCAGGTTTGGCTTAAATTCCAGATGGTCGATGTAGCCATCCAATGACTGGTTCAAACCATATACGAGCTTCGCCATGGTACAAAGTCTCCCTCCCGGGTTCTTCAGAATAGCTTGCGCCGGCGTTCCGCTGAAATGAGATTGTACACGGTCTGCCTGGAACCGCGCGCCAAGGATACAATAGTAGCGAAATGAAAGCGGTTCCATGCCTGTCTGTCCTCCTGATGCTGGCCCCCGTCGCGGCGCAGCAGCGCGATTATCCGGTGAAGCCGGTGCCCTTCACCGCGGTCCACGTGGACGATGGATTCTGGGCCCCGCGCATTGAGATCAACCGCACGGTCACCATTCCCTTCGCCTTCGGCAAGGAAGAAGAGACCGGCCGCATCGACAACTTCATTCGCGCCGCCAAAGCCCTCCACGGCGAGCCGCTCGAGAACAAGAAGTATCCGCCTTATCCCTTCGACGATACCGACGTGTACAAAGTGATCGAAGGCGCCTCCTACACGCTGAGCGTGCATCCCGATCCCAAGCTCGACGCCTATCTCGACGCCCTGATCGCGAAGATCGGCGCGGCGCAGGAGAAGGACGGCTATCTCTACACCGCCCGCACCATCAATCCGCTCGAACCGCATCCCTGGAGCGGCAAGGAGCGCTGGGTGCTGGAAGGCGTCAACAGCCACGAGCTCTACGACCTGGGCCACCTCTACGAAGCTGCCGCCGCGCACTACGCCGCCACGGGCAAGCGCACGCTGCTGGACATCGCCCTGCGCACCGCCAACCTGCTGTGCGACACCTTCGGCCCCGGCAAGCGCGAGATCTGGCCCGGCCACCAGATCGTGGAAATGGGACTGGTGAAGCTCTACCGCGTCACCGGCGACGTGCGCTATCTCAACCTGGCCAAGTTCATGCTCGATGTGCGCGGGCCGCAGAGCAAAGAACAGGGAGCCGGCAATCCCTACGTGCAGGCGCAGATGCGACCCATCGACCAGACTGAAGCCGTCACCGGCGGGCACGCCGTGCGCGCCATCTACATGTACTCCGGAATGGCCGACGTGGGCGCGCTCACCGGCGACACGGCGTACGTCAACGCGCTGGACAAAATCTGGGACAACGTCGCCTGCAGGAAGCTGCACATCACCGGCGGAATCGGCGCGCGCGCGGCCGGCGAATCGTTCGGCGCGGATTACGAACTGCCCAACATGAGCGCGTACAACGAAACCTGCGCCGCGGTGGGCAACGATTTCTGGAACCATCGCCTGTTCCTGCTGCACGCCGATTCCAAATACATCGACGTGATGGAGCGTACGCTCTACAACGGCCTGATCTCCGGCGTCTCGCTCGACGGCAAGACATTCTTCTACCAGAACCCGCTGGAAGCTACGGGCTCCGCCGGCAAGGATCAGCGCAGCCCCTGGTTCGGCGTTGCCTGCTGTCCCGGGAACATCACGCGTTTCATGGCCAGCGTGCCCGGCTACGTGTACGCCCAGCGCGACAACGCCATCTGGGTGAACCTCTACGTCGCCAGCGCCGCCGATATCAAGCTCGATAACGGCCGCACTGTCCACATGACGCAGGAGACGCGCTACCCCTGGGAGGGCGCGGTCAAAATGACCGTCAACCCCGACCAGACTGCGCCTCTCACCATCCACGTCCGCATTCCCGGATGGGCGCGCAATCTGCCGGTGGCCAGCGATCTGTACCGCTTCGAAACGCGCGACGCCTCGCCGGTGGTCCTCAAGGTCAACGGCAAGAGCGTGGCGCTCACCCTGGACAAGGGCTACGTGGACCTCACGCGCACCTGGAAGAAGGGCGACACCATTGAACTCGCCCTGCCCATGCCGGTGCGGCGCGTCGTGGCCAACGACCACGTAGCCACCGACCGCGGCCGCGTGGCCATCGAGCGCGGTCCTATTGTCTACGCCGCCGAGTGGGTCGATAACCCCAACGGCAAGGTGCGCAACCTGCTTCTGCCCGCCGGCGCAAAACTGACCGCCGACTACCGCCCCGGCATGCTCAACGGCGTGGAAGTGGTCACCGGCAAAGCCATCGCGCTGGCATACGACGCGCAGGGCAAGGTGGTGCAGCACGAGCAGGACCTCACCATGATTCCGTACTACGCGTGGGCCAATCGCGGCCGCGGCCAGATGGCCGTGTGGCTGCCGGGCATCGAGGCCGTGGCCCGTCCATTGCCCTATCCCACCGTGGCGACCAGCGCCAAAGTCACCGTCTCCGGACGGACGCAACAGCGCAATTTCGACGTCATCAAGGACGGCGAAATCCCCGCCGCTTCCAACGACCATGGCGGATATTTCGACTGGTGGCCCGCGCGCGGCAATAAGGAGACGGTGGATTACACCTTCGCCCAGCCCGCTCAGGTCAGCGAATGCGGCCTCTACTGGTTCGACGATACCGGGCAGGGCGGCGTGCGCGTTCCTGCCTCATGGCGCCTCTTATATAAAGATGGCGAGACGTGGAAGCCCGTCGAAACGCCGGACCCGTACGGCGTGGCCAAAGACAAGTTCAACACCGTGAAGTTCACGCCCGTCACCACCACCGCGCTGCGGTTGGAGGTGCAGGCGCAGAACAACGTGTCTATGGGCCTGCAGAAGTGGACCGTGAAGTAGCCCAGGCGCGCTGCCCATGAGATACTGTAAGCGTTTCCAGTGAAAGAGGTGCCAATGGAACCGACCCGCCGCGCGTTCGCCGCCGCCTTGACGGCAACCGGAGCCGCTCCGCTTCTGGCCCAACAAGCCGTGCCCGCGGGCGCGCCCAATCCCAACACCGCGCAAAGGCGCTTCGGCCCTCCGCCCGAAGTGCCGCCCTTCGAAGCGCCCATCGAATTCACCCGCAAGGATGTCGCCGCCAAGGTGGTGCCCTTCCCCATGCAGCAGGTCAAGCTCCTGCCGGGCATGTACACCGAGGTCGCCGAATGGAATCGCGGCTACATGAGCCGCCTCTCCGCGGACCGCCTGCTGTACAACTTCCGCCAGAACGCCGGACTCCCGGTGGGCGATGTCGCCAAGCCCTTCGGCGGCTGGGAAGCGCCCAACGACGGCAAGCGCGGCACCGAATTGCGCGGCCATTTCACCGGCCACTTCCTTTCGGCCAGCGCGCAGCTCTACGCTTCGGCGGGCGATAAAGAGGCCAAGGCCAAGGGCGATGAACTGGTCGCCGAACTCGCCAAATGCCAGCAGAAACTGGGCGGCGGATACCTGAGCGCCTTCCCCACCGAACTGTTCGACCGCCTCGACAACCTCTCCGGCAAGCCGCGACCCACCGATCCCAACGCCCCCGGACTTCCCTGGGCGCCCTTCTACACCATCCACAAGATCATGGCCGGTCTCTACGACATGTACCGCCTGGGCGACAACAAACAGGCGCTTCAGGTAGTGGAGGGCATGGCCGGATGGGCCGACCGGTGGAGCGCCGCCAAGAGCGAAGCCCACATGCAGGAGATCCTCAACGACGAGTACGGCGGCATGGCCGAAGTGCTCTACAACCTCTCCGCCGCCACGAATAACGATCAATGGGCCAAGGCCGGCGACCGTTTCCAGAAGAAGCGCTTCATCAATCCGCTGGCCTCGCGCCGCGACGAATTGCGCGGCTTGCATGTGAACACCCACATCCCGCAGGTGATCGCCGCCGCCCGCCGCTACGAGATTTCCGGCGATACGCGCTTCCACGACGTGGCCGATTTCTTCTGGTACGAAGTCACCGGCGCCCGCGCCTACGTGACCGGCGGCACCAGCAACGGCGAAAGCTGGCAGGGGCAGCCGCGCGAACTGGCGTACGAGTTGAAGCGCAGCGTGGCCACGGCCGAATGCTGCTGCGCCTACAACATGCTGAAGCTCACCCGCCACCTCTACGGCTGGACCGGCGACCCGCGCTACTTCGACTACTACGAGCGCGTGATGATCAATCACCGGGTGGGCACCATTCAGCCCAAGACCGGGTACACGCAGTATTACCTGTCGCTCACCCCCGGCGCGTGGAAGACGTTCAACAGCGAGGACCAATCCTTCTGGTGCTGCACCGGCACCGGCGTGGAGGAGTACAGCAAGCTCAACGACAGCATCTACTGGCACGACGGCGAAGGCGTGTACGTCAACCTGTTCATGCCCTCGGAGCTGAACTGGGCGGAGAAGGGCTTCAAGCTGCGGCAGGAGACCAAATTCCCGGAGCAGCAGAGCACCACCCTTACGGTGACCGCGGCCCGGCCCGCGGCCATGCCGGTGCGGCTGCGCATCCCGGGGTGGCTGGCCGCGAGCCCCACGGTGAAGATCAACGGGCGGGCGCTGGAAGCCTCCGCCACGCCGGGCAGCTATCTGACGCTGACGCGCGCCTGGAAGGCCGGGGACAAGATCGAACTGGACATGCCCATGCGGCTGACCGTGGAAGCGATGCCGGACGATCATAAGACGCAGGCGTTTCTGTACGGCCCGGTAGTGCTGGCGGGCGACCTGGGTTCCGAGGGCCTGACGGAGCGGAACATCGTGGGGCCGAATGCGCCGCGCATCCGGGCGTTGCCGGCCATCGAGATTCCCAGCTTCACGGCCAAAGGCGACCCGGCATCGTGGATCAAGCCGGGCGATGGCCCGCTGCAGTTCCACACCACCGGGCAGGCGAAGGACGTCACCCTGGTGGCGCTGAACAGCATCTTCGACAAGCGCTATTCGGTCTACTGGCAGGTATCGTAGCGGGCCACCCGTTACAATGATGAAGACACGAACATGAAGCTCGAACAGGTGGCCCGAAGAGCCAAGGTATCCACTGCGACTGTCTCTCGCGTACTGAATGACGCCAGCCTCGTCAAGAGCACCACCCGCGCGCGCGTCATGAAGGCCATTGAAGAACTGAAGTATCACCCCAATCTGCATGCCCGGCACTTGGCCGGCGGCAAGAGCAAGACCATTGGGGTGATCGTCTCGAACCTGGAGAACCCGTTCTTCTTCGATATCTATAAGACCATCGAAGCCGATGCGCATGCCAACGGCTACGAAGTGGTCATGGCCAATACCGACTACCGGTCCGAACAGTTGGTCACCAGCGTACGGCTGATGATCGGCCGCCGGGTCACCGGCCTGGCCGCGATTGTCTCCGAAATGGCGCCGGAGTTGATCGAAGAGCTGAACGACAGCCACACGCCGGTAGTTTTCTACGACGTGGGCACCCCGCGGCAGAACATCACCAACATTCGCGTGGATTACCGCCGGGGCATCGAGAAGGTGGTCGATTACCTGCATAGCCTGGGACACCGCCGCATCGGATTTGTGGGCCACCACGCCATTCTCGGACCCATCAACGAACGCCTGAAAGCCGTGCTGGACGCGGTGGCGCGCGTTCCCAGCCTGGAGGTCCGCACGGCGGCGGACTCGGACACGCTGGAAGGCGGAAGGCTGGCGGCCCGCGCGCTGCTCTCCAGCGGATTCGAACCCACGGCGATTATCTGCGTCAACGATATCACCGCGGTCGGCGCTCTCCGCGAATTGCGAGAGCGCGGTCTGCGGGTGCCGCAGGATATTTCCGTTACCGGGTTCGACAACGTCAAGCTCTCTGAATTCTGCTACCCCGCGCTGACCACCGTGCACATTCCGCGCGAGCGCGTGGGTCACATCATCTGCGGCTACCTGATTCCGCAGCCGGGCGTTCCGGAGCCGACCAGCGAAATCGTGATCGATCCCGAACTGGTGCTGCGCGATTCGACCGGGCCCGCTCCTAGCCCGCCTTCCGAAACGTCAAATTGATGCGGCAGCGCCCGGTCAACGGATCTTCTCCGGCGGCCAGCGGCGAGACGCCGTGATAGGTCAGGCGCGCGGGTCCGCCCCACACCACTACGTCGCCCGTCACCAGGCGGAAGCGCCGCACGGGGTCTTTGCGGCGCTGTCCGCCGAATAAGAACGTGGCGGGCAAGCCGAGCGATACCGAGACGATGGGCGCGCGATAATCCTGCTCGTCCTTATCCTGATGCAGGCTCAGCTTGGCGCCGGGTTCGTACCGGTTGACCAGGCAGGCGTCGGGCGCGAAGGCCGCAAAGCCCGCCGCGGCGGCCGCCGCCTCCGCGAGGCGCGCGAACCCTTGAGGCATCGCGGGCCACGGCGCGCCGCTTATGGGGTCGGCGCCACTGTAGCGGTAGCCCGAGGCGTCGGAGACCCAGCCGAGCGGGCCGCAGTTGGTCATGGCCACGGACATGCGGTAGCCGCCGGGCGTGATCATGTGGCGGAACGGCGCTGACGCGGTCACGGTATCCAACTCGCGTAACAGCGATTCGGTTTGCGCGGCGCAGAATCCGCGCAAGAGCGCCGCGCCCTCGGCGAGGGGCTCTATTGGTTCCGCGAAGAGTTCGTGCTGCATAGTGTTTAGACAGGCCGGGAGGCCTGTTTGAATGTATAAGTATGGAGCGGTCGGGTTCCCCTGAAGGGTACAATGCCGAGACCGGTTTTTGCGAACCGGCTCAGAGACCATATTCAGGAGAACCCCATGAACATCAATCACTATATCGGATTCGACGTTCACAAGAAAAGCATCAGCTACTGCGTCAAGGCCCCGGACGGCAAAATCATCGAAGAGGGCAAACTGCGGGCTACGCGCCAAGTGCTGCGGGAATGGGCAGGCAAGCGGAAGGAGCCGTGGCATGGCGCGATGGAAGCGACCCTGTTCAGCGGCTGGATCTTCGATGTGCTGAAGCCGTTTGCGGGCAAGCTCGAGATCGGAAATCCAGTGATGATGAAAGCCATCGCGGCTGCCAAGAAGAAGAGCGACAAACTGGATGCGCGGAAGATTGCCGACCTGGTGCGCTGCAATCTGCTGCCGGGTTGCTATGTGGCTCCGGTGGAGATGCGCGATCTGCGACGACTGCTGAGGTATCGCAATACGGTGGTAGGGCATGCGGTACAGACGAAGAACAAAATGAGCGGTTTGCTGATGGAGGTAGGAGCGGAGTACAGCAAGCAGCGCTTGCACGGCAAGAAGTACTTCACCGAGTTGATGGGAGAGTTGGAGGAAGTGCCGGATTCGGTGAAGGATATGCTGCGGCTGAGTCGCAGCGCGCTGGAGATGTTCGAGGCCACGCAGCGGCAGATCCTGGATCGGCTGCAGAAAGAGGCGCTGTTAAAGAAACGGGTCAAACTGCTGCAAAGCATCCCCGGCGTGGGCGAAGTGATGTCGCTGACGTGGGCGCTGGAAGTCTGCGATCCGCGGCGATTTCCTTCGATCGCGGATGCGGTGAGCTACTGTGGGCTGACGTCGGCACTGGATTCGTCGGCCGACAAGCAGAAGCGGGGACCGATCTCCAAGCAGCGCAATCCGCATCTGCAAACCGTGTTGATCGAAGCCGCGAAACTGGCGCCGCGGTGGAACCGGCAGTTGGCCGAACTCCACGAGCGGGAACTGCAAAGCGGCCATCGGAACCGCGCGACATTGGAAGTCGCACGGAAGCTGGTGGCCTACCTGTTGGCGGTGGACAAATCGGGCAAACCGTTCGAGGTCCGCAATCAGGCGGTGCCGAAAACCGGGGAGGAAACGAAAGTGGCCTAATCCAACGCTCTGAGCTCACCAGCGGGAAGGGTGATTTTCCCGCCGGAGCCGCCCGTCGCCAGCAAATCGGTGCCAGAACGGTCCTCGCCGTCAAGGGTTCGCTGCGCCGCGCCAAAAGCGGGCGCGCCCTTGACTGCTGCGGGCCGTTCCGACGGCAGCACCAGTGCGACGGGCGGCTCCGGCGGGAAAATCACCCCAGACCCCAGCTGTGCGCAGACCCGCAACGAGGGGTCAGCGATTCACCGGCCGTTCCTCGCTCCCGTAGGACTGCACGACGGAGATCTACTCTCCCGATGTGCCCTTTGGCCTGTTTCGAGGCCGGCCGGCTCACGATTCAAAATTCATGGACGGCTATCCGCTGTTCCTGCAAATGGATGTCTGGTCACGCTGATGCGTTGACCCAGCCCGAAACGAATCGCAAACGACCAATCGTAGCGCTCGTAGTCGTTTTCATCAGCGCGATTAAATTCCTTCTGAGGGACGCGGGGAGAAGTGTATTTTCCCTTGACAAGTACTTATCATGGATGTCCTACGGCATCATGAAAGATGATCCCCAGGGTATGCCTCCGGCCGCTGCGTACGCGGCTCACTCCATGCCTTAGGTTGACTCTGTAGGTTCCGCGAGTTCCTTTCACGGGCCGGCGATGCACCGCAAAGACGACGCCGTGGCCCTGCTGCAGCGGCACCACCTCCGCCCGCGATTGCATGCGCGGCCTTTGCTCGGTCAGAACAAACTCGCCGCCTTCGAAATCGCGGCCGGGCTGGGAGAGCAGAAACGCCGCCTGCAAGGGAAACACGTGCTCGCCGTACAAGTCCTGGTGCAGGCAGTTGTAATCGCCCGGTCCATATTCGAGCAGCAGCGGAGTGGCATTGGTCTGCCCCGCGCGATGGCAGCGCTCCAGGTACGCGCTGTGCTCCGGCGGGTAGCTGGTCTCCTCCCAACGCCCGGCGATTCCGGCCAGCCGGGGATACAACTCCATCCGCAACTCCGCCACCAGGGGAGGCAGAGGATAGCGGAAATACTTGTACTCGCCGCGGCCGAAACCGTGGCGCGCCATTACCACGCGACTGCGGAAGGGCGCGTCTTCGGCATAACTCGCCGCCAGTGCGCCACACTCCGCCGCGTCCAGCGCCGGGCCCAGGGCGGCGCATCCGTAGGCATCCAGATCGGCTTCGATGCGCGCCCAATCGAATGCCAGGTTCATGCTCCGGCCTCGCGCTGGAGCAGCGCCCGCTTGCGTTCCACGCCCCAGCGATACCCGGAAATCGCGCCATCGGTACGCACCACGCGATGGCAGGGAATCGCCACCGCGAGCGCGTTAGCGCCGCACGCCTGCGCCACGGCGCGCACGGCTTTGGGCGCGCCAATCCGCTCCGCAATCTGCCGGTAGCTCACCGTCCGGCCCGCCGGCACCGCGCGCAATGCCTGCCACACGCGCTGCTGGAAGGCGGTGCCGCGGACGTCCAGGGGGAGATTCAACCCCAGCGCCGGCGCTTCGACAAAGCCGATGACACGGGCCACCAACTGTTCGAATTCGCGATCTCCGCCAACGAGGTTGGCACGCGGAAAGCGATCTTGCAGGTCGCGCACCAAAGGCTCGGGAGCGTCGCCCAACAGAATTGCGCAGACGCCGCGCGCGGTGGCCGCCACCAGGATGGAGCCCAGAGAGCATTCTCCCACGGCGAAGCGAATCTCGGCGTGCGCGCCGCCCTCGCGGAAATCACGGGGCGTCATGCCCAGAATCTGCGGCGATGTTTCATAGAAGCGCCCGCCGGAATTGAACCCGGCGCCATAGATCGCTTCGGTCACGGTGCGGCTGCGGCCGAGTTGCTCGCGCACCCGCTGAGCCCGGTGCGCCGCGGCGTAGGCGCGCGGGGTGACTCCGGTGACGGCCTTGAAGACGCGGTGAAAATGGAAACGGCTCATGCCCGCCGCCGCGGCCAGCGTCTCCAGCGCCGGCCCTTCCTCCGCTGCCTCAATCAGCCGGCACGCCTTGGCCACCAGTGCAGCCTGCTGTTCCGCCAGCGGCGCCTCATTGGGCCGGCAGCGTTTGCACGGCCGGAAGCCCGCGCGCTCCGCCTCCTGGCAGGTGGTATGGAACGTCACATTCTGCCGGTGTGCGGAACGCGCCGCGCAGGAAGGCCGGCAGTAGACGCCGGTGGTTCTGACCGCGTACACGAAGGCGCCGTCGGCAGCCTTCTCGCGGCGCTGGACCGCCGCCCATTTTTGTTCGTCGTTCACTATTCCCATGATGACTCTCCTGCACTCATCATGGGCGAAGGGCCGGGAGCAAGCACTCCGCGGCTTGCTTTCAAATTCACTCGTCGCGTAGGGCGGTGGTGGGGTCGAGGGCTGAGGCGCGCCATGCGGGGACCCAACAGGCCAAAGCGGCGATGGCGAAGAACAGGGCGGCCATGGCCGCATAGGTAAGCGGGTCGGTAGCTTTGATCCCCACGAGCATGGTGGTCATGACGCGGGTGAGGGCCAGGGCGGCGACGATACCCGCGGCGATGCCGGCCGCACTGAGGCGCAGCCCCTGCCCCACTACCAGACTGAAGATGGCGCCAGGCGCGGCGCCAAGCGCCATGCGCACGCCGATTTCGGCGGTGCGCTGGCGAACCACGGTGGCGAGCACGCCATAGAGTCCGACACCGGCGAGCAGCACGGCAACGGTAGCGAACACGCCGATCAGCAGGAGGGAAAAGCGGGTGCCGGCCTGCGCCTGCCCGACTACGGTGTCCATGGGTTCGAGATCCGTCACCAGCATTTTGGGATTGAAGCGGGCGATTTCGGAACGCACTTCCGCCATATATTGCGCCGGGTCGCCGGCGGTGCGCAAAGCCCAGCGGTTGGTGGCGCCGTAGCCCAGGTATCCATCGGTGAAGTAGATCTGTTCGCGTCCAGGCTCCGCCAGTGAGCTTTGGCGCTGGTGCGCGGCCACTCCGACGATCTGGAACCATTGCGGCTGAAGGGTAATGATCCGGGCAAGAATCTGCTTGCCCACGGCGGACTGATTGGGAAACGCCTTGGCCGCGAGAAACCGATCGACGATGACGTACATGCGGCCCGGCATGTTATCGGCTTCGGTAAATTCGCGGCCATCGAGGATGGGGGTGCGCATGGCGGCGAAATAGCCGGGCCGCACGATTTGAAGATCGGCCGCCTGATAGCGGCTGGGGTCGGCGAGGGCAGGCTCGAGTCCCCAGCGAATGGGACTGAAGTTACCGGTGAGCGGAAACGGCGAGGACGCAGTGACGGATTGGACGCCCGGAAGCGCGGCGAGGAGGCCGTGCAACTGCTGCTGCGAGGCGGCGCGCTGCGGCGGGGTGGAGGGGCCGCGGGGCGCTAAGACCTGGAAGGTCAATAGCCGGTGCGAATCGAACCCGGGATCGATCTTCTGGAGGGCCAGGAAACTACGGAACATGAGGCCGGAACCGATCAGCAGAACGAAGGAGAGGGCCACTTCCACCACCACCACGCAGTTGCGCAACAGGCGGGCGCCGCTGAGGCTGGAGGTGCGGCCACTGGCACGCAGCACGGTAATGACGTCGGGACGCGTACTGCGCAGGGCGGGCAGCAGGCCGAACAGGATGGCGGCGGCAAGGCCGGCGGCCACGGAAAAGGCCAGGACCACCGGATCGAGGCGGATGGAATCCAGCCGCGGCAGGCTGGCGGGCGCGATGCGGCGCAACTGGTAAATGCCGAATGCCGCCAGAGCGACGCCCAGGGCGGTTCCGACAGAGGCCAGCAAGAGCGATTCGACCAACATCTGGCGCACCAGGCGCAACCAGCTTCCACCGAGCGCGGTCCGCACGGCCAATTCCCGCTCTCGCAAGGAGACGCGCACCAGCATGAGATTGCCCACGTTGGCGCACGCAATCAACAGCAGGAAGATGACCGCGCCCATGAGGGCCAGGATGGCGGGACGCACGGCGCTAACCAGGTGCGCCTGCATGGGCTCGAGGCGGGCGTGAAAATCGGCGGTGCGCAGGATGGTATCGGTCTTCTGTTCGGCGAGGGAGGCGGCATCGGCTTCCGCCTGCGCGCGTTCGAGGGTGACGCCGGGCCGGAGGCGTCCGATGACGCGCCACTGTACGTTGGTACGCTGCGCCGCGTCGTACGCGAGGCGCGCGGAGATCCAATAATCCGGCGATTGTTGCATGTTGGCATCAGGCGGGAAGAGGAGGTCAAAGCCGGGGGCCAGCACGCCTACGACCTGGGGTCCGCCGGCAAACAGGGTCCGGCCCAGAATGGATGGGTCGCCGCCATAGCGGTGTTGGAAGTACCAATAGCTCAATACGGCGGCCACGGGCAGGCGGGGCGGGGCGGCGGCGGCGCCGGGGGCCTGATTGGGCGGAGGGACCGGCTGAGGGGCGCCATCCGATTCGGTGAAGTCCCGGCCGAGGACGATGCGGCCGCCCATCATGGGGAAGAAGTTCGGCGTGACGGTGGCGGTGTTCACCTGCTCGGATGTGCCGTCTTCGCGCGGAATGGTGGCTTGTCCGGTGTTCACGGCGGCGAACTGCTCGAAGCTGGATTTCGCGAAATCCCGCAAGTCGAAGAACTCCGCATTGGACCACGGAAAATCCTTGACGTTGCGCTTGCGCATGTCCCCGCAGGCGAGCACGAGGCGATCCGGGTCCTTGTAGGGCAGAGGCTGGAGGAGCACGGCATTGGTGACGCTGAAGATGGCGGTGCTGGCGCCGATACCCAGTGCGATGGTGCCGGTGGCGGCGATGAAGAACACCGGGCTTTTGCGCAGCGTGCGGACAGCGTAGGCGAGATCTCTGAGCATGGTGGACACCCTTGGAGCGATTATAATGTAAGCCGATGGTGTCCTGGAGTTACATCCGGATCCTGTTGCGCGTTTCGCTGGCCATCGCAGCGGTTTACGTTAGCTGGATATTTCTGAGCCGGTACGGGAGCCATCGCCCGCAAAACGCCGGGCCGGACCCCGAACAGGCGCGGCGCAATGCCGAATTCGCCCGGACTTATGGCGGCACCGATGTCAAGATCCTGCAATTCTATGCGCGCGAAGGGAACCTGACCCAAGGCAATCCCACAGTGCTGTGCTATGGGGTTCTGAATGCGCGCGCGGTGCGCATCGAGCCGCCGGTGGAAGGAGTTTCACCGGCGCTGAGCCGCTGTGTGGAAATCGCGCCGCTCCAGGGGACACGGTACACGCTGACGGCCGAAGGCAACGATGGCCACACCGTGACCGAATCGTTCGTGCTGCAAGTAAGTGCGGACCAGACGACGCTGCCACGAATTACTTATTTCCGGATAGCCCACCATAGGGCGCGCTTCGCGCGCAGGGGTTAGGGGTGGGGGTTGGGGATGGGGGTTTAGTTGAGTCTAGGCGGCCATACGGAGGGGCTTTTGGGGCTTGGGGAAGAGCTTTCGGGCCTCGGACAGGCGTTGCGCGTGGAGGACTAAGCGGGCGAGTTCGGGGGTCGAAAAATCAAAATGGGGGTAGTGGGCGAGGTCGAACGATTCTCCTTTGCTTGCCGCTAGTTGGGCTAGGAGGGCGGCTTCTTCGACGGCTTGCTGGAGGGCTGCGCGGCGTTCCTGCTGGAGTTGGCGGAGCAGGGCGATGGTTTGTAGTTCCTTGCGTTTGATGCGCTGTTCGTAGAGGCTGAGCAGGGTGCGGTTCTTGGGGTCGCCGAGCCAGATGCGGGCTTTGGCGAAAGCGGCGTCGATTTCCGGATGGTGGGCGGTGATGGTATCGGGCTGGGTGAGGCCGAGGGAGTTGATGTTGTTGTCGAGGGCGGAGGCGTGCTTGAGACGCCAGCGGTCGTCGGCGATCTCCTGGACGAGTTCGACTTCCATGCCTCCGACGGGGGCAAGGGATTCGTGGATGTTGCGGCAGTGGGCCTTGTAGGCCACCTCATCCTCAGGGGTGAGGATGAGGACCTGGCCTGTGAGGCCGTGGCGGTATGCGTTCAGGGCGCGGGGATCGCGCGGTTTGGGTGCTGTGACTGTAAGTTGATCTTCCATGGATCTACCTCCAGTTTCATTGGATCATACGAAGTTATGGATCCCCGGGGCGAGTGAGTGTAAGTGGCCTGGAGTGACGGAGAAATAAATTTTGAAACTGGTGACCGAGAGATGAACTGTTTCGTACAACGGCATGTCTAACGCACCGCCGCAAATGCCTCCCGATGTGGGCGCTCTGCCCGACCAGAGCGTTTAGCGGCGGTCCCAGTTCAGGCGCATGCGGTCGCGGCCGTCGGTAGCTTCGAGCGAGATGCTGTTGACGTTCTGGCGTTCATCTACGGAGATAAACATGGGCCCGCGGAGGCGGCCGTCTTCGCTGGTGACGGCGGCTTTGAGCCTGCCACCTTCGCGATCCATGAGAACTCCGGAGAACATAATGGTGCGGCCGCGCTCGGCGCGGAACGAGACTACGATTTTGCCGCCGCGATCCACATCGACATTGACATTCTGGAGGCGGCGCGAATCGGAGCCGTTAAAGACGGCCGCTCCACGGCCCTGTCCGCGGAAATTGATGACGTTGTTCCAGACAAAGCCGGAGGCGGGCGGACGGTCGCGGTCGAAATCGCGGCGATCGCCGGGCCCGCGGCCACCGCTGACCAGATCCAGATTCCAGGAGAGGCGGAAGTGATAGCGGCCGAAGCCGCCGGCGGAGTCGCGAATGGCCACGACGGCGGCAAAATCATTGCGGCGATTGGGGGTCTCGACCATGCGAATGCCGTTGCGGCTGTCCTTGACTTCGAACATGAGATCGGGCATATCGCGGCGGGGAAAGGGGGCATTGCATTCCGATCCATCGTCGCGCGCATCCTGGCCGGCGAGGGTTCGGGCGACAACCAGGTCGCCGCGCACCATGACGTCTACAGCGTTATCCACCTGGAGGCGGATATCGCATTGTCCTTTGCCAGGGGGGACATCGTCGCGGGTCATTTGGCGGATACGAAACTGCGTGTCGGCCCACGCAGGAATGGCGGCCAGCACGGCCAAAGCTATCACCCAAGTACGCATAGTTTCAGGATAGCGCCTTGCGAGGGCAGGCCGGCAGGAGATGGACGGCATTTAATTTGCCGCGGGGCGCGCCACCCGGTCGATGACCAGGGTTTCGACGGGACCCTTGCCGGCTGCGAGTTTCAAGCCGAGGCCTTGCAGGGAGGCCATGATGACGGTGACAACGTCGGTAGAGGGATCGTTCGACGAGAACCGGTACTCGAAATCGAAAGCGCCTTGCAGGCCGGTTCGATCGATGACGGGCCGCTCCAGGTAACTGCTGAGGCGGGCGGTGAGGAGCGCCATGGTGGCATTGGTGGCTTTCAGACCATCTCGCGCGATGGCGGCGCCGGCCACGCTGCCCACCCACGGGTACGCAGCCGGGTCCTGGGTGGGCTGGAGTTTCAGCTCTTTATTAGTACGAGTCAAGAGGTAAACGGGGCCTTCCCGGGTCTCGCGGTGGGAGCGCAACTGGAACCGGTCGGCGAGGAGGGCTTGGAGCATGAGGCGCTGTTCCGCATTGGGAGGCAACTTCGGACTGTTGGGGTTGGCCTTGCTGGACGGAGAATTCGCGGGTGGTTTGGCGTCGATATCGAAGCGGTCTTCATGGATCCAGCGGGGACCGCCGGCAAGCTGGAAGAGTTGCATGCCGAAGGCCTCGGAGATGAGGTAATCCAGCCCGCAGATATTGGCGCGGATACGGCCGCCCGGATAAGTGAACAAGCCGATTCCGGTATTGTTGTTTTGCATGGCGGACGGCTTGACCGACACCACCTCGAAGGCGGGACCGCTCTGCGCCCGGGCCATGGCGAGCGCAAAAGCCAGCAAAACGAGAGACCGCATAGGGCCGATTTTATACCGGTTCAGCTTCCCATGCCGACGAAGGAGACGCCGAGCAGGATGAGGGCGAGGCCGACGAACTTCTGGCGGGTGAAGGCTTCTTTGAACAGGAGGCGCGCCCATACCAGGGTCCAGACATAGCCGAGCGAGACCATGGGATAAAGCACCGACAGTTGGCCGTGGCGGATGCCCATGACGAAGAAAAACGAGGAGCCCATGAAGAGTGAGACGCCAATGGCCAATTGCAGATTGAAGATTTTCCAGAAGCCGCCGTGCAACTTGGCCGAACCCAATTTGAGGAAGACGGCGCCGAAGGATCCGATGAAGGACGCGACCAGCACCAGGAGCATGGACGAGACAGGGGTGGTAGTCAACTCTTGCCTCCGGTGCCGAGCACTGTGACGCCGATCACGATGGTGACGATTCCAATTAGTTTAATGGGGTTGATGGTGTCGTGGAAAATCAAAAACGAGAGGCCGGTGACCCAGACGTAAGTCAAGGCGATGACCGGGTAGAGCAGGGAGAGTTCGCCATCTTTCAGCGCCAGCACCAGCAGGACGGTGCTCATTCCGTAGAGCGCATAGCCGCAGAACAGCGGGAAATTGGTGAGGACTCCCATGAGTCCGGGTTTGAGCTGATTGGCGCCGTGTTTCATGAGGATCTGGGCGGCGGCGCCTAAAATGGTGCAGCAGAACACCAGAGCGATAGATTTCCAGCGGGATTCGGGCTTCTCCATTTTTTCCGCGGGGATGGTTAGAGGAGTACTCAAAGGTCGGGCCTTTTCAACAGAATATCAGAGATTCCGATAGAATAGATGGGAGTGGACGAAGACAAGGTTCTGATCGAGGAGATAGAACCCACACCGGCCGCCCCGCCGCAAACGCCGTACGTGCAGCGAGGCTTTATTGCCGAGTGGGCCGTCACCATCATCCTGCTGCTTTTCGGCACGACGACGCTGCTGCAGGCGTTCGTGATTCCGACCGGATCGATGGAAGATACGCTGCTGATTGGCGACCATTTGCTGGTGGACAAGCTGGCGTACGCGCCGCCTGGGGCAGTTTCGCGACACCTTCTGCCGTATACCGAGGTCAAGCGCGGCGACATTATTGTGTTCCGGTATCCGGTGGATATCACGCAGACTTTTGTGAAGCGGTGCATCGGAGTTCCGGGCGACCGGATTCACCTGGTGGACAAACGTTTGTGGCTGAACGGCCGGCCGATGGAGGAGCCGTACGTGTATCACAAGACGGAGTACATCGACGGGTATCGCGATAATTTTCCGGCGGACCCGAACGTGGCGGTGCCCGAGCAGGCGCACGATATGCTGGCGAATCACCTGGAAGGCGGCGATGTGGTGGTGCCGCCGGGATTCTATTTCGCCATGGGGGACAACCGCGATTCCTCATTGGACAGCCGGTATTGGGGGTTTGTTCCGCGCGGGAATATTATCGGCAAGCCGCTGGTGATTTACTGGTCGTACGATGCGCCGACCGATGCGCTGACGGGCACGCCGTTCAACGTGCAACATTTGCTGGACATCGTGCTGCACTTCCCGACCAAAACGCGCTGGAACCGGACGTTCCGGTTGATACACGGATATCCGCTCAAATAAATGAACGCACATTATTACGGGCTGATTTTAGCCGGAGGGCGCGGTACGCGCTTCTGGCCGCGAAGCCGCAAACGCTCCGCCAAGCAGGTGCTTCCCGTGGTGGGAGAGCGGAGCCTGATTCAGGCAACCGTGGACCGGCTGACACCGGTGATCCCGCCGGAGCGGCTGTGGGTATTGACGAATCACGATTTGCGCGAGGAGATCATCCGGCAACTGCCGGAGGTTCCCAAGCGGCAGGTGCTGGCCGAGCCGATGCAGCGCAATACGGCGCCGGCGATTGGCCTGGCGGCGCACATTTTGCACTCGCTGGACCCGAAGGCGGTGATGGGCGTATTTCCGTCGGACCACGTGATTGGCAAAGCGGCGCCCTACCGGCGGGCGCTGAAGGCGGCGTTCGGGGGAGCCGCGGCGGGGCACCTGATGGTAGTGGGGATTCAGCCGAGATGGCCGGAGACAGGCTACGGATATATCGAGTTTCCGCGCGGCACGGCGGCGGGCAGCACGGGGCCTCTGGCGGTGCGGCGCTTCCACGAAAAGCCGGAACTGGCGAAGGCCAAACGGTACAAGGCGGCGGGCAATTTCTACTGGAACTCCGGCATGTTTTTCTGGCGGGCGGAGGTGCTGCTGGAGCAACTGCGGCATCACCTGCCGAAGACCGCGACGCTGCTGGCATCGCTGCCGGCTTTCGGATCGCGGAAGTTCGACGCCTGCCTGAGCGAGGCATTTCCGCTGTGCGATAACATTTCCATCGATTACGCGGTGATGGAGAAGGCGGCCGAGGCGAAGATGGTACACGGAATCGCCGCGGAGGAGTTCGCATGGAACGACGTAGGCAGTTGGAACGCGGTGTACGAACTGATGGCGCAGGATGGGGCGGGCAACGTGACGGTACACGAATCGATCTGCCTGGATGCGTCGAATAACTTTGTGGACGCGCGCGGGAAACTGGTGGCGCTGCTGGGCGTGAGCGACCTGATCATCGTGGATACGCCGGATGCCCTGCTGGTGGCGAGCCGGGACCGGGCGCAGCAGGTGGGCGAAGTGGTGAAGGCGCTGGAAAAGCGCGAGCGGCACGATCTGCTGTAGTAGCTTATCAATTGGCCGCAGATGAACGCGGATAAACGCCGATAAGATTCGCTACTCCTCGCGCAGGGCGAAGCGGAGGTCCATCAAACTTTGCGCAGTTTGGTGACGCGGCCCACTTCCACCCATTCGACCACGAAGATGTTGCCGGCGTGATCGAAGCATGCGCCGTGGGGGCAGACGAATTTGCCGGGCGTGAAGCGATCGCGCGAGAGCTTACGGGTGTCGCCCCATTTGGTGGACGAATCGTCGCCGAGGTTCTCGATCACTTCGTTGTTCTGGTTCATGAGGGTGACGCGGGCGCCAAGGTCGGGGATCACCACATCGCCATTTTTGTAGAAGTTGAAATAGCAGGGCAGGTTAGTGCCGGCGATGAAATCGATGTGCTTGCCTTCGAGCGTGAAGCGCTGGATGCGGTTGTTGGCGCGGTCTGCCACCACCAGGATGGGCGAGCCGCTACGCAGGTCTACCACGATGCCGTGGGGGCAATCGACTTTGCCGGGCTCTTTGCCCTTGCCGCCAAAGGTGCGCAGGTACTCCGCCTTGCTGTTGTACTGATTGATATAGCTGGAGCCATAGCCATCGCCCGACGTAGATATCGCCGTTGGGAGCGACGGCCAGGTTGGTGGGGCTGTACTTGGGCTTTTTGCCATCGGGGCCAGGCTTGTAGGCTTCGCTCTGCTCGGGGTAGCCGATGCTCCACACCTCTTCGCCGGCAAGCGTGGTCTTGACCACTACGCCGCGTTTGGTGTCGCAGAGGTAGAGGAATTCGGTGCTGCCCTCTTTGCGGATGTACAGGCCGTGAGCGCCGCCTTTGAATTCCTTGCCCCAGGACTTGACGAACTTGCCCTTAGCGTCAAAGACCACCATGGAATCGGAGCTTTCGCTGACGGCGTTGACGGTGTGGTGCACGTAGATGTGGCCCTGCGAGTCTTCCACCACGCCATGGGTGTTGCCGTAGGCGATGTCGCGGGGCAGTTCGCCCCAATCGTGGATGGCCTCGTAGGTATGTTCGCCGGAGCCGAGGATGGGGGCGCGGGAGCCGGATTTATCGTCCGCATGCAGGATGGCCGGGGCCGCGGCGGCGGCCTTCAGAAACGAACGTCTCGAGTGCATGGGGACAGCATATCACCGCTGGACCCGGCCGGAACCTCCGCCCTTGAGGAGGGCCTTGACTTCGTCCACGGTGGAGCGGTTGAAATCGCCCAGAATGGAGTGCTTGAGGCAACTGGCGGCCACGGCGAAATCGAGCGCTTCCTGATGCGAGGGCAGGGTGGTGAGGCCGTAGATGAGGCCACCGGCGAAGCTGTCGCCGCCGCCGACACGATCGACGATGTGGGTAATTTCGTAGTGGCGGCTCATGAGGAACTCATTGCCGTTATTCAGGCAGGCGGACCAGCCATTGTGCGACGCGCTGTGACTCTCGCGGAGGGTGATGGCGATGGCCTTCAGATTGGGAAACTCGGACATCACCCGGGCGGTGAGCTTTTGGTACTGGGCGGGGTCGAGCTTGCCGGAATGCACATCCACTTCGGCCTGAATGCCGAGGGCCATCTGGACATCCTCTTCGTTGGCGATGGCGATATCGATGGATTGGGACAGATCGCGCATCACTTCGACGGCGGGCTTGCCCCACTTCCAGAGGTTCTTGCGATAGTTGAGATCGCAGGAGACGGTGAGTCCCTTAGCGCGCGCCTTGAGGACGGCTTCGAGGGCAAGGGCGGCGGCGGAGGCGCTGATGGCGGGGGTGATGCCGGTGACGTGGAACCATCCGGCGCCTTCGAAGATGGCGTCCCAATCGAGTTCGCCTTGCCTGGCGAGGGCGATAGCGCTGTGGTCGCGGTCGTAGACGACTTTGGATGCGCGCTGATTGGCGCCGGCTTCGAGGTAATAGATGCCGAGGCGTCCTTTGCCGCGAACGATGCAGGAGGTATCGACACCGAAGCGGCGCAGTTCGGCGATGGCGGCGTCGGCGATGGGGTTTTGGGGCAGGACGGTGACGTAGGAGGACGGCAAGCCGAAGCCGGCGAGGGCGACGGCGACATTGGCCTCGCCGCCTCCGAAGGTGGCGCAGAACTGCGGAGTCTGCAGGAAACGCTCGAAGCCGGGCGGCGCCAGGCGGAGCATGATTTCACCGAAAGTTACGATTCGCTTGGACATCAAGGAATATGGTAACCGGAATAATCGGCGGCTGTCCGCGATCACGAAGCAAATTCCCGCTCAGTGGGGGATCTCATGAAACGGCCTGGTAATGGGACGGTGACCGCATACTACGGTGAGATCGTCGATGGCTTTGTTGAGCCCGATCCATGTAGGCCTCTGCGCGGGATCTTGCTTTTCGTGAATTTGACCGCTACGCGCTGGCCGGCATAGGCGGCCCAGATCCTTCCAGCGCCTTTTTATCGGAGGTGTCGTTCCAGGGCGGGATGGTGGTGAGGAAATCCTTGTAGAAATAGAGCTTGTGGGTCTTGTAGAAGTTCCACACCCGGAAGACGTGCCGCAACTCGGAGGTCACGATGGGCACCTTCATCAACCCTACCGACTCGTTCTTCAGAGCCTCTTTGTTGACTTACGACACTCATGGTGATGCCGTCGAGGATGTAGTGCACCGCCGCGCCCAGATGCATAATGGCGAACTGAATGCCGAACTTGCTGGAACGCCGGATGGCAAGGTCTTTGGATGCCATGGCGACTTGTCTGGAGTTGTTCTCATCAAGGTCAACATTGCTCTTTTTTGAGGCTCTTGAGCATAGGCGCAACGTCCCGGAGCGTCGTATCGGGACTGTATTTGAACGAATCCCGAAGCTCATTCTGATACTCGCGTTGTTTTTCGGTGAGAGGGACGCCCCTCCTGCCGTCCGTCAATCAGAACCTGTCCCCTGTTTCAGCCACAGAAACGATATTCGTGATGATCATGTTGTAATTATTAATGAATGCGTAGGGGTATTTCTCTCGAACCTTCCGCTGATTCCTCTCCGTTGAACCCGGCTCTTCGTATTCCTGGAGATACCGCGGTAATTTCTTCACCGCGTCCGTACAGCATGTCGCCGTCGGGATTAAATTGAGCGCAAAAGTTGGCCATCCGATCCTCTCTGGGGTCTTGTGATGGTAGTATACACCAGCCCGGTTAGCTCTTCAGTTGGAGAACGTTTTGGGTTTCACGTTCCAGCCGTCCACCTCGACTACGGGAACTTCCCGGCTGTGGTAAGTCGCGGCGATGCGGCGTGTTTCTCCGGGGAGTAAGGGGAAATAGTTGTCTTCCCACAGGACGGGGAGGATTTCTTCACCGTCGGAGGGCTTCTTCACCTTCAAATGCACGGCAAAGGCCAGGGTCTTCGACGGATTCGAAATAGTGACAGTGGCAGTATCCTGGCTGGTCTTCGCTGTTACCTGTAAGTTGACTACGGGTAGCGTATTCAGCGCGGAGTAATCGGCGAAGGTCTTAGTCGGGGTGTAATACCAGTTGGACTTATCCCAATCCAAGGTCTCCGGCTTTGTGGAGAGCCAGTAGAAATTGCGGCTTACTATTTTGCCGGATGAGTCACCCAAAGACAGACTAACGAAGTAAGTGGAGGTCAGGCCTGGCAGGTCGGGAAGAGTGAAGACGCGGGTACTGCTGTCCTCGCCGGCATCGATTTTGGCGGTCCTGGAGAACTTTTCCTGCATGTCCAGGTTGTAGACTTTGGCAGTAACCTGCAGTGCCGGAACCGGGCGGTAGAAGGAGTTCACGACTACGATGGAGCGGTCGTCGTAGGAGTATTGCACGTGCAGCGGTTCGTTGGCTATCTTGCTGCCGAAGTAAGAGCCGCCGGGGCGGAGGTACCAGTCATAGAGATGCCAGATCAGGCCGGGCCAGGCGTTGTTGAGCATCCACTGAATGACTCCGGTGGCGGTGTACTTATTGCGGCCAAAGGCTTCGAACATGGCGCGGTGCCCTTCGTAGGCCATCATTTGCGCCTTTTTCGAATAATCCTCGAGCGATGCAGCGACGCCGTAGCGGGCATTGAGGGCTTCGGTGAAGACGTGGAGATCCTTGAAGGCGCCGCCGCCGGCGTGATAGTCCCACCAGGAATCCGGGGGCCAGAGATGCTCGGGAGGCAACATGCGGCGCAGGCTCTCCACGGGAGGCGGAGCGGGTCCGGGGCCGACTTCGGTAGTGAAGCCGTGCGCGCCGCCGCGGGTGGTGTCCAGAAGCCAGTAGGACGGCGCGATGTACTCATAGGGGCCGTTCATCTTGACGCCGGTATCGCCGAGGGGTGTCTTTTTGGCGGTGGCGGAGGAGTGGTAGGGATTGGGCCATTCCACTTCCTTGAGGATGTCGAGGTACATCTTTTCGATTTTGGGCGGCGGCGGGTTGTCGCTGCCGTACATCCAATCGGCCACGGAGGGGTGGCGCTGGAGGCGGCGTAACTGGTCGCGGAGGGACGCGGCGGCGATGGTTTCGTCCTCCGGATCCCAGCCGCTGCCACTGCTCCCAATGGTCGCAGCAGCACCAGCCGGCGAGGACGAGGATGCCATAGCGGTCGCACAGTTCGAGGAAATGATCGTCCTCCATCTTGCCTTCGAAGCGGATGGCGTTGAGGTTCATGTCGCGGACGTAGCGGAGCTCGGCATCCTGGCGCTCGGGGGTGGAGCGCAGCAGCATGTCGAAGGTGTAGCCGGCGCCGCGGATCAGGATGTTCTTGCCGTTGATATGGAAGACGCGGTGAAGTTTGGAATCCACCTCGCTGGTGATCTCGCGAATGCCGAATTCGGTGTGGCTGGTATCGGAGACGGCGCCGCCGATGTCGAATGTAAGGTCGAGGGGGTAGAGATTCTGTTCGCCCACCTGGGCGGGCCACCAGAGGCGGGGGTCGGCGATTTCCTGGGTGAAGTGAACGACGCGCGTTTCATGCGCGGCCAGGCGGACGGGCTGAGAGAATGCGGCGGATTCGATCTTGCCCTTGAGCACGCCTTCGACAGGCTGACCGGCGGCATTAGTCAGTTCGGCGCGGACGGTGAGGCGGGCGCGGTCCGGCGACGGTAAGTGCGTGGTGACCGACGGGTAGCGGATGGCGACGGGACCGGTGGCGGCGATCCACACATCGCGCCAGAGGCCCATGTCTTTGTCGGGCGGCTGCGGATTCCAATCGACGAAAGTGATGGCGAGGTCGTGGGGCTGCGGCGGGAAGATCTCGATGGCCAGAGTGTTCGACTCGCCGGGCTGGGCGGCCGCGGTGACGTCGAATTCGAACAGGCGCCAGGCGCCGGCGGCATCGATCGGCGGACGCGATCTGCTTTGCCGTTCAGCCAGACGTTGGCGCGAAAGTTGATGCCGTCGAAGCCCAGCCACACAGTTTTCCCGCGATAATCCGCGGGTACCTGGAAATCGGTGCGGAACCACCACGGGTGGCGGAACGGGCTATCGGGCGGCATGGGCGCGTTGGAGAAGTTGAAGGAGATGGGATAGGAAGTGCCGGCGATGGTGCGGAGATTCATGCCGGTGTAGGGGTCCGGATAGACATGCTCCTGCACCAGGGCGGAGAGGACGGTGGAGGGCATGGCGGCGGCATACCAGCCGCGCGTGCTGAACTCGGGGAGCGAGATGGCGACGCCGGTCTCGCGGACCTCGGTGGAGGATTGGATGGCCCAGCCTTTGCGCAGGAGCGTTTTTTCGGCGCCGGGAGCACAGACTGCCAGGACGAGCAGCAGTGCCGGAAGGAGTCGCATAAGTTCAGCTTACATGCTGGACGAGCGGTAGGCGCGGCCGGGTCTACTTGTGTTTCTTTTGGAGGAATTTCTTCTGGAGGTCGGGCCAGAATTCGGACATCAGGTTGCCCATGACATCGCCGGTCAAGCTGGTGCCTACGCGGCTGAGCATCACCTCACCTGTGCGGCTGCCGGCGGGGTAATAGAGATTGGAAACGCCGATTCCCCCGGCCATGCCCAGAATGTTCGATGCGTTGAAGGCGGCGCGGCCGGAATCCTGCCGGGTGACGAAGATGCGGCTGACGGAATAGAGAGCCCTGGGGACCACGCCGGAGGGAGGACCCTTGCGGAAATAGCGGGGGTCCTGGTGGAGAAGACAGGCGAAGACACCGGCGGAGAGGAAACTCTGAGTGCCGAAATCGCCGATGGCGGCGCCTACTCTCTTGCCGTACGCAGCGCCGCCCTCGCCATATCTGGGCGTCTCATTTCCGGCCTGCGACATGGCGGCGGCGAGCACGGCGCTGGCATTATTGAAGGGATCGATAACCTCCTTCCAGGCAAGGTTCCACTTTTGTTTCGGGGTCATAGGCGCGATGGGGCGGTGAGTGTCCTCCACGGTCTGGTAATCGGGAATGACTTTCAGGATTCGCTCTTCGTTGAGGGGAACGACGACAGGGAGCTCAGGTGACGGTCCTGGGGACTCCGGCTGAGCGCAGGCGCAACTCGCCAAGGTCAGGATGGCGCAAAACGTCGATGTGAGTCGGTACACCTTGGTTATCTGACGGTGTGAGGCAGGCGGTAAGTTACCAGTTTCCGAAAGTCAGGCCGAAATAGCTGCCTTGGGCGTTACAGATCGATGCGTTTATTTTTCTTTTTATTCAGTTGCCAGCAGGGGGGATGACCGAGGTGCGGGAGGAGGGATTGGACGCAGGTATCGACTTCGGGGTCCAGCATCATGAACTCGGTTTTGCCGTCTTTCTGGGGTACGGCGTAATACGGCTGCACCTGTACGGAGCCGAGAGGCTGCTTGCGGGCGACCATGTAATCAGCGCCGTAGAAAGCGGCCATGGCGAAGGCGAGAAACAATCCGATGCGCTTGGCGGGTCTCACAATGGCTTCGACATCCTTACGAAGTGACAGGGCAGCTTGGTAACGACGTCATGGGGAAACGGCGCGGTGCCTGTTTCAGCATAACCCAGGCGCTGATAAAACGCGGGAAGTTCGCTGCGGAGATTCACGATTTGCATGTCCATGGCGGCGCACCCAAGGTCGCGGCAGCAGCGCTCGGCGGCTTCGACGAGGCGCTTGCCCAAGCCGCTTTTCTGGCGCGCGGGGTCCACGGAAAGCAGACCGAAGTAGCCGCGCGCGCCGCGCTTTTCGACGTAGACACAGGCGGCGAGGCCGTCATCGGCGGCCACCAGAAAGAAACCGGTGCGAAAGAAGGCTTCTACCTGGGCGAGGTCGATGCGCTCGGTATCGATAAAGAACTTTTCCACGCGAAACGCGGCGTTGATGAGGGTGACCAGGGCGGGGGCTTCGGAGACTACGGCGAGACGCACGTGCATGGACAATTCCCATTGTAAAACAGGGGCTAACCGGGGCCAGAGGCCTGCCTGACAGTGGCCTGGCGGAGGAGGATGAATTCGGAGATGTGCTCACTGGTCAGGATGCCTGCCAAGTGGTCTTCGGCGTCCATTACGAGGGCGGCTCCGCCGGCAGCGGACAATTGAGGCAGCACGCTGGTGAGGGGCATGTCTGGAGTGAGGCGGACA
The DNA here is from genome assembly GCA_963835555.1 of uncultured Solibacteraceae bacterium. Classification (GTDB taxonomy): domain Bacteria; phylum Acidobacteriota; class Terriglobia; order Bryobacterales; family Bryobacteraceae; genus Sulfopaludibacter. The sequence goes on along the minus strand of CAWIGC010000010.1, from coordinate 40,727 downwards.
AATTCGCGTTCCATCACGCCCGCAACGTAGCTTTCGGGTCCGGCGGTCATCATGGCGCGCACGAGGGCGGAGCGGGTGAGCAAGCCGATAACCTGGCCACCGTGCATCACGGGGAAATCGTGCTGCGAGGTTTTGAGCAGGAGATCGCCGGCATCGCGGATGGTGGCGCCGTGTTCGAGGGTGCGAAAGTCGGTGATCATGGCGGCGCCCACGGTGTATCCGGCGGTGAGGATGCGGCTGCGCGCGGCGGCGCCTTCCTGAAATGCGCCCAGGTAAACGAACAGGGCGACGAAGACGAGCATGTAATTGCCGTAGAGGAGGCCGGCGAGTCCCATGAGGAAGGCCAGCGACTGTCCGGCGCCGGCGGCGATGCGGGTGGCCTCTTCTTCGGAGCGGTGGAGGGCCAGAAACGAGCGCAGGATCCGGCCGCCATCCATGGGGTAGGCCGGCAGCAGGTTGAAGACGCAGAGCAGGAGATTGCCGAGTGCGAGGCGTTCGGCGAGATTGGCGTCGGTGGGTTGGGCCAGTTCGCGGATGGCCTGGAACCCCTGGTGGGCGGCCACCCAGGCCAACAAGGCGAGGGCGAGGAGCAGGTTCACCATGGGGCCGGCGAGAGCGATCCAAAGCTCTTCGCGGGCGGCCGGCTGGCGCTCCGGCCGGGACACGCCGCCGATGGGATACATGACGATTTCCAGGGTGCGGATACCGTACTTCCGGGCCACGAGGGTGTGGCCGATTTCGTGTAAGAGCACGGAGGCGAATAAGGCCAGAACATAGAGGACAGTCATGGGGCCGGACTGGCGGTCGCCTACGCCGATGAACAGCAGAAACACCAGCAACAGGACGAAGGTGAAATGCAGGCGGATGGGGACGCCAAACAGTTTGATTCCACCCAGGCTGCCGCTTTCGCCGTGGGGATTCGGTTTCTCGGCTTGGGGCATGTGACGCGTTCAGGATAGCGCAACTGCCGCGGATTAGCGGGTGGGGGCGGATTTATCGATAGCGGACTTCAGTTCCACACCGGGAGCAAAGCGCGGCACCCGTTTGGCCGCGACTTCAATAGCGCTTCCGCTGCGCGGGTTGCGAATGCGGCGGGCTTTGCGGTGCGAGATTCCAAATGTTCCGAAACCCGAAAGGGTCACACGGTCTCCCCGCACCAGACTGGTTTGAATTCCGTGCAGAATCGCGTCCAACGCGGTTGCTGCCTGGGCGCGAGTTAATCGCGCTTCTATGGCAATTTTTCCGATCAGATCTTTTTTTGTCACGAGGCACTCTCAATGCCAGCGAGTTTTATCAAAGCAGGGGCGCGGTGTCAACCAGCGAAGCAGGCGAAGCAGGCGATCGGGTACAGGTTTACCTTACTCCGGCTTGGGCAATTCCCGGCGCGGCAGCATGTCTTTGCGGTTGGCGGTCTGGTAGACAATGGTCGCGATCACGGCGGAGGCCTGCATCAGGTCCTCGGGAACGGCGTGATCCCAGGTGTCCATATCGGAGTGATGGGTGATGGTGCCGTAATCCAGCGGGTCCTGAATGAACTGGAAGCCGGGCAGGCCGACGGCGTCGAAGCTCAGGTGATCGGTGCCGCCGGTATTGCGGATAGATACGGTGGTCACGCCGAGGTCGCGGAAGGGGGCCAACCAGGCTTCAAAAATGGGCCGCATGGCCTCGTGTCCCTGGAGATAGACGCCGCGAATTTTGCCGCTGCCGTTATCCAGGTTGAAGTAGCCCGAGAGTTTGCCGTGCTCGGTGGTGACGCGCATGGTCTTGGGATCGGCAAAGTGCTCCTTGACGTAGGCGCGCGAGCCGAACAGGCCCTCTTCTTCGCCACCCCAGAGCCCGATGCGCACGGTGCGGTCGAGTTTCAGGTTCAGCGCCTTGAGTATGCGCATGGCCTCGATCATGACAGCGCTGCCGGCTCCGTTGTCGGTGGCGCCGGTGCCGGAGTGCCACGAATCGAAGTGCGCGCCGATCATCACGATCTCGTCTTTCTTATCGCCTCCGGGAAGCTCGCCGATGATGTTGGCGCCATCCACGTCGCGATCCGAGGCGGCGGCTTTGAGCGCCAGGCGGACACGCACGGGATTGTTTTTTTGCAGCGACCGCGCGATGCGGTTGTACTGTTCGGCGGTCACTACAAATGTGGGCGGCGGCGCGGTTCCAGCCGCTTTAAAGCCGCCTGCCGCCTCACTGAACAACATGCCTTCGTGAGCGCGATCATCCTCCTGGAGGACGCCGGCAACGCCCTCGCGGGCGAGGAATTCGCCACGCTGGTTCACGGCCTGATCGTACAGATCGTACAACTGCTCCATCAGGGAGTTGGGCAGACTGGTGAAGAACTTGCCGAGTTCGCTCGGGTCCTCGGGCCAGTCCACGTCCTCGAGTTTGCGGGCGGTCAGCTTGGAAGCGGGCGCCGGGGCATTGGCGAAGTCGGCCAGGTCAGACGCGGTGTAGCGCCGGAACTGTGGATTGGTCTGCGCGGCGGGCACCTTAGGCTCGCTGACCAGCACGATTTTTCCGCGCAGCTTGCCGGACCACCTGGCCTGATAGGCGTTCATGGCTTCTTTGAATTTCACCGGGCCATCGCGGAAGGAAGCGCGCATGGGCGCCAGCACCAGATCGCCGGTGACCGCGCCGTTGGTGGAGGCGCTCCAGGCGAGGGGCACCGCGGTAAGCTGCATGTAGCTGGGCTCGATCAGTTCCACCGACGACTGTTCGAGGGTCCAGGAACGCCCGGCGGGCTGCCATTTTTCCTCATGCACTTTTTCGAGGCCATAGCTGTTCAACTGGCTCATGACCCAGCGCGCGGCGTCTTCAAAGCCCGGTGACCAGGTGAGGCGAGGGCCGTGCACGTCGGTGAGATTGCGCAGGGTCTCCATCACTTTGGAGCGTTCGAAGGCCTCGGCTTTGATGCGGTCCACGACTCCGAGATCGACGCGCTCCTGACAGAACGCGGGAACGGCGAGGAGAAGCAGGGCGGCGATTTTTCTCATTTTCGCAGTATACAGCGGGCGACCGGTCATGCTCGTTCCCCTCCAGTCTCGTATGATAGCCTTACAGCGATGAACGAACTGACCCGCCGCGATGCGCTCACGGGAATGGCCGCCGCGTCACTTTGTGCCGGGGAGGCGGAGGCGCAGTCCGCGGCGTCAGCGCTGTGTTTTACGAGTACGGTGGAGATGGCCCGGCTGATCCGCACCCGGAAACTGTCGGCACGGGAGGCGCTGGCCGCGCATCTAAAGCAGATCGAGCGGGTCAATCCGAAAGTCAACGCCATCGTGACGCTGGTTCCGGAAATGGCCGCCGAAGCCGCCGCCAAGGCCGATGAGATGCAGGCTCGCGGTGAGAGACTGGGGCCGCTGCACGGGCTTCCGGTGGCGCACAAGGACCTGATGGAGACCCGCGGCATTCGCACCACCTTTGGCTCGCCGCTTTTCCGGGATTACGTTCCCACGGAAGACGATCTGGTGGTGGAACGGATGCGGCGCGCGGGCGCGGTGATCATCGGCAAGACGAACACTCCGGAATTCGGCGCGGGCTCGCAGACCTTCAACAAGGTGTTTGGCGCGACGCGCAATCCGTATGACCTGACCAAGACGTGCGGTGGATCCTCAGGCGGCGCCGCGGTCGCGTTGGCATGCGGCATGACGCCCGTGGCTAGTGGCTCCGATATGGGCGGCTCGCTGCGCAATCCGGCGGCGTTCTGCAACGTGGTTGGTTTCCGGCCTTCGGTTGGCCGGGTGCCCAATCCCAAAGCGGAAGTTGCGTGGTCCACGTTGAGCACTTCGGGATGCCTGGGCCGTTCGGTGGCCGACCTGGCCCTGGCGCTGAGTACCATCGCAGGACCCGATTCCCGTTCGCCGCTCTCGATCGATGAGCCCGGAGAACTGTTCGCGCGCCCTCTGGACCGCAGTTTCAAGGGGGTGCGCGTGGCCTGGTTCAAGGACCTGGGCGGCGCGCCTTTCGACGCCCGTGTGCGCGCCGTCCTGGATAAACATCGGGCCACGTTCGAATCTCTGGGCTGCGTGGTGGAGCAGGCGGAGCCGGATTTCGCTCCCGCCGAAATCTCCTTTCGCACGCTGCGCGCGTGGAATTCGGCGATCGCTTACGGAGCGCAATTGCGAGAGCATCCGGACGGTTTTAAGGATACGCTGAAGGGCGAGATCGAGGAGGGGCTGCGGCTGACCGGGGTGCAACTCGCGCGTGCCGAGGCGGCTCATGCCCGAATCTGGCGCGGCTTTCAGGCGTTCCTGGAGAAAGTACGAATACTTCGTGCTGCCGACCTCGCAGGTGCCGCCGTTCGATATCGACACGCCCTACCCCACGGAGATCGCGGGGGTGAAGTTCGAGAGCTACATCGACTGGATGAAGTCCTGCTGGTACATCTCGGCGACGGGCAATCCGGCGGCTTCGGTGCCCGGCGGGTTCACGGCGGAAGGGCTTCCGGTGGGAGTGCAGATCGTGGGCCGGAACAAGGCGGATTTCAGCGTGCTGCAAATGGCCCACGCCTTCGAACAGGCCACGGGTTTCGGCAAGCGGCGTCCGGCGATTGCGTAGTGGGCGACCGGCGGCTTAGCCCCAGCCGTGTTCCTGGTAGCTTCGCAAATCCGCGATGGCGGGAAAGCGGTGCGAAGCTTCAGGATGACAATCGTAGATTTCCAGCAATACAATCTCGCCTGCGCGGCCCCACAGAATCAGCCCGGCCTTTTGGCCGTCAGGGTAGACGGCGAAGGCGTCGGCGATGATGGCCGCGCCTCCCCACGCGTTCTCACGAAAGTCCAGGCTGGCGCATCCGCACTGGCATCCTTTGAGAACCCGGAGTTCTTCGAGCGGCGGGATTCGATACGGCGACACATCCCCGGCTGGCGCGTGATCCAGAAGCCACCGGACTACGGCCGCCTCATGGGGCGCGATGGTACGATCCATCACTCCAGTGTCCCTCGTTTCCCAGCTTGATAAAATCGTTTCCCATGACCTCCTCAGGATTGCGTCCCTTCTTCCTTGCGGCGAGCTTTGTACTGGTTGCCTATCCGCAAACCAAGCCCACCTTGAAGCCCGCGGACTACGGTAAGTTCGAAACCCTCGGCCAGGCCGCCTTGTCGCCGGACGGGAAATGGGTGGCGTATGAGATCCGCCGCACCAATCGTAACGACGAACTGCGCGTGACCGGCGCGTCGGGCGGGAAGACGCAGGCGATCGCTTTTTGCTCGGGAGCCGTCTTCTCGGCGGATTCGCGGTGGCTGGCTTGCGAAGCCACCGTTTCCGAGGCCGAGCAGGAGAAGCTGAAGAAGGCCAAAAAGCCGCTCCAGAACAAGATGAACGTGCTGGAACTGGCGACCGGCGCGGTGACCACCGTAGAGGATGTGCAGTCGCTGGCATTCTCCGGGGAAGGCGCGTGGCTGGCATTCCGCCGCTATGCGCCGGTGCGTGAACCGGCCGGGCGGGCGCGATCCCGACCGGTGCACGACCCTCACCGTTCGCAACCTGGCGACGGGCGCCGACACCACTTTCGGAAACGTGACCGGCATGGCCTGGCAGGACAGCGGCAGCAACCTGGCGATGACTATCGGGGTGGAGGGGCGCACGGGCAATGCCCTTCAGGTGTTCGACCCCAAGAGCGGATCGCTGCGCGTGCTGGATAGCGGGCCGGCGCTGTTCACGGGACTGGCGTGGCGTAAGGACTCGAGCGACCTGGCGGCGCTGCGGAGCGTCAAGCAGGACGGCTTCGACGGCGAAAGTTATGTGGCGCTGGCGTGGAAAGGGTTGGGCGAAACGCGTTCGGTCAAGGTGGAAGCGCCGCGACGGCTGGTGGGCGCGCGCACGCCGCAATGGTCGGAAGACGGCGCCATGCTGTTTGTGGGCGTTGCGGAGTGGCTGAAGAAGCCGGAAGAGAAGAAGAGCGACGAAGACCAGTCTACGGTGGAGGTCTGGCATTCCAAGGACGAATATGTCATCAGCGAGCAGAAACTGACCGCCGCGCGCGATCGCGATCGCAATGTCACGGCGGCCTGGCATATCGCCAGCGGAAAACTGACGCCGCTTTCCACCAACGATCGGGAGGAAGTCCGCCTGCCCAAGCGGGGAGACCGCGCGCTGGCGCTGGATGGCACGCCTTACGTGGGCGAGTCGATGTTTGGACGGCGGTACACCGATGTTTACAAGGTGAATCTGCAGACCGGCGCGCGTGTGCAGGTGGCTAAGAAGCTGATCGCTCCGGTGGATTTCAGCCCGGGCGGCCACTACGCCATGAATTTCAGGGAGGGCCATTTCTGGGCCTACGACCTGGATGCGGGGACCACGCGCGACATCAGTAAAGACGCGCTCAAGGTGATTTTCACCAACCGGGAAAACGACTATCCGGCGCCGCAGAAGCCGCCCTACGGCATCGCCGGATGGACCAAAGACGACCGCAGCGTCATCGTGTACGACGCGTGGGACCTGTGGGAGCTGTTTCCGGATGGGGCGGGCAAGCCGCACCGTTTGACGGATGGCGCTCCGGAAGAGATCCGCAACCGGTATGCGCGAGTGAGCCCGGCGCGCGCGGGTGGCGGGCGGGGCGGACGCGGCGGCGGAGAGGAGACCGAATGGATCGATCTTTCGAAGCCCGTGTATGTGAGCCTGGAGGGCCGTTGGACCAAACGCACCGGGTACGCCCGGCTGCAGGACGGCAAAGTGGAGCGCCTGTTATTCACCGATAAGGGGGTGCGCGGACTGGTGAAGGCGAAGAATGCGGACGTGTTTCTGTACCAGGCGGGCACCTGGAGTTCCTCGCCGAATCTCTACGCGGGTGGCCTGGAACTAAAGACTGCCCGGCGGGTGAGCGATACCAATCCGTTCGCCGCGGATTATGCGGCGGGCCGCGCGGAACTGATCGACTACAAGAATACGCATGGCGAAAGACTGCAGGGCGCGCTGTACTATCCGGCGGGCTACGCGCCGGGCAAGAAGTACCCGATGATCGTGCAGATCTACGAGATAGAAAGCAACCAACTGCACAATTGGACCGCGCCCAGCGAGCGGGTCACGTACAACCCGGCGGTGTGGACGCAGAACGGATATTTTGTGTACCGGCCGGACATTGTGTTCCGGCCGCGGGCGCCGGGGCTTTCGGCGTTGGACTGCGTGACGGCCGCCGTGAAGAAGGTGCTGGAGACGGGGATGGTGGATGCCTCGCGGGTGGGCCTGGTGGGCCATTCGTGGGGCGGGTACGAGACCACGTTCATCCTGACGCAGAGCGAACTGTTCGCGGCGGGGGTGGCGGGCGGCCCACTGACCAACCTGGCTTCCAGCTATGGGGAAATCTACTGGAACAGCGGCGGGCCGGAGACGAATCACGTGGAAGTGGGGCAGGAGCGGATGGAGGTTCCGCTGTATGAAGACCCGCAGGCGTACATTCGCAACTCGGCGGTGTATTTCGCGAACAAGCTGGCGGCGCCGCTGCTGTTGAGCGTGGGGGACCACGACGGCGCCTCGGACTGGCACCAGGACATCGAACTATACAATTCGGCGCGCAGGGCGGGGAAGGACTGCGTGATGCTGGTGTACGAAGGCGAGAATCATGCGGTGGCGCAGAAGGCCAACCAACTGGATTATCACCGGCGCATCAATGCGTGGTTCGATCATTATCTGAAGGGGACGCCGGCGCAGGACTGGATCAATCACGGGGTGAGTGTGCTGGAGCGCGAGCGGGAGCTAAAGCGGAACGGGAAGGAGAGCGGGGCGGGGGGAACGGGAACCGGACCGGGCGCCGGGATGAACTAGGCCACACGGTCGCGGCCCTGTGCGGAGCCGCGACCGTTAAGGTGCTAGCCCTTCTTCACTTTTGGCGGGACGATCGCATCTTTGGCAGCTTTGGCGATGCGGAACTTCACGACTTTCTTGGCGGGAATCTTGATGGTCTGGCCCGTCGCCGGGTTGCGACCCATACGAGCTTTGCGGTCTACGCGCACCAGCCGGCCTAAACCGGGCACCACGAACAGGCCGTTCTTCTTCACTTCCGCGATCGCCGTGCTGGCAAGCGACGCCAGCAGGGCCTGTGCGGTTTTCTTAGTGACTTCGCACTTGTCTGCCAGAGTCTGGACAATCTGTGATTGCGTCATTTCGTCTTTTACTCTCCCATTCGGCTTTAGCCGATGACATGATGGTACGCCAATGCAAGCGGCTTGGAAAGAGGAAAAGGCTCGAAAAGGCTGGAAAAGGCCGCAAATTAGAGGAAGCGGTGCTCTGGAAGGCCGGGAACACTGGTTTGGAAGGCGAACAGGGCGCCTGCCAGGCGCTGCGCGGGAGCGCTCAGCGAGGCGCTGGTGACGAAGAGCGTACGGAAATCGACGCCTCCGAAAGTGCAACTGGTGATATTGCGCGCGGGCATTTCGACGATGCGATCGATGACGCCATCGGGAGCGACGCGGACGACGCACGCGCCGCCCCAGCGGCAGTTCCACAGGAAACCTTCGCTATCCATGGCGGAGCCGTCTGGAAGGCCGCGTTCGAACCCCGTGAAGAACGGCCGGCGGTTGCCGATGGAGCCGGAGTCGCGGTCGTAATCGTAGACGTAAATCGTGTTGCAGAGAGTGTCGGCGAAATAGAAGCGGGTATGGTCGGGGCTCCAGGCGAGCGTGTTGGCGATGCCGATATCGCGCTGCCACTCGGTGACCGAGCCGTCCGGATCGATGCGGTACAGCACGCCATCGACGCCGCCGGCTTCGAGCGAAGTTCCGTCGGGCGCCACGTTATTGCGCATGGTGCCGGCCCAGAAGGAACCGCGCGGACAGGGGCGGGCGTCGTTGAAACGGACGGCGGGGTAGCCGGGGAGATGAAATCCCTGGTCCTCGCGCCGATCGGACTGGGGGCTCCAGAAGACGAGGCGGGAGGCCAGCGCGACAGCGAGCGTGCCGGAGCGTCCGGTGAGCCCGAGAGCGGTGACCGGTTCATCGAAGAACCAGGTGCGTACCGCGCCGCCGGCATCCAGCCGGTGAACCAGAAAGCGGTTGATGTCGGTCCAGTAGAGGGACTGTTCTTCGCCGCACCAGACGGGGCCTTCGCCGCACCAATCGCCGGTGGGCGCGACGCAATGAGGTTCGAATATTGTCACGGTTACACCAGCACGGTGAAGGTGGATTCGGTGCGCTGCACGGGACGATACAGGGTGTCGCGCTCGACCGGGACGCGGCCGGCTTTGCGGATCAACTGCAGCAATTCGGCGCGGCGCAGTCCCTGGGTGGTGGTGGCGCCGGCGTCGTGGTAGATGCGCTCTTCCACGATGGTGCCGTCGATATCGTCGGCGCCGAAGCGCAGGGCGATCTGCGCGATGCGCGGCGTCATCATCACCCAATAGGCCTTGATGTGCGGAATATTGTCGAGCATCAGGCGGGCCACGGCGATGTTCTTGATATCGGCGAAGCCGGTGGTCTTGCCGATGTGCTGCAGGGGCGTGTTATCGGGGTGGAAGGCCAGCGGGATGAAGGTGACGAAGCCGCCGGTTTCGTCCTGGAGGGCGCGCAGTTTGACCAGGTGATCGACGCGATCCTCATCGTTTTCGATGTGCCCGTAGAGCATGGTGCAGTTGGAGCGCAGGCCCAACTGGTGGGCGGTGCGGGCGGTTTCGAGCCACTCGTTGCCGTCGATTTTGTGGTCGCAGATGATGCGGCGGACGCGCTCGTTGAAGATCTCGGCGCCGCCGCCGGGCAGGGAATCCATGCCGGCGTCGCGCAGGCGCTCGAGGGTTTCGCGAATGGAGATTTTCGTGCGCCGGGCGAGGTAGGCGATCTCCACCATGGTGAAGGCCTTGAGATGCACCTGGGGAAACCGCTGCTTGAGGCCGCGCAGCATCTCGCAGTACCAGTCGAGAGTCAATTCGGGATGCAGTCCGCCGACGATGTGGAATTCGGTGACGGCCTCGCTCCAGCCCTCGCCGGCCCGGTGCCAGACCTCTTCGAGCGACATGGTGTAGGCCTTGGGATCGCGCACGCGCTTGCCGAAGGCGCACAGGCGGCAACTGGCCACGCAGACGTCGGTGGGGTTGATGTGGCGGTTGACGTTGAAGTAGGTGGTGTCGCCGTGGAGGCGCTCGCGCACCAGGTTGGCCAGGTAGCCGAGCGAGAGAATGTCGGTGGTGCGGAACAGGGCCAGGCCGTCTTCGAAAGCAGAGCGCTCGGCCGGCTTCCACCTTGTCGCGGATGGGAACGAGGAGAGGATCGTCGATGACAACTTGCATGGCTAAGCACCCGGTTTGAGGAGGAAGATATCAGCGGCCCAGAATACAAAGAATAGCACGCTCACGTAGCCGTTCATGGTGAAGAAGGCGGCATTGACGCGCGAGAGGTCGTGCGGTTTCACGAGGCTGTGCTCGTAGACCAGCAGCGCGGCGACGGCGGCGACGCCGGCAAGGGCCAGGGCGCCGAGGTGCAGCGACCAGACCAGGGCGAGCAGGCACACCACCATGAGGAAGTGCAAGCGCTTGCGCCAGGCGCAGGGCGCGGGCGATTCCCAGGAGGCGCGGGACGCTGTAGAGGCCCTCGGCGCAGTCGAATTCGTAATCCTGGCAGGAGTAGATGACGTCGAAGCCGGCGGTCCAGAAGGTGACGGCGGCGGTGAGCCACAGGATGCGCGGGTCGAGCGAACCGCGGACGGCGATCCAGGCGGCGGCCGGCGCGATCCCCAGGCTGAAGCCCAGCACCAGGTGAGAGAACGAAGTAAACCGTTTGGTGATAGGAATAGAAGAAGACGACAGCCAGGGCCAGGGGCGAGAGCATGAGGCAGAGCGGATTGAGCTGCCAGGCGGCCAGCACGAAGAGGGCGGAAGCGGCCGCGACAAAGCCCCAGGCGAATCGCTAGCTGAGCAGGCCGGCGGGCAATTGCCGCATGCGGGTGCGCGGGTTGCGGGCGTCGATGTCGGCGTCCACCAGGCGGTTGAAGGCCATGGCGGCGGAGCGCGCGCCCACCATCGCCACCACGATCCAGAGCAGTGTCCGCCAGAGTCCCGGCGTGCCGAAGCCGCCCTGGCGGAACGCCAGCAGAGCGCCGGTGAGCGCGAACGGCAGGGCAAAAACCGAATGCTCGAACTTGATCATGTCGAGCGTGAGGCGTAATCGTTGCAGCATCATTCGGGAAGTGACCCCTTAATTTTACCCTGCTGTCCCGGCGGGAGGCGATAGCTCCAAAATACTAGCTAAAATTACACTAGCGGAGCGAATTGCGCATGTTACATTTGGGACTTGTGCCGAGCACCGGAAGAGGTCGTTGAGCATGTTGGAAGCGTTTGCCCTGTCGGACAAGGGCTGCGTCCGGACGAACAATGAAGACTACTGCCTGATCGAGCCGGAACTGGGGCTGTACGTGCTGGCCGACGGAATGGGCGGCGCCAAGGCGGGAGAGCGGGCTTCGCGGATGGCGGTGGAAACCGTGGCGGAGAAGGTGCTGATCGCACCGCACCGGGATTCCCAGGTGCTGCTTTCGGCGGTGGAAGAGGCCAACCGGCGGGTTCTGGAAGCGGCGCAAAGCGATCCGTCTTTGGAAGGCATGGGCACCACCCTGGTGGCGGCGCTGGAAGTGGACGGCCGGCTCTCTATCGCCAGCGTGGGAGACAGCCGCGCTTATGTTCTGGATGGCGATGGGTTCCGGGTGATCACCGACGATCAGACCTGGGTCAACGAGGTGGGACGTCCGCTGGGTCTGGACGAGGACAGCCTGAAGAACCACCCCATGCGCCATGTGCTGACGATGGCGATTGGGGCCAGTTCGCCGCTGACGGTGAATTACTATTCGGTGCCGCTGCAATCGGGGGCGCAGGTGCTGATCTGCAGCGACGGACTGCACGGTGTGCTGGAAGGGCCGCAATTGGAGACAATCCTGCGCGCCGGACCGACGCTGGAAGAAAGCTGCCGGCATCTGGTGCAGGCGGCAAAAGAGGCGGGCGGTCCGGACAATGTGACGGTGGTGCTGGTGAAAAAGAGCTGAGAACTCTTTGACGCCCGTTCCACTAATTCCACGTGAAGATCCTCCTCTTCGCAGTGGTTTTCGTTTTTGGGGCGGCGTCGCAGCCGCCCCGTCTTCAAATTCAGGTGGTGAGTGGCGAAGGGGCGGTGCACGCTCCGGGGTCGCGCAGTTTGAGGCCGTTGACCGTTGAGGTCAGGGACGAAACCGGCCAGCCAGTGGAACGGGCAGCGGTAAGCTTCCAACTTCCGGAAAGCGGTCCGGGCGGGGTGTTCCTGAACGGCTCGCGGACGGAGGTGGAAATGACCGACAAAGGCGGCCGGGCGACGGTTCGAGGACTGCAATGGAACCGGATTGCCGGGCGATTTGCAATGCGCATCGTGGCCTCGCGAGAGCAGGCGCGCGCCGGCATGATGTCGTTCCAATATATTGGCGATTCAGGCCGGAAGGCCGATTCCGCTTCCCCCGCACGTTAACAAGGCGACACCACCCAATCCGCTGTACCGGCTTTAAACAACAAAACTATTGACAGCGGTTACATTCAGTGATAACAAAGTTAGCTAGGTTTTAAGCGTTTAACGCGGGAGGGGTGTACGCACCCGAGGGAATCGCCGCGTTCAGAGTGGGTGTACAAAACAGGGGCAGCTCCAGAACTGCCAGAAGTGTCAAAAACAAGGAGATTCACTTGAAAGCCAAAGTTGTCTGTTCAGGGATTTTTCTTCTGTCGCTGGGTACTTTCGTCTTCGCGCAGGAATTCCGAGCCAGCATTTCCGGCCACGTGACGGATTCCACGGGCGCTACCGTTCCAGAGGCGAAAGTGCAGGTAACAAATCTCGCAACCAAAGAAAGCAGTAACGCTACGACTGACAGTTCCGGCAGCTACACGATTCCGCTGCTGCAACCTGGAAGGTATAAATTGACGATCCAGGCGGCCGGGTTCAAGCAGTACGTGCGCGACAATATCAGCCTGCAAATCAGCCAGGCGGCGGGCATCGACGCCAAGCTGGAATTGGGCGACGTGACGCAAACCGTAGAGGTGTCCGGCGAAGCCGCATTGCTGGATACGCAGACGGCCAACCGCAGCGGACTGATCGATTCGCGGGAAGTTGCGGAACTGCCGTTGAATTCGGGCCGCAACCCCTTCATGCTGGGGCTGACGGCTTCCGGGGTGACCTTCCGCGGCGCATCCATCTGGCAGCGCCCGTTCGACAATGGCGCAATTGCCGCTTGGGTAGTCAACGGTGGCTTGCAGGAAAACAACGAGTTTCTGCTGGACGGCGCGGCGAACAACGCGCAGATGGGCACGAACAACATCGCCTACGTGCCGATTCAGGACACGGTCCAGGAATTCACCATGATGCAGAACACGTACGATGCGCAGTACGGGCATACGATGGGCGGCATTCTGAATACGGTGTTGAAGAGCGGCGGCAGCACGTTTCACGGCGACGCATGGGAGTTTCTGCGCCGGTCGGCGCTGGACGCCAACAACTTCCAGAACAACGGAGCGACGGTCTACGCCCCGAAGCCGAACCACTACCTGGATGACTACGGCGGGATGGTATCGGGGCAGGTGATCATCCCCAAAATCCTGAAGCGGGACGGCTACATCAAGCTGTTTTACATGGGCTCTTTCCAGAACTACCGGGAAGCCACGGTCAATCCGCTGCTGGTGAGCTGGCCCACTCCGGAAATGCGCACCGGCGATTTCAGCAAGCTGGTGGATGGGGCGGGGAACCACATCACCATTTACGATCCGACGACCGCGATCTACGACGCGAAAGGAAATCTTGTGACCAATCGCCAGCCGTTCGCGGGGAACATCATTCCGGCGAACCGGATTAACCCGGCGGCGCTGACGCTCACCAAACTGATGCCTTTGCCGAACACCGCGACCCCGGGTTACCGCTACGGCACCGGAGACCTCAGCCTTCCGGAAGTCACCGATCACGATGCGTACTACAACATGACCATCAAGTTCGATTGGACCGTCGGCGACAAGAACCGCTTCTTCATGCGCGAAGGGTCCAACGACCGTACCGAGCACCGCCCGGTCAACGGAATCGTGGGCATGGGCGAAGACGGCCAGTTGCCGTTCCAACGCATCAACGATGCGTACGTGCTGGATTGGACGAGCACGCTGAGTCCGACTACGGTGGTGGATGTCCGCGCTTCCAACAACCGCTTCGTGGAAAAGGGTTCCGGTTTCGACAATGCGGGTTTCGATTTGAGCACGCTGGGTATTCCGAAATCGCTTATCTCGCAACTGCCCGGCGGGTATCTGATGGGCGTGTGGAGCATCAGCGGCTATCAGAACCTGGGGCGTACCAGCAGCGACAACATCACCAACAGCTACGGTCTGGAAGGCAGCGTGACCAAGGTAGCCGGGAAGCACACGCTGAAAGCCGGAATCGATATTCGCCGGATTCAGTACCTGGTGCTGGATACGGGCAGCATTCTGCAGGAAGATTTCAACTCCGCGTTCACGCAGCAAATCTACAACAACGCAGGAAACGGCCTGGGCGGCGACGGCTACGCCAGCTTCCTGCTGGGCTATCCCAGCGGGGGACAATCCAATTATGCGGCGTACCCGTTTTATCGCCAGTGGTACATTGCGCCTTACCTGCAGGACGACTGGAAGGTCAACAACCGCCTGACCATCAACCTGGGGCTGCGCTACGACCTGAATGAGCCGCCCACGGAAAAGTACAACCGTCTGGACGCGCCTTTCAATCCCAACGCCCCGAGCCCGCTGGGGCAAATGGTGACGGCGAACATAGCCAAGGGACTTTCGGGGCCGATCCCGGCGCAGTATGCATCGCTCTATGCGAACCTGGCCAATCTGAAGGGCAGCATGGAATTCACGGGCGTGAACGGCAATTCAAGGATGCCGGCGAATATCGACTATACGGGCATTCAACCCCGCATTGGCTTCGCCTACCGGGTGAAGGACAGACTGGTGTTGCGCGGCGGCTACGGGATGTACGTGGTCAACCCGAACAACGACTGGCTGCAAAGCGCGGGCTTCAGCAATAACACCCCCCTGGTCAACAGCAATGACGGCGGCCGTACCCCGATTCAAGGCGTGATGAATAATCCGTTCCCCAACGGCATCAATGTTCCTCCGGGATCCAGCCTGGGTGCACTGACCTACGCCGGCAAGGGCTTCAACTGGTTCAATCCCAATTTCAAACTGCCGCGTTCGAACCAGTTCTCGATCGGAGTGCAATACCAGGTGAGCCAGGCCAGCACGCTGGACGTATCTTACGTGGGCAATCGCGTGGCTCACGAGCAGACGAATTATCCGTTTAATCTGAATCCGCAGCATGACCAGTGCGGTGTGATGTATGGCGCGAAGGCGCCCGCCGGATTTGCCTCGCCGGCGGCATATTGCAACCAGACTGTCCCCAACCCGTTTCAGGGTCTGGCGCCCTTCATCGGCACCAGCGATTACAGTAACCCCACCATTTCGCTGGACCAGTTGCAGCACCAGTTCCCGCAGTTTGGAGGCGGGACCGAATACGGATTGAACGATGGGCACGTATGGTACAACTCGCTGCAAATCAACTATAACCACCGCATGAGCAACGGCCTCACTTTTCTGCTGAACTACACGCTTTCGAAGCAGATTGAGCGCTATGGTTACCTGAACTACTACCAGGACCCCATTCAATACCAGCAGGGTTTGTACTACGCCGACCGGCCGCACTTCCTCAAGGCGACGGTGGTGTACGCTCTACCCTTCGGCAAAGGCAAGCACTTCCTGACCAGCGTGCACGGCGTGGCCGACAGGCTGGTCAGCGGGTGGGAGTTCAATACGTTCATTACGGATTCGCCGCTGGGTGAACCGGCCAACATGCCAGGCAGCATCGTTGCGTTGCACAATCCCGGCTTGAGCCCGGTGCACTGGGGCGCGCCCAAGGTGCAGATCAACAACAACTGCATCCTGAACGAAGACGACACGGGCGCGGTGGCGCCGCTGCCGGCGAGCCTCAGCAACGGTTGCAGCGCAACCGATTGGTCGGGATACGCCTGGCTGCAACTGCCGCCCAACTACCGCCCCGCGCAGGTGAACTCCTATCGTAGCGGCAATGTGCGGGTCCAGGGGACTTACACCATGGACGCCTCGCTGATCAAAGATACGCGCATCACCGAACGGATCAGGGGGCAGTTCCGGGCGGAAGCGTTCAACGCGTTCAATCACTGGAACTACATGCTGGCGAACGTGAATAACACGGCGACCGACCCGAACTTCGGCGCCATCATTCCGCGAACGCTGGGTACCACCGCTACCGTCAATCCGCGCTCGATCCAGTTGGGATTCAAGGTAATCTGGTAGGGCGTGCCGGCAAGCTGTACGATCCAAGGGACAGGCTTCGGCCTGTCCCTTTTTGTTGCTGTGCTACTGACGGCGGCGGACAATTCCGCCGAGGCCGCGAAGTGGATGGCGTTGGGAGTCTCCCATGCGGCGCGCGGCGATTATGCCGGCGCCGAGGAGCCGTTCCATCGCGCCTGCCTGCTGGACGCAAAACTCGCGGATGCCTGCCTGTATTTCGGCCGCACGCTTTATCTGCTGGACCGTTTCGACCAGGCAGTGAACGTGCTGCGCACCGCTTTGGAGAACGACCCACAGAACCCGCAGATCTATCGCATCGAAGCATTGGCGCTGGAGGCTTCCGGAAAGGCCGCTGACGCCGAGACGGCTTTCCGCGATGCCATCAGACTGGAGAAACACTCGCCGCCGAACGAAGATCCGTCCATCGACTATGGCGTGTTTCTGTACCGGCAGGGACGCGCGGAAGCGGCGCTGGAACCCTTGCAGGCAGCCGTCACGCGGCATCCCGAGGCATCCCGCGCGCAATTGGAATTGGGCTGCGTGCTGCTGGCGCTGGACCGCGTGGAGCCGGCGGCGGCGCATCTGGAGCGGGCTACGGCGCTCGATCCGCAGGGCGCGCGCGGGCACCTTTTGCTGGGGAAGGCTTACCAGCGGATGGGCAAGACCGAACTGGCGCGGAAGGAACTGGATCAGGGTTCGCGGACGGTCAAATAGCGGTCCACCTGCGCCTCTTCGGTGCGCGAGACGGTTCCACTGGGCCAGCGGATTTCCACGGTGGCGTGCGTTTGGGCGCCCAGGCCGAAGTGGACGCGCACATCGCTGGAACTGGCATACCCGACGGAAGTGGTGACCTGGTTCCACTGCTGGCCGGCGGCGGTTCGAATGTGCACCACTGCGCCGATGGCGTCGCGATTGCTCCGCCGGCCAATGAGGTTCAGGCCCAGCCAGTGATTGCCAGCGCCGGTGACATTGCGCAGCAATACAGGCGTCTGGCCGAGACGGGAGATCACCACGTCGATGCGGCCATCGTTATCGAAATCGCCGAAGGCCGCGCCGCGGTTGAGGGCGGCAGGTCCGGCGGGTGCGGCGTCGAAGCTGCCATCGGGCCGCTGTGCCAGGACCACGCTGCGCTGGCGGGCGCCTTCCACGTTCTCGTTCAAATCGCCATTGGCGGCGAACAGGTCTTTGCGCCCGTCATTATCGAAATCGTAAATGCCGCTGCTCCATCCGGTGGTCGCAATGGTGGCGGCGCCGACGCGCGAACGGTACGTGACGTCGGCGAAGAGGCCCTTGCCCAGATTGCGGTAAAGCGGGTAGGTCTCGTGGGCAATGGCGGTGAGGAACAGGTCGGGGCGGCCGTCGTTATCGACGTCGCGGAAATCCGCGCCCATGGAGGAAAGGGTGCGGCCATCGTCGTTGACCGCGACTCCGGCGGTCAGCGCCACTTCTTGAAATCGCCCGCCGCCTTCGTTATGGAAGAGGAAATTGGGCCGCGTGTCATTGGTGACCAGGATATCGATGCGCCCGTCGCCGTCGTAATCGGCAAAGGCCACTCCCATGCCTTTACCGATGTGGCGGCGAATGCCGGCGGTTTCGGAAACGTCGGTGAAGGTGCCGTCGCCGTTGTTGCGGTAGAGCGTGTTGGGGAGTCCGGTGTAGTTGTCGGGATGGCAGTGGAGCAGGACGCCGGAGCGGGGATCGCGGCAGGCGGGCTCGGTTTTGGGGTCCCAGGAAACGTAGTTGACTACGAAGAGGTCCAGCCGCCCATCGCCATCGGCGTCGAACCAGCCGGCGGCAACGGACCAGGGCTCGTTGCGGATGCCTGCCTTGGCGGTGACATCTTCGAAGGCGCCGTCGCCGCGATTGCGGTAGAGGATATTGCGCCCCACTCCGGCGACGAAGAGATCGGGGTGGCCGTCGTTATCGTAGTCGGCGGCGGCGACTCCCATGCTGTAGCCCATGCCGGCGACTCCGGCTTTGGCCGTGACATCTTCGAAGACGCCGTTGCCGCGATTGCGGTAGAGGCGATTCCAATAGCGCGGATCGCGCTTATCGAAGGCGGGCTGCGGCGCGCCGTTGGCAAGGAAGAGGTCAAGGAGCCCGTCGCCGTCGTAATCGAACAGGGCCACGCCGCCGAGCATGGTTTCGATCTGGTGCTTTTCGCCGGGGACCGCGCCGTTGCGCAGAACGAAGTCCACGCCCGAGCCGGCGGTGACATCTTCAAAAACGATGCCGGCGGGTGGCGCCGATGCGACGGTCGCCGCCAGCAACAGGCATATCAGGAGCGGGCGCACGGCTACAGGCTACCACTTAAAGCGGATACCGCCCCAGGCGCCGATGGGCGCGCCCGGCGCAAAGAACGTGGTGGTGCGAAGGGGGTAGTTTCCGTCTACCGGCGCAAACGGCCGGGGGATGAAATTGCCGGAGTTATCGTAGTGGTGCTTTTCGCGGGGGACCGCGCCGTTGCGCAGAACGAAGTCCACGCCGGAGCGGGCGGTGACATCTTCAAAAGCGATGGCGGGCGCGGGTGGCGCCGATGCGACGGTCGCCGCCAGCAACAGGCAGATCAGGAGCGGGCGCACGGCTACAGGCTACCACTTAAAGCGGATACCGCCCCAGGCGCCGATGGGCGCGCCCGGTGCAAACGGCCGGGGGATGAAATTGCCGGAGTTATCGTAGGGGCGCTTTTCGCCGGGGACCGCGCCGTTGCGCAGAACGAACTCGACGCCGGAGCGGGCGGTGACATCTTCAAAAGCGATGGCGGGCGCGGGTGGCGCCGATGCGACGGTCGCCGCCAGCAACAGGCAGATCAGGAGCGGGCGCACGGCTACAGGCTACCACTTAAAGCGGATACCGCCCCAGGCGCCGATGGGCGCGCCCGGCGCAAAGAACGTGGTGGTGCGAAGGGGGTAGTTTCCGTCTACCGGCGCAAACGGCCGGGGGATGAAATTGCCGGAGTTATCGTAGGGCGTGGGGCCAAGTTGCGCAGCGGTGTAGTAATGATGATTGAGTAAGTTGTTGACTTCGACGAATAATTGAATTCGTTTGCTCAGTTGGTAGTGCGACGCCAGGTTCACTACTCCATAACCGGGGGAGAATCCGGGACCGAGATAATAGACACCATCGGGATGATCCAGGTTATTCTCGTTGCCGCGCGCGAAGGAGCGTCCCACGGCAATGAAATCGAGGCTCACCTGGAGTTTCGACGTGGCCTGATAGTCGCCATAGGCTTTGAAGATGTTACGCGGGGTTTGGGGAATGCGGTCGCCGGGCTGCACGGTGATATTGCCGTCAATGCCCGCGCCGCCATCATTGGTGCTGTTGGCAAGCCCGTCGATGGCCTGCGCGCTTTGGTAAGTGGCATCGAGTAAGGTGTAGTTACCGCCGAGGGTGACTTTGCCGAACCGGCGGCTGAGACTCATATCCGCGCCTTGCCGTTGTGTGCGGCCGAAGTTGGCGAAATACCCGAATCCGGTCTGCGGCGAGGCCACGAAGAGCAGGTCGTTGTCATTTTCGGCGCGGAACCAGCCCACGCTCCAGCGGAGGCTCTCCAGGGAACCGCGGAAGCCGGCCTCCAGAGTCCGGGTGACTACCTGCTTCAGCGGCGGGTCGCTGACCAGGGCATTGGGAAAATTGCACGGCTCATCGGGATTGGCGCAACCCAGTTCAATGGCGGTGGGGGCGCGGCTGGCTTCGCTGTAACCGAAATAGAAGTTGGCGGCGCGCCAGGGCGAGTAAGTCAAGCCAACCGCCGGATTGAAGCGCGGGAAGACATAACTGCCATTCAAAGACCCGCGCGCGCCCGTGGGGTCGAACGGCAGGCGGTCGGCATTCTCGATGGAGGTGCGGTTATAGCGGCCGGAAACCGTGAACGCGAAGGCGCCGACGGCGAGAGTATCGGTGGCATAGACGCTGTAGTTGGCGATGAGCCCGTGGAGATTGACGCGCGTGTCCACGGGCGCGCCACCGGCACTGGTGCTGCCATTGGCGAACGAATCGATGGGGGTGATGGTGAGGCGATCGGAGTTCAGAAAGCCGAATTGCGAGCCCTGCTGGAAGGAGAGGCTGCTGCGGTCCCACGCCGCGCCGATGGTGATGTGGTTGTGCGCGGCCAGCCAACTGGCCTGGCCGCTCAGCCCGTAGTTATTCTGGCGGCTGGTGGTGCGGGTGACGAGGCCGGTGCACGCTTGGCTGGGATCGGCCATTGCGAGTCCCTGGGCGATGCAGCGCCAATACGGGAAAGGCTCGGTGGTGGCGTTGCCGGTAGTGGGAAAGCCCGAGTATCCGGCCGCTGTCAGTGCGCTCACATCGGCTGGAGACAGGTTGTACAGGGATTGGTCGAAGGAATCGGAGTTGATGTCGCCATTGACGGTGTCGGCGCGAATGAAGCGGAAGTACACGTTGCCGGAGAGCGTGAGACTGCTATTGAGGTTGTGGCGCAGGGTGAGGTTGACCGAGGGAGAGTGGTTCCAGGTGATATCGGGGATGCTGTAGACGCTGGAATAATTACGGGAAAGAAACCGGGTGTCCTGGAGTCCGTTGCCGGTGAGCCAGTTGTCTGCGTAGGCGAGGCTGAGCGCGATGGAGGTGTTGCCGTGCAGCCAGCCAAGTTTGCCGAACGCCTGCCGGACTTCGGAAGGCGAGGCCTGCCGCCAGCCATCCTCACGAAACAGATTGCCGGCGAGGTACCAGTTCAGGCCTTTGGCATTGGAACCGCCGTGTTCGAATTCGCCGGCGCGGCGTCCGAAACTGCCGCCGCTGACTTCGAGCGACGTGCCGGGGTGGCGGTTGCCGTCTTTAGTCTGGATGGAGAGCGCGCCGCCCAGTGTGTTGAGGCCGAAGAGGGGGTTCGATCCCGGCATGAGCGCCACCTCGTCGATGGCGACTTTGGGGATCAGGTCCCAGGCCACGATGTCGCCGAAGGGCTGATTCTGGCGGACGCCGTCCATATACACGGAGATGCCCTCGGGGGTTCCCAGCAGCGGGGAAGCGGTGTAGCCGCGGTAATTGACATCGGGCTGGAAGGGGTTCTCCTGGTTTTCGTTGATGTGGACGCCATCGAGGCGGCGGTTCAAGAGGTCGGAGAGATCGAGAGCCCCGCTCCGCTCGAGGTCTTTTGCGGAGGCGGTCTGGACGGGGGCCGGGATTTGGTTGACCGCCATATCGGTACCCACCAGCGGCGTGGCGGTCACCACCTCGATGGCGGAAGATTGCGAGGCCAGAGACATTTGGACGGTGCGTGCGACGGGCGCGCCGGATGGTACGTCGAGCGATACCGTCTGGGTGGCGAAGCCGCTTTTGGAGATCTCCACGCGGTACCGGCCAAGGGGCAGGCCGGTGAAGGTTGCGATGCCGTGCGAATCGGTCTGGAAATTGCGATCGATTCCGGCTGCACGATTTTGCAGGTTGCCTGACGCACGCATGGCGGCGCCGGAGGGGTCTTTCACTTCGAGGCGAATTACGCCGGTGGGATTTTGTGCCCACAGGCCGGCGGCGCACACCGCCAGCACCAACGAAACCCACGCCCCTTGCATCAATTCAGTTTATTCCAGGTGTGAGTGTCTTCCCGAATGGAGAGGATCTGGTTGGGATCCAGGTTAGTGAAGTTCTGCCGGATACCGCTGGGCCAGCGGATTTCGAGGGAATCGATTTTCGCCGATTGGCCGAGTCCGAAATGCTGCCGGTAGGGGCTGGTTGCGCCGAAGCCCTCGCTGCCTTTCACTTCGCGATAGACGATCATGGGGCCGGCTTTGACCGTGAGTTGCGCGCCCACCGCGAAACGATTGCTTTTTACACCCTGGAGATCGACTTCCAGCCAGTTGTTCCGGCTGGCTTTGAGGTTGCGATAGATGGCGTCGTAGGCATGGTCGCCGGGATAGTGGCCGCCCAACTGGGCGAAGATATCGAGGGCGCCGGTATTGTAGAGATCGACGAACGCCACGCCGTGGCCCTTGTTGCCGGGGCGGGCGAAGCCTACGTAACGGGTCAGGTCGCTGAACGTGCCGTTGCCGTTGTTATGGAAGAAGCGGTTGGGTTCCAGGCGGCTCATCTGGGGATCGCCGGTGCCGAAGTAGAAATCGACGTAGCCATCGTTATCCAGGTCGGCCACGCCCGCGCCCATGGTGCCCATGGGGTAATACAGTTTGGCTTCGTACGTGACGTCGGTGAAGGTGCCGTCGCGGTTGTTGCGGAAGAGCCGGTTGCTGTCTTTGTTGATGGCACGGGCGTTGAGCGGCGCATACCCCTTACGGAGACCTTCTACGGTGGCATCCCAGGGCGCCAGGCTGGTGGTGAGAATATCGGGCCAGCCATCGTTGTTGTAATCCACGAAGAAGCAGACGAAGCCGTTGTGGGGGCCCTGGTAAACGCCGGCCTTCTTTGCGACCTCGGTGAAATGCCAGTTGCCGTCGTTGCGATAGAGGCGATTGGGCGCGGGGTCGAGTCCGTTGAAGAGGATGTCGAGCCGGCCGTCTTTGTCGTAATCGCCGAGGGCCGCGCCGATGGCGCCGAAGGCCGCGGGCTCGTCGATGCCGGCGGCTTTGGTCATGTTGGTGAAGGTGCCGTCGCGGTTATTGCGATAGATTTGCGGGACGCTGCCGTCTTTGAGGACGCCGTTGGCGATCACGACGTCGAGCCAGCCGTCGTTGTCCAGGTCGCCCCAGAGGGAGACGAAGCCGGAGCCGGGGTCGTCGAGGCCGCTCTTTTTGGACACGTCGATGAACCGGCCATGCTCATTGTGAAAGAGCTTATTCGGCATGGGGCCGTTCCAGCCGTTGAGGGATAGATACAGGTCGAGCCAGCCGTCATTGTCGTAGTCCACGAGGTTGAGCGAGTAGCCGGAGGGGACTTCGTGCAGGCCCACCTGATCGGTGACGTCGGTGAATTTTTCGCCTTCGTTGCGATAGACCTTGAGGAAGGTACCGCTGCCGCTGACAATCACGTCGAGCTTGCCATCGCCATCGATATCGCCCCAGGCTACGGTGCCGTTGCCGTGCAGCGTGTGAATGCCGAGTTTGGGCGCGATGTCTTCGAAGGCCAGGAGCGGCGGATGGGCGGGATCGATGGCGGGTTCATCCACCGGGAACTGAACGGCGGCGGGCAGGGGCGGCGGAGGGCCGGAAAGGCGATCGATGGCGGTGCGCAGCAGCCACTGGTCGGTGGGGTTCATGTGCACCTGGAGCGCCTCGTAGAAGTTGCGGCCGGCCTGGGCAAAGTCGCCCATGCGGTAGAAGCAGGCGCCGAGTTCGCGCAACACTTCCATTTTCTGGACGGCGGAGAGGTTGCGCGTGAGGGCCTGTTTATAGAACGAAACGGCCTCCGGGAAGTTGCCGCGGCGCGAGTGGGCATTGCCCATGAGAAGCAGGGCGGTGGATTCATCGGTGCTGAAGGGCATGGAACTGTCCAGCACCTGTTCGAGCATATCGATGGACCGGTCGAGCCCGATGAGGGGGTCGTGCGGCACGCGATGGCCGCCCTCTTTGGTGAAGCGGACTTCGCCGCTCATCCAGGAACTCATGTCGAGCAGGAATCCGTTGTTGTGGGGCTCCAGTTTCGCGACGCGGGCGGCCAGTTCGTAGGCCAGGTTGGGATTGTAGTACAGCAGCTCGGCGCGGGCGATGGATCACGGCTTTGGCGCGCAGGGCGGGGATGTGATCGGGATCGTGCTGGAGCGTGCCATCCAGCATTTCCATGGCAAGGGCGAGGGAGACGCGGCGTTTTTCCGGATCGTCCAGGGTGTAGAAGTCCATCAGGTACGAACGGGCGATCTGGTATAAGACTTCGGCATCGTTGGGGCGCAGTTTTCGCTGGGCTTCCAGTTCCGCGCGGGCTTCGGCGGTCTTGCCTTGGCGCAAAAGAAGGAGCGCCTTGCGGAGCGGTCCGGTTTTTTCGGGCAGCGGCAAGACCGGAAAATCGTGGGCCTGGTGGTCCTGTTGGCCGGATATGGCCGGGACCAGCAGGGTAGCGGCCGCCAGTCCGAGAACCACGGCGGATGTCCAAAGCAATCGGTTCACAAGTGGGATCCCAGTGTCCCAGTTTAGTAAACTGGCAGCACACCATGCTTCCTAATCAGCGGCACCTGTTCGATATTCCGGAGGATGTGACCTATCTGAACTGCGCCTACATGTCGCCCCTGATGCATTCGGTGGTGGAGGCGGCCAAGGCCGGGCTGGCACGGAAGGCGCACCCCTGGGAGATTGCTTCCTCCGATTTCTTTACGCAGACCGAAGAGCTGCGGACACTGGCGGCTTGCCTGTTTCACTGCGCGGCCAACGATATCGCACTGGCGCCGTCGGCGGGATACGGGATTGAAGCGGCGGCGCGGAATCTTCCGGTAAAGCGCGGGCAGAAGATCCTGGTGCTGGCGGAGCAGTTTCCGTCGCATGTTTATCCCTGGCGCCGGGTGGCGCGGGAGAGCGGGGCGGAGATCGCGACAGTGCCGTGGCCGGCGGATGGGGACTGGACCGGGGCGGTGCTGGAGCGGATCTCCGAACAGGTGGCGATCGCGGCGCTGCCGCATACGCAGTGGACCAGCGGAGGGCTGCTGGATTTGGAGCGGATTGGCGCGGAATGCCGGCGCAGCGGCACGGCACTGGCGCTGGACCTGACGCAGTCGCTGGGGGTTTATCGGTTCGATGCGGCCAAGGTGCAGCCGGACTTCGCGGTGGCGGCGGCGTACAAATGGCTGCTCTCGCCGTATGCCACCGGGGTGCTGTATGTCGCGCCGAAATGGCAGGGCGGACAGCCGGTGGAAGAGGGATGGATCCAGCGCGATAATGCCCGCCGCTTCGCCGAGCTGATTCACTATACGGATGGATACCAGGAAGGCGCGCGGCGCTTCGATATGAGCGAGTGCTCCAATTTCGCGCTGGCGCCTGGAGTGATTGCGGCGATGCGGCAATTGCTGGCGTGGGGCGTGGACGAGATTGCGGAGACCACGGGCGCGCTGACGCGGCGGCTGGAAGAACGTGTGGGAATGGCGGCGATTCCGGAACGGCGGAGGGCGCCGCACTACCTGTGTCTGCGGGCGGACGGCCTGGCCGTGGCGAGCCTGGCCGAACGCCTGGCAAAGGAGAGGATCTATATCAGCGTGCGCGGCAGTTCCATTCGCGTGACTCCGCACGTTTACAACACGGTGGACGATGTGGACAGGCTGTCCGAGATTCTGTTGCGCAGCCGATAAAACATGATGGCGGCGGTGGCCTGGGCCACCATGCCGAAGAGGACCAGCGCCAACAGGGAATGGTCGTAGAGCAGGCCCATGGTGGCGCTGCCCAGAAACCAGGCGATGCCGTAGACGCCGTTGAAGGCTCCGAAAGCCGTACCGCGTTTGTTCATGGAAACCACCTGGGCAATGCCGGAACGCAGAGTGGCGTCCTGGACACCCAGGCCCACGGCCCAGCAGGCAACGGCGGCGACCGCTCCGGTGGGACCGCCAAGGAATCCCAGGGGGAGAGCAAACAGCGAAACGAAGAGGCCGAAGGTGAGGATCTGGATTCCGTAGCGATCGAAGAGTTTGCCGAAGATCAGGGCGGTGAGCCCGTTCACTCCCATAGCGCCGGCATACAGGAGGGGAATGACGGCGGGCCTGGCGATGGCGGTTTTCTGGAAGTGATAGGCCAGCAGCGGGAAATCCACGAAGCCGCAGGCCAACACGCCGGCCGCCGCCACGTACATCCAGAACACCTTTGGCAGAGCCTGCTGTTTGACTGGTTTAGGAGTGGTGACGCCGGCATTGGGATAGACGGCGCGCGCGGCCAGCAACGCCGCCAGGGCGGCTCCGGCGGGAATGGCCAGGCGGAGGAAGGCCGGGCCGAAATGCTCCGTCCGCGCCACCGCCGCCACCATGAGCAGGGGGCCGAGGACGGCCCCGGTCTGATCCATGGCGGCATGCAGGCCGAATCCCCAACCGTGGCCGACTTTACCGGTGGCTTCGGAGAGGAGCACATCCCTGGCCGGTCCGCGCAGGCTTTTGCCGGTTCGCTCCATGACTACCAGCAGGGCGGCCATCTGCCAATTGCCGGCGAACGCCATGGCGGGCACAACCACAAGGTTCAGGACGTAGCCGAAGATGGCGACGCCCCAATAGGCACGGGTACGGTCCACCAGTTTTCCGGAGAAGTAGCGCAGGCTGGCGGCGATCATCTCGCCCAGACCGGCGATAATGCCTACCTGCGTGGCGGTGGCGCCCAGGTCCTTCAGAAAAGGGCCGATGATGCTGTAAGCGCCCTCATAAGTCATGTCCGCAAAGAGGCTGACTACGCCGAGGCAGACGATAAACCTGAGGGCGACTGCGCGTTCTTCCTTGGAGGCGGTCAATCCTGTACCTTATCACTCACGGAGGTTCTAACGGAACAGGACTGCGGCCACCGGGCGGGTTTGGGTCAGAGTTTCGGCCACGGACAGCATTCCGAGCAGAAGCAAAAGGCCGACAGCCGCATAGCGAATGGTTTTCGGTGCGAAGTGATCCACGATCCACTGGCGGACGCCGGCGCCTATGGAGGCTGCGAGCGCCCCCTTGGTTGCCATGGCGGAGACGGCGGCGATCCAGACCAGCAGGGGCACACCAAAGCGCGCGGCCATGGTGGCGGCGGTGATCTGTCCGACGTCTCCCCATTCGGAAAAGAAAATGGCCGCGAAGGAAACCAACGCGGCACGGGAGGAGGGATATTCGTCTTTCTTCTTCGGCTCTCTCTTATCGGGCTTGCGCCACAGAACGTAGGCGATGGCGAAGAAGTTCAACGTAGTGACGGCGGCCACAAGAATGGGCGGCAAAGTGGAAATCGCTTTGCCCACGAGCACAGCGACTCCCATTTTGGCCATGAATGCCACCACCATGCCGCAGAGAATGGGCAGGGTTCTGTACCGGGTGGCTAACACTCCCGTGGTATACAACAGCTTATCGCCGACAATTTCAGCGACAAACACCGCGCCATAGGTTGCCAGAAAAACCGCGAACATGAATCAGGACGCCCTCCAGTTGTTCTGGCAGTATATCCCACTATGGCGGCAGCTTGCTTGAGATAAAACTATGCGTTTTGGCGAAGCCAGTCGCGGAAGGCGTCGCGATAGAGAATGATGCCTTTGCGCGAATAGCGGAGATAGCCCTGGCGGCGGAACTGGTTCATGTAGTGCGTCACGATCTCTCGCGAGGTGCCCACATATTGCGAAAGCAGTTCATGGGTGAACGGGACCATGCGCACCGAACCATCCGGCTCGACGGTGCCGAGTCGCTCGGAGAAACGGATTAGCGACCGCGCCAGGCGGCGGGCGATGTTGTCCACCGAAAAGCTTTCGATGCGGTGGGTGAAATCGATGGTCCGCTGCACCAGAATCTGGAGGAGAGCGACCGCCAGACGAGGGCGCTTCATCACGATGTCTTCGATCTCCGCGGTGGTCCAGGTCATCACCTTAGTGTTTTCCAGGGCCGTCGCCTGCTCGGAACGGTGCGGCAGGTTCAAGAACGCGGATTCGCCGAAAAACTCATCGGGCTGATAGATATCGACCAC
Source organism: uncultured Solibacteraceae bacterium (assembly GCA_963835555.1). Taxonomy (GTDB): domain Bacteria; phylum Acidobacteriota; class Terriglobia; order Bryobacterales; family Bryobacteraceae; genus Sulfopaludibacter. The sequence continues at coordinate 12,956 of CAWIGC010000010.1, read as the reverse complement.
GACCTGATGGCCATCGTCGGCCAGCCGGGAGACTTTCACTTTGCCGTCGATCACGAGGTGAATACTGTTGGACGGCTGGTCCTGGTTGTAGATGATCTGGCCCTTGCGGTACTCCACGATGCTGGAGCAGGGCAGGTGGGCTAGTGGATCTTCCAGTGGTTTCTGCGACGGAGATGCTAAAGGAACAGTTGCCATAATGTCTCCTCCAAGAACTTAAAAACTTTCTACTACTACCGTTGGGGCGCGCAGGTGTCGCTGATTGTCTCGATACTGCGCACCTTAAATACCGGGATAGGCGTGCCCGAATTTGAAGTCCCTCGGACAGTGACCTTGTGCCCCATATGTTTGGCGAAGCCTTCCGTGGGGAAGCCATCCGCCTCGAGATTCGCGATCGGTTGAAGAGTTCGATCGTCAGTGAGAACGTAGCGGCTATCCTGTTCATCCACGCAGCCGGTCATGGAGGTTCCAGCCTGTTTTGGCTGAGTCTTGGGCTGCTTCTGCGATTCCTGCCCGGGGCGTGGAGTGGGAGAAGCGTTCCCGATACCACTGGCGACCAGGATGGCAAATAACGGGATGGAGGTGAACCGAAAATTCATGCGTCCTCGTTTTCGACCTTAGGAGCACTTCTTGTGCCAAATGATACTTCGATTTTTCACGAAACCGCAAGAAAATTCGCAAATGTCGGTTTTTCATACAGATGGCGAGACTGTGCGAGACTCACGAAGGTTATGACTCGTAGAAGAAAGGTCGCATTTCTTACACTGGCGGGAATCTTTACAAAGCAGATGTTGCGTTCCCGGCAATCTCTTCGCAGGTTATATGATGGTTGAGTGCCCGCCTGGCGCTTCGGTTTGGCGCTGCTGACCATCAGCAGACTGCTGGCCGCGCAATCGTATGCGCCGCCGGCCGGAAACCGTCCTGCCATCCGCCGTGCGAGGACATCAATTCTGCCCGGCGGCCGGGTTATTTCGCCAATGGGCGAGATCCATCTGACGGGACCGGGTCCGTTCGGGATGGCTATCAGCCCGTCGGGTAAGACGGTAGCCACCGCGAATGGCGGTCCTTGGCGGTATGGGGTCACGGTCCTGGAGCGCGGCAAGCAGAACTGGGAACCGCGGCAACTGGTAGCCCGGGCGCCGGATGCACTGGATCAATCCTACCCGGCGGACTGGCGCAGTGTTTCCGTGGGTGTAGTTTTTTCCGGCGACCACAATCTGTATGTGGCAGAAGGGAATTCGGGACGCATCAGCCAGTTCGATTCGGACGACGAGCGGCGGCGGGTGATTGACCTGAACCAAGGGGGATACCGGGACAGTTTCACTGGAGACCTGGCTTTCGACGCCGAGCGGAACGTGCTTTACGCCGCCGATCAGGGAAACAACCGAGTGGCCGTGATCGACGGAAAGACCCGGCAGATTGTGACTTCGGTGCCGGTGGGGCGTCTGCCGTTCGCCATGGCGCTGTCTGCCGGATCGCCAGAAGTTGTACGTGACCAACGTGGGTTTGCTGGAGTATCGCGTAATCAGCGGGGCCGATCCGGGCGATCCGCGGGGTTCGGGGCTGGCGTTTCCGGCATTCGGATTCCCCAGCGCGGATGCGGTGGCTGGCGCGGAGCGCTCTACAAAGCGTGGAATGGTGAAGGTGAAGGGGTTGGGCGACCCGCAGGCGCCGGAGGCCAACTCGCTTTGCGTGATTGACGTTTCCAACCCGGCGGCGGCGAAAGTAAAGGCTTTCATACGCACCGGCGGAAGCCCTTCCGGCGTAGCCGTCACGGCCGATCGCGTATTCGTCTCCAGCGGCGCGGATGACTCGGTGGCGGTGATCGACGCCAAGAGCAACCGGCTGCTGGAAGAGATTCCGATTCGGATTCCCGGATTGGAGAACCTGCGGGGCGTGATTCCGGCGGGGCTGGCTTACTACGAGAAATCGGGCTGGCTGCTGGTGGCGGAAGCGGGAATCAATGCCATCGCGGCGATCGATGTGGCCTCGCGGCGGGTGCTGGGGCATCTGCCCACGGGTTGGTATCCCACGCGAGTGGCGATCAGTCAGGACACGGTGTTTGTGACCAGCGCCAGGGGGCACGGCCAGGGTCCCAGCGGGCAGGGCGGGTCGCGCGGGGCGCTGATGCTGGAGCAGCGGATGCTGGGTACGGTGGCGATTTTTCCCATGCCGGCGGCGGAGGATCTGGCGGCGCAGACGAAGTTCGTGATGGAGGCGAACGGATTCGAGAAGCGGCCGGTTTCGCCGCGGTCGAGCCTGCCCGCTGGTATCCGGCACGTGGTGGTGATCGTCAAAGAGGGACGAAGTTACGACGACATTCTGGGCGATATTGCGACGTCGTCCAACGGTGCGACGCTCGGGTCGGCGGAACTGGCGCACCTGGGCATGAGCGGATTCGTGGATGGACGCCACATCCGCATGAGTCTGCGGGACGCGAAGATCACGCCCAATCACCACGCCATCGCCCGGCAGTATGCCTTCAGCGACAACTTCTATGCAGACGGGGATGCCAGCATGGACGGGCATCACTGGCTGGTGGGGGCGTACCCCAACCCGTGGACGGAGAGTTCGATGATCGCGGCGGTGGGTACCTTGAAGGAGTTCCGCCTGGGGGCTCCGGGCCGCCTTGCGTTCGCAGGTACGGCCTCTTCGGTGCAGCCGGAAGACGAACCGGAGACGGGAAGCCTGTGGCAGCACCTGGCGCGCCATAAGGTTTCGTTCTACAACTTCGGCGAGGGGCTCGAAATGGGCGGGGTGAGCCAGGGGCCGGACATGCTCCCGCTGGGCGCGCGTTTTCTGACCAACATGCCGATGCCCGAGCCGCTCTACCGGAACACGTCGCGCGAGTATCCGGGATTCAACATCCACATTTCCGATCAATACCGCGCGACGCAGTTCATTCACGAGGTGGACGAGAAGTTCGTCAAGGGCGGAGCGGAACTTCCGCAGCTCCTGTGGGTGTATTTGCCCGGCGACTACAGCGCCCCACCGCGCCCGGAAGACGGCTATCCGTACGAGGAATCCTTTGTGGCGGACAACGATTATGCGGTGGGCCGGATCCTGGAGTATCTCTCGGGAACGAAGTGGTGGAATTCGATGGCGGTATTCATCACCGAAGCGGACGCCAATGCGGGCATGGATCATGTGGACGCGCATCGAACCATTCTGTTGTGCGCGGGGCCGTGGGCCAAGAAGAACTATGTCTCGCACGTCAATACCAGCTTTCCGGGGCTGCTGAAGACGATTTTTGGATTGCTGCGGGTGCCGAGCCTGAACCTGTTCGATGCGGCGGCGGCGGACCTGTCCGATTGCTTCGCAGCGAAGCCGGACCCATCCCCCTATCACGCCGTGGAACTAGACAAGCGAATTTTCGATCCGGCAGCCGGCGGGCAAGAACACTCAAATAAAGCATCTCGATAGAAAGAATCCTTATCATAGGGTATTGCATCTAACCCTAGCGGATAAGGAGATCGAAGCGATGCTACGAAAACTGACCGCGACGGAGAATTCTTCCGCAATCGCGATTCTCCGGCTGGTGCTGGGAGTCGTATTCTTCGCGCATGGGGCGCAGAAGATGCTGGGGTGGTTTGGAGGGTACGGATTTTCGGGGACCATGGGGTTCCTGACCGGCATGCTGCACATTCCGGCGCCTTTTGCCTTCCTGGCCATCGCCGCGGAATTCTTCGGTGGATTGGGGTTGCTTCTGGGCGTGCTGACGCGGGTGGCGGCTTTCGGAATTGCGGTGAATATGCTGGTTGCGATTGCGACGGTGCATGCCCGGTTCGGCTTTTTTGCGAACTGGTCAGGCACGCAAAAAGGCGAGGGAATCGAATTCCACCTGCTGGTGCTGGCGATGACCGTATTTTTGATGCTGAAGGGCGCGGGCGCACTTTCGGTGGACCGGAAACTGGCGCAATGACGAAAGCGGCAAACTTGAGCGCGCCCAAATTGTGGACGGTTCTGGCCAAGTGCCACCGCGCGCTGGCGACCATGGTGGAACGCAACATCGCGGACCTGGGTCTCTGTTTAACGGATTTCATGGTGCTGGAAGCGCTGTTGAACAAGGGCTCCCTGACCATCACCGAGATCCAAGCGAAGGTGCTGCTGGCCAGCGGATCCATGACGGCGGCGATCGACCGCGTGGAAGCGCGAGGGCTCGTGGTTCGAAAACTGACATCCGAGGACAGGCGGGCACGCCTGCTGGAACTGACTCCGCAGGGCCGGAAGTTGATTGAGGGGGCCTTTGCGGAGCACGTCCGGTATCTGGAACAGGCGATGTCGGTTTTGGATGACAAGGAAAAGAAACAGCTCTATGCCGGCCTGAAGAAATTGGGCCGCGCGGCGGGCGGAGGGGAAAATGAACAAACAGATTCCGGGGATTCATCACATCACGGCAATCGCCGGCGATCCTCAGACCAACCTTGATTTTTATGCCGGGCTGCTGGGCTTGCGCCTGGTGAAACTGACGGTGAATTTCGACGATCCGGGCACTTACCATCTCTATTACGGGGATGGGGTGGGGCATCCGGGAACGATCCTGACGTTCTTCCCGTGGCCTTCGGCGCCGAAAGGACGGCACGGTACGGGTCAAGTGACGGAAACTGCCTTTGCAATTGCGGAAGACGCGGTCGATTTCTGGACCGCCCGGCTCACGGAACGGCGTGTGGACTTTACAGGCCCGGTGGATCGTTTCGGAGAAAAGGTCATCTCGTTCTCCGATCCCGACGGGATGAGAGTAGAACTGGCGGCAACCAGGCTCGCGCCGCCGGACAGGATCTGGAAGGCCGGGCCGGTTCCCGCGCAATTCGCGATCCGCGGATTCCACAGCGCCACCCTGCGGGAGGCGGACCACCGGGCTACCGCCGGCCTGCTGACGGATACCTTGGGCTTCCAGTTGGCGGCGCAAGACGGAGACCGGTTTCGATATACGGCTGAATCGGGCGGCCCGGCCGGCATTGTGGATGTGGTCCGGGCACCGGGGGAACGCCCCGGCAGAGTGCTGGTGGGAACGGTTCACCACATCGCCTGGAGAACGCCCGACGACCGGCAGCAAGGCGAGTGGCTGGCGGAATTGACTCGCCGGGGGTACGGCGTCTCACCAGTGATGGACCGGAAGTATTTTCACTCGATCTATTTTCGGGAGCCCGGGAATATCCTTTTCGAAATCGCTACGGACCCTCCCGGGTTTGCGGTGGACGAAGCGGCTTCGGAGCTTGGCTCGCGCCTGGTGCTGCCCGCATGGCTGGAGCCGGAGCGCGCCAAGCTGGAGGCGGTTCTGCCGCCGCTGCGACTGCCGGACGCGGCGGAGGTGGCCCGGTCATGATTCACGATCCACATGCCAATCAGCCCGTGCTGGAGGCGGGGCACAAGCTGGCGGACGCGGCGGGAGCGGTAATTCTGCTGCACGGACGGGGTGCGCCGGCGGAAGATATTCTGAGCCTGAGCGAGGAGTTCGACCTGCCGGATATTGCGTGGCTGGCGCCTCAGGCCGCGGGGCACACGTGGTACCCGTATTCGTTCCTGTCGCCGATCGCGCAGAACGAACCCTGGCTGGGGTCGGCTCTCCGCAAGGTAGGGCAAACAGTGGAGCAGGCGATGCGCGCGGGCATACCGCGGGAGCGGATTGTCATCGCGGGATTTTCGCAGGGGGCGTGCCTGGCATCGGAATTTGTGGCGCGGAACGCCGCACGGTACGGCGGTATGATTGCGTTCACGGGCGGGCTGATCGGTCCGCCCGGAACGGAGTTTCAATATAGCGGCAATCTGGCGGGAACGCCCGCCTTCTTCGGCGCGGGGGACCCGGACCCACACGTGCCGTGGCATCGCGTGCAGGAATCGGCGGCGCTGTTCACCAGCATGGGGGCGGAGGTAGTGCTGAAGCGTTACCCCGGGATGCCGCACACCATCAGCCGCGCGGAATTGGAAGAGGCCGGAAAGCTGATTGGGGCGGCGATTCCAGTTCGTTGAGCGCGCGAGCCGTAGATCACGCTACCGGGACTGATTCTTCCTTCCGGAGCGTTCAATCCAGTTGCGGAACATGGTGGTGTAGCCGCGGGCGTCGCCGCTGTTTTTGAGTTGCTCGATGGTGAAGCGCATCTTGCGCCCCCAGTTTTGATATTGCCAGGTGGTGCCGGGAAGGTTCTGCTGCGACAGTTCCTTGGTGAGATCTTCCTGGTTGATGGCCAGCAGTTGTGAAGGAGTCAGCGCCAGAAATCCGACGATGGCATTGTGGAGTTCGCCGGTAAGCTCGCCGTATGCTTCGGCGGAGCGGGGCAGGTCCGGGCGCAATAATCCGAGCGCGAAGAGTGTATCCAGCATCTTCTGCTTTTCCTGGCGACGCCCCTCCCGCTGCGCGTGGTAGGACGCATCGTCGAGCACCCCGGCGGTGTGACGGGCTTCGATATCGGCGCTTACCCAGAAGCCCGCGAGGGTGGGTAAGTCGTGTGTGGTGGAGGAGACCAGGGCCTGCCGCGGATATTCTTCGTACCGGCGGAAGTCGCCGCGCTGGTTCTTCTCGAAATAGAACAGGCGGTAGCTGAGAATGCCGAACCGCGCGAGCGTTTCGCGAACGGCCGGCTCCACCGTCCCCAGATCTTCGCCAACTATGACCACGCGGTTGCGAACGCTCTCCAGCGCCAGGATGCGAACAAAATCGTCATTCAGTTCCTTGACGTAGGCGCCGTGCGTGGCATCGTTCTGGTCCGGAATCCAGTACAAGCGGAAGAGGCGCATGACGTGATCGATGCGCAGCGCGCCGCCGTGGCGGCAGTTGCGGCGGATGGATTGGGCGAAGAGGTGGTAGCCGTTCTTACGATGGGTCTCGGAGTCGGGAGGCGGGAATCCCCAGTCCTGGCCCTGCGGCGCAAAATCGTCCGGGGGAGATCCCACGCGGCAGCCGGAGACATAGAAAGCCCGGTGGGCCCAGAGATCCGAGCCAAAGCGGTCCGTTGCCAGCGCCAGGTCATGGTACAGACCTATGGAGAGGCCTGTATCGCGGGCATGCTGCTGCGCGGCGGAGAGTTGGAGATCGATTTGCCATTGCAGGTATTCAAAAAACATGACATTGCGCCAATGTTTTTTGCGGAACGCGAGGGTTTCGGGAGAATCGGGGTCGCGATAAGGGGCGGGCCAGTCCGGCCAGATCCACAGGTCGGGATTCCGGCGGTGGAGGCGCTCATCGAGGGCGCAGTAGGTGGCGAACTTTTCCAGTAAGTCGCCTTCCCGGTCACGGAACCGCTGGAACTCGCGAGCGCGCGGCGAATCGGTCCGCCATTCCCGCAGGAAGCGGGCGAAGGAGATTTTCAAAAAACGCAGTTTCAATGCGGCCACGCGCTCGTAGTCCACAAATTCGGTGGCGCGCAAGGTATCGATCTCGGCCGCGATTTCGGGGGAGGCGCGCAGTTTACGGGCCCGCTGGCACAGGTTGTAATCCTCCAGGCCCTCAATATCGAGGTAAAGGAAATTCTGATAAAAGATGCAGTTGGGCAGGTAGGGGCTGGTATTGAACGGCCGGCGGTTATGAATGGCATGCAGGGGATTGAGCCCGACAAAGCTGGCGCCCATGTCGCCGGACACCCACTCGACGACGTCCCGCAGGTCCCGGAAATCGCCGCAGCCCCAATTGCGCTGGGAGCGAACACCGTACAGGCTGACGGCCACTCCGGCTACGCGGCCGCCGCGACCGAGGTGCGGATCGCTATAGGCTCGCTCGGGAGTCACAATGTAGGAGGTGGAGCCTGGGGTGTCGCCCAGGGTGGCACGAATGGTGTGGTACCCCAGGGGCAGGGCGATGGGAAGGCGCGCCTGTTTGCGCACCCAGGTGCGGCCATCCATTTCGATGGATGCGGTCTGGGGCAGTTCCCACAGGTTCAGGTCGAACTCAGTCTCCTCGCCGGTTTCCCGGCGGACGACAAGATGGGCACGCATTCCCAGCGATTCGGCCGGAACCTGCAGGGGGAACTCCGCCACGGGCAATTCCCGGGCGACGACGCAGGGCGGCAGCAGGGACTGCCATTCCTGACGCGCACGGCCGGCCAGGGAGCGTTCCAGTTCCTGCTGATTTTCGGCGGCAATTCCCTTGGCGCGCAGAAGGGTCTGACGGGCTTCCGCCGTCGTAGTGTGATAACGGCCCCAGATATCCCAGAAGCCGGGCTCGATTCCACACACGGAAGCGGCGCGCTCGAGTTGTTGCTCGAATGATTCGGGTGACATGATGCGACGGGTATTTTGATTTTACCGCGCCAGCGGGAGTTTCCTTTTCCTATGCGAAAATAAAAGTATATGAATAAACCATTTGCCAGCAGCCTGCCGGAGATCTTTACGCGTGTCGATGACTATTCGGTAGACAATGCGTCGGCGGCAGCCTCGGAGGGTTTGGTATTCACAACGCTGGACAAAGCGGTAAACTGGGCCCGGAAAAACTCGATCTGGCCAATGACGTTCGGGCTGGCCTGCTGCGCGATCGAGATGATGTCGATGAGCGCTTCCCGGTTTGATATCGCACGTTTTGGGGCGGAAGTGTTTCGTGGGTCGCCGCGGCAGTCGGACCTGATGATTATTGCCGGGCGCGTCTCGCAAAAAATGGCGCCGGTGATTCGCCACCTGTATCAGCAGATGCCGGAACCGAAGTGGGCCATATCGATGGGCGCGTGCGCCACTTCGACCGGCGTGTTCAATAACTATGCTCTGATTCCGGTGAACCAGGTAATTCCGATCGACGTGTTTGTTCCGGGCTGCCCGCCGCGTCCGGAGCAGCTTATTTATGCTCTGATGATGCTGCAGCAGAAGATCCAGGACCAGAGCGGCACGGTGAAGCAAGTTCTCAACATGGCGTAGTTCGCGGGGAGGCAGCAGTCACCCGCGCGCGGCGATACAATCAGGTTCTGACTGAAAACCTGCTGAATGCCTTGTTCCGCGAGTTTTCCAGAGAGGCTCTGGACGCGGATCCGGCTGTATGCTTCGTCCTGGATGAGAAGCTACGACTAACCTATTGCAATCCTGCCTGGAACCGGTTCGCGCTGCAAAATGGCGCGACCGGTCTGCAAAGCGAGAGAGTGCTTGGTACGCCGGTTCTAAACTGCACTTCGGGCGCGGTGCTGGAGTATTATCGATCGCTATATCAGGATGTTCTGGCGGGAGCGGCGCCCACCGCGCATGATTTCCACTGCTCCTCGCCGCAAGCCGAACGATTGATGAGGATGCAGGTGTATCGCCTTAGAAGCGTGCCGGCGCTGCTGGCGGTTTGCTCGCTGCTGGTGGAGCGTCCGCATCGCTGGCCTGCTGAAGATCCTCTGGAAGCGGTCTACCGCAGCGAGCTCGGCGTGATAGTGATGTGCAGCAATTGCCGGCGGACCCGCCGCGCGGGCGTCCTGCCGGATGCGTGGGACTGGGTGCCAGGTTTTCTGGCGCAGCCGCCGGCGGCGGTGAGCCACGGTATCTGTAATGTCTGCCTGGAATATTACTACCCGGGCCAACGGGCGTCAGGATTACGCCGGCAATGAGCCGGGCGCGGCGTTGCGCACATGCAAGGCGGGCAACGCGGCGGGTTGCCTGCCGAGCCATTTCTCGATGATTGGAAGGGCAGCGAGCGCGGCCGTTTCGCCAGCCTGAATCAATGCCGGACCCGAGCCAAAGGCGTCCCACGCCATGCCGTTGACCGCGGGAGTAATTACCAGATCGCTTTCCAAACGCCAACTTTGTTCGGTATGGGTTTGCATAATCTGAAAGCAGCGGTTGACCACCTGGAACATATTAGTGGGCGGGCAGGCGCGATCCTGCGCGGGCAGGTGCACGGAGATCACGTGCGTCGCGCCAAGCCGGCGCGCCAGGTGGGCGGGAATTTCCATGCTCATGGCGCCGTCTACCAGCAGAGTGTCGCCGGACTGCACGGGCTGAAAGAGTCCGGGATAAGAGCAACTGGCACGGATGGGCAGAAAGACGTCGCCGGAACCGGAGAATGTCACCGAATCTCCGGTGCAGAGATCCGTGGAGAGAACGCCCAGCGGAATTCGCATGTCTTCGAAACGATTCTGTTTGAGCAACCGCTCGAGAAAACGCTTCATGCGCTCACTGACCACGAATCCCATGCGGGAGATGCTCCAGCGCGCTACGTCTCCGAAACGCATGGCACAGCCGGCGCGGGCGATTTCCGCCGGAGTGGCGCCGCTGGCATAGGCGGCGGCGACAATGGACCCGGCGCTGACGCCGGCGATGCAGTGAATGGGAATATGGTGCTCTTCCAGGACTTGCAGAACGCCCACGTGGGCGATTCCGCGAGCAAAGCCGCCTCCCAGCGCAAGTCCGATTCTTGGCTGAGGCGGCATCGTAGCCGGTTTCGCTGCCGGCAGGGCAAGGCGGCGGAGAGCGGAGAAGAAGCGGCGCGCGGCGTTCATTACCCCCTCCTTACGATGGCCGCGACAGAGCCATCGTAAAATAGTCTACTAATGATTCTGACCCGCAAGCCAATCGCCAGGTTTCTCACATTTTTTGTTTTTTCCCTATCTCTGCTGCAACTGCCGGCGCAGCACGCCGTTTTCCGGGACGCCGGAAATAGAACATTCGCTGCACAAGCTCAACGAGCTGGGCACGATTCTGATGATCGCGGCCCATCCCGACGACGAGCGCACGGCGGTGCTGGCCTACTTCGCGCGCGGCCGGCACATGCGCACGGCCTACCTATCGCTGACGCGCGGCGAAGGCGGGCAGAACCTGATCGGCTCGGAGCAAGGGGCGCAGCTCGGATTCATCCGCACGCAGGAACTGCTGGCGGCGCGGCAGATCGATGGCGCGGAGCAGTTCTTCACGCGCGCCATCGATTTCGGATTCACGCGCACCGCCGCGGAGACGATGCAGAAGTGGGGACACGACCGCATTCTTTCCGACGTGGTGTGGGTGATCCGCCGCTACCGGCCGGACGTGATCGATTGCGGATTTTCAGCGGGACGCCGCGCGATGGACACGGGCAGCACCAGACGTCGGCCATTCTGGGCAAGGAGGCGTTCAACGCGGCGGCCGACCCAAGCGGTTTCCGGAACAGTTGAAGTACGTGCAGCCGTGGCAGGCGAAGCGGCTGGTGCAGGCCGCGGGTTCAGCGGCTTCGGCGTGATTGACGCCGGCCTGCCGGGCGCGGTCCGCCGGTGCGGCCGGGTGAAGCCCGCCCAACGCGGGATCGGTGGATACCGGCGCATTCAACCCCATCCTGGGCTATTCCTATGAGGAGCTGGCGGTGCTCAGCCGCAGCATGCACCACAGCCAGGGGACGGGCGCCATGCGGCGTCCCGGCGCGGGCCGCAGCGGATTCGCTGGTTATCGGCGGACCGTCGCATAAGGACCTGTTCGACGGCATCGACACGACCTGGAACCGGCTGCCGGGCGGCGCGCCGGTGGGACCGTTCCTGGACGAGGCGATCCGCACGTTTCGAGCCGGCGCATCCGGAAAAGGCCATCCCGCTTGCTGGCCAAGGCGCGGCCGCTGATCGCCGGCATCGCCGACCCGCTGGCCAAGGCGAAGCTCGCGGAACTCGATGAGACCATCGCGCTGTGCGCGGGCCTCTGGGTGGAAGCGCAGGCGCGGCAGCCGGAGGTCGCGCCGGGCGAGCCACGTGATTGTGACGGCCACGGTGCTGAATCGCTCCGCCGCGGAGGTGACGCTGGAAGGCGCGCGCTGGAAGGCATCTGGAACGAGGACATGCGGCCAAGCCCGCCAGCTGGGAAACAACCAGAGCGCGAATGTGGAGTTCAGCCGGGAGGTGCCGGCCGCGCAACCGTACTCGCAGCCGTACTGGCTGGTGAAGCCGCCGGCCGGCGACGTCTACACGGTGGACGACCAGATGCTGATCGGCCTGCCGGACACTCCGCCGGCGGCCCAGGTGCGGCTGCGGTTGACGGTGGCGGGCGCGCCGATCGAATTGGTGCGGCCGGTGCATTATCGCTATGCCGACCGTGCCGAGGAGAGCGCTCGCGCCGCTGGTGGTGGTTCCGGCGGTGGCGGTGAATCTGCCGGAAGCGGTGGCGTTGTTCCCCGCGAGCGGCGCCGCGCAAGGTGCAGGTTGCGGTGAAGGCCAACGTGGCCCAACGCGGCGGGCGACCTGCGCCTGGACGTGCCGGCCGGCTGGAAGGCCGAACCGGCGTCGCAGCCAGTTCCACGTGGCGGCGCACCGGCGAGCAGCGCGAGCTGACCTTCGAGGTGACGCCGCCGGCCGGCGAAACCACGGCCACGCTGCGCGCCGTGGCCAACGTGACGGCGCGCGATATCGCGCTCGGGCATTCAGGCGATCTCCTATCCGCACATTCCGGCTGCAGACGCTGTTCCCGCCGTCGGACATGAAACTGGTGCGGTCCAACGTCAAGGTGACGGCGCACAAGATCGGCTACATCATGGGCGCGGGCGACGAGATGCCGGACGCGCTGCGGCAACTCGGCCTGGATGTGACGCCGTTGTCGCAGATCGGACCTGGAGCAGGGCGACCTCTCGCGGTTCGACGCCATCGTGGCCGGGGTGCGCGCCTACAATGTGCGCGCCGATATGCGCGCCAATCAGCCGCGGCTGATGGACTACGTGAGGAATGGCGGCACCTACATCGTGCAATACCAGACCGGCGACAGCCCGGACCCGGCGGCGCGCACCAGCAGCCGGACGCGGCCGGAATCCGCTGGGAATTCCGGCTGCGAATCCGGTGACCACCAACATGGGGCCGTATCCGTTCATTGTGCCGGCCGGCAACCGTTACCGCGTGACGGTGGAGGAGGCGCCGGTGACGTTTCCGCATCCCGACAGCCCGCTGTTGCAGTATCCCAATCACATCACCGCGAAGGATTTCGATGGCTGGGTGCAGGAGCGCGGCCTGAATTTCGCGGCGCAGTGGGACCCGCACTACCAGACCGTGATCTCCTCGCACGATCCGGGCGAGCCGGCGCTGGAAGGCGGCGAATTATACGCGCTACGGCAAGGGCGTCTA
>CAWIGC010000009.1:0-140911 GCA_963835555.1 uncultured Solibacteraceae bacterium | reverse complement strand
GTCGAGGAGATGCCGGCTATAACCCTGAGTGGGAAATGCGGGCATAGGCGCCAGGGTGACGGATCGGGTCGTAGTACTGGTGATGGGCGTGCAGCAAAACGCGCTCGGAGGGAAGGACCCGGACCGGTGAGTATTCCGTTAACCAAGGTGAGGCAGGGGTGAAATGACAAAAGCGCCCATCAATCTGCAGGATCTGCGGCGGCGGATTTATCGAAAGGCGAAGTCTGACAAGACGCATCGTTTCTGGGGGCTCTTCGTGCACATCACGAAGATCGAGACCCTCGAAGAGGCCTACCGTATTGCGAAGAGGAACGGCGGTGCCGCTGGGGTCGATGGCCAGAAATTCTCTGACATCGAGTCGGCGGGGCGGTCGGTATTTCTTGCGGCGGTGCGGGAAGACCTCATCACAGACAGGTACAAGCCCATGCCGAACCGCCGGGTGGAGATCCCGAAGGGAAATGGCAAAGTCCGAACGCTTCAGATTCCTTGCATCCGCGACCGCGTGGTGCAAGGCGCAGTGAAGCTGATCCTGGAAGCTGTCTTCGAGGCGGATTTCTGCTCCAACTCCTATGGATTTCGACCGAAGCGGTCGCCACACGGCGCACTGGCGGAAGTCAGGCGCAGCGTGTTGCGGCGCATGTCTACAGTGATTGATTTGGATTTGTCGCGCTACTTTGACACGATCCAACATTCAGTGCTGTTAGGCAAGATCGCGCAGCGGATCGAGGACCCGCAAGTCCTGCACTTGGTGAAGCAGATCATCAAAGTCGGCGGAAAGATCGGTGTCCCGCAAGGGGGACCGTTCAGCCCGTTGGCGGCGAACATCTACCTGAACGAGGTGGACTGGTTCTTTGACGCGATCCGCCGCAAAACGGCAGAGGGAGCCTACGAGGCCGTGAACTATCACCGGTTCGCCGATGATATCGTCATCACCATCAGTGGCCACCACACGAAACGGGGCTGGGCCGAACGGGCTCTGCAACGGATCCGAGAACAGTTCGCGCTTATCGGTGTCGAATTGAACCAGGAGAAAACCAAGGTGGTGGACGCGCTGAAAGGGGAAGCCTTCGGGTTCCTGGGATTTGACCTGCGTCGAGTTCGCAAGCGGAATGGAGACGGCTATTTTGTCTTGATGACCCCGAAGAAGAAGGCCCGCACGGCAGTCAAGGCCAAGATCCGCGACATCGTTAGGCGCGGGGGCGCAACCCCTATGCCAGAACTGGTGAAGCAAATCAACGCCACGCTCGCTGGGTGGGTCAACTATTTCAGGGTGGGTAACTCCAGTCGGGCCTTTAGCGAGGTCCGAGACTATGTCGAGATGAAGGTTCGCACTCTGTTGACGCGACGGAAACGGCGGCGAAAGTCGAGTGTGGGATGGCGGCGATGGAGTAACGAATACCTCTACGACGTCCTGGGGTTGTACTGGGACTGGAAAATCCAGCCACTGCCCGGCGTTGGGGAGGGGAAGTGAAAGTGGCCGTCCGACGACAGGACTCATAACCCTTTCGGCGAAATTCACTGGGTGAGCTGCTTGAGGGAAAACCTCACGATCAGTTCTTATGGGGAGGGGCTGGAAACGGGCGAGGAATCTCAGCACCGCGCCAGTCCCTTACCCGACAAACCGCGTTTGACGAACTCAAGACTCATCTGCGGGGCGCGCATATCGTGCTCCGCAGTAAAACGCCCGATCTGGTACGGCAGGAGTTCTATGGTCTACTGATGGCGCATTTCGCCGTGCGCGGCCTCATGCACGAAGCGGCGCTGCGAGTCGATAAGGATCCCGACCGGCTGTCCTTCCTCCACGCCGTCCGCGTTGTCCGCCGCAAGATGGCCGCCTTCGGCGCTATTCCCCCCTCGGGGTCGAAAAGAGTTCCATAACGCGGTGCTGAACGAGATCCTCGATGAATCTGCCGCTTCCAGCCGCAACCGGTGCCATCCCCGAGGGGTCAAGCGGAAGATGAGTAACTTCCCCCTGCGACGCGGCTACAAGCGCTCACCACTCAGCGACTTTTCCGCAGCCATCAGAATCGTTAAGTGAAGAGTATTGAAGCTAGATCTCGAAGATGTCCCGTGCGCCGGCGTCAACGGGTGCGGCGTCAACGGGTGCGGCGTCAGCCGATGCGGCCGCGGGCATGGGGAGGCACGACAGACGTATTGCCGGGTTAGTCAGAAGCGCGTCGAGCAGACGAACATAGTCGGTCATCAACCTTGCCGCGGTTGCCCGTTCGAAAAGATCGGAGGCGTACTTCAAGGTCACGGCCATGGCTTCGCCCGTCTCCACTACTTCCAGCGCGAGGTCGAACTGGCCCTCCTGTTGCGAAAGGGGATAGGTCTCGATCTGCAGCCCGCCGAAACTGACGCGCCGGGGCTCCCGATCGGGAGAAAAAAGCGCGGTCAGGTCGGAAGCACGCTGCGGCTTCTGGTAGGTGAAAAGCGTCTGGAAAATGGGCGATCGGCCGAGGTTCCTCCGCTGCACCAGCCTCTCCACCATCAGCACAAAAGGGAACTCCTCGTGGTCCAGCGCGCCAATCACGCTGTTACGCACGCGCTCCAGCAGCTCGCGGCAGGTGGGGTCGCCCGACAGGCTGGTTCGCAGCGGGACCATGCCGATACAGTCGCCGATGAGGTCGCGGTACTCGATGCGGTTGCGCCCAAACGTCGGCGTACCGACAATCAGCTCAGTCTGTCCCGAGAGACCGTGCAAGAGCGCGAAATATGCAGCCAGCACGACCGAAAATGGCGTGGCGCCTTCCTGCTGCGCCATTCGCGCGACCGCGGCATACTGGTCCGGTGAAAGCCAGCGCGTCAAAGATTCACCTGCTAACGTCTGGAAGGGCGGCCGCGGATGGTCGTACGGCAACCGGAGTTCAGGCAGCGGCCCGGCCAGTTGGTCGCGCCAGTATGCCCACAGCGCGTCGCCCTCTGGTCCATTGAGCAGGGCGGCCTGGGCGGCTGCATAGTCGCTGTACTCCACGGCCGGACGCGCCAGTCCGGAAGGGACGTTCTGAACACGAGCGGCATAGAGTGCGCGGAATTCGTCCAGCAGAATCCAGGCCGACCAGCCGTCGACCGCGATGTGATGAGCCGAAAACGAAAGGACGTGATCATCATCGGCGCGCGTCCAGAGATAGACGCGCAGCATCGGGCCCCGCTCGAGATCGAACGGCTGCCGGTGGCGAGCCACGACGTCGCGATGCAGAGCCTCCGCGGTCCAGCCCGATGAATCCACATGTGTGAAAGCCAGATCAGCGTGGGTGTGTACGGCTTGGCGCAATTCGTCGCCTACCAACACGTAGGTGGTGCGGAGGACGGAGTGACGGTCGATGAGCGTCTGGAACGCGTAGCGCAGCGCCGACACATCGACCGGCGAGCAGACACGTGCGGCGAACCCCACGTTGTAGGCCGCACTGCCCGGCTCCAATTGATGGATGTACCAGAGCGATCGCTGGTTGTGCGACACCGGGTGAAACCGCACTGCGCGCGTCACGTCGTCCGTGGTCGATGCCGAGGGCGCCACTGGAGCACGCGCGGTCTCGCCCGAGTTCGCCCGGACGGACTCCAGGAGCGGCGACGCCAGCGTAGCAACGGTCCAGCGGTCAAGCAGGCGCGCCATTGGCAAGGTGACGCCCCATGCGGCTGCGATCCGGTTCTTCAGCTCCATCGCCATCAGCGAGTCGAATCCCAGGCCCGCGACCTCCTGGTCGCGAGCCAGCACCGCGCCGGGCAACCCGAGCACTCCCGCCACGGTGGATTGCAGCCACTCCGCGATAAACGCCGGCCGGGAGGCTTCGGCCATGTTCGAAAGCGTGGCTCGGAGCGAGACGGAACCAGGACCGGCAGCGCCACCGGTGACGGAATTCGGCAACAGCCGCGCGAGGAAGGGTCCCTGCGCCAAGGCGCCGGCCGACGCGCGGACCTGGTTCCAGTCGATCGGCACGATCGCAACCTGGCCGCTGTGGTGAGCGAGGACCCGTTCGAGAGCAGCCATGCCGGTCGCCGCGGAGATCCAGCCGACACCCTCACGCGACCACCGTTGGCGGTGACCCTCGACCGCTCCGGCAGCCATCCCAGCGTCTTCCCACGGACCCCAGTTCACGCTCAGCACAGGCAGCCCGAGTGCGCGGCCATGTTTCGCCAGCGCATCCATATAGGCGTTGGCGGCAGCGTAATTACTCTGGCCCGGAGCGCCGAAGAGGGAGGCCACGGATGAGAACAGCACAAAGAAATCGAGTGGAAGGTTCCGTGTGAGGAGTTGTAGGAGCAATGCGCCGCGGGCCTTGGGAGCAAGCACGCGTTCGAACGAATCCCAGGTGAGCCGTTCGATAAGCCCGTCCGCCAGCACGCCGGCCGCATGGATGACGCCGCGCAACGGCGGCAATGTGGCGCTTATCTCCGCCATGAGGCCGCGCATCCCAGCCTCGTCGGCGACGTCGTTACACGCGACGAGAACGCGGACACCCAGCCGTTCCAGACCCTCCACTGCGCGGGCCGCGGCTCCCGTGGCACCGTGCCGGCCCACCAGCACCAGGTGACGAGCGCCGTGTTCCACCAGCCAGCGGGCCACGATGAGGCCGAGGCTGCCGAGACCGCCGGCGACGAGATACGTAGCGTCCGAGGCGATCGGTGGTGCGGCGGAGGCCTGGCTTGGCGCGGCCACCCTCTCCAGGCGGCGTACGAGACGACGGCCGTCACAGAAGGCAATTTCCTCGGGCTCACCGGCGCCCAGGAGTTCGGTCACCAGGAGCGCGACACCGGCATTGTCCGCCGGCGTGAGCGCTGTTTCCAGTTCGACACGCGCCGCCTGGAGTGCCGGTTGCTCCAGGGCCAGGCTGCGGACGAAACCCGCCAGGGGCGATGCCGCCTGAGCACCACTGGTGACAAACGTCAGCCGTGGCGACGTTCCGCGGGAGACTGCGGCCTGCGCCAGATATAGAGCGCTTCGACACGCGAGCACGTCCAACCCGTCCGGCCCGATCGCTATCCCGACGGGCGACGTCCAGGCGTGCACAATGCCGGCGCACGGCGCGTCGCGGCCGACACCGTCCAGCAACCGGACATAGTGGTCGGGCAGGGCCGGATCGATGGTGAAGAAATTCGAACCGCCGCCCTCCACCGGCGTATACGAACCGCCCGGACGGACTTCCACCACATCTTCGCCTCTCGCCCGCAGTTCGCTTACTGTGGCCGCGCCTGGTCCCTCCGCGGACGCGAACACGATCCACCGGCCGCGAGTCCGGCCGCCGGCGGGGGCCTTGGGAGCAAACGGCTGGGGTTCCCAGCGTTCCTCGTAGAACCAGTCTGACCCGTCATGCGGTTGCGCGACGCGGCGGATGACACTCAGGCTGGCGCGCTTCAACAGTAATCCTCTCAAGTGCCCCGCCGGACGGCCGCCGGCATCGAAGAGAGCCACATCCGCGACCAGAGTCTCGGCATCGGCGAGCAGCGGCTCGCGGATGGACGCGTGGCTCCACAGCGGCGTGACGCCGGAAGTCTGGATCGAGAGCGCGTCAAAACCGACCGGAAGATAAGTCTGGCTGGCCGGGTCTATAGAAGGGTCCAGGGACAGCGCCGCGCCAAGCACCTGGATGCAAGCGTCGAGGAACGCCGGATGCACATCGGAACCTGCTGAGCCGCCGTGGAGTGAGGCACCCGGTTCCACCCGACCGAATGCCTGGCGCGGGCCACAGCGGAGTTCCCGGATACAGCGGAAAGAGTCCCCGTATGCCAGACCCTGTTGGCGAAGCCGGTCATAGTAGGATTCGACGGGCACCTCATCGGCGCAGGCGGACTGCACCGCTTCGAATGTCAAATCTTCATCGGCAGCAGCGGCGCGACCCTGACAGATCCTCCCGCTGACGTGCAATACCCACTTGTCGGCCCCGGCGGTCCGGCTGAGGATGCGAAACCCAGTGGCGTCTTCAGCGGGCTGGCTGAGAACGGTCTGGATTACGTGGGCGCCTTCCTCTCGCAAGGCCAGCGGCTCATGGTAAGCGACGCCGGTGAGCGCCCACACCCGGCCGGGCATCGCGACTTTCGCGGCCGCCAGGGCCATCAGGGCAAAGTGGGTGGCAGGTACGATCGGCAGGCCGAACACGACGTGCTCCGCCAGATACGACGGATGGTTCCGCGCGATGGTATTTTCGAATTGTATTTCGGGCAGCGGCGAGCGGACACGAATGCCGAGCAGCGGATGGACCGCCACGGGGCGATCGAGCGCCGGTTGCCGGGAGGCGGGCTCGACCGGTGTGCACCAATGGCGCTGGCGCTCGAACGGATAGGTGGGCAGCGCGACCCGGTTGCGGGCGCAGCCATGGTAAAGCCCGGACCAGTTCACCGCTGCTCCGCGAACGTATAGAGCGCCGAGACCGGCTAGCATCTCGCTCCACTCATCGCGTCCCTTTCGCAGGGACCCGATCCACCCCGGCGAATCCACACCGCACTCGCGAGCCAATCCTAACAGCACCGGCGACGGCCCCACCTCCACGGCCAGTTCAGTGCCGCGCCGGCGCAGCGTATTCACAACCTGTGCAAACCTCACCGGCTCGCGCACCTGACGACTCCAATAGGCGGAATCCACGGTCCGCATGAGTTGCCCTGTCACCGTGGAAATCCATGCGATCCGCGGCGTGCGATAGGCAACCGAGCCCGCGATCCGCTCGAACGGCGCCAGCATCGGTTCCATCGCGCTCGAATGGAAAGCGTGCGACACCGCTAACGTTTGGGTTCGTATACCATCGGCTTCGCAGCGCGCACGCACGCGCTCCACTGCGCCCTCCGCGCCCGAAATTACGGTTGCGGCCGGCCCGTTGATAGCGGCAATCGACACGCTTGCATCCGCCCCCATGAGCCCCATGACGGCTTCCACCCGTTGCACGTCCGCCCCCAATGCCGCCATCGCGCCGCCGCGGGGCAGCGCCTGCATCAGCCGGCCGCGCGCGGCCACAAGCCGCAGCGCATCCTCCAGCGTGAGGGCTCCGGCAACGCAGGCTGCCACGAATTCGCCTACGCTGTGACCGGCCACGATACCGGGTTCCACACCCCAGGATATCCACAACTCGGCGAGCGCATACTCCAGGGCAAAGAGAGCAGGTTGTGCGTACGCGGTTTCGTGAATTAACCGGTCGCCGGCGGCGGATGGATAGAGCACGTCGGTCAACGGCCGTTCCAGTTCCGGCCCGAGCAGGGTGGCGCACCGATCCAGCGCTTTGCGAAACGTGGGCTCGGCCTGATACAGTTGCCGTCCCATGTTCGGATACTGCGCGCCCTGTCCTGTGAACAGGAATGCCACCTCGGGTCGATCCGATCCGTGCGTCTTGCCGCGCGAGAATGTCACGGCGGCAGAACCGGCAACATAGGCCGCGAGCTTTTCCCGCACATCGTCCACCGACATCGCGGTCAGGGCAAGCCGGCTGGAATGATGACTCCGTCCGTCTCCAGCCGTAAAGCAAACATCGGCCAGCGATGCTTCCGGGTATTGTTCGAAGTACCGCATGTAGCGTGTTGCCAGCCCGGCCAACGCCGACGGCGTCCGGGCAGACAGGGCGAAAAGGTGCAGTGGTCGTTCCACTACAACGCCGGCCGGCTCCGGCTGCGCCGCCTCTTCCACGATGACGTGCGCGTTGCTGCCGCTGAAACCGAACGCGCTGACGCCGGCGATGCGGCGACCGGGCGGCGCCCATCGAGTGCGTGCCGTGGCCACGTCGATCGGGATCCGATCCCACGCGATATGCGGGTTGGGGTGACGCAAGTGAAGATGTGCCGGAATCTCGCCATGCTGCAACGCCAGGACGACTTTGATGAGACCGGCAACGCCGGCGGCTGCTTCCAGGTGGCCGAGGTTAGTCTTGACCGACCCGATCATCAGCCGATTGTCCGGTGTGCGGCCGTGCGAAAGCGCATCGGCCAACGCCTGCACCTCAATCGGATCGCCGAGCGGTGTTCCAGTGCCGTGAGCTTCCACGTAGCTAACCTGCGCGGCGGTAACTCCGGCATCGTCGAGCGCCCGCCGGATGAGCGCCGCCTGGGCGAGTCCGTTGGGCGCGGTGAGACCGTTGCTGCGGCCATCCTGGTTGATCGCGCTGCCTCGAATCACCGCCAGAACCCGATCGCCATTCGCCCTGGCGTCGGACAAGCGCTTCAAAACCAGCACGCCGCACCCTTCACCACGGACGAAGCCATCGGCCTCCGCCGAGAAAGTCTTGCAGCGGCCGTCGCGCGACATCATTTGCGCCTTCGACAGGGTGACGGTCGCCTCAGGTATCAGGATGAGGTTGACGCCGCCGGCCAGGGCTGCGGTGCACTGGCCCGCGCGCAATGCCTGACAGGCCGCATGCACCGCAATGAGAGAGGAGGAGCATGCCGTATCCACCGAAAAGGTGGGTCCCTGCAACCCGAGCACGTAGGCCAGCCGGCCGGAGGCCATGCTGTGCGAGTTGCCAGTTGCCAGATAGGCATCGAAGGTCTCCGCCGCGGCGTTCCTGGTCTGAATGTGGGAGTAGTCGTTGGTGCTGACGCCAATGAACACGCCCGTCTGGCTGCCCATCAGGGAATCCGGCGCGATGGCGGCGTGCTCCAGGGCCTCCCAGGCGACCTCCAGCAGGATGCGCTGTTGCGGATCCATGCTGGCCGCCTCGCGCGGTGAGATTCCAAAAAAGGAGGCGTCGAAGCGGTCCACGTGGTCCATGAAGCCGCCCCAGCGCGTCGACATCTTGCCCGGCACATCCGGATCGGCGTCGAAATACCTGGCGACATCCCAACGATCCGGCGGGATTTCGGCGATCGCGTCCACGCCGTCGCGAAGAAGCTCCCAGTAACTGTCCGGACCGGTCACGCCCCCGGGCAGACGGCAGCCCATGCCGACAATGGCAACAGGCTCGGACCTGGCACGTTCGAGCTGTTCGATCTTCTTCTGCAGACGCTCGATCGTGCGGTAGCCTTCGCGCAGCAGGGCGCCGTAGTTCGGCGATTCGGACCTACTCATTCGAGCCGCCCTCGCTTCCGTGCAGCGACGCGAGTTTCTCGGCAAACATCGCGGCCAGGTCGTCGTCTGCCAGACCGTCGAGCGCCTCTGCGCCCGGATCTTCGGATTTCGCCGGCGGGGCCGCCGCGGCGTCCAGCGCCAGGACGTCGCGCCAAAGGTGCCGGCTGAGCACGTCGATACTCGGATAGTTGAAGAGCAAGGTCGCCGGCAAGGGGCGTTTAATGCCGGCACTGATGGCGTGCCGGAGTTCCACTGCCATGAGCGAATCGAGACCCAGCTCGTTCAACGGCTGGCCCGCATCGATGTGCTGTGACGCATTCAGGCCAAGCACATTGAGTGCCTGCTCGCGAACAAACTGGAGCAGCAGGCGTTGCCGCTCCGCCGCTGGCGCGGATTCCATCCTGGCCATGACGTCCGATTCGAAAAGCGCCGCGGGAGAGGTTGTCGCGCGCGTGTGTCTCGGGATCTCATTGAGGAAGGGCGGCTGGCTGCCGGACGCGTAGTCGCGCAGCAGTTTCACCCAGTCCTGCACCGGAAGCACACCCGCATGGACCGCGCCTTCGCGCATCAGCCGCTCCAGGGCGCGCAGCCCTTCTTTTGGAGAAATGCTGCCCATGCCGGTGGCCGCAACCTTCTCAGCGACATGCCGGCGCGCGGCAGCGCCCACGTCCGACCAGACGCCCCAATTGATGCTGAGCGCCGGACGGCCCTGCGCGTGACGGTGGTGGGCCAGTGCGTCCAGGAACGCATTGGCAGCGGCGTGATTGCTTTGGCCAGACGAGCCGAGCAGCGCAGCCGCCGAAGAGAACATGACAAAGAAATCGAGGTTCAAGGCGCGCGTCAGCACGTGCAGGTTCCAGGCTCCGCTCACCTTCGGCGCCATCACCGCGGCAAAACGGCTCCAGGTCTGCTCCGTCAGCACGCCGTCGTCCAGTACGCCGGCTGACAGAATCGCTCCGCGAAGTGTCTTGCCGTCCGCCTGCGCCACTGCAATCGCGCCGGCCAGGTCGGCGACGCGGGATGCATCGCCGTGCACCTTGCACACGCGCACGCCTTTGGCCTCGATTGCGGCAATCACCTGGGCCGCTTGCGGAGACACCTCGCTGCGCGCCATGAGAACCAGGTGACGAGCACCGCCGTGCGCCATCCACTTTGCCGCCAACAGTCCCAATCCTGACAGGCCACCGGTGATGAGATAGGCGCCGTCAGGGGGAAACACCAGCGCTGGTCCGCCTCGAGGCGCGGTCGCGCCCGCCCCTGGCACAAGGCGAGCCACCAGCCGCCTGTCCCTTCGAAGCACGATCTGATCCTCGCGACTGCCGGCCAGGAGCTCAGCGGCCAAAGCCCGTGCCTGACCGGGGCCGGGAGCGGGGTCGAGGTCGATCCTCACGCAGTCAAACTCCGGATGCTCCAGCGCGATCACTTTCGCGAGCCCCCAGACCGGAGCCTGCAGCATGGCCAACTCCGCCGTCTCGCCCGCCGCCTGCGCGCCGCTGGTCACCAGCCACAACCGCGGCGGCAGCGGTTCACTGCGGCGCGCCATTGCCTGCGCCAGGTGGAGCGCACTCTGACACGCCTTCCCCTGCTGGTGTTCCAGAAGCTCCGGGGCTTCTTCCGATGGCGCGGGCGCATCCAGCGACCACATGTGAACCACGTTGCCGCAGTTCCCGTACTGAGTGTGCACCTCCGATAGGAGACGGTCGAAATGCTCCGGCTGGCAAGGGTCGATTTCCGCGCCCTGACGGGTTCGGGTATAGCCGGCGCCTGAGGCTACCCGGATCACGTTTTCACCCGCGCTCGACAGGATTCGCGAAACCTCGTCGCCACATCCGAGACGATCGCCGAACACCAGCCATGGGCCCCGACGCGTGCGCGCAACCGCCTCACGAGAAGACTCGGCGATGATCACGGCCTGGCGCGACGAAAAGCCGTCGCCCGGCGTCCCGTCCGGCACGGTTGCGGCGGCGGCGAAGCCGGTCTCCCGGAGTAACTCGAGCCAGCGCCGAGCCGGCAGCAACGCGTAGTCCGGACGCAGATCGCGGTCCGTAAACCTCCACCACCCGGGTGTCAAGCCGAACGTGAGGTCGACCCAATCCTGCGGCCCGGTGCCTTCGAGCATCACCGTCAGCCCGCCCGGCGCCAGCAGGCTCTGAATGTGTTTCATGGTCCGGCGCAGCTCGCTAGTCGCATGCAGCACGTTGGCTGCGATCACGATGTCGAATTCCTGCGTTCGGAACCCCTGCTCTTGCGGACTACGTTCTATGTCCAGCCCCTGACACCGAAGGAAGGGAAAGCTCGCGAACTTCTGCCCGGCCTTCGCCAGAAACGCCGGTGAAATATCGGTGAATATGTATTCGGTGCGTTCCGGTGGCAAGTGGCGCAGGACGGAGGCCGTCGTGCCGCCGGTGCCTCCCCCTACTTCGAGGACGCGCAATTTCCGGTCGCCCGGCAAACCCTCAATGGCGGCCGCAACGGTGCGCGCCACAGCCGCGTTGTAGAGCCGTGCAAAGGGAGAGTCCTGGTAAAGTCTCTCGCCTTCCGCGAACGATCCATCCGGAAAAAGCAGTTGCAGCGGATCGGCTTCTCCGCGCAGGGCTTCGGCCAGCGCGCGGCCGCAGCGGCCGATGAGATTCAGTTCGGCACGGCAGTCACCGAAGCGCAACAATATCCGCTCCATCACGCGCTCCGGATCTTCCGTGGCGGCGCGTCGAACCACCTGCCACGTGTCGCCTTTTCGCTCAAGGATGGTTTGCTCCTCCAACATCTGGAGCATCCGCCGCAGCAGGGAACTGTGAGCATCGACCACGCCGAGGCGGTCTGCGAGCGCGCCGGCCGTGACCCGCTCACCCGGTTCGAGCGCCCATCCCAGGCGGCGGAAAGCCTGCACGAGATACGCGCGCGCCAGGGCGTCCAGGGAAGGAAGCAGGTCCTTGTACTCCTCGATACGATACTCATCGCGGAGAGCCGGCACTTCGGAGTTGACCCTGGCGGCGATCGTCCCGGCGCCTGGGAGATGGCCCGACTCCACCAGGGGGGCGGAGCGCCAGGCCGTGTGATAAAACCAGCCCTCCGATCGATCCGCGACTCCCAGGGCAGTTCCACCCCTGGGCACACGTTTGAGATGCAGCCCCCCGATCGATGCGACCACGAGTCCGCGATCGTCGATCAAACTGACGTCGGCCGTGAGGCTTTCGCTCGCCGGAACCGCGGGGCGCAACCGCGCGTGACTCCAGAGCTGGGCCGGAACGGCGCCGGACAGCCGATAGGAATCGAGACTGGCCGGGAGATAGGTCTCCTCGTCCACCATGGCGGCGCCGAGCACCTGAAGTCCTGCGTCCAGAAGCGCAGGATGAATTGCATACGCGGCCGCGTCCGGCTGCAGGTTTCGCGGAAGCGCGATTCGACCAATCGCTTCGCCCTCGCCCGCCGCGAGTTGGGTCACACCGCGGAAATCCGGCCCAAACTCGACGCCGGCGCCGCGGACCTTTTCGTAGTGGGCCGCGACTTCCACAGGGTGTTGACAGCGGGCCCGCACGGCCTCGATATCGACCGCCGCCGCGGGCGCGCTCCCGCTCCGAACCGAACGCCCGCTGGCGTGCAAGTGCCACGAGTCCGACGCGGACGCCGGCTGACTGAACACTTTGAAACCGGCCGCGCCCCCCGCCAGCGGTTCGACAACGATCTGGACCGCCGTGCGTTCGCCGTCGGCGATAGCGAGCGCGCCGCCGATCTCAACGTCCTCGAGCGACACGGCGTCGTCGCCCAGCGTCTTCCGGGCCGCGGCCAGCGCCATCTCGAAGTAGCCCGCGGCGGGAAACACCATGGCCCCGAAGACGCGATGATCGGCCAAAAACGGGTGAGTGTCGGTCCCGATCTCGGTCTCGTAGACGATGGCGGTCAACTGGGGCGAGCGTACCCGGCGCGACAACAGCGGGTGCACGCCATCGCAGGCGGACGGGACGGAAGCCGGTGCGGTCCGCGGCTGCGACCAGAAGCGCTGCCGCTGAAAAGGATACGTCGGCAGTGCCAGTTTCCGCCGCGGATAGTCCTTGTCGAAACCCGCCCAATCCACGCCGGCGCCATTTACATAGAGCGTGCCCAGAGCGGTCAGCAGTTCTTCCCAGTCATCGCGCCCCTTGCGCAGGGACCCGACCCAGCCCGGCCGATCGATGCCGCACTGCCGCGCGAGTCCGGTCAGCACCGGCACCGGCCCCATTTCCACCGCCAGGTCAGTTCCGCGCGACCGCAGGACGGAGACGGCATCGGCAAACCGCACGGTTCCGCGGATCTGCCGGCGCCAGTACGCGCCATCGACGGCGCCCAGCACGGGCTCTCCGGTGAGCGTCGAGATCCATGGGATGCGCGGCGCTGCGTACTCGATTTCGCGTGCCACGGATTCGAAAGTATCCAGGATGGGATCCACCAGCGGCGAGTGGAACGCGTTCGTAACGTCCAGTCGCTGCGCGTGCACGCCATCCGCATCGAGCATCTTCATCACCGCCAACAAGGCCGGCTCCGCGCCCGAAATAACCACACTCTCGGGAGCGTTCACGGCTGCGATGGCCACCTCGCAGGCGCCGGCGTGTGCGATCGCTGCTTCGACCCGGGTGGCGCCCGCGGCCACCGCGGCCATTGCGCCGCCTGCAGGCAGCGAGTGCATCAGGCGGCCGCGGGCTGCGACCAGCTTGGAAGCGGCCTCGACACTCAGCACGCCCGCCACGCAAGCGGCTGCGTACTCTCCGATGCTGTGCCCCACTACGACCAGAGGCTCGACACCCCAACCGCGCCACGTCTCCGCCAGGGCGTATTCGATGGCGAACAGCGCGGGCTGGGCATAGGTCGAGTCTTGGAGGGCGCGGCCGTCCCGCCCACCATATAACACCTCCGCGAGCGGCCGCTCCAGTTCACCGCGCACAGCCTCCGCCACGCGGTCGAAAGCCCGCCGGAAGGTTGCTTGCGACTGATACAGCGTGCGCGCCATCCCGTCGTATTGCGAACCCTGACCGGTAAAGAGGAATGCGATCCCGGGGCGGCTTGACGCCTCGAACGATCCCGCCAAAACCCGCGCGTCATCGATTGCCGCGAGGCGCTCGCTCATGAGTGCGGCCGTAGGCGCGACAACAGCAACCCGGTGGTTGAAGTGCGATCGCCCGGTATTGGCCGTGAAACACCGATCCGCCACGCCCAACTCCGGATGCGCCAGCAGATGGCTGCGGTAGCGGCCCGCGAGCTCGCGGAGCGCGCCTTCATCTCGGGCCGAAAGCGTGAGTAGGTGCAGCGGCCGGTCCGCGGCGGTATCAGCCTGAATTCGCGCTTGGGGCGCTTCCTCCATCACCACGTGGGCGTTGGTGCCGCTCAACCCGAATGCGCTAACGCCGGCGATCCGGCGGCGCGTTCCCGGCAGCCAGGGCTGGCGCTGCGTTGGGATCTCTACCTTCATCGAGCCAAACGAGATCGCCGGGTTCAGGCGATGGAAATGGAGATGAGGCGGAATCTCGTTATGCTGTAAACAGAGGACCACCTTAATCAGTCCGGCAATTCCGGCAGCGGCTTCCAGATGGCCGATGTTGGTCTTGACCGATGCGATAGTAAGAGTCTGGCCCGCCGCCCGGCCGGCTCGAAGCGCCGCGGTAAGTGCACCGGTCTCGATCGGGTCGCCCAGCGAAGTGCCGGTGCCGTGGGTTTCGACAAACTCGACTTCGGCCGGCGCGACCCCCGCGCGCGACAGCGCCTCTGTGATCACGGCCTGCTGCGCCGGTCCGTTCGGCACTGTCAGTCCGCTGCTGGGGCCATCGTGATTGACCGCGGAACCACGAATCACCGCCAGCACTCTGTCGCCGTCGGCGACGGCGTCGGACAACTGCTTGAGCACTACCACGCCGCATCCTTCGGCGCGCACAAACCCGTCCGCGGCCGCATCGAAGACCTTGCTCCGTCCGTCCGCCGCCAGCGCCTTGACCCGTGACAGGTAGACGAACAGGTCCGGCTTGGCGATCACGTTGACGCCGCCGGCCAGCGCCACGCGGCATTCGGATAACCGCAGGCTCTGGCACGCCTGGTGGACCGCCACCAGCGACGAGGAGCAGGCCGTATCGATACAGGCCGCGGGACCTTGCAGGCCCAGGCAGTACGACAGGCGGCCCGCGGCGAAACAGATGCCGCCACCCGATCCGGTATAGGCGTCGATGGTCCCGGCGCCTCCGGCCATCTGGAGCTGCGCGTAGTCGCTGCTTCCGATGCCGATGAAGACGCCGGTCCGCGTACCGCGAAGCCGGCCGGGCGCCATGCCGGCGTGTTCCAGCGCTTCCCACGCAACTTCCAGAATGAGCCGCTGCTGCGGGTCGAGAGTGACCGCCTCCCGCGGCGAGATGCCAAAGAACTGCGGGTCGAACCGGTCGATCTGATCCAGAAAGCCGCCGAACCTCGTGTAGCTCTTACCGGGCGCGTCCGGGTTCGGATCGTAAAACTGTTCGATATTCCAGCGGCCGGCGGGAATCTCGCGAATCGCATCGACCCCATCGCGCAGCAACTCCCAATACCGGTCGGGGCTATCGGCGCCGCCAGGAAAGCGGCATCCCAGCCCGATGATCGCGACCGGCTCCTTCTGAGCCCGTTCGGCCAGGTCGAGGCGCGCCTGCATTTGCTCCAGCTTCTGGAGGGCGCTGCTCAAGAGCGCACGCCGGTCATCGGGCGGCCGTTCGCCGCTCATCGGGTTGTCTCCGCTCGCAGTCTCATCGGGTTGTTCTCACTGCATTTGCTCGAGCTTCTCCGCGAGAAGCTGCGCCAACTGGTCCTCGGAAAGATCGCTTTCCACCGGCGCTTCGGTCTCTCCGTGCGAATCATTCCGGCCGCCGGCCGTTTCCTTCCACTGCAGTACTTCGCGTCCAAGATATTCCGTGAGCGCCTGCACATTCGGGTAGTCGAACAGCAGCGTCGATGGCAGCGAATTACCGATCGCCGCCTGCAGGCGATTCTTCAGTTCCACCGCGGTCAGCGAATCCATCCCCAGGTCAAACAGCCCCTGTTCGGGATCCAGCCGGTGGCCGCTATCGAACCCCAGCACTTCGATCACGCTGGAACGAACATACTCGAACAGCATGGCTTTGCGCTCGGCGGGCAGCGCACTGCGCATGGCGTCGAGCGCGGATGGGGACAGCGCGGCACCGTGGGACGTCGTATCCACAGGGCGGCGCGCCAGGTCCGCGTACAGGGGCGGCACCGTATTGCCGAACCGTTCGAGGTACTTCGTCCAGTCAACAATCAGGACGCCGGTTTGCGGCGCTTCCGCCGCCATCAATCGTTCCATTGCCGCCAGTCCCTGACCTGGCGTCATGGTCGCAAAACCAGCCTGGGTCCACTGGCTTTCGCGCCGACCGCCGACCGCCTCCGCCATACCCACCCTCTCCCAGGGCCCCCAGTCGATGCTGACCGCCGGCAGTCCGAGGCCTCGCCGGTAGTGAGCCAGCCCGTCCAGGAATGCATTACCAGCGGCATAATTGCCAAGACCCACGGGCGCGAGGAATGACGCGCCGGACGAGAACAGGACGAAGAAATCGAGAGGCAGGTCTTTGGTCAGTCCGTGAAGGTTCCAGGCGCCCCGAACCTTGGGTGCCAGCACTTTTTCGAAACGCGCCCAGTCGTGCCCCATGAGCACGCGGTCATCGAAAATCCCCGCCACGTGAATGACACCTGCCAGCGGCGGCATTTCCGATTCGAGTTCTGCGAAGAGAGTGCGCATCTGCAGTTCGTTCGCCGCGTCCGCCGCTCGCACGGACACACGTATACCCGATGCCTCGATCGCCGCCACGTCTTCCATGGGCACGCGGGCCGCGCCGCTGCGGCCGGTGAGCACCAACTGGCGCGCGCCCTTCTCTACTAGCCATCGCGCCACTTTGAGTCCCATGCCGCCGGTGCCGCCGGTGACCAGATACGTCCGGTCGGCACGGAGAGCCATACTTTGGGCAGGGGCTTGGCGGACCCCATGACGCAGACGGGCGACGTAACGTTCGCCATCGCGGTAGGCGACCTGGTCCTCGCTCCGGCCGGTCCCCAGTTCGAGCGCGATCAGGCCGGCGTTGCGCTCGATGTCACCGGAAAGGACGTCGATCAGTCCGCCCCACAGTTCGGGATGTTCGTTGGCGATCGTTCGACCGAGGCCCCAGGTTGCGCTCTGGCCCACTTCGATCGGCGACGGAGTTCCGCCGGCAGGCTGGGCGCAACGGCTCACCAGCCAAAGCCGCGGCCTCAGCCGCTTTTGCGCCCGCACCAGGGCCTGGGTCAGGAAGAGGGTACTGCGGCACCCGGCTTCCACTTCGCGTTCGATGGCCGCGGCTTCCGGATCGACACCGGAACGGCAAGCGTCGTATGGCAGGAAGTGGACCACCTCGGTTGTGGCCCCATCCGCCGGCGCAGGCAATTCCGCGAGCATCCGGTCGAAATCGGCGGGTTGCCGGGGATCGAGCACAAACCCGGCGGCGCCATTCGCGGCAAAGGCCTCGCCGGCCCGGACCCGCGCACAAAACACGTTCGCGTTCGCCAGAGTCCGGGCAAGCCGACCGGCAATGCCGCCACCCTCGCCAACCAGCAGCCAGTGCTTAGCGGGATGTCGGGCCACAGCGGCCGCTGCGTCGGTGTGGACAATGGACGCCGCATCCGGCCCCCTGGCAACCACGACAGCCTGGCGCGAGTACCGGGCATCCCCTTCCACCGTGGACGGCAGTGCCGCCGCGGCCTGGAAACCAGCGCCGGACAACAGCGTGACCCAACGATGGCGCGGCAGCAGCGGGTGCGACGGCCGGGTATCGAAGTCGGTGAATTTCCACCAGCCTTCCGTCAGTCCGAAGGTCAGATCGACCCAGCGCTGCGGACCTGTTCCTTCCAGCAGAATCAGCTGGCCCGACGGCGCAAGCAAGCGGCTGACATTGGCCAGAGTACGGCGAAGATCGCTGGTTGCGTGCAGCACGTTGGCGGCGATCACGATGTCGAATTCGTGCGCCCCAAAGCCCTGGCCGGCCGGATCGGCTTCTATATCGAGAAGCCGGTAGCGCACGAAGGGGTACGCCGCGAACTTCTCCTGGCCACGGGAGAGAAAGAGCGGCGAGACGTCCGTAAAGTGGTACTCCACGCCCTGCGGCGGCAACGCCGGCAGGACCGATGATGTAGTCCCGCCCGTGCCCGCGCCGATCTCGAGCACGCGCAGGAGCCGGCCTTCGGTTGGCCCGGCCGCCGATTCGACGGCCCGCCTCACCAGGGCGTTGTATGCGCGCGCCGCGGGCGATCCCTGCGTCAGCTTCTCCACCGCGGTCATCGAGCCGGCGGGAAACAACAACCCAATCGCGTCTGTCTCATCTCGCAAGACGGCGCCCAACTGCTCGCCGCAGCGCTCCAGGAGAGCGACCTCGCCATCGAACTGCGGATAGCCGGCGCGAATCGCGGCGGCCAACGCTTCAGGTTCCGGCACACCGGGCGCTCGCGCGATCCGCCATCCGTCAGCCATACTTTCGACCAACCCGTCTTCTGCCAGCATTTCGAGCAGACGCCCCAGCAGCCGTTGGTGACGAGGTGCGATCCGGAGTTGTGCGGCGAGGGCATCGGTCGAGGTGGCCGCGCCCGGCGTGGGGTTCCAACCAAGGCCATGGAACTCGCGAATGACGTACGCCGTAGCCAGGGTTTCGAGCTTCGCAACCAGTCGTTGATACACGTCCAGTCCATGCTCGGTCGCCAGGGGTCCGGCCAGGCTATCGACCGTCGCGGCGACCTGGGAAATCGGCGCCAGGCGGTTCGATGCTTCGGAACTGCCGCACGCGGCCGCGGCCTGCTGCCACTGAACCTCGTAGAGCCATTGGTCCATATCGGCGCGCGCGCCGCGCAGGAGCGCCTCGCGTGGGGCGCGCTTGAGCCGTACCCCTTCCAGCCTGGCCAGTTCGTTCCCGTCGTCATCCACCAGGAAAATGTCGCCGGTAAGGACTTCGCCGTCCCTGGCCGCTTCGCGAATTCGGGCGTAACTCCAGAACGACTCGCCAGGCGTTTTGCGCAGCACGTAGCGATCGATCCCCACCATGAGATAGGTGTTGTCCCTGCCGGTATCGTCGCCGTCTTCGTCCAGGCTTGCGCCGAGCAGTTGAAGACACGAATCCAGGATCGCGGGGTGCAGGTGAAAGCCTGCGATTCCGTTCGACAGAGCGGCGGGCGCCCGCATGCGGCCGGCGGCCTCGCCATCGCGCCGCCACAACCGCTCGATGCCCTGGAAGCACGGACCAAACTCGACGCCTAAAGCGCGCAGCGTGGCGTAGAAATCGCGGCTGTCGCGTTCCGCGCAGGTCCGCCGAAGTTGCTCGATACGCGTCATCCCGACCGGATCCGCGGCGGCTGTCTCCCCCACCCCGGCACGCGCGGTCGCGTGCCGTTTCCATGCCGGGTCGCCCGCCGCCGTACGCGCCAGAATTTCCATTCGAACGTGGCCGCCGGCATCGCGGCACACCGCTACCTGCGCCTCGCAGTCGCGGTCGTCCGCGATCAGCGGCTCAAGCACCGCGATGTCCTCGAGAGTCGCAGACGGGGCTTGGCAATAGTCGCGCGCGGCGGCCAGGGCCAACTCGATGTACACCGGCGCGGGCAGCACGCACATGCCGTGCACCTGGTGATCCTGCAGGAACGTTTGCCGCTTCAGGCCCAGCGGCGCCGGGTAGAACGTCTCCCCCCGCGCCGAGTCGAATCGCCTGCCGAGGAGCGGATGCCCGACCGTTTCGGCGGCTGCCGCGCTCGCCGCCGTTTGGCCGCGCTCCGGGTCTTCGATCCAGCAGCGTTGCCGCTCGAACGGGTAGGTCGGCAGCGCCAGCCTGCGACGCCTCTGGCCGCGATCGACCGCGGTCCAATCGATGCGGGCGCCCAGCGTAAAAAGCTCCGCGAGCCCTGACAATGCCTGCTTCCAATCGTCGGCGCCGCGCCGCAACGCCGGTATCCACACGGTACCCGCGTTGGGTATGCAGGACTTCCCCATCCCAGTCAGAACCGCCGAGGGCCCTATTTCCAGGAAAATCCGGCAACCCGCGTCGTATAGCGTTCGCATTCCCGCCGCGAACTCGACCGGCTCCCGCGCGTGCCGCCGCCAGTATCGCGCATCAGGCGCCTGGCCGCCGTCCAGCAGGCCGCCCGTCAGGTTAGAGACCATGCCAAGTCGCGGCGCCTGACAGGAAACCGACGCGGCAGCCCGCTCGAGATCGTCGAGCATGGGATCCAGCAGCGCCGAGTGGAACGCATGGGAAACGTTCAGCCGCTGCGTGCGTATATCCTGGCGCTCCAGCTCGCCGAGAGCCTCCTCAAGTGCGTCCAGCCTGCCGGAAATCACCGTGCTCTCAGGACCGTTGACGGCGGCCACGGCGAGCAGGCCGGCATAACGCTTCAGAATCAGGTCCACCACCGGGCGGCTGGCCATCACCGCCGCCATTCCGCCGCCCGCGGGCAGAGATTGCATCAGCCGGCTTCTGGTGGCCACCAACTCCAAGGCCGCATCCAGGCTGATCACGCCCGCCACGCACGCCGCCACATATTCTCCGGCACTGTGTCCCAGCACGAAGGTCGGCCGAATGCCCCACGACATCCAGAGTTCGGCCAGCGCGTATTCGATGGCGAAGAGAGACGGCTGCGCGAATCGGGTTTGGTCCACGAGCGCCGGGTCCGAGCCGTAGAGTATGGACAGCAGCGGCTGGTCCGGCGCCAGTTTGCCAAGCAAGGCGGCGCAGCGATCCAACGTCTCTTTGAACAGCGGCTGCGTTTCGTACAGCGCCCGGCCCATGCCTGCGTACTGCGATCCCTGCCCGGTAAAGAGGAACGCGATTTCGGGAGCTTCCGTCCGGCCGGGCACCGTGGGGATTGCATTCGCATCCGAGAGCCCGGCACGCAGATCCTTTACCGTGGCGGCGGTCAGCGCGGCGCGGTACGGCAGGTGCGCGCGGCCGTCGTTCATGGTGAAGCAGACGTCCCCCAATGCGGCACCGGGATTTTGCTCCAGGTGCGCCGCCAGCCGCGCGGCCTGCTCCCGCAGCGCGCTCGCCGACCTCGCCGACAGGCAGCAGAGATGCAGGACGCGGTCCGGCACAGTGCTGGCCTTAGTGTCCTCCGCTGGCCAATCCGCAACGACGAGGTGGGCATTAGTGCCGCTGAAACCGAACGAACTGACCCCGGCGACGCGGCGGCTCACGGCCGGCCACGCCTGCGCCTGCGCCACCACCTGTAACGGCAGTTGGCTCCAGGGGATGTGCGGGTTCGGTTCGGAAAAATGCAGATGCGCCGGAATCCGCTCGTGGCCCAGCGCCAGCACTACCTTGATCAGCCCCGCAATACCGGCCGCCGCTTCCAGGTGTCCGATATTGGTCTTGACCGATCCGATCATCAGCGGCCGGTCCGCCGCCCGGCCGGCGCCCATCACCGATGCCAGCGCCTGGGCTTCAATGGGGTCGCCCAACGAGGTGCCGGTCCCGTGCGTCTCCACGTACGAGACCTCGCCCGGTTCGACGCCCGCGCGCGCCAGCGCATCCCGCAGCACCGCCTCCTGGGAAGGTCCGTTGGGAGCCGTCAGGCCGCTGCTGCGCCCGTCCTGGTTCACGGCGCTGCCACGGATCACCGCCAGGATGCGGTCGCCGTCCGCCACGGCGTGGGACAACCGCTTGAGCACCACGATGCCGCATCCTTCGGCTCTGACGAAGCCGTTCGCGCGCGCGTCGAAGGCCTTCGACCGCCCGTCCGGCGCCATCATCCGAGCGGTCGATAGCGCAATCGTCGCCTCCGGTGTGAGGATGACATTCACGCCACCCGCCAGCGCCATACGGCACTCGTCGTTGTTCAAACTTTGACAGGCCAGATGAACGGCTACCAGCGACGACGAACAGGCCGTATCGATGGACATGCTGGGCCCCTGCAGCCCGAGCACGTAGGAGAGCCTGCCCGACGCCACGCTGTGAGTGGTCCCGGTCGCGAGATACGTATTGCTTGCGCCCGCGGCGGCGCCCATCAGCATCTGGTAATAGTCACTCCCGCAGATCCCGACGAACACGCCCGTGCGGCTCTTTGCCAGCCGGTCCGGTGCGTGGCCTGCGTGTTCCAGCGCCTCCCAGGCCACCTCCAGCAGGAGCCGCTGCTGCGGGTCCATGCTTGCCGCCTCGCGCGGGGAGATGCCGAAAAACTGGGGTTCGAACTGGTCCACCTGGTCCAGAAATCCGCCCCACCGCGTGCACATCCTGCCCGGCCGCGCGGGGTCCGGATCGTAGTAAGCGTCGATATCCCAGCGGCTGGCCGGCACTTCGCGGATGGCGTCCCGCCCTTCGTCCAGCAGTTTCCAGTAACCGTCGGGCCCGTCCGCTCCGCCCGGGAACCGGCAGCCCATACCGACGATAGCGATGGCTTCGCGCGCGGGCGCTTCGCGGGCCTCGAGCTTGCATTGCAGCTCCAGCGCCAGCAGCGCCAGCCGCTTCGGCGAGAGCTTTCCGATCCGTTCCAGGAAATCGCTCATGGCAGCTCCCGGGACGCGACCCGCGCCGCGAAGAGGCGATCGACTTCATCATCGGACAACTCCTCGATGTTGTCGAGCGCATCGAAATCCTTCCCCTTTACGCCGGCCGCGGGTTGCCCGGCGGTACCGGCCTGCGAGGGATCGGCCGGCAGCCGCGTTTCGAGGTATCCAGCCATCTCCTTTATGCTCGGGTAGTCGAACACAATGGTGGCGGGCAGGGCGCTGGCCAGGCCGAGACCGGACCCAATCAGATTTCGCAGTTCCACCGCCATGAGCGAGTCCAGCCCCATGTCCGTCAAGGGTTGCCGCGGATCGAGCCCGTCGCCGGTATCCAGGCCGAGGACGCGGGCCACCTGCTGGCTGACGTAACCCACCAGCAGATTCGGTCGCGTCGCGGCGGGCGCATTGGCGAGCCGGTCTCGAATCGGCTGGCAGGCGGTTCTCTCCGGTAACCCGGCGGCGGAAACTCGCCGGGCCGGCGGCGCCATTGCGGAGAAGAAAGCAGGTACCGCCCCCTCCGCGTACGCTGCCAGAAACGTGTCCCATCGCATGGGAGTGACGGCAATCCGCGCGACGCCGCGGCGCATCACCTCTTCCAGGGCGTCGAGGCCGCCTTGGGGCGAAATGCTCTCGACCCCGCGGCCGATCACGCGCTCGCCGACATTCCGTTCGGCCGCGGCGCCGACCTCCGACCATGCACCCCAATCGATGCTCTGCGCCGGAATCCCCGATGCGCGCAGGAACGAGGCAAACGTGTCCAGAAACGCGTTGGCGGCAGCGTGATTCGCCTGGCCGGGCGAACCAAACAATCCCGCGATGGAAGAGAAGCACACGAAGAAGTCCAGTTGCCGGCCGCGAAGCGCCCGGTAGAGATTCCACGAGCCCCGGACTTTAGGCGCGAGAACCTGGCTGAAGCGGTCCCAGTCGAGGCGCTGCAATACACCGTCGTGCAAAACTCCGGCCGCGTGAATCACACCGGCGATCGGCGGCAGGAGCGCAGCGGCACGTTCCAGCTCACGCGCCAATTCGCCCTCCCGGGATACGTCCGCCCGTGCCACCAGCACCCGCGCTCCGCTCGACTCGAGACGCGCGATGGTCTTGAGCGCTTGCGCCGAAGGTTCCGCACGGCTCATCAGGATCAGGTTTCGCGCGCCCAGTTCGACCAACCGCTCCGCCACCAGTAAGCCCAGGCCGCGCAGTCCGCCGGTAATCAGGTACGTGGAATCCGCGCGTATCAATCCGGATCTCTCCTGGATCCGCCCCTCGTGCAGGAGCACGATCTTTCCGATGTGCCGGGCGTTGCCCATGAAGCGGAATGCCGCGATGGCGCCGGCGGCGGGGAAGGTCAGAACCGGAAGGGGCGCAGCCTCGCCCGAAGCCAGTTGCGAGACTACGGTCTCGAGAATCGACCGGACCAGTTCAGGAGACTGGCGCGCCTGCTCGCTCCAATCCACCACGTGGTATTCGATGTCGGGCCGCAGCGCCGCCACTTCACCGGCGCTCAGCATACCGGTTTTCGCAATTTCGATGAATCGTCCCCCTGGGCCGAGCACCGACAGCCCCGGTTTGACGTACTCAGGGCCAAGGGAATTTAGCACGACATCGATGCCGCTCAGGGCGGCAGCGAAATCGGTAGACCTGGAGTCCAGTACGGTTCGAATTCCGAGCGACCGCAGGTATTCGCGCTTCTCGTCATTGCCGGCCGTGGCCACTACCTCGGCTCCGATGCGCCGCGCCAGATCGACCGCGGCCAGCCCGACACCGCCCGCCGCTGCATGAATCAGCACCTTCTCGCCGGCGCGCAGACGCGCCACGCGGCACAACGCATAGTGTGCGGTGACGTAAGCAATCGCCACCGAGGCCGCCTGTTCCAGCGTGAGACCCGCCGGCCGGCGGACCACAAAGTGGGCCGGAGCCGTAACGTAACTCGCTAGACAGCCGGGGGCGATCGCCAGCACCTCGTCGCCCACCTGGAGACCGGTGACGCCGGTCCCTACCGCCGCGATCGTGCCCGCGCACTCGCTGCCAAGCGGCCCGGGATCGCCCGGGTAGAGCCCCATCGCGCCCAGAACGTCCCGCAGGTTGAGGCCGGTGGCCGCCACCCGAATCTCGACCTCGCCCGCATCGGGCCGGCGCCGCATCATGGGCACAGCCTGGATGCTGTCCAGCAGGCCGCGAGTGCCCACTTCGAACCGCACCAGCTCCCCGTTGACGGCCGGCGCCGCGTCCGGGCGCGCCAACCGCGCCACGTAGCGCCGCGCGCCGCGGAACAGAACCTGGTCTTCGGCCGTGTTGGCAAACAACTCCGCGGCCAGCCCGGGTATCTCGTTCGGATCGTGAGCGGGATCGAGATCAATCCGCAGGCAGCGGAATTCCGGGAGTTCGAGCGCGATGACCTTCGCCAGCCCCCACAACGTGGCTTGCGACGGGCACAAATCCGGCTCCGTCCCGAACGCCTGCGCGCCCCGCGTCACCAGTGACAGGCGGCCCGGCTCCGTCAGGACGCCTCCGAATGCCTGCACCAGGTTCAACACGCTGCGCGTGCCCAGGGACTGCCCGGCGTCGATGGCGTCCGCGTCCGTACCGGCGGACGGACCGGCATCGAGACTCCACAGATGCACGATTCCGCCGCAACGCAGCAGGCCCGGAAAAACAGTCTCGCGCAAGCGCCGGTAGTCGCCGCCGCAGTTGGCGTCCACGACAAAGTGAGTGTCGTCGATCGCCGCGAATGCCGCGCCGCGCCGCACGCAGACTACACGCTCGCCGCGCGCCTGAAGGACGCCAATCAACTCCCGGCTTTCCATCGCGCCGCTTTCAAAAACCAACCAGGCCGGGCCGGGTGCAACCGCGCCGCGCGCCATCAGCACGGCCTGGTTGAGTGCGCGGCTCTCTCCTTCCACCAGCGCGGGCGCCGCCGCCGCGTCGCGGAATCCGCTTTCGCCCAACAGCGCCAGCCATTGGGATGACGTCATCAACAGCGAGGAGGGCCTGCGCGCCGTGTCCGTGAATCGCCACCACCCGTCCGTCATCCCGAAGGTCAGATCCATGTCGCGCTGCCCCCGTACCATTTCGAGCGCGATCAGCGCGCCCCCCGGTGCCAGTAGCCGGCGCACGTGCGACATGGTCTCCGCCAGGTCGCGCGTGGCATGCAGCACATTGGCCGCCACCACAATGTCGAATGGGCGATCGTCAAACCCTTGGGTGAACGGGTCCTTCTCGATATCGAGCGTCTGGTACCGGACGAATGGATACTGGCGGTACTTCTGTGAGGCCTTGGCCGTGAACAGCGGCGAGATGTCGGTGAACACGTACTCGGTACGGCCGGCGGAAAGGTCGGGAAGCAGACCGCCGGTGGCGCCGCCAGTCCCACCGCCAATCTCCAGGATGCGGATGGGGCGGCCGGCGCTCCCCTTCCCGACCGCAGCCATCACAGCGGCCCGCACCACGTCGTTATATGCCCGGGCGAGCGGCGACTGCTCGTAGAGCCGCTCCGCCGTGCTCGTGTCGCCGCCGGGAAACAGCAGTTCCAGCGGATCGACCCGGCCGCGCAAGACGTCGGCTGTCTGTGGTCCGCAGCGGGCAAGCATTTGGATCTCGGCTTCAAACTGCGGGTACTCCAGGAGCAGATTCCGCAGTTCTGCTTCCGGGTCGCACCCGTCCTCCCGCCCGCCGTCTTCGGCGGCCATCGCGACCAGACGGCCAAACAGGCGTTGGTGGCGCTGAATCACTCCCAGGCCGGCCGCCACTTCGCAGGACGCCGGCATTTCTCCGGCGCGCAACCTCCATCCCAAGTCCGCAAGGGCCCGCCGGGCAAAGGCGCCGCTGACCGCATCGAGCCTCACGAGAAGTTGGTCGTATCCCGAGTTCCCGGCCCGCTCCCGCAGAGTTGGCAGCGCCTCACTCAGCACGGCGTTTAGGTCCGGCAGCGACTGCTCCAGCCACTGCACCTCATAGAGCCAGTCTGTAACGCCGTCCGTGGTTGCGGCTGCCGGCATTCGCTTCAGGTGGAGGCCCGCGATGCTTACCAGCAATTCGCCGGCCTCGCCGCACAAATAGACGTCCGCGCCGATCGATTCGGGGTCCGCCTGAACTGCCGGATGCAGCCGCACGTAACTCTTGAGGCGGACACCTCGCACCGGGGAGTGGAATTCCACGCGATCGAAGCCGATCGGCAGATAGGTACCGCTATGCCCTTCGGGCGGCAACGCCGCGCTCAACACCTGCAATGCCGCGTCGAGTACCACCGGATGCACACGGTAACCAGCGGCGCCCGCGGCCGCCTCATCGGACAGCTGCAACTCGCCGAGCGCCTCTCCATCCCCGGAGTACAGCGCGCTTAATCCGCGAAATGCGGTGCCCAGTTCGATGCCCCGCGCCGCCAACGCGCGGTAGTGCGCGTCCACGTGTTGCGGGCTGGTGCAGCGGAGCGCCGCCCCGCAACCCAAAGCGTGCGCCGCGGGCGTCGCCAGGTCCGCTCGTCCGCTCGCGTGCAGCCGCCAGGAATCCCGCCCGACAGAGCCGGCGCTGAATATCTGGAAGGTCGCTCCGCCGCGGCCGCCGGGCGTCACGACGACCTGCATCTTCCGGGTCTCGCCATCGGCCAGTGCCAGCACTTCACCGATCGCTACATCCAGCAGGCTGAGATCCTCCCTGCCCAGGACTTCGGACGCGGCCGCCCTTGCCGCCTCCAGGTAGGCCGTCGCAGGCAACACCACGCGCCCACGCACGCGATGTCCGGCAAGCCACGGCAGCGCGGCCGGATCCAGGTCCGACTCGAACAGCCCGATGGCCGCCGGAATGCGCCGCTGCAGCAGTGGGTGGCTGTGCGGCGCCGGAGGCGCCGCACCCCGCTGGTCGAACCAGTGCCGCTGCCGCTGGAAGGGATAGGTCGGAATGGCGACCCTGGACCGGCGGTACGGCCGGTCGAACTCCTTCCAATTCACGTCCACGCCATGCGTATACAGTTCACCCAGGCTGCGCAGCATCACCTGCCATTCATCGCGTCCCCTGGCCAAAGACGGCAGCCACAACGACGCATCCGCGCCCGGCACGCGCCGTCCCATGCCGATCAGCGTCGGGTTCGGACCGATCTCCAGGCAGATACGGATCTCCTCGGCTTGCAGCGACCGGATTCCGTCCGCGAACCGGACCGGCTCGCGCAGTTGGCGCCGCCAATATCGACCATCGAAAGCGGCTCCCCGCATCGCCGAGCCGGTCAGGTTCGATGCGATCGGAATCGCGGCCGGTCCGCAGGGCAAAGCGCGTACCGCTTCTTCGAACGCACCGAGGATCGGCTCCATCCGCGGTGAGTGGAATGCGTGGGAGACCGTCAGCGCCTGCGCATCGACGCCGGCTTCCTGCAACTCTGCGAGGGCCGAACGGACCTGGCCGGCATCCCCCGAGATGACTACATTCCGCGGTCCGTTCACAGCAGCGATGGCAACGCCCGGCCGGGTCCGCAGAAGCGCGGCAACCGTCGCCTCGTCCGCAAAAACCGCCGCCATTTCGCCGCCCGGCGGCAGTTCCTGCATCAGCCTCCCGCGAGCCGCCACCAGCGCCAGTCCGTCGTCCAGTCGCCACACACCGGCGGCCACAGCAGCCACATATTCGCCCAGGCTATGACCGAGCACGGCGGCCGGGCGCACGCCCCAGGACTGCCACAGTTCCAACAGCGCATATTCCAGCGAAAACAGCGCCGGCTGCGTGTACGCCGTCTGATCGAGCAAGCCGGCGGAGCCTTCGGGCGGAAACAGAATGGAGAGCAAAGGCCGGTCGCAGTGCCGTGCCAGAATATCCGAACAGCGGTCCAACGCCGCCCGAAAGACGGGCTGCGTCCGGTACAGGCCCCGGCCCATGCCGGCATACTGCGAACCCTGCCCTGTGAACAGGAACGCTACCTTGGGGCAGTCGCCCGATTCCACGACTGCGCGGAACACGCCCTCGGATTTCTGCCCCTCGGCAAAAGCGGCCAGCGCACTGCGCATCTCATCGGCGTCATCGGCGACGATCGCGAGCCGATGCGCCTTCGGGCTCCGCCCCGTATTCGCGCTCCAGCAAAGGTCGGCGAATCTCCCGGCAGGCGCCGCGGCGTAGCCCGCGGCCAGTTCGGTCAACGCCTTCGCATTCGCCCCGGATAGCGTCAGAATATGCCTGGGACGATCCGGCTCGTTCGCTGGAACCGGCTTCGCTTCAGGCCCGGCTTGCAGGACCACATGCGCGTTGGTGCCGCTAAAGCCGAATGCGCTCACGCCGGCCGTATGGCGGCCTGAAATCGCGGGCCATTCGACCGCCGTTCCGGGTACCGCCACATTCAGAGCGGACCACGGGATCATCGGGTTCGGCGTCTGGAAGTGCAGGTGAGCGGGAATCGTCTTGTGCCGAAGCGCCAGTGCTACCTTGATGAGACCGGCCACGCCCGCGGCCGCTTCCAGGTGCCCGATATTGGTTTTGACCGAGCCGATCCACAGCGGCGCATCCGTGCTGCGTCCTTCGCCCAGCACTGCCGCCAGGGCCTGCACCTCAATAGGATCGCCGAGCGAGGTACCGGTCCCGTGCGCTTCCACGTACCCGATCTCCGCCGGCTTCACTCCCGCGGCTGCCAGCGCCTCACGAATCACGGCTTCCTGCGAAGGCCCGTTGGGCGCGGTCAACCCGCTGCTCGGCCCGTCCTGATTTACGGCTGAACCACGAATCACCGCCAGTACCGTACTCCCGTCGGCAACCGCATCGGAGAGCCGCTTGAGCACCACCAGGCCGCACCCTTCGCCTTCCCCGAAGCCGTCGGCGGCGGCGTCGAATGTCTTGCAGCGTCCGTCCGCCGCCAGCATTTTGGATTTCGCGAAGATCACACTGTTATCCGGCGAGAGGATCAGGTTGACGCCGCCCGCCAGGGCCATCCCGCATTCGCCCGCCCGCAAACTCCGGCACGCGAGATGCACCGCCACCAGCGATCCGGAGCACGCCGTGTCGATCGAGATCGATGGTCCCTGCAAGCCGAACACGTACGAAAGCCGGCCGGACGCGACACTGTAGGCGATCCCGGAACCATGATAGGCGCCGATCTGCGACAAATCGGTTTGCCGAACCTGAAGGTTCCAGTAATCGCTGGTGGAGAGCGCGACGAAAACTCCCGTGCGGCTGTTCTCCAGGGAACCCGGCGGCAAGCCGGCATGCTCAAACGCTTCCCAGGCGACTTCCAGCAGCAGGCGCTGCTGCGGGTCCATGAAGGCGGCTTCGCGCGGCGAGATCTTGAAGAACGGCGCGTCGAACCGGTCCACCTGGTCCAGAAAGCCGCCGCGCCGTGAATAGGTCTTGCCCGGAGCGTCGGGGTCGGCGTCGTAGAAGCGATCCACGTCCCACCGGTCAGCCGGCACCTCGCGGGTTGCGTCCACGCCGTCGCGCAACATGCGCCAGTAGGCATCCGGCCCATCTGCGCCTCCCGGGAAACGGCAGCCAATTCCCACAATGGCGATGGGCTCGTGCTGCCGGCTCTCCCCCTCGGCCAGGCGCGCCTCCAACTCCTCAATCCTGAGGAATGCCTGCTTGAGCGGCGAGAGGTTGGACGAACTCATGAGCGCCGCCTCATCCCTTTTCTCCGCCCAGCTTGCGCAGCAGCATCAGCTCCACTTCTTCCTCGGAAAGGCCGGCGATCTCGCGGGCCCGCGAGGCTGCCGGGACGGGGTCGCTGACGCCGCCAGCGCCGTCTTTGGCGCACTCGCGTTCCAGGAACTTGGCGATCGCCTCGATCGTGGGGTAGTCGAAAATCAGAGTCGCCGCCAACGGGCGCTTCAGGTCCAGACCCTGCCCCAGCCGGTTGCGCAACTCCACCGCCATCAGCGAATCGATCCCCAGGTCCATCAGCCGCTGCCGGCGGTCGA
The DNA here is from genome assembly GCA_963835555.1 of uncultured Solibacteraceae bacterium. Taxonomy (GTDB): domain Bacteria; phylum Acidobacteriota; class Terriglobia; order Bryobacterales; family Bryobacteraceae; genus Sulfopaludibacter. Next base: position 110,547 of record CAWIGC010000009.1, on the reverse strand, counting down.
TCGTCCTGCCATCCGGCAGCCTCAATACCTGCGCAATGTGCTCCCGCGCATGGCGTACCAGCAATTCGATTCGTTCTTCTCCGCTGGCCGCCTGCAGTTGTTCGATCAGCGGCGCCGCCGCCGGCGTGGCCGCCGGAACCGCGGCCCCGGATTTGCGCGAGCGTGGCTCTATGTCCACATGCCGCCCGGCGCTGCCCGGCAGTTGCGCAATCACGATGTGGTGGCCGAGCACCTCGGCGGCAGCCCCGGGTCGGGGCAGCGAATGGGCCGCCTGGAAACCCGCCTCCTTCAACACACGGATCCACTGTTCGGGTTTGAGCAGAGGATCCTCGCCCCGCAGATCGTCGGCGAATCGCTCCCAACCCTCGATCAGCCCCACCGACATTTCGAACCACGGCAGATGGCTGGTGACCTCGTACATCAGCAAGATGCCGCCCGGCGCCAACAGGGAGCGAATATTGGCCAGCGACGCGCGCAGGTTCCTGGTGGCATGAACGCTGTTCGCCGCCACTACCAGGTCGAACCCGCCCTCGGGATGACCCTGCGCCGACGGCGGTTGCTCGATATTCAGCAGGCCGTACCGCAGGCCCGGAAACGCGCCGAACTTCTGTTCCGCGCGAGCCAGGAACATGTCCGACAGATCCGTGAAATCGTAGGTCAGCCCTTCCCGCGATAGAACCGGTAGCAGGGCCGACGTCATGCCGCCGGTGCCGGCGCCGAGTTCCACCACCCGTAACGGACGCCCTTGCGGTGCGCTGGCCGCAAAAGCGCCGGCGATGGCCCGCGCGATTCCGTTGAAGTAGCGCGTAAGGGCCCAGCGTTCGTAAAGGAATTCAGCGGTCGCGAAGTCGCCGCCCGGGAAGACGGTTTCGAGCGCGCTTTCCGCGCCGGTGAGCACGGAAACCAGCAGCCGTCCGCAGCGCTCCAGATAATCCAGCAACTCGGGCGTATCCGAATTCAGCCGCCGGGCTTGCTGCCAGGCATCGTCGAGGAGCGGTGCGCGCAGGCCTCCCGGCGCCGCGTACCGGCCATCCCCGCGGAGCGACACCAACCCGTCCGCCGCCAGCCGGACGAGCCAGCGTCCCAGCAGGTGACGATAGGCCGCCGCGATTCCGCAGCGCGCCATCAACTCGTCGCCGCTGAGCGCCTCCCCGCCGTCAAAAGCGTTCAGCGTCCGCAGCGCCAGGAGCATGTGCGCCACGGTGACGCGATCGAGCGCGGCCCATCGCGCGGCATAGGTCTCCAGCCGCAAATCCAGCGGCCCCACGTTCGACTCACGCTCTCCCGCCTCGACCATCCGGGCCCACCGCGCCGCCGCATCCAGCGCCGGCGGAGCAGGCGCCGCCTCATGCCAGTACCGCTCGCGCTCGAATGGATAGGTCGGCAGCGCTACCTTGCGCCGCCGGCTGTCCCGATAGACTTCGGCCCAGTTCACGCGGACTCCGTTGGCGTACAACGCCGCCAGAGAGTTCGCGATCTCCGCTACGTCGTCGCGATCTTTGCGGAGCGAGGGAAGCCAGACGTGGTCGCTGGGCAGGCAGCGCACACCCAGCGCGACCAGCGTCGGCGAGGGTCCGATCTCGAGAAACACGCGATGTCCGGCTGCGGTCAACGTGTCCAGTCCGGGACGGAAGCGCACCGTTTCGCGGCTGTGCCGGGCCCAGTACGCCGCGTTTGTCATCTCGCCAGGCCGCACGAACTCTCCGGTGACGTTCGAAACTACGGGGATCCGCGGCTCGCTGTACCGCACCTTGGCCGCGGCGCTCTGGAAAGCGCCAAGCATGGGGTCCATCAACCGCGAATGAAAGGCCCGCGACGCGCACAGGTCGCGGGTTTGCAACCCGCTCGCCGCCAGCCTCGCCGCGGCGCGGGCCAGTGCCGTCCGGGGTCCGGAAATCACCACGCTCGAAGGCGCGTTCAGTGCCGCAATCGAAATATCGGGTGCATCGGGAGCGATCGCGGCACGCACCGCCGCTTCGCCGGCGAAAACGGTCAGCATGCCGCCATCGTCCGCCAGCGATTGCATCAGGCGGCCGCGTTCGGCGATGAGTTGAAGGCCGTCGGCAAGTGAGAATACTCCGGCCACACAGGCCGCCACGTCCTCTCCCAGGCTGTGGCCCATCACCGCCGCCGGCTCCACGCCCCAGGCCATCCACTGCCGGGCCAGCGCGTACTCCAGCGCAAAGAGCGCGGGTTGCGCATACGCCGTCTGCGCCAACGCCCCGCGTTCACCCGCCTCACCGAACAATACCTCGGTGAGCGCGCGATCCAGCACCGGGCGCAGCACCTCGGCGCACTCATCGATGACCCGCCGGAAGACCGGCTCCGCGTCGTACAACGCGTGCCCCATGCCGGCGTATTGGCTGCCCTGCCCGGTGAACAGGAACACCACCCCGGGTTCCGATGGCTCCGCCGATTCCCAGAGTGTGAGTCCCTTCTCGGCGCGCGACCCGGCAAAGCTCGCGAGCGCGTCCCGCGCATCCGCCGCCGTGGCCGCCGCAAACGCCAGGCGATGGCCAAAGGCCGCCCGACCGATATTCGCCGAATAGCAGATGTCCGCAAAGTCGCCGGCCGCCTGCGAGAGGCGCTGTGCGTAGGCTGCAGCAAGGCCGCGCAAAGCTTCGGGAGACTTGGCCGAAAGCGTGAGCACTTCCGCGCGCCGCGCGCTCCCGGCGGGACCCGGCGCCGGCGCTTCCTCGATGATGAGGTGAGCGTTGGTTCCCCCGAATCCGAAGCTACTGACGCCCGCCCGCCTCGGTTCCACGCCCGCGGGCCACGCCGTCGCGCTCTTCGGCACGACCACTGGAAGCTGCTGCCAGGGGATGCGCGGGCTCAGTTCGCGAAGATGCAAGTGCGCGGGAATCTCGCCATGCTTCAACGCCAGCACTACCTTCATGAGACCGCCGACGCCTGCCGCGGCCTCCATGTGTCCCAGGTTGGTTTTCACCGATCCGATCAGCACCGGGTCGCCCGCCGCCCGGCCGTCGCCCAGCGCCGCGGCCAGCGCCTGCGCCTCAATAGGGTCTCCCAGGGCGGTCCCGGTGCCGTGGGTTTCCACGTAGTGAATGTCCCGGGGTTGGAGTCCGGCGTTGGTCAGGGCCGCCCGGATCACCGCGGTCTGCGAGGGGCCGTTGGGGGCCGTCAGCCCGCTGCTGCGTCCATCCTGGTTCACGGCCGACCCGCGAATCACGGCCAGCACCGAATCGCCGCCGGCCAGCGCGTCCGATAGCCGCTTCAGCACGATCACGCCGCAGCCTTCGGACCGGACAAAACCATCGGCGGCCGCGTCGAAAGTCTTGCAGCGCCCGTCCGCCGCCATCATGCGCGCCTTGGAAAGCGCGACCGTCAACTCGGGCAGCAGAATCGCATTGACGCCGCCGGCGAGCGCCATGCGGCATTCCTGCGCCCGCAGGCTCTGGCAGGCCAGGTGGATGGCGACCAGCGACGACGAACAGGCCGTGTCGATCGCCATGCTGGGACCGTGCAGTCCCAGGATGTAGGAGAGCCGCCCGGCCACCACGCTGTGCGCGCCGCCAGTCCCGAAATACACATCGATGTCCGCCGCATCGCCGTGCTTCAACTGGATCTGCGCATAGTCGCTGGTGGAGAGACCGACGAACACGCCGGTAGCACTCTCGTTCAATCGGTCAGGGGCTTGGCAGGCATTCTCCAAAGCCTCCCAGGCGACTTCCAGCAGCAGGCGCTGCTGCGGATCCATGCCGGCCGCCTCGCGCGGCGAGATATTGAAGAACGCCGGATCGAACTGGTCGATTCCATCGATGAAGCCGCCCCACCGCGTCGTCATCTTGCCCGGAGCATCGATCGCGAGATCGTAGTAGGCGTCCACGTCCCATCGGTCGGACGGAATCTCGCGGATCGCATCCACTCCGTTGTGGAGCAGCGTCCAGTAACTTTCGGCGTCGTGGACGCCGCCAGGGAATCGGCACCCCATGCCGATGATGGCCAGTGGTTCGGTGCGCTCGCGCTCCAGTACCTCCAAGCGGGCACGCGTCTCGCGAATCTCGAGCAGCGCGAGTTTGACCGGGGAGAGTTGGTCCGCGACTGGATCGTGCCGGTTCACTTCCGTCCTTTCCCCTCCGCCGGCGCCGCGGCCAGTTCCTGGAGCAGCAGCAATTCCGCCGCGGCCTCGGAGAGTTGCTCCACCTCGGTCCTCAAGGCCGTGCGGTCGTCATGCCGCGACGGTGCTGGAGTCTCTGTGCCAAAGCCGAGCAGGTCCATCAGGTATCCCACCAGCGTGTCAATGGTCGGGTAATCGAACAGCAGCGTCGCAGGCAGCCTTCGTGAACCACCCAGTCCATTGCCGAGGATATTCCGCAGTTCGACGGACAGAAGCGAATCGAGACCGAGTTCCTGTAGAGGCCGGCTCGGGTCGATTGGCCGCGATGGATCCAGCCCCAGCGCATTGGCTGCACGCTCGGCGACGAAGCGGGCCAGCAGCGCGCGCCGTTGACTGGGGGGCGCCTCGCGAACCGACTCGGCGCAGGACGCAGGCGCTTCCCGCGGGCCGCCGCCCGTCCCAACCGGGTACTGCGAACGCGTTGCGCGGCCAGTCGCACTTGGCCCGCCGCTATACCTGGGCGCGCCGTTTCCAGCGGCCGCGGCGTATTTCTCCCACTCCATGCGAAACGCACCGGCCTGACCCTCGCCGCTCAGCAACAACCGCTCCAGGCACAGTAGCCCTTCCTCCGGCGTGATCGCCGCCATTCCGGCAATCGGCATGCGGCGCTCAACGTCCCTCCGCGCAGCCGCGCCGATACCCGACCAGGCGCCCCAGTCGATGGAGAGAGACGGCAATCCCAGACCGCGCCGGAACTCACTCAGGGCGTCGAGAAATGCGTTTGCCGCCGCGTGGTTGGCTTGTCCGGGTGAGCCGAACAGCGAAGCCGCCGACGAGAACAGCACAAAGAAATCGAGCGGCAGGTCCCGTGTCAACCGGTGCAGGTGCAGCGACCCATACACCTTCGCCGCCATCACCTTTTCGAAACGCGCCCACTCCTGTCGCAGCAGGACACCGTCGTCCAGCGCGCCGGCGGCGTGAATCACACCCTTCAGCGCCGGCATTTGGGCGGCCGCGCGGGCGAGAACTGCGGCAACGTCCGGCTCCCGCGAGACATCGGCCGCGGCCACCATCAGGGCCGCCCCGGCGGCCTGCATGCGGCCGATCGTCTCTTGCGCCGCGGAGGAAGGCGCATGATGGCCCAGCAGCACCAGGTGCCGCGCGCCGTGGGCGACCATCCATTCGGCAACCAGCCGGCCCAGGCCGCCGAACGCTCCGGTGATCAGGTAACTCGCGTCGTCGCGGAACCGCAGCCCTTCGCCGGCCGTCGTCAGCCAGGCGGAAGCACGCTGGGAGACGACGATCTTGCCGATGTGTCCGGCCCGCGACATCAGCCGGAAGGCGGACGCGGCATTCTTACAGTCGAAGACACGCCGCGGCGTGGGCACCAGCGAACCGGAGTCGAACTCCGCCAGCAATTCGCGCATCAGGCGCCCCATCTTATCCGGTTGACGCTCGCACTCGGCCGCCACGTCGATTTCGAAATAACGCGCTTCCGGCCGCACGGCGTAAAACTGCGGCGCGCTCCAAACCCCCAGTTTGCCCAGTTCCACGAAACGCCCGCCGAGGGCGAGCGCGGCCACGCCCGCTTCCACGAATGCGCCCGAGAGACTATTCAGTACGACGTCGACACCGCGGCCTCCTGTGGCGCTCAGAATTTCCCCGGCGAAACCGGCCGACCGCGAATCCATCACGTGCCGCACACCCAGCGCGGCAAGGTAGCGGCGCTTTTCCTCCGTGCCCGCGGTCGCAAAAACCTCCGCGCCCGCCTTACGCGCGATCTGCACCGCCGCCAGCCCCACGCCTCCGGCCGCTGCCTGGATGAGCACCGTCTCGCCGGCTCGCAATGCCGCCAACTCGCGCAAGGCATAGTGGGCCGTGAGGAATACTCCGGGAACGCCCGCGGCCTCTTCGAAGGAAAGCCGGGCTGGTTTAGGGAATACCATCTCCGCCGGCACGACGACGTCCGACCCGAAGCGATTGGGCGCCAGCGCCAGCACTTCGTCGCCGATGCCGTGTCCCTCGACTCCAGGCCCCACGGCCTTCACCACTCCTGCGCACTCGCTGCCGAACGGGGCATCCGCATCGGGATACATTCCCAGGGCTACCATGAGGTCGCGGAAGTTCACCCCGGTGGCTTGGACTTCAATCTCCACCTCACCGGGTCCAGGCAGCCGCCTCTCGCACGCTTCGAATGCGAGGCTTTCCAGTTCTCCGGGCCGCGCCGGCACCAGACGCCGCGCGCCCGGTGCCTGTTCCTCTTCCAGGGGCTCGAGAATCCGCGTGCACCGCGCTTCACCGCGGTAGACAATTTCCCGCGCGTCGTCCGGCCGAAGCAGTTCTTGCGCCAGGCGGCCCGGGTCAGCCGATTCCGCGCCGCAGGCGAGATCCAGACGCGTGCACTTCAGTTCCGGATGCTCGAGCGCGATGACTCGTCCCAGGCCCCACATGGTGGCCTGAGCCGGGTCGATGCCGCTTTCGCCGCCGCCCTGCGCGCCGCGTGTGACCAGCCAGAGGCGCGGCGGGTCCGAGCCTTTCCACCCGGCCAGTGCCTTCACCAGGTTCAGTACGCTGCGGCATCCCACCTGCTGCGCGGCATCCACCTGCGCGGCGGTGAGCGCGGCAGCGTCCTCGAACCCGGCGCCGTCCAGCGACCGGAGGTGCACGATCCCTTCCCACTCCAGATCGTCGTCGCGCATCAAGGGGCTCAGCAGGTCGCGATACCCGTCCCCGGCATCTGGACTTGTGGCCGGCACCAGCCGGCACTCCCGCCCCGCCGCCCGTAGTGCCGCGGCCAGTTCCGCTCCCAGGCCGCCCCGGCCTCCAAGGATCAGCCAACTCCGCATGCGGGGACGCCCTTCCTGCTGTTCGGCAGCGGCGCTGGACAGGATCACTGCCTGCTCGAAAACCGTCGCCGGCACCTCCACGCCGGTAAAGCCGGCATCTGGCAGCAAGCTCCGCCACTGGGCCTGCGAAAGCAACGGGTAGGACGGACGCAGATTCGTATCGGTGAATTTCCACCAGCCTTCCGTCATGCCGAAAATCAGGTCTACCCAACGCTGCTGGCCGACTCCTTCCACCATCGCCAGCAGGCCGCCCGGCGCGGTCAAGCGCCGGACGCGGCTCATCGCCCGTCGCAGATCGGCCGTGGCGTGCAACACATTGGAAGCGATCACCACGTCGAAAGTCTGCCCCTGGAAGCCCTGCCCTTCGGGTTCTTCGTCGATGTTGAGCAGGCGGTACTGCACGAACGGGAATTCGGCGAACCGCTCCTCCGCCCGCGCCAGGAAAAGCGGCGAGATATCGGTATACACGTACTCGGTGCGGTCGCGCGGCAGAACAGGCAGCACGAACCCGGTGGTTCCGCCGGTGCCCGCGCCCACTTCCAGAATGCGCAGCCTGCGTCCCGCCGGCAGCATCGCGGCCGCATCCGCGATGGTCTGGGCGACCAGCCCATTGTAGATGCGGGTAAACGGCGCCCGGTGGTAGATCGCTTCCAGGTCCCCCAGCGAACCGCACGGAAACAGCAGTTCCAGCGGGTCGCAGGCGCCGCGCAACACATTCGCCAGGGCCGCGCCGCAGCGCGCCGTCATGGATAGCTCCGCAGCGGCGGAAGGATACTGCCGGTGTAACTGTCCGGCCGCGGCTTCCCCATCGAATGGCAGCGGCGAGCGCTGGACCGTCCAGCAGCCGTCCTTCCTCGCGAGGACGCCGTCTTGCTCGAGCATTTGCAGCAGGCGGAAGAACAACCGGTCGTGTCGCGGCACTACTTGAAGTTCGCGGGCAATCGAATCGGCGCGGCGCGACTCGCCGGGATCCAGTTTCCATCCCAGCTCATTCAACGCCGCCGCCGCGTAGCCGGCACAAAGCTCATCGAGTTTCGGGCCGAGACTCTCGTATTCCGAAAGGCCGTGCTCGTCGCAGAGTGCCGCCAATCGGCAGGCCGCGGCCGCAGCCAGTTCGCCGGTCGGAAATTCGAGACCGGGCGGAGCCAGGGGCGCCGGCCGCCAGACCGGCCGGTAGAGCAACTCGTCAAGCAGTTTGCCGCCGAAGGCCGACCGGCTTACCGGCCGCAGCAACACTCGCTCCACGTCCACCACCACTGCGCCGGCTGCGTCCAGCAACTGCACGCCGGCCGCGAGTGTGCCCCCCTCTTCGCGATGCAGGCGTGCCCGGGAGAAACGGACTTCGCCCTTCGATGTGTGGAAGCGAACCCGCCGGAAAACCAACGGCAGAACCGTACCGGCATCCGCCTGCGGAACCGGCAGGCAGGCCAGCACTGCCTGCAGACCAGCATCGAATACGGCCGGGTGCAGCAGGTGCGAAGCGTCGGCCGCCACGGCCGCCATTTGAAGTTCCGCTTCCGCGGTGCCGTTGGCCGCGCGGATCCGCGCGATCCCGCGAAACGACTCGCCATAGTCCAGCCCGCGATGCCCCAAGTCCTCGTAAAACGCTGTGCCCGGCATCCAGGGAGCGCCCCGCACCGCCGGCAGCGGCAACGCGAGTGCAGCCGACTCCTCCGCCACTTTGCCCGCAGCGTGCTGCTGCCATCGCGCGCCGCCATCGGCTTCATCGATACTGTGGAACTCGAAGGCGTAGGGGTTCGCCATCCCGTCGATCGGCGAGAGGATCAGTTGCACCGTGCGCCGGCCCTGCTCGGGCAACACGAGCGCATCTTCGATGGCCAGCTCCTCGATTACGCACCCGCATCCGGTCAGTTGCCGGAAAGCCGAACGCACGGCTTCGAGGTAGGCGGTCGCGGGCAGCACCGCCGCCCCAAACACGCGATGATGGGCCAGATATGCGGGCGATTGCGCGCCTAACGAGACCTCGAAAACCGTATCGGTCAGCCTGGGCGAACGCAGGCGATGGCCGAGCAGCGGGTGCTCCGCCGCCACCGCGGACGGCTGCCGGACCCCTTTCGCGGCATCCACCCAGTGCCGCTGTCGCTGAAATGGATAAGTAGGCAGGCGCAGCCGGCGGCGCTGATATCCGTGGTCGAACCCGTGCCAGTCCACCTCGGCGCCCTGCACATACAACTCCGCGGTTGCCCGCAGCACTTCCTCCCACTCGTCGCGCCCCCGCCGCAACGTCGCGATCCAGCGCAGCCCTTCATCCGGCGCACACTGTTTCCCCATTCCGGCCAGAACCGGTTGCGGTCCGATTTCCAGGAAGGTGTTGTACCCGTTCTCCACCAGCGTCTGGATTCCAGCCGCGAACCGCACCGCTTCGCGCGCATGATTCCGCCAGTAGTGCGCGCCGGCAACCTCGTCGCCCTCCACCACGCGCCCTGTCAGGTTCGATACCAGGGTCTTCCGCGGGGGGCGATACTGCACCGTGTTCGCGATCGCTTCGAACTCACGCAGCATCGGCTCCATGAGCGCGGAGTGGAACGCGTGCGATACCTCCAGGCGGGTCGCCTTTAGGCCCGACTTATCGAGCGAAGAAAGGATCTCTTCAAGCGCGCCCGCCGGTCCCGAAATCACCGTGTTGCACGGCCCGTTGAGGGCGGCCACGCTGATCTCCCGGCCGGCGCGCTCCAGGTGATCGGACACTTCGCCCTCATCCGCCAGAACCGCCGCCATGGCCCCGCCCGATGGCAATGCCTGCATCAGCCGTCCTCGCGCCGCCACCAGTCTGAGCGCGTCCGGCAGGCTGAAAACACCGGCTACGCACGCCGCCACATACTCACCGACGCTGTGACCCATCACCGCCGCCGGCTCCACGCCCCAGCTTTTCCACATTTCGCAGAGCGCGTATTCCAGCGCGAAGAGAGCCGGCTGCGTGTACCTCGTCTCGCGCAGGCGTTGGTCCCTCGCACCCTCCGGGAACATCACTTCCAGCAGGGGCGCGGGCAACTGTCCGGCCAAGAGCTCCGCACACCGGTCGAGCGCCTGCCGGAAGGCCGGCTGGTGCCGGTACAACTCCTGTCCCATGCCGGCGTACTGCGACCCCTGGCCGGTGAAGAGAAACACCGGCCGCAGCCGTTCCGCGCCTTCGGTTTTCCCGCGCCACACTGTGCCGGCTGCCAACTGCCGGCGCAGTTCGTCGCTGGTCCGGCCCGCCGCCGCGAGGCGATGCGGAAACTGCACCCGGCCCGTGTTGGCCGTGAAACAAATGTCGGCCAGGTCTCCCGCCGTGGGATCCGCCAGATGCTTTTCGTATGCTGCCGCCAGCTCGTTCAGCGCTCCCTCGTCCTTGGCCGACATCGTTAGCAGATGGAGTGGCCGGCCGTCCTGCGCACTCGTAACCATCACCTCCGCCGGCGCTTCTTCCAGAATCACGTGGGCATTGGTTCCACCCATGCCGAAGGCGCTCACACCCGCACGGCGCGGCTCTTCACCGCGCGGCCAGGGCCGCAGCGAGCGGTTGACGAAGAACGGACTCGCGGCAAAGTCGATCTCCGGGTTCGGACTCCGGAAATTCAGGCTGGGCGGCACCTGGCCGCGATCCAGAACGAGCACTGTCTTGATCAACCCGGCGATTCCCGCGGCCGCGTCCAGATGCCCGATGTTGGCCTTGAGGGACCCGATGGCGCAGTAGCCTGTCTTCCGGGTACCTTGGCGAAACGCCTGGGTCAGCCCCGCGATCTCCATTGGGTCGCCCTGCCTGGTGCCGGTGCCGTGCGCCTCCACATAACCGATCGTCTCGGGCCCCACTCCGGCGTTGGCCAACGCCTCGGCGATCACTGCCGCCTGGCCGGTCACGCTCGGCGCCGTGAACCCTACTTTCAGTGAACCGTCGTTATTGATGGCCGACCCTTTGATCACGGCGTAAATGTGGTCGCCATCCCGCGCCGCCGCCGCCAGCGGCTTGAGCAGTACCATGCCCACACCGCGGCCGAACACCGTGCCTTGGGCGTCCGCATCGAAGACCCGGCAGTGGCCGTCCGGCGAGAGGATCATGCCTTCCTGGAAGTGATAGCCCTGGTCTTGCGGCACGTACACCGAGGCCCCGCCCGCCAGCGCCATATCGCACTCGCCCGAGAGCAAACTCTGCCGCGCCACATGCACAGCCACCAGCGAACTCGAACACGCCGTCTGGATGGTCAGGCTCGGCCCGGTCAGGTTGAGTTTGTAGGAGATGCGAGTTGCCGGAAAATCGCCGCCGCTGCCCAGCACCGGCTGCAGATTGCCGGCCGAGAGAATGAACTTGCGGAAATCGAAGGTCGCGTGCAGGTTTTGCAGCAGGTACGTGCTCGTGGAAGCCGCAGCGAATACCCCGACCGCGCCGCCCGCCGCCGAGGGAGGGTATCCCGCGTCTTCCATCGCCTCCCAGGCGCACTCCAGCAGTATGCGCTGCTGCGGATCGATGGCGGCGGCCTCCCGGGGACTGTAGCCAAAGAAATCCGCGTCGAACCGATCGATGCCCTCCAGGCGCGATGCCGCCCGCACGTAGTTCGGGTCGGCCAGCGTTTCTTCGCTCACCCCCGCGGCGCGCAGTTCCTCTTCCCCGAGCGGCTGAATCGACTCCACTCCGCCGGCCAGGTTGCGCCAGAACCGGTCGAGATTCGCCGCACCCGGAAAACGGCCGGACATGCCGATGATCGCCAGGTCCAACTCGTCCTGCGTCCCGCTCCCGAAATGTCCGTCGCCGCTCTGCATTGCCGATTCCGGATCCTCTTTTAGCCTCGCCGCCGCGCGGCCTGCATTTTCTGGCGGCGCAGCGCGCCGCGTACCTGGCTGCCTTCCACCTCCGGCGCCTTGGCCTGGTCCTGCTTCGACAGATGTGCGGCCAGGGCCCGCACCGTCGGATGCTGAAACATCTCGGTCATCGCAATTCGCCGGCTCAACCTCTCCTGCAGCCGCCGGTTGGCCTGCACCATACCCAGCGAGCCGCCGCCGAGATCGAAGAAATTGTCGGTCACGCTGAGGCACTCCAGATTCAGCACCTCGCTCCATACGGCCGCGATGCACTTCTCCAATTCACTCTCGGCGCCGGCTGGCTCGCCGGCAGCTTCCCTTCCCCCCTGAAGCATCCGGCGTAGCTGGTCGCGGTCGATTCTGCCCGCCGGGTCGATCGCGGCCGCGGGTACCGCCCGGCAATGCGTCGCCACGCCGAAGCGGTCGCGAATCGCGAGATTCCGGACCGCCGCTTCCAGCAGAGACGTCTCCCCGGGCTCACACCTGACCGCCGCAACCAAAGCCTGCACCGCGATCGGCGACCCTTCCGCGATCCTGCTCATCTGCGGATTGCTTCCGTCCACGCCCACCATCACGTGGCCCGGGGCACGTTGCAGCACGGCCGCCAGCGACGCCATGCCCTGCCGCGGCGAGATCGCACAGAAGCCGCCGGCGCGGGCCATCTCTCGAATTACGTGCCCGCGGCTCATCCCCAGGCCGTCCCAGAGGCTCCAGGAAACGCAGTATGCCTTGAGCCCGGAGCATTCGCGCTGATATTCCGAAAAACTCTCCAGGAATGCGTTGGCCGCGGCGTAGGCACTCACGCCATGCCCACCGAAGAATCCGTTGACGGAGGAGAAGGATACAAACAGTGCGCCCGCCTTTGCTTCCAGAAGCCGGTGTAAATTCCACGTCCCAACCAGCTTCGGCCGCAGCGCCGCGGCCAGGCTGCCGGCTGTCTCTTCGGCCAGCGGGCACTCGTGGTACAAGCCCGCCAGGTGAAAGACGCCCTTCAAATCGCTACTCCAGCGTTCTTCCGCCGCCCGCACAGCCGCGCACAGCAAGCCTCCGTCTGCTACATCGAGCGCCGCGTACACCACACCTCCGCCTGTACTCATCGACTGATTTTCCAGGGACTGCAGCGCTTCCAGCCGCTCGGCGGCCGCTTCGTCCGGTCCGTCCAGGGCGGTTCTTCCCACCAGGATCAGGCGCGCCTGAAACTGCCGCAGCAGATAGCGCGCGATTTCCACGCCGATGCCTCCCAAACCGCCGGTCAGCAGGTACAGCCCGCCCTTTTCGAGCGGCAGTGTATTGCGGGGCTGGGCAGTCAGGTGCGCGCCCTCCATCCTCCTGGCCCAGCGCCCGGCGCCGCGCCATGCCACTTCCAGGTCGTCGGATTGGGCGCCCAGTTCGCGCAGAACCAGCGCGGCGTTGGCCTCGCGATCCGCGGACTCGAGTTCCACGTGCCGGCACCGCAGCCCCGGATGTTCCCGCGGAATACTCTTCAGCAGCCCGAGCAGCGGGGCGTGCGGAAACGCCGGAGGCCCTTGCCGGCTGCCGACTACAAACAGGTGCGGCACGGTTGCCGCGGTAGCACCGGCAGCCTGCCGGATCAGCGCCTGGGCCAGACCCAGGACGCTGTACAACCCGGTCACCTGCGCTTTCTCCAACTCCTCCAGGCTGGTGCAACCCGTGGCGGCCTGGCCGTAGGTCCACAGGTGCACGATCGATGCCGGGGCAAAACTCCGCCGCTCCAGCGCCTCCATCACGCGCCCGTAGTCCGCGGCGTTACCCGGGTCCACGGTCATGCAATCGCCCTTTTCCGCGAACCCGGCGCCGATCGACACCAGGACACAGTCCTGCCCGGCAGCGATCACCTGTTGCCGCACCGTTTCGGCCAGTCCCAACGAATCGGCAAGCACCAGCACCGGACCCGCCTGGCGCTGCCCGCGCAGTTCGGCGCGCCGCCACACCGGCCGGTAGAACCAATCCGGCAACGTGTGTGAACCGCCCAGCAGCACCTCGACCCTACGCACCACATCGGCAAATTCGCCGCGGCGGAAGCGTTGCGCCATCTGGGTCCGCTGGATCTTGCCGATGCTGGTCTTGGTGATGGATTCCCGTTCCACCGGCAGCACGTAATCCGGGCTCACTCCGAGCCGTTCCCAAACCGTCCGCCGGATCTTCTTGATCAGCTCGGCCGAGACTCCCGCCAAGCCAGTGCCCGGATGAAAGAAGATCGCCAGCCGGTCGGTATGCGCGCTGGCGTCCCGCACCGCACAAGCCGCTGTGTACGATTTGTCGACGTCCGCGAGCTCTTCCACTACGCCCTCAATCTCGTGGCAGTGATAGTTGGCCGCGTTGATCACGATCACGTCTTTCTCACGGCCCGTGATCGTCAACCGTCCCTGGTTCAGGCATCCCAGGTCTCCGGTCTTGAACCAGCCGTCGGCGGTGAAGACCTCGGCATTGAGTTCCGGCCGGTTGTAGTATCCCGACATGACCGTGTCGCCCCTGACCTGCAGGCTGCCCACCGCGCCCTCGGTAATCGCCTGGTCGTTATCGTCCACAATCCGCATCGAAAAGCCGGGGATCGGCCGGCCCACTTCGACAAACGCCTGGTCGTCGTGGCTGTTCTCCAGGCGGAACGCCTCCGCATAGGTGGTGCCCGAGCAGGTCTCCGACATCCCCCACACCGGGCGCATCGCGGTGGGCGGCAGGCCGTATGGGACCAGGAGTTGCAGGAAACGCCGCGTGGTGCGCGCCACAATCGCCTCGCCGCCGTTCAGCAGATGACGCATGCAACTGAGATCCCATCGGCGCGCGCCGGCACCGGCGCGCGCGGCCAGTTCCTCCGCCCTGCCGTTGACCAGCCCGATGCCGAAGTTGGGCGAGAACGTGATGGTGGCGCGATAACGGTCGATCCACTCCAGCCAGGCCAGCGGGTCGCGCAGCACCAGGTCGGTGGCCGCATGCACCTGCCGGCATCCCAGGAATACGTCGCGCAGGTGGAAGTATACGATCCCCGCCACATGGTCCAACGGCATCCAGTTCAGCGTGACTTCTTCACTTGTAAATCCGTTGAGTGCGGCCGACGCAGCCGAGCGGTAGATCAGGTTGCGGTGGGTCAGCGGCACGCCTTTGGATGCGCCCGTGCTCCCGGAGGTGAGCATCAGTAACGCCAGGCCGTTCGGGTCGCCCGCGTGCCAGTCTCGGACCGGGTCGTCCCGTTCCAGGTCTTCGATGCTTTCCACCCGCAGGTTGGCGAGGTCCACCCCGCCGCGGAGCACATCCATCTGCGGCGCCAGTTCGCGGCTGGTCAGAATCAGGCTCGCGCCAAGCATCCTGACCGCGTGGAACAGCTTTTCCCCACCGTGGCCGGCATCCTGGCCGGGAGGCGCGAGCGCGGCCGGCACCGGCACGAAGCCGCCCAGAACGCACGCCCAAAACGCCGTCAGGAACGGCTGTTGATCGCGAAGCTGAAAAACGACTCTGTCGCCTGGAGACAGGCCGGCTCCGCGCAACCCGCACAGCAGGCGCCCGGCAGCCTGCAGTAACTCGGGGTAAGACAGGAATCGCTCCGAACCGTCACCGTGAATGGTCCGTACGCCGTGGCCGGGGTGTTCGCGCGCGGCTTGGACCAGCACCTCACTGAGCACCCGCGGGAGCCCGTCGCGATGCTTTAATTCCCCACCGTGACTGACAGCCAGGCGCCCTTCTGTGGAAGCATCAAATGCCGGGACCGGACGGGGGCGCTCCGCCACCGGTGTGTCCCCCTCGTCTCGCACGCCAGGAGCGAATTCGGCAAAGAGTTCGGAGTAGTGTATCGATGCCGGCGCGGTCCGCTCCCATTCGACCATGACTGCGGCATCCCGCACGCCAGCGCAGCCTGCCAGGGCTTCCTCCCAGCGGCTGGCCGCCTCCCCGTCCAGAAACGGAAGGCCGAGAAGCGCTTCGTCGTCCACCTGACCGTCTGCGTTCAAGGGCAGCCGCGACACCGGAACCACGTCGCACTCGAGGCCGCTCGCCTGCTGTAGTGACGCAATCCATCCGGCGGTTCGTTCCGGGCGCACGGGGCCGGCCGGAACGGCATACACCACCACTCGCCTGGCCCGCGAACCATCGCCCGTATTCGCCATATCGCCGCGCGCCAGGCACCGGCAATCGTAGACCGACTCCAGGCTACGCAGGCGGCGCTCCAGCTCGATATAATCGACCGCTATCCGTGCATTGATTTCGTGTGCAGGCTCGTTTTGCTGTCTAACCCCGAGCGGCAACATAGCCTCCCGGGGACACTCGTTCTGCCGCGCCGGCGATCTTGCGGGCAATCGATTCCAGCAGAACCGGACCGGCGGTCTGCACGAACACATGCCCGCCGGGCACCATCTCCAGGGCGAAGGTAGCGCTGGTGTGACATTGCCATTGGTCGAGTTGGTAACGGGTTACCATCCGATCCGAAAGTCCACCGTAGGCGGAGATCGGACACTCCAGCGGACGCCCGTCGCGGTATTGGTACGTTTCCAGCGCGCGCATATCCCCGCGCAGCGGTCGTACGACCAGTTCTCTCAGTTCAGCGTTCTCCAGTGCCGCCGCGGGCACGGACCCGTATCGCCGCTGTACTTCGCCGAGGAACTCCGCGTCCGGCAGCCGATGTATCAAAGGGTCGGTCCGCGCCAGGTGCGGTGCTGGACTGCCTGCCACCATTAAATGGATGGGGAGCGGGGCGCGCATCACGCGTAGCGCGCGAATCACCTCGAAACCAACCAGCGCGCCTACACTGTGTCCGTAGATCGCATACGGCCGGTCCAAAAAGTGGGACATTTCCGCGGCGATGGCGGCGGCGAGCCCACAAAGATCGGAAACAGGATCTTCGCGGTGGCTGGTTTCGCGCCCTGGCGCCCGAATGCAGCAAATCTCAACCTCGTCAAGATCGTTCCACCATCCGCGAAAAGCCGCCACACCCGCGCCAGCGTACGGAAAACAAAAGAGTTTCGCGTCCGCTTGTGGCCGCCACTTAGGCCAGACCAGCAGGCGGCTCGATTCTACAAGTACCCGTTTCACTTAAGTGGGACTTTGCACCTGAATAGCCAAAGCTCAATGTCCATAAGATACTACCAGTCAGGATGAAGATTGGAATTAGCGTTGCACAGATGACGAACGGATATCGCGTCCAGTCCGAGCTTGCATGCTCAGGTACACTCCGATTCCCCTCGCAGCCCGGTCGCTCATAAACGAAATCCATGCCTCACCAAACCGCAGCGCATCTCCTTTCGCGTCTTGGACGTCTGAACGTGCGCCTGTCAGTCAGCGGGAACCGTTTGGTCTGTGATGCGCCAAAAGGAGTGTTGAATGACCGGCTAAAAGAACAGCTTGCTCGCCATAAAACCGAGTTACTGGAGATCCTTGGTGCGACCGAATACTTGGGCTCGGTTCCTGATCCTTTGGAACTAGTGCAAGGCCGGGATGGCAATCTGAACTACACCAGTAGTGGCTTACGGAAAGAGCCGCGAACACCGTCGGGCTCGCCTTCGCTGCCGACACCGGCAGGCGCAGGTTTTTCCCTCTCGGATAACGTCGGCGTTGTCGGCTTTGCCTCGGATCCCGACGGTTGGGCGGGAGCTCAAGCCGCACCTTACCGGTCCGAATACGAACTGGTCGTGGAGCGTTTCAACGCCACGGCCATGCCTCTGGACACGGGTCGGACGATCATCCGGCTGTTCCTGGATAAGGTTGCTGAGAATCCGTCGGCTCCCGCGGTCTTGTGGAGTGGTGAGCCGCCGCTGGATTATCGGCGATTCGCGGCCCGCGCAGGCGCAGTCGCGCGTCGCCTGATCTCCGCCGGTGTCCAGCCCGGACAGACCGTCGCAGTCTGCGCCCGCCGGTCGCCCGATCTGCTCGCCGCCATTTACGGCATTCTCATGGCTGGTGCGGCCTATGCGCCGCTTGGCGCGGACGAACCCGCGGCGCGGCTCGCCGGCATGCTCGAGGATCTCGGCGGGCCGGTAGTCCTGGCGGCCGCCGATTGCCGCGCCAGGATTGAAGGCGCCACTGCCCGCGTGCTCGACCTGAACGACGCCGGCGTGGCCGAACCTCTCGATCTCGGCACGCCGGAAGATCTCGCCTACGTGTTGTTCACGTCCGGCTCCACGGGACGGCCGAAGGGCGCGGCCATCGAACAGCATTCGGTGTTGAACCGCATCCTCTGGATGCAGTCGGCCTTCCCTATCGGCCCTGGAGACGTCATTCTGCAGAAGACCCCCGTCACCTTTGACGTTTCGGTGTGGGAGCTCTTCTGGTGGTCCTGGACCGGCGCTGCCGTCGCCCTGCCGCCACCTGGCGCCGAGCGCGATCCGCCTGGAGCTGGCGGACCTTATCGAGCGACACGGCGTCGACGGTGCTGCACTTCGTGCCCTCCATGCTCGCCGCGTTCCTGAGCTGCCTTGAAGACGGGCGGACCGAAATCGCTCGGTTAAGGCGTCTGCGTTACGTCTTCTGCCAGCGGTGAAGCGCTGGACTCTGCGCTGGTCGAACGATTCAACCGTCTGCTCCACGAGCCCTTCGGGACGCAGTTGCATAACCTTTACGGCCCGACTGAAGCAACGGTTGATGTCACCTGGCATCCCTGCTCTCCGTGGACGGGAACGAGGTCATCCCGATCGGCCGGCCCATCGCAAACACGACGGTCTATGTGCTGGACGACGCCGGCGCCCCGACGCCGATAGGAGTGGCCGGCGAGATCCACCTCGGCGGACCGCAGGTGGCGCGAGGCTATGTGAACAGGCCTGAATTGACAAAGGAGAAGTTCATTCCCGATCCGTTCGCGGCCGGCGGCCGCTCTACCGCACCGGCGACCTCGGGCGCTGGCGGCGCGACGGGACGGTCGAGTATCTCGGCCGCATCGACCACCAGGTGAAGGTGCGCGGCCAGCGGATCGAACCCGGCGAGGTGGAGCATGCCCTGGAGATCACCCCGACGTCGAACGCGCCGTGGTGGCTCCGGCAACGGTTCAGGGACTGACCGAGTTGCACGCCTATGTGCGGACGCGCGGCGAAGTCACCTCCGCGGCGCTGCGCTCCCATCTGCGCGACCGCGTGACGGAAGCGATGCTCCCGGCACGCTTCTTCCGGTGGACGCGCTGCCGCTGACCTCCAGCGGAAAGCTGGACCGCAAGGCGCTGACCGGCGTGCCGCTCGATCGGGAAGACCTCGCCGGGAAAGGCGGTTGCGCGCTACCTCCGGCCAGTGTAACGGCGCCCGCCCAAGCTCCGACGCCATCCGAAATGGAACGGCGCGTTGCCGGTTTGTGGCGGGAGGTCCTCCACCGCCCGGACATCGGCATCCACGACAATTTTTTCGATCTGGGAGGACACTCGCTGCTCCTTGTGCAGCTGCAGAGCCGGTTGCTCCGGGACGTGGGCGTCGAGGTCTCGATCAAGGACCTTTTCCTGAATCCGACCGTGGCCGCCATTGCCGGGCTGATCACCGCGCTTAACCGCTCCCTTCAGCCGCCGTCCGAAGCGCCGGCCCTGAGCAGATCCCGCGCGATGGCGAGATTCCCCTCTCCTTCGCGCAAATGCGGCTTTGGTTCCTGGAACAACTGGCGCCCGGTCCGCGGCATATGTTATGCCGATGGCCGCGCGCCTGCGCGGAATCCTGGATGTACCTGCGCTCCAGCAGAGCCTCTCGGAGATCGTCCGCCGCCACGAAGTGCTGCGCACGGTTTTCCCCGCAACCCAGGGATGCCCAAGGCGGTGATTCTGGCCGCCGCGCCCGTGCTGGTGCCGGTATCCGATCTGACCGGCCTGCCGGAAGAGCGGGAGAAAACAGCTCTGGAGATCGTCACCTCTTCAGCCGGGCTTTCGGCTTTCGACCTGACCCATGGACCGCTCTTTCGCACGCAGCTTTTGAAACTGGCCGAAGGCGATCACGTCCTGCTGCTCACGGTTCACCACGCCGTCTTCGATGGATGGTCGGCCGGTGTATTCTGGCAGGAATTGTCCGCCTTGTACTCCGCCTTCCGCGATGGCCGGCCGTCGCCGTTAGCCGAGCTGCCGGTTCAGTATGCGGACTACGCCGCATGGCAGAGGCGATGTCTGCAAGGTCCGCAGGGCGAGCGCCACCTGGCGTTTTGGAAGAAGCGGCTGGAGGGATGTGTGTCCGCACTGGAGTTGCCCGCCGACCGGCCCAGGTCGGATTCACAGGTGCGCCAGAGCGGTAAGAAGACGCTGGTCACCAGTCCCGCCGTTTGCCGGTCGCTGCACGCCATGAGCCAGCGCGAGGGAGTCTCCCTGTTCGTTCTGCTGCTCGCGGCCTTCAACGCCCTCCTTCACCGCTTGAGCGGGCAGGACGACATTCTGGTAGGAACCCCCATCGCCGGGCGTAATCGTACCGAGTTTGAGGACATGATCGGGTTCTTCATCAACACCGTGGTTGTCAGGACGCGCCTGTCCCCAGGAGACTCATTCCGCGATCTGCTGATGCAGGTGCACAACTCGGTCATCGACGCTTACGAGCATCAGGACATGCCGTTCGAGGAACTGGTGGCCGCGTTTGATGTGCAGCGCGACCTCAGCCGCACACCGTTGTTTCAGGTCCTCTTTAACCATCTGAACTTTCCCATGTCTCCTGCCCGGGTCCCAGGAATCGAGATCGAATCCTTCGGCGATACCGAAGTGGAATCGAAGTTCGATCTCACCCTGTATACCCTCGAGCAGAACGGCGCGTTGCGGCTCGTCCTGCTTTACGATGCCAACCTGTTCTCCGAATCCAGGATGGCGATTCTCCTCCACCAGTACGCGAACCTGCTGGAATGCGTCTCTGGCGACCCGGCGCGGCCGGTAGAGCGCTACTCGCTCCTGACCGGTCCCGGTGTTCCGGCGATGCCCGACCCAGCCCTACCGCTGGCCGTTCGGTGGTTTGGTTCGGTGGATGCCAGATTCGTCGAACAGGCGGTTCGCGCGCCTGAGCGCGTGGCTCTGGCGGAACCGGGTTCGGAGTGGAGCTATCGGCAACTGGAACGTTTCAGCGCCGGCATAGCCCAGTGGCTGCGGCGGAACCAGGTCGGCGCTGGAGACATTGTGGCAGTGTGTGGAAGCCGCAGCGCGTCGTTCGTTGCGGCGTTGTTGGGCGTGCTCCGGGCCGGCGCCGCGTTTTGCATTTTGGATCCCGCTTACCCTGCCGGGCGCCTTACCCGCTGCCTTCAGGCCGCCAAGCCGCGCGCGTGGCTCCAACTGGAGACCGCATCGGACCTGCCCGGCGCTCTCCGTGCCGCCGTCGACGAGCTAGCCGGCAGCCGCCAGTTGACGATTCCCGCGAAGCTCGACGCCATTGCCGACCTCGACCTCCCTGCCGGCTCTCCGGAATCATCCGATGTGGATCCGGACTCGCCCGCCTACGTCACGTTCACCTCCGGGACCACCGGAGAACCGAAGTGCATCCTGGGCACGCATCGCCCGCTGTCGCACTTTATCGACTGGCATGTGCGGGAGTTCTCTCTCAAGCCCGGCGACCGGTTCAGTATGCTCTCCGGATTAGCGCACGACCCCCTGCTACGAGATATCTTCACACCCCTCTGGGTGGGCGCCACGCTCCACATTCCTTCCCCGGAGGACATCTTTCTGCCGGGCAGCCTCTCCAACTGGATGAAGCAGCGGAGCATCACGGTCGCACACCTGACGCCGGCCATGGCAAGCCTCTTGTGCCAGCGGCCTGAAGGGGAGATCACCGGGGTGCTGCTTCCCACCCTCCGCTACGCGTTCTTCGGCGGCGATTTGCTGAGCCCGAGGGATGTCGCGCTGGTTACCAGGTTGGCGCCCGAAGCAGCCTGCGTCAATTTTTATGGCGCCACCGAGACGCCGCAGGCCGTGGGCTACCGGCGACTCGATCCGAATGAGCACCTGTGTCCGGACGGCTCCCCGGTTCCCACATCCAGGCCCATTCCTATCGGCGAACCAATCGACGATACCCAGTTGCTGGTTCTCAACCGCGGCGGAATCCTGGCCGGCCCCGGCGAATTGGGTGAGATTCATGTCCGGTCGCCCTATCTCTCATCCGGATACGTCAATGACGAAGCCCTCACCCGCGAACGTTTCGTAACCAATCCATATACCGGCAAGAACAGCGATCGGTTGTACCGGACCGGCGACCTGGGTCGTTACCGCCCCGATGGCGTAGTGGAATTCGCCGGGCGCGCCGACCGGCAGATCAAGATCCGCGGCTTCCGCGTCGAACTCGGAGAGATCGAAGCTGCCCTGGCCGGCCATGCGGGCGTGCAGGAATGCGCCGTGGTGGCGCGCGAAGGCCGCTCCGGAAGCAAACAGTTGATCGCGTACTTCGTGGCCCGCAACGCGCACTGCCCGGCTGCGGATGAACTTCGATCGTATCTGCGGAAAATTCTGCCCGACTACATGGTCCCGGCCGGATTCGTGGTACTGAATCCAATGCCCCTCACACCCAACGGCAAGGTGGACCGCAGGGCCCTGGTCCTGCGCCAGGACGAGGCCGAGCCTGCGGTGGAGTACTCTCCTCCGCGCAATCACGTGGAACAGGTCATGACGGTCATCTGGGGCGAAGTGCTCGACGTCGCCAGGGTGGGAGTGCTCGACAACTTCTTCGAATTGGGCGGCCACTCCCTCTCTGCTACC
The DNA here is from genome assembly GCA_963835555.1 of uncultured Solibacteraceae bacterium. Taxonomy (GTDB): domain Bacteria; phylum Acidobacteriota; class Terriglobia; order Bryobacterales; family Bryobacteraceae; genus Sulfopaludibacter. The sequence continues at coordinate 88,205 of CAWIGC010000009.1, read as the reverse complement.
CGTCTCATCACCCGGCTATGCTCTGCCTTTGGGATCGACCTGCCGTTGCGGAGCCTCTTCATCGAACCAACCATCGCGGGCCTGGCCAGACACGTACGGTTCGATGTGCCCACGCAAAGTTACCGCTTCGTCAGCGAGACGCCGCGCTGGAGCTGCCTGGTACCTGCACAGCCCAAAGGAACGCGTCCCCCATTCTTCTTTGTGGCGGGGTATCAAAGCCCTGACGATACCCTTCTGGTGTTGTCGCGATTGATTCCCCACCTGGGTCTGGATCAGCCGGTCTACGGCTTCAGACCACGCTGGGTGGAAGGCGCCAGGGACGGTTATTCCAGTGTCGAAGAAATGGCTCGCGAATTCATCGCCGAACTGCGCACCGTCCAACCCAATGGTCCCTACTTTCTCGGCGGCCACTGTGTCGGCGGCGTCGCCGCGCTCGAGATGGCCCAGCAACTCATCCGTCAGGGGGAAGAAGTAAGACTGCTGGCCCTGCTTGACGCAGAGCGTCCCACCACCATACGTTCGATCTTTGCCAATGCCAGGCTGCTCTATAGACGGGGGCGGCATGTCGCGTCAGTCATCGCCGAAATCATCGGCGGTAAAGGTCGCTCTAGAACCGAAGTTATCAGAGGCCTGGTGGAACATAAGTTAAAGGTCCCGGGCGCCGGTTCAACCCAATGGTCGGCCGCCACACGCTTCTACGAACTCAAGACCATGCACCGGCGCCTCTTATACCGCTATGCCGCGAGAAGCTATCCCGGCCGGATCACCCTGCTGGTTAATGAGGACGAGTATCGCCTGGGCAAGGACATGGGATGGCGCGGAATCCCTCGGGGGGGCTTGAAAATATACAAACTTCCCGGCGATCACGAGAGCGTGCTGCGGGGCTACAGCAAAGAGTTCGCGCGCGCGCTTCGCGAGTCCATCGATAGCGCCCTGCCGCAACCCGGGCGGCAACCAGACTCGACAACGGCCGGCCAGTCATGACAGAATCTCCTGGATTAAGCGTGGTTGCCCACTCCGAAGCAGACCTCGTCCCGCCTTCGACTATTTCCGTGCGCGACGTTGCCATGCGTTTCCCGATCGCCAAACGCTATCGGGAACTGGCCTTGCACCCTTTTCGCGCCGCGGCGCGTCTTTACCGCGTTGTCCGGCGCCAGCATTGAAGTCGAAAAGGGCGACCGCATCGCCGTCATGGGACCGAACGGCGCGGGTAAAACCACGCTGCTGAAACTCATCGGCGGCCTGCTGCTTCCCACCGCGGGAGACATCGTCGTCAACGGCTTCAGCACGGTCCACCATAACTCGGCGGCGCGCAAATCCGTGGGCTTCGTCCTCAACGAGGAGCGCAGCTTTTTCTGGCGCTTGACCGCCGCGCAGAACCTCGAGTTCTTCGGCGCGTTGGATAACCTCTGGGGCGCCGACCTCCGCGATCGCATTCGTGAATTGATCCCCCTGGTAGGACTTGAGGAGGCCGCAGACAAGCCGATCTCCGCCTACAGTTCCGGAATGAAGCAGCGGCTGGCGCTGGCGCGCGGCCTGATCGCCGAACCCGAAGTGCTCATTCTCGACGAACCGACCCGCGCGCTCGACCCGGTGGCCTGCGACGAACTCATCGAGCTGATTTTGAGCCGCATCTACCAGGAACTCCGGCAAGACGCTCCTGATCGCCACCCACCGGCTGGAAGAAGCGACCAAGCTCTGCAATAAGGTGCTGGTCATCGACAAAGGGCGCGCTGCGGGCCTTCGATCGCATCGCGGATCCGACTGCCGGACGGAACCACGCTCTCGCAATATTACCGGCGCAATCTGGCGCTGGAGGACAGCCATGATGCTGCTATTGCGCAAAGCCTGGCGCCTTCATCGTGCGCGATTTCCGCATCGAATCCGGCTACAAGTCCAGCTTTTTGATGCGCATCGTCGAATCGGTGATGCTCCTGGTGCTTTTTCTACTTTCTCAGCGAGTTGATCCCGACGCGGCGACTCTGCCGCCCTAGGCAGGTATGGAGACCGCTACTTCCCATTCGTCATCATCGGCATTGGCGTTCGCTCGTTACTTCGATCTGACGCTGCGCATGTTCTCGGAGTCCATCCGCCTCGCCCAAGTCACCGGCTGCCTGGAGGCGATGTTGAGCAGCCAGACCGGCTGCTGTGACGGTCGTTCTGATGTCGTCGCTTCTATAGCCTGATCGCGGGAGCCGTGCAGTTACTTATTCATTCTCGTCGCGGGGGTATTCGCGTTCGGGGTGGATTTGAGCCACATGAACGTCCCGGCCACCCTGCTGGTTCTGGTTCTGTCCATCACATCTTTCGTGGCGCTTCGGTGTTCTTTCCGCCGCCGCGGTGGTCTGGCTCAAGAAGGGCGATCCCGATCACCTGGATCCTCGGCGGTTTCGGCAGCATCCTCGGCGGCGCCTACTTCCCGCTCGACGTCATGCCAGTCTGGATGCAGAAGGTCTCGCTGCTGATCCCCATCACCTACTCGCTCGACGCCTTGCGGCTTACCATGCTCAGCGGCCAGTCGCTGATCATGGTGGCCAAGCCGCTGGCGATGCTCACTGTCATGACGGCAATACTGCTTCCCGCCAGCCTCGGCCTCTTTGCCGCCGCCGTTCGCCGCGGTCGCCGCGAAGGCACCCTGATGGAATACTGACCCCGGTCGCAGTCGACTATGCAGTCCCCAGCGTCGCTGCGCTTGCTGCCAAACTGCAACGTGGTTGATTCGCGTCCAACACGGAGCGGCCAGACCCCAGCCGTAGCTGGCTCTGGTTTAGCAGGACACAGCAGGCGCGGCATTCCGGCTGAAGGCCGGCCGTGGCTCCGAACGCCGCGCCCACACCGCGCTACCACAGAAGCCAGCGCCGGGCCTCCGGACGGCCGGAACCCTGCCCGGCCGGGCGCGTCAGGCCCGTTTCTCGAAACGGACGCCTCCGTTTCGCGCCCGGAAAACCGTTTCGCGTTCCGTTTCGAGTGGCGGAACTCGCCCACCGGCCGGAATTTCTGCTTGGGCTAATTGTATGAAGGGTTTGGATTTAGGATGGAGCCACCCGCCGGGGTTGAACCGGCGACCTGCTGATTACGAATCAGCCGCTCTACCAACTGAGCTAGGGTGGCTCGTGCTTTTTGATGATAACAATTTGCAGGAAACCTTGGCAAATCTTCGGACTCTTCGGATCTCTGGATCACCCACTCACCGGCCCTTAAAGGCCTCGCTTGGATAGCTGAAGAATAAGAATTTATAAGCCCGGATTCGGCGAAGGAGCAACTTGTCCAAAGCGGGCGGCAGTCTCATACGCGAGAGGTCGGCCCCACGGAGTTCGTCGAGCTCCTACCCATGCTGTGGGTTTTCGTGGCGCCTACGGAAACTACAGTATGTTCAATCGGTAGTCTGAAGCGTTAGCCTCTTTTCCAAGCGTACAGCGAAATGCTGTCCGGGGATTGTTGACCGCAAAAGATGCTATTCGGGGGCCGCGCAGCCAGAAGTGCGCTTGGGTTTAGGGGGTTAACGTTGCGTTTACATTTGGTTCTTATATTGACCCTGGGTGTGCCCGGGCTTGCTCCGGGGCAGGAATTCCGCAGTTCCATCAGTGGTGTAGTGCTCGATCCGCAAGGGGCCGCGGTGCCGAGCGCCAAGATTAGCGCGATTCAAAGTGAGACAGCTGCCAAAACGGCCACCGTATCGTCCACCGACGGACACTACACGCTGCCGCTCTTGCGCCCGGGCACTTACACGGTTACGGCCGAGGCCCCCGGATTCAAGAAGTACGTACAGCAGGGCTATCTGGTCGATGCGAACGAACGCCTGCAATTGGACATAAAACTGGAATTAGGGGGAACCACCGACACCGTCACGGTTACGGCGGAGGGCTCGCTGCTGGAGACCGCAACGGCCAGCACCGGCCAGGCGATCAGTACGCAGACCATTGAGGACATGCCGATGAACGGGCGGACTGCGCTGGTGCTGGCGCAACTGTCCTATGGCGTCATGCCTGCTAGTAATCCGCTGTTCAACCGGCCGTTCGACAATGCCGGTCCTTCGGGCTTCTCGATGGGAGGAGGGCGCAACCAGTCGAACGAGTTGCTGCTGGATGGTTCGCCCGATACCACGAACGACCTCCGCGTCGCCTATAATCCGCCGGTAGATGCGGTGCAGGAGTTGAAGGTCGAGGTCTTCAATACCGATGCCGCGTACGGCCACACTGGTGGCGGGACCGTAAACACAGTGCTGAAAAGCGGCACGAACACTCTGCACGGTACCGCCTACGAGTTCAACCAGACCTCCGCGCTGGATGCGAATCCATGGTCATTGAACGCGGCCCGCCAAACGCAGCCCGCCAGCCGGTATAACCAATACGGAATCAATGCCGGTGCTCCCGTGTATATCCCGAAACTATTCAACGGCAAGAATAAGCTCTTCTGGTTTTTCGCCTACGAGGGAATCAAGGACTCCTTCCCGGAACCGAGCATCATCACGGTGCCGACCGCGGCGGAACGGGCCGGAGATTTCTCCGCGCTGCTGCCATTGGGGGGCATATACACGCTCTACAATCCCTATTCGGGCGTGAAGCAGGGCTCCCGTATCGCCAGAACGCCATTCCCGAATAACATTATTCCCAGCAACCTTCTCAGTCCCGTCAGTAAGGCCTACCTGGGCTACCTCCCTCTACCCAACCTACCTGGACTGGCTAACGGCGAGAATAACTACGCGTCGCCATCGGTTCGCAGCGACACGTTCGACAGCGAACTGGGCCGGCTGGATTTCAACGTGAGCGACCGTAACAAGTTGTTTTGGGATCTCCGCCACAATGGCAGAGTGGAAAACCGCGGTAATCTGTTCCGAAGCATTGCCACCGGCAACTTCCTGACGCGCCTCAATTGGGGAACGACACTAGACGATGTTTACACCTTAACCCCGACCCTGGTGCTGGACACGCGCCTGAACTGGACCCGCTTCGACGAGGGCAACACCAAGCCAAGTTACGGATTTAACCCGACGCAACTGGGCTTCCCCTCCTCGCTCGTCCAGTATTCCGAACAGCTCCTGATGCCCGCCGTCTCCATCTCTGGCTACCAGGGCGTAGGCAGCGGCGCCGGCAACTGGACTCCCAATGATAACTTTCAGATCTTCACGACCGCGACCAAGGCTTTGGGCAACCATACTCTCAAAGTAGGCGTGGACGCCCGCGAATATCGCTTGAGCAATGTTTCGTATGGCAATTCCTCGGGCTCCTTCAGCTTCGGCAACAACTGGACGGTGGGCCCGTTGGACAATTCGCCGAGTTCTCCTCTGGGCCAGGCCGCGGCGGCTTTCATGATGGGACTGCCGACCGGCGGATCGTTCGATATCAACGGCGCCAGCACAGCCGCCGAGAAATACATTTCGGGTTTCATACAGGACGACTGGCGCATCCGTCCCAACTTGATGCTCAATCTGGGCGTTCGATACGAACAGGACTTCTCCACGCTGGAGCGGTTCGACCGGACGGTGAACGGCTTCGCATTCGGCACCGCGAATCCGATCCAGGCTCAGGCTCAGGCGCTCTACGCGCAGAACCCGATTCCGCAGATTCCGGCGAGCCAGTTTCAGACGCCCGGCGGGCTCCTGTTTGCCGGCCCGAACAATTCCAACATCTACAATCCGCAATCGCATTTCGTCAGCCCGCGTTTCGGTTTTGCCTGGTCGCCGCTCGGCGCGGGGACCAAGACCGTCATTCGCGGCGGGTTCGGCGTATTCGTGACGCCCATCGGCGTGAACGGCATCATTCAGCCGGGCTTCAGTCAGTCCACCCCGTTTCTGCCAACGCTGGACGGTTACCTGAGTGTCAATGCCAATCTCTCGAACCCTTTTCCCGCGGGCTTCCTCCAACCCTCGGGCTCCTCGCGGGGCCTCTCGACCTACGTGGGCCAGAGCGTTTCGTTCTACAATCCGGCTCCTGTGAATCCGTATTCGATGCGGTGGGATTTGGATCTCGAGCGGGAATTAGGCAGGAACATGGTCTTCGAGATTGGTTACCAGGGCAGCCATGCCATCCACCTGACCGACAACCAATCCCTTGACTATGTTCCGGGCCAGTACCTCAGCACGCTTCCGTTTCGCGACAACGCCACCATCAACATGCTTTCGGCGAATGTGCCCAGCCCGTTCCATAACCTCATACCCGGGGTAGGGATCAGCGGCAGCACGGTGCATGTATCTCAGCTTCTGCTTCCGTACCCACAATTCACCGGCGTGACGGAAAATGGCGTCAACGACTTCAGCTCGTATTTCGATATGCTGTCGATGCGCCTCGAGAAGCGCTTCTCCAACGGCCTGCAACTTCTGGCGAACTACTCTTACTCGCGGCTCATGTCTTACACTACGCGCCTGAATCCGGAGGATCCGTCGCCAGAGAATTTTGTGGATTCCATCGACCATCCGCATCGCATTGTAGTCAGCGGCCGGTACGCGCTGCCCTTCGGAAAAGGAAGACGCTTTGCCCCCAGCGCCGGCCCGCTGGTGAATCGCGTAATCGGCGGCTGGATTACGAACTTCATTTACACCTACGAGACGGGCGGACCCTTAGGCTGGGGCAATGTGATCTATCTCGGCGGACCGCTGAATATGGACTCGCACAATCCCGACCATACGTTCACCACAACGCCATTCGACCGCAACTCGAACGACCAGCTCTCCGATAACCTGCGGACCTTGCCGCCTCGGTTTAGCAATCTGCGCTCGGACAATACCAATAACGTGGACTTTTCGGTGATCAAGGATATCCCGATTCGCGAGCGGCTGACGCTGGAATTTCGCGCGGAGTTTTTCAATTTCTTCAATCACCCGCTATTCCACGGGCCGAACCTGAGCCCCACCAGCCCGAGCTTCGGCACTATTCCCAACGGCCCGGCCAACCTGCCGCGGAATACGCAACTCGCGTTGCGGCTGATGTGGTGAAGCGGAACTATTGCCACTCCAGAACCAGCAAGGAAACGCCTTGGCGCGGCAGTGTGAGTTTGAGTCTTGCGGTGCTGTCTTTCACGGAGACGACGGCCGGCGACAGGGAATCGGCGGCGAGTTGGCCGGCCTTGAGAAGCTGAGCATATTGTGCATCGGTCGGCGCCGTGGGCGAGCCCATCCCTTGCCATACCGTGAATGCGTTGCTGTGGGTGCGATCGATGCGATATTGCACCAGGTGCGCTTCTCCGTTCGCCAGAGGCAGATGATTTAGTGTAACTTCGATCTCGGCATCGGGTCCCGCCACATCGTCGTCGTGATAATACCAGGTGAGCACGGTGATCTTCTTCGCGTCGAGGCTCGCCAGCGCGCCCACATCCGGCTTGCCGCGGACACCATTTTTCAGAATGTCATCCAGCGGCGTCTCTTCGGAACTGTTGGCCTCGATCCGTTGACCGCTCATGCGGCTAAACATCCGGAAAACGTTCATTACCGGCAGATCGATGCCATTGTTGGCCAGGGTGCGCTGGCCGGCGAAGAACGGCTGGTCTTCGAACTCAAAGGCCCACGTCAGCGCGGCATCGAGATTCACACCCCGGCGGGCCGCCAGGTCGTGCTCCCGCGCGAAAGTGGCCGCCGTGTAGCTGGAATACATCGTGGTGTTGCGGTAGCCGAGTTGCGGGCCCTGGCACGCGGCGCAGCCGTCCGGGTCGGATTCGCCGATCACGATCGGCTTGTTCTTCAGCTCCGGAACGTTCGCGATCATGGCGAAGCCCTGGTCAATGGTTCTGAGCTGGGCGGCGATTCCGAGCCGCACGTGGCCGTCCACAAATCCCGGAGCCCCCTTGGCGTGAAACGATAGAAAATCCGTCGGCGTGCCGCGCTTTCCCGTGGCGTAGTTGGTCCCATCTATCACGTGCTTCATGAAATTCTCCATGAACCGCCCTCCGGTGCCGGCCATATCCGGACCGCCGACGCGCGCGTTGGGCAAGGCGCGGCGAACCGCATCCACCGCGTAATCGTGCAGCTTATACAACTCCTCCGGAGTGCCATGCCAATAGGAAGAGATGTTGGATTCGTTCCAGACTTCGAAGTACCAGTGTTCCACTTCGGCGCGGCCGTAACGTTCAACGCAATGCTTCACCCACTGATACACCAGCTCGGCAAACCTGGCGTAATCCCTGGGCGGGTAGGACCATCCCGTGGCAATCCCGCCATAGCTGGCCCCGGGGCGCCATTCGTGCTGGTAGGGCTCGGGGTGGCTTGAGAGCGCTTCCGGCATGAAACCGATCTCCACGTAGGGCCGCACGCCGCGCGCACGGTACGTATCGAAGATACGGTCGATCACGGTCCAGTTATAGACGGGTCTTCCATCTTTGTCTTCGGTGTAGATGCCCGTGCTGCCCCACTTGAGCGCGGGAGTGCCGTCGCCGGTGCAAAGCAGATTGTGCGCGCGAAAGAAGATATCGTTGGGCCGCAATTCGCCCAGTTCGGCAAGCAGTTTCTTCCCGTCCTTCATGGTGGCGTAGTTCGGTTCGTCGGCGCCGAACATGCGCCAGATCGGCTTCAGTTCGCCCTGACTTTTGGACGCGTCTACCGTTACGGTCACGGGAAACTGGGCGTGCGACGGAACCGCGCACGCCAGGCAGAGGGCACTCAACAATGACAGTCTCATTCCTTCCTTTTTTATCACTTCCGTCAATCGAGAACCTTGTGCCAAGGTAAGATCATGGTGCGCTTGATCTGACTGGCTTGCCGGCGGCGCAGCCGGTGCTGGGACAATCCGCCCCGGCAGGCGCTTCGTCGTGAGTCGGATTTGGTTGTACCATCTTAGCTTCAACAGAATGATCCGCAACCTTCGCTGGCGAATCGCTGTCCTCATCAGCGCCGCGATTGCCATCAGCTATTTCGACCGGCAGACTCTGCCCGTAGCCATCGCGGCCATTCAGCGCGAAATTTCCATCTCCAATACGCAGTTTTCCCAGTTGCAGGCCTGCTTTCTGATCGCCTACGCGGTGATGTACGCGGGCGGCGGAAAACTGATCGACGCCATAGGAACCAGAGCCGGCTTCGCCTGGATCATGCTCTGGTGGTCGCTGGCATGCGCCAGTCACGGGCTGGCTCGCAGTTTCGGCATGCTGGCCGGGAGCCGGTTACTGCTGGGCGCCGGCGAGGGCGGCGGATTCCCGGCGGCAACCAAAGCGGTGGCGGAATGGTTCCCCACCAGGGAGCGGTCCACGGCAATGGGGATCATCAACGCGGGCACCGCCGTCGGCGCCGTGATCGCTCCGCCGGCCATTTCACTCATCATTACCGAGCTCAACTGGCGCTGGGTGTTCTTCGTTTCCGGCGCCATCGGGCTGTTGTGGACGCTGTTCTGGTGGACGCGATACCAGCCGGCGCGCAGCCATCCCCAACTCGGCGCCTGGGAACGCGCCGGTCTCGACGAGGCGTTGGTGTATTCGGAAAGCGATGCCCGGCCCGCGGGCGAATGGTTCCGGCTGCTTACGCTGCCGCAGGTATGGGGACTGGTTTCGGCAAAATTCCTCAGCGATGCGGCTTGGTACTTCTACCTGTTCTGGCTGCCGAAATATCTATACGACGCCCGCGGCTTCGACATCAAGGCCGTCGGCGCCTTCGCCTGGATTCCCTACGCGTTTTCCGGTGTGGGCAGCCTTTGCGGAGGCTGGTTTTCCAGTAAATTGATTCAGCGGGGATACAGCCTGAATTTCGCGCGCAAGGCTGCGCTCGGCGCCAGCGCCGCAGTGATGCCGTGCATTCTGTTTCTTACGCACGCGCCGGTCAACCTGGCACTGATGCTGTTCAGCATCGCATTTTTCGGGCAACAATCATGGTCCACGCTCGTGATGGTTCTTCCGGCGGACCTCTTTCCGCAGCGCGCGGTGGGGTCGGTGGCAGGAATGGTGGGATTCGGCGGCGCGATTGGTGGAGCGGTCTTTGGCCTGATTGCCGGATACCTGCTGGATCACGGCTTCGGCTACGGCCCGGTTTTCGCGGCGGTCAGTACGTTCCATGTCGCCGCATTTCTGATCATTTTGCTTACTGTGCGCCGGGACGATCTGGTGCGCGCAAGATTCCTGGAGGTGAAGGTATGAAGATCACGGAGATTCGAACTCGCGTAGTCGAATGGAAGGGGCCCACGGTGCCGCCGCAGCCGCACTTCTGCACGAATCCGATGGATCTGCTGGCATTGCCCAGCGATTCGATGGCGAGTTTCCGGTTTCACGGCTGGCTGATTGTCGAGATCTTTACCGACGCCGGCCACGTGGGCATCGGCAACGCCGCCCTGGCGCCGCGAGTGGCCCGGGAAATCATCGACGTATACCTGAAGCCGATCCTGATGGGACGCGACCCGTGGGATGTGGAAGCACTGTGGCAGCACATGTACCGCAATACCATGGCCTTTGGCCGCAAGGGCATCGGCATGGCGGCCATCAGCGCCGTGGACATCGCGCTGTGGGACATCCTGGGAAAAGCCGCCGGGCAACCCGTGTTCAAACTGCTGGGAGGGCGCACCAAACCGAAGATTCCGGTGTATGCCAGCAGACTGTACAGCCAGCCCCTCGATCAACTGGCGGCGGAAGCGGGCCGCTACAAAGAACAGGGCTATCGCGCCATGAAACTGCGCTTCGGATGGGGGCCTGTGGACGGAGCCGCCGGTATGGAGCGCAACCTGGAACTCGTGCGTACGGTGCGTGAGACGATCGGCTACGAAATCGACCTGATGGCCGACGCGTATATGGGCTGGACTCTGGACTATGCCCGGCGAATGATTCCCCTGTTGGAACCTTACCGCCTGCGCTGGCTGGAAGAGCCGGTGATTCCCGACGATATCGCCGGGTATGCGGCATTGAAGGCTTTGGGACGCATTCCGATAGCCGGCGGAGAGCACGAGTTCACTTCCTATGGATTTCGCGATCTGCTGGAGGCCCGGGCGGTGGATGTGATCCAGTTCGACACCAATCGCGTGGGAGGTATCACGCAAGCGCGTAAGGTGGCGGCGCTGGCGGAATCCTTCTCGGTTCCCGTGGTGCCGCACGCCGGCCAGATGCATAACTTCCACGTGGTCATGGCGAGTTACAACTCACCCATGGCGGAGTTCTTCCCGGTGGTGGACGTGGAGATCGGCAACGAGCTGTTCTGGTACATTTTCGAAGGCGAGCCTACGCCGCACGATGGCTTCATCGACCTGCGGGAGGACCGGCCCGGCTTGGGTATAACGATTCGCGAGGACGCCCTGGCCAGTTTCGACGTGATCGAAGCGGGCAAAGAAACGGCGGGAGGCGGCCGCAAATGATCCGCCTGGCACAATTGCAGGGGCCCGGCGGCAGAAGGCTGGCGGTCGTGCAGGAGCCGTTCCTGCTGCTTCTGGAGGGATGCGGCTCGGTGTACGGCCTCGCCCAGGCGTGCATCGCCGAAAAACGCAGTCCCGCGGCTTTGATAACCAGCCTGCAAGGGAAGGAGCAGGTGCCCTATGACGAGGTCTATGCCGGGACTTCCGAGTGGCGATTGCTTCCCGCGGCCGACCATCCCCAAGAGCCGGCGCGATGCCTGGTGAGCGGCACCGGGCTCACCCACGTTGCCAGTGCGAAAAACCGCCAGGCCATGCACGGAAGGCCGGAGGATCTCACCGACAGCATGAGGATGTATCGTTGGGGCGTCGAGGGCGGCAAGCCGGCGCCGGGCGAGATCGGCGTGGCTCCGGAGTGGTTTTACAAAGGCAACGGCAGTTCGCTGCGGGCGCACAATGAAGCCCTGACCATACCTGCTTTCTCTGAGGACGGGGGTGAGGAGCCCGAGATTGCCGGCGTCTACCTGATCGATGCCGCCGGAGTGCCCAGGCGCATCGGATTCACTCAAGGCAATGAGTTTTCCGACCACGAATGCGAGCGCCGTAACTACCTCTACCTGGCGGCATCGAAGCTGCGGACCTGCGCCATCGGCCCGGAACTGGTGATTGACGCCGGGTTTGACGACGTGCCCGGCACGGTCTCGATTGAGCGCGAAGGAAGCCGGCTCTGGTCGCGATCGATCCGCACCGGGGAAGAGACCATGTCGCATTCGGTGGCCAACCTGGAGCATCACCATTTCAAATTCGAAGCGCACCGCAGGCCGGGCGACTTACACATTCATTACTTCGGCGCGGACGCATTCAGCTTCGGCGACGGCATCCGGCTGCAGGATGGCGACATCATGGAAGTCCATTTCCAGGGCTACGGCCGCGCCTTGCGGAATGTAGTGAAGCAAATCCGCGAGCAGCCGCGTCCGGTGCAGGCACTGCCGCTGGATGTCGCCTGACCGCCGCCTTCGCCCGTTACAAACGGAATACCCGCTTCAACAGGCCGATGTATTGCGGGCCCGTCGTGAGGATAATCAAGGCGAAGTAGCCCACGGCAAGCATGCCTCCGGCGGCGAACTGCCCCCAGCGCTTGCGGTCCGGACGTCCGCGAAGGAATCCGGCCAGGCATGCGACCATCATCAGGAAATGGCCTGCCGCCGCGATCACCGCGATCAACAGGTCGGGCCGGTGAAGGTGGCCGGTTCGCAGGAGAATGGAAAACTGGTATAGCCCGGCCTTGATGAATGTGGTGACGAACAGATTGATGTAGTTCCAGAATGCGGCGATGGTGAAACCCGCGCCGAATCCCCACGCGCTCCGGCGCCGCGTCAACAGGATCACCGCGATATAGATCAGCGCTTGAAGAGCGTGCAGTACCCGGATCTTGGGATCGAAGAACGCTGACAAGGCGAGGGCAAAGATGAAGAATCCCGCCCCCACCGAAATCCACGCGTCAACCCAACCGCCGCTCTTCCCGGATTTGCGCATCGTCATGCCTAACGGGAATGAAGCTCGCCGGGTTCCGGCGACAATCCGGCTATTTGGTCATCGCGGGGAGCAGGATGCCTCGCACGGCATCCGGCCGGGCCGTGGTGTCACCGGAATCGGTGAGGCCGCGCCTCTCTTTGTGGCAGGTGGCGCAGCGGGCGAAATCCGGCTTGCCCTCCTGCTTCGCCAGTTGCACGTGGCACTTGATGCAAAGCACGTGCATGGACTGTACGTAGCCGGGAGCGCGGTAGTGCTTCACCGCGATGGTGGCTCCGGCAGGCGTCAGGTCCTTGTGGCAGCCGGTGCACGGTTTTGCGCCGGTGGCGCTGCGAGGCTGTGATGGGTGGCACTGCCCGCATGACAGGCGCCCGCCTTCCGGTGAAGCATGCCAGTCGTGCTGGAACGCGTCCGAGGTGAGATACATATCCCGGTGACACTCGTAGCAGCCAGAGTCCCGGTCGCGCGGCAGGTTCATGTGGTGACACTGCACGCAAGAGGTATCGCCGCCCAGGCGCTTCACGATCCGCTCGTGGGGGAATGCAACTCCGAAGCCATCCAGGTTTCCGTCGATCCAGAGGACCGCTCCTCCGCGTGCCCGGTGCACCGGCTGCGGCTCCACGCCGCGGCTCGCCGCGGGCTGCGGCGCCAGAAGCGACAGCCCCAGGGCCGCCGCGAAGATAAAGCCCAGCGAGTATACCGTGCGGCCGGCAATCGCGGGCACGCCGAGCCAGGTCATCCCCACTCTGTCGAATTCGGGCAGTTTGTGGGGGTCCGCCATCGGATCGGCGGGGCGCTGTTCCCATACCTTGAACCGCTCCACCATAAACAGAAATGCCAGGGTGGCGACCGCTACCACGCCGGCGCTGATGGCCACCTCCGTCCACGCCGGCAGATAAATCTGATTACCGCGCGAGAGGTGGGCCAGGCCGCCCACATCGATGCGGTTCATGACCACGCCGAATACTCCCAGGCCCGCCGCCGCCCATTGGCCGCCGGCCGAGTGACGCACGCGGGGCAGCGAAAACAGGATGGCCGGAACAATCGCCATCACCGACATCTCCGCCCAGAACAGCGTCATGTGCCAGCCCGGCGTCACAAGGTATCGAAGCTGGCCGCGAATCGCCAGATCGGCGAGACGGGTGACAATGTAAAGCAGTAACACCCAGCGGGCTGCGCCGGCCAACGGCGACAGCGCTTCCGTCTCCGGCTTGCGGCGATAAAGCCAGGCGGTGCAGTGGCTCTCGAACGTCACCATCATCATGCCCAGTCCGATCGCCGAAACCAGGAATAGCAACGGCAGAGCCGGCGAGTACCAGAGCGGGTGCAACCGGTAGGGCATGATCAGGAACAACGACCCCAGCGAGGATTGGTGCAGCGTGGAAAGCCCGATCCCCGCAACCACCAGCGGCAAGCGGCCTTTCACCAGAATCCGGCGGACCCTGGCCAGCGCGCTGAACTCCTCCGCCGGCACGGGAAAGAACTCCAGCGTGAGGACCGTCAGGTACAGCATCACGCACCAGCCGACCTCGAACAAGGGCGAGTGCGGATTCCAGAACACGATCATGTGCCAGATGTTCCAGGGCAGGCCCAGATCGAAAAGCAGGCCCACCGCCACGGCGGCATAACCGAGAAACGCGGTCAGCACCGCCGGACGCACCACACTATGAAGGCGTTCCAGACGGAAGATGTAGACCGCGGCCGTCATAATGAAGCCGCCCGCCGCCAGGGCAACGCCTCCCATCACGTCGAAGCCGACCCACAGGCCCCAGGGCGTAGCGTCGGAAAGGTTGGTGACGGCTCCCAGCCCTTGGGTGAAACGGACGCCCGCCACTGCGGCCGCCAGGCCCACCACCAGCCACAAAATGAATTTCAGCTTGTATACCCTATTCATCGGAGCCTTCCGCCTGCCGCTTCATGCGACGTTTGATGAGCCAGTTCAGCCCGGCCATTCCCGCCACCACACCGGTGAAAGCGAAGGGCACCGCATGCATCGCAAGAGCCGTTGTCTCCGGGAGCGGCGCGCTGCCGGCAGGGTGTTCCGGCGCCAGGAAAGACAGATCCACGTTGGAGATGGAGATCACCGACGTGCCTCCCAGCTCATGCTCGCCCCACACCTTGTTTACGTACTTTCCCGGAGCCGCTGCGATGCGCCGGTGGGCCTCGGCCAGCAATTCGTCGCGGTCGCCGAAGATGGTCGCCTTGGCCGGGCACGCCTCCGTGCACGCCGGCTGGCCGCCGTTGCGGATCCGGTCATAACAGAGAATACACTTCCGAACGTAGGGGACCGCCTGGTCCCAGTCGTAGCGCGGAATTCCGTACGCGCAGGCCATCATGCAGTAGCGGCAGCCCATGCACCGGGACTGATCGTATACCACCGGGCCCAGCGCGGTCTTTGAAAGTGCGCCCACCGGGCACACGGAAACACAGGCGGGTTCCAGGCAGTGGCGGCATTGCTGGCGCGCGTAAGTGTGGCTGGGTCCTTCCACCACACTGGTCCAGTTGCGTGCCGAAAGGCCGTCTTCCGCGTCCCACCGGCGGGGCGAATCCGCTGCCAGATGGTTCTCCTTCTTGCAGGCGAGGGCACACTCGTTACAGCCGATGCACTTGGTGGTATCTGTGAGAATCGCGGCTTTCATTTGACGAGGGCCTCCTTTTTGTCCCCGGCAGGCGCGGCGGCCGGAGCCGCTGAGCGGGAGTTGGCCATCCAGACGGGGCGATCCGCGTAGCCCAGCGTCGCAGCCACCTCCCGGCCCGCGCCGGGAACGAACTTCCACGCCACCGCCGTAACCGCCTGGGAGAACGGCGCGAGCACGCAGTGAGCGATCTTGGTGAACGGGATCGTGACCATAATCAGGTCCGCCGCATAGATATGAACCAGCATCATTTCCTGATAGACCTTGGGCCCCAGCGCCGCGTGCGCGCAGATGTACCCGGTCACGAAGGGCGCCAGCAGCAGCGGCGGCCAGACATAATCCTGCATCCGGCTGAGCGCCCGCGCGGCGCGGTGAAAAACACGGCCGCAGATCAGGCCGGTTCCGGCGGCGATGGCGAGCAACGTTAGGTAGTCAGCCGGCCTTTGCGGCAGAGCCGGCCAGGCAAAACCGGCCGCGCCGCGCCACAGCCGGACGTGCGCGGCCAGAAACAGCGGAGCCGCCAGCAGACCCACATGGAAAAGAAACGACGTCACGCTGTACACCGGCCGGCCGCCCCACAGTCGGCGCACAGGCAGCAAGCCAGCCCAGGGTTTGCCGCGCGATTGCCTTCCACGGCACAATCCGGTCGGAATTCCGGCGGTAGGCTTCGGCGATTCCGACAATCGTGAGCACGACGACTCGCAATAAGCCGAGCACCATCAGGCAAAACGCCAGCCGGAACAACGGCCCGCGTCCGAACTCGATCCACGCTTGCACTCGCTACTCTCCTGGCACCGATGAGTCGAAAATAATTGCCTTGTACAACAGGTCGTGCAGCCCCACAATCTGGCAGTCGATGCCGTGGTCTTCCACCAGTTCGCGAAGCTGCTTCTTGCAATTGGCGCACGGCGCCACGCAGTACTTGGCCCCCGTGGCCCGGATCTGTTCCGCCTTCATCTTCCCGCCCACCATCATGCGGTACGGCCGGAGTTCATCCATCGATACCGTGCCCCCGCCTCCGCCGCAGCAGATGTTGTCCTGCCGGTTGGGCGTCATCTCGACGTAATTCGTGCAGAAGGCTTTCAGCAGTTCGCGCGGTTGCTCCACCACCCAGCCCGGATCGGGCCAGGTTGCACGGGTCGTGATAGGTTACCGTTTCAGAGATGGCGTCCGGCTTCAGTTTCAGCCGCCCTTCCTTCCAGGCCCGGTGGGTATACTCCATGATGTTCACCACCGGCAGCGCTTCCTTCCCGCCGCAGTATGTCGGGATAGAAGAACTTCGCGGAGCGCGAGGCGTGCCCGCACTCGCCGATCAGGATCTTACTGACCTTGAGCCGCTCCGCTTCGGCGCGAACCTTCTGGAGTACTTCTTCCAGAATGTGATCGCTATAGAAGAGGCCGTAGTTGATGCCGTCGAAATATCCGGTGCCGATGGTCCACTTGTCGCCGGTAGCGCGGAAAACGGCGGCGTTCCCCATCAGCGTTTCGCCTTCCATCAGGAAATCGGATACCGCCGGCAGGAACAGGTATTCCGCGCCATCCTGGTCGATCGGAAACGGGATGTCGATGCCTTTGTCCTCCTGCATCTCCTCGCTGAGAAATTCCAGCCCGTCTTTCAGCGCCGCCACGGGAACCGCCGAAGTGTTGCCCGTAGCGCCGGTCAACTGCTCGCGCACGCTGACCGCCAGGGCGCGCGGCACAATCCCGATCTCGGAGAGAATGTAGCGGCCCAGGTGCGTGATGAGCGCGTGATCGATCCCCATGGGGCACTCGAAGTGACAGCGCCGGCAAGCCGTGCAGTTGTAGAAGGAGTCCGCCATCTCCTGGATGCCCTCGTCGGTCAGGCCGGGGTCGCCCAAAATCCGTCCGCGCAACACGCCCGAAACCGTGAAGTGGCGGCGATACACAGAAAGCAGCAGTTCCGACCGGTGGCAAGGAATGTCGTTGGTATCGCCAGTGGCCACAAAAACCTGGCATTTTACCGAACAGCGGGAACATTTCGCCGTCACGCGCATGTAATGATCCAGCGCCAGCCGGTAGTTGGTGTGTTTCAGAATGGCCGCGAAAGCTTCCAGAAAACGGCGGGGACGGTCGTTCCCTTCAAAATCCTCGACGTGGTACCGCACCGGGAGGCGCTGCTTCCGCATTACTTCAGGCTTTCTGGTGGCGGCGAACGCGCGCTTTCGCTCTTCTTCAGTCAGTGGCTGCATCGGTCCTCCCGTGGCGGCGCTACTCCGGCTATTAGGTTATTCAGTCCCTAAACTATTATTTAAGCCGAAGCGTTTGCCGGCTCGCGGTCTTCTGCTTCCTGATACCTCTTAGTCGCCTCAATAATGCCATACGCACTATCGGCGTACAAGAAAAAAAGGCATGCCCGGCGGCCGCCGGAAGATAGCGGCACAGTTGCAAATTCGCACCGGTGAGAACCTACTATTTGTGGTAGTTCTCATCAATCCTGTTGACTTCGAGCAGTCCCGTGGATCGATGGAGTGTGCCGCTGAGCCGTACCGTCCGGCCCAGGTAGGGTCTCACCGCATTGGGGTCGGACAGCCAATAGATGGTCCCGGCGCTGTCCAGGACCAGCCTGGAATCGAAGGACTGAGCGGCCACGGTGCCGGTGAGTTCGACCGCACGGCTGTCTATGGCGCGCAGGCCGGCATCGCCGAGCGGGGAAGCCACCCGCTCCAGCGCAAAGGCGCACAACAAGACGGCGCCGAACACGACGGCCATGATGCGCCAGGGATGCGGGTTGCCTGGCCAATCGGAATAAGGATCCCCTCGTTGCAGAACTTCATTATAACTGCTTGCGGATCCTGGAGTTCCGGGCCTTTCAGTGGCTCACGCGCTTTCCCCTGAACAGGCGTGTAGTCACAAAATCGATGCCGAAACCGGCCAGGGCGCTGATCAGGACCGCGCTGATGCCGTACAACGAGGCGCGGCTTTCGGACAGAACTGCCAGCCACGCCGGAAATCCGGTTGGCACCACTGGGACAGCCACCGACTCCACGCGCGCCACCTCTCCGCCCCGAACTTCAAAAGCATGGATCTGGTACTCTCCGGGGGGAGCTTTCTTGGGCCAGCGGAAATCCAGTCGATATGGAGTGCCATCGCCCGCCGCTTGCCCCATCGCGACGCCAGAACCGGAAAAGTCGTAACTGCCGTCGCTTTTCTTAAGCGCCAGATACTCTGCCTGCAACGCAGAGCGTAACGCGGGATCCTTCTCCGCCGGATCGAGATGGATGTGCTTCATCAAAGCCGTCTCGTCCAGATCGTTATCGGCGATACTGTCCTCGCTCAACAGATTTCGGACGGGCTCCGCGCTGAACCGGAGAAAGAGCGAGGGCGCTCCGGAGATCCGCACCTTGCCCGCGGTCAGCCAGATCGGTCCATAGCGAGCCTTTCGATTGAAGGCCTCCGCGCTAGCGGAACCGGTGACTGTGAGGATCACCTTCGAGCCGGGTGGGGCAACGCCCTCCACTCTTACGTTGGCGCCCTCGTAGAAGGCGCCGACTTCGATTACGCGCGGCGTGACACTGTGAATCAGCCCGGGCGGTACGACACCGCCGGCATAAAGACTCAACATCACCAGGGAAGCAACGCTCATTGGCCCGCCTTATCCAGCTCCATTGCCTTCACGTTGCACCATTAGCCTCTCGCCCATATTCGCCAGGCAGCCCGGCACCATTCCGGGGCATGTGGCCAATACAGCATCGCGTGGCCCCCTGAAGGGCTGAGCAGATTGGCGGGCGTGGCGAAGACCGATATAGTCATTTTTACCGTGACCACCAGAGCCAGCACGGCAAGAATGATCAGCAGTTGGTCCCCGCGAAGGAACCGGGTCATGCGCGCGCCAATCTGCGCGCCGATGGTGGAACCGGCCGCCAGCGCCAATGCCAGCACCAGATCGACGGTGTGGTTGGTGGTCGATTGCATGAAGGTGATCCCGGCGCACGTGAAAAGTATCTGGAACAGGTCCGTCCCCACCGCCACGTGAGCCGGCATGCGCAGCAGGTAGACCATCATGGGAACCATCATGAAGCCTCCGCCCACGCCCATAATCGACGCCAGCATGCCGACCAGGACGCACAGAAAAAACGGAACTAGAATGGAGTGCCGGACGCCGGAACGTTCAAACGTCACCTGAAACGGCAAGCGGGCGAGAAACTCCCCAGCCCGGCCCTTGGTGCGGACCTTTACCGTCATGGGACCGCGGCGCAGATTCTTAAGACTGCCTACGAACATGGCGCCGCCTACTGACCCGAGGACCACGATGTATGTGATGGTAATCAACAGGTCGGCGTTGCCCAACGCGCGCAGGATCTTGATCATCTGCACGCCCAGAGCGGCCCCGGTCAAGCCGCCTGCCAGGAGCGTGATCCCCATCTTGAAGTCCACATTCCCCAGCCGGAAGTGTGCCGCAACCGCGGATGAGGATGCGGCGACGATCTGGCATGAGTCGGAGGCGGCTGCCACGGTGGGAGGGATGCCGGCGAGCATGAGAATCGGCGTCAGCAGAAAGCCGCCACCCACGCCCAGGAGCCCGGAGAGAAACCCGACTAACCCTCCGGCCCCAAGTAAGATCCAGATCCTGATGCTGATTCCGGCGACCGGCAAAAAAATGCTCATCGCACTTTCTCCTTCCCGATGTCCGGATCATCAGGTCTTAAAATACTTCTACCTGGGAGATTTATACCATACTTTCATCGTCTGGTAGCAAACTTTATTACTTCCGCTTCAGACTTACTAACATCAACCGGTCACGACCTCACCGGCGATGCCAACTCATCAAGATTGAGCGCCGCTACTCCCGGCACCCCGGTCGCGATACGCCGCACATCGGCCACGTCGCTCAGGTGGGACACCGCGCCGCGAACGCACACAGCGCCGTCTTTGGCCTGGACGTCGAATTCCAGGTGAGAGGTGGCGTCATCCAGTGCCAGTTCGGCGCGTACACGCCCGGCCAGAGCCAGATCGTCCATGGCAGCGCGGCACGCGGGCGTAAACTCGAAGCATCGCTGCCGGGCCAAAGTGGAAATCGTCTGGCACGCCTCCTTAATCTGGATGGATTCCAGGTTCAGCACGATATCGTAATTGCTCGGATCGCCCCAGTCTACGCCGTAGAGGTAATGGACCCATTTCCGCCGGTCCTGGTCCATCTTCGCGATGTAGTCCAAGGCTTCCGCGTGGCTGAATTTCAGGCGCTCCCTGGCCATCGTGACGCGCAGTTCAATAGGCGCGATAATGCGTACCCGGAGCACGTGCGGACCGCCTTTCAGCAAAAGGTGGCCGGCGTTGCCGTGATATACGGCCCGGCCGTCCCGGACTTCCGCGGCGAGCGCCGCCTGGATCAGCACCATGTACAGATATTTCTTGTGCTGCAGTCGCTCGAGGAACGTCGGAGGCTTCTGCAGAGCGTCTCTCAGTTCCTCTTGGGAAACGCCGCGGGCCGCGGCCCTCTCGACAATGACCTCCCGGTCTACGCAGCGGTAACCGAGCGCCTTGGAAAGACATTCCGCCAGCATCTTGCCGCCGCTGAAAGATCCTCGCGAAATCGTGATTACCGACATGAATTTCCTCCCGCCTGATTGCGGAGTTCAAGCTCATAATATCACCGGGTGGCAGGTTCGAGAACCTGTTCCTGAGGTTCCGGGAACCCCAGTCGTCCGCTGTTGAATTTTCCCGCCCGCTGGTTCTTTTGCGGATGTTATCCGCAAATTCTCGATTTCAAAATACTGCGCGGGTGGCATTTTCGGGGATGTTTACACGCTCCTGCAACGTCGTCCGCGCCGGTTGCTGAAAGCAGCAACGGTATGAATCCCCGGCCCCACGATCTTAACGCCCCAGTCCCCGGCAAAAGTCCATAAAATGCATATGGCAACTCCAATTCAGACAAAATACTCCGAATTATAGAAAACGCGTTGTCCGGGTCGTTGACCAGGTCTACATTCAAGTTAGTCAAATATCGAAGCAGGTAAGCAGTCGCCTCGGACCTGGTGAAATGCGAGGCTGGAACGTAACCGAATCCAGCCGTCGGTTTACTCTCCAGTATCCGGGCGTCGCCTGCCGGATTTGGCTCGGATTGGTATCGCAGCCCATCGAGCCCGCAGCCGCGGGCATGCGAGGCTGTTGAACCTGGTGGGAGGTCACCGGAGGCCTCCCGCCTTGAAACTCCAAGCCGGGCCGGAACCAGTTTCGCACCCTAAGGCGGGGTGTTGCGAGGCATTTTTTCAGGCAGATGCATGGTCCGATTGCCCACCACAGGACTGACGATTATATTGCTTGCCGCGCGCTTGGGCGCTCAGTGCATTGTGGACAATCCGGGAGGCAGCAAGGTCAACATCAATCGCCCGGTGGACGCGGACGTCCCGGTCGCCGGATTCTCACCGATCGCCTACCTCAACAGAGCTTTGCCTCATTGGGTTTGCTTCACCGCCGGCTACCGGGCGAGGTTTGAGGGCTATACCGCCGGCGGTTTCAAAGCCGGCAATTCCGATGATTATCTTCTGACGCGTTTTCGCTTCGGAATGTCCATTAAACCGGCGACCTGGCTCAAAGCTTACGTCGAACTGCAGGATGCCGATGCCTTCTGGAAGACCCCGCCGCTGGCGCCGCCGTACCAGAGTACCTGGGACCTGCGGCGCGCCTACGTCGATATCGGCGACATCGAGCAGGGACCGGTCAGCCTTCGCATTGGGCGTCAGGATCTGGCCTTTGGACATCTCCGGTTGGTCGGAACAGCGTACTGGCGCAATGCCTCTCGCGGATATGACGCAGCCCGGCTCGGATTGAACTGGTCGCACCTTCGTGTGAACGTGTTCGCTTCCTCGCCCGTGGTGTCCCTCGACAACGGGATGAGCCATCACCAGCAGGGGAATAATTTCTACGGGATCTATTCCACCATTAAGAACCGGATTCCCAACTCCGATATCGAACCGTACGTGTTGTGGCGGCTCTCGCCGGGCTACTTGTCCGAAGGGGGCAAGCCATCTAAGCTCAATGAGCAGACCGCCGGCATTCGCTGGGCCGGCACCGCATCGCATTTCGATTACGACGCGGAGACGGCGACGCAATTCGGCAGCGTCGGAACCGACGGGATCCGCGCATGGGCATGGAGCGCCGTGGCCGGCTATACCTGGCAGTCCTTCCGGTTGAAGCCGCGTGTTTTCATCAAGTACGATTTCGCTTCCGGCGATCGAAACCCGGCGGACGGTGTGCGCGGCACATTCGATCAGCTTTACCCGAATATTCACGATCACCACGGTCTCGCCGATCAGGTGGCCTGGCAGAATCTCAAGTCGGTCCGCTCGGGCATCCGGGTGTCCCTTCGCCCCAACTGGATCGTGGCGAGCGCATATAACGATTGGTGGCTGGCCAGCGCCACCGACGGATTCTACAACTCTTCCGGCAGCATCGTAGCTCGCGATCCCAAGGGAAAGTCCGGCACGCACATCGGCCGGGAATTCGACATTCAAACCTCGTACCGCCCCAACCGCCACCTGGAATACGGCCTCGGCCTCGGCTATATCGTTTCCGGAGACTTCCTGGCGCGCACGCACCACGCATTGTCTTATACATATCCGTACGTGATGATCAATTACAACGTTTTTTAGGACGCCGCGTCGGAACTGAAAAACGAAGAACTCGAAGCCATCCGGCAATTCGATGCCTGCCTGCTCGCGAATGCGATCGAGACCTTCGGGCCTATTCTTTCCACACAATCCAGCCGATAGTACCTGCAGCGCCGAAAAGGCAATGAAAGACCATGAAGCAAATAGTTTCAGAAAAAAAGTAACGGTACGTAACACAGGTCCAACTTAACCGTATTTGAACCCTTTGGACCTATCTCTTTGCTTACGTGCCTGAATAACATTGAATTAGATTTGCTTTCAAAACTCAATTGAAAGCTCAGGAAGAATTAATTTGACCAGACAGATACGCATGAAACCGATCGGCAATGGGGTCCGCAGGCTGCTCCTGCTATCGCTCTTCTTCTTTGGGGCGGTCGGACTTCAGGCGGCGAGCTTCATATTTAACACGATTCCGGGTATACACAACTGCTCCGGCGAAACATGCAGCGGAGAGGCGGTATTCAGCTTCACCGGTGGCGCCGATACCTTCTCAATCACATTGAGCAACACGCTCCCCTCGATACATGACGCCGGCCAACTCCTGACGGGTCTGCAATTCGATACTACAGGCCTCGGAACTGTTTCCCTACTGAGTACTTCGGGCAATTTGATCAAGATCCATAGCAACGGCACGACTACGCCGGTAATAGCCTCCATCGGGTGGGGCTTCGGAAGTTCCGGAACCAACCAGTGGCTGCTTTGTGCTATCTGTGGTGACGGCGTCAAGGCGCCGGCACAGCCTGCGCAAGGCATCGTCCCCAACCAGTCGTCCTATTCCTCATCGGTTGGCTCCATTAAGGGCAATCCGGGACACAACCCATTCCTCGAGAGCGGCGCCACCTTTACGTTCGAAACGGCCAAACTGCTTCCGGCCGATGGCAGTAATCCGTTCTCCGAGGTTGCCCTCTCATTCAGTACGGCTTTCGGCATTGACATCGATGCCGTGCTGAAGACCGGCCGCAGCGGCAGCACTCCCGGCGCCAGTACACCGGAGCCAGTCACGACGCTCCTCGCGGGCGCTGGTCTTATCCTGTTTGGGTTGGCCGGGCGGCGGCGCCGGCGCACTCATGGTTTCTTGCGGTAAGAGTAGTCCTCTTCGTACCGGGTCAGGTTCGGACTATAAAACGGGTCCTGTTCGATGACGTCCTTCCAACGGGCCTGGAAAGTCAGCGCTTCCGAGGGAGTCGGATCCTTGTCCTCGGGGCGCTTGGAACTTGCCTCGTGATGGTAAAGGCGCGCATGAGGAGTCACCAGCACGCGGTATCCCCTCTGCCCCAACTTCAAACAGAGATCCACATCCTGATAAGCGATGGGTAGCGCTTCCTCATCGAAGCCGCCACACTCCCGGAACCGTTCGGCCGGCACCATCATACAAGCTCCGGTGACCGCACTCACGTTGCGGATGACATTCGGAAAATCGAAATATTGCCGCTCTTCATCGAGAGAACCTTTGAACGCGTGCCCGCAGATGTCGAATAAGCCCATGACCACGCCGCTGTGCTGCAGTGTGCCGTCCGGGTACAGCAGTTTCGCCCCGACCGCACCCACTTCCGGACGTGAGGCCAACTCCACCATGGCAGTCAGCCACCCGGGAGTGATCACCGTGATATCGTCATTGAGAAACAGCAGCAGTGGCGCGTCGGTTTCCCGGACGGCGTCATTATTTAGAGCTGAAAAGTTGAAAGGCCGGTGACGGAAATCCAGGTACTTCAACGGACGGCCTTTTGTATTCCAGCGCTGTACAAAATGTTCGATTCCCTTATTGTGCGAGTTGTCCAGAACCGCAATCTCATAATCCCGGTAGTCGGTCCGTTGCGCGATGCTCCGCAGGCAGGGTTCCAGGAGTTCGACCCGGGCGCTGGGGACCAGGATCTGGACCCGTTGATTGTCCGGAATGGCGTACCGCACCCGCCAGCGGACTGGAATCTCGCCCGGCTCCACCGTGGCGCGGATACCCGTGGCCGCCAGGTGATCGACGATTACCCGCCGCGAGGAGTCAACGGCGCGATGCTCCCATTGCGACGCTCGCCGGATGGAGGGAACGCCCGTCCGCCAGTGATACAGAATTCTGGGAATATGCACGATCCGGCGCGCCTTGACGCTCATGCGCAGCAGTATGTCGTGATCCTGGCTGAGATCGAAATTGCCGCGGAATCCTCCCACGTCCTTGGCCAGCATCCGCCGGCAAATCATCAGGTGGTTGACGTAGTTCTCCGCCAGAATCAGGTCGGGCGACCAGTCCGGTTTGAAGAAAGGATCGGATCTGAGCCCGGCCTCATCGATCTGGTCTTCGTCGGAGTAGAAGATGTCTCCCTCGGGGTTGCGGTTGTGGGCATCGACGAAATGGTACAGCGCGTCCGGAGCCAGCTCATCGTCGTGATCCAGCAGCGCCACAAATTCGCCCACCGCCATCCCCAGCGCCGCATTCGACGCCGCCGAGATCCCCTGGTTTCCGGGCAGTCGGACCGATTGGATCCTGTGATCCCGCTCGCAATGCCGGCTCACGATGGAATCGATCTCCGGGGACTGAGAACCGTCATCGGCGATGCAGAGTTGCCAGTGCGGATAGCTCTGCCTTTCCACGGAAGCCAGAGTCCGCTCCAGAATCTCCGTGGGGGTCCGGAACACCGGAAGGAGGACACTGATCACGGGCTGCGCCGCGAACATCGCCACCTTCATCCGAATCAGCGCCTCGTCTTCCTGTTCGAACTCGGAGATCCACCGGTGGTAATCGCTGGCGTACCCGTTTACATGGTCCACGACGATCGGTACCCGGCGCTCGATGGTCGCGCCCCCCACGCTGGTCGCGCGCAGCGTGAGGAACTGCCGGCCGTTAGGAAGCAGCGCCGTGTCCAGCTTGGCGCGGAATCCCGCCCTGTCCGAGCCAGGCACGTCCGGATAATGCGCCGCCACGTCGGGCCGGTAGAAGCCGTATCGCGCCTCAACGCATTCCACTTCGCCGGCCCGGATTTCCAGGCGCCGGATTCCGGTGCTCGCCAGCGCCCAGCCACGAAGCGAGACCGTGCCGCTGAGCGGAGGCGATGCGGCTACCGGCTCGTCGCAGGCTATCCGGAACAGGGTCTCGCTGTCGGTTGCGCCATTGGCCGGCTCCGCCGGCGGCCTTTGCAAGGTAAACCGCCGGATGGAGTTGTGAAGCCGCAGCAATACGCCTCCACCTGCCACCAGAGTCCGCCACGTGCGGCTCCGCAGGATAGCTTGAGTCGCGTGCTGCAACCGCATGGTCCGCGACTGAAGCAAGGCCAACCGTCCTTCGATTCTCTCGGCGAAACCCTGCTGTATTTCGCGGGTCTCCGCCACGACCGCGCTAAGTTCGTGGAGCAGCCGCTCCAGTTCCGCCTGCCGGTCCGGAGGCGTCGGAGGCGTCAGCATCGCGGGAGCGGCGCTGCGAATCTCCAACCGGCCCCGAATCCGGCTGGCCCTGGACAGACATTCCTGGACGGTCGAGTTTAATTGGATCAGTTCCACCGCCAGCCGCAGGTCAGATGCCGGAAGCCCCGTCCCGCCTCTTTGGAACAACACCGCATTGCCGGTGAGGAACGCCGGGTCGGTAGCAAAATCAGGCGAAAATCCAGCTCCGTCAAACAGGCGGAGCGCGGCCGTCATATGCAAATCCTGATCCGCGCCGAAGGAAGGAAAGAACAGAATCCGCTGGCTGCGTTCCGCCGCGCCGGTGATTAGGGACCAGGCCTCATCGATACTGCCCGAGTAAACCGCCAGGTCGTAGGCGTCCCGCAGGCTCGCCAACTGCTCCACTGAGCTTGCCTGCCTCACTTGCACGCCGTAGCGCTTCAGCAACTGCAACAACGGGCCGGTCGCATCGCCAATGCCCAGCACCGTCCCGGGTTTCAACGACGATACCATGCGAAGCGCAATCGCGTGCAACTCGGCAGGGGCAATTGCCGTCACCATATCGCACCCGTCGCCGGAACCGTCACTACCAGAGGACTTTCGGGCGAGACTTCCGCGAGACGCCTATTCGTAATAGTCGCCATGCAGGACAGTAAGAAAGTCGAGTATACCACAGGCCGCGCGGCGGCTCGCTTACGCAGCGGAGCTAACCTAACCCTGGTGAGCTATGCTGGTTTTGAGAAAACCACTACGCAGAGCGGACATCCATTGAGGCCATTACACATCCTCTGCGCTTCCACCCGTCAATGGAACCCCGGGGACGAGTGGATTGCCCGCGGAGTCCGGCATTTATTCCGTACCCTCTACCCCGACCGTGTCGTAAATTGGATTCTTTACGACCGCAGCCCGGATTCCTTCCTGGAACCCTGGGCAACGTCCCAGAGACGGCCATGCCTGATGGCAAACTCCTACCAACCTGCCGCTGAACTTCTCCCCGTCGATCTCGTGGTCATTGCCGGGACGCCGGAATGGCTCGGCCCGCATCTGGCGGCGCTGGCCCGCGCCCTGCAAACCTCCCCAGCACCCATCTTCTACCTGGGCATCGACTACCCAACCCCGGACCTGCCCTGCACTCCTGAGGATCTCGCAATGCTCGCGCGAGCCCTGATCGTCACGCGCGGCCGGATCGCCACGGAGGCGCTGCAGACCCTCGGTTTTTCCGCCCGCATGATGCCCTGTCCCGCGCTCTTCTCCGCGCCCTACGAATACCCTGCAAGAGCGCTCAAGAGTCTGGCCATCGTCCTGCAAAGCGACCGCGTCCCCAACCAGTCTATTCCCGCGGAACTGAAGGCCCGGATGTTGCGCCTGTTGCCGCTGCTGCAATCCCGGTTTGCGGTTAAGATTGTCTGTAACTATATCGACGAGTTCCGCGAGTTCTCCTCCAGCCTCGATTGCCCGGTTAACTATTCCTACGATTCGGACGAATACTATAGGATCCTCTCCGGCTGCGACATGGTGATTTCGACTCGCTTGCACAGTGCGCTGATCGCCAACTCCCTGCTGAAGCCCGCCATCCTGACTAACTCGGAACCGCGCGCGGCCTCCGCCGCGGAAGTCTGTCCCTTCACTTATCGTCTGGCGCCGGAGGCTGTACCCGCTTTTCTGGAGCAGTTCGAACCGCAGCCCGTGGTCCGAAGTCTTTTCAACTGGAAACGAACTCAGGAAGCGCAGTACCTGGACCTCCTGCGCAACGCTCTGCAAGCACATGGTCTCTATTAACTTTAAGACGATTGAAGAGTTCGGCGTCCCCGGTCCCGCGGCGCCGCTTGTATCCGGGATTCACAGCGGGAATGCCGGCGACGTCATCTACTCCCTGCCGGCCGTCCGGGCGCTGGGAATTCGTCATCTCTTCCTCAACGTCTATCGCGATCCCAATCCTCTGCGGCGTCTCACCGAGGAAAATGCGCGAGCTCTGGTTCCGCTCCTCCTGGCGCAGGATTACGTGGACCGCGTGACCTTAGTGTCCGCCGGTGTGCCGCTCGAGTCGGTAGACCCCGATTGCATCGACGTGGATTACGTGCTCGATCGTTTTCGCCGGCAGGACGCCCTGCACATTCACCTGATGCACGCGCACGCCCTGGCCGTGCACGCCGAAATCGACGCTGTCTCGCCGTTCCTCCGCGTGCCGTCGGACGCACCGGAGACCTGTGACGTAATTCTGGCGCTCACTCCCCGCTACCGGTCACTGACCGAAGAGTTCCTGCGCGATCTCATGTTGTATTTCGAGGACATCCTGATCCTGGCGATCCCCGAAGAGTGGCGCAGCGTGGCCGGCATCCCTGGCCGCATCCGAAAATGCGCGGACTATCTGGAGATGGCCCGGTTGATTCAGCGGGCGCGCGTCTTCATCGGCAATCCCGGACTGGCATCCGCCATCGCCGAAGGCCTGAAGGCGCCGCGCATTGTGGATTTGCCGCTGGAGCCGGCCAATGCTTTCCCCATCGGCCCCAATGGCTATATTCTGCCTGCCGGACGCGCGGAATTCGTGGACATTGCACGTCGCGTATGCGGCGATCGGCCGCGCCTCGCTTCTCTATATAGCGACCTGCTCCAGGCCGTGGCCGCGGAATCGTCCCGGCTGCCGCTCATCGGCGGAATCGACCCGGCCCGCATCACCCTGGAGGGCGGCGGATGGACCAAATTAGCCCCTGAAGAGAACGGCGTGTTTCTGCATCCCGGCGTGCAGGAGACCACTCCTCCGCGTATCGTTTTTGAGGGACTTCAGTTGGCCGGCCATAACTGCCTGCAAGCCGACCTCAGCGTAGAGCATCCCGAATCGGCGCCGGTCCGATTTTCGTTTCACCTCCGCGACGCCGGCGGCGCGACCATTCACCAGAGCGCGCGCGAAGTGCAGCCGGCTGAATCGGTACACTGGCAGGTGACCTTTCCTCGTAACTTCTCCGCGGCCAGCCTGGAAATTGCCACTTCCCTCGCGGCCGGCGCCGAATCGCCCGACTATGCGTGGGCATGGGTCCGGAACCCGCAACTGAGGGTGATCTGAGTGGACTTTGAGAATCACCCGGCCGGATACCGCCAGGTCACGCTGCTGCTGTTCGACCACCGCGTTTCGATTGCGCCTTACCCGCCCTGCTCGGAATTATTCGACACGCTCGCGTTCCCGCCCAATCCGCTCCTTGTCCCCGCCACCACCGAAGAGAACTATTACCAGATGTTCTTTGCTCTGGCGGCGGCACTGCAACCGCGGAGTTACCTCGAGATCGGCACTCGTTTCGGTTATTCCCTGGTAGCCGTGGCGCGTGGCGCGGCGAGCCTGGAGCATGTAGTAAGTTGCGATCTCGAAACCTATGACAATCCGCACGCGCTGACGTCGCAGCAAATTGCCGAGCGCAATCTGCGGGCATCCGGCTATCGCGGAAAAGCCCGCTTCCTCGCGGACGACAGCCGGCGGCTGCCCCAGTATGTGGCCGGTAATCGCTTTGACCTGATTCTGGTCGATGGAGACCACACTTACGAAGGCTGCTGCTCCGACATACTCACTTGCTATCCCCTGCTGTCTCCCGGCGGGGTCCTCATGGTGGACGATCTCGACATCCCGGCGGTCTTCCGCGCAGTGACGGATTGTCTGCTGCAACTCGCCGTTCCGCCCCCCGACCGGTGCTTCGTGCCCACCAAACACGGATTGTATCTGGCGCGCCGGTCCGCGCATTGAGTCTACGCTACGATGGCGTCATGGCATCTTCGCGGCTTCGGGCCGCCCTGTCTCTTCTCATCCTCGGTATGGGAATCTACACCGCTCTTGCCGCCGCGGTGATGATCCGGCGAACTTATTGCCCCGTGATTTTCTGGGACCAGTGGGAGTATGTCAACGTCGCGATGAGGCCGGCCGGCCTGCCATTCTGGTCGCGCGTCTGGTCGCAATCCGATGAGTCGCGGCTGGTAATCGGAAAGCTTGCGGGTTTTGCCGATCTGCACTTCTTCGGCGGCAGGAATATTTCTCTGCAGATCGAACTTTGCCTGATTCCCGTCTGTGTGGCTGCGATTCTCTTCTGGATGATCCAGCGTTCGCGGCAATTGTCCGGGCCGGCCCTGGCGACGGCCGCGGGCTTCATCGTATTCTGCGCGCTCAATCCCGTGCAGGTCGATGACCTGATCTGGTACTTCGAGGTGGGTTTTGTTTTCACCGGACTTGCCGCCGTCGCAGCCTTTGCGGGTTTGGTGTGGCACTCGTCGAGGGTCGTCGCGGGAGACCGCCGCTGGGTCTCGGGACCGCTGGTCCTTTCCTTATTCGCCGCCGTGCTTGCCGAATGCAGCCGCCTGGACGGACTGCTGGTCTGGCCCATTCTTCTTCTGCTCAGCTTCGCTCTTCGGTTCCCCGGAAAGACCCGCGCCCTGATTGGCAGTGTGGCGACGCTGGCTGTCGCCCTATATTTCTGGCGATTTCATTCGGTGGGTGGCGTCTCCGCAGGCGCTCTGGAAGCGGTCCGGCGCCCGCTCTACCTTGTGGACTACGTCGTCCACTATTTTGGCGCCACGTGGAATGCGCTGCTCAGGCCGGGATCGATAGCATTCGTCCTGGCGGACCTGCTCGCTGCCGTTGCAATCCTCTTTGCCATCGTTACCGCTCTGAGGCATCTGTGTTTCCGGCAGGCGAAGCCCCATCCCTTGACCCCGTTCCTGGCGGCCGTCATGCTTTTCACGGTCTCCGTCGCCGGTGTCACCAGCCTGGGCCGGCTCCGGTTCGGCGTGGCCCAGGCCGCCGCCAGCCGCTATCAGTGCGTAGCTCTGCTGTTCTGGGCCGCCTTCGGAACCGCGGCCTTGAGTTGGGCCGCGCGCAAGACGTCTCGTCCGCTCGTCCTGGCCGGAGTGCAATGCGGTCTGCTGATCCTGATGGTCGCAAGCGTAGGACGGTTCCACGCATACCAGCGGATGGCCGCCGTCCGGCAAGTCCGCCTGAACCGGGCGTATCTCGCGGTGATGCGCAATCCCGCAGATCCCGTAGCCGCCGGCGCGCTCAATCCTACAGTGGCGTGGATGCCTGTCTGGTACGACTACCTGCGCCGTCACCATCTGGGCCCCGGCCCTGGCGAACTCCAAGCACGGCTGCCCGCGATACCGGCCCCTCCGCCAATTTCGATCTGGACGGCATACCGGGTGTTTACAGCCGACCGTTGTATGGGCTGGATCGACGGCCCTCAACCGGGCGTGTTCGCACCGGGGGTGGTTTCACTCGCTGGGTGGGCCTGGGACAAGGAAGGCCGCAGCCCTCCCGGGAAGATCGTCTTCGCATCCCCGGACGGCACGGTCGCCGGCTTCGGCGAAATGGCGATTCCGCGCGAGGATGTCGCTGCTGTTGTCCCGGGCATCACGGACATCAATACCGGGTGGGAAGGACCGGCCAGCGCAGCAAAAGGGACAAGGCTGCGCGCTTTCGCCGTGCTCCGCGACGGAATCTCGATCTGCCCTCTCGCCAATAGCGCGCTTGTGCCGTGACACCGGCGGGGTCCGTGTGTCTCAACTCGCCGGTGCAGCCCCGGAACCGCGTGACTGAAACACTGCAACCGTATTTAGCTCCCACTCCGGCCAACTCGGCGCCATTTTCACCAGTTTCGCGACAGAAGCTAACTACTTTCTGGCGCAAAATTCGTTTTCCGGCCAGAACGAGACACCGGTCCTTGGTGTTAATAACGGCGAAATGCCCGGCGGTCATCCCGCCG
This sequence comes from uncultured Solibacteraceae bacterium, assembly GCA_963835555.1. Classification (GTDB taxonomy): domain Bacteria; phylum Acidobacteriota; class Terriglobia; order Bryobacterales; family Bryobacteraceae; genus Sulfopaludibacter. Next base: position 56,061 of record CAWIGC010000009.1, on the reverse strand, counting down.
GGCAATCAAGTTCCTGATGTTAAATGGTTTAAAGAAACACTGGCCAAGCATCGGGATGCCAAGCTTCCGCACCCCTCCGTCCGGCTTCGGTACGACGGGCAGTTCTCATGGCCCGTGGAGGATCGCGAGCAGCCCGGCACTTGCCAAAGCACTGCCCAATGCTTACTTCGACTCGCTCGGGATTCCGAGATTAGGCACCGTAAATAAATAACAGTTACATCTACTGTCCTGATGTGTTATTACGTTGGGCATGGACACCGAGGCCCAACTCACCCAGTACTTTGCTGGCATGTGGCCGCATCTGGACGAACATGCCCGCCGCTTGGTGGCCGCCAGCAAGGCCGTGGAACTGGGTTATGGCGGCGTATCGCGGGTCAGCCGCGCTTGCGGTCTGTCGCGCGTCACGTTGACCAAGGGTGTTGAGGAATTGCAGGCAGCACCGCTGACGACGGGCCGGATTCGCCACGAGGGCGGCGGCCGACATGCGTTGACGTCCAACGATCCTGGCCTGGCACCCGCCTTGGACGACATGGTCGAGCCTACGGCGCGCGGCGACCCGCAGTCGCCCTTGCGCTGGACCTGCAAGAGCGCCCGCGCGCTGGCGGCGGAACTGAGTGCCGAGCACCACCCGGTCAGCCACACTAAAGTCACCCAACTCCTGCGAGAAGATGGCTACAGCCTGCAGGGCAACCGCAAGACTGAGGAAGGGGACGACCATCCCGATCGCGACGCGCAGTTCCAGCATATTAATCGCGCCGTCAAGCGCGCCTTGCGGGCGGGAGAACCCGTCATTTCCGTGGACACGAAGAAAAAGGAATTGATCGGCAACTACCAGAACCAGGGCCGCCAGTGGCGCAAAACGGGGACGGCGGCCAAGGTCAACGGACATGATTTTCCCGGTCCCGAGGTGCCCCGCGCCTATCCCTACGGGATCTACGACCTGGGGCGCAACGTCGGCTTTGTCAACGTGGGCACGGACCACGACACAGGCGCGTTCGCGGTGGCTTCGATCCGCGGTTGGTGGCGCGCCGAGGGCCACCGCCTGTACCCTCGGACTCGGCGGCTGCTGATCACTGCCGATGCCGGCGGTAGCAACGGATGGCGACTGCGGCTGTGGAAGTGGGAACTGCAAGGCTTGGCCGACCAGACGGGGCTCACGCTGACGGTCAGCCATTTCCCGCCGGGCACGAGCAAATGGAACAAGGTAGAGCACCGGTTGTTCTCCTTCATCTCGTCCAACTGGCGCGGCGAGCCGCTGCGCGACTACGAGACAGTGGTGCGGCTGATCGCCGGGACGACGACGGCCAAAGGCTTAACAGTGACCTGCCGCTTGGACCACCGCAAGTACCCCGTTGGGCGCAAGATCACGGATGACGAGTTTGCCCATGTCAATCTGAAGCCCGACAAATTTCATGGCGAATGGAACTACACGATTCATCCAGACAACTAACACAGTTGTAAATGTTATTTATTTACGACGCCTTAGCTGGCGGCCGATAGCTCAACCCACCGAACCGCGGATGCGGACCCGCATGTCCGGTGGTGTGACATGACAGGGAAAGCTGGCGACAGACTACCTATGTTTATTTCACGGGGTTGAACCAGCGCAAACCGGGGAGAAATGTGGGGCAGGCTAAAGCCTGCCCCACATGTTTTGTAACATGGCCAATGCGGCGAGATGAGCATCGGTTCAACGTAAGAACTTCTTCGCAAACTCTTCCGCTTCCATCTCGTCGAGTAATTGGCCAGGCTTCGATTGATCGATGCCAGGCAGGAAGCCACCTGAGTGAATCGGTTCCACCTTGAATTCGGGAGCCGGCGGGTTTTCGGTCTTTGCCAGGCCGGCGCGCAGGGCGTCGTTCACTGCCTGTTTCATGGTCACCTTGCGCCGGAGCATGATGCGCTTCAGCCTGTGAGATAATCTTCCCTGCTATGCGAGCATTTCCCTTCGCGGCTCTGTTGGCCGCAGTCGCTTTCGCCCAGCCGCCCCAGTTCGGACGCGGCGGCAGCGAGATTATGCGCCAGGCCAACCAACTCGATCTGGAAGGCAAGGGCGCCGAGGCCCGCGCGCTGTTCCAGAAGGAGATCGATAGCGCCAGCACTCCGGCGGCCAAGGCCAACGCGCAACGCGCCATGGCAATGTCCTGGGCCTTCCAGGGCAACTGCAAAAAGACCGGCGAGTACGAACAGATGGCAATCGATTACTGGGTCACGCGCGAAGCCGCCGAGCCGCACAATGCCTTCTACCAGGAAGGCGAGATGGCCGACGAAGCCGCGCGCGTCTGCATCGATGCCGGCGACCTGGGCGCCGCCGCGCAATGGTACAAGAAAGGCCATGATCTCGGCATCAAGGAACCCGACGCTCCGGCCGATCGCAAGCTGCTGTGGGACTATCGCTGGCAGCACGCCGAGGCCCGCATTGCGGCGCGCCGCGGGAATCGCGCCGAGGCCGAAAAGCACATCGCCGCCGCCCGCGCCGATCTCGATAAAATGACCAGCCTCAAGGCGCAGCAGGAGGCCTTCTTTCCCTACCTGACGGGCTACGTGGCCCTCTACCTGGGAGACTATCAGAAGGCTCTGGCGGACTTGCAGAAGGCCAACCAGAACGACGTGTTCATTCAGTGCCTGCTGGGCATGACGTACGAAAAGCTGGGTGAAAAAGACAAAGCCATGGAGTGCTACAAGAGGGCCTATGCCACCAATGCGCACAATCCCCCGGCAGCGTTTGCCAAGCCGTTTGCGAGGAAGAAAATTGGGTAGAGCCGCAGTCGCGTTATTATTCGCCGCCGTTTGCCTGCACGCTCAGATGCCGGAAGTGAGTGGCAAGGTGGTGGACGCCGCCATCTACCGCTACATCGATGTCCAGCCGGGCACGGGCGAGCTCGCTAAGCCAGGCCAGGAATACACCGTTCATTACACCGGCTGGCTGCGCGACGGAACCAAATTCGATTCGTCCGTGGGCAAAGATCCACTCAAATTCATCCAGGGCCGCCGCCAGGTGATTGCCGGCTTCGACGTGGGCTTCGAAGGCATGAAGGTGGGAGGCAAGCGCCGCCTGTTCATCCCCTACCAGTTCGCTTACGGCGAGCAGGGCAGGCGATCGATTCCGCCCAGGGCCGAACTGATCTTCGACGTGGAACTGGTGGCTGTGAAGGATGTGCCGCCCGCCCCCCCGGTGGCGCGCGATCTGCTCCAGCCGTTCACGGAACTGGAAAGCAAGGTGATGGCGCTGGCCAAGGCCGTCCCCGAGGAGAAGTATTCCTGGCGTCCCGCGCCGGGCGTCCGCTCCTTCCAGGAAGTGTTTCTACATATCGCCTATGGCAACCGCCTGATGCTGCATATCGCCGATGGCGTGGACCTGAAAGAGATCGAGAAGCAGATTGAGAGCAATGCCAAAGCGGAAGGCGAAACGCTCACGAAGGACCAGGTGATCGCCAAACTGACCGAAGGGTTCGCCATTATCCGCGAGGCTCTGGACGGCGCCAACAACGCCACCTTGAGCCACGACATCCAGTTTTTCCAGACCGCCACCACGCGGCGCGGAGTCCTGACGTTCCTCGATACGCACATCGCCGAACATCTGGGCCAGGCCATCGCCTATGCGCGCATGAACGGCATCGTGCCGCCCTGGTCCAAATAAAGCGTTACGGCTCGCGAACCTTCAGCACCTGATCGCCCTTGACGTCGCGCAACTCCTGCACCCGTCCGCTCGGCCAGCGAATCTGTACGAACTGAGCGCCGGCTGAATTTCCCAGACCGAAGCGCACCAGCGGCTCGCTGGAGGAAGCGTAGCCCACGCTAGTGGTGCAGTGATTGTAGATCCTGCGTCCGCCGGCCAGCGCGACGGTCACGCTGGCGCCGATGCCGTCGCGATTGCTGCGCGTGCCGGTCAGCTTCAGCGCCAGCCAGTGCCCGGCGTTCGGCGTGACGTTGCGGAACAGGCGGGCCGGCCCGTTCCCGTTGGATACCACGGCGTCCAGGCGGCCATCGTTATCGAAATCGGCAAAGGCGACCCCGCGGTACTGGCCCGCCGCTTGAAAATCCGCGCCGGCGGTTTTGGACACGTCTTTGAAGCGGCCATCGCCCTGGTTGCGCAGCACGGAATCCGGCAGGGACACGTCCGTGGCGAGCAATTGATCCATCGAGGGAAAGTGCGAGTTCGCCGCGAATACGTCTTTGAAACCGTCGTTGTCGAAATCCTGCAATCCGATGCCCCACCCGGTCAGCATCCGGGTTGCGACGGCCATGCCGGAACGCGCCGTCACGTCTTCGAACGCAGGCGCTGCGCCGGTGTTGCGAAACAACGGATAGGTATCGTTGAACATGGCGGTGAAGATCAGATCCGGCCGGCCGTCATTGTCGAAATCGCGAAAATCCACCCCCATGCTGGCCACGGGACGGCCATCGTCATTCAGCGCCACGCCGGCCAGCATGCCCACCTCCTCGAACTTTCCATGACCCAGATTGTGGAACAGAAAATTCGGAACGCTGTCGTTGGCCACGAAAATGTCCATCAGGCCATCGCCGTCATAATCCGCAACGGCCACGCCCATCCCTTTGCCGAGTTGCGCGCCCAGGCCGGAGGATTCGGTGATGTCGGTGAACGTGCCGTCATGGTTGTTGCGGAAAAGCTGGTTGGGCGTGTCGTGATACGCGCGGGGGTGGCAGTAGAGCGGCTTTTGGGGCGTGCCGCAAGTGGGCTCGAGCTTCGGGTCCCATTGCACGTAATTGCTGACGACCAGGTCCAGCCAGCCATCGTTATCCATGTCCACCCATGCGGCGGCAACGGACCATAGCTTGCCGTAGTGCGGATCCACGCCGCTCAGGTGCGCCTTGGCAGTAACATCCTCGAACGTGCCGTCGCCGCGGTTGCGATACAGGAATGTTGCGGTTCACGCCGGCGACGAAGATATCGGGATAGCCGTCGTTATCGTAATCGGCGACGGCCACGCCCATGGAGTAGCCTTCGCCCGCCACGCCGGCCTTTTCCGTAACGTCCGTAAACGCGCCGTGGCAATCGTTGCGGAAGAGGCGGTTGAAATATTCGGGACCGCTCTTCTTCAGAGAAGGCATCTCCGCGCCGTTGGTGAAGAAGATGTCCATGCAGCCGTCATTGTTGTAATCCAGCGCGGCCACGCCGCCCAGCATCAGCTCGGGCTGGTGAAACTTGCCGGCCGCGCCGTTGCGCAGTTCGAATTTCGGCCCGCTCTTGCCGGCCGTGTCCTCGAAACGGATCTGTGCCTGCGCGCCGCCGCCGGCCGCGAGAAGCAACAGCGTCAGTGCGATTGTGTGCGTCGTTGGTAGTCGCGCAGCCATTCCGCCTGTTGCGCCGCCTCCTTGGTGCGGCCTTGCATCTGATAAATCCGGACCAGCAGATTATGAGCCTCCGGAAGTTGGGGCTGCAGGCGGATGGATTCTTCCGCCGCGCCGGCGGCCTCGGCGGTCCGGTGGAGTTGCAGCAGTACCTTGGCCCGCCAGAAGTAGGCCATGGGGGAGTTGGGAACCGCCGCGATTACCTCGGTCGATCCGCTTCAGCGCCTCTTCCGCGCGCCCCGTTTCGGAGAGCAACTCGACGTAGGCCAGTTGCAGATCCATGTCCTGTCCGGCCGCGGAGTCTTCGAGCAGGGCTTCGCATGGCGGCTTCGGCTTCTTCGGTGCGCGCCAGCTTCTCCAGGCAGACAGCCCGCAAGATTTTCGCCTTCCCCGCCCACTCCGCCTGCGGGGCGAGTTTCAGAGCCTGCTCGAACTCCTGCAGGGCGGCCCCATAGTATTTACTTTGATATTTCACCTGGCCGTCCAGAAACCGCGCCTGTGCGCCGGAGCCGCCATTCGTGTCGCCATGCGATCTTCGCGGCCACTTCGGCGAGCAATCTGCTGCGCCGCGGCGTACTCGGGATCGTCGCGCGGAATCGCTTTCAGAATCGCCTGTGCCGCTTCGAAATCGTCTTTTGCTGCCAGGGACCGGGCCAGCAGGTACTGCGCGGGAAGCGCCGGGTCCAGCTTCAACGTGGCGCGCAAGGCCGCGGCGGCGCGATCCATGTCGCCCGAAAGAAAGAAGAACTTGCCCGCGGCGAACTGCTGGTTGGCATCGTCGGAATCCAGCCGGGCGCGCGCGGCGTAGAGTTCTTTGGCGCGCTCGAAACGTGCGCCGTCTTCGCCGGGAAACGGCCGCACCCCCATGGCCACCAGGCGCGATTCCGGCATTCATTCGCACCGTCAGCGCAGGATCTTTCAGCAGCGATACCAGTTGCGGCGCCAGAGCCTCCCGTTGTGCCGCGCGAGGGCGAATGGCGGAGGCGGCGGTGGCCCGCACCAGCGGTTCGGGGTCCGTGAAGGCGCGGAGCAGCGCGCCATAGGCGGTGGGATCGTTGGGGAAACTGCCCAGGTAGCCGGCAGCGTTGGCGCGAATCCAGGGGCCCCCCGAAGGGTCGGACAGAATCTCCAGCAGCGCTGGAATCGCCGCCGCACTCTCCTGGCGGGCCTGCGTAAACGCATGGGCGCGGCGGATCCATCTCTGCCGGGTCTTAGCGCCATACCACGCCGTCATCTGCTGCGATGCCCAGGCGGCGTCTTTATCCTGATGACAGAGATTGCACGCATTCGGAATGCCGTGTGTGACGGTGTTCTCGGGCACCGGTATGCCGATGGAGTGATCGCGCATGTGTGCATTCAGGCCGGTCACCGTGGGCGGCATGTGGCACTCCACGCAGGAACTGCCGGCGCTTTTCGGAGCGTGATGGGTGTGCGCCGGAAGGTTCGCCACTACTGCTTTGTGACAGCCGGCGCAAACCGCATTCGCGTCGGCCCGCGGCTGCGGATTGTGGGATCCGGCGTGGCACGTGATACAGGTCGCCCTCCCCTTCAGGAAGCACTGGCTCTGCCATAGGGCCACGGAATCGTTGGCGAACCAGCGGGGGCGCCCGTCGGGCCAGAAGGCCGGGTCCTGGTACGCGGGCAGGCGGTACTCCATCACCGGCATGAAGGAATCGTAGTAATCGGCGCCTGCCGGAAAGCCATCGGCATAGATGTCGCGCGAGGAATGGCATTGCGCGCAGACCATGGTGCTACGCGCCGCATCCAGGCGGGCGGGATTGACGATGTTGTCCCGCGCCGGCTTAGCGGCATGGCGGCTACCCGGGCCATGGCAGCTCTCGCAATCCACTCCCAGGCTCTGCCACGCGGTGCGATAGCGCGGGCCTTCCGGGTCGAAATTCTTTTGCCCCCGGCTGACGTGGCACGAGTAGCAGGTCTTATTCCAGATGGGCACCACGTCGTTGGGCGATTCTTCCGGATTGGCCGCGTCCAGGTCGTGAATCCACTTTTTGCGGAGCGCGTCCCAGGTAGCCGGCAGGACCACGATGCTGCCATCGGGCATGGTGGTCAGGTACTGCTGCACGCGCCGGCTGCCCAGCGTGTAGTCGATGCGGTGTTCCCAGGGCTTGCGCGCCAGGTCGGACTCGGTAATGTAATAGCTACCGTCGCGCTCTGCGAGCAGGTAGGTGGACCCGCGAAGCACCGCTTTGCCCACTCCAAAATCGCCGGTCACGCTGCTCTTTGTGGCGGGTTGCATCATTTTGGCATGGCGCGACCCCGACCACTCCCGATGAATCGCGGCGTGGCATTTGGCGCAGGCCGCGGCGCCGGCATAGCCCTCGGGGGACTGCGCCGCAAGCTGGATTGCGGTAATGAGCAGGAGCAGGGCTCCCAGACTCCGCATCAATCCAGGATAGCTCGCTAGTCCGAAGGGTTGGCCACCGCTATGGTCACGGTAGTTGCCGTGGTGATCCCGTTGATTTCGATCTGCAATGGAACGGCATCGCCAGACGGCGCGCCGGGCGGCACTTGCACGGCTACCTGGTACTCGCCCGCGAATTGCGGCGAGAGCACCGAATAAACGAATGTCGCGGGTATGCCGCCGATCAGCACGGCCGGCTGCATTAGCGTATTCACAATCTGCCCTTCCGTATCGGCGCCGTTGGCGACCGGCATGTCCACCGCGCCAAGGCCGGTGCACCAGACCACCAGGTAGTCGCCGATCTGGATGGGATGCGCCGGGATGCTTACGGGAGCGGCCTGCGGCGCCGCGAGGGCGCCATCGGAATTGTCCGTGGCGACAGCCTGGCCCAGGCCATTGGCGCTCACCGCAAAGATCCCCGGCGCGGCGGGTGCAATGGGTACGCTCACTGCCGCGGAGGTTCCCTGTGTTGTCGTGACGATCACATCCACGGGACCCAGACCGAGGTTCCAGGGCACCTGCGCATTGATCTGGCCGTCGGAGACAAAGTACAGCGGCGCGGGCACGCCGGCAAAGGTGACCGATTCCACATTTCCGAGCGTGGTGGCCAGCGGGATGGCCGCGGCGGAAACGGTCCGCGACGCCAGATGGACGCCGAATACCGAGGCGATGGAACCGGGCGCCACGCCCCCGCCGGCATAATTGCCCGAGTTCACCACTCCGCCGGCGTTGATTACGGGCGTTTGCGCCCGCGCGAGCACGGCAAGAGACACGGCCAGTAACACAGCGCGCATCACTTCATTAATAACCCAAACCGGCCGCGGGGCTACGTAAGGCTACCCACAGTCACTTTGTTACCTTCGACCAGGATGGGCCGCTTGATCAGGTTGGGATGCAGCGACATCAGGCGCAGCGCTTCCTCGCGCGGCGGCGGGTTCTCTTTCATGCCCAGCTCGCGGTACAGTTCGTTACGGGAATTCAGGAACGGCAGATAATCGCGCTTCCCGATCAGGCTTTCGAGTTCGGCGACGGAGAGTCCCCGGTTGAGGTCCACCTCCTCGAATTTCACGCCTCGTTCGCGAAGCCAACTCTTCGCTTTGCGGCAGGTGGTTCAAGTGGGTTTCAGGTAGAGTTTCATATACGAGTTTCCCATTTCGGGGAGGACAGACCGGGAGTTCTGTCCTACAGCCAGTTTAAATCGGTGTAGCGTTCGCCGGTCAAGATGCAGGAACAGCGGCTCCAGCGCGCGGAATTCCTGGCCGTCGTACTGGATGGCGCCCTCGTTCGCCAGCACGGTGATATCGCCCTGCCAGACCAGCTTGCCGGGCTTGGTGATGATGGCCACCTCGGTGCACAGGCGCTCCACGGTCTCCAGCACGTGGCTGGTGATGAACACCGTGCGGCCCTGTTCGGTGAAGCGGCGCAGCCACTGCTTCATCAGCGCCACGCCGGCCGGGTCGATGCTCTCGAAGGGTTCGTCCAGGAACAGGACCTCCGGGGAGTGGATCACGGCGGCGGCGAAGGCCACGCGCTTGCGCATGCCGGTGGAGTACTCCGAGAGCGTCTTAGAGGTGTCGGTCAGTTCGAGCGCGGCCAGCAGTTCGGTGACGCGCTTGCGGGTGACGGCTTCATCGAGCCCGAACATGCGCCCGACGAAGCGCCAGGAACTCGTGCGCGTACAGCGGATCGAACAGGCCGAGGGTTTCCGGCATGACGCCCATGCGCCGCTTGAGATCGGCGCTCTCGGTGGTGAAGGGCTGGCCCAGAATCTCGACCGTGCCGCCGCTGGGGTCGAGCAGTCCGGTGAGGCATCCGATGGTGGTGCTCTTGCCGGAGCCGTTGGGCCCCAGGAATCCGAACATGGCGCCGGCGCGCACGTTCAGCGAGAGGTTCTCCACGGCCAGCGTCTGGCCATACTTTTTCACGAGGTTGGTGACGCGAATGGCGTCGGCTTGCGGATTCATTTATTTGACTCTTCCTTCCACCACGGCCAGCAGGTCTTCGCGTTTGCTGATGAACAGGGTAGTGGTAGCGCGCAGCGAGACGACGTAAAAGAGGAATGCCGCCCCGGCCAGCGGCAGCATGTCCCACCAGTTCGCCGGCGAGACGGCGGCCGGCAGGACGCGGCCAGAATCTGCGGCGTAAACAGCGCCCCCAGCATGCCCACGATCACCACGATGTTGCCCATGAGTGACATGTCGTTGCCCATGGCGGCGGTGTAACTGCCCTTGCGCGGATTGTAGAGTGTGACCCACAGCCCGGCGCCATTCATCAGGAAAAGGCCGGTGCTGGCGCTGCACGCGAGCATCACCAGCTTCCGCGCGTCGAACGGTCCGCCAAAGGGAATCCACAGCAGCAGGCCCACTGGAATCAGTACGCTGCCTACCAACATGGAAGCGTAACTGCCTGCGCGCATGCTGGCGGCAGGGTCCGTGGGCAGCAGAAAGAAGCGCCGGAAAGCGCCGCCGGCATAACCGTACTGATTTACGGCAAACCGGGACACGCCGAAGAACGAAATAGTGAAGATGGCGCCCAGAGCGGCGACAAACAAACTATTGGGATCCACCGGGGCCGCGGCGGCATGTTTAGCGAAACCGCCGCGGAAGTTGAAGGCCAGGAACGCGACCAGCGGCAGGGAGAGGCCATACAGGGCGCGGAAGCGATTGTTGCGCACATAGAAGCGCAGCCAGAACGCCACCAGGGGTCCGTTTCGCGGGCCGAAGAAAGCGCCCACCTGGTCGAAAACGCTGTCCCATTGCAGGGCGCCGCCCTGAACGGTCTGCGTTCGTGGGCGCCACTGCTCCATGTAGGCCAGGAGGGCCGCGAAACCGAGCAGCCAGACGGCCACCAGGGCCAGCCCGGATAGTGCCGCGGGGGCGGGTTGGGTCATGGCGGCCGCGGCGCCGAAGGGCGGCGTCCACCGCAGCACTGCCAGCAGTTCCACCAGGTTGGTCTTGTTCTTCGCCAGGGCGGGCGCGAGCACACCAGGCAGGAAGGCCAGGCACATCACCAGCACCATCAGGACGGCCGATCCCGATTTGCGGCTGGCCACCCGTTCGATGGCCAGACTGATTACGCGGGCCAGCAGATAGTTGGAGAGAAACAGCAGCAGGATGGCGGCCACCACCAGCACGATGTTGCAGTCTGCCAGGACGCACAGCCCGATGCCCATCCCCAGTTCCAGGGCCAGGATCAGAAACCAGAAGGGATCGGCGATACCGATCAGGTGGCGCGTGATGCGGCGCTCCCGCAAGGTAAGAGGATAGCGGCGTAGTTCCCCATCGGTAAACACCGCGCCCATTCCAAAGCCCAGCATCACGCTGGCAAACACCGCTTCCACATAAAGAGCGCCCAATACGGCCTGCGCCACCAGTTCCGCCTTACCCGACCGGACGGCGAGAATGGCGGCCCCGAGTCCGCCCGCGGCCACAAGGATAAGAACCAGGACAAGGAACAGATACCCTACCACGAACAGCGCGATCTTGCCGTTGCGCGAACGCGTTTTGGCCCACATCAGTTTGTAGCGGAGGCGGATCAGGAGACCCACGTTGTGCAGGTTCATTACGATTGTTCCTCCATCGTCCGGATAAGCGCTTCCAGACGTTCCATCACGGCCCCACATTCGCGCCGGAAGCGGAAGGCGCGGATTTTCAGCCCCAGTACGTAAGCGGCGAAGGGGAGTGCCGTGGCGGTCAGGTGGCGGGCGATTACCGTGGAAAGCGGGCCGCCCGGATGGGCCAGCAACACAAGGTTGAAGCCCCCGCCTACCGTGATCGCCAGTAGCCAGAAGACCCTGCGCATGGGATTCAACTGATATTGCAGGCGGACGCGCGCCTGCCGGACAAACGCGACCGACGGCGCGGAAAAATCCAGGCGCGAAATGCCGACCTGATTGCGCCAGTCGAATACCAGGTAGATAGTCAGACCGATGTACATCAGCACCACGCCGGCAATTCCCAGAGGCGCCTCACGGGTCCGGGTCAGGATACGTACGAAAGTGGCAATGAGCAAAATCACTTTCAGCGAGTTGATCCACGTCTGCCGCCGGCCGAAGCGGCGCAATTCCGCGGTGAGCCCGCGGACATCGAACGCGGCGGGCGCTTGCGGCGGCTGGTTCTGCCACAATTGCTGCAGTTCTTCAAACCGCACCATGGGCCACCACCTCCGTCATGAGTTGTTCCAGCGCCAGCTTGATGCGCGTAATCTTGACCCCCACGTAATTGACGGTGAGGCCGGTAATCTCGGCGATTTCCTTGTAACTCAGACCTTCCAGCAGCAGTGTCACGATCAGGCGGTCCTGGTCGGCCAGGCCGGCGATGGCGCGCCGCAACGCGTCCAGGCGCTCTTCCTGCTCCAGGTTCTGGTGGGCCCCCATCCGGGCGTCGGGAAGGTCCGGCAGTTGCTCGCCGCGCCGGATTTTCTTGCGATACACCAGCGCCGTGTTCACCGCGATGCGGTAGACCCAGGTGTGAATCGCAGATTCGGCGCGAAACGAAGGCAGGCTGTTCCAGACATTGGTCATGATCTCCTGAAAGAGATCTTCCACTTCCTCCGGCGAGCCGAGGAAGCCGTAGCACAAGCGCTGCAGGGCAGCCCTGCGGCCCTCAAACAGCGTGAGGAACAGCCGCTCTCTTTCCGGGGTAGTCATGCGGTCACAACTATTAGTTCCCGCCGCCGCGGATTTCTTACAGCTTGCGCGGGCGGATCACTTCTTCGTTCAGGTAGGGCCGCAGGACTTCCGGCACCAGAACGGTGCCGTCCTTCTGCTGGTAGTTTTCGACGATGGCGACCCAGGTGCGTCCCACGGCGAGGCCGCTGCCATTCAGAGTATGAGCATACTCCGATTTCTTGCCGCTTTTAAAGCGGATACCCGCCCGGCGCGCCTGGAAGGCTTCGAAATTCGAGCAGGAGGAAATCTCTTTATAACCGTTCTGTCCAGGCAGCCACACTTCGATATCGTAGGTCTTCGCGGAGGAAAAACCCATATCGCCGGTGGACAGCACCACCGTGCGAAACGGCAGGCACAGGCGGCGGAGAATGTCCTCGGCATCGGCGGTGAGCTTCTCCAGTTCGGCGTAGCTATCCTCGGGGCGTGTGAATTTGACCAGTTCCACCTTCTGGAACTGGTGCACGCGGATGATGCCGCGGACATCCCGCCCGTAGGAGCCGGCCTCGCTGCGGAAACAGGGAGTATAGGCGCAGAGGCGGATGGGCAGGGCATCCGCGTCCAGGGTCTCGTCCCGGTAAATGTTCGTGACCGGAACTTCGGCCGTAGGGATGAGCCAGAAGTCCTGACCTTCACACTTAAAGAGGTCCTCTTTGAATTTGGGGAGCTGGCCGGTGCCGAAGAGGCTTTGGGAGTTCACCAGGAAGGGCGGCAACACTTCGGTATAGCCATGCTCGCGGGTGTGCACGTCGAGCATGAAGTTGATGAGGGCGCGCTCCAGTTTGGCGCCCATGCCCCAATACAGGGCGAAGCGGGCGCCGGTGATCTTGGCGGCGCGTTCCAGGTCCAGGATGCCCAGTTCCGCCCCCAGGTCCCAGTGCGGTTTCGGCGCGAAATCGTAAGTGCGGGGTTCGCCCACGCGGCGGACTTCTACGTTGTCATCGGCGTCTTTTCCCACCGGCACGGATTCGTGCGGGATGTTGGGAATGCCGGTGAGCAGTTCCTGAAACTGGGCATCGGCGCCCTTCATCTGCTCATCCAGGGATGCGATCTCCGCCTTCATGACGCGGACCTGCTCCCGCTGTGCCGTAGCGTCCTTGCCTTCGCGCAGCAATGGTCCGATTTCGGCGCTCGCCTTATTGACGGCAGCCTTCAACTGCTCGGTCTGCGTGATGGCGGTACGGCGGCGCTGGTCCAGGTCGCGGAACTGCTCGAGGCTCGGCGGATTGCTGCGCGTTGCGAGCCGTTCGGCCACCCGATCGAAATTGTTCCGGAAGTATGAGAGATCGTGCATTCCCTCCATGCTAGCGCACGGAGGGCTATTCCTCTTCTTCCTCGACTTTCACGGGTTCAAGATCTTCAGCCTCGAAAATCTGGCGGCAATCCAGACACTCTACGTAGTCCACGCCGTCTCTCCGGGCGATCATCTGCGTGCGGGTATGGTCACAAGCGGTCTGCATAACAACGCTTAGATGAAATTTATTCTAACCGGAGGCTCGCGCATGTCAAGCCCCCTCTTTGAACAGTTACAATCGTGGGTAATGCCGTTCCCAATTCAACGCCTGCGCCGCCTGCGCGCTACCGAATCTCTGCGAAGCCTGGTCCGCGAAACCCAGGTGCATCCGGGGCAGTTTATTTTGCCGCTCTTTGCCTGCCCGGGGGAGGGAATTCGGCGGGAAATCGGATCGATGCCGGCAAACTACCAGATGTCGATCGACGAAATAGTAAAAGAATGCGTCGAGATCCGGGCGCTTGGGATCGGCGGCGTGATCCTGTTCGGTCTGCCGGAAAGCAAAGACGAAATGGCCACGGGAGCGTATGATGACGCGGGCATTGTGCAGCGGGCCATCCGGGCGATCCGCAAGGAGGTGCCCGGCCTGCTGATTATGACCGACGTCTGTAATTGCGAATACACCAGTCACGGGCACTGCGGCTTCGTCAAGGGCGGCGACGTGGACAACGACACCACCTTGCAGTGGCTGGCTAAGACTGCGCTTTCGCACGCGCGTGCCGGCGCGGATATCGTAGCGCCCTCGGACATGATGGACGGACGCGTCTGGGCTATCCGGCAGGCTCTGGACGCCAACGGCTACGAGAAGATTCCCATCCTGGCATATGCCGCCAAATTCGCGTCGGTGTTCTACGGGCCATTTCGCGAGGCGGCGGAATCCACACCGCAGTTCGGCGACCGGCGCAGCTATCAGATGGACCCGGCCAACGGCCGCGAGGCCATGCGCGAGATCGAACTGGACCTGCAGGAGGGCGCCGATATGGTCATGGTTAAGCCGGCCATGCCCTACCTGGACCTGATCTACCAGGCACGCCAACGGTTCGATGTGCCCATCGCGGCCTACCAGGTGAGCGGAGAATATTCCATGATTATGGCAGCGGTGCGCAACGGCTGGCTGGATCACGACCGGGCCATGATGGAAAGCCTGACCTCCATCACCCGCGCGGGAGCGGGCATTATTCTGACGTACTTTGCCAAGCCGGCAGCGCGCCTGCTGGCGTAGGACAGGCCTCCCGGCCTGTCCCCAAAAGGAGCGACGAGTGTTGATGCGTTGTGCCTTCCTGATCTTTCTCGCCGCGGCAGTGGCGGACGCCGCTACCAATCCCTCCGTGCTCGTCTCCACTGACTGGCTGGCGCAGCACCTGAACGATGAGTCGCTGGTGATTCTGCACGTAGGGTCGCAGAAGGATTACGATGCCGGCCATATTCCGGGTGCGCGTCTGGTGACTCTGGCCGATATCTCA
This sequence comes from uncultured Solibacteraceae bacterium, assembly GCA_963835555.1. GTDB lineage: Bacteria > Acidobacteriota > Terriglobia > Bryobacterales > Bryobacteraceae > Sulfopaludibacter. Next base: position 40,906 of record CAWIGC010000009.1, on the reverse strand, counting down.
GTGACAGGCGCGACCGGCTTGCGTTTGGAATTGCCTCCGGCCGGCGACCTGGAAAGAGCTTTCGGACGCCTGGGTGTGGGCGATGCCAAGCGCGTGGTGATATATGCCGGGACCGATTCGGTGCAGTCGGCGACGCGCGTCTGGTTCACGCTCGATTCTCTGGGGGCCGGGGAGCGGGCAGCGCTGCTGGACGGCGGGCTGGCTGCGTGGCGGAACTCCGGCCACGCGCTCAGTACGGAGGCAGCGAAGGAGGAAGCGGCCACGTTTACGGCGCACCCGGCGCAGCGCGTGGTCACCGCCGAATGGGTGCGCGCGCACCTGGAAGACGGCGGCGTGCAACTGCTGGACGCGCGTCTGCCCGAATTCTATAACGGTACGAACGCCGGCGGCATGCCCCGGGCCGGCCATATTCCCGGCGCTCGCAATGTGCCTTACAACAGCGTGTGGGGCGCGGACGGCAAATTGAAAACGGAGGAGGAACTGCGCAAGCTGGTGCGGGAAGCGCCGCTGACCGTCTCCTATTGCCACATCGGCCAGCAGGCCACCGTGCTGTATTTCGTGGCGCGGTACCTGGGTCAGGATGCGCGGCTATACGATGGCTCCTTTCAGGACTGGAGCCGGAGCCCCGATCTACCGGTGGAATCCGCCGCGGCCCGGAAACTCGACGCGCTCTTTTCCCTGCTGGCAGACAAAAACTCGCCGGGCGTGGCCGTGCTGGTACGCAGTCACGGCGGCGTCATCTTCCAACGCGGCTACGGAATTCGCGACGCCCGGACACGCGCGCCCATCGATGAGCACACCAACTTCCGGCTGGCGTCGGTCACCAAGCAATTTACGGCAATGGCCGTGATGCTGCTGGTCCACGATGGCAAGTTGCAACTGGACCAGAGGCTGACCGGCATTTTTCCGGACTTACCCGCATACAGCGGCGCCATCGCCATCCGGCATCTGCTGACGCATACTTCGGGACTGCCGGATTACGAGGATCTGATGGGTCCCGGCTGGAGTCCGGTGCACCAGATTCAGGACGGCGACGTGCTGGAGTTGTTGCAGCACCAGTCGGCCAGCAAATTCGCGCCGGGAACAAGCTGGGATTACAGCAATTCGGGCTATGTGATGCTGGGCCTGATTGTGGCGAAGGTCTCGGGCGAGCCGTTCGCTGAATTCCTGCGCCGGCGCATCTTCGCGCCGCTCCACATGGACGGGACGCTGCTCTATGTAAAGGGCGGAAACAGCGTGGCCAATCGCGCCTACGGGCACTCGAAGGGCGCCGGCAGCTTCGAGGAGACGGACCAGAGTTCCACTTCCGCCACGCAGGGCGATGGCGGCGTGTATTCCAACCTGGCGGATCTGGCCAAATGGGACGAAGCGCTGGAGAAGCACACCCTGCTGAGCGAAGCCGAGATGAGCGCGGCACTCACGCCGGTCACGCTGGCAAACGGGCAGCCGGCGAAATGGCCGGCAACTCCGGGCGGAGACAATCTGGCGCCGGGCAAGCCCGTCTCTTACGGCTTCGGCTGGTTTCTGGATCCGTACCGTTCGCATCCGCGCATGTGGCACTTCGGCAGCACTATTGGATTCGGCACCGCTATCGAGCGCTTTCCGGCGGACCAGTTGAGCGTCATTGTGCTATGCAACCGGACGGATATGGACCCCGGCAAGTTGGCGCTCCAGGCGGCAGACGTCATGTTCGATAAGTAAGACATACCTCCCGGTCTGTCTGCGCCGGCTCAGTCAGGGTCTTCCGGAATCGTAAGTGGCGGGCCCGAGTGAGCCCCACCAGCGGGCTCCACACAGCGTGTACCAGGTGATGCCGGATGAGCAGGCGCCACAACCGGTTGGAGCGCTTATAGAGGTACGACATGGCCAGATACGGCGCGACGGCGCGCCAGTCTTCCGGCCTGCGCCGCCAGATGGAGGCACGCGAGAAGAGACGCTGGTAAATCCACTGGTAACCCTCCTCCAGTTGCTCCGGCGACATGTGTTTAGGACGGAATACCGCGTGGGCCGTGTCGTAGAGGCTCCAATCGCGGTGCAACAGCCGGCCTTCCGATTCCATTTGCCGGAACAGGGGCGTACCCGGATAGGGAGTGAGGATATGAAACGTGGCGCACTCCAGGCGGTTCTCCTCCACCCATTCGGCAGTATGGGCGAAGACTTCCGCGCGATCGTGATCGAAACCCAGGACGAAGGAAGCGTTCACCTGGATGCCGTTATCGTGCAACAGGCGTGTGCGGCGCGCGTAGTCGGCGGTCTTCGGGGTCTTCTTGTGGGCATCGGCCAGGTTCTGGTCGGTGAGCGATTCGAGGCCCACGAAGGCGCCGGTGCAACCCGCCAGGGCCATGGCGCGGATGAGCGAGGGATCGTCGGTAACATCGATGGAAACGGCTGCACTCCAGATGCGGTTCAGCGGCCGCAGGGCCTGGCAGAGGGCGCGCAGATACTCGCGGTTGGAGCCGAGATTGTTGTCGACGAACACGGCGTACGGTTGGCCGTCGGCGGCAAATTCGGCGGCCACCTGGCTGGGGTCGCGCATGCGGTAGGGCATGCGCAGGCCGTCGGTGGCCAGGTAACAGAAGCCGCACCGGTTGTGGCAGCCGCGGGTGGCGATCAGGCTGGTGGTAGTCAGGAAACTGCGGCGTGGCAGCAGCGACCGGCGGGGCGGGGGATCGTCACGATACTCGGTTTCGTACGTGGCCGCGTATCGCCCCTGCAGGCGGCCGGATTCGACGTCGGCCAGGATGCGCGGCCAAAGCTGTACACCATCACCGAGGGCCAGCGCGTCGGCGTGCGGGGCGCACTCTTCCGGGCACGAAAGCACGTGCAGTCCGCCCAGAATGACTTTGCTGCCGCGGCGGCGATACCAGCCGGCCAGTTCGAACGCGCGCTGGGCGAACGTCAGGTGTACCGTGATCCCCACCACCTCGGGCAGGGGATCGAAGGGCGGACGGCCGTCGAGCAGGTTCTCGTCCCAATACCGCACCTGCCAGTGCTCCGGCGTGGTGGCGGCAAAGCTGGTGAGCGCCAGCGAAGGGGTCAGCACATGTTTGCCGAAGCTGGCATGCGGATCCTTTGGGTAGAAGGGATTGATCAGCAGTGCATACCGCGGCTGCACGGACCCCGCGCGGGAGGCCTGATCGAGAACAGGCGGCTGCGTCATGTCAGCAGGCATCCAGGCTCGGCGCATGAATCTACTTTACAATACAAAGTTCTTTTTGCAAAGGGAATTTTTGGGTATCCGCCGCTCTGTACTCGTAGGATTGAACTTCGGGACGGGCGGGCATCTGCTACGAGATTGAATTTTCGGATAACTTATGTGATGAGAGAATGGACCGCTTCCATACGCGAGAAGGTTTTGGTGGCGAAAAGGAGAGAGTAAATGTCCACAAAAGAAAACGCATTTGGGCGACGTTCGCTTCTGAGCACGGGCGCGGCAGCCGCGGGTCTTGGCCTCTTGGCCGACCTCGAAGCGTATCCCCAGAATGTCAACCGGAATTCAATTCCGTCGGACTTGAAAGTCACTGACATGCGCATCGCCGTTCTGAGAGGGCCGGGAGGCCAGGCGGGCGAGGGTCGGGGCGGTCGCGGCAGGGCGCCGCTGCCTCCTGCGACTCCCGGCACGGGAGGGGCATCGGGCGGCACCATCGTCGTCCGAATCGATACCAATCAGGGAATCTCGGGTTACGGCCAGACGATTGGGGACGGCCCCCAGCCGAACTACGTGCTGACGCATAAGACCCGGGTGCTCGGCGAGAATCCCTGCAACGTTGACAAGATCTTCCGCAAGATCAAGATCCATGGCGCCTATAACCGCCGGGGGAGCGGCGTCAACGCGATTGAGAACGCGTTGTGGGATCTGGCCGGTAAAGCTTATGGCGTGCCGATCTATCAAATGCTTGGCGGTAAATTCCGCGACAGGGTCCGCATGTACTCCGAGGGTGACCCGCGCTCGAACGACATCAAAGACATCGCCGCCGATTATAAGGAGAGAGTCGCCGCGGGGTTTACGATGCTCAAAATGGACCTGGGCGTAGCTCCCATCCTCCGAGGCAAGCGGGGAACAATGTTTGCGCCGGCAGGCTATAACGGGGAACCGGGGGAAGGCCCCGAGAACTACTATCAGGGATTGGAGCTCAGCGACAAGGGATGTGAACTCGTAGCCGACTACGTCGCTTCGATCAAGGAACTCATGGGCGACGCCGCCGACGTTCCCATGGGTCACGACCATTTCGGGCACCTCACCGCGAAAAGTTGCATCAAGCTGGCTAACGCGCTGGAGAGGGTCACTCCCTCGACTTTGGAAGACATGGTCCCGTGGTTCCGCGCAGAGGAGTGGAAGCTCATCACCAATTCGATCAGGGTGCCCACCTTGACGGGCGAAGACGCCTACCTGATGGAATCGCTCGAGCCGCTTTGCCAGGCGCGCGCAGTCGACTATATCCACCCGGATCACCTTGTAATCGGTGGCTGTCTCGAATTGAAGAAGACCGCCGACATGGCGGCCAAATATTCGGTGGGGATGATGGTCCACAGCAACGCTACCCCGATCGGCTACATAGCGGGCGCGCACGCGATAGCCGCCTGCCAGAACTTCCTCGCCATGGAATGGCACCAGCCGCAGCCGGCCTGGCACAAAGACATAACCGACGCCGGGGCCCTCGTCGTTAAGGGTTACATCCCCGTCCCGACGGGGCCAGGCATGGGCATCAAAGTCAATGAGGAAGCGATACGCCCCCTCTGCAGGCAGGGTGAGTTCTTCACCGATCCTACGACGTATTGGGATTCGCAGGTTGGCGGAGACAAAACGTATACGTAGAGCGTAATTAGCCTCTCGAGCCCGGCGCGCCGGAATACCGCAAATTCCCGATCGCCGGGCACCTTCGCGGCCATGCCGTGTAACTGACCACGCACGAAAAAACTGAAAGGCCACTTTACGTCTTGGCCCTCTCTATTGCTCAAAGCAGCTCTGAAGGCGCGTTCAGGAAACGAGCGAAGCGTTACGCATAATTACAAAACGGTCGCGATGGGCTGCCCCGAGAGTTCATAGATTCGAAATTTCCGCGTGACGAGGAACCGCTTCGGCATGATCCGTCTGAGGTTCTCCCACAGCGTGTGTTCTTTACCTTCTCGCCGCAAAATACAGCCGTACCGACGAAGATGCCGTAGCAAACCTTCGCGCTTCATCCGACGACTACGAGTTTCTGGCCGGCGTCCGGCGGTAGCGAGCGTAGCGACTCCTCGCGGGTGGCAGAATCCAAAACCGGCGGCCCCGTCATATCGGGCGGCATCCAAGCTCGGTGCATGAATTCACTTTATATAATAAAGTTCTTTTGGCAAACCGATTTTACTTACGATAGCCTGGGATCATCGAGCGACCGCAGCCATGACGATTCATCATCGCCTCCACCTTGAGGCCGACATCGCCGGCCCGATTCTGGATTCATTTGGCATGTCGTTCCCCGTGAACCCGTCGGCCTCGGAAGGACACATTCTGATTCCGGACATTACGGAGGACGATCCCGCCTGGCCCAGGCTCGCATTGTTTCTCAAGGAATACCACCATGCCTGGGTCGCCCACCCCAGGCATGCCGACAGCGTCGCCCGCTACGGCAGTACAGGAGACTCCCTGGCCGACTTCGCTCATGCCAAATTCAGTAGCGCCGACCGAACGGCCGCGCCGTACCTGGCTCTGGACGCATCCCTGCGTGGATTCCCACAGCCTCAGAACATATTAGAGTTTTACCGGACGACGTATACGACCGCTTGCTCTCGCTGCCGGCGCGGGTCGGAACAAATACTGCCGCTTTGTTTATCAGGTGAACCCAAATGGGCAAAGAGCCGGGGAATGTTCATGTTGAACTGGGTGGCTGATGAGTTTCTCGTGAAGCCCGAGATGTTCGATCAGGTATTCCGTCCCTTCGGCATCATCAGCCGGCCGGTACTGGATTACAAGTCGCGCTCCGTTCTGCAAACCGTGGTTCAATTGGACATTCCCCTGCGAGCTGACGTGGATGTGGCAAATGCCGTTTGCCACACTTGCGACTCGTGCGGTGGACGAAACTACGATCGTGACGGCCGAAATTATGCCCCGATGCCATTCAGCGCTCCGGGGCCTCTGTTCAAATCCAACCAGTGGTTCGGGCCGTTTCACTCGATCGTTTACATGATCCCGGACCTGTACCGTGCCATTCAGGAATCCGGTTTTCGCGGCGCCTATTCCATTCCCTGTGCCGCGCAGCCGGCTTACTGAAACCCTACCTTTCTCGGAATAGCGCGAATTCGTTGAGGACCGGGGGAGCGGCAGCCTGCGTGATCCGCAGGCGAACGCGCGTGGCGGTCACGGGCTTTTCCAGCCGGATCAGGCGGCGGGCGCCGATGCTGGTGCAGGCGGCGATCTGGTCCCACGAATGGCCGTTCCAATTGTCGATGGCGGCGGCATCCACCCGCTGACCCAGCCGGATGGCTTCGCGCAGTCGCACGATATTGAACTCCACGGGATGGTTGAAGCGGAAGGTGGCGTCGGCGCGTCAGTACTTCATCGTCCGTGGCCCAGTAAGTATCGGTCCGGCCGTCCAGCATGTGTTTGGCCTCGTAATCGCTCTGCCGGGCGCGCACGTTGGAAGCGCTCACGTGCGCCTTGGCGGCCAGGTTCGCGGCGAAGGTGGCTTTGCGGTAATCGCCGAATGCCTTGAGCGATGCCACATCTTCCGCCTGCAGGATACCTTCCCGGTTGGGCGGCACATTGAGCAGCAGGTTGGCGCCGCGGCCGACGGACTGGTAGTAGAGATCGATCAGTTGCTTCGGCGTTTTCACGCGCGCGTTTTCCGCTTCGTGCCAGAACCAGCCCGGGCGGATGGAGACATCGCACTCGGCAGGCATCCAATGGGAGCCGTGCCGCGTGCCGGTGGCGGATTCGCGTTCGCGCACGTTGCCCGGCGAAGCCGGTCCGCCATTGGCGCCCACTGGATCGTAAGTGTCCCAGCAGGGGTCGCCGGCGATGCCGCGTTCATTGCCCACCCAGCGAATGTCGGGTCCGACGTCGCTGAAGATGCAGGCCTCGGGCTGCAGCGAGCGGGCCAGGTCCCACGTGCCCGGCCAATCGTAATAGGTGTTGCGGTCGATGGACCGCTTCTGGCGGGCGCCGCCATAATAGCCATCGCCGCCGTTGGCGCCATCGTGCCAGATTTCGAAAATCGGCGGGTACGTGGTGAGCAGTTCGGTAAGCTGCTGGCGATAGATATGGATGTACGCCGGTGTGCCGTAGGCGGCGTTGTTGCGGTCCCAGGGCGAAAGATAGACGCCGAAGGTCAGTCCATGGTTGCGGGCGGCGTTGGCGATATCGCCCACCACGTCCCCATCGCCCGATTTCCAGGAGCTTTTGCTGATGTTGTGCTCGGTGGTCTTGGTGGGCCAGAGGCAAAAGCCGTCATGGTGCTTGCAGGTGAGAACCACGCCGCGCATCCCGGCGTCGGCCAGGGCCTTGGCGATGGCGTCGGGATCGAAGGCGGTGGGATTAAAGATATTAGGGTCCTCATCGCCATAGCCCCATTCCTTATCCGTGAAGGTGTTGACGGTGAAGTGCAGAAAGGCGGTGGTTTCCATCTCGTGCCAGCGAATCTGGCGATTCGAGGGAAGGGCTCCGTACGACTTGGGTGGCGCGATGGCACGGGCGGTTGTCGCGGTGAGGGCCGCCGGCAGGGTGGCAAGGAAACCACGTCTGGTGATCACACTTCTTAACATATCAGACAGCGGAGGCCGGAATCCGGTGCTATTGGACCGTGAGTTTGGCCGGGGCGCTGGAGGTGTTGCCCACCGTCACCACTACCGGCTGTACGCCGGCAGAGAGGCCGTTGGGAACGGTGAAATTGATCTGCGTCACCCCCACATACCCGGCCGGGATACCGACAAAAGTGGTGGTTGCGGGTAGGCCTCCCACGGTGACGGTAACCGCGACCCGCGGCTTGGGCAGGCGGCTGGTGGAGGTGCCTGCCGCAGGGGCGCTGCCGGTGGCCAGCGATGGGCTCACCTGCCCGTCGCCGGTGATGTAAAGCGTGATGGTCTGGTTCTGGGAGGCAGTAGGGAAGGGCACCAGGGCGCCATCGGCGCCGGTGAATATTCCGGGTGCGGTGGCCGCTACCTGGAACCTGTAGTTGACGTTCACGTATGGGTTACCCACGGTCAGGGTGGCGGGTCCGGTTTGCGTTTCGTAAGGAATCTGCAGGTTCACCTGGGTGGGAGAGACGTAGTAGAGCGGCGCGGGCACCCCGTTGACGGCGGCCTCAAATCCGGCCAGGTATTGCGGCAAGGGAACCGTGCCGAAGGACTGCACGAAATTGCCGAGCTGGGTTCCGAACACGGTGAGGATCATCCCGGGTGCGTACACCTGCTGGAAGGACGCGCCGTTGGTGATTCCCGCGACCGTGAGTGGCGCCTGCGGGCCGGTGAAGGGAATGGACAGTTGCTGTGTCCACGGAGTGCCGCTGGAATCCACGCCGCTGGCGACGAAAGCCACGCTGGCGGGAACAGCCAGGTTTTTGAGTCCGATGGCCGCCGTTTGTGACCCGTGGGCCGGCATCGAGGTTTTGAAGCTCGATAGGAAGCTCACGCCATCGATGGTCAGGACGGTGAGCGTGGTGGGCATGCCGGCCTCTTCGGTGAGCGTCAGGTTGAAGCGCCAGGAATTGCCCGCGGCGTCGGGGGTTTGCTGGAATACCGGGTTCTGGTCCAGCGACAACACCACGGCGGAATTAACGGCGGACTGACTGCCCCAGCCGTGCACCAGGTTGGCGACATCCACCGAGCCCAGACCGGTCGCTTGATCGTAGCCTGCGCCCGCACTGAAGCCCATCATCCCGCCCGAGCAGTCGGGCGAGCCGGTCACGCACGGCACGCTGTTATTCCCCGTGGTCACATCGTGAAAGATGCCGGTGGCGGATTGCGCCAGATGGTACAGCATGGGGTTGATGTTGCCCAGACCGGCGGCAGTTTGCGCGCCGGTGGAAGTGAGGTATTGATTCAGCAGCGCGACTACGCCTGCCATGGAGGGCGCGGCAACAGACGTGCCGCCTACGCCTCCGCCGCTGCCCTGGCTGTAGAAATAGTACGCGTCATGCTCCGGGGAAGAACTGAAGGAAATGTCGGGCACGTGCCGGACGCCATCGGTAGGGACGCCGGGTCCGTTCTGCCAGATGGGCTGCGGGAAGAAAATGCTGCCGCCTCCGCCGCCGGCTGCCAGACCGTACGACAGAGAGGTGTCGTTCCAAACCTTTTCGGGAATGTAGCCCAGCGCCGCGCCATTCGAGGCCCAGTAAGAGCCGCCCTGTTCATCGAAGGTGGTGCCGCCCATGGCCGTGACCTCTGGAATGGAGCCGGGGGCATCTACCGCCAGGCCGTCCTGCGCGATGGAAGCGCCCACGTCTTCGCAATCGGCCGCGCCGAAATCGCCGGCGGCGGCCAGCCAGGTGATGCCCTGCGCGTTGGCCTGTTGGGCCATCGTCTGGTAGGCTGGCAAATCCACCAGGTCGCCGCCCTCGCAACCGCCGTAGCTCATACTGAGCACCGGGGCAAGATTCTGATCGATAGCGTACAAGGCGGATTGGAACACGTCGGTCGAATAGACGTACACAATCTGCGCGTTGCGGGCGATGGCTCCGGACCATTCGATATCGAGGTCGGCTTCCGGCATGTCGGTGCTGCTGATGCCGGGTTTGGCGCTTCCGCGCACCAACACTTGGGTGAGGTTGGGTGCGGAGAGGCCGAATTTCGTGCGGAACTGTTGGATGTCAGACAGTTGGATCTCGGTCTGGCCCACGACTGCGATTTTCTGCCCGGCGCCGTCGATGCCGGCCTGGTAAAGCGGCGTGACGTGATAGATGGCGGCGAAGTCGTCGGGCGCCACGTAGTGGCCGCCGCCGGAATTCAGTTGCGGGTTGATGGGCAGCTTGAGCCGCGGTTTGAGACGAAAATCGTTGAGGCCGCGAAGGGAGGAGATCACGCCGGAGAGCGCCGCGGGAATAGAGGCATCGGCCGCGTTGGCGTAGTGCGTCCGGCCATTCACCAGGTAGCGGTGAATTTCGGTGTGGAATGCCGAACTTGCCTGAGTGGCGGTACCGCTGAAGGTGATGAAGGTGCGGCTGCGTGAGACGTTGTCGATGCTGAAGCCTTGCGACCTCAGCCAATCGGAAATCTTCGCCAGGTCGGCGGCGGAAACGCCGAAGGAGTCGGCGTATTGCTCCGGGGTGAGCCACTGGCGGTAGTTGGGCGAGCCGGGGTTCTGTTGTGCGGCCAGCAGTTGCTGGAGCGCGGTTTGCTGACCGGCGGATGGCTTCAGCAGGAACGTCATGCCGGCCACGGGGAAAGAGGCTTCTACCGCGCCGCGATCATTCTGCGGACTCGCCTGGGGATGCCGGCTGCCATGCAGCACTACAGACCGCCGGGCGTCGATAGCGGCGGAGATACGATCGGTCTGCGCGAAGAGGCCTGCGCAAGACATGCAGGCCACAAGCGCACCAATCCTCAAACGATGGGACAGGATAGTCATCTGGTAACCGTGAGGACGCTAACAGTGGCTTGGACGCACCGTCCAGCCCGGCGGTTTCCTACCTCGATATGATGAGATGGTGATACCGAAATTGCTCTCCCTTGTGTTGATGTATCTCGCTGGCTCTTCCCTCGCTTTCCACTTGCGCGATACCCAAGGCGCGGCGCACGCACCGGCGGAATGGGCGGGGCACAAAGCCGTAGTGTTGTTCTTCGTCACCACGGATTGCCCCATCGCCAACAGCTACGTGCCGGAGATGAATCGTATTCGCGACGCGTACGCGCCCCAGGGTGTGCTGTTTTATGCCGTCCAGGCGGAGCCGCGAACGCCGGATGCGGAGGTGGCGCACTATGCCAGCGAGTTTCGCTACAGCTTCCCCCTGCTGCTGGACCCGCACCAGGTGCTGGTGAAACTTACCGGAGCCACCATCACCCCGCAGGCCGCCATCGTATCGCCGGAAGGCAAGCTCCTGTACCTGGGCCGAATCGATAACCGGGCGGTGGATTTCGGAGTACAGCGGCCGCGCCCTACCCAGCAGGATCTGCGCGAAGCATTGGATGCCGTGGTCGCGGGAAAGCCTGCGCCGCACGCCTTTACGAAGTCGATCGGCTGCGCCATTCCTCACGTAGAATAAATTTCATGGTGCGCGCTGTCTGGATACTGCCCGTGGTTTTTGCCGCATTGACGTTCGCCGCCGGCGACGATGGGAATGCCGGCCTGCTGCCCGATGGTCCGGGTAAAGACGTGGTTGCCAAAATGTGCACCGAGTGCCATTCGGTGGACCGGATGCGGACGCTGCGTATCGGCAAAGACGACTGGTCGGACAAAGTCGCGGATATGGTGGATCGCGGAGCCACCGGCAGCGACGCCGAAATCGACGCCGTGGTGAGTTATCTGACCGCCAATTTCGGCAAGGACTCCAAAGTCTGGATCAATACCGCCCCCGGAATCGAGATGAAGGCGCTGCTGGGCTTCAAGGTGGCTGAAGTGGACGCGGTAGTGGCCTACCGCAAAGCCAACGGCAACTTTAAAGACTGGAGCGACCTGCTGAAGGTGCCCGGGCTGGATCAGAAAAACCTGGAAGCGAAAAAGGATCTGGTGCAATTCTGACCAGCCCGCAATGAAACTCAGTTGACCTTGTAATCCCCCGGCACTTCGAATAGCGTGTGGGCCGGCTCGGTGCGGCTGATGTTGGCCAGGCGGGTGACGGTTTCTCCGCTGCGCGGGTCGCTGCGCCTGGTGAGCACGAGGATCTGGAGGTCGGGCGAGTACCAGCGCTCGGTGACTATCTGGATGGGCTGTTCGTTGCCCAGTTCTCCGGCCGGAATGGTGGTGGTGGTGCGGGTGCCGTCGGCCGCCACGCCATCGATCGTCTGGCGGCCCAGCGATTCCGTTTTTATGTTGGCGTTGACGCCTTCCCGCCGCCGCGCTTTCTGTTCGGTGCGATTCGCGGGCGGCGGACCGGAACGTCCCGGACGCATCCAACCGCGTTTAGTCGCACTCTTCGCGCTGGGATTCAAGGCGTAAGTGGCGCCTGCCACCGGGTCGCTGATAAAGATCACATTCGGCAGGTTGGTATTTCCGGCCAGGGCGCCCAAGCCCTTCAGCGATTGCTCCGTACGCGTGCGGCCTTCGCTATCGCGAAACACGCGCGCCGTGGTGCTCTGCCGGATATGGTTGCCGTCCGCCAGGGTCTGGGTGCTCTCGGTGACCACTTCCGCCGAATAGGGAGCGCTCTTGACTACCCGGCCCGGAGGTCCGGCTTCCGCGCCCAGAAAGCGCGCATTGGGCCCGCCTCCAAACCGTCCCCGGCCGGCGGGCGGCAAATCCTGCGCGGAAAGGCTGACAGCCACGGCCAGGCCGATCACCATCACGCGAATCGACATTTCTACTCCTCACTCATTCGTTAACAAAGCGGACGGCCCGCGCCAGACCGTCAGAGCCCATTTTAATATCGGCTTCCACCAGATCCATGGACTGATCGGCACTCACCGGCAGTCCCACCGCCAGCATGGCGGAGCGGGGCACCTCCACGCGAACCACGTTGACGTTCTCGTCCGGCGCGATGCTCTCGGCATTGGGCAGGGGAATAAATCCGTCGCTATCCGGCCCATCGCTATCCAAAAGGCCGGCGGGTGTGAATGCGGCCACTTGCACCCTTGTGGTGGAAGCATCGTGCGGCGCATCCGCGGGCTGATCGCGGATCAGAAGCAGGCCCAGAGCCATCAGGAGTGCGGCCGCAAGACCGGCAAACAGCGGCATCCAAACCGAGCGGGGCGGCAGTTCGGCGGGGCGCGCCGCATGGTGCATCCGGAAGGCGGATCTCAGGCCTGCCTCCACGCGCGCCGGCGCTTCCACCCGCTTCCAGTCTTGCGACAGGCGGCGCATTCCAACTCCCAGGGAGCACTGCAGTTCCCACGCGGCGGCACACTCCCGGCACGTTTCGAGGTGCTCGGATTCGTCTCGCAGAAGCTGATTCGACAGCTCCGGCATGCGGTCCCAAAATTCCTGGCAATTCATAATTCACACCTGACGGGCTTCAACCGGGATAGCGGCATGCCCGGGCCGCGATCCTGATGTAACTTCTCGATCAGCAGGGCGCGCGCGCGGTGCAGGCGCGAACGCACAGTGCCGATGGGACACCCGAGCGCCACGGCGGCCTCGGCGTAATCTATCTCTTCCAGATCGCACAGAACCACTACCTCGCGATATCGCCGCGGTAATGTGACCACCGCGCGCCGCAGCGCTTCGATGCCTTCGCGATGCGTCAACTCGGCCAGCGGATCGTCCTGAACCGCCAGTTCGGGCGCGATCGTCTCGTCGGAATCGGTGTCGAGCGCCACGTCCGGCCGGCTTCTTTCCAGGTTCCGTAGTACCAATTTGCGCGCTATGCCAAAAAGATAGCCGGAAACAGTCCCGCGATCCGGATCGAAACCGCATTCCGCGCGCAGCAATGCCATGAAAACTTCCTGCGCGATATCTTCGGCAGCCGTCGTGGAGCCGCTCATCTGCAGCGCGAAACGATAGATTGCGCCCTGCCTGCGCCGGTATAGAGCCACGAACGCCTGCTCATCGCCGGCGCGCAGACGCACGAACAATTGATGGTCCACGTCCGGCTGCCTGGGCGTCATCTCGTTCCCACTTTTGATTCCGCTGGTGGGTCAAATAGTTCCATTTCCCACAGGTTATCAGGTGTATACCGCAAGGTTTCTACCTTGTCAAGCATAACAGGTCGCAATTTGGTACTGTACGCCGGGTATCTCCCCATTCTATGATCGGGAGATAATGGCTGGATTTGAGATGGCGCCAAGCAATCAGATTGATGAAATAAGTGCGCTACGGAGGCGGGTGAGTGAACTGGAAGCCGACGTGCAGCGGCACAAAATCGTAAGCGAGGAAAGGTTCCGCCGTCTGGCGGATGCAGCACCGGTAATGATCTGGATGTCGGGTCCAGATGCCAGGTGCACCTATTTTAACCAGGCGTGGCTGGCGTTTCGCGGCCGCAGTCTGGAGGAGGAATTGGGCAGCGGGTGGACGACCGGGTTACACCCGGATGATCGCGACTTATGTATGGAAACATACATTAAATCATTCACGGCACGCCAACCGTTCCGGATGCAGTACCGGATGGAACGCTCCGACGGACAGTACGCTTGGGTGGAACATACCGGAGTACCGCGCTTCGAAGCCGATGGCGAGTTGATCGGGTTTATGGGCTCGGCCACAGACGTCACTGACCGCAAGCGTGGATTCTTCACGCCCGACGAGCAGAGCGTCAGAATGGTGTTCGCTCTCACCGAGCGGGAGCGGCAGGTGCTGGTCCTGATCGCCGATGGCAAATCGACGAAAGAGGCGGCGGCTCAGTTGGGGATCAGCTACAAAACGGCCGATTCGCACCGCAGCCGGATTCTGGAGAAATTGGGAGTGCATGAGACAGCCAGCATGGTGCGATATGCCATCCGTGCGGGCCTGATCGAAGCCTAAGGAGCCGTTGAACTGCCGCGGGATGTCATGGACGAATCGCTGATGCGGCAGGCCATCGAACTGGCAATAGATAACGTGCGCCGCGGCGGTGGTCCGTTCGGCGCACTGGTGGTGAAGGACGGGGTTGTGGTCGCGACCGGGACCAACCAGGTGACGCGCCTGAACGACCCCACCGCGCACGCCGAAGTAGTAGCCATACGGGAGGCGTGCCGTGTGCTCGGCAGCTTTCAACTCGCCGGCTGCGACCTGTATACATCCTGTGAGCCGTGCCCCATGTGCCTGGGAGCGATCTACTGGGCCCGTCCGTCGCGCGTCTTTTTCGCGGCAACCCACGACGATGCCGCGGCAGCCGGATTCGACGACAGTTTTATCTACCGGCAGATTCAGGTACCCCACTCCGAGCGGAGCATCCCCATGATTCGGGTGCTGGACGAAAAATCCACATGCCCGTTCGAAGATTGGGTCAATCAGGCAGGCAGGACAGAATACTGAATTCCTCCGGCGCCAGTGGTGGCAAGCCTACACTACTTCTAATTCGACCCAGCCGGGTAGAGTGGCCGGCTTGTTGTTAAGGAACACGATGCGGCGCGTTTTGGGAAACGGCAGGTTGGTCGCCAGGGCGCGGTTATAGATCTGGAACTGTTCCAGGATCTGGCGGTAATCGGCGTTGGTAGCGTCGAGCCATGCGCTCTTAGCGGGCAGGCCGCCGCCCCAGCCCAGCGAAAGCAGGCACGAGCCTTTTTCACGAGCGGAGGCCAGCTTCTGTTCGAGTTCGTCCAGGCTGCGATCCAGCAGGCCGAGCCCAGCCCACGACGCGTACTGGCGCTGCAACGAAAGCAGTCCCTGTGCGTAGATATTGACCGATTCGAAGATCCTGGCGCGGTCGAACGATTCCGGCCAGCGCATGCTGCGGCGCACTTCCGGCTGCAGGAAGAAGCTCCTTTCGTCCCACGCGCCTTCGAAGGTGGTACCCGGTGTGGCCATTTCGGCGAATGCCGGGGTGCTGTCTTCCGGCCGCGCGCCATCCACGGCGCCGCGCGGGCTCTGCTTCCAGCCCAGTGCGAAATTGGGGCCGCGCGGCTGCAAAGTAGAGGTGCGCAGCAGATAGATTTTGAATTGCCCGGTGGCGATCGGCGCCGAATCGCCTGCGCCGATAAGCCGCATTTTGTTGGAGCCGGCGGATCCCAGGGCGCTCTCCTCCACGCCTTCCGCGGGACGCCGCGGCAGGCGCTCACCCTTCACGCGGGCCAACGTGTTCTGCAGCATGCCGTCGCGCCAGTTGGCAAAGACCATGCCGGTACGCAGCGCGCCTTTGATGGCCGCGGCGGGCAGATACGGTCCGGATGCGCCGGCGGCAAAGGTGGGAATGTGCAGACTCTCGCCCGCGGCGCGGTTCCAGTAGGCCGAATACGCGGTGCTCTCAAACGGAATCCGGCGTCCGGCGAAGTTCTGCGCAAAACCGCCCCAACTGGCGAAATCCAGCTTTTCGGCGGTCTTGAGCTGATTGAGATAGCCTTCCAGGCGCGGGCCTTTCGCCAGCAGGCGGAAGATCCGCCACTGGTCCAGCACGTTTACGTGATCCTTCCAGACCATGTAATCGATAGGACTCAGCTTGCGTCCATCGCCGACCAGCAGCGGCGTCAGGCATGTGAGACGGTAACGCATCAGGTCTGGGTCCTCTCTCCGTTGGGCAGCGGAATGGAGAGCGCGAAGCCGGCGCGGAATACGGGATGCGCGAAGCCTTCCGGAGCGACATCGGCGGCGGCTCCGCGAGGCACGCCCGCGGAATAGAGCACGGATCCCTCGGCGATCATCTGTACCTGTTTCTTCAATTCACCGGAACCGGCGGGGCTCTCCACGCGGCCGCCGCGCGCCAGCACGGTGTAATCGCCGCGCGCCCAATCGACGGCATCGTCCGCGGCGGGAGTAAACAGTGACAAGAGCCAGAAGACGGGGGTTGGGGATGGGGGTTGGGGCTGTGGCGTTGCGGCCGGCACGGCGGGTTCAGACAGCGCGGCGGGTTCAGACAGGCAGCGGCAGTCATATCCGGACCGGAAACCGCGGCGGACATATCGGGATCGGGCGCCAACGGAGGTCCGGGCGCCGGGTCCGGAGCGGGCGGCTGCGGTTCCGGCGGAGGGGGCAGCACGGGGTCCGGGTCCGGCGGTGGCAGTTGCGGATCGCCTTCCGCGACCATGCGATTTTCGGCGATTTCCTCCTCGGAGGGAGGTGTTTCCTGTGGGGGTTCCTGCATCGGTGGATTCTCCACCGGAGGTTCCTGCACCGGCGGTTCCACTGGCGGCGTGTTCACCGTTTCCGGCAGAATCATGCCGGGTAGCTCACCTTCAATGAACTCGGGAGCTTCGGCGCGACCCCATCCCCGGGAGCGCTCGCCGCCGAAACCGGTATCGGCCAGC
Organism: uncultured Solibacteraceae bacterium; assembly: GCA_963835555.1. Taxonomy (GTDB): domain Bacteria; phylum Acidobacteriota; class Terriglobia; order Bryobacterales; family Bryobacteraceae; genus Sulfopaludibacter. The sequence goes on along the minus strand of CAWIGC010000009.1, from coordinate 23,965 downwards.
AGCCGGAAGGCGGCCTTCACGCGGCCGGTCCACTGCTCGCGGGCCGCTTCGTCGCGGAAAGAGACCACGGTCCACAAACCCGAGCCCGGACGAAATTCGATGCATGCCGTGGAGTGCCGCTCCACCGCTCCGGTGAGCCGGTCCACGGCGGCGTTCCAGCGAACGCCGGTACGGAACGGACCCAAACGTCCGGCGGGCACCAGGCACTCGCTGGCGCCATCCACGGCCCAGTGATTGCCATCCAGTTTCTGGCCTGCCAGAATCGCCTGCACGATTCCCAGCGGCACAAAACGCGCGCTCTTCCAGCGCACGCGCGCCGACATGGATGCGGGCGAAGTGGGCGGCCAGATGGTCCGCGGAGGCACCACGAAGCCAATCTCGTCGAGGAACGGAAAGCAGGAGCTGAAACAGACCGCCGAAGTGCCCTGGCGCGCGGTGGCATCCAGCCACTCCTCCAGCGAGCCCAGCCGCCCCATGGCGCTGGTAATCGCCGAGAACAGCGAGTCGCTGTGATAGATGAAGTCCACGCGGTTGCGGGCGCCCGAATCGGGTCCGATGCGCCAGGGTCCCACGGGACGGAGCTTGATGACCAGTCCCGGATTCATTACTCCTCGCGCAAAAAGGCGAATGCGTTTTCGGTAACGGCGGTTTGAATGGCGGCCAGGGTGGCGCCGGCGCCGATCTCTTTTTCGGCTGCGCCGGTGGCATAGTAATTCCTGCCGCGCCACACCAGCCGGAGCTTGGAGAAGCTCACCCGGCCGCTGCCCCGCGAACCGCCGCCGCCCAGCGCGTCGTCTTCCAGCAACCGTAACCCTTCCAGTACGCGCAGGAACAGGGGCGCATCCTCCTCGCAGAGCACATCCATCACCAGGCGCGTTTTGAACCGCGCGCCCGCGGGGACGCGTTCCAACGTTCGCGGATTGGCCTGGCCGGTAATCCGGTCGATGGCGTTTTCGCTCTTGACTTCGGTGAGCTCGTCGTCCAGGTTTTCGCGCATGGCGGCGGTGATGCTCTCCGCGTCAAGCGGAGCATCGAACACCGAAAGGCGCGCCGGCGTGGCTTGGGTGGTCTCCAGAGTCTCGCCCTGCACGCGCTCCATGCGTCCGGGGTTGCGGCCGAACAGCAGGCAGATATCGTCATCCGGCCGGTCGCTCTGATGGATGCGCACTTCCTGTCCCTTGCGGCGCGAAAGGTAAACCATTTCAGACGGGACCGCCAGGCCGCTGGACTGCTCCAGCAGCGACCGGATCTTGCCGCGCAGCGAACTCCCCGGCACATACGGGCGGCCGAAAGCATCTTTCACGACGGGATTATCGGAACCGCCGATTTCCAGAGATCCCTTGCCTGCGCCGACATGCAGGCCGGTTTCGCACGCCATTTCACCTTCAAGAATCAACTTGCCGATGAGTTTCAACTCGGTTTGGGCTGTATGAGCGCTCATGCTTTACTCGTTGTAGGCAACAATGGCCTCGAAAAGATCCTTGAACCGTTCGTAACCGCGGATATCGTTCTTGCGCGTGACCTGCAGCAGCAGTTTCTCGAGCTGGTCGAGGCTGCGCAGGCCATGACGCGCGATGGTGTATGCCAGCCGGGCGCGCAGCATGACGAATTCGTGCTGGCGTTCTCCTTCGGGCGCGCGGATGGCGCGGCGCACGGCTCCGTAGAGACGGCGCAACTGGCTTTTTGTGCCGGAATCCATGTCGCGCATGCGGCTGACTACGGCGTGCGCCTGGTTGTCCAGGTAGAGACTGTCGGAAATCAGTTTTTCGAGCTCGATTTCGGGCGGGCCTTCGGGCCGGCCGCGATCGAAGCCGCGCCGTTCGCCCCTGTCTCCCCGGTCGCCGCCGCCGGGACGGCCGCCGCGCTCTCCACCAGGGCCACCGCGATCTCCTCCGGGGCCGCGTCCACCTTCGCGAGGCGGCCGGGTTTCCTTCCGTTGCTCCTGCTCTTGTGCCATGTTCCTAAACCTCAGTGACCAATCTGGCCCATTCCAGGGCCACCAGACCGGCGGGCCGCAGCTTTACTTCCGCCGTTTTCCTGCCCACCAGTTCGTTGATGAGGTGGGCCCGCAATTTTTGAAATTCGCGGTCGCGTGTACCGCTCAATACCCGGTTGAACCGGCGCTGGAAACGCCACGTGCGCTGGACTTCGCCGCCGCTGTCGCCATACGCTTCCCGGCGATAAAAACTGCGCAACTGGTACAGAAACTGCTTGGACATGCGGAAATCGTGAACCAGGCGCGTGACCGTGTCTTTCAAATCCGCCGCGTCGGACAGGTGCCGCCATTCCAGAATCCGGCCCAACAGGTAGATACAGTCGCGGTCGTTCGATTTGGCAAAGTCCAGATTCCGGCCGGCTTCTTCGAACACCGAAGCCAGCGGGTAGTAGGTCTCCGGCGCCAGGGCGATGGCCATGGAAATGGTCTTGCCTTCGGCGCCCGGGTAATCTTTCAGATTCTCTTCGGTGAAGCGGTGAAAAAGGCGCTGCACTTCGCGCGCCAGGGCGATCAGCGCGTCCCACGACCCATATACCGCAAAATCGTCGCCGCCGGAATAGATGATGCTCACCTTTTTCCAGAATTCCGGCAGCGAGCAGATCACTTCCAACTCCCCGGCGAAAAACTGTTTGTACAGCACCGAGAGCGGCACGTGCTCCTCGATGGAATGCACGCGGCGGAGGCGCAGGCCGAAGTTGTCCACGTCGCCGCGCAGCACGCCCCAAATGGAGCGGCCCTGCGCCCGGCGTCCCAGGGTTTGCACCGGCGCGATGGACTTGCCGTCGTCGGAGGGCGCGGCGTGGCGCGCCACCATGATGCCCTCGGGAGACAGGTTGCTGGTGAGATTCCAGGTGTACTTGCCCTCGCCGGCAAACACTTTCCCTGGGTTTTCCGGCGACCAGCCCACTTTGGAGGCTTCGCGGATTTTCGCGCCCAACTCCCTGGCGAAATACTGGTCGGCGTCGGTGGCGGCGGAGCGCACGAAGGGCTGAAATACAGACGCATCGGCGCGCCTCAGAGGAGCGCAGCGCCGGGCGTCCAGTTCGTGATTCAGGCGGCGCCGGATGACGGCCCAATCGCCCAGGTTATCGGTGACGCCCCAGATCAGGCGGACCAACCCGCTGCTGAGATCGGAGACCTGAGTGGCCGCGGCTTCCAGGAAATTCTCGGCTGCCTCGCGCGCTTCCCCGGGAAGCACTACCAGGAACTGGCCGCCGCCGCTGGAGCCCAGCAGGATGCGCGCCAGGCCCAGTTCGGCCAGCAGGGCGCGGGGCAGCACTTCGCACAAAAGGGTGATCCATTGGGAACGCCCGGCGAGCAGTTCCTCGCCGGCGGAACGCACAGATCGTCCTTCGGCGGGACCGGCCAAAAGGAACTCTTCTGTGCCCAGGATTTTGCCTTGAAGCAGGATCTGTTCGGGCATTGGAAGACGACAAGCCTAAAGAAACCCTCACTTTAGCACAGAATTCTGAGAACAAGAGCGTGCTGCGCGGACTGTATTGGTTATGGTGAAAATTATTGTTCCCGCATCGGTCTGGCTGATTGCCGCTCTGACCGGCGCGGCTGCGCCGCAAACCACCCCAAAGCCAGTGGCTCCGCCGGCCCATCAGCGCGTGGCCGCACCGGTTCAGGCGGCCCAACCGCGCATGAGCGATGCGCAGATCGAAACCGCGATTCGCGCCAAGTTCGCCAAGAGCAAATCCGCCAATAAATTCACTGTGCACGTGCAGGGGGGAGTGGCCACCATCGAAGGGAAGACGGATGTGGTGCAGCATAAAGGCGTGGCCACGCGAATGGCAAAAACCGCTGGGGCACTGGCGGTGAACAACCACGTAGAGGTCAGCGAGACGGCCAGGAAGAAGGCGGCCGGCAACCTGGAAGAGGGGCGCAGACGGGTCCAGGTGAAACGTAGCGACAGCCGGAGTCAGAGGTAGGATTCCCGGCTCCGGAAAGTGCCGCGTGATAAAATAGCCGCACACGTATTCACATGAGATTAGTCAATTTCCTGGTATTTTTGTGGGCGGGAGCGGTGTGGGCGCAGGCCCCCGCCGGCGTCAGCCTCGAGCTTCTTCCCCAGCTTCCCGACGATGCGCAGATCGCTGTGTTCGACGATGGCGCCGTTCTGACGGCCGGCCAGCTTCGCGGCTACATGACGGTGCTCGATCCGGGCAAGCAGGCCCTGGCGGCGAAGTCGCCGGAAACGCTGATTCAGGAGATTGCCTTCATGCGCAAACTAGCGGGCATGGCGGAGCAGGAGAAACTGGACCAGCAAAGCCCTGCGCGGGAGCAACTGGCGTTTAACCGCCTGTTGTTTCTCACCCAGATCAAGGCCGGCGACGCCATGAATCAGGTGCTTGTGGATCCCAAAGAAGTTCTCAACTATTACAACGCCAACAAAAACAAATATAAGCAGGTAAAGGTGAATGCCCTCTATATTGCATTTGGCGAGGCATCCCAGTCCGGCGGCGGGAAGAAAGTCCTGAGCGAAGAGGCGGCCAAGGCGAAAGCCGTGCAACTGCTGGCGCAGCTACGCGGCGGCGCGGACTTCGCCAAGCTGGCGCAGGAGTACTCCGACGATGAAACATCGAAAGCCAAGGACGGCTACTTCGCCACGCTGAACCCCACGGACAACATTCCCGATGCCTTTCGGGTGGTGTTCCAGCTCAACCAGGGTGAGATTACCGAGCCGGTGCGGCAGGAGAATGGCTACTATCTGCTAAGAGCGGAGGTGGTGACCGTAAAGCCCCTCTCGCAGGTGAACGAACAAATTTTGAGCGATCTGAAGCAGCAGCACTTCAAGGAATGGATGGACAAAGTCCATAACGATACGAAGGTGCAATACACCAATCCTGCCTTCCAGCCCAAATCGCAGCCCGCCCCGAAGTAACGCCGGCACGAAACGAAAGCTACTCGCCCCCGCCATCCTCAAACCGGTAGCCGATGTCGCGGATGGTGTGGATGTACGCCGGGCTATGAACGTGCGGTTCGATTTTGGCGCGTAGCGTGGCCACGCAACGGTCGATGCTGCGCGGCGTGACGATCACCGAATTGCCCCAAACCGAATTCAGAATTTCATCCCGCGTCAGGGCGCAGCCGCGGCGTTCCACAAAGTAGGCCAGCAGACGGAATTCTTTGGCCGTGAGCACCAGTTCTTTCCCGTCCCGGAACAGCTTGTGCGCGGAAAGGTTCAGTTCGTACTCGCCAAAATGGAAGATGGCACTTTGTTTCGACCGGGTGCGCCGCAGCAGGGCGCTGACGCGGGCGATCAGTTCTCCCCGCCGAAACGGCTTAACGATGTAGTCGTCGGCCCCCAGGTTTAGCCCCAGGATGATGTCTTCCTCCTGTCCCTTGGCCGTCAGCATCAGAATTGGCATCTGGTGGCCGCTCTCGCGGACCGCGCGGCAGACCTCGTAGCCGTTGAGAAGCGGCAGCATGATATCGAGCAGGATCAGGTCGGGATTCGTTCCCAGCGCCATCGCCAGGCCCTGTTCGCCGTTCTGTGCCGCCAGTACCTCGCACCCTTGCGATACAAACGTGTCTCTGAGGCCGCGCAACAGGGCCGGCTCATCTTCCACAATCAGGATGCGGCTGGGGATCACGCGACAGCCTCCCGGTCCGCTCCCTGGCACGGGAGCAGCACCGAAAACGTGCTCCCCGAACCCGGGCGGCTCTCCACTTTGACCACGCCGCCGTGAGCGCGGACAATGAACTCGACGATGCTCAACCCCAGGCCGCAGCCGCCGGCCTCGCGAGCCAGGCGGCGGTCCACCTGGTAGAAGCGGCGAAAAATGCGCTTCCGGTCGCGCGGCGCGATGCCGATCCCGTTATCCTGCACGGCGAAAATCAGGCTGCTGTTCTCCCGGTAGGCGCGCAGCGCGATGCGCTTGTCGGCGCGCGTATACTTGTACGCATTTTCCAGTAAGTTGAGCAGCACGGTGACCAGCGCGTCTTCGTCCGCCTGAATGGGCGGCAAGTCGGCGGCCACGGACACCTCCAGTTCGCAGCCAGGCGTCCGCAGCCGTTCCCGCATGGCCAAAAGAGCCGTCTCCACCACGCGCCCCGGCAGGGACGTACGAAACTCGAAGTTCTGGCGGTTGCGCTCGATGCGCGAAAAGGTCAGAAAATTGTCGATCAGGCGGCTCAGCCGCAGGTTCTCCCCTGCGATCAGCTCCAGGTATTCGCGGGTCTTGGCGGCATCGAAGCACTCGTCGGCCAACAGGGTCTCCACCAGCAGGCGCATGGAAGCCAGCGGTGTCTTTAATTCGTGCGATACGGCGGCCACCAGGTCCGTTTTCAGCCGGGTCAGCCGCAACTGGCGTCGAAAGGACTGACCGGCGATGAGCCCCGTGGCCGCCAGCGCCGTCAACACCAGGTACCCGGTCCACAGGTACGCCGCTTTTCTGCGGCGGGCCGACTCCTGCGCGGCCAGGGGATCCACCAGCGAAAATGCGATCTGCCAGCCGGGTAGCATGGCGCCAGCCGCGATGGCATCGCCGGGGGCCGGACGCCCCGGCGGAGTGACCAAGGGCTGCGCATTCTTCGACGGTTTCCGCTCATCCAGCAGACGGGTCAAGAGCGACGCCACCGTCCCGGTACGGTACAGCGCAATGGCTCTCCGGTCCGGCGACGTGAGCTTCCAGAGGTCGCGCGGCCCCGCCGGTTCCAGCAGAGGTTCGGCGGCCCGCGGCGTCTCGGTATCGAGGAATTGGGAGGCCAGCCGTTCCGCGGCATAGGACGGAAACGCGGATGTTTCGGGAGATTCCGTCCGCAATTCGTCCATCAGGAAGAGCCTCTGTCCGGATGGAATCACCGGCGCGCTGTAGTCGTTCAGCAAGGTAGCCAGCCGGGCGGCCAGGGGCGCCCGCCGCGCATCGCCGCGCGGGAGCAGATGCACCGCCAGCAACAATTCATTGGCCGCGATCGAACGGCCGTCCCGGTCCGCTGCCCGCGCCAGCCTTCCCGCTGTGAAATGGCCCTGGATGGCGGCGATGGCAGCCTCTTTGGCGCCGCTTTGAAGCAGCCAGCGGACCTGGCCTTCGGCGGCGCGGGCGGCTAGCGAAACGTCGGATTCCGATTTCGCCATCGACGCATAGGCGGCCGCGTTCTCCGCCGGCCGGTCGCGCCTCTGTTCCAGCATCTGGGCAGGCCACCAGGACGGCGGATCGGGCCGCGGAGTGGGCGCCGGGGCAGGGTAGACCAGGGCGCCCTTACTATCCAACAACAGCACGGCGTCGGCTGCGCCGGCCGCCAGCGCGGCCCTCGGGTCGCCGGCTCCATCCAGCGATGCGGCGCGGCGCTTCCACCATTCGTCCACTTGATCGCGCAGTAGCCGGAGTTGTCCCCGGTACGCCTCGGCCACGCTTTGCCCCGCCGCCACACCTTCGCTGCGAGCGGCCGCGTTCATGAACCAGACCACGGCGGCTCCCGGAGCCAGCACACCCATCACCACGAACAGCAACAGCAGCCACGCGCTGCCATCGCTATAGCCGGCTCCGCCGATGGGTCTCAGGCGCATATCACGGAATGACGGCTGTCGCCACGATCCGGCTCACACTCTCCGCCAGGCTGCTTTCCGAAGCGGCGGGCGCAGTGCCGAAGAACAGAGCTTTGGAACGGGTGGAGCGAGCCCATACCAGGTACTCGACACCCTTCGTGCCATTCACTGTAAAATCCGCGATGGCCCTAAGGGACTGGTGGTCGCCGCCTCCAGACATTTGAATGCTCTCCGGCCGGACCTTCCATCCTTGCGGCCGCATGCTCGGCTTGTTCTCCAGGTCGTGGCGCAGCAGTGCCGCCAGTTCGGCGGCGGGATGCTCTTCGGAAATCAACCAGACGGCCACGTCGGTCGTGCCGTTCGGGCCGGACAGCATAGCCATGTCCCCATTGTCCGAAGAGGGTCCGTCTGTCAGGTTCCAGCCCGGCGGTACGGTCAGTTGGATGCCTGTGGCCTTATGCGTATAGTGCCCGCCCTGCCCCGGGGCGGTGATCGTGTAGGTGCCGCGGCTGATCGCCGAACCGCGCGTCCGCCCCCCGCTCCGGCCCGCCATGGCCGCGATCGCGTCCTTGTATTCGGGATAGTTCGCCAGCGCCTGAAATTCGATTGCGGCCTCCGGCAGGTCGCCTTTTTGCAGCAGCGCCTGGGCCAGCCGGAACTGCGCCATGGCGGCGTATTTCCGGTCCGCCGGAGACGAGTTGAGGATCTGCCGGTACATCTGGATGGCGGTATCCAGGTTCCCGGCCGTTTCCTGGGTGTAAATCGCCTTCTGCATCTGCTCGGCAACCGTTTGGGCTACGCCCTGCGTCGCCGTCAGCCCCAGCCCCAGAACCAGGGCTGTCGTGAATCTGGCCATCATACCTGTATCTCCTTTTATCACGGCGCGTTTCTTTGTGCCGTTGAGAACAGGCTAGGGGTTGAATGTTACCGGATTGTTACGCGGGTATCCCGTTTCGGGCAATTTTCAATCCGCGCCGGCGCTCTCTTCCGCGGCGTCGGGGAGAGCAGGCGTCAGGGACCCGTTGAAATCGCGGCCCTTCACCGGGCCGCGGACGCCGTGCCAGCTGGTGAATGAATCTTTCACCACGCGGGTGATGGCGCGCCGGTTCTGCATGGCCAGCTTGAACCAGTTCCAGGCTCCCTTTTGCGGAAAATAGATCCCGCGAAAGAAAAGCCGCGACATCAGGTGGCTGATCTTGTAAGCCGCCGGCTCGTCCGCGATCGATTCGATGGCTCTCTCGATAGCGCGCAGGGCTGTAGGAGTTCGCCCAGGCGTACCGCACCTCATCCTGCACCTCGGCGACCGACATCTTCAGAGGCGTGTGCGCCATCCGGAACGGCGCGAACTCCAGCCAGTGTTTCGGCCGGGTCAGCCGTCCTTCCTTTTTCAGCCGGTCGTACAGAGGAGTAGCGGGAAAGGGAGTGATCTGTCCGAACACCGGCAGCCCCGGCGGCCAGTCGCGCATCTCGGACGAGCGTTCGCTCGGCAACGCCGTCGGTATCGTTATCCAGTCCGAAAATGAACGAGGTGATGGCATAGACGTGGCGCCGGGCCAGAGCCTCCAGGACGCCGGCGTAATCCGCCGGCTTGTTGAAGCTCTTGTTGACGCTGGCCAGATTGGCGGGATCCAGAGACTCCATCCCGATGAAGATCCATTTCCCGCCCGAGGCGGCGATCAGATCGAGCAGTTCTTCGTCCTTCAGCAGGTTGGCGCTGATCTGCCCCACCCACGACAGTTCCGCTCCGGCCGCGATGATATCGCGCAACAGCGACTTGGTCCGCTTGACGTTGATCGCGAAATTATCATCCACGAAGAATACCGCGGCCTTACCGCGGCTGCCGCGGGCGCGCTCTTTGATCTTGAGCATCTCGTCGACGATGCTCTGGTTCGACCGGAACCGGATCGAATCGCCGAAGAAGCCGGTGACCGTGCAGAATTCGCAGCCATACGGACAGCCGCGTCCGGATTCGATGGGAATGATATGAAAGGTCTCCCAATCGTAGCCGAAGTGCCGCATCAGGGGGCGGAAAAAGCCGGGAATCCGGTTGAACTGCCGCAAATCGATCGAGTCCCAGGGAATGGCGGGGTAATCCTGCAAGGTCGGCTTGCGCTCCTGCCCGAACGCGTCCACCGGAGTGTAGACCTCCTTGAGTTGGCCGCGCGCGGCATCCTCGACGATGCGCGGCCAGGTTTCATCGGCTTCACCCAGCGCCAGTGCATCGGCGTGACGCGGTCCGCCGCTCCGCCCCAGAGCCTCGTCGGGAACTTCGGTCACGTGCGGGCCGCCCATCACCACCCGGATACCGGCCGCGCGGAGGGCATCCGCCACGCGATACGCTTTGGCGATCATGCGCGTCATGGCGCCGATTCCCACCAGACCGATCTGCCGGTCGAGTGCGAACTGCACCAGTTCGGCGTCGGTCATCGGTTGCGTATTGCCGTCGATCAGAATTACCTCGTGTCCGCTGGGCGTCAGAGCCTGCAGCAGGAACATCCACAGGTGGGGCATGAAATTTTGCGTGACGCCATTGTCGGGATTGTAAAGCAGGATTTTCATTTTGTGCCGGTCCCAGCCTCGCAGTGCGACGCTGGTTCTTCCCTTTCCCCGGCATCTGGCTCGTGACGCGGATCTAGGAGATCTTGCGGTCCGATCGGGAGTTCGTGTCGGTACAGACATTCTATCAGCTACACGGAGGTCCGCCGGGCACGGGCGTTTCGGTGCCGGCGCTTCGCAGGAAACGCCACTCATCAATAGGGGCCCAGGATCCGTCGGCGGTTCGTTCCTCATTGACGAACCGAAACTCGTCTCTGCCGATCCTGGTCCACGTCATGCGCCATTCGCATTCGATGCCGATCATCGTCATGAGCCCGGAGAATGCGATCCGCTCGCCGGTCCAGCCCTCCCTGGAACGCAACATCCCAAAGGATCCGCGAGTCAAAACGTAGATCCATTGCCGGCTGAACGGGTCGAATGTGAGAAAGCGATATTGCGCACCATCGGGAGACAACATGCAGACCCAACCATCGTCTGTGACGGCAAACCGTTGCTTCCCGATGTCGGTATACGCCGGACTCATACGGGTCTCAGGGACAGAATTCTCATAATTCCACTCACCGGCGATCCAGCGAAACCGCTCGATTTCCGCTGCTCGGGCGGCGGCGATGCCTGCGATGGCTTGCGGCGCGAAGACGCCCACCCGGCGACTCGGATCCACCCGCGACGGCCCCATAGTCATGATTCCCTTGGCGAACAGCTCTTCGATCAGCACCGGTTCAAGTCTCTCTGGTATTATACACAACCATGGTTGTGCATAAAAAAAGTATGGCCGATCGGAAGGTTGTTCCCGCGGAATTGGATCTGGGCTATCTGGGCCTGTTCCTGGGGCTGCGAATCAACGAACTCGTCGCAGAGCGCCTGGTCTCCGCCGGCTTCGGGAAGGTGAGGCAAAGCCATGGTTACGTGGTGCAACACTTGCTTGAGCAGGACCGCACCATCACCGAACTGGCGAGCCGGATGGCGGTGACTCAACAAGCTGCGTCCAAGGTTGTTGGGGAGATGGTGGAGTTAGGCATCCTCGAAGCGGTTGTTGCGGAGGATCGACGCGCCCGGCGGATCCGCCTCTCCCGACGCGGCTGGCAATCGGTACGCCTGGCTCGCAAGGTGAGACGGCAGGTGGAAGCCAGGCTGATAGCCGCGACCGGCGCAGCTTACACCGGCGCCAAGGGGACTTTATTGGCGTGTCTCACGAAACTGGGCGGCCTGCAAGGAATAGAGTCCCGCAGAATCCGGGAGCCGCGATGAAACCGGCAAGACGCCGGAATCAGGGCGCAATCGTTTCGAGCAGTTGGCGAGCCGCTTCCGTGCCGGTGGAAAGAGTGGCGTGCACCATGCGATCGTCGCGCCGTACCTGAATACTGCGGAGCAGTGCGGCGAGGTTCGCGTTCCTGGCTTCGCCGGCCGCGGCCATGGTGAGGGTGGCGCGGAGGGTCTCTTCGAAATGGCGTGCCGCTTCGGGCGTGCGGCCGCGCGCGATGACGGCGAAATCAGCGCTGGCGTGGAGGCCCACGGTGAGCGCGGCGAATTCCATGTTGCGCAACAGGCGATTCACGTTAGCCGCATTTCCGGTGAGCGGAAGCGCGGTGTCGCCGCGGACGACGGCCCAGATCTGGTTGCCGGCGGCGACGGTTTGCGCCTGAGCGAGCAGGTCCGGCGCCCCCGTCGAGCCGGTCCGGTGCTGCGCCTGGGCGGCGCGCACCGCTTCGGGAGGACCGCTCAGCGAGCCGCCGCTGGAGACCAGCAACAGATCCTTTCCGGAGTACGCGGCCAGGAGCATTCGCGCACCCCCGTAAGGCTCTACCAGCGCCGTCACCACCCGAGGCAACTGCGGGTACAGGGGCGAGGCCCGCAACTGCTCCAGGTTTACTCCTCCCAGGGCCACCGTGCCCGCCGGGATGTAGGAAGCCAGGGCGGGATCGACCGGCCCGGGGGAATGTGCGCGGTGGCAGGAAGCCAGCAGGCAGAGAGCGCAGGTTAGCGTGGGCTTTACCACTGGTACCAGCGCTTTTTCCTGGGCAGATTCGCCCAAATAGGTTCGCCCGAAATGACCGCTTGCGGGTTCTCGATGGTGAGCGCGCGGGCCTCGGGGGCGCCGATCCGGGTGGCAATGGCATCGAACGCCAGGTTGAGGCACGGCGGGCGATGTTCCGTATCGTGGGCATCGCTGGCGACGAAATGAGCGAAGCGGCGGGTCACCATTTCCCACGAAGACTGCTCGGCCGATCTTCCGAAGCGGCCCAGAAGAGACTGCGCCGTCACCTGGACCAGGCAGCCTTTCTGAATCCACTCCTGAAACTCCGAGCCCATGCCGCGCAGGTGAGGGTTGCGCTCCGGGTGGGTCATGATGGGAACCAGACCGCGGTCCAGCAGCGCGGCCAGGCTGCGGCCCATGCCGGCCAGGGAAGAATTGGGGAACTCCACCAGCAGGTAAGGCCCCCGGTTGATCAGGTACCTGGCCGGATTCTGCAACGCATCCTGCACATTCTCAAAGCTCAAGTGAAAATCGCAGCCGGTGTGGATGCGCGGTTTGAGGCCGGGGGCGGCGGCGATTTCTTCGATTCTCCGGCGGATCAGGTCCGGCTGGAAGGGGTAGTCGGAGTTGGCGTGCGGGGTGGCCACGATATCGGTAGTGCCGGACTCGGCGGCCAATTGGAGCATGGCGAGGGAGTCTGCGATGGTTTCGGCGCCATCGTCCATCCCATAAAGGAAATGGCTATGAATGTCGATCATCGTGGGGTGGGCGCGTAAAGCCAATCTTAGTCACAGGTTTGGAGGATCGTCAAATTGTAATAAAGAGACCTTAAGGCCTTGAAATATCAAACGGGATGTGTCAGAATGCAATCGAGAAGATTTTCTCGATAAAGTTTTCTCGAATATGAAAGGCCTCCATCCCAACGCGCGGCTCCATGAGATCCCCGAAGCCAGCCTCCGCCGCCTACCCATTTACTATCGCTTCCTCCAGCAGATGGCCGTCAATGGCGCTTCCCAGGTTTCCTGTGCCGACCTGGCACGGGGTCTTGGTCTGGATCCCACGCAAGTTCGCAAAGACATTGAAATGACGGGAATTGTCGGCAAACCCAGGGTAGGGTACCCGCTGGGCGAACTGGTGCGCTGGATGGAGAACTTCCTCGGCTGGAACCGGCCGAAAGGGGCGGTTCTAGTCGGCGCCGGCAGTTTGGGCAGCGCCTTGCTGGGATATGAGAGATTTCGGAGTCACGGGATGGAGATTGTCGCCGCCTTCGATATCGACCCTGAGAAGATCGGCCAACGGATTCACGGCAGGGAAGTGCAGCCTCTCATGTTCCTGCCGGATTTCGTGCGGCGGACGCGACACCCTGCTGGGAGTGATCGCCACCCCGGCGGCGGCGGCGCAATCGGTAGCGGACCTGATGGTCACCGGCGGGATTCGCGCCATCTGGAACTTCGCCCCCGCCCATATCCAGGTCGCCGCCCACCGGTAATCCTGCAGAACGAAGACCTTTATCACTCGCTGGCATCGCTCTCTTTCAAGCTGGAAAACCGATTGGGAGTAGCGCCGGCGGGAAACGGAATCAGATATGCCGAAGACAATTGATGTAACCGAACTCGTCCTCCGCGACGCGCACCAGAGCCTGATGGCGACGCGGATGGCCATGGAAGACATGATTCCCGCATGCGCGGATCTGGACCAGGCGGGCTACTGGTCGGTGGAGTGCTGGGGAGGCGCGACGTTCGACTCCTGCATCCGCTTCCTCAACGAAGACCCCTGGGAGCGCCTGCGCCAGTTCCGCAAACTGATGCCCAACACCCGGCTTGCAGATGCTGCTGCGCGGCCAGAACCTGCTGGGCTACCGCCACTACGAAGATACGGTGGTGGATCGCTTTGTGGAAAAGGCCGCCGAGAACGGCATGGATGTGTTCCGCGTTTTCGACGCGCTGAACGACATCCGCAACCTGCGGCGCGCCATTGCCGCCGTGCGGCGCACCGGAAAGCACGCGCAGGGCACGATCTGCTACACGGTCAGCCCGCTGCACACGCCCGGCGATTTCGTGGAGATGGCGGAAAAGCTGCTGGAGCTGGGCTGCGATTCCATCTGCATCAAGGACATGGCCGCGCTGCTCAAGCCGCAACCGGCCTACGACATCGTCAAGGGCATCAAGGAGACCTGCGGGCAGGATCGTGCGCGTTCACGTGCACGTGCACGCCACCACCGGCGTCACGATGGTCAGCCTGATGAAGGCCATCGAAGCCGGCGCGGATTGCGTGGATACGGCCATCAGTTCGCTCAGCCTGGGGCCGGGCCACAATCCCACCGAGAGCCTGGTGGAAATGCTGGAAGGCACCGGCTTCGAGACGCGGCTCGACAAAGCCAGGCTGATCAGCCTGAAGAAGTACTTCGCCGGCATCCGGCCGCGGTACCAGGAATTCCTCTCCAACATCACGGGCGTGGAAACGGAGATCTTCGACAGCCAGATTCCCGGCGGCATGCTCTCCAACATGGAGAGCCAGTTGAAGCAGCAGGGTGCCGGACGACCGCATGGAGGAAGTGCTGCTGGAAGTGCCGAGGGTGCGCGCCGACGCGGGCTTCCCGCCGCTGGTGACGCCCTCCAGCCAGATTGTGGGCACGCAGGCGGTGTTCAACGTGATGATGGGCCGCTACAAGGTGCTGACCGGCGAATTTGCCGACCTGATGCTGGGCTACTACGGCGAGACGATCGGACAGCGCGACCGCAACGTGATCGAACTGGCGGCGAAGCAGACGGGCAAGCATCCGATCGACGGGCGGCCGGCCGATCTGCTGAAGCCGGAGTGGCACGAACTGCGCGACGCCGCCCTGGCGCTGCCGGGATGCAACGGATCCGATGAAGACGTGCTGACTTTCGCGATGTTTCCCAAGGTGGCGCCCAAGTTCTTCACAACCCGCGAGCAGGGGCCAAAGAATCTAGGCAAGGATCCCGCCGCAGCGCCCGCGGCCGCCGCGGCGCCTGCCAAGCCGGCGGCGTCCGAGAACGGCAGCGGAACGGCAAGGGGCCGGTGCGCACGCCTGTCACCTATGACGTGAAGTTGAACGGCAAGACCCACAAAGTGACGGTATCCCCGGTGCAATAACGCTCGAAAGGACTTCATTTATATGGCTATTCATACCATGCAGGAGAAAATTGCCGACCTTCGCAGGCGCACCAGCGAAGCCATGCTGGGCGGCGGCGAGGACCGGCTGGAAAAGCAGCACAAAGGCGGTAAGCTGACGGCGCGCGAACGGGTGGAGGCGCTGGTGGATGCCGGCAGTTTCGAAGAGACGGGCCTGTTCGCCGAGCATCGCGCCACGCTGTTCGGCATGGCCGGCAAGAACTTCCCGGCGGACGGCGTGGTGACCGGCGCGGCGTCGATCGGCGGCCGGCTGGTTCACCTGGCGAGCCAGGACTTCACGGTCTCCGGCGGTTCGGCCGGCGAAGTGCATTCCATCAAAGTCGCCGAGATCATGCAGCAGTCGCTCAAGACCGGGTCGCCGTTCGTGTTCATCAACGATTCCGGCGGCGCGCGCGTGCAGGAGGGCATCGATTCGCTCTCCGGCTATGGCAAGGTCTTCTACACCAACGTGATGCTGTCGGGCGCGGTGCCGCAGATTTCGCTGATTTGCGGACCGTGCGCGGGCGGCGCGGCGTACAGCCCGGCGCTGACCGATTTCATCATTCAGACGCGGCAGGCGCAGATGTTCATCACCGGCCCGCAGGTGATCAAGGGCGTAACCGGCGAAAGCGTGACGGCGGAGCAGTTGGGCGGTCCCGAAGCCCACATGGCCAATTCCGGCGTGATCCACTTCATCGCCGAAGACGACCGCCACGCCATTCTGCTGTGCGCAGAAACTGCTGAGCTTTCTGCCGTCCAACAACCTGGAAGACCCGCCGCGGGCGGAAGGCGATCCGAACGTGGATCCCGACCCGGCGCTGGACGACGATTGTGCCGGCGGACATCAAAAAGGGCTATGACGTTCGCGAAGTGATCACCAGGGTGGTGGACTTCGGCGATTTCCTCGAAGTGCAGTCGGGCTATGCGATGAATATCGTGGTCGGGTTCGCGCGCATTGCCGGGCGCACCATCGGGATCATCGCCAACCAGCCGTGCGTGCAGGCGGGCGTGCTGGATATCAACGCGTCCAACAAGGCGGCGCGGTTCATCCGTTTCTGCAACGCGTTCAATATTTCGCTGCTGACCTTTGCCGACGTGCCGGGCTTCCTGCCGGGCGTGCAGCAGGAGCACGGCGGCATCATCCGGCACGGCGCCAAGATGCTGTTTGCGTACTCGGCGGCCACGGTTCCGAAAATCACGGTGATTCTGCGCAAGTGCTACGGCGGAGCGTACCTGGCGATGTGCGGCAAGGACCTGGGCGCGGACCGCGTGTTCGCCTGGCCCACGGCGGAAGTGGCGGTGATGGGCGCCGAGGGCGCGGCCGAGATCGTCTTCCGCAAGGAAATTCAGGAAGCGGCGGATAAGCCGGCCAAGCGCGCGGAAGCTGATCGAGCAGTATCGCGAGGCATTCTCCAATCCCTACGTGGCGGCGGGGCGGCGGCTGGTGGACGCGGTGATCGAGCCTGCCGCGACGCGGCGCCACATGGCGCAGGTGCATGGAGTATCTGCACACCAAGCGGGAACTGCGTCCGCCCAAGAAGCACGGGCTGATGCCGCTGTAGAGGAGACCACCATGGCAAGAGTCACTTTGAAGGAACTCGCAGGAGCAATTGGCGGAGATCTCGCGGCGCATCGCGGCGCTGGAGCACGGCAGCGGCGGCGAGGAGCCGCGGCCCGGCGCCGGCGCGCAGCTGCCGGCGGCTGAGGCCGCCGGGGATCACGCGAAGAGGAACTGCTGGCGATTTCGGCGGCCATCGGCGCGTATCTGGGAGTGCGGGCGCACATCCGGCAGATTCGATTGGTCAGCACGCAGTGCGTGGGCGCAGCAGGGGCGTGTGTCGATCCAGGCGTCCCACAGGTTGCAGGGCTAGGAGGCGCCATGAAACTGAATATTACGATTGACGGGAAGACATACGAAGTGGATGTGGAGGCCGCGGAGCCGGAAGCGCCCGCGGCGCCGCCATACAATGTGAGCGGTCTGAATCTGGGTTCGGCGCCGGTGCGCGTGCCCGCCGCCTCGGCCGCGCCGCCGGCGGAAACCAGGCTCGGTAAACGAAGAGAAGGTCTGCCGCAGCCCGGTTTCGGGCATTGTGGTGCGGGTGGCCGCCCAGGTGGGGCAGAGCCTGCAGCCGGGCGATATTCTGCTGGTGCTGGAAGCCATGAAGATGGAAACGAATATCACGGCCCCCTCGGCCGGCAAGGTCGCCGCCATTCGCGTGAATCAGGGCGACAGCGTGCAGGCCGGGCCAGGTGGTGGTGGAGTTCGAATAATGTCACGAACTGGAACAGGTACCGGGATTTCTGTTTTTCGATCATGTGGCCATTTCGGTGAAGCCGGGCGAGCTGGAAGCGCACGTCCGGGCATACCAGGCAATGGGCTTCCGGGAGGTGCACCGCGAAGACGTGCTGGGCGGCGACCAGGTGCGGGAGGTGCTGCTGCAGGTGGGCAACGGTCCCAACCTGGTGCAGTTGCTGGAGCCGTTGACGCCGGAATCGCCGGTGGCCAAACAGATCGAAAAGAACGGCGGCCGCGGCGGCATGGCGCACGTGGCGCTGCGCGTGGCCGACATCCAGAAGGCGTTCGATTATCTGAAGGAGAACGGCTTCAAGATCATCGACAAAGCGCCGCGCAAGGGCTCGCGCGGAACGACGGTGTTTTTCGTTCACCCCAAGACCACCGAGACGGCCGCGTTCGGCTACCTGCTCGAAGTGGTCCAGGAGGGCAGCCATGCGTGAAGCGCGGAGGAGTCCGCCGAAATTCTGAACCTGGGCAGCGAATTCCCGCCGGTCCCGACCGAGACGTGGGAAGCCGCCATCGCGCAGGACCTCAAGGGCGCCGATTACGAGAAGAAGCTGGTCTGGCGCACCGAGGAAGGGCTGGCCGTCCGGCCGTACTACCGCAAGGAGGCGCTGGAGGGCTGGAAGATCAGGTCCGCACGGCGCCGGACCAGTACCCGTTCGTGCGCGGGACCGGCGAGAGCTGGGAGATGGCGCAGGATGCCAAGCCGGGCCCGCAGGCCATTCGCGCCGATCTGCTGCACGAGGCCGGCGCCCACGCGGTGCAGGAACTGGGCTACGGAATCGCCGCCGGAGTGGAGCGGCTGGCCGAGTTGACCGCCAAACTGCCGGTGGACACCATTGCCGCGCAAATCGAGTTTGTGTTCGCCGTGGGTCCCAGCTACTTCGTGGAGATCGCCAAGCTGCGGGCGGCGCGCATGCTGTGGGCGCAGGCTGTGATCGGCATTCGGTCCGGTGGACGATCGGCGCCTGCCGCATGCGCCTGCACGTGCGCACGCCGCGGCGCAATAAGAGCGTCTACGACCGGTACACCAACCTGCTGCGCGTCACCACCGAAGCGCATGGCGGCGGCGGTGGGCGGCTGCGACCGGCTTACCGTCGAGCCGTTCGGGTTCGATGCGCACCTGGCGCTGAATGTGCAGCGGATCCTCAAGGAAGAATCGCACCTGGACGCGGTGGCCGATCCCGGCGGGCGGGTCCTATTACATCGAAGCGCTGACGGACGCGCTGGCGCGCGAAGCCTGGAAACTGTTCCAGCAGGTGGAAGCGGAAGGCGGGTACGCCAAGGCGCTGGCGTCCGGCTCCATCGAAAAGGCGCTGGCGGAGACGCGCGCGGCCCGGGAGAAGGCGTACTCCGCGCGGCGGCGCGCGCTGGTGGGCGTCAACAACTATCCCAACGTGGCGGAGAAGACGCCCGAGGTGGAACTGCCGGCGCCGGCAGCCGGGAGTCCGCCTGGCCGAGCCGTTCGAGAAGATCCGGCGGCGCACCACCGGGCACGCGCAGGCCGGCGGGACGATATCCGAAGGTGCTGCTGCTGAAGCGCGGCGACGTGAAGATGAAGGGCGCGCGCTCCAACTTCTGCCTGAACTTCTTCGGCTGCGCGGGTTTCGACATGGTGGAATCCGAGGAGTACGAGGGGACGGACGCGGACCTGATCGTCTTGTGCAGCTCCGACCCCGAGTACCTGGCGCTGGCGCAGGAAGTCTGCCCGCAGTGAAAGTGCCGGTGCTGGTGGCGGGCAATCCCAAAGAGCAGATCGCGGCGCTGAAGGCGGCCGGGGTGCAGGGCTTCATTCACATCTTCAGCGATGCCATCCAGACGCTGACCGAATGGCAGGACAGACTGGGAATGAGGAGCGCGCAATGAGACCGGACTTTTCGAAAATCGATTACCAGCTGCAGGCCGCAGACGCGCGAATCCGGCGGGCCCGCGGGAAGGCTCGCCGGTGTGGCATACGGCCGAGCACATCCCGGTCAAGGCATGGTACACGGCCGACGACCTGTACGCCATGGAGCACCTGGAGTATGCCGCGGGGGTGCCGCCGTTTCTGCGCGGGCCGTACTCCACGATGTACGCCATGCAGCCGTGGACCATCCGGCAGTACGCCGGGTTCTCCACCGCCGAGGAATCGAACGCGTTCTACCGGCGCAATCTGGCGGCGGGGCAGAAGGGGCTTTCGGTGGCGTTCGACCTGGCCACGCATCGCGGCTACGATTCGGACAACGAGCGCGTGATCGGGCGATGTCGGCAAGGCCGGGGTGGCCATCGATTCGGTCGAGGACATGAAGATTCTCTTCGACCAGATCCCGCTGGGGCAGATGTCGGTCTCGATGACCATGAATGGCGCGGTGCTGCCGGTGATGGCGTTCTACATCGTGGCCGCCGAAGAGCAGGGCGTTGCCACGCAGCACCTGAGCGGCACCATTCAGAACGACATTCTGAAAGAGTTCATGGTCCGCAATACGTACATCTATCCGCCCGTGCCTTCCATGCGGATCATCGGCGACATTTTCCGCTATTGCGCGGAGAAGATGCCGAAGTTCAACTGCATTTCGATCAGCGGCTACCACATGCAGGAAGCCGGCGCCGGCGCCGATCTCGAACTGGGCTACACGCTGGCCGACGGGCTGGAGTACATCCGCACGGGCATCGCGGCCGGCCTGGATATCGATACCTTCGCGCCGCGGCTGAGCTTCTTCTGGGGCATCGGCATGAACCACTTCATGGAGATCGCCAAGATGCGGGCGGCGCGCGTGCTGTGGGCCAAGATCATCAAGGGCTTCCATCCGAAGAATCCGAAGTCGATGGCGCTGCGCACGCATTCGCAGACCTCGGGCTGGAGCCTGGCGGCGCAGGACGTGTTCAACAATGTGCCGCGCACGTGCGTGGAGGCGCTGGCGGCGGTGCTGGGGCACACGCAGTCGCTGCACACCAACGCGCTCGACGAAGCCATCGCGCTGCCCACCGATTTTTCGGCGCGCATCGCGCGCAACACGCAGATCTTCCTGCAGGAAGAGACCGGCATCACCAAGGTGGTGGACCCGTGGGCCGGGCAGCTACTACGTGGAGTCGCTGACCCACGAGCTGATGCACAAGGCGTGGCACCACATCCAGGAGATCGAGGCGCTGGGCGGCATGGCCAAGGCGATCGAGACGGGCATCCCGAAGATGCGCATCGAAGAGGCCGCGGCGCGGCGGCAGGCGCAGATCGATTCCGGCAGGGAGACCATCGTCGGGGTCAACAAGTACCAGCCGGCGGAGGAAGAGCAGCTCGACGTGCGGGTGGTGGATAATAAAGCGGTGCGCGAATCGCAGCTTCGGCGGCTGGCGCGAGATTCGCGCCGACGCGCGACCAGCGGGCCGTGGAGGAGGCGCTGGCGGCGCTGACTCGTGCCGGCGCGAGATCGGGTCGGGCAACCTGCTGGAACTGGCGGTGCGACGCGGCGCGGGTGCGGGCGACGCTGGGCGAGATCTCGTCGGCGCTGGAGAAGGTGTTTGGGAGGTATCAGGCCGTGAACCGCACCATTTCGGGCGTGTACTCTGCGGAGAGCCAGGGCGATCCGGAATTCCAGAAGGCGCAGGCAGCTGGCCGAGGAGTTCGCGCGGACGGAAGGCCGCCGGCCGCGCATCCTGGTGGCCAAGATGGGGCAGGACGGGCACGACCGCGGCGCCAAAGTGATCGCCACGGCGTTCGCCGACCTGGGCTTCGACGTGGACGTCGGCCCGCTGTTCCAGACGCCGCGCGAAGCGGCGCGCATGGCGGTGGAGAACGACGTCCACGTGCTCGGCGTTTCGAGCCTGGCGGGCGGGCACACGACGCTGGTGCCGGAAGTGATCGCCGAGTTGAAGGCAGCTGGGCCGCGAGGACATTCTGGTGGTCGTGGGCGGCGTGATTCCGCCGCAGGATTACGACGGCGCTGTTCGAGGCGGGCGTGGCCGAGCGTGTTCGGCCCCGGCACGGTGATCCCGGTGCCGAGTCTGCGCGCAGGCTGGATTGCTGGATCAGCGCCTGCATCGGTGCGCGTAGCGTGTCGCGCCACGTGCCGGACAGCCGTGCCGCCGGGCGAGCCGCGCAGGCTGCCGCTGGAACGTTACGTCGACGGGCGTGCTGGCGCGGCGACCGCATGGTCGCTGGCGCGCGCCATCACGGTTAGTCGAAAGCGATCTGCCGGCGGACGGCGAACTCGCGGCGCGGCTGCTGGATGCCATCCTGCCGCACACCGGCCAGTCGCGGCGGGTCGGATTACCGGCGTGCCGGGGGTCGGCAAGAGCACCTTCATCGACGCGCTCGGCATGCACCTGATCCGCGAGCGCGGCGAGAAGCGTGGCGGTGCTGAGCGTGGACCCGTCGAGCCCCGTTTCGGGCGGCAGCATCCTGGGCGACAAGACCCGCATGGAGCGGCTGGCCGTGGAGGAGCGCGCGTTCATCCGGCCCTCGCCGTCGCGCGGCCATCTGGGCGGCGTGGCGCGGCGCACGCGGGAAACCATCCTGCTGTGCGAGGCGGCGGGCTATCGCAACATCCTGGTGGAGACGGTGGGGGTAGGGCAGTCGGAGACGGCGGTCCGCTCGATGACCGATTTCTTCCTGCTGCTGATGCTGGCCGGCGCGGGCGACGAACTGCAGGGCATGAAGCGCGGCATCATCGAGATGCTCGACGGCATGGCCATCAACAAGGCCGACGGCGACAACAAGGCCAAGGCCGAGCGGGCGCGCGTGGAATATGCCGAGCGCGCTGCACCTGTTTCCCGCTTCGGCGACGGCTGGACGCCGCGCGTGGTGACCTGCTCGGCGATCGCGAACGAGGGCATCGCCGGAGTCTGGCAGATGGTGCTGGAGCACCGCGAGCTGCTGGAAGGCGAACGGCCATCTGGCGAAGCTGCGCAACCGGCAGGCGCTCGAGTGGATGAACGAGCTGGTGATGCTGGGCCTGGAGGAGCTGTTCCGCCGCGAATCGCGCGGTGGCCGGCGCGCCTGCCGCGCTGCGAGACGAAGTGCGCGAGCGGGACGCATGACGCCGTTCGCGGCCAGCCGCGAATTGCTGGCGTCTGTTCCGCCTCAGCCCACAATAAGGAACTTTATGATATGCCTCATTTCCCGTTCTTACGGCAGACGAAGCTGCCGCTCTGATCCAGCACGGGCAAACCGTCGGTTTCAGCGGATTCACCCCGGCCGGCGCGCCGAAAGCGATTCCTCTGGCGATCGCCGCACGCGCCACCGCCGAACACGACGCCGGGCGCGAGTTCCAGATCGGCGTGCTGACCGGCGCCTCCACCGGCCCTTCGCTGGACGGCGCGCTGGCCAAGGCGCAGGCCATCAACTTCCGCACGCCCTATCAGACCGACGCCGACCTGCGCGACCGCATCAACGCCGGGCAAGACGCGCTTCTTCGACCTGCACCTCTCGCTGATGCCGCAGGTGACGCGCTACGGCTTCCTGGGCCCGGTGGACGTGGCGGTGGTGGAGGCCGCCGACATCACGCGCGGGCGGCGGCATCGTGCTGACCTCCGGCGTGGGCGCCGCGCCCACCTTCTGCAATATGGCGGAGCAGGTGCATCGATCGAACTGAACCGCCATCATCCGCCCACGCTGCTGGGGCTGCACGATATCTACGAGCCGCAGGATCCGCCGTATCGCAAGCAGATTCCGATCTACACGCCGTCGGACCGCATCGGCTCGCCGATCATCACGCTCGACCCGGCGAAGATCGTGGGCGTGGTGGAGACCGACCTGCGAGACGAAGCGCGCGGCTTCAGCGACGTCCACGCCCGCTGACCGAGAAGATCGGCAACAACGTGGCCGAGTTTCTGGCCGCGCAACTCGCGCGGCGGGATGATTCCGCAGCCGTTCCTGCCGATTCAATCCGGCGTGGGCGATATCGCCAATTCGGTGCTGGGCGCGCTGGGCAGCCATCCCGGCGATTCCGCCGTTCGAGATGTACACCGAAGTGCTGCAGGATTCGGTGGTCGACCTGATCGAGCAGGAGCGCGTGACGTTCGCCAGCAGTTGCTCGCTTCACGGTGACGTCCGCCGGCGCTGAAGCGGCGTCTACGACAACCTGAAGTTCTTCCGCTCGCGCGTCCTGCTGCGGCCGCAGGAGATCAGCAACAACCCCGAAGTGATCCGGCGGCTGGGCATCATCTCGATCAACACGGCCATCGAAGTGGACATGTTCGGCAACGTGAACAGCACGCACGTGATGGGACGGCAAGCTGATGAACGGCATCGGCGGGTCGGGCGATTTCACGCGCAACGCGTACCTTTCGATCTTCACCTGCCCGTCGACCGCCAAGGGCGGGAAGATCAGCACCATCGTGCCGCTGGTCACCCACGTGGATCACAGCGAGCATTCGGTGCAGATCATCGCCACCGAGTATGGCGTGGCGGACCTGCGCGGCAAGTCGCCCTTCGAGCGCGCCAACGAGATCATCGAGAACTGCGCGCATCCCGAGTTTCGCGACCTGTTGCGCAGCTATCTGACCATCGTGGAAGGCGGGCACACGCCGCACACG